>DDRT01000004.1:113807-123423 GCA_002343185.1 Deltaproteobacteria bacterium UBA2409
AAACCCTTAATCGCTTGGGTTTATGATTTTTCTGGCCCGTTTTCTTGCGAAAACGGCGCACATCCCCAAACACATGAAGTTTTGGAAATAGCAAAACTCCCTGTGTTTGGGTATAAACAAGCTGTCATGCGATATCTTTTATTGTCCTTTCTTATCTTAGCTTGTAGCTCTTCTGACAATGTGGAGGGTCCAAGTGAGCTTGTTGAAGCAAAAGTAAGTGCTTCTGGCTTTACGGTTGATACTCCAGAAGAAGAGCTACTAAATGAAGGAAAAAGCCTCTATGAGCGCGGGCTTTATTCAATTGCGAAGGAAGCCTTTCAGGCATTAAAGGATGGATATCCGAATAGTCCCTGGGTTGATTTTGCTGCTGTGAAGATAGCCGATTCTAGTTATGAATCAGGTGAGTTTGCAGATGCAAAGCAAGCATTTGAAAACTTCGTTGCCGATAAACCAACCTCTCCAGAAGCACCTTACGCTCTTTTTAGAGCTGGACGTGCCAGTGAAGAGCAGTTTACAGGGGTAGGACGAGATCCAACTCCGATAAAACAAGCAAAGGAGATCTTCCTTAGAGTTAGAGAGAAGTATCCAACCTCACCCTTTGCAGCTCAAGCAACTGAAAGGATTCGAATGATCAATGAGCAGCTTTATGCCTATGACCAAAAAATTGCTGCATTTTATAACAGGCAAAATCTAACTGAAGCAGCCAGCCAAAGAGCAAGTGTAGAGATGGAGAAGGAGGCAGTTGTGTATCTCTCAGCACCTATAGTTCTTACTTCTGAAAGAAAAGAGCCTGTTATAGAAACAAAAGTAAGTGAAGCAGAACCAATAATTGAAACAAGACCTATTAGAGTTGTGTGCTCAAACAGTCGAGTCTTAGTTTACCTTCCAAGCCCAATTAGAGGAGCAAAGCCAGAGATTCTTAGAACGCCACAGGGCACTTCAGTCATGATTCCAGGACTTGAAGCAAAAAAAGTTTCAGAGTCTTGCGCTACAGTGGAAGGAGATAAAATTTTTGTACCGGGCGCAAGTAATCCTTTAGTTATGCCACTTGAAAATCCACCAAGATTATTGGTGCAAGGGTGAGGGTTATTTAATTTTTTCTACTTGGGGTTCAGGCCTTCCAGGGGTGCCCCCCGTTTCTCACTCCGCTTACGGCTCTCTAATTATCCAAGGCTCGTTGCCTTTCACTCCGTTGTCAGCAGAAAAAATTAACATATCTTTAAATAGAGTAAGTCGATTAGGAGTGCTTCCTTCAGTACCAGGATATATATCTTTAACTAACTTTGTTCCACCTGCTTTCCCATTTGTTACCCAAAGTTCAGTTCCATGTTCAGCACTCGTTGCAGTAAAGTAAACTCTCTTTCGTCCAGGTATCTTAATGAACTTACTTGGGCTCGAGCCTCCAACTCCAACATAAATATCCTTGAGAAGTGTTGCTCCAGATTCACCAGCAATCCAAAGCTCTCTATTGTTGGAAGTACTTTCTGCTGATAGCAACACACGCTTACCTGGAAATGGGAAAATGCTACTGATTGTGCTATCATCCACACCTGGAAAGATATCCGCCACTAAAACTGTTCCAGCAGCTGTTCCATCACTCTTCCAAAGTTCAGCTCCATTAACGCCATCATCAGCTCTAAAGAAAAGTATATCGCCAGATGCAGTAAGATATCTTGGTGAAGAATCCGTAGCTCCTGGCATAATGTCTTTAACCATACTTACAGTTGTTCCATCTGTGACCCACAACTCTTCTCCATGAGTCCCGTCAGCTGCAGTAAAGAAGAGCTTGTTGCCTACCTTAGTAAAATTTGCTGGATAACTGCCCACTACTCCAGGATTTATATCGCTCATAAGAGAAGCATTTGATCCACTAACAACCCAAAGCTCTGGGCCGTTCGTTCCGTCATTAGCCCTAAAGTAAGCCTTTCCTCTAAAAGAGATAAATTCAGCTATATCGGAGCCATCTGCACCTGCTCTGATATCCCTAACTATCTTTGTACCGCTCGCTCTACCATTTGTAACCCACAGTTCATCTCCAGTTGTTCCATCATTTGCTATAAAATACACCTTATTTCGGTGAGTGTTTGAAAATACCGAATTTATCGATCCAGTTGACCCGGCTCTAATGTCTTTAAGTAACTTTGTACCTCTCCTTGTTCCGTTTGTAATCCACGGCTCATATCCGTTTCCGGTTGATTCAGCGGCAAAAACAACCGATCTTCGTTTTCTGAGCTCGACTAAACCATATCCGTAGGAACCTCCAGCTTTTACAATATTCTTGAGTAGTCTTGTTCCACGCTTAGTGCCATCAGTAATATAAAGCTCATCGTCTTTCTTAGGATCTATGGCTACAAAAATAAGATTATCTCCAAGTGGAGTAAAATAAGCTGGGTTGCTGTCTTCAGTGTTAGTGGTATCTGAATCGTCGAAAAGCTCTGTTGCTACTATTCCATCAGTGAGAACTCCATACATTCTTTTTTTCTTTCTAAGGCTCAATACACTTGCATTACCCATGCTGTTACTCAAAATACCGGAGAGGCCGGAATTAGACTCAAAGCTGCTGGCTTCACCAGGGTTAAAATCGGTTAGAAGAGTCATTTCTGAGCCATCAGTTGTCCAAGGTTCAAACCCGGAGTTTCCATCATTACTTGGCATGATTATTCGATTATTTCCTGGATACATATCTCCTATCTGAGATCCTTGCTCACCAGGAAAGATATCTTTTAACATTTTAGTGCCTGCAACAGTTCCATCTGTTACCCAAGGCTCTGCGAATGCAGTGGAGCTACTTATATTTGAGCACGGGAAAACAACTTTATCATTTACAACTCTAAAAAACTTTAAGAACTCACTGTAAATGAATGCAAGATAACCACCAGGGAGACAGTCTATTGTCTTTAATTCGGTTGTGCCTCCATTTGTACCATCGGTTAAAAATACCCTGGATGTAAAGCCACCACCAGTAAGACTTAACCTTCCAAAAACTGTTCCTTGAGAAATACCAGCCATAAATGTGTGATATGCTGGTAATGCGTCTATATCCTTAACTATGCCGGTTGATCCTAGATCAGTTTGCCAAGGCTCAGTTCCTTGAGCAGATGTATTTGCGACAAAGACTATTTTACTTTGATCGGCATTGTATGAGTATCCATATGGATTTGATGATGGAGCTCCAGCATTAACATCTGAAAGTATAGAGGGCATACCACCGGCAATCATAATATATGGCTCCCTACCTGTTGCAGCTGTTTGAGCAGTAAAAAGGATTATCGTAAAAAATGATGGTATAATGAAAAAATCTCTTGGGTTGGATCCAGTTGCGCCTGGAAATAGATCCGTTACTAAAGTGGTGCCACCAGAGGTGCCATCTGTCATCCACGGCTCATTTCCACCAGTCCCGTTGTTCGCCCCAAACCACATAAAATTAGTTCCTGGAATAACCTCCATACTTAGAGGGAAGACTCCGGCTAAAAAGGCATCACCAACACCAGGATTAATATCTTTAACAAGAACAGTGCCTCCTTCAGTTCCATCTGACTTCCAAAGCTCTATTCCCTCAGCTGCAGTGTCAGCTAAAAAGTAAACCCCTTCTGTTCCACTGAAAGTTGCTGCTCTAAAATTAAATGGGCTTGAATCGGCTGTGCCAGGATTAATATCCTTAACAAGACTAACTACTCCACCTTCCTCTACCCAAAGCTCAGCACCATATTCAGCTGTGCTCCTTGAGAAAAACATCTTGTTTCCGGACTTCCCAAAATGAATCGTACTAAGTGCTTCAAAATTATTATTAATATCTTTAAGAAGTTTTGGCTCTGCTAGAGCGAGACTTAAAAAAATAGCGATGACGATTAAAGATTTCCCCATTCTTTGAGTTTAAACCGCTACATAACTGGTCGTCCAACCATAAATTAGCCTCATGGCACGATCTAAGAAATTGTAGCAGAATACTGTTATAGTGAATCTCTACTTAGACCCAATTGCAATTAATCGCTATCTCACACCTCAGCGTGTCTCATTGATAGCTTTGTGGGTTGAAAGGAGCCTTTGGTTGTTTTGCTTATTGGCGCTCTCCTATACTTTATATAGCAGCATTTCGACAGTTCTTGGAACCAAAACATTAATTCTCGATCGAGCAGGATCTGTTCCTATAGAACAAGGCAGTGCCGAGAGAGGAACAAGAACAAAACCTTCAGTTGAGATTATCTCCTCAAGAAACATATTTGGCCCTCTAACGGCAAGAGAAAAACAAGAGGCTCCAAAAGTTGCAAAGCCTCCATTATCACTTGCTCTGATCGGCACCTTTCTATCACAGGGAGGTTTGTACGCGATCATCGAAGATACAAAGAAAACTGAACAGGATGTTTTTAGTTCAGGGGACTCTGTTTTTGGGGAAGCCTCTGTTGTGGAAGTTTTATCCGAAAAGGTAACTCTCAAAAGAGATGATGGAGAGATCATTACACTTATTCTTGATGATTCTGCTTCTTCATCATCAGCAGGCAGCTCAGCTCCTTCTGTCGAGTCGATGGTTGTTAATAAGGCTGAGCTAGATGAAGCTCTATCTAATCTGCCGCTCCTACTAACCCAGGCTAGGGCAGTGCCATACTTTAAAGATGGAAAATCAGTGGGTCTAAGGTTGTTCGCTATTAAAAGTGGAAGTATGTTTGAGACTATAGGGTTAAAAAATGGTGATATTTTGAAAAGTATTAACGGAACAAGCTTGGCTGACATTACCCAAGCCGTGAAGCTTTTTGAGGAACTAAGGAATGAGCGCTCTATTTCAGTCCAGGTGGAACGCAATAGAGAAGATAAAGAATTCCAGTATCAGATTAGGTAATTTTGTTTTAAGTTATTGTATAGTTGTGCATTCTGTAGTTATTCTCTCTTTGGCGATCCTTTCATCTTTGAGCACTCCACTTTTTGCTCAAGAAAATGCCTCAGAAGAAGGTATCCAGGAGACCGAAACTGAGATTAGTGTAAAGAACGCCGAGATAGCTTCCATCGTCAGAGTTTTCAGCAAAAAAACAAAGAGAAACTATATTCTTGATGAAAGAGTAAAAGGGAAAGTTACTATATATCTACCTGGCAAAGTCAGCGCTGAAGAGTCATTAAGAATTCTAGAGTCTGTTCTAATGTTAAAAGGATTTACATCCGTCCCAATCGGGGAAAACCTTTGGAAGATAATCCCTGCAAAAGATGCCAAACAAACCACTATCCCTACAGTTTTAGGAAGTGATGGATCCCCTCCTTCACCCGCTCTAGTGACGAGACTTTTAACTCTTAAATATGTAAGTGCTGAAGATATGCAGCAGGTTCTTCAGCCTCTCATCTCTCCCGATGGATTACTAAACGCCTACGGTGGAACAAACTCATTAATAATAATAGACAGCGAGGAAAATATAAGAAGGCTCGAAGAGCTTGTTGGCACAATAGACATAGCAAGCTCTGAGCAAGACATGACGATGATCCCTATTAAAAATGCAGAAGCACAAGCTATTGCTGAAAAACTTATTGAGCTTTTGGGACTTAGTGATAATAAAGCTGAGAACTCATCACTTCTCAGAAACAGAGCTAATTCCAGTAATAGTGAAAAGCTAGCATCAAATGTTAGTCTTTCCCAACAAAATGCAATGCCACCACCACAGATCTTAGCTTCAGGGGAAACAATTGCACCTAGAACAAGAGCTCCAAAAATTCTTGCTGATGAAAGAACTAACTCACTAATTGTAGTAGCTGATGAGGAAACAACTGCAAGGATTAAAGCCCTTGTTTCTCAACTTGATAGCAAAGTAGATAAATCAGGAAATCGCTTTTATGTTTATAGATGTCAGCACGCAAAAGCAGAAGACTTAGCACAAGTTCTCTCTGGATTATCCGGAGAAGGAGGAGGAAGTAGTTCAAATACTCGTGCAAGCATGAACTCTGACTCAGAAGATACAAGAACATCCTCTCTATTAACCGGGAACAGGAATCGAAACTCTAGAAACTCGAACTCATCATCAGCACTAAATAGAATAGAGAACCAAAGTAGAAGGCTTGGGGAATCAAGACTTTCAAGAAACGAACGTGGTGTAGAATCAGCTACTCTTGGTGAGAATATTTCTATTACAGCAGATCCATCTACAAATTCGTTAATCATCTCTGCTGGAAAAGCAGACTATGAAAAGATCCTTGAGCTATTAAAGCAGATTGATATTAAGAGAAGGCAGGTTCTAGTTGAAGCAACCTTACTTGAAGTTCAGATGACAGACCAAACCGATTTGGGAATGGACTTTTTAACCTCAGGAGGCGGAAAAGATGGTGGAGTATTTGCACAACAAGGATTTAATAACTTAGCCCAGTTAATTCAAAATCCTGGAGGCCTTTCAGGGTTTACAGCTGCTGTAGCAAGCGCAGGAACGCTAACAATAGGTGAAACTTTAACTATACCTTCTCAGGCTGTGTTAGTGCGTGCCGCTCAAAGCTCCCAGAATGCTAACGTCCTAAGCGCACCACAGATATTAACTACTGACAATGAACAAGCAGAGATAGTTGTTGGCCAAAATGTTCCATTTGTTACCAGCACATCAAGAGACAATGCGAATCTTGATAACACATTCAACCAGATTGAGCGTCAAGATGTAGGGATAACACTAAGACTAACTCCTCAGATAAGCTCTGAAAATTTCGTTACCTTAAATCTATTTACTGAAGTTTCATCGGTTGTACCAACCACTCAAACTGATGATAAAGGCCCTACTACAAATGTTAGAACCAGTGAAACAACAGTTATCGCTAAAGATGGTCAGATGATTGTAATTGGAGGTCTTCTTTCAGATGATGTAAATCAGAGTTCAAGTGGAGTTCCATTTTTAAAGGATATTCCTGTCCTTGGGCACCTTTTTAAAGACTCAACAGAGCAATTCCAAAAACGAAATCTTCTAATTTTCATTACTCCTAGAATCGTTCGAGATCAGTTCGATGCTCGCGATCAGACCAAAACTGAAACTAAAAAGATGGAAGTCGCTGTAAGAAAGTCTGATGCTGTAAGAAATAGAGATTCTGTTCTTCATAATCCTAACTTAGATTCAGTTACTGAGATTGAAGACTATACTGGCGAAACTCCAACATCTATTAAACCACCTAAAAAAGAAGAAAATATCGAACCAATTGAGTTGAAACCCAGTAATTCATTTCCTCAAGATTCCCCAGGTGTCATTCAACTAAAAGTTCAACCTAAGTTTAAAAACTCCTTCAATAGATTCATTACTCTTTCTATAGCTGATACAAACTCAAAAACAGATCAGCTGCCATTTAAAGTTGAAGAGGGGGAAGTTTCACTTGAAATTCCAGAGGGAAGTAAATCAGAAGTTTTTGCATTTTTTGCACCTGGCAAAACTGTAGAGTATCAGGTTGGAGAAGATCTAGTTCCCTTTACAGTGGTAGAGGTATCAGACTCAAAACCACCCTCTTCTCATGTTCTCTCTCCTTATGAGGTGCTGAACATAGGAAAAGGGCCGTGGAAGTAAGAGAGCTTGCTCAGCAGATAGGACTACCCTACTTAGAAACTTTGCCTGATCCTTCTCCCCCTAGAGATTTAGTAAGGGGCGATTTTGATAGAATAGTTGGTTCATGGGGCAGACAGAGTCAGACGATCCCTTTTGGTGAAAAGGATGGAACAGTACTAGTTGCAACAGCTGATCCATTAAACTTAGCTCCAATTGATCAGCTAAGAATCTGCTATGAAAGGCCTGTAAGCGTTGTAGCAACCTCTTCAGATGAGATCACTAAGGCAATTAACACTATTAGAACTGCTCTTATGAGCGACAGATCAAGCAGTCTTTCTGATTCAGAAGGTGGTTCAGATGATGCTGACTCTGCTTTAAAAATTGATGTAACAGATGCTGAAGACGATGATGCTCCGATTATTCGATACGTGAATGCTATAATTTTTAAAGCAAACACAGAGCGCGCTTCAGACGTACACATCGAGCCTTATGAAGATGCAGTAAAAGTTAGATTTCGCGTAGATGGAGAGCTACACGATATTGCAACAGAAGATCGAGGATTCCAGGCTGCCATAACATCACGGGTAAAGATCATGGCTGGGATGAATATCGCAGAAAAGCGTCTCCCACAGGATGGTCGTATAGGAATCAAGATTGCAGGGCGTGAGGTAGACTTGCGGGTATCAACAATTCCTACTCAGTTTGGTGAAAGAATTGTGATGCGTCTTTTAGATAAGACTGCCACAGTTTTAGACTTAGAGCAGATTGGCATCGAGGGTAAAAACCTTGAAACAATTGAACGGTTGATTCATAAGCCGAATGGAATAATTCTAGTAACAGGCCCAACAGGATCTGGTAAAACTACAACTCTTTATTCTTGTTTATCAAGAATAAACACACCTAATAATAATATTCTCACTGTTGAAGATCCTATCGAGTATCAACTATCTGGTATTGGTCAGATGCAAGTTAATCCTAAAATTGGCTTCACCTTTGCATCAGGGCTAAGGGCAATATTAAGGCAAGACCCTGATATAGTGATGGTTGGAGAGATAAGAGATGGTGAAACTGCTGAAATTGCAACTCAAGCCTCTCTTACCGGTCACCTTGTACTATCTACACTTCATACAAATGATGCTTCAGGTGCGATTACAAGATTAATAGATCTTGGCATTGAGCCATTCTTAGTTTCATCAAGCTTGCTGTGTGCAATGGCGCAAAGACTTGTCAGAAAACTATGTCCAAACTGTAAAGAAGAATATTCAATCTCAGATGAAGAGTTAAAAGAGCTAGGAGTGGATCCAGGCCTTTATAAAGATCGTAAGGCATTTAGACCAGGAACAAAGGATTGTTCAGTGTGTAATGATATTCGGTATCTTGGTCGAGTTGGAATTCATGAGATGCTTCTTATTACAGATGATATTCGTCCATTAATTCTTCAAAGAGTCGATTCTAATGCTCTTAAAACAGCAGCTATGAAATCATATGGCTTTCAAACTTTAAGACAGGATGGATTAAGAAAAATTCTTTCTGGCATCACTTCAGTCGAAGAGGTGATGCTAGTGACGCATGAAGATGGGTGAAGTTGTACTGAACTCATAATGCTACAAAACTCTAAATTCACCCTATAACTCTTCAATCATAGAGTTTTTCAAGCATCAGGATATTCTTCTAACCCATGGTAGGCTTCTAAAAATATTCTTATTTTTATAATTGCTAGCCTATCTAGTCACTGATATATGATTAATTATAAGAAGGTGACTTTATGTTTAAATTGGCTCTCGCATTTGCAACTTTATTAACTCCTCTTGCAGCCTTAGCTCAAGACGCTGGATACGGTAATTTTTATTCTGAGGAGTTATCAGCAAGAACTCTTCCTGATGAAGCATGGCAATGCATAAATAAGTCTCAGGACTTTGACTCATGCCTATACTGCGACAAATCTTGTATGGATCTTCCAACCGATGATAAGAGAAGAGATTGCTCTCTACGTGTTTGGTGTTGGTGCACAAATAAGTTCAATCCTAAACAATTACCTGCTCACTGCAAAAAACTCGGTATACCTAAACCAGTTTCAGTTATTAAAGATTTTTAAAGTTAATGGTTTCTCTATTGGAGTCACCCTGTTGTAG
>DDRT01000016.1:0-7514 GCA_002343185.1 Deltaproteobacteria bacterium UBA2409
AAGCGATGTTTTGACGTAGTACCAAAATAAAATGATTTGAATTCAAAAGACTCACTTCAAGGTCATCGATAAGTGTTTCTGTAACTTCAGCATTTCTTTATTAACCACGAAGACCACTAAGCACACAAAGAGGAAAGGTTCCTTCTCTGTGTCGTCGTGTTTAAAATGAGTTATTTACTGGTAAAAGTATGGGCGAGTATATCATTCATAAACCTTTACAAACTTAGCGTCACCACTTTTAAATAGAATCTCTCCTCCACTCCTAATACAGGTGCCGCCTCTATCTGAAGGGATAAAGATATATTTTATCTGCTCTGCTTTAAGCCACTCGATATTTAGCTCTTCACATATATTTTTTTGATAATTTTCATAGGAGTAGTCTCTGTCTCCTTGAAAGTAGAAAAATGCTAGCGGTACATCAGTTTCAAAAGGTAAAGCTCTACCTGCACCCCAAGGGAATAGCCATTTTTCTCTATTAAAAACCATAACAGGTGCATTCGGTATCAGAACTCTAGTGTTTTTATCAGTTAGATATTGAGTCATTTGCTCAATAACTTTTTTATCATTTTCTGTTAAACATCCTGCAGCACCGCAGTAAGAGAATCTTGGTTTGGTCTTATTTGGGATAAACATTAAAAGGATAGCTAATGCGAGGTGAAGACCAGAGAATTTAATCTTAGAAAAAATTACTCCAGTACCTTTAATCAAGATCAGGAGAAACATCAGTTTCCCAGAATCAAGAAGATATGGTTCAAGTAAAAAGTATCTAGGATCAGAGCCTAAGATTGAGAATAGTGGTTGGAATAATAGAAAGGATAAAACTATAACCCCTCCTTGCCATAGGAGGTTCAGCCCCTCATTTTTGTTTGAAAATAAAAGTAGTAAGGCAAATAGTGCTAATCCCCAAATTGGAAGAGTAAAGTAGCCATTTTTGAAAATCATGTCTTTTGTGAGATTTATAGATCGACTACTTAGAACATTACTTGAGTACTTATCTAGCTCTAAAGGCTTTTGCTCAGTTTTGATTAAAGTTGCTTCGTTGAGGTCTCCAGAGATCCTCGATCTAAAGTAAGGGTCGCAAAAAACAAGAATTAAACCTAAACAAAAAATTATAGGAATAATTTTTAAGTTCTTAATTAGCTTTACCCCTACCAAAGCGCCGGAAAGTACTCCAAATGGCGGATTGATAATAAAGAGCATAATTGGAGCCAATGTTACTAGGAACCATTCTTTCTGTGATTTTGGGCTAATTAAACAAAGTGAAAGCAGGAAGATCGAAGAGAGTCTACCTGTTCCTTCTAAATGATAATTATTTTCTAGGTATCCATATGGAATAAAAGTGAAAACAAGAAAGAGTAGAAATCCTGGCAGACGATCTTTTGAGAAGAGAAAAATCGCAAGGAGAAACTGAATATATGGTTGTATCGTTACAATATCTCTTGGGTCACAGAATGATAGTTTTGCCCAGATGAAATTTAAAACAGCAAAGCCCCCTGGATAGTTAAATCCTTCTTCTCCCCAAAGTCCTCGGTTTAATGGAAGAAAGCCAAAATCAAGAAGCTGTTTTGCAAAAAAAGCATGTTGGTCTGGATCGCTTGATAGCATTAGCTCTCTTGGAAGCTCTCTTTGGCAAAATACAAATAGACCTAATAAAAATGCCCAAGGGACTTTAAAGGTCACTTTAGGAACTAAGCAAATAAGTATCAGCTCGATCCAGGATATTGGGAGCTCGACACCTAATAGGTGATTAAGGCCGGATCTGAGTAGTACATAGGCAAATAATACACATTGCCCAAAACCAACAGCTAAAGGAAATGGGAGCCCACGCCCAAGATTACTAAGGGCTAAAATTGGGATTAAAAGCTGAAGTAGAGAAATTACTGGCTCAAATCTAAGTGGGAATGGAGAAAAGTGAGCAATAAAAAGGATTAGAATAAGCAGATGCATCAACTAGCCACTTGAAAGGGTTCTAAAATAGCGTAATAAGAAACAGAGTGTTTCGTATAGGATCTATTTTACTTCTGTTATTGGGGCTGTTTTTAATTTTGCCCACACCATTTTTATATGGGTGGCGCTCCGGACTTGATGGATCGTGGAAAATGGCACTTCACCTAGCTTGGGAAAGGCAGTTTATTTATGGAAGTGATTTTGTTTTCACTTATGGTCCACTAGGGTTTCTATCAACGAGACTCAGTACTCTAAAAGAGTGGTATCTAATTTCAGACTTATTTGTTTATTTGATATATTCAACCACGCTAGTACTTATTTGGAATAAGCAGAAAACAATTCTGGCTAAACTCTCAATCCTTGCAGCGCTCTTGGCTCTAAACCCTCCAGTTGGACATCAGGAGATATCATTAGGTTTCTTTTTTTGCTCTGCCTTTTTTGTTTTAAGATATGTCTTTTCAGGTGGTATTTATTGGTTAAGTTTAGCTGGAGCGCTTTCAGCAGTTAGCTTTTATCTCAAATTAAATGCAGGCTTAGTTGCTGGATGCCTTTTTTTGTTCACGATTCTATATTTAGCTGTCTGTAAAAAAAGCGTTTTCCCCGCGTTTTTCTCATATATTGTGGTGATGTTCCTTGGAGCCACATTGCTCTCAATCGACTTCTTTTCATATCTCGAAAATGGAATTGAAATTGCAAAAGGATACACCGAAGCAATGGCGCTCTATCCAGAAGGTGACAGATTACAACTTCTTTATTCTGCCATTTTTTACTTTGTGCTTTTTCTTATAGTCGGGGTTTCAAATTTAAAGCTAATATTTAAAGATCGAAGGCATATAATTTTATGGATATGGGTTTCAGCTCTACTGTTTTTGGTTTTTAAGCAAGGATTCGTAAGAGCAGACCATCACACTTTAACTTTTATCCATTGGATAGCCCCTATTTCAGGACTTTTACTTTTCTATCTACCTAAAAGCTCAGGAGCGTTTGCAATTTTCATTCTATCACTGATGATATCATTTAATCATGAAAGATTAAGTGTCGATTACTGGAAGAAATGCTTCAATGATAAACTAAAGTATTGGTCACAAATAAAAGAAGAAAGGGCACTTCCAGAGCCAGGGGTCATACTTCCAGAGAAAATCCTTTCAATGATTGGTGAGGGTACAGTTGATTTGATCCCTCACCATATGGAAGCCGTATCAAGGCACAATTATCTTCCGAGACCAGTTTTTCAATCTTATGCGGCTTATACTCCTAAGCTCGACAAACTTAATGCATATAATCTCAAGTCTCAATTTATAGTGTTTAACCTAGAATCAATAGATGGAAGATATCCATGGTTTGATGAATCAAGAACCAAGCTAAGACTCTATGAACTATATGAGCCTATCCTTACAGAAGAAAATTGGATCTTACTTAAACGAAGAGAGAAGCCCCAAATCTGTCATGAGAAACCCTTATCGACTGTCATTGCAAGACCCAGAAAGAAAGTATCGATTCCAGAATCTAATGGGCTAGTCTATGCAGATATTGAGATTAGATATACTTTGATTGGAGAGTTGTTGAAATTATTTTTTCAACCTCCGATCCCTCAGATTGATTTTCATCTAAAGGATGCTACAGCGATGTCATTTGCGGCTATTAGGCCTATTATATCTGAACATGTGCTTATTAGTAGATTTTTAGACAATAACGACGATGCTGAAAAGTTCTTTAAAGGAGAGTTTGATAGATTAAGAAAGGTCGATTCAATAAGATTCTTTCTCAATGACTCACCAGCATTTAAAAAAGAGATTAAGTATACTTTTAAGGAAGTTCTCTGCTTAGAACAATAAAAAATTCATTATAGATAAATAGCTTTCCTAGCCCTGGAATTGGGAAGGTTCCGGATCGTAAGACTCTCCATGATTTATAATTGAGAATACTTTTAGAGCTAAGGTAGCTTTTATCAATAAAAGTTCTGTGAGTAATATCGGAAACAAAACCTTTCTCCTGAGGGACAATTACTACAACTCTCCCAATCCCTAGTCTTTCACATGAATCAAGAAGTGCTTTTAAAACTTTATCAGGCTCATCAAGATGTTCCAGAACATGACTTATAAGAATTGTGTTAAAGGTGCCCGAGGGTAAACTAAGAAGATTATACTTATCTTCATCTGGCACATATAAAGAAACTGGTAAATTTTGACTTTGACAATGTTTTACAGTTGATTCATTTACTTCTAGACCAATTGAGCCAGCTTCTAAGAAGCTCAAATGTTCGCCAACACCACAACCAAAATCGATCGTTTTACCTTCACATAATGATGCTGCATGTAGGAGATATAGTTTCCGGATAAATTTTCTAATAAAGCTTCTATTAAGCTGATACTCGGTATATTTTTCATCGAAAGTGCTAGCGCTAGTGTTCCCTACCATTGAGAGAGGGTAGCATATTCAGGTAAGCTTATCTAAATGCTTTGGATTGTCATACCTGCATATAACGAAGAACGGGTCATTGGCTCAGTTCTAGAGGAGCTTTCAGGCCGGAATGTTGTAGTAGTAGATGATTGCTCAACAGACACTACAAAGTTAGTGGCCAGTAAGTATCAGGTTCATCTTTTATCTCATCCTGTTAATCTTGGTCAGGGCGCTGCACTTCAGACAGGAATTACTTATGCACTTTTAAATGGAGCAGAAAAGATAGTAACTTTTGATGCAGATGGACAGCATTCGGTTTCTGATATTGAAAAGCTTATAGATGCTTTAACTAATTATGATGTCGCACTTGGTTCTAGATTTCTTGAAAGTGGCTCAGCAGAGAATCTGCCAACCTCAAGACGAGTCCTGCTAAAATGTGCAGCATTATATACTAGAGCTTCAACTGGTCTAACGTTAACAGATACCCATAATGGTCTTAGGGCTCTTTCGAGACATGCTGCAGAGAAGATTGTAATTACACAGAATCGCATGGCTCATGCGACTCAAGTATTGCAACTTATTGCTTATCATAAACTTAGCTATATTGAGGTTCCTGTTAATATAAAGTACACAGAATACTCATTAGCTAAAGGCCAGAAGATGAGCAATTCGTTAAATATTTTATGGGATTCAGTTACGGAGATATTTAGATGAGTCTTATACAGGTACTACTGCTTGCCGGGTTTTTAGGTTGTTTATTAATCTATCTTAAGTTTTTTAGATCAGCCTTGTTAGATCGTCTGATTGCCTCGATGCTTTTTTGCGCAGCAGTGTTCTTTGTTCTATTTCCTGAGGCAACAGTCGTTGTTGCTCATAAACTTGGGGTAGGGCGAGGTACAGATCTGATTCTTTATGTTTTTGTGCTACTTTTTAGCTTCTTAGCGCTTCTGTTTTATTCGAAATTATACAGATTAGAAAAACTTCAGACAGAGCTTGCTAGGGCTATAGCAATAAGAGATGCTAAGAAACCATGAAATTTGAATCAATTGTTATAGGTATCGGTATTGCACTAGCCGGACTGTTTATTCAGTGCGGAATTATAGAATTTAAAAAAGACAGAACTATCGAGGTCAGAGGGCTTGCCGAGAAAGATGTTGTTGCAACAGAAGGCTCTTGGACTTTGCAGTTTAAGGCCTCTGCACCTGATATAGTAACTCTTAATAAGAGTGTCTCTTCTGCTCAAGGTGCTTTAAGAGCGTTTTTAGAGAAAGAAGGATTTTCCTCTATAAGACCATCTTCAGTTACGGTATCAGATAATGGGCAATATAATCAGGATCACGATCCAAACTCTAGATACTCTGCTACTGGTTCAGTTGTGGTAGTTTCAAAGGATGTACAAAAAATTTATGAAAGTTCAACAAGAACTGAAAGCCTTCTAGCTAGCGGTGTACTGCTTGAGTCAAGTAGTACAAGATTTTCATTCACAGAACTTAATGAGATTAAGCCAGAGATGCTAAAGCTTGCTACAGCAAATGCAAGAGATGCAGCGCAATCCTTAGCAAGAGATTCAGATATGAAGCTTGGTAAGGTTAGATCTGCGAGTCAGGGACTATTTACAATCTCAACCCCTGGCGCTGAATGGGAGGATCCGAGTTCAATAAATAAAAGAGTTAGGGTGGTATCAAGGGTGGTATTTGACATCAAATAGATGAAAAAATCTCTTCTTTTTATCCTACTAGCTTACTGTGGAATGGTATCCTATCTTTACGTCAATCAGCGTAACTTAATTTTTATCCCAAAGCCTTTTGATGAGTCAGTTAAATATATCTTTAGTGATGTCTATCTAGACAGTAAAGATGGAGCAAAGATTCATGCTTGGTGGGTTAAATCAGATAATCCAATTGGAGTAAGTTTGGTTTACTGTCATGGAAATGCCGCGGTTCTTTCATCCCTTATACATGTTGCAGAAATATTTAAAGGATATGGTTTTGATACAATCCTTCTTGATTATAGAGGATATGGAAGAAGCACTGGTGGAACCCTATCTGAAAGTGGGGCTGTAAGTGATGTTGTTGCTGCCTATAATTGGGTTACTAAAGAAAAAAATCAGCCAGTGATTTTATGGGGTCATTCATTAGGGTCTTCAATTTGTGCTAATGCAGCAAAAAACCTCGATATTAAAGGCTTAATACTTGAAGGTGCATTTACCTCTATCTTTGATATGGCGAGAAAGAATTATCCATATGTTCCTATTATTGAAGCACTTTTTTTAGATCGTTTTGACACAGAAAGTTATATTAACAGAACACCTAAACTGTTTATCCATGCAGATAATGATTCTGTTGTGCCTAAAGAGCTTGGGGAGAAATTATTTGCTGGTGCGCCAGAACCAAAAAAATGGATTGAAATTCCTAAGATTGATCATAATGATTTCCCAGATGTGGCAGATCAATATAAAGAAGAGATTCTATTTTGGGTTAAGGACGTCTTAAGGGAATCCTGATATACCCGTAGCAGATCTCCGTGCTTGAGTCCTCATAGGTTTTATTTTGTATGATTTCAAGATTAACTCTGCCGGCTCCGTTTCTAATTCTTCCTCGAATATTTACGGTAGCATCTTTAAAATCAACTCTTGATTCAGAGATTAAATCAAACTGGTCACTAAATTTTCCATTAGCCCGCACTCTTACTATAGGAGTTTCATCTCTAGTAATATTTGTAGTTCTAGTTTCTTCAATAGGAAGCTGATCGGGAATCTGGACAGTACACGCGGCACTAAGACCAGCTATTTCAATTCGTTTTAGAAAAGATCTAGCTGTTAGTTTTCCACTAAAATATGTCAACTCATTGCTACTAACTCCACCATAAAGGCCGGTGAAAGATGGTAGAGCCAGTGAAAGAGAAGGGATTAAGAATATAAGTATTAAGCGCATACGAAAACCAGATCGACCTAATTTTGATAGTGCTTGAGAATATGAGTCTAAGTAGTGCTTTTTCGTAGTGATATGGGGGCAGGCTATTTGGGGGTCCCATGCCACTTACCTTCATTGTGTAAGTGGTTAATTTAATTTGGTAAAACTTAAGGACGCAGAGGTCTCAGAGTTACGCAGAGTAGTTTGTTTTGGATAACTCTGTGAAACTCTGAGCACTCTGTGTTCAAAAATCAG
>DDRT01000016.1:7606-76545 GCA_002343185.1 Deltaproteobacteria bacterium UBA2409
GCACTCTGTGTTCAAAAATCAGTTCTCAAGCACTGATAATTTAGAATTGAATGTAAGTGGCATTGATTTGGGGGTCAGGCCGGCAGGCCTGACCCCTGAATGCTAACATCCCTAAACCTCCCAAGTTTCAGTGTATTTTGGAGCTTTTGAATTTAACCCAAGATCTTTATTTAACTGCTCTGCGAATTTTTGAGCTACATCTTCTTCCCCATGCACAACTGCTACTTTTGATGGAGAGCCGCTACAGCTTTTTATCCATCTGATAATTTCCCCCCTATCTCCATGAGCACTAAGGGAAGAGATTGTTTCTACCCGGGCTCGAATAGGTTTTTCCTCTTTGAATATGGTCAAACTCGTAGCTCCACTTTGAATCCAATCACCTCTACCACCTTTTGGTTGATGTCCGACAAAAAGTAATATCGTCCTTGGATCGCTTATTCTGTGATAGAGATGATGCAATATTCTACCACCTGATAGCATTCCACTTGCTGAGATTAAAACCATAGGTTTATCGATCTGATTTAATTTTCGTGATTCATTTGAATCGCGAACGAAATAAAGATTTTGAGGATGAAAAGCATCTTTTGATTTAGTTTCAGAATCAAAAAATTCCGGAAATCTTCCATAGATAGAGGTTGCATCAGACGCCATTGGGCTATCAACTATTATTGGCATATCAGGAAATTTTCCTTTAATTTGAAGTTCCCTGATGAAATAAAGAAGTAATTGAGTTCTTCCAACTGCAAAACTAGGAACTAAAAGAACACCACCTTTTTTGTAAACATCAAAAGCGAGCTTTGATAGGTCTTCAAGAACATCAGTTTCAAGATGATCTCTATCGCCGTAGGTGGACTCTACTAATAATAGATCTCCTAATTTAATTGGTTCTGGATCTCTTAAAATGGGAACTCCATATCTGCCGATATCTCCGGAGAAAGAAATAGTCTTCTCTCCGAGAGTAAGATTCGCTGAGCAGGCCCCAAGGATATGACCCATATGAGAGAAGGTAACGCTAACCCCTGGTAAAATTTCATGCGATTTATGAATTGGTAATGGTTTAAATTGTTTTAATACTCCTTGGGCATCCTCCGCTGTATATAGTGGTTTTGGAGGAGAATGCCGGCTTCTACCTTTTCTCGATCGAAACTTAGCCTCCTCTTCTTGTAACATCGCAGAGTCAGGTAGCAATACTTCACATAGAGCTTTAGTAGCATTCGATGAATAAATTGGAGCTTTCAGACCTTCAGCATAAACTCGAGGTAAAAGGCCACAGTGATCAATGTGGGCGTGTGTTAAAACAACGGCATCTATCTCGTCTGAGGAGAATGGGAATCTGTCCCAATTCTTTTCACGTTCACTCCTTGCTCCTTGGAATAGACCGCAATCAATTAAAATTTTATATTTTTTATAAGTGACGAGGTACTTTGAACCGGTTACGCCTCCTGCACCTCCCAGGAATTGAATATGAGACATGGAGTAATATCATAGCACCCCGAGATCAAAGCTGCCAGACAAACTCAATCCCGACAGTAACCTCTTCTGGTTTATCTTCAATTTTAGTGGGCTCTAGAGGTTTTATCTCAACATTCTTTAGCTTTAAAACAAGAACTTTTTCTTCAGAACTTGCGAAGCTACTAAACAAAAGAACTGCTAAAAGTAATCTCATAGTGTGAGGAATTCGGAAATTATAACGCCCAACTTTGTAGTTTAATTTCAAAATGAGTAGGATTTTTAGATAGAAAGGTAGTTTTTCCTATGAGATACAGGAATAATTGTTAGGGGTTTTTAGGTCAGGCTTCCTACTTCGCCAACTTTTCCTTCGAAGCTTCAGTGAAGTAGGAGGCTACGTAGGACAAGAAAGCCAGACCAGGCAAAATAGATCTATCTTATATCTAATATTTTATGTACCTGAAGAGAGAGTTTCCACTTTGGATTAGTGAGGCAATACTCAAGTGCAGCTTGTCTATTTTGTTCAATCTGAGGTGAGTCTTTCGGTTGAAGATAGAAATGAGAGAAATTTAGATCTTCAAATTGCTTTGGATCGTTTTCATCTTGAGGAAAAACAAGTTTTAACTCGTCACCTTCAGTGATAGATAGTGTTGTACTAGCCTTTGGGCTTACGCAGACCCAATCAACTTTGAACTTTAAAGGCACAGTCCCATTAGTTTCAATTCCAACCTCAAAGCCTTGCCTTGCAAGTGCGTAAACCAGTTTTTCATCAAGCTGAAGTAGAGGTTCGCCACCGGTGCAGACTACATAAGGAGTTCCTACTTCACTTGGCCAAAAGCTTCCAACTTTTGTTGCCAACTCCTCTGGCGATTTGAAGGTAAACTCTGGATTTATGAAATCAGTATCGCAGAATTTGCAAATAGCGTTTTCTCTATCTTCTTCTCGTCCACTCCAAAGGTTGCATCCAGCAAAGCGTAAAAAAACAGTAGGTCTTCCAACATGAAAACCTTCGCCTTGAAGTGAATAGAAGATCTCTTTTACTTTATACGCCAAGAATATCTCCCGACCTTATAATTTAAAAACAAAACACAAACTCCCAAGAGGCATAAATTTTTTGCCAGATTGCTTCGTTGTAGGATTATCCACATCCATTGATATTCGCTTGGTAGTTCTGGATGATCTACAAGAGCTCCAGGCACATGAACCGCAAATGTAACAACTAACAGAAAAAGTCCTAAAGCAATTGCTGCTTGTCTTATCCATAGACCAATCGCTATTAATCCACCAAAAGTGATAAGCCAAATCCCACACAGAATAGAAACTATTCTTGGACTTGGAATCCAGTACGGAAATAGCTCCTGAATAAGGGAATCGCTAAAAATATGCTCAAATCCCAGAGCTAAAAAGATTAAGGCAAAGAAAAATCTAAAAATTAGATCACTAATATCCTGATTTAGCATTGGCCTCCCATTCTTTGATCCCTGGAAGGGAAAAATAAAGTATTTTGTGATAGATAGGGCGAGGAAGCATTCTTCTTAAAAACGCAAAAAAAGTTGCATCGAAAGATGGTATTACTCTAAGAGGTGGTGAGGGGTCTTCAATCGATTTGAGAATTTTTTTTGCAACATCACTTGAATTTACCAGTGCTTTTTTCATAAGTTTTTCAACAAAGCATTCCATGTGGTGATACATTTTGCTGTAAGGGGAGGAGGAGTCCAGACTTCTTTTGCTTCTTTTTACATGCTCAAAACCTTGAGATCTAATAAATCCTGGTTCTATTAAAGAAACACTTATTCCCCAAGGCCTAAGTTCATACCATAAAGCCTCACTGACACCTTCTAATGCCCATTTTGATGCGCTGTATGAACCCATACTTGGCATAGCCATCATGCCACTTACTGAGGATACATTGATTATCTTACCACTTCTCGATTCTCTCATTTTCGGAATTGCCAACTTCATTAGAGCAAGCGGTGCTAAGAAATTTGTTTCAAACTGTAACAGTTCCTCTGATTCGCTCATCTCCTCAATGCTTGATCTGAAAGAAATTCCAGCATTATTAATCAAAATATCGAGCTTTCCGTAGTTTTTCTCAATTTCTGAAAAAACAGAAGCTCTTTGATTAGGGTCGCAAACATCAAGTTCTCTTACAAAAAAACTATCCGTTTCTTTAAGTTCTGCGAATCGGCTCAGAGAAGAGGCTCTTGCAGTTGCAAAAACTATGTAGTTATTCCTTAGAAGTTTTACGGTTTCAAGGCCTATTCCAGTGCTAGCACCAGTAACAAGTACAACGGGCTTCATCCAACAAGTCCTGCAAAGGTTACACAACAATTTTCAGAAGCTGCCTGCCTGTATTCAACTAATTCTAGTTTAGGTGTTTTGCCAATGAGTTTAAATAGCTCGAAAATTGTATAAAGAGTTGGAAATCCACACATTCTTCTTGCATCCATGTCCTCGGCAATATGATCCCACAGCTTATCTGGGTCAGGGAAGCAAGCAAGATACTCTCTGTCTTTGGCCTCAATCTCTCTTAGCCAAAGATCATCTACAGCTCTCTCATCTCCAAAATCTTGACCTAAGTGTGCCATATCAACACCTGCAACTATCCCAGTATCATCGTCTATTATTGAAGCCAAAGACTTGATAAAGGTCTTATCAGGTTTAATACCATCTTCAAGATACTCATAGAAACTACCGACTAAGATTGGAACAATCTTACAATCTGGTGCGATTAACTCTAAAAATGGGAGTGAAAGTTCTAATGAATGTTCTCTTAAATGAAGAAACTCATCTTGGAATATTCTATTGTCATTGCCATTTTTTAAAGACTCAATCTTTGTAGTATCTGAATAGAAAGTATGTCCTGGAAGGGTAAAGTTTTTTGTGGATACTGTATAAAGTTCTTGTGAGTACTGATGTCCTGTCCCGATTAAGATACAACTCTTCCAGGTTTGAGGTGCTATTGATCCAAAAGTTGCTCCATAAGTATCTGAGCCACGTCTATAATCAATATGTGGTGCGATTACAAAACTGGCGGTATTAAATTTCTTATCTCTATTTGTAAGGCTAGCTACGTACTCTCTTCTTGCTTCAAGCCCATCAGGATAAATTAATCCTGAAAACTGAGCAGGTCTGGTTGTTCCGTTAAGATACTCGGAGCGTTTTTTTATTCTTTCATCATTTGCTCTTAGATTTTCTAGAAGTAAGTTCTCATCTAATATTTGGTATATTCTTTTATATACTTCGTCTGTTCCATAAAGTTCTACCGACTTTGACTTAAGTTGTTCCTCAGAAGTTCTTCCATCAAAAAGTTGTAAAAGGGGTAATAGTTCGATCTTTAGTGCTAGTGGAGTAGGGGTCAAGCCCTCCCTGCACGATAAGACTAGAGCATTCTCAATTACCTTGGCTTCAAGAGCACCTCTTAGAATCGGGTTCATATCTTAAGTCTAAAGTGTAGGTCAGTTTCGGGGAATAGGGGTAGTTAATGCCCTTGCCAGGATCTCAGCAGTCCATCTTCGCTCAATTACATCATCTGAGGCTCTAAGATGATCCCCATCTGAAACGAACAATTGACCCTGATGAATCTTAAGAAACCTTACCGTATCTTCAACTGGGGTGATCTTGTCCTGACGCTGGTGAAAAATATAAAGTGGCGCGGAAAGTTTCGGTTGGTTGAAAGGAGAAAGCTGTTTCGCTTTGTAGCCCCACTCATAAGCTTCACGTTCAAACTGGGGAATCTTTGGATCAGATGTAGATCTAACTAGATCTAAGAGCGGGGATCTTAAAAAGATCTGAGCTACGTTAGGATTAGCTAAAAAGACTGGTACTGCACCTGCACTTTTAGCTAAAAGAGATGTTCTTTCTGGGAGTAAGATCTGTTTTTGATAAAGTAACTTTAGTGCTAGGTTTAGATCTTGGGCTGAGACTTTGGGGTTATTTAACTTTTCTTGATAGTAATTAAAACCTAATTCTGAACCACCTCGAACATGAATTAAAACTCTAACTAGTCCCTTTTTAAGTGCTGCAAGTAAGAGAGGAGAGTAAAACTCTCGATGAATCTCGCCATAAGATCCGTATACAGAGACAAGAGCAGGTGATGGGAAGCTTGTATTTTTACTTTTTAAAATTGTAATCGGAATCCCCTCAAGCCTTAATTGTACGGCCTCAAATGGTTCAGGAATGCTAATCGACTCAGGAGTTTCTGAAATAAAGGTTTCAAAAAATGGGCTTTGATACATTAAATAATTTTCTTCAACTACTGTTATATATACCGAAGGAGGTAAGACAAGATCCTCAATAAAAAAATTAAATCCTGACTCAGAGCTTTTAGTGCCTACAATCTTAGTTCCTCTGAAAAACTGCCTTGGGACTGTATTTTCAGATTCTAATGGAAGTAAGATCGGTTTATTGCCCTGAAAGGTTAGATCTTGGGCAGAACCGATAAGCTTATCATTTAGATACCACTTTTTTTCTGTACCTTTTTCAATGATTTTTAGTTGATCGCCATTTTCTAATTCTCGCCACCTTATAATCTCAGCGTCCTTTGTTTCGACCTTAATAGATGCTAGGTTTATTTCGTAGACTTTTGCACTCTTGTAGTCATTGCTATTAATCAGTAGCTCATGAGCTATCTCTTTTGTTCTATCTACTGTGTTAGAGCAACCTAAATGCACAAAAAAAAGAGCCAAAGCGAATTTTCTGCTCAAGAACATAAGCAACCATGACGATAGCCTATTTGTAGTTACCAAGGACAGGTTGTTTATGTCATACGTAGTAGATCCAGATAAGTTTAAAGAAATCCTAAAAAAACGCGGCTTTAGAAGTATTTCGCACCTCTCGAGGGTTAGCGGAGTCCATCGAAATACTATCGCTGAGTATCTCACTCAGAGGAGTAGCCCTTTTCAGACAACCTTTCTTAAGGTGTCTGAACTTTTGAGGGTTGATCCAGGTGAGTTGATGCAGAATGCTCCTTCAAAGGAGGAGAAAGGCATTAGAGATATATTATCTCCAATTTGTAACGAGTTCATATCACAGAATACATCTTTGTGTGTTGTAATTCTCGAATCTCAGCTTGATGAGAAGAAGGGAAAGATGAAGTTAAAGCTTGGATTTTCTAACGGAGATGTTCCACTAGGTCAGGCAGAGTTTGCGATCTTTAGGGTAAAACTTGATGATTACTTGAGAAGGAAAAAGATTGTAGTTGAATCTTGGAACTTGGATAGATCTTCATCGCAGTTTTTAATGACAGTTAATGATAACTTTGAATTTTTCTCTGGTAATGAAGAAAGCTTCCGTTATATAGCAGGATTTATTAGAGGGTTAAAAAGAGCTACGAAAGAAGCCCTTCCACAGTCAGCCAGGAGTGAAGCGCTTGAGGGGTTTCAACGGGAATATACCGAGGTTTTAGGGTAAATCCTTGATATCATTGAGCTCGTTATATTGTCTGTTCTGGTTTTAACCAGACCTTGGTTTTATAGGACTGGCTGAAGCCAGTCCAGGCATAGTTTAAAGACTGACCAGACAGTAAAATATACTTTTAACTACATAGAAGTTGATTCCTGAGCCCTGAAAGTGTATTCTTAGGGGGTTAAGTTCTAGAGGTCGATTCTTTCATTTGTTTTCCAGCTAAATATAAAGTTTTTTTTGGATTTTGGGGATTCACCTTCTAGTGTTTTATTATGGAGTAATTAAGTGAAGAATATTTACGTTGGAAACATCAACCGTCAAACATCAAAAGAAGCCCTTCAGGCTCTTTTTGCACAATATGGAAAGGTAACTAAGTGCAGTATGCCTATGGACAAAATGACTGGACAGCCAAGAGGTTTTGGTTTTGTCGAGTTTGAAATGGAATCAGAGGGCGAGGCAGCTATTAAAGCTCTTAATGGCTATGAGCTTGATGGAAGAACTTTGAGAGTGAATGAAGCTCAAGATAAGAGAGATGGTGGTGGTAACGGCGGTGGACCACGTAGAAACGGTGGCGGCGGTGGACGCAGAGATTTTAGCGGACGACGCTAGTTAGATCCAAAACCAGGCTCTTTCCCTTTTGAAAGAGCCTGGTTCCAGAATGAAGCAGAACCCTGCTTTCTTTTCCTACAAACCACTGCGATGATGAGAATATTGCATCCAATCTTCTTCCCAAGTAACCGTAACCATCAGCAAGATAATCTTCAATTTGCCACATAAGTGGAACTTCAATAGCTAGATCTTCAAGTCTACAAACAGCAGCGATCGTTAAAACTCTTTCATCATCAAAGATCGCAAGTTTTTTTTCAGATGAAAGTGAGATTAACTCTCCGTTTGCTCCTAAAAGAGGATTTATATATCCATCTTTAAATAAAGCCAAAGTTGTATTCCAGTCACTTCCTTTAAATTCAAGATCATGTGTTTCTCCTAAAATTGAACCATCAGGGAGATAGCGATATGCCCTAGAGCATCCTCTAATACCTTCACTTCCAACTTCAAACTCTTCCCAAGTAATGCCAGTATGTACTCCGCACCGTCTTCTGACCAAATTTGAATTTTCAAATTTATCTAATACAGTAAAATCATCGTGTCGTGGAAGTTTATATAAACTCGGGGACTGATTAGGCCTTACAGTGATAATCCCTTGAGAGTGATCTCTAAAATTAACCAAAATTTCAAGCTCGTAAAGAGTCGAGCTTAGTATTCTAATCGGCGTGCAATTGCCAAGGTTTTGAATCTCACCAGTTTCTTTGAATATTACACAGCAGCTAAAATCTTTGGAGCAAACAAGGTAGTTATCATCATGGTATATACAAGGTAAGCCATCTGAGTTGAATCTGACATCGTAAATTTTTCTTCCATCAAAAGAGAAAACCTCCTCCTGTAATGAGCCATCAGAGTTCCCGCTAACTACCGATAGTTTTTCGGAGCGCTCATGAAACGATTGAATCGGATTTTTTAGATCTAGTCTAATTTGATCCACAGTTCATTTTATCAATGATCGAATATCTAAACTAGAGAGGTTCCATCAAAATCGCCATCCTTGCCTGTTAGAATTTTTAGAATTGTAGGTGCAAGGTCTAAAATTGATGGGTTATTTCTTAAAGATGGCAGATTGCACATTAATACCCCAGGTACTAGATCAGGCTTCATACAGTGATCAGCAGCCCATTTATTGGTTCTAGGAGTAAATGTTGGAAGACCAAATTCTCCAAGTACTGCATTGTCACTTCCACGGTACCCTAAGCTATAAGACATTAAAATATCAGGTGCTCTATTTGTGAATTCGCCCTTGTAAGCGACACTAGATGGAATGCCCTCACCAACAAAAAGCCCTGTCTCAGGATCCTTTGTTTTAGACAGATCTGAGATTATACTGGCCATAACTTCATCTTTGTTTGAGACTGTTCCAAACCTTTCTCTGCCTTTTTGGTTGATAAATATCCCTGAAAATCCTACTGCATAAGCTTTAGTTCTATCCCAATCAATATCTTTAAAGATCGAACCTTCTTTTTGTTTTGTAACCATATAGCCATGTTGGGTAAGCCAGCTATTTACCTGAAATTCTCTAGTAAATGTATTAAATCCGTGATCCGAGATTACAAAGATCGTTGTATCAGAATCAACTTTTTCTAATGCCATCGAGAGCGCAACATCCATCATCTGATAGAAGTAGCGAATACTATCTTTTAAAACAGGGCTAGCACCTGGCTCATGAAGTGGATGTGAGCTATCAAAATGTCGCCAGAGCATATGTTGGTTCTGATCTAGTGTTGAAAAATAAAAGAACAAAAGTCCCTCATGGAAATTTTTAATCTCATATTGGAATGCTCTTAGGTTTTCTTCTAAGAGAGAGAGTGATTGATGATAATACTCATCATCACTAAGAAGTCCATTAGCCAGTGACTTTGTGTCAGCCGGTAGTCCTAAAGTAGAAAATAGTCCCCCGGTGGCCTCACTAAGTTCTCTTGCATATTCACTCGGGTTAGAGATTGGAATTCCAGGATTTTTTGGATTTGCTAGAAGTGGGGATACATAGAGCTCAAGGTATGGCTGAACTTTTCTCACTAAAATCTTAAATATTCCTGATAAGCTAGATAGAAACGGAATCGTTTCAAAAGAGATCTCTTTCCAATTTGACCACTCACCTTCTTGAAGGATAATTGTTTCTCCACCTATTTCTAGTTTTACTGTTGGGTTTGATGGGTCTTTTACCCCTGAAATTGTAGCTACAAGTGATTCTCCTGATTTTAAAAATGGATGCGGAGGACCTGCTATTTCGAAAGAAAATTTTCCATGATTTAATCCAACCTCTATTAACCTTGCACCCGAGATATTTTCAGGTTTCTTCGCACCCTTTTCTATTACATAAGTTGTAGTTCCGTAGCCACCGGAAAGATCAGGGGTTCCCATTCCACAAATAGCAGTCCCTAATTTAGGGCCTTCAGTAGGGAAATTTCCAGGGAGTCTATAAAATGAAGATGGCACACCTCTTTCATCAAGATAATCCCAAAGTGGTTTTCCTCCACGGTTTGGCTTTGTGCCACCACCAAGTGCTAAAGCATATTGCCCTAATGAAAACTGAGACTCAGGTGGGAGGGTTTTCGAGGTAGATAGATATAGCTCTAAGTCTCGAGCCTCTCTGTGAATAAAATCAAAGATTCCGTGACGGCCTGGGTTGCACCCAGTAATAAAACTTGACCATGCAACAGGGCTTAGAGCTGGAAGGGTAGTCTGAAGAGTTGAGAGAATCGCTCCACGCTCTTTAAACTTTGAGAAGGTTGGCATTGAGCCTTCTTCCATAAAGCGTTTTAGGAGCTTTGGCTCCATACCATCCATTCCGATTACTAAAACCTTCTTTTTAGTTTTAGTAGCCAATGCTTTACTTGGGGCAAAGATTAATGGTGAAAGAAGAAAACTTCTTCTTTTCAAGGCCTCATTCCTTCAGTCATGAATACTTCAAAAACTTTTTCATGAAATACTGGGCCATGACCAAAATAACCTTCTTCTCCAAAACACTCGCCATGATCGCTCATTAGCATTATGTATGTATTTGGCGGAGTTAGATCGTAGAGTTTACCCATTAGCTTATCTAAGTACTCAACATTAGTTTGCTGTTTATTTTTCATCCAAGCTAGCTGATCTTCGGTAAAAAACTTTTCATCTGCTTTAGTTACCTTACCAGTAAGAAGATCATCCATATGCTTAAACACACCGTGCACTCCATGGATTCTAGGTAGGTCTTCGGCGCTTTCTCCTGGAAGGGTATATGGATAGTGAGTTTCGCCAACGTTGAAGAAATAAAATGATGGATAATCACTAGAGAACTTCATCTCACTTAGCATTGCATTAAAGTCGTTATGCTTATCCATTAGCTTATAGGTATCGAAGTTATTATTAATAGCAGTTGTTTGATTGAGTACTGGTAATGAAACTCTTCCATGAGTTTTATAGCCATGCTTTTTTAGGAATCCTGGTAGAGAAAGTTGAGGTACGAATTCTTTAAATGAAATATTGGGAATTCCAAGTCTCTCGCTCCATTGGAAAAAATCACGCCTGTAGACCTCTGAGGCAAATACATGCTTAGGGCTCTCATGAGGACTTACTCCCATTAGGTAAACATGATGTGATGGCATCGTCCAGGATGCATAGGAATAAGCGCGCCTAGCAGCTCCTAGTCTATCTATAAATGGCGTTTTAGCCGCAGCAAAGGTGTCAAACCTACAGCTATCAAAGGTAATAAGTAATAAATTGTTCATATCTCTATCCGTTTTATTTTTGCAAAGATTAGACCTGATACTATCGAAACTATCAGAAAAACGAAAATCCAGTGTAACGAAGCTATTTCCCTGGTAGGTAGATCTAAGGTGATTTTAGATACACCATCCGGAACTACTGAACCATTACCTGGGTAGAGAAAACGCAGAGCAAAATCTTTGGTAAAAATAGGAACAGCTCCATTTTTTAGGGCAGGATAAATAGTTAGATCGTTTAATTTTAGCTCTCCATTATTTGGAGTTACTCGCCAGGCTATTGTGCTATCTGAAAATGATCTCACTGGGGGAGTAATCGAACTCTTGCTGGTTGGATCAATAAGGGAAACCTTTGCTCTAGGATTTTCAAGCTCAACATTCACAGTGAAAGGCTTACTTGGCTTTTCATAGCCATAGCTTTGATTCATATATCCAAAGATCCAAACTACCGGGAGACCTAAGATTAAAAATGGAGGGAGGGTTAGGGAGAGGTATTTAAAAGCCGAGATGAATAATTTTCCAAATGATCCAATTGAACTTAAAGGAGAGTCCCTAAAAACAAGTGGTTCTAAAAGTTCTGCCGAGATCATTCTTTTGATCTCGTAAATTGTTTTTTGAAAGCTAATAAACTTATAAAGCCAAACAAGAATGATTCCAAGCACTGCTGATATAGCTACTAAAGACCATGAGCTAGTAAATTGGTCAAAAAGAGTTGCAACACTACTCAAGATAGCCTAATCCCTTAAGCTTATTTGTTATATCTTCTAACTCTTCGCTGGATACATCACCTTTCCCCGCACTACGTAATATCTGCTCAATTCCGTCAGTCAGAATTTCATTTGCTAATTCTTCAGGGCTTGAGGCACCCTTGATTTCTGTTGCTCTAACCAGGAGATCGTAAAGAGAATCATTAATTTTCAGTTTTTTGCCAAATAAACTCATATAATTCGGTATTCTAATCACATAGTTAAGTAAGAATCTACCCCAATACGGACCGCATCTTACTAAGTTATGGATGAAGGAAAGTTACATCAGATGATATTTGAGCCCGATTCCGTTGTTGGGTGGTGGGATAGATGTCACGGACCTGAGGCAAAAGAAGAAGAGAAATGGTTTTTAACAGGTAGTCAAGGAGAAGATGTCTGGAATAATCTCAAAATTACTCATCGACTCACCCCTGGATCTACTGTTTTGAATATTGGTGTGGGTCTTGGCTATTGCACTAAGAAATTGGCTGCTCAAGGATGTAGAGTCTCCGCGTTAGATATTTCAGAATATGCGCTAAAAAAAGTTGAGAGTGTTTGCGAGGGATGTTACACCCATGAAAAGCTCGATACACTTCCTTCGAGTTATTTCGATACTGCGATCTCAAATCTTGTCGCTCAGCATATGAATAACGAAGATTTATTTGTTCAGTTATTTCATGTTCTAAGATCTCTTAAGTCGGGTGGTATATTTGCAATTCAATTTGCATATTCACTTTCCAGACGCTTCGAGATTTCAGATGAATCAGAGGTAAGTCAAAAGGGTGGAGGTGTGTGTCGTAGTCTTGGAATGATTGAACAGCTTATATACCGTGCTGGTGGGGATATTTTGTTGGCGCTCAATGCTAACGTTTGGCCTGAAGCAGGCTCTGGTTGGTTTGTAGTCCACGCTACCAAGCGTTAATTTTGCCAGATGGATGTACCCTCCATGTGTGAAGATTTCCTAACACCCCACAGACTTAGAATGCTTGGTGCAAGATCTAAAATCGATGGATCGTGTATCTCAAATTTTTTGTTACTTAAGAGAATCCCGGGAATTAATTCAGGCGCTATGTGATGATCGCCACTCCAGGCTTTAATGTTGTCAGTGAATACTTCTTCTCCAATTGCTCCAGTTACACATTCCCATGATACTCTGTAGCCTGGCTTATATCCTAGGATTAGGTCGGGAGCATTTTTAGTGTAAAGGCCTTTGTAAATCTCTTTGGATCGATAGATTTCGTGAAAAACACTTTTTCCGTTATCTCTGAGCGCTTTTAATTTACCTGCTATCTCTTCTTCAAGCTTCTCACTATCTTCAATTATACCTAAGCGCTCACGTCCTTTTTTATTTATATAGATCCCAGTAAGGCCAAGTCCGTAGGCTTTGGTTTTTCCCCAATCTACCCCTTGAAGGTAATCTGTATCTTTCACCCCATCTTTTAAAACCAAATATCCCTCTTTATGGAGCCAGGCATTTACATGAAATGATCTTCTAAATGAGTCAAACCCATGATCTGAAAGAACTATTAATATATCGTTAGGTTTTAAATCTTTTTTAGTTTCAGCTATCACCTGATCCATTCTCTTATAGACATTTAGGATCGTATTTTGGAATTTTTCTCTATCTTCAAGTGGAGCAGGGTGATCATTTTCAGTATATCTCCAGAACATATGTTGTATCCTATCTGTACCGTCAAAGACGCATATAATAAGCCCATCTTTTGTTCTTTTAAGAATATTCCTTAACATCTTTTCTCGCTCTTCTTCGTTGCTCAAGGCCTGCTTTAGAAATGTCTCATCGTTAAGAGCGAACTCATTTCTTGCCCATGTGTCTTCTAAGAAGCCTAATGTTCCAAATTTGCCCTGTAGTTTAGAAAGATAACTTCCAAACACTTTTGGAGCACTGACAGGCATTATCTGATTTTCAGGATCGATGTTAATAGGCGATACATAGATACTGAGATTCGGTGATATCTCTTGAATGCAAATCTTGCAGATTCCAAGTAAGTTCTTTGAAAATTTTACAGATATCCAGGGAGAAAACTCATGAAGTATAAGTTCCCCAGTAAAATCACCCAAAGTTATTTTTACTTTATCACCAATTCTTTCAGCAGTTAGCGATAGTTTTGTTTCAAGTGGACCAAAGACTTGGCCTGAATATATATTCTGATCAGAATTTATTAATTCTCTGATCTCACCCGAGGTAGCCGATACAATTCTATCTCTGTCAGTAGTAAGAAGCTGAAATGTGCCTTGAGAGCCTCTTATGTCGGGTGTACACATCGCAGAGAGGATATTTCCGAAAAAAGGCTCAGCTGGAAATGAGATTGGAACTCTTATTACATGTGAGAATATTCCGAATTTACCTAAAATATCCCAAAATGGTTTTGATTTGCGGGTCAGCTTATAAAAACTTTTTTTGCCAAATAATGTTTTTTTCTCCTCGATATCGGTACTAACTAATTTTGGTAGATAAGTTCTTTGATCTCTTGAAAGAAAATCAAATACATTGTGAGCTCCAGGGTTTACTCCTGTTTGAAAAGAACTCCATGCGACAGGAGAAAGAGAAGGGTTGGTGGTTTTAAGAGGAGCAAAGGTTCCTTCATCTCCTAGTTTCTTAAAATTCGGCAGATGCCCTTCGTCGATAAATCGCTTAGTAAGCCTGTAATCCATCCCATCAAAACCTAAAACTACTACTTTTCTATTTTTACTTTCTTTTGGAAGTTTTCTTCTTCTGATGCTTCTGAGTATTAGTCGAATGGGAAGAATCAAGATACCGAAAAAAGCACCTATAATTGCTATCAATATCACAGAAGATGAGCCAACGAGTGCAATACCAGCTCCAGGACCAATGTAGGTAAGAAAAAGTGAGTTGAGAAGCGAATAGAACATGAGTGAAGAAATATTGCATATTTATTACGGAGAGGGGAGAGGTGAGGGTGTTTTCTACTTGGGGGTCAGGCCGGAAGGCCTGACCAGTCAGGTGATAGTGTTTGCCTGGTCAGGCCTTCCGGCCTGACCCCCAACAGCCTGACTCCCAAGTAGCCTGACCCTCAAGATACTAATTTATATACCCCAACGTCTCAAGTTTCTTCATAGTCTCTTCGGGAATTTCCACTGAATCAACTTCGCGCTTTATTGTAGAATTTTTTGCAGCAGATTTAAGATAATCATACAGCTCATTTTCAAGCGCAGGATCTGTGAGTGGTGAAAACTCAAGCGGATCTTTCACCCTATCAAATAGCCCTCTAGTAAAATATGATTCACTTTCTTCAAATGGATTCTGTAGGTCAGTGATTAATCTATGGCCATCTGAAACAGAAAAAGCTCGCTGATTGAAGGTTCTATAAACTTCAGAGTAAACCCCAAGTCTTTTACTAAGAGCATCTTTATCAAGAAGCGATATACCTTGAAGCTTTGTTGGTGGAGTAATTCTAGTTCGCTCTAGAATGGTTGGAACGATATCGATATGACTTACAGCATATTCAATCACTTCGTTTTTGTTATCTAACTTAATAATTAGGGGAACTAATGTTTCTTCTTGGTGGAGCATTTTCCCATGTCCTAAAGATCCACGTTCTCGAAACTGCTCTCCGTGATCTGAGACGATATATATATCAGTGTTTTTATATAGATTATTTTCTTTAAGGTACTCAAAGAATAATTTTAACTGATCGTCTGTATACCTTATCTCACCATCATAGGCTCTAATTACGTTATTTAGCTCAGGGGTATACGTTCTATTTTTAAGATCTCCTTTAAACATTGTGTCATAAGGGGCTGGTGGCTCGTAAGGATTATGGGGATCAAACAGGAGAGTAAACAAAAAGAAAGGCTCCCCTTTATCCCATGAACTAATAAGCTCTCGACTTTTCTTTAGAATAACTTCAGCTTTTGCTTTATAAAAATAATGAAACTCGTCATACCCTTGATCGAAACCAAACTCCTTTGTAATCCATGGATTAGAAGAAACAATCCCTGTCTGATACCCAGAATCCTGAAGTAATTCGGAGATTAGAGATAAGTCAGTAGATAAAACGCTTCCTCTATTTAATGCTACATTTCTGCTTTGATGTGGTAGATGCCCGTGACCTGATGGATATAGACCTGTCATTATTGAGGCAACAGAGGGTGGAGTCCAGGGTGCAACAGCGAAAGCTTTTCTAAAATCGAGAAAATTTTTAGCAAGTGAGTCCATGAAAGGAGTTGTCTCTCTTTCATAACCTCTGTATGAAAAATGATCTGCCCGTAAGGTATCGATCATTATAATTATTACATTTGGTTTTTTAGTGAATCGAGTGTAGGCAAATATAGAAATACCTAAAATTATCAATACTAATGCAATTTTTTTCATTGAAGGTACAATCTTACATAGATCTGCAGCATCCGAAAACCCTAACCAATTTCAAGATCTCGAGGCAATACAATAGTATTAATCAAAAGGTCATTGGTAATAGCTAATGGAATTTTTAATGGATCTGTTCCTTCGGAGCTACCTAAAATTAGAAGATCGGGCTTTGATTCTATAATCTCCTTTTGTATTGCTTGGATAGTGCTACCAGAGATTACTTTTTGAGTTGATTGCACTTTCATTGCACGTAATGTAGAGGTTGCAGATTCAAGCAGTGTTTCAACGTATGAACTCATTTCTCTAGAAATATGGATTATTGTGATTTTTGCACCTAGGAGTCTTGCAATGCGCCCTGCAAAAAGAACGCTTTGTTTTGCAGATGTTCCACCAGCAGTAGGAAGTAGGATATTTTTTATTGAAGAACTTGCACCTTTTTCAACCATTAAAACTGGTAGTTCACTTAGAACTTCTCTAACAAGGGCTAGCTCAGATCTAGGAATTAAGGCGAGCTCAAACATACCGTGTTGAACTTCTTCGAGAAGATCCTCTTTTGAAGGAGATATCCGGGCTTCTCGCGCATTTAGATCTTGAGGTAAAGGAGAGCCTATGAAGCCTATTTTACCTTTTGTTTGAAGAGTTATAGATCTTCCTAGAGAGATCGTTTCCTCAGAACAAACACAGATTAAAGAAAGAGTTGTAGGGCTTAAGATCGGCGTAGAAGCCAAACTTAGCTCTACTGAGGATTCTTGAGATTTACTTAGGGAGAAGTAAGAGATCGATGGAAATTCATCAACTTTAAGTGCTCGCTGTCCGACTACCCTGGAGCCCTGAAGCGATGGAACAGATACTGTTACTTTATATTTCCCTCCTATGTAAGTCTCTTCTTCAATTATGCATCTTCCAAGGGTAACACCTCTTTTTTCAAGATTAACACTTTCAGGACGGATTAAGAGTCTAATTGGCCCACCCTCAACATAGTCATCCTTTGATACGGGTAAACTAAGTTCTCCAAAAGTTGCTAACCCCTCTTTTACTCGTCCAGCTAGTATAACTCCCCCACCAAGAAGAGAGGCAGCTGCTACTGATTTTGGTGAATTATAGAGCTCTTCAGGGGTTCCTACCTCCATTAAGTGACCACTATCAATTATTCCGATTCTATCGGCCAATTCGCAGGCTTCTTCTCTATCGTGAGTGACCATGATTGTGGTGATTCCAAGTTTTCTCTGAAAAGCTTTTAGCTCAGCTCTCACTTCACTGCGTATTTGTGGATCAAGTGCACCCAAAGGTTCATCAAGAAGAAGTACTTTTGGATCTAGTGCCATAGCTCTAGCCAGAGCGACTCTTTGCCTTTGACCTCCAGAGAGTTGATGAGGGAACCTGTCTTCAAGGCCAGTTAATCCTACAGCTGAGATTAGCTCCTTTCCTTTAATATGTCTGATCGAGCTTGATATCTTTCTAATCTTTAATCCATAAGTAACATTCTGAAAGACCGTTTGATTAGGAAATAAGGCATAGCTTTGAAAAACCATACCGATATTTCTTTTTTGAGGAGGAAGATTAGAAACCTCTTTGTTGTCTATTAAAATTGATCCTGAGTCGATCGTTTCAAGCCCAGCAATGGCTCTCAAGAGTGTACTTTTTCCAGATCCACTTTTTCCTAGGAGAACAAAAAGCTCTCCCTCCCTCAAGTTTAGAGAAACCCTGCTTAGTACAACATCTCTGTTAAAGGTCTTAGAAATTGAGTTTAAAGAGATCATTTCTTCTCACTCCAGCTGACTAGTGCCAAGAATAAAATGAATGATAAAATGGCTAAAACAGATGCTACAGCATTTGCTCCAGCTATATTTCCAGCTTCAAACTGAGCGAAAATATAAAGTGGAGAGGTTTGAGTTAAAAAACGTAAATTGCCGCTTACCATAACTGTTGCACCAAACTCTCCAAGTGAGTGAGCAAAGGTTAAAAGAGTTCCTGAAATTAGACCTCCAGAAATTCCTGGTAACGTTATCAATCTAAATGTTTGCCATGATGATGCACCAAGAGTAGCAGAAGCTTCTTCAATCGTTTTATCAGATTCATCTAAAACTGGTTTTACAGCACCTATCATGTATGGAAGGGTTACAAAAAGGTGCGCAAGAAGAACCCCTGCTGGTTTGAACATTGGATGGTAGTCAAAAAGGCCACCCAATAATCCTATTGGCCCCCATAGAAGAAGAAGAGAAGTTCCAACTACTACAGTTGGAATTGCTACTGGTAAATTGACAAGAACAAGCAAGAATCGATTACCCTTAAAATTATACCGAGAGAGGACATATGCAATATATGTCCCAAAGAAGAGATTGATAATTGAAGTTATCGTTGCAATTACAAGTGAGAATTGAAGTGCAAAAAGTGCAGCTGGAGTTGTAAGAGCATTCCAGAAAGCAGTAATGCCACCTTCAAGTGCAAAATAGACCATGGCAAAAAGAGGCATTACTAGTAGAGGGACTATTATTAAAAGCAGAATAGGGATGTGGAGCAGTGCTTTATTCATTTAGAAATGGATCTATGACAGAAGTAAACATTTCTTTCCACTCATAATGAGGCAATGGCAATGGCAGCTCATTAGGGAGGGGCTCAGCACCTCTAAATCCTTTCCCTCTATATATATCTTGAGAGGAAAATAAGAGATCTAGGAGTTTTTTAGTATTTTCGAAGTTTTTTTGATTAATCTCTCTTTTTATTGGAATAACGTGGTGTTCTGTATATATAGTTCTCGGAGGATATACGATATCGAACTTTTTTCTATCTACTTCAACTTCGTACGTCACTAAAACGTCACCAAAACCTTGTGCAAGCTGTGTTAGGGCTGCTCGTGAAGATGATGCGAAGGATACAGTATTATTTTTTAAGTTTATGAGATCTGCTTTTGGATTCCTGGAGTTCGAAAGTGAGTAAGATGTAACAGCTAGTAGTGCCCATTTTGCCCCACCAGAAAGAGCCGGATCAGCTTGAATTACTTTTATGTCAGTTCTGTCTATTAGATCGTCAAAATCTTCAATTTTTTTTGGATTTCCTTTTTGAACTGCAAAAACGAGAGGACTTCTATTTAATACCCCTCTATGGGGAAGGGTAAATGAATTATCTGAAAGATGGGAAAGCCTTTCCTTGTCCCAGGGTGCTGCAACTATTGCTATCTGTGCTGGAACCCCCATTAAGATCTGATTAGTAATAGTGCCAGAGCCTGCAAATGAAGTGATCAGTTCTGCTCCATCGAACTTAGGGGAGATATCATTGTTAATTACTTCACCCAATATACTAAAGCCAATTAAAATTACGGTATCACGTCTAGGTAACGGTAATGAGACTAATGCTATTAGAATTATAAGGGCTAGAACTAACCTCACTAAGAGAATCTACTAATTACATTAGGTGATTACCATAGTTAGACCTCTAAAAACCTTTGATTTTAGTGATATAAGAGATTTTTTGATCTCAGAAGATCAATCTTAAATCCTGTCAGTCGATAGCATTTAGTAGCTATGTTAGAGAAATTCAAGGTTACAGATCTCGATTCAAGTATGATTAATGCGGCAGCCCCTTGGGTCATGGTCGAGCGATTACGCGTTGAAGCCAAAAATAGAGAGATTCTAAAATATGCGATTGAGGCATTTCCTGATGGTGATTTGAAATTATTTACAGATCTATTAGTTGCACGAGCCCTCCTCTCTACTCAAAGCCTTCCCCGTTGGGCTGAGGTTTTTGATCTTTCCGGAGTCGATTCCACAGTAAGTGGTGCCCAGTTTGAGGATGCCCCAGGAGTAGGAAGATATTTAGTTGTTCCTGGCGCAGTGGTTTGTCAGATAAAAGAGGGTGAAAACGACGAGTTCGCACTTTTCAATGGGATTAATGATCTTAGAGAAAAGGTGGGAGAAGGACGAGATTGGATCTTTGACCTGGCATCTGTAAAAAAAGTCTCAACTGGACTACTTGGTTATTTAGTTGGGCTTCAGTCAGAACTGAAGCGATCTGACAGAAGAGTTATTCTTCTATGGTTATCAAAGGGGGCTGTTCCAGATCAATTTTTAGAATCTATGAAGAATCGGTTCTCATTACTTAAGAAGGGGACATTCTTACTTTCAACTTAGAAGAGCCATTTCTTTTGATATAGTAGCTTTCTAATCGGGGTCTTAATCACAACTAGCAATAATCCTATCGAGAACAAGCACCATACAGCTGGCCACTCGTTCCAGTTATCTGTAGTCATCTTTGCTAAAAGAGGGCCCACAAGTATGTGATAAAGGGTGAATCTCCAGGATCCATAAAGAATCGGTAAAATAAATGCAGGAATTGCGTAACCTAATCCTACTATTTTAAGACCGTTTAGCGGGATCTCCCACGCTATATGCCATGTTCCGCTAACTGAACATGTTCTTGTTCCGCACATAGCATCATTTACCTGAACACATGTTCCGGCCCAATCAAATGGAATTAACCTAAATAGAAAGGTTATAGAGCCGATAAAGCAGATAGTGTAAACCCAAGGGGTTATCTTCTCTCTCGTTTCTTTATTGATAAAGTGGAGTGAAAACATGTTTATGAAAAATGGCTGAAACGCTATGTGAAATGCTCCAAGAAAAGTAAGAACTTGATTTAGGGGGAGATCGCAAAGATTAATTACTGCGTAAGTTACAGCTTGAAGAAGCTCCATTGCAGAAAAGTACGCTAGGGGAAGCCATAGATTTCTATCTTCTCCTTTTTTTGCAACATATGCTGTGCTTGCTAGCCCAACTGTTGCTAGGACTGCAGATGCCTCACCAGACCAACACATTTATCTTAAGTAACCGATTTGTGTGGTTTGTCCTAGAGATCATTCTTCGGGGGTCAGGTCGGGAGGCCTGACCAGACAAATGCTAGCGTCTGTCTGGTCAGGCCTCCCGGTCTGACCCCCGATCTAATATCCTATATATTCTCTATAATCCAAAACAGAAGCCTCTATAATACTTATTGCTTCTTTTTGCCCATAGATCTCCTCAATCTTGACCGGATTTTTCGTTTCACCAGGAGCAAGTTTATAAGTCATAAAGTAATGCTTTAGTCTGTCTAAGATTGAGCCTGGTAGATCCTCAATCGAAGCAGTGTTGTAATATGCGCCGTCTCCATCAAGAACTCCTAAAAGCTTATCGTCAGCTTCTCCTTTGTCTATGATTCTAATTCCACCAATTGGTCTTGCTTTTAAAAGAATATTTCCATGGACAATCGGACGTTCTGTAATCACACAGAAATCTAAAGGGTCACCATCTCCTTTAGTAGCTGCTTTTGAAAATGAAGCAACCTTATCTCCACTGTAAGTTTTTGGGAGAAATCCATATGGTGCAGGGCAATAGTTTGAGAATCTTTGAGGTCGATCGATCTTAAGAAGACCGGAGTCTTTGTCTATTTCGTATTTCATTACATCTGTTGGAATAACCTCAACAAACACTACAACTTCGCTTGGAAATTTTTTACTTTGCTCTACTCCGTGCCATGGGTGTGCTACGGAGCTAGGATTTTTGGTTCCCATGTTCCCCCACGTTTTTCAAACTTTAATCTATGATGCAGCCTACTAGGCTGTCCCTGCCAGAACTCAAAAACAAGAGGCTCTAGCCTAAAACCACCCCAAAATGGGGGACATGGAATATCTCCACTAAAAGATCCTTCAAGTTCTCTGACTCTCTTTAAGAGAAACTTATGATTTGGAACTTCAGAGCTTTGAGGTGATGCCCAGGCTGCTACCTGAGCAGACCTTGGTCTTTCTCTAAAATATTCCTCATTAGTTTTTCTTGAAGTTTGCTTCACCTTACCTTCAATTCTAATCTGCCGTTCAAGCTCGCCCCAGTAGAACAAAATTGAGGCATATGGATTTCTTAAAAGCTCTTCTGCTTTTTTACTCTCGTAGTTTGTAAAAAAGACAAACCCCTGTTTATCCCATGACTTTAGAAGAACCATCCTGACTCGTGGAAATCCCCCTTCAGTAGTAGTCGCAAGAGCCATTGCATTAGGCTCTGGATTGTCTTTAGCTTGAGAAAGCCAACGCTTAAAAAGAGCAAATGGGTCTTTGCCGCTAGGAGGTGTTCTATTTACCACGTAGTCTGATTTGACTCTCGTAAGGTAAGGTTTTGAAGCCACGAAATTTCACCTCGAGAAAAAAGAGTTGGAAGTACAACGACAACCATATCGATTCGAATGGTTTCTGGAAAGTAGTTGTGTGAATCTATGAATTTCTTTAAAGAGCTTTTAATTCGGTGTAATTGCGGGTCTTTTAACCTAGATCTAATCTCATTCGGAGTTCTTTTAAGTGTTTTTACCTCAACAGCAACTAGAGTTCTTCTGTGAAGTGCTATAATATCGATTTCAGCTCCGCCTGTTTTATCTCTCCAGGCTATGATTTTTAGACCTTTCCCCCTTAGAAATTTTAAGGCTCTATATTCCCCGATAAATCCCAAAAAAAGTCTTTTAGAACCGAAAACTCTGCCTATGAACAGCCGACCTGCCAAAGCGGTGAAGAGCTTCTTTATGCGCCTTAGTAGGGTATCCGAAATGCTTTGCAAATCCATATTCAGGAAATTTTTTGTCTAAGATCTCCATAAGGCTGTCTCTTGTGACCTTTGCCAGTATTGACGCAGCGCTGATGCATGGGACTATTTTATCACCTCCGATTATAGTCTTCTGTTCGGTTAAAGTAGGAATTTGTTTATTCCCATCGACTAAAATGAGGCTTGGAGCTAAGTATTCAGCTGCTTTTGCCATTCCCCAAAGCGAGGCTCTTAAAATATTTAATTTATCGATTCTTCTGGCCCCTACAGCAATAATTTTGTAACCAAGAGCCACCTCTTTTATAAGAGAATAAGCTTCGAGTCTTTTTTTGTAAGAAAGTGCTTTTGAGTCACATATTAAAGGGTGCTCAAAACCGTCTGGGAGTAGTACAGCCGCAGTAACCACTGGTCCTGCCAGTGGACCACGACCTGCCTCATCAACGCCTACGATTCTCGATTCTGATAATTTTCGATGGACCATAAACCATGGATAGTAAGAATAAAATTACTGGATAAGCAGCCACCCTGCTAAACCAAGATGGGATACCGATTGCTTCTAGTGTTGGTAGAACCCCGGGAAGAAGGTGCTTGTCTATTAAGTATCCTAGGATACCAGCGATTCCGAGGAAGATAATTTGACTAATAAGATCTTTCGGGTGAAAGGCATGTTTTTTTCCACTCCACATCTCTAGCTTAGTGAAGATAAGAAGCAGGATAAACAGACAAGGAATTCCAAACCATAGAAAATAAAGAAGATACATAGGGTATTGTTAAACCTCCATGGGTCATACTAATCTTTAGTTAGGGCTCGTGGAAGTTTATAAATTTTTTTATCCACATTTTAACCCACTTCACTTTAGTACTCCGCTACGCCAGCAGGAGCTGGGGGAGCTTTCGCAAAGTGCTGTCCTATTAAGGCGGGCATTAGAGTTTGCAGTCCATAGAAACTCTGGACTTGAGCGAAGAAGAGTAAGTCAGGAACAGCTTGAGTCAGCCTTAAAAGCTCTCAGATATATTGAGCGAATTTTGCTCTCTGTTGAGGACGCTCACCCAGGAGACTCAGATCAAGATCTTGAGCAGTTAGCCAGTGAAAGAAAAGAATTACCAGGCTGGAAATCTTGGGCATCAATTCTTGAATCAGAACTAAAGAAATCTCCAAATAAACCTGCTAAAGTTGCTTGATGGCTGATGGATCCAGAGGAAAAGCGAGAAAACATCTAAATGAGAGGCTTGCTGCGCTTCATCAAAGGGCAATGCAGATTGAGGAGCAGTTAAAGAACCTTGATTCATGCAGATTTTATAGGGCATGTATATTTGGAAGTGCAAGAATCAAGGGTGATTCAGAGGAGTACAATGAAGCATTTGAGCTTGCCAGATATTTTGCTTGGGCGGGGATTGATGTTTTAACTGGTGGCGGACATGGGTTGATGGAAGCTGCAAATAAAGGAGCTCAGTTAGGTAGGAGTGAGCAAAAAACAAAGAGCCTTTCCTTTGGAATTTCAATACAACTACCACATGAGCCTGAGCCAAATATGCATCTTGATATTAAGAGGCATCACTATAAATTTTCTTCAAGGCTTGATGATTTTATAAGATTATCTAATGCGATAGTTTGTTTGCCTGGAGGAATTGGGACTCTCTTAGAGCTTGCATTTTCCTGGCAGTTAATTCAGGTCAAGCACATAAAGCCAAGACCACTCATATTGCTGGATAAAATGTTTTGGGGAGGATTTATCGATTGGATGAAGGGCGAAGTTCTTACAAGGTCACTTGTTTCTCAGCATGACTTTGATTCGATTGTGATTGTAGATACCCCTCAGGAAGCCTTTGAGGTTGTGAGTAAGGATTTTGAAGGATGGAGAAAGGTTTGTGAGATAGGGTAGGGTACTACTGAATTGATAAAACGCGCCTTGGCGCCTACATGGAGGGGGGCTACTTTTATTCATAAACCTCCTTGTATTGTTAAATCTTGGATTAACGTAAGAGACATTAGTGCTCAACTATAGTGAAGTGGGTTTTAGTTTTTAGAGAGGCTTTGTTTGCGCCTTGGAGTTGGTGCAAATTACCTAATTGAAGGCCTTTAGTATAATCCTAGATACTTAACTAGGAACCTTTGTAATGATTTATATATTAAGAAAGAACAGACAATTCTGGTCTAATCATATTGATAGCTCTTGGCAGGGTAGGTAAAAACACGCCCGGTGGAAATTCCAAATGGAAGCCTTTTCGAACGGCTTGATATGCCTGCTTGGCCTGTTCTACTAGTGAACGATAAAAACTAATGAATCTTTTTCTAAGTTTCGGGATTGTGGATAGGCAGATCGTTCTTCTGCCAAATGCCTTTGGAATATATGGCCTTCTTAGGCTCTCTCTTTGTGAAGACACAATTTTTATAGGCTCAAGCCGTGAAAGATAAATATTAATTCTATCTTGAATCTTTTTTAGCACATCCAGATCCGACATTCGAGCAGTGTTTGCAAAGCAGTCCTTAAACGAAAGAAGATCTACTTCTAAATCGATCTCATGGTTGTTTAGATCAAGCAGCCGAGCACTCTTTTCTTTTTCTTCTTTCCATGGCTTATCTGGGTCATTTAAGGGACTTATTGAGCTTCTTGCAATTGCTACACACTTTCTTTTGTTTACCTGAAAGCTTGAGACCCCTCTATAAGACTCAATACTACTTGACAGCTTATCTTTTACTGGATTCGTTAAAATATAGGCTATTCGATTAAATATCTCCTCCGAGTCTAATACTACTGGAGAATCGTATCCTTCTTCCCAAATCGTCTTCTTCCTTCTACCGAGAAGCCTATTAATCCCATGCGCAGTCTCTTGTTTTACGTATCCCACAAAGCCACAAAAATCCTCGGGATTTATTACTTTCAGTAACATATGAAAATGATTAGTAGAAAAGCAAAAACAGATTATATCTACAGGATACAACTCTTTCGCCTTAGCTAGTGATGACCAGATAATCAAATTAACAAAAGAATAGGGCAGAAGTGGTAGCCCTTCTTCCGTTCTCGATGTCACCATCACTATATCGCGATTCCTATACACCTTTCTTAAACGAGGCATATTATTCCTATCGCAATATCTACGATTTTGTTTACTACAAAAGTAGCCCCCCTCCAGCCACTACGGCCCCCCTCCAGCCACTACGCGGCGTAGCTTCAAGTTTTACAAAAACAATTTGTCTTGGAGATCTAGTTTGTTTCATTCAGCGACGTATGTTTTTTTTTGAGCAGCTTCATTTTTAAGCCATTAGCCCCATTACTTTCGATGTGAAAATAGAGAGGCAACTGTCCCCATTCACACCTAAAGATATTTGCAGATTTCAAAGAGAGTGAACATATTTAGAGCCACCCTCCTTTGGAGATCTCTAATACTTAATTATCCACATGTTTTCAAATACTTATAAAATATTAGAAAATTTATTTTTAAAGGAGTCTGGTTCCAGAATTCACTCCTCTTCCAATCAAACTCTTTTACTTTCATATACCTACGTAGAGGACTATGATTTATGCATGCTTCGAGTTAGGCTCTCACTAATAATTTTAGGTTCCTGTAAAATAATTTATGGCCTCAAACAATATTACTTCTTATGTTGCCGCTACTCCTATTCTACTCACTCCCAATGATGGAGAACGATTCTCTATAATCGGCGGTGGTGTTCGTATACTTATTGATGGTGCCTCATCCGGTGGCCGCTGCTGTATGTTTGAATGTCCGATACCTCCTGGAGATGGACCGCCCCTTCATAAACACGAGCACGAAGACGAATTATTTTATGTTCTTCAAGGGAAAATTAAGTTTTCAGTTGATGGGGAAATATTTATTGGAGAACCAGGTTCATTTGCATGTGCCCCACGAGGCTCGGTACATTCATTTCGTAACATAGGAGCACAAACTGCACTTCTGCTTGTAACGTGCACACCTTCAGGGTTAGAGATTCCATTTAGAGCAGTCCGCGACCCAGAACCTGGAGATACTCGTGATAAACTATCTCCAGAAGAAGTAATGTCTGAGTTTTATAAACATGGAATAACATTTGTAGGTCCGCCTTTGACTGACGAACATGACGAATGATCCCATAAAAATGCTAGGCTCATAAAATGAATTTAAATACAATAAAATTTGATGATGGTGATGCTTACGAGCAATACATGGGAATATGGAGCAAGCTGGTAGGTGATATATTTTTAAAGTGGCTATCTCCAGCTCCAGGATTGCAATGGCTTGATGTAGGTTGCGGTAACGGAGCATTTACCGAAAATATTGTTGAAAGTTGTTCTCCCTCTTCTGTTCATGGGATTGACCCATCAATAGAGCAGATTGATTTTGCTCGCTCTCGACTTGATTCGACTCTCACAAAGTTTACTCAAGGAGATGCTATGGATTTGCCATTTCAGGATCAATCATTCGATATAGCCATTATGCCACTAGTAATTTTCTTCGTACCGGAGCCAGAGAAAGGAGTTTCTGAAATGGTTCGAGTGGTTCGTCCAGGAGGGATTGTTTCAGCTTATGCGTGGGACATGATGGAAGGTGGATTCCCGTATATGAACTTGATTGACGAAATTCGGTTGATGGGAATTGATGTTCCAGTTCCCCCTAATCCTGACGCATCCCGTTTAGAAACTATGAAAAGACTTTGGATAAATTCTAGTCTTGTTTCAGTTGAAGAAACGGAGATCACTGTTCAGCGTTCATATTCAGATTTTGATGAATATTGGTCAATTGTTCTAAGGGGACCAAGTGTTGGATCAAGCCTAAAAGCCATGCCCTATGATGAATTAACAAATCTTAAAGATAGAATGCGCAAAGTTCTACCTTTCAACTCATCCGGACGTATTACTCTTAGTGCGCGTGCAAATGCAATTAAAGGGTCTGTTCCAGGTTAAATCTTGCAGATAGAACTCTCAATCCGATGAAGTGCAGGCTCAACTGAGGGTGCTTGTATACTGGATGTATTATTATTTGGAGTCATCCTCTTATTGGATCTCCAATTCTTAATTCCCACTCATACGTTCAAGTGCTTACAAATTTATGGAAGAACTATTATTAGAGGTTGACTACAAAATCCGCAGATACCTGCCTCAAGATAGATTCTGATAAAGTCCACGACATGGCTCGATCATATATCGTCTAATAACATCAAAAGTATATTCACTAGGATGAAAACCATTAAATAGATCTTGACCAGATCTCTTGTGAAAACCTTCTTCAATGGTTGCAGAGTATGCTCTATCAGCAACTGTTCTGAATGCTGCAATCAGACCATCATAAGTTGGATCCGTGAGTCTGATTTTATCTCGATCAACAACAAAAGTAGGACTATCTGTTGGGTCTTTAGATGGATTCCAAAGGACTGTATCGAAAATCATTGAAGTAGCAAGGACATCAAAATCACCTTCGCCCCCCGGTCTATGAATGTCCATACCAAACATTGTACAGCAACTTGCAGCAACGATTTTACCAGGATGTATTCCTATCGATACCTTTTCTAATGGAGCACGCACACCGGGATAGGTTCCAAAAATCCAATCAGCTGCCCAGTATTCCATTCCACTTGCCCAATATTCTTCTATCGCTCGATCTCTAATTGTTGAAACCCTACCCTCTTCAAGTCGCCTTCTAAATCCAAAACCGCTTGAGTGGCCAATATCATGTAGTCCATAGTCAAGAGCCCTTGCTAAGTCTCCCTCAACTCCCTGAACAGCCGATATAAGAAGTTCCGCAGTTTCTTCATCGAAAATTCTTCTAATACATTCTGCGCCAATATTATCAAAGCGCCTGCGCTGCTCTGTTAAATTTAGAAGTGCAGGCCCTCCTCTGCCTCTATCAAACTGCCAAGAATCAGGAACAATGAAGGCTTCACCTGATTCGCCTCCAATAAGGCCATAATTCCAGTTCTCATGATATGGAGTTACCTTGGAAGGATTTTCTCCAAGAAACATCCGCATGTACCCTCTAAGATCAAAAAATTGTTTTGCAGCAATTCTCATTCCCTCAATTTTGGCAAGAATACCATGATCAACTTTGCCAGATAGAGCACTTAGGGTGCTTATAACTTCTCCGCCACGCCGCTGAATAAATGGCCCTGCTAAAATAAAATCCCCATTATCAGAGTTGACAAACGAACTAGTTACGAAACGATTTTCGATTGATTTCCATGTATTCTTCCTAATTGCATATAGAAGCTCTCTTTTGTAACCATTAGGTAGATCCTCCGTGCTGTTAAGAACTATTTGATAAAGTTCCTCATGTTGTGGAATCGCATTGCCTAAATGTCTTGGGCTAAATCGTATACTTGCTGTATGAATTGCAACCACAATTATTTCCGATTAAGAGACATAGTACGTTCTGTTTATTTTATCATCTTTGAGATCTATGTCTTGCTAAGTAATTTATAACAACGGGACATGCAAAAACCTCAATAACTTCAGCTCCTTAACTTTACCTGAACCATACAGGTAATTGACTAAGATCAGTTAGATAAGGGTTTTGTGAGGTTATTCTTAAGTATAGTTTTGTTATTTATTTTTGAAGCTTCTGCGCAAAAGTTAAGCCCTAACTTCCTAAAAAAATATAACTTAAAAGCCACCTGCCAAAATGGAAAATTTGGTGCAGTTTACAAAAACCGCTTTAAAAGAATTCATAAGTTTAAGCATAAATTTAAATCTCAGCGCGCATACAAGAAAGCTAAAAAGAAGGGAAAGATCTTATGTGCAACTGTAAACTTTGTAGAAACCCCAAAAGCCACTCCAGATCCGACACCAACAATAACTCCAACAGCTACTCCAACCGAAGATCTTAATATTACCTGTGATGATTCGTTGCCAGCAGAAACCCCGATAGCAAGAGAACTTGAAGAGGGGAATATAATTCGTGACCCTTGGAGATATAATAAATCTGCCCCTCAGCCTACACCAACTCCCCCATCTCCTCCGGCAGGATTTTCTCATCAACTTGATGGGCAAAATAAAATTTTAAAGTATACAGGTTCATTTGAGACTGAAGAGCTTGAGGGATACATGAAAATCCCACTTTCTATTGATGGTCTTGAAAATGGGGAAAACTATCTCATTTCTTATCGACATAAAGTAGAAAATGTTCATTGTTACAACTCACTTAAGTATCCTGGCCATAATGCCAATGCTTACATAGCAGATACAAAGGGGATCTACTGTGGAATACCTTCAGCATATCTTGTTATTAGACGAAATGGAGCAGTCTGGGGAGAGTATCTAAGGCTTACAACCTTACCACGCTGGGACGGTGGATACACCTGGAATGAAAGACGAGATTGGGCTGAGGAAAAAATGTTATTTAGATTACCAAAAACAGGCACAATTACTCTTGAGCTAAGGCTTGAAATGAAAGGCTTTAATGGAGATTTTTTAATCGATAATGTAGCTATCTCACGCGAATCTCTTGGATTTGAAATGCAGCTTGATGGGGGGGAATTTTCTACTAATGAAAAAAATTACAACTTTCGTGATGTAAGGATAGTAAAAGCAAGTCCAAAGTGTGTTGAAACAGATAACCTATCTATTGAAACAGCAGGAATTCATTTTAAAACTGAAATGGATTCTTTGGTTGTAACTCGAGATGGAAGAAAGATCTCGAAACTTCAATTTGAAAGTGGAGCGTTGGTAGGTCTTAAAATCAGATCAAAGCCTCCGCAAGATACAGCAGGGAACGTTATACTCTCAAATGATAAAGTAGCTCTTAAAATCGGAGCGGATGGAATGGTAGTTGGTAAGGCTAAAGAAGATATAGCTATTTCAGTAACAGGGAATGAAGATAATCGCTCAGATAATTCCTGTCCTGAATGTTATAAGAAATTTTATTTTAACTATGAGGCTGGGGTTGTTTTTGAATCTAATATTGAGTCCTATGATGGATTTCTTTTCTCTCAGATTTTTCCATATCAGGACGTGACTGCCTTGAAGGTAAATGCCTACTCCTCTGCTATACCAGCCCCAACTCCTTCAGGCCCTTCTTATAGTGATCGATATGGTGATTGGAGATATAACGAACAATATTTAAGAGATGTAATCGAACGTCCACTACCAGAGGTAATTTATGTACCTGATAATTGGACTAGTCTTCCACAGGGCGCTAAAACTCCATCAAGAACCTGGGAGCTCAATTATCAGATTCCAAAAAGAGGTCAGTTTATTCTATCAGCATTCCCTGTTAGAACGATTGACCCTAAAGCGATGTGTGGTGAAAGATTTCAAAGTGGCCTTTCGGTTGATCCGAAAAATTCAGATTCAGGGACCAATTTTATTAACAGGTACTTAGAGGCATCAAGAGTTGCACCAAATCACCTAAATATACTCTTTTTAAATTGGACTAAGTATTCAAGAGCAATAAACGATAATATTCCTCAGTATTATTTTATGGAGTACTATCTTGATGGAACTACCAGAAGATTTAGGTATGTAGCTCCAGATCCTTTAGCTTTAGATTGCCCTTCAAGCTCTACTTTTCTTGGAGTTTGTAAAAGGAAATTCCAAAAGGGCTCAGACATTCATGGGCCATATTACGTTACACAAGAACTGGATCTGCAAGGTGTTTCTGAGGAGTTGCATGTAATAAATTTCTTACAACAATCAGAAGACCCAATATTCTATATTGGGCTTCAATTTTTCTACTCAAAGAACCCAGAGGTTATCTTAGAAAATTTACAGGAGATCTTTGATCGATATAAACCTTTTGGTTTAAAGGGATTTTATTTTGATGGAGCTATTCCTGCAGAACCTCTTAAAACTCTAGAAGTTTTAAGAGGAACAAGAAGAATCGTAGGGGAAGAAGGAGTTGTAATTCACCACTATTCTAAGCCAAATGAATTACTTCCACAGACAGACCATTATTTTATCCCTTCACTAACAGCAAGTCTAAATGCGAGGCTTTTAGGTGAGGGGGTTAAAAAAGAGTGGGATCTGAGAGGTTCAGTTGGTTGCCCTAAAGTTTGGGGTTTGATGTACGGAGGTAAAGGTACAGTTGTTTCAGCATTAATGCCTGAATTAAGGGGAGTTGATTTCTGGAAAACAACTGATAGCGAATTCTTTTATTCTTCAGTGCCTCCAAGAGATCAAACAAGAGCGCAACTCAATTGTGGAGGACAGATCTTTGCTCCAATTCACAACGAACCGCTTTCGGCTACGTCTAGTCGGAAAGTTTTTGCCTTTATTGAAAAATCAAAATCAGGAATTAACGCTACAGGGTCTCCACTTAGAGACAAAGCTTGCATGCCTACTGAAGCTTCAGACCCACAATGCCCAAATAATGGAGAGGATGGATATTGGTCAGGGCTACAGCTTAGATGTAACTAGGCTTTTCATATATTCAAGTAGCCTGTCTTTAATCTCAGGCATCTTAAGAGCATAAGCAATATTAGCCTGGATAAATCCAAACTTATCACCTGCGTCGTATCTATCACCCTTAAAAAGATAACCAACAAATCCTTCTTCTTTCATAAGACGTGCCATGGCATCAGTAAGTTGAATCTCCCCGCCTTTTCCAGGGGTTTGTCTTTCAAGGATCTCAAAGATCTTAGGGGTAAGAATATATCGCCCAACAATTGCATATCTTGATGGGGCTTCCTCAAGAGCCGGTTTTTCCACCATCTTATTAAGATCTAAAACACCAGGTTCTAATTCTGCTCCAGCAGCGCAACCAAACTTTGAAATATCCTCATCAGAAACCTTCATTAAAGCTACAACAGATTTCCCGTATTTATTGTAAACATCGATCATCTGCTTTGTGCATGGCACTTCTGCATCTACTAAGTCATCACCAAGAAGAACAGCAAAAGGCTCATCACCAACTATATCTTTTGCGCATAAAACTGCGTGGCCTAACCCCCTTGGGCTTTGCTGTCTTGTTGAAACGATCTTAACAAGTCCACTTGCTTCATTAAGAAGTCTTGCAAGGTCATATTTACCTTCACTTTCAAGTTTTGCCTGAAGTTCGGAGTTAAGATCAAAGTGATCAACTATGCCGGTTTTCCCTTTTCCTGTTACAAGAACTACAGTTTCGATACCTGCCTGATGAACTTCTTCAACTATGTATTGAATTGTTGGAGTGTCAACAATTGGGAGAAGCTCTTTTGGCACTGACTTTGTAGCCGGAAGAAATCTTGTGCCTAAACCTGCTGCTGGAACTATCGCCTTTTTTACTTTCATAAGGGGGACATATTAGCCAAAAAATAAGGAAACTTCCAATAAGAGTCTCCGATAGAACTAAAGAGAAGGAGAAAAGAAATGACAGACCCAATATCACATAAAATCTATATAATTCATGACCATAAGTTTGGTGGAAGAAGAAATAAATGTAGGCAAGATAGATGGGAAAATAGATGTGGAAATAGGTGGCAAAAACAAGAATGGCAGAAACAAAATGGTTGCGAAAAACCTGTTCTCCCATCAAAAGATGAGTGTCTAGAAAAGGCAAAAGCTGACAAAGCAGAGTGCTTACCACCAAAGGTTGATTGTTGTCCCAAGGAGCCACCTGTAAAGGTTGATAAGTGCCCAAAAGAGCCTGTGCCAGCAGCGGATACAACTGAAAAAGTTGTTAATAGTCTCACCGATCAAGAAAAACGCCGATTAGGAAGAATACTTTCAGCTAAACGTGGGGAAGATGTAGTTGTCACAGATAAAACCAGAGTTTCTGAAGAAGATCTGTATGCTTTAGCAGTAATGAATAAAATTAATCCTAAACTAAAGCGAAAATTTATCGATAACCTTGCAGATGCGAGAGTCGAAATGAAGAAGGAGGGGGTCAAAGAATTTTTTCCAGCAGTCGATAAAGCTATGAGACAGCTTATAAAAGATGGAGAAATTACTAAAAAGGAATTCACTGAGCTAAAACAATTCGCCCTAGGAAAAGCTCAACTTGATGGTAGAAAAGCGGAGCTATCTACCACCAAGCAAGAACTTGGTGACGGTTCGACAGGAAGTGTAATTGATACATTTAGAAATAACTCAGAAGCTACGATGCGTCAGGTTAGGCGTCATAGATGGCTTCAAGATAAATGGGAGAAGGAAACTGGAATCACTTCACAGATAAAAACTCCCAAGGAAAAATCTACTCATTCATTAGAAGGTAGTGGAGAATTTCTTTGGAAACCAGTTTCTGAGTCAGACGGAAAACTAGTGGTGTTAATCCCATCTGCATTGACCGGTATGGTAGCAGGAGTTTCAATTCAAACTGAAAATGGCAAAGTGATTGATGAAGGAAGATTTAAAGGGGTTGGAAACGGAGGAAGAGAACATTTTAGATTCTCAAATGCTGGAGGCTCTTATCCAGATGGGGTGGTAGTTGTAATCAAGCTTAATGATGGATCTGAGAAGCGAATAGTTATTAAGGAAACCAGCGATCGGTTTACTGAATAAACGTTGCTTGCCGGTAAATTTAGACCGACTGCTTAAAAAAATATGCTACTATTTTGTAACGTGTAAATATTTCTGATGTCTAAATAACTGAAAATATTCACTAATCAGAGATAGTCACATCTAAAAACCTCAACTAAAAAATATAATGGCCGACTAAACTCCTGTATGAGGATCGGTTCAAATATCTCATCTTTGGTTGCACAAAGACGCCTTAATGAGGCTACAGGAACACTCAGTCAAGTTTCAGAACGATTATCCTCAGGACTAAGAATCAACAGAGCCAGTGATGATGCAGCAGGGCTTTCAATTGCTGAAGGACTAAATGCCAATAGAAGAGTCGCAACAGTAGCGATGCGAAATGTAAGTGATGGACAGTCTCTCCTCTCCATAGCTGATGGAGCATTAACACAGCAAACTTCGGTTATAACCAGAATGCAGGAACTAGCAGCACAATCAGCAAATGGAACTTTCTCAACATCACAAAGACTTTCACTTGATAAAGAATTTCAGGCTATAAAAGCTGAATTTTTTAGAATATCCCAGACCACGATGTTTAATGGGTTATCCCTGCTTGATGGTAATGGGCTATCAAATAGATTCAATATTCAGCTTGGATTAACTGGAAGAGAAGAGCAGCTTGGAGTCTTGATTGATACAAGGGGAAGCCTAAGGGGTAGAGTTGATCTCACTGTATCAGGGGTAAATGGAGGTACGCAGGCAACTGCTGATTGGATTGCAAGCCTCTATGGTAGATCTACTCATACTGAAGCTCAGCTATTTCAGAGTGGTTTTGATGGACAGGTTATTATGACTACATCTGTTGATGATATGGGTAGAACCAGGGATACAGCGGTATTTGTAAGTAGAAAAGCTAACGGGGTAGCTGGTGAGCAGATCTTCATGAGAGCTTTTGTTCGATCCTTAGATAATCCAACTCTATGGGAAGGAGAAGTTGACATCGCTGACTACGCAGCATTTTCCGGTGGATTATATTCAGTAAATCCGAACGGAACGGTTGGAGCAAATAATGTTTTAACACTGAGTGATGGAACGTATGGGGATTTTAGTGTGAATTTTGGAAATCTAGTCTTTTATGATGGAGTGAATGGAACTAATTCTTCTGAGGCAGCATTGCAAGCTTTAGATGTAACTAATACAGACAGAAGCAGATATGCACTCGATGAGTTATCCAAACACTTAGCATCAGCTGCTCAGCTTAGAGGAAATATTGGAGCGTATATGCAACGACTATCAGTTGCTTTTAATAACCTGTCTACCTCAAGAGAAGCTTTTACTGCTGCGGAATCTAGAATCAGAGATACTGACATTGCTGCCGAGAGTGCAGAATATCTGAGACTTCAGATACTACAAAGTGCAGCGGTAAGTGTACTAAAGACCGCAAACCTTGTACCGGAACTAGCATTGAAGCTAATAAACACAGATTTAGTATAGATATTATTGGTGCTTAAACTTATGAAGCATACAATTTGTCTCGATAAAGAATCTATTAGTTCTTGGAGCTTTAAAAGAATATCGGTTCGATTCGTCGTTCAAAGTTCTATTACGAAGTACTTTCCCATTTGAGTTTTTAATCTTAACCCACTTAGCACCTTTAATTAATATTTTATTTCTACTTCTCCTGAATGTTACTTTATATTTCGAATTACATGATGGAGTTAATCTCGGGCCTCCGGAACCAGGGGGCTCATCTAATGTAGGGTTCTTCGATAGCGCCAATATGATAATATCGTCTGGAATCTGAAGACCTTGAATACCATTACTATTCTCATAGCTTTCTAGAGGAAATTCGCTAATATATGGGCGTATGATGTCTATATTCCATAAATCTTCAAAGTTCACATTGATTGTTCTAAAGATATTAGCTGGCTCATTCGTTGGATCGGTACGCAAGTACCTCAGTACCAGGAAATATCTTCCATCGCTTCTCTGGTAAAGTGAATGCTTTATGCCGTCAGGACTGGGTGGAAAATTTGGAGAGGTTAGTCTGTAGTTAACAGAGCCTGGTTCAAAAGAACTTGCTGAATCTTCAAATAAGGCCAAAAGATTTTTCAATGAATAAAATACCGGTTTTGGCTCATAGTTAGGATTTAATAATCCAAAGCTGCCTTGCATCGGGTTAGAAGCAGTTGGGAATCCTTCCTGGGATAGCAGTTCATAAATATAAACACTATCAACTTTTGGATGTTCGATAAAGTCAAAGTATGACACTAGAGTGTTCCAAGCCTGCCTTTCTTCTGATTGCCAGGAGTTGTCATTAGGATTACTTTTCTCTGTATAATAACCGAACTCAGTGATGTCAAAGCGTTTCTGGTCGAATAGGTCAAGTCTTGATGGAAATTCCCTGTGAAATATTCTTACTCCAGCTGGTCTAATAAAGTCGTACAGATTTGCAGTTTGATTATCAAGGTACTGATTTATTGGTCGCATTGACTCAGTCAATCCTATTGATTCATAAAGTGGAACGTGAACTAGGGGTGGGCCATGAACCGGAATGTTTCTAATGTCAGCATTAGAGTGTGATTTTACCCCTTGATACAGTCCTCTTGAGTATTCTATCAGTTGCTGAACCCAGTCTGAACCCCTACAAAAGCGAGTTCTTTCTATCCAGCTCAGTCCTGAAGGAATGGTTCTTGTGTCGTGAGGACAGGTTGATGCACCTGAAAATATATTATCATACTCGTTTCTTCCTAAAATTTTTTTTATCTTTATTCCACCGGGGAAAACTTTACTTCTAAAGGTTCCACCAATTTTATGCAGCTCAATTTTTTGTAGCTCAGCCAAACCGTCCGAGAATGAGATGTTTTGCTCTGGGCTCATACCAATCAAAGATACAGCGATTCCAGAATCAGATAGCGCTCTTAACTTAAGTGAGTATCGGTGAAATGAGGAAATATCTATGTTGGGATCGTTACCAGTTCTGTCCCTGATATTTTTTATTCCCAACTCCACTAGCCTAGCTTTTAAAATTTCGAAAACTTGCGAATCGGGTGCATGACCATAGGAGTAGTATTGAAAATGTGTGTTTATTCCAAGTGAGTCTACCACATTCTTTGACCATCGAGCTTGCACTGGCTCAGACTGAGCTATAATTGGAATTAGAGCTAATAAAAAACGTAAGAGAATCATTTTAAACCAAAGTAAAACCTTTGATGTATATCTTGAGCAGGCAGAACAACAGTTCAAAGATAATCGACTATCGGTATTGTGTATTCAAATTATCTCGATAATGTGACAATCATATAAGAAGATTTCTTAATCTCGATCAATAAACCATGCGCGAGTCAGCTTTGAGCTTGAAAAGCTCAAGACGTGTGATCATAGTATGGGCTTCTTGGCGAAGCCGCGTTCGCCCAAGCTACAGTTAAAGTTACTATCATTAGCTATATAGTTGTAGTTTTTAGGGCTAATAATTTCCCGTCAAAGTTGTATATAGCCCAAGATAAAAACTTATAATCTAGCCTTCAGCTTCTTACTGGAAAGTGGACTTTCTTTTGAGTGAATTCCTGTAGGTAAATGATAATATTGATATGTAACCTCAACTTTAGATCTCTTTCTAGGTCGTTTAATTTCGTAAAATTCTCCCCGAAACTCTACATTTAAAGTCTTCTTCTTTTTCCCTTTTACTTTGAGTACTATTTCAACTCTGTTTGTAATATCACTGCCTCTAAATTGCTTGATAATAACCCTGATTTTGTCTCTCCTAGTCTTAATTTTAGCCTTCTCAGGTGTTGTATCTGGTAAAAGTTCATAATCTCTGGGCTCTCTGCAGCTGGAGTTACCGGTTTCTTCAACGCCACAACCACATAATCCAGGCTCAGACTTTAAAGGGTCATTAGGACATCGATCTAGGCAGTCTGGAATTAAGTCTCCATCAGAGTCATTGTCAGGTATACCACAGCCACATAGACCAGGTTTTAATTTTAGCGGGTCATCTAAGCATTCATCTACACACCCCATACACATTCTACTACTGTTTCCTACTCCTGTTTTTGAATGGCCACCCCGCGATTGTTCCCAAGGTTCTGCTTCACAGCCACAGGATCCCGAATCCCATTTATATAGGTTCATCCGTTGAGATAGACCTAGAATTTTATGAAATCCAGTTCCGTCTCTTATAAGTGCAAGAGAGAGGCTAGCAGAGCCGGAGTCCATCATTTGTGTACTTATTAATCTGCCTTGATGGTCTAATATAAGCACCTCATTCATTCCATGAGCCAAGGTGCCATATCTGAAAACAGGAACAGCTATCTCTAAGGTTCTATAGTCATCGTCTAAGTTTGCTAGTAGAGGTTCTCCGACCGTTAGGGGATAATCCAATATTTGATACTCAGATAGATCCTCAGCCTCTATGCAAAAAGGAAAGTTCTCCATCGGTAATCCATTATTCTCGTAGACATAGACGCAATTGTTTGCAAAAAAAACAAGTTCTATAGAACCATCACCATCTAAATCACCTGCTGATATCGTATTGTCGAGTTCGTCATTTGAAGGGTGTGGAATTAAAATAGGAAAGTTGGGCAATTCTGTACCTGTAGGGCTCAAAGAATGCACCTTAAGAGAACGCTCTGATGATAATTTTTCTAGAAAAAGAATATCGTTAACTCCGCTTCCGTCTATATCGAAAGCGGTCGGAGAAAAGATTCTGCCCTCGAATCGCTTTGGAAAGCCATGAGCAGTTTCTCCTCTACTATCTATAACCCATAGATCTCCTTTAGTATCTGTCAGAGATCCAGAACAAGTTCCTCCTCCGATACAAGATCTAGTGGCGATTACGATCTCTTTTCCAAAAGACGGTAGAAGGTCGAGAACCAAAGGGGCTGGAATCAGATTTCCTAAGGTGGATCCAAATGGAGGCAAAGGAGGTAGTTCTTTTGGAAAACCAAAAAGTTCGCTTCCATCTGGCCTCATGACATGAAGCCGAAGTGCGTTAGAAGTAAAGATCATTTCATCTAACCCATCATGATCTATATCAGAGACTGCTATAGAGGAGATCTCTCTATTTTCTACCTCAATTGGGCTACGTAGGGATGAGCCATCAATATTGAAAATATGGATTCTTCCACAAATATCTCCCGCGACAATCTCTTTAACTCCATCGTTGTTGAAATCAGAAAAGGTAATTCCTCTGTTAAAATCAGATACAGATAACTCTCGCTCGCAGCTAGGAACTACTTTTGGCCATCCTGGAAGAGGAACACCATCTGAGTTTAAAATCATAATTAGACTCCCGTTTGCAAACCCTAACTCATCAACACCGTCATTATTAAGATCGGCAACGGTTGGTTGATTTTTGGCTAAACATGAAAAAGTAGCCCAATAACCCACCTCTGACGCTATGCATGGAAGAGAAGTATTTAAAGGAAAATTAGGCATTAATTGGGTGTCTAAATATACTTCAGTGTTGGTTTCGTGAGTTCCAGAGTTACCTACAACTCTTAGTTTTATGATCCAAAAGCCACTTTTTATCCCTTCTACTTCGAACGGTTTCCATATGCCCAAGACTCCGTTTTCAACCTTAGATGGTTTATTTGATTCTAAAGTAAAGCAAATCTCAGAGTTTTTAGGACATACAGAAAGATCATAGTGTAGAAAATCAGAACCACTAGCGCTGCCGATTATTCGAATTTCCTTTTTTCCACTTAGTGGATACCAACTATTCACATCTTCTCGGTCATAATTTCTGGGAGAGTAAATATTAGTGCCGTCAATAAATAAAATTGCATAATCTTCTGAAATGACTTCATTTTCTGAGGAATCTAAACTATATACCTTGAGTCTTAACCAGATGAATGAATCCTCTACGGCGACAGGTAATGAAATTCTCCCAAGTATCCCATCGTCGACCGCATCTCTACCTTCACTGAGAATTTGCCAGTCCGAATCAAGTTTCATTGCCAACTCATATTTCAGAAATCCATGAGCCTTTGCTGTTCCTGTAATTGGATATTCGCCTCCTGTGATTCGACCACGAGTCTTGATCTTTGCTAGAGACATATGTTCAGCTGCTCTTGTCGCAGCTTCAGCATCCATTAATCCAAATCCTTGAGAAAATACGCCACGCCCTAACGACTCAGGAAGTTTTCTAGCAGTCCGTCGCATTAGATCTTTGATCTCGAATGGACTGAGAAATGGGTTTTTCTGAAGAATCAAAGCAGCTACTCCTGCGACGTGGGGAGATGACATTGAAGTTCCGGAAAAGCCTATTCTTCCCGGAGAGCAGGTCGATGGATCATTAAGTAAGGAGCTTTTTGGGGCACATACTATTGCCCCAGGAGCAACTAGGTCAGGTTTTAGATATCTCTCATTAGTATCTTCGTAGTTATAGCTAGGGCCAATTGAGCTAAAAGGAGTAACCTCATCTTCTGTTGGAGTTTGGTCTCCCCATAAATTTTGACCAGGATAGTTTTGCTTGAATGTAGCACCGACAGTTATGGCATTTATTGAAGACCCAGGAGAGGAGATAGAATAGCCGCCAAAATGCCCGGAATTCCCTGCTGCTACAACAGCGACAACTCCTGCAGAGACAAGATTGTCCACGGCCTGTGAGAGAATGCTTTCCGATCCTCCAGGACCTCCTAAGCTTAAATTTACAATATCAAGTCTGTCACTTAAACTCCCGTCACGGTTTGGGTCGAGAGAGTAGTCAAGACCAGCCAGTATTGAGGATAAATATCCCAGTCCATCATCTCCTAACACCTTAATTGCGTAAAGTGTTGCTTCTGGAGCTACCCCTGAATACCCTTGCTCAATTCCTGCTGCTATCCCTGCAACGTGAGTTCCATGCCCGTTTTTGTCATCAGGGATTGGATCGTTATAAACAAAGTCATACCCTCCTCCAAACTTTTGACATCCTTCAAAGGTTGTGCAAGCACCGAAAGCTGGATGTGAATGATCAACTCCTGTATCAATAATACCTATTCTTATATTACGACCCTTTATGGGGTTACCGAAGTTGTCATTTAGATTCCAGGCTTGTGCTATCTTCGTGCGTTGAAGAGATTCCTCCAGGGTTATGTGATAAATTTCATCTTCAATTATATTTAGACCATCTCTTTTTAACTCTGAAATTTTACTTTCAGTTGTCTCGATAAATAAAGCAACGCTTGCCAGCTTGGTCGAACCTTTTATTGAACTCTCCCCAACTTTTTCTGATACCTTGGAAGTGAGGTGTTCAATTTCAGAGACTACAGAACGCTGTAAGACGGGTGAATTATTGAAGTTCTTCACAAGTGGATTCGAGCTCCCCAATATTATATATCTCTTCGATGGTGTTTTGTTAACTTTGATCTGTTGAATCTCAGGGTTCTCTGGATGTCGGGGAGTATTGCTGGTTAAGTCAGGGAAGGTCTGGGCGTATAAAAATCCTAAAAACAGATTCTGAACAAGAAAAAACCTAAAATAACTCATAAACCATCCTCTAAAGTAGTGACTGAAAACTACATTAGAGGCTTATCTTTATTTAAGTGTAATTGATCCTGAATAAGACTACTCTAACGAAATTGTAACATCTTTAATTGACGGTCTTTTGAACCAAGTAGTGGCTTAGGCTCAGATATGTCCATATGAAAGTGCAATCTGAGAAATTTGCTGATGGGGATGGGCTGATTCTTAGAAGTTTTAGTGAGATAGTCGATCAGAGCATTAGAAACCGAGCTACAAGCCTTGGTTTTCGCTCTGGAGAGTGGCGAGATAGAGTTAGCGATTCAGCTCAGGTTGACCAGACAATCTCTGAAATCGAAGGTCTTATTGAAGAAACATCTTTGAATCAAGTTCTAAAGCTGGACGGGTCACTTTCGCAGCACGGGTTAGTCAGACTAATTGATATAGTTTGGGATCGGAGAAGAAGTGGGGTGATGGGAACTTCTGAGGCGATTTTTACTGAGCTGGCCTTAAAACTAGAGAAGCTATTCAAACTAGTAGAGAAGCCTCCGTTAGAGAAGACCGCGGATATGGAAAAAAACTCCTCTACTAATCCTGACTCAGCGACCGATACACCTCAGTCGATGGTTTTAAAGTTCCAAAATTTAATGGATAAGCACGCGAAAAGTGATGTTAAATTTCGAGCCTATGATTTAGTCAGAATTTGTAATGAAGAAGGCGTTGATCCACGATTAGCTTTTCTAATGTTCTGGAGGGAGAGTCACTGGGGAACAGCGGGAAGGGCTAAAAGAACCTTTAATCCAGGAAATGTTGGTAATACTGATTCTGGTGCTCATAGATATATGGGTCGAGCAGGTGACGATGTTGGTCAAAGATTTTTAGATGGAATAAGAGACTGGTGTAGATTTATGAAGCAGGGATATGAAACTACTCTTGAGGGATTCATAGAATCTGGAGGTATACGCACTAAGGGAGGAAATATAGGAGCAAGCTACGCAAGAAATAACTATTCAAGAGCATTGCCCCCTTAGCAAGAAGGCTGGGGCTGATGGAATAGCGCACCCCTTACCGAAGCCTCAACCATTGCTAAGTTAATCAGCAGTATGTTCGTGCTTGTTTCCATGTTAGAACGATTTAAGAAACCTGTGTAACATTTTAGAAATCCCAGGAATTCGTTCTTTTACTACTTTAAGATATTCTACAAGATTAGTTGGTAAATTTCCTTCTCGAGCAACCAATAATTTATCAATATATATGGCTAGTCTTAACTTTTGCCTTGGAAGTTTTAATAAAGCTTCTAGTAATTTGTAACATTTTTGATCTCCTCGACTTATCAACACTTCCAACTCTGAAGTTAAAAGGCTAAAGGCTAGCTTTGGACGCTTACTAAAAATCTCAATAGCATTATTCAAGCTCCTAGCATCATAAACTCTAAGTTTTGAAACAAGAGCAGATAGTAGGTTCCTAAATCCCTTGCCATTTAAGTCGGTGAATGACAAAAGACTAGGAGTTCCTGAAAAAGAATCACTATCTAAAACATCCGCTGTAATATTATTGAGAAATACCTCCTGAACTAAATGTTGGTAAATCCCAGAGCCTAATCTTAACTCTAAATCATAAATTCTCATCCAGTGAATAAAATTTTCAGGAGGAAGTTTTGCAGCAGCAAAAATTGTAGCCTTTATAACTTCATTATTAAATGAGCTTTTCCCACATTTTAGCTCTTCTTCATGAACCCATATGACGATATCCCTGGCAACCCTACGTTCTAAAAACTCTTCACTTTGTGCTAGCTCAAACAACATCTTACATCCATCTGTTCTAGTTTGTTTATTATCACTTTTAAGTGAATTTTTAAGAAAATCTTGAAATTCAGGAGTTAAAGCTGGGTAGTTCAGAACAGTAGCTATACCCTCGAGCCAATCTCTGAGCATTGTTAAGTATATTGCACTCTCTTCACTATTAGCTAGTGATTCATTTCTTTTCTCAATTACATAAGGAATAGCTCTTTTCACTAGTTGAGCAGCTTGAATAATTGAAGGAGCATTTTTGTCATTAGGATCTACTGCTCTAGCAAGTTTTCCAAGACATTCTCTGGCTTCCATGCAATTAGAAAGGAGATCGATACCGGCTCGTAACAGCTCTGGATCTGTTGGAGAAACTCTTCTTAGGGCAGCTTCAAGATAACTACATGATATGGTTGACCGCTCAGGATTAAACATATAATTGATATTAATTTTTAATCAAAAGAGTATATATATTTTCTCAAAAAAACTGCTCTATCACGAAAATGTTATTTAGAAGCTGATTTATTCTGAGAATGGACAATTGAACGGCCTTTGGAAAAATAGGCAACCCAGACACCCAAGCCGCAGACCGAATTTTGGGGGCAAGGGAAAAATCCGGTTTGTAGCTTGTATTTATTCTGAACTAATAGAGAGTCTATTACATTACAAACTACTTAACCCCTTAGTATTCTGATTCTAGCAGCCTTGCTCTGTCTGTATTCATTATTAGAAAGTCTTACTAGATATCTGATTTTCCATTTACCAGGTGATAATTTAAACCTGACCGACCGTCTTGAGGTTTCCTTGACTATTTCCGCTGGAGAATTGCCTGACTTCGAAGCAGTCACTGTATAGAGCGCGTTACTAAACTTTCTCATAGAAACTAAAACCTTGCGTCTTGTGAGAGAGTTTAGGCTAGGTGCAGGAAGAGTCGTAGGAACTGGAGTAGGAGCTATTAATAGGAGATCGGAGCTGATTTTCATCAGAAACGCATCTAACATCCCGTTGTGTGACGAATCATAACAACCTGAGGTTGTAGGAAGACCTCCATATGCATAACCCGATACAACAATATGGCCTAGCGAATTAATTAAAAGCGAAGTTCCCACTTGCTGATACCCGTTTCCGAACAGCGTGGATGACTTCAATTGAGTTAAGTCTGAACTGAAGCGACTTATTAATACATCGGCATACTGACCACTATGTTGAGTATCATACGCTCCTTCGCTAGTAGGAAAACCAGTGCTCTGTGTGAATCCGGTTATAAAAATTTCTCCAGCGCTAGAAATTTGAAGACCCGTCGCGCTTTCGAGAGGGTAGCCATCACGAGCGGGGCCTCCCAAGAAGGTAGATGAAAGCAATGAAGAAAGTGAAGGGCTCAGTTTACTAATGACTATATCATAACCTCCGTTATGCGAGTTATCGAACGCTCCCGCAGTTGTTGGGTAGTCACTAGAAGAGGACGAACCAGCAATAATCACATTATCCGAAACATCTAACTTTAGTGAATCGAGACCGAAATCTTCAGTTCCCAGACCACCAAGGAGGGTAGATGCACTCAGAGAAGAAAGATCGCCTGTTAGTATGCTAATAAAGATATCAGAATATCCATTATGAGATGTGTCAAAGGAACCTACTGTGGTTGGAAAATCTGTTGCAATGGTGGTGCCCCCCACTATAATATTCCCGTTGGAACCTACAACAATTGAATACACATGCGTAGTTGCAGGTGGACCATATGAAGAGATGCTTCCTCCTAGATACGTTGAGGCAACTAAAGCAGTAAGGTCTGGGTTTAGCTTTGAGATAAAACCACTTGCAGCGCCATTCAGGGAAGAATCATAGGGTGAATTTATCATGGGAAGATCAGTACTTGATGTTATTCCAGCTATTACAACATTCCCGGAGGAGTCGAAAGTTAGCGCATGTGCAACATCGCCAAGGGTACCGCCAAAGTATGTAGAAGCTATTAACGATGATAAATCCGAGCTTAGCTTACTAACAAACGCATCAGACGTGCCATCTAGCGTATTATCGTAGGCTCCAGCAGTTGTTGGAAAGTCAGGGCTACTGGTGTTCCCTGTTACAACAATTTCTCCAAGCGTATTTGCCTTTATGGCAAATGGTAGAGTGGTTGACGAGCCCCCAAAGAATGTGGAAGCAACCAAAGATGTCAAGTCAGAATTGAATTTACTGATGAACATATAAGACGATGTTGTGCTGTACGCGCCGACCGTCGTGGGGTAATCTAAACTGGCTGTTTCCCCTGTAATAAATATGTTATCAGAACTATCTAAGGTCATCGCATAAGGTATGTCATTCATCGATCCTCCAACATAGGTAGAGGCAAGCAGCGGATCAATTATCAACTCAAGGTCTTTTCTATAATCACCAATCTTGAAAGAGTAGCCACCGGGTTGAATCTGATACTCAGCGACAACATCAACCTTACGGCCGTCGATTTTTTGATATGCGAGAGGTTTTGTAAAATAAATATCGCCTAGCTTAGTACCTACGACCAGTTCGCCTGACTTATTATCGATAGATAGCTTATCGGCACCTTGAAAATTTAAAACAATCTTTTCTGGTTCTCCTCCGGGCTTAACAGTAAAGATCTTTTCGACGTTATTGCCGCTTGCGGACAAAGTTAACTCTATGTTCTTCCATAGTTCACCAACAGTCACCGATTTAAAAGTTTTGAGATTGTTTTTCCAATTTTCTTTGGGGCCAATAAACGCGCTTACTTTAGTTTCTCCCTCAGAAATTCCCTTTGGGTCAATTTGATTGTCACAATTTATGAAATTTTCTTCCAGTGCAACCGCTTGATACGAATTTCCTGATTTATTATGCAGATCTTTGAGTGAACGAATAGAGGGCAGGTTGTAAACCAACGAATCATTAGTGACAAAAATCGTTCCAGCAGAAGTCGTCGCATAATACTTAACGTCTCGGTGCATTTGACCCTGGTTTTCTATAAAGGGTATGCGAATATTTGCTATCGTATCCGGTGAAAATTTATTTTTTCTCACAAAATCCGATTTTGTGTTGATAGTGGAATCCTCTTTATGACTTTGTGTACTGCAACTTACAACAAATATTGTAACCGAAAAAAATACTACATTGAGTACAAGTCTATTTTTCATAATCTTTTCAGCACAGTAAGTGCTCCAGACGTTAGATCTGTTACAGAGCCCCAAGTAGCTTCATCACCAAATATTGTTGCTGTTCTGGTTTGTATGTGTCCACGTCTCCAAATGGCAACAGCAGCTGAACCGTCGCTGGATATTGCAACCTTAGGTAAGTCAGCATTAGCTCCAGATGCAGTTAAATTAGTAACATCTCCCCAATTTGCGGAACCTCCGGAGATTGTTGCGACAGCAGACTGTATTATGAAATGCGAATCTAATTGTATACTCCATACTGCTATTGCCTTTGTTCCGTCTGCTGACATAGAGATATGAGGAGAATCAGTTGGGACAGAAAGACCGCTTTCTGAAATTGTAGTTGCAGGAGACCAGGCTACCAAGCCGGAAGTTTGTGCGCTGACCTGGTGCACCAATGCTAAAATTATAAAAATAATAGCTCTCACGCATTGGTGGTATCATCTAAGATAAAGTTCGTAAAGCCAAAAATCGTAACTATTTTGTGATATATCAAAATAGAAACTTAGTTCTGGAGAGTAAAACCCAACTTTAACTTTTTCTCTCGGTGACCGCGTACTATTTGAAATTATTGATTATTTGATAGGTTGGTAATCCTAGCAGGGTGGCTCTAAATGATGGTGCCATGAACGGAGATAGAATTAATGAGTGGATTAGGATGAGTTTTTACGGAATTATACAGACCTTTTTGATATTCAATTAACTGCTCAGGCCAATCAGATCCCCTACAAAAGTTTGTCCTTTGAACCCAGGTCAATCCAGAAGGGGACTGATTCTGAAATAGGCTAAAAGTTTGATAAATTGAGAGAAGTTAGTCTTTAGAGGTTCGTATGGTGTTTTATTTGGTTTATTTTGGCGATTTTGCCTTTCTGAGCCACCAAATACTGAAGAAAGCCGAAATTTAGAGGGATCTCTCCCCTAAACCAGAGCAATAGGCACTGAAGTTACTGAGATTAGAGTTTTACAATTGTGCACCAGAGCTTGCATGATGCCTTGAAACTGCACCTTCAGGGTGGTTCTGAATCTGGTGATTTTCGGTGATAGATTAGCTCCGGAGGTCTTCGACAACGTATGAGGACGCTTCATTCCCATACACAGTTTACGTTACAGACTCGCCATTATTGGTTCATTTATACGGCTCAGAAAAGTTAAATCTGACTATATAACGGAATTGTGATGATCAGCCCTGCTAGATTACTATATGTCAACTAGTTCGAAAAATGTTCTCGTGATAATCAATATTTTGCGGGCTCTTGAGGTTTAAGCTGCTCACCACTTGATTCAAAACCCCAGTAAGGATCTTTCAAACATTGCTCAGGTGTTGGGCAGATCAGTTTGTAGGTTATTGGATTCATCGAAATTGGAACAGGTATTGGCCTGCAAATCACTGTAGCGCAGATAGTATCACCACACTTGATCACACCATGACAAACGGCGATATCTCCTTCCTTGTCTACCCCATAATCTCCGCTCCATTGTAATGGGGAATCGCACCGACAAGGATCATCAGAACGGTTTGGCAGGGCATGGGTCTGGGGTACAATGAAAAGAGAAATCAGAGTTAAGATTAAAATGTTTTTCATATTTTCTCCTCACTAATCGGCACAGCGTTTCTTATAGTTTTTGTAGTCTAAGCTACAAGGCGGGGGTGGTTCGTTGTTTAATCCTCCAATCAATGAACAGACCTTCCCATCGCACATTGCGGTTCCCCAGCATAGCTTCTGATCGTTATCTTTTCCTAACATTACTTCTGGTGGGTTTGGCCAACTATCGCATTGGGGCTCAGAGCTTGGCGCTGCAAAAGCAGGCCTAACTACGCTTGAATCTTTGTGATTATAGATTAGAAAAAGAAAGATCAATGCCGTCGAGACTAGGGTGATTAATTTCATAAGAATCTATCTCCTTAAAGGGAAAGCTAACTTGAATTGGGGGGGGGGTCAATAGAAAAGTTAAGGAGATAACTTCATTTGGTGCATATTTCTCACAAATTTGTAATCCCTCAATCTTCATGAAATCAGAACCAAATCTTATCTAAACCCTTGATAAGTTAGGTATGGTGCAGGTGACAGAGAATCAAATCAAGGAATTCAAAGAAGAATCTTCATTCCGTTCTTTTCCCGAGATCGTAGATCATGGGATTAAAAACCGGGCAACAAACCTTGGTTTTAGATCTGGAGAGTGGCGTGAAAGGATTAAAGACACAGAAAGTGCCAATAAGTTAGTTCAGGAGATTGCAACTTTAATTAAGGATACTCCATTTCAACATGTACTTAAGCTAGACGGAACGCTCTCACAGCACGGCTTAGTTCGCCTCATAGACATGATCTGGGATCGAAGAAGAAGCGGTATTGTTGGAAACAATGAAGAGCTTTTTACAGCAATTGCACTGAAAGTTGAGAAGTTATTTGATTTTGTTGCTGAAGATGCTATTAACTCTGAAAAAGTTTCCAATAATAAATCTCCAGATACTCAATCGGCAGAACCAGAAAAATTCTCAAGATCTGACATTCAAAAAACTAAACAGAAAGAGACAGAGTCACCTGATCTATCAAATTATGACAAGAAACTAATCTCTATTATGCAACCACTTATGGATCGATATACTAAGGGGTCAGCCCCATTTAAGGCAAAAGATCTTGTGGATATATGTAATGAAGAAGGCGTGGACCCTAGACTTGCTTTTTTGATGTTCTGGAAGGAAAGCCATTGGGGAACAGCAGGAAGGGCGAAGAGAACCTTTAATCCAGGAAATGTTGGTAATACTGATTCTGGTGCTCATAGATATATGGGTCGAGCAAGTGACAATGCAGGACAAAGATTCCTGGATGGGATAAGAGGCTGGTGTAGATTTATGAAGCAGGGATATGAAACTACTCTTGAGGGATTCATAGAATCTGGAGGTAAACGCACTAAGGGAGGAAATATAGGAGCAAGTTATGCAAGAAATAACTATTCAAGAGCACTTGCTCCTTTGGCAAGAAAGTTAGGACTAATGGAGTAGATTAGCCATCAGCTGTTATCATCCATAACGCAAGATTATATCCTCAAAAGGCGGGCTTTTGACCTATCTAATGTTTCAAAAACAAGGAAACGTAAGGTTATAATTATTAGTATTCGCCTTTACTATCAGCAGATTCACCCGTAAATATTCTTTTCGAGTTTTGAACGAGGTATCCAAATGGTTAGAAGTTTTGAATAAGTTAATCAATCTAAAGTTATAATATTGGATCTATTAATACTATCTCAAATCTGGTGCCGTGTTCTTTTGTGCTTATGACCTTGATCTCCCCACCATGAGCCTCAACTATCTTTTTAGTCACTGCTAAGCCGAGTCCACTTCCTGCCTTGTCTTTTTCGCGAGATCTGTCAGCTCGAAAAAACTTCTCAAATATATAAGGTAAGTCGCTATCTGAAATTCCTACTCCATCATCTTTCACTAGTATAGATACTCGACCATTATTATCTTCAAGGGAAAGCTCTACTGAGCCGCCACTTGGTGTGTAAATAATAGCATTCTCTACCAGATTCGAGATTGCTCGTTCTAGAAGAGAAGGATCTGCGGTTATAATAAAATTCGAAGAGGGAGGAAGTATAGTTAGCTGAACATTTTTTTCTTCTGCTTGCACAGAGAACTTTGCCGTTATGTCGGATAAGAGCTCAGCTAATGAAAACTGGGAAAGCTCTAATTTTTCAGCAATCTCCTCAAGTCTGGCAATCTCAAATAACCCATCTATTAACTTTTGTAAGACACTGCAATTTCGAAGGATGATAGATAAAGTGTCAGAAAGGCTTGAATCAACTTTTCCTGATAGGAGTTCCGAGTATCCTTTAATAGCAGCAAGAGGAGTTCTTAGATCATGAGAGATTCCGGCAATTAGCTCTCTTCTTAGCGCATCGCGCTCTTTTAGTTTAGAAACAAAACCATTGATTCTATGGGACATCTGAGAGAATGAATGTGTTAGCTCGCTTACCTCGTCACTTGAAGTATCATGCAGGTCTACTATTTTTTGATGGTGTTCAAAAGTCTTTACTGCATTATTTAGTCGTGTAAGTCTAGAAATTAGAACCTTACTTAGAAGAAAAACAATTACTGCCGATATTAGAAATGCAATTAAGCTTTGAATAGCAACTTGGCTAATAGTTGTGGAAAGTGATTTTGAGATCCTTTCTTCAATTATGATATATAGATCTCGATCTGTATCTACGGAAGACTGAACAGCTGGGAGCTCTTTGGCGTTGGTACGAGGGTCAGTTGCGAATGAAATATCTCCCGATTTTTTTACTATTTTAATTCTGTTTGACTTTAAGATAGTTTTGTCAATTGAGCTGATTAAGATCTCTCCGTTCTTGTCTGTTAGGTAAGGGGAAAATCTCTTGTTAAGTTTAGAAAATCTTAGAAAAATCTGATAAATTGCTATCAAGTCTTGATGTTCCTTTACCTGATCGACAAGATCATTGGCTAATGGCGTAGATTCTCTTAGGTCGGCTTCATTTAATGCTTGATTTAATGCATTCGTTCCGATCAAAAGTGATAGAAACGTCACTAAAAGAGTTACTAAGGAGAAGTAAACTGTTAGCTTGAATGCTAATGAATGGGTGAGCCTCACTGCCTAAGTTTCAATTCTTAGAGCTTTAACTGTCAACACACAGCTTCATTGAATTTATAACCTTTTCCCCAAACAGTCATGACATATTTTGGCTCAGATGGATTATCTTCTACTTTAAGTCTTAATCGATTAATATGAGTATTCACGGTATGTTCATATCCATGAAATTTATATCCCCAGACCTCAGACAAAAGCTCTTCTCGGCTAAAAACCTTACCTGGGGATCTAGCCATAAAGGTGAGGAGTTTAAGTTCGATCTGAGTCAGCCCTAAATCCTTGCCGTTCAGGTATGCCGACATTTTCTCAGCATCAATCGTGAGTGGACCAAGAGACAGCTTTGTTGTGAGGATTTTAGTCTCCTTCTGAGATCGTCTCAAGAGTGCTCGTACTCTTGCTGTGAGTTCATTGATTGAGAATGGTTTTGCCAGATAATCATCTGCCCCCGCCTCGAAACCTTCTAGCTTGTCTTCCTGCGTGTTACGTGCAGTGAGAAATAAAACAGATGAAGATGTTCCAGAAGATCTTATATCTTTGCAGATTGAGAGTCCTTCAGCATCAGGCAACATTCTATCAAGCACTATTACGTCGAACAGATCTTCATTAAGCTGGTGATGTGCTTCATGTGCAGATTTAGCAACAGAAACATTAAAGCCCTCACTTACCAGGTGTTGTCTGATAAGCTCAGAAATATCTTTATCATCTTCAACTACGAGAATTTTGTATGAATTCATAAGTAAACCTCTAAAAAAACAAAAAAGTTACAAGTAAGGATCCTATGACAGATACAATTTGTCTCAAATTTTATCATTCCTAACTCATCGAATTCACTTGTTATTAATATGTTAACTTTAATGTGTGCTCTAAAAAATGATATTTTGTGAACTTTTTTAGTATTTTATTCGGATATGAGGGTTGTAAATGAGGGTTAATAATAAAAAGTTTGTAAGCACTCAAAAAGGTGCGGCATTTGTTGAAGCAACAGTGTTTGTTTCTATCCTTTTTATTATTCTCTTAAGCGGACTCAGTATGACTCAATCACTGAGAGACCGAGGTAGAGCGAATGAGGCACTTTACAGATCTGCTTTAAAAATTATCCGTTTAACTTCAGACAGCTCTCGGACTAGTTTACCGGATCGCATCGATCTGAGATGTTCAATACTAAAAGACTTAATTAAGGATGAGTTAAGGCGGGAGTCTGTCGAAGAGGCAGATATTAAAATACTTGCATCTGGGTCTTCATCGGTTGTCCAACAGATAATAGCTGTTGAGATCCCCCCTAAAGGCTTTTTTGGGGCACAAGAGCTAAGGTTGCAGGTTTCAACCCAAAATCATCTCTCTCCTGTTGACTGTTCTGCCTATGGTAGCATTCAGACAGGTTTATGAAGGTTGGTGAAAAAGGCGGGGTATTAGCTGAGACAGCAATAATTCTTCCTTTGATAATATTTCTTATCTTTTTTTTAATAGAGATGAGTTTTATCTTACTCCAGTTTATTGCAGTACGAGAGGGCTTATCGATAGCAGCAAGAGATATCTCTTTACCTAAGAAAACTTCTGATGAAAATCAAATTTGTAACGAAATTGTGAATACCAGGCTTACTGATCAGATGAGAGCATTTAAGCAGAAGGTTAGAACGGGGCAGTTCTTGTCTGTAGTTAAGCGGGTAAGCCCTAGTGAGATAGCCATCTACGTTGATGTGAACGTTTACTGCTTTATATGCGGAGTTATTTATGAAGAAACTCCATTTAATTGGAGGTTTGAAGAACCGGTGATATTGCAAGATGAGGAGCCGCCCTGCGATGTTGATAACTAAAAAAGAAAGTGGCTTTGCTCTAATAGTTTTGGTTCCCGTAATTCTTCTTTCAATAATACTTATTTTTGGGGTAGTAACTTTTTTTTACTATTCGACAAAAAGAAATGAACTCCAGAAGGCTTTAGATATAAGTCTTTTAAATGCTGCTCAGGTAATATGTTCTTCTAAGGAGTGTTGGACTAAATCGAGGGAAGTATTACTTGAATCGTTAATAGCAAATGCACATTCCTTAGATCTTAGCTTTATTGATCTAAGCGAGTTAGATGATGATGGATTTGATCAGACATTCTGGCGTGATGAAAATACTAGAATTTCTCTGGAGCGTATAAGGTGGAAGAACGACGGCACGAAAGAAATTTTAGAGAAAGCTTGGCAGGAGGTGAATCCAGGTATTCCCACTCATCTTGTAATGTATGGTCTGAAGGTGTCGATTGAAACACGCTTAAACGAGGCTCAGGTTTTCCCATTTGATCTTACTATAAGAGCGAAAGCTTCAGTTGCAGCTCGACCTTTAAAAGCTCCATGTGTGGCACCATTTGCGATCAAAGCCTGTGCACTTTTAAATAATACTGGGGATCTAGATCTTCCAAATCTCTGTACCTCTGATAAGCGTTTTGGCCCTTCTTCAGGATATTGCAATAATGGAGAGAGATGCGGAAATGTATCAGAATTTGACTATGATTTTTTAAATGACAGTGCATTTAACGGGATATATCCTGATACACTTTTCCCACCGTTGACGGTGAAATATGAAGCTCCAGAGGATAAAGCTTGCTTTTATGCAACACCTAGAAACCAAGATTCAGTTAAGGATCAAAATCTGATCGGACTTCCAGGGGGATCTGTGATCCCAAATGAGGCACTTATCAGCTTTATTGTTTCAAATAATGATGGTTGTATTCAGGCAGAAATTGGACAGGTTTTTAAACCTGTCCATGATGGTCTAGAGCAGAGCGGAACTGCCGAAGTAATATGGAATCAGATCGCTAATCAGTCAGTGGGAGGAGTGACAGATAATTTGCATCGTCCAATTAGAGAGCTAACCGATCGAGATGAATTTAATTTGAACCGAAATCTGTTTTTTGATGAGAGTCCTTATGATCCGACAGGAGCCTGTCTTTTGAGTGCTAATAGATATCCTAGTTATGGAGTCTATAACTCTTTTAGATCTGGTTTTGGGTTTTGGCCAGATTTTATCTCAAGATCTAAATTATCCCCAGCAGGAGAAACAATCTGTCCTTGGCAGGATGAGAAATTTAACTCGACATTTTGGAAAGCTACTGTTCCTGTTGTTGCGGAGCGATATGGAGCCCCCTGTAAGGGCATATTAGGTTCTACAGAAGACCCAATTGTTACTACGTCAACGGAACTTGAAGTTGTTGGTTTCGCACGTGTGCATATTTACGATGTAGGAACTGGAGCAGCAATATTCCCGACTAATCTTACAGCTGAGGCAATGGAGTGCTCAAAGCTCAAAGTCGAACGATTTCATCCTAGGCTACCATTTGGATTTAGAGATCAGACTGGAGATTTAGTTTCCTCTGTTCAGGTTAGGGGAAAAATAGCGTGTGATGCAAAGATTTTTGGTGGTGTGGATCAAGGGCTTCCGCTTTTGATTGAGTAGACTACTAGGTGTAGACAATATCAGGACTTGATACTCAAAAATCAACTGCTTTTGATATGCTTAAACGGCAATCCTAACATAAATGTTAAATCTTAGCCTTGAAGCAGAGAATACCATTAAGCTGATCATTGGCTTTAAGGATGGTTATGAAATATCTTTTACTTTTGGTTTTAGTATGTAGTGTCTATGCTGATATTGAGGCACTTGAGGCACAGGCAGTAAAACGGAATCTGGTTCTTTGTATGCTTCCTAGAGATATCTCTGGACAGAAGCAAAGAAGAATTGTTGGTCTAAAGGTTCCTGACAGGTTCTTGAAAAAATCGGGGATTGAAAAATTTAAATGTCCAATTAAAGGTTCTATAAGAGTTACAACTAAAAACTTCGACCTACTTGGACTGTCTGATGCAGAGCAGAATGCGCTCACTACCATAATTAATAACTATCTTATTACTGGCTCTCCGGGTGGAATCGGACCTCAAGGACCAAAAGGAGATCGTGGTGAGAGAGGACCGCAGGGAGAGAGAGGAGAAACAGGTGCACGTGGAGAGAAAGGAGATAGGGGGGAAACTGGCCCAGCAGGTGCAGCAGGGCCACAGGGAGCAACTGGCCCACAGGGGCCGGCAGGACCACAAGGCCCACAGGGAGCCACAGGACCACAAGGCCCACAGGGGCCGGCAGGCCCACAGGGAGCCACAGGACCACAAGGCCCACAGGGTATTCAAGGTCCACGTGGTCAAGGTATGAACTTGACGACTTGTAGGAGGAGATTATTTCAGGGAACCTATGCCCCGGGTATTGTAGGGTACGAAGGAGGAAACTCAACATGGGCTCAGTGCGTAAGTGGTGAATATCTGAATAACTATAGTTTTTCAGTTATGTCACAAAATGGACGTGTTGTTCCTGTAGTAACTGATATAGCTATTCATGCTCCGTCTCAAGGAAACTCAAATGCATATCCAACTGGAGTTACAGTTAACGGAGAACCTGTTTCGTCCACAAGTCCTAATGCTCAGTGGAAGTATGTAGTAAATGCTTATTGCTGCTCGATTGAGTAATGAGAATTGAGCAATTTGGATCAGATCAGTTTAGATCCTTAGCAAAGGGTCAAGCTGATCTACTCCCTTCATTCATAGAGTTTGTATCATATTTGGCGTCTGCCCCACTAGAAGGAAGGAAAAGTTCCGAACACTGGAAACCGGCTGTAGATTTATTGAAAAGATTATTGCAAGAGTCTTCACTTAGTCCTGAGGAACTTCTTCAAATTGCTCAAGCTTCGAAGCAAATTATTTCAGGATATAAATTTAGGCCTCTTAGGTCTCTAGCATTTAAAATTTATGGGGGACTTAAAACTGCTTCCAAGGATAATTTACCTGTGTATCTCGAGGCGTTCGCTGAGCTTTTAGCCCAAGGAACCTCTATGGATGAAGAGCTATTCAATCGAATAAAGAAAGCCATAGATAATGATTTGGACTGCTTTAAGATCTTAAGAGCTTATGACCAGTGTCTTAGAATAATTCAAGTACGATATGAGCCATCGAACAAAGATCAAGATCTTATCTTATTTTGTTTTGAGAGAATCGAGAACTCTTCAGATGTAAATCTAGAGGATTCTTTAAATGGAATAAAATGCGCTGCTACGATCTACTCTAGAAAATTTCTAGAAGAACGGGAGAATAAATTCGTTTTAAGTTTACTAAAATTGATACAAAAAGAGCATCTTGAGTCTATAGATGATTTTATCAAATTTTTAGAAGGAACATCGAAATTCAATCTCAACATATTACTAAGGGAGCTGGAAAATGGATTTGAGTGGTTTAAAAGTACTTTAGAGAATGGAGTTAAATTATTAAAAGAAAGCAACAGTATCTCCCTCCAGGATGTATCAATACTTTTTAAATCATTTAAGAGGTTCCAAGAGCAAAGACTATTTCATCCTGATAGAGATTTAATTCTAAGACTTGAGGATCACCTACTATCTCATAGCCCACCATCAGCTCTTCATATTGAATCTCTTTATGCCTGCTCAGTTATAGGATTAGGTGGTGAGAGACTGGCAGAAATGATAACCGCCCGGAATGATTGGAGCTTTTTAAAAAGGTTAATTACAGTTGCTGAAGGCGCTCAAGCTTTATATCACTTTGGTTATACAGAGCAAGCTAAGGCATTCTGCGAACTTGCAGATACATTTTCTATAGAGTGTTTTACTTCACATAATGATCACTCAAGCATGATGCTCGGAAGAGTCGCCTCGGCATTGAATTATCAGTTTGGTGAAGAAAAAACGAATTATCTGGAAATAATGATATGGCGGGAAAGATCAAAATTATTGAGACAAATCTCTTCGACTGAAAGTGAGGTCCTTAGATGTTTTATTAAACTCGGTCTGCCTCATAATTGCGAGGTTATAGTAGGAATGTTCTTCTTTGATTTTGAAGTCATTTTCGAAGGGAAAAAAATATTGATAGAAATAGGAAGTAAGGATCTTCATTATCCAAGAGGTGATAAGCGACTTGGAAGAGTTACCTCGGATAGGATGAAGATGGATTTAGCTAATAGATTAGGATTGAGAGTTTTGGAGATAGATTCAGAGGAATTTATCAAAACTGACCCAGAGTCTAGAACGGAGTACTTAGAATGGCGACTAAGAGATATTGATTAATTTTGACCTAAAACTTACTGAAATGGAATCTTCGGTATCGCTCGGATTGATAATTACAAGATTGTTCTCGAAGATAAACGCTATATTTTTTGCAGACTTCTTAGACTTAGCCAATGACTGAGATAAAAGTAGGCTTAAATCAGTTTTTGATGACAAAAAAACCCTATAGTCGCAAAGTGGATGCCCGGCTGCTGTTTCAAGATCCAGCAGAAGTTTGTCAGCCGAGCTGTTTGGATCTACCTTTAAATTTATGGTTTTGCCCCTAACAATTAATCTGATAACTGCACTATTTTTTTGATTATAACAAAATTGGATTGAGCGGGATATTCCTTCAATTAGTAAAGTTCTCTCTGAAATAAGATCAGAATCCAGCCCTACTAAATATGTTCCGATAACCCTCTCTGATGTTGTATATACAGCTTCTAATTTATGTGCTTTAAGAATCCTGCCAGCTGTTTTTACAGCAAGATACTTCTCCTGAATACTCTCGACTAAATCAGATCGACCTAATGCTTTTAGAATAGAAATTGCTTCATTAGCTCTCTCAAGGTCACCTGTTGAAAGGGTTTCCCTTTTGATTAGATACGCTAACCTCTCAAGATATACAGACTTCGGGCAGTTTTTTGCCACCTCGATAAGTTCCTCGACCGTTGAATAATCCGTTAATGAAAGTGATCCCTTCATGATCATAAGATCTTAACCCATAATTTATATGATCCATTTAACATCGGTAAATCACAATAATGTTAACCACAATTGTAACCAGAATGTTATGAGACTTTATCAAAATTTTCGCCATCTCCTCTAGGAGAGAGAGGTTTTTATGAGTGCAAAACTAGGTTTATCAGAAATGGTTGATCCCCGTACATCTTTATTCGAATTATTAAAAGTCTACAACCAGATAAAATCAAACGGCGAAGATTCAATTCGTAGAAAGCTTTTAGAAAGCATGGGTATCATTCTTCGGAGGGACATATTATCAAGAAGGGAATTCGATTTAGTTGAGTATTTTGAAGAGCTGTTCAAAAGAGCAGGACGAGAGGATCTTCTGCATCAGCTACAGGGGAAATTTAAAGCTGTAAAAAGCCTTGAGATTCTTCTAAAAGAAGATGAGCTTGTTCTACGAAGAGCATCTTCAATGTGTGAGCATCAGATTGGAGAGATAGGGGAGAAGTCTATTTTTATATCCGAGAAAACATTAATTAAAGAAAAGCTGAGAAAATCCATAATTTACTCGAAATCAAATCAGGCTAATATAATAGTTAATATTGCTGTAAGCTCTGATGTAGTTCAGGTTCGAATACACCCTGGTGATTCAGTGCCCGCATTGATTAGGCAGATCGAGACTAGAAATAAACTTTCATCATTAAGAGTTACCGTCCCTATGGGTTATAGAATTGGATACATGCTTGAAGATATAAAACTATTTGCAATAGGAGCATCAGTTCAGGTTGCGGTAATAGTTGATGATAGCCTTATCTTTGTTGATCCGGACTCAGATACTAAAGAGATTGCAGACAAATTCGAAAAAAGGGAGAGAGTTAGGCTTTCTCCATAATCACAGTTCTAGTTGGATATGCAAAAGAAATACCTTCAAGCTCAAATTTTTCAGCTATTGCAATATTTATTCTTTCTTGAGCATCAAGGTACTCTTTAAAATCTTGTGAGAGGACATAGTAGGTCACTTCGAATATTAAAGCTGAATCACCAAACGATACAAAGTTTACCCTTTCAGTTCTTGTTTCAGGGTCATCATCTACGATCTTTCTCAACCATCCAGAGATTAACTTTACTTTCTCAAGGGGGGTTTCGTATCTTACGCCAATTCTAAATGTGATCCGTCTTTCATTCATTCTTTTTAAGTTTTGAATGACCGATTTTAGAATTTCAGTATTCGACATTATAACTTCTTCCCCGCCTAGCTCTCGGATTCTTGTCGTTTTAATCCCGATTTTTTCAACAACCCCAGTAAGGGTGCCAATCCGGATTGTTTCTCCAACAACAAAAGGTCTATCGAGAATTATTGATAAAGAAGCAAGAAGATCTCCAAGTACGTTCTGTACAGCTAGCGCTATCGCGATACCTCCGATACCTAGCCCGGCTATAAGAGCAGTAACATCTACTTTTGCATTCTCAAGAATTAAAAGAGCTACAACAGCCCATATTAAAACCTTTACAGCAAGCACCATCAGAGAGTGTGCTGATCTATGAGTTGGGTCTTTGTTTAAGTGTGTATCAAGAAAAGTAACAGCAAGATGACTTGCCCAAAGCCCACCCTGAACGAAGGTAACAAAAAAGAAAGCTTTTAAAAGATATGGGTAAAGTGAAGTCTCAAGGCTTCCAATCAGAAGTGACAAAGCCCCAAGCCAGATTAAGGAGGTGCTTCTAATGAAGCCAGAAAGTACTTGAATTCGGCTTAGAATCTTTAAGAAAAAAAACAACCCTAAAAAAACCCCTAGCGTAATCCCTATACTTTTACCCCAAAGTTCATAATCCACAGCGTTTGGTTAACCTCCAAAGATAAGGTAATATACCAGTATGACAGATTTAGCTCCATCTTTGCCCTTTGTAAAAGCAATCGGGGATTTTATAAACAACTCCTTTACTGGGAGAAATAACATCAGAGAAGCCTTTCTACTTGAATGGGGGTTAAAAAGTCTTGTAAGTGCCACTGAAAGTGATCCAGCTGATCCAAGACTTAGAGCTCAACGTTTGATGGAAGCTAGTGCCTCCCTAAAAGAAACGGCCAAGCTACTAGCAAAAGAGCTTGGTTTGTCACATTCTATGACAATGAGCTTGATTAAAAGTGGCGATATACTTAGAGAATCTCGCTGGCAGGGCACTGTTCAAGAATATATCCGTAAGTCATTTGCCAAAGAAGTGAGCACATTCAATGGTCGCTCTGAAAGAGGGGAAGCTTTTATTTCAGTTTGTACTGCTTTGGTGTCGTTAGAGGCAAATAAACCCCTAGATGTTGTTATGGATCATGTTGCTCAAGCTCACTTTGCGTTATCTCCTGATAAAAAAGGAAGAGAGTATGATTTTGGTAGAGTCTCTGGATCTATGCTAAACGAAGTCAAAGGTTTGCAGTCAAAAGCTACGATGAGAGAGATTAAAGCTCAGGAACAACGAGATCTTGAGGATAGCCTCGCTACTCGCTAACCCTACCTTGCACTATATATCTGAGTGCTAAAAGAAGCCCCTGCAAGCTGCCCGTCTTTTATTAATGATTCATCAAGCAGTGCTAAACTAAAAGGTATCGATTCACCTGCAGCTAGAGTGAATTTTTTCAGGGTACTCCTTCCTTGAAGAGTCTTAATCATATCCCTAGAAAGTGATTTTACCTTTGTTTCACTTAAGGGGGATGCGGCAGAGATCTCGGTTTCAGCAAGAATCGCCCCTTTCTTATCGAAAAGGAAACCTCGAATAATAATTTCACTAAGAGGGGTTTTGCCGTGATTGACCAAAGTTCCAGAGATAATTGGAACTTGTTCCCCGTTATCAAGGTCAGTCAGCTCTAGTTTTGCCTTTGTGATCACAAGCTCAGGAGGTGCAGGCATCGGGGTGTTGTCGCTTGTAATTGAATCTGCAATTGATGGTGAGCTAACGATGATGTAGCTAAAAACAGCGAGGAGTCCGATAAAGAAAATCATAATTCCGGCCATTACGCCGCAGCTCTGCCACTCATTAAGAGGGGGTTTTCTTTTTGGTGCTTCAGAAAGTGCAACCTGAGTAAACGATCTCTTCTCGGCTTTTTCATGTTGAATTTTTGGTTTTGAAATAGCTTCTTCGATAGGCAATATATCGCAAAGCCCCTTATATGTTGGCTCACTTGGATAGTCACCAAATAAAAACTCTATCTGAGCCGGTTCGGTAACACTTTTTTCTATTGAAGATCTTAATGATCTTGGTTCTTCAAACTTTTCAATTGGAGGAGATGGAACGAATGAAGGATCGGTTTTTTTTGGAATTCTTAATGAAGGCTTTTCTCCCGAGAAGGTGTGATCGCATTTTGAGCAATGAAACTGAGGATCTGAAATTCCGAAAAGTTTTTCCTGCTCAAGTGAAAACTTAGTCTGACAACTTGGGCACTGAACAATAACCGTTTGAGCAGTTCTCTCTGGGGTAGGTAGCGGTTGTAGTTCTTCAGCGTAATTTAGCTTCACAAGTTTTCAGAAATAAAACAGAAGTTTAAAAGCCTAACCTCCTGTATTTGTTTAATTGTATAGAACTTTTTAGCTCCAGGCTACCCCAAAATTTTGAAGCAATGAAACTTTCATACTAGCCATTCTAGTGAGACTTAACGTAGCTTAACCGGATGAGGTTTTTTTATGTCAGAAGATTCACTATTTGCAGAAGCAGAAAAGCAGTTAGATAAGGCTCTAGCGATATATAAAGTCGATCCTGAAACAGAGCTAAGGCTTAAAATCCCCCAGCTTTCAGTTCAGGTGGGCATCCCTGTAAGGATGGACGATGGAAGCCTTCAAATTTTTAAGGGCTACCGTGTCAGATACAACACCCTCCTTGGGCCAAGTAAAGGAGGCATTAGGTATCATCATACAGTTACATTTGATGAGGTAAAATCATTAGCCTTTTGGATGACCTTCAAGTGCGCCGTAGTTGGGCTTCCTTACGGAGGTGGTAAGGGTGGTGTAACAGTCGATCCCCGCGCTCTCTCTCAGATGGAGCTTGAAAGACTTTCAAGAGGATACATAGCTCAGATTGCTAACTTTATTGGACCAGATTTAGACATTCCTGCTCCGGATGTTTACACCAATAGTACCATCATGGGCTGGATGGTGGACGAGTTTAGTAAGATTAAGCGTGATTGGACGCCAGGAGTTATTACCGGAAAACCTATCTCTTTAGGAGGCTCTCTTGGTAGAGATGATGCAACTGGAAGAGGTGGCTTTTATGTTTTTGAGATTCTAAGAGAAAAGCTTGGTCTCGCACAGTCTAAGATTGCAATTCAGGGTTTTGGAAATGCTGGAACCCATTTTGGAAAATTGGCTCAAAGTGTTGGTCACAAAATAGTGGCTGTTTCAGATTCAAAGAGTGCAATCTATTGTGAGCAGGGTATAGATGTAGCAAGTGTTGAAAGATTTAAAAAAGAAACAGGAAAACTAAAAGCTGTTGTATATAAGGGTGATGTTGCATCCGAAGTTTCTCATCAAGAGATCACTCATGAAGAACTTTTAGCACTTCAGGTTGATTGCTTAGCTCCTGCTGCACTTGAAAAAGCTATTACTGGACAGAATGCTGCTAGTATTAAGGCAAAGGTGATTCTTGAGCTAGCAAACGGACCAGTTACCCCTGAAGCCGACGGAATCTTAGAAAAGAAAGGGGTAGTAGTTCTGCCAGATATTCTGGCCAATGCTGGTGGAGTAACTGTTAGTTACTTTGAATGGGTGCAAAACAAAGAGGGTTACTACTGGGAACTTGAGGATGTTCATACAAAACTAAAAGCAAAAATGGAGAAAGCAGCGTTAGAGATCTACAACATTCATAAAGATAGTAGTTGCTCAATGAGAACTGCTGCCTACGTTGCCGCTCTAAAACGACTCGATGCAGCATCCCAGGCAAGAGGAACAGCTGCCTTATTTAGAAGAATATGAGGTATGTTATTGGTAAGCGCGCAGTTGGATCGCTTATAAAAAATTCTCCTCATAGAATCGAAAAGTTACTTGTTGATGGTGATCTACCTAAGGGTTTTCCTAAAGACTTAAAAGTTGAACCACTAAACTTGAAAGATTTTGCTGGTCTAAACCATCAGGGAATAGTTGCATTAGTTACCCCGTCTCCCTACATAGAGCTATCAGATATTCATGAAGGACCTGTAGTTGCTCTTGATGGGGTATTAGATCCTCACAACGTTGGGGCAATATTAAGAACCGCATCTTGCTTTGGAGCTAAAGCGGTAATCTGGTCAAAAAATAGATCCCCAGGAATTACTCCAACTGTTTCAAAAGTAAGTGCAGGAGGAAGTGAGCTGATCCCACTCTGCCAAGTTTCTAATTTGGCACAGGCTTTAAAAAAGCTAAAAGACAAAGGATTTTGGATAGTTGTAAGCACCATGGATGGAGCTGACCTAAGACAGACAGAGATTCCTGCCCCTTGGGTTTTGGTTCTTGGTTCTGAGGATGAAGGGGTATCTAGGTTAGTTTCAGAGCTTGCAGATTTTAATCTAACGATTCCAACAGATCCCGAAGGGGTAGAATCACTCAATGTAGGAGCAGCCGCTTCTGTCCTTTTATACGAACTCACTCGACAGAGTTTTCAATCTAAAGTACCCTAAGCATGTAGTGACACCCCTTTTTTCCGTACAAATCCCTCAGTTTGAAGGCCCAATTGACCTTTTGCTGCATCTTGTAAAGTTAAACGAACTCCCGATTGAAAAACTGTCACTTGCTCAAATTGCATCTCAATATTTTGCCTGTCTTGAGGAGATGAGAGGTTACGATCTTGATATTGCTGGCGAGTATCTAGTGATCGCGGCGACATTGCTTTCTATAAAATCATCTGTTCTTCTTCAAGAGCCAGTTGAGTTAGTTATAGATGATGAAGGCAATCTAGTTGATCCACATGAAGAGCTTTTACGCAGACTAAGAGAAGCAGCAGTTTATCATGAGGCTGCAAGGGTATTTGGCGAAACACCGATGCTTGGGCATGAAGTTTTCGTTAAAGAAGGCGTAATGCATCTTAGTACTTCCGAAGCTCCATTAATGAAACATTCATTAGATATTCTTGAACGTGCCTTTGTTAAGGTAATAAAGCGAGCACGTGAACTAGGCAGAACTCTTACGTTTTCATTTGATCCAGTGTCGATTTTAGATCGGATGATGATGATAGTTTCAAAGGTTAAAGAAACTGGAACCCAAGTTTTTTCACGTCTTATTAGTGACAAACAAAGCAAAGCCGAGATTGTAGGAACTTTCGTTGCGATTTTAGAGCTTGCTAAAAGAGGTGCTGTTTCAATCTCTCAAGAAGGTGCACTAGAGGAGATTGTAGTTTCTCAAGGGGAAGTTGTTTATAAAGAGGTCGCAAACTTATGAACCCAGCTGCTCTTGAGGCTATATTATTCTCCACTGGTGAAGTTGTAACCATAGAACAGCTTACATCTGTGTTCGAAGTGACAGAAGAAGAAGTAAAATCAGCTTTAGATGAGCTAGCAAGAAATATCTCAGAAAGAAACGGTGGCGTTGAACTGTTAAAGGTAAATAAAGGGTATCAGCTCAGAACTAAACCAGAATTTGCCGAGATAATCTTAAAACTGCGAGAGCAAAAACCTAGAAAACTTAGTAATGCAAGTCTTGAAACACTTGCGGTTGTCGCTTACAGGCAACCTGTTACTAAACATGATATCGACACAATTAGAGGGGTTGATGTAGGGCCAACATTAAAGACTTTACTTGAAAGAGAGTTAGTTGAAGTTATTGGCCATAAGCCTACCGTTGGAAATCCATCTCTTTATGCTACTACTGATAAGTTTCTAGAACTTTTTGGAATTAACTCACTCTCAGAACTTCCTAACTTAAGAGAAGTAAGGGAGATCGAAGAGAATGAGCTCGGTTAGACTTCAAAAATATCTATCAGAAGCTGGAGTTGCCTCAAGACGCGCAGCAGAAGAGCTAATTACTGCTGGTAAGGTAAGAGTTAACGAAAGAGTTGTAACTAAACTAGGAACTACTGTTGATCCAATAAAAGACGTAGTTAGAGTAAGAAATAAGATCGTAAAACCTGCAAAAAAAGGACTGATTCTTTTTCACAAGCCAAAAGGGGTTGTTTCAACAATGAGTGATCCTGAAGGGCGGCCTTGCTTAGCTGATTATCTAACCAAGCACTATCGATCCTACTTTCCTGTTGGAAGACTCGATTACGATTCAACTGGACTTCTGATATTAACAAATGATGGTGAGCTCGCTGAAAGACTGCTGCACCCACGCTTTGGAGCAGAAAGAGTTTACGAAGTTAGAGTTGCTGGGGTTATAAGGGAGCAGGATCTAAAAAAACTTTCTAGAGGCGTTAGACTAGAGGATGGTGTTGTTAAAGCAAATGCAGAGCTAATATCAAGCGATAGAGATTCGTCCTGGCTAAAAGTAAAGATCTCCGAGGGAAGAAACAGAGTGATAAGGAGAATGATGGAGAAACTTCATCATCCAGTTCTAAAACTCAAAAGAATTTCTCATGGGCCAATTCAGATCGGTAAAATCAAGATCGGTGAGATTAGAGCTCTATCGGAAAGAGAGTATCAAGGTTTGCGCAATACAGTGCTAGGTAGAAGAGTTTAGAGTTCGGGTGGCACTTCGTTTTTTTACTTGGGGGTCAGGCCGGCAGGCCTGACCCCCAAGCTAACATTTTCCCTGCGGGGCAGTCGGTTCAAATCACTAAAAATTCTTTGGGGTGAACGCGCGATGAGCGCGAGAGGGGCGAAGCCCCTGGGCATGAGCGCCTAGCGGCAAAAATTAAAAATTGCGGGGGCCGCGTTTTCGATTCGCTGTGCGAATCGAGATTTGAAGCTATATTTTCCCTGCGGGGCAGTCGGTTCAAACCGGAATGGATGAATTAATTGAAAAAAATTGCGGGGGCCGCGTTTTCGATTCGCTGTGCGAATCGAGATTTGAAGCTATATTTTCCCTGCGGGGCAGTCGGTTCAAACCGGAATGGATGAATTAATTGAAAAAAATTGCGGGGGCCGGATTTGAACCGACGACCTCCGGGTTATGAGCCCGACGAGCTACCTGGCTGCTCTACCCCGCGATAATTTTTGGTAGCGAGTTGCTCCGTGCAATCGCAAAGCGATGGAACGGTTCCCGAAGGGACAGAGCAGGCTACCTGGCTGCTCTACCCCGCGATGTAGAGTTGGAGGCTACCATAAATGAAATTGTTGCTCAAATAACTGGATTTTAGTGGTTAATTTCGGCTAGGCTATCCTCCTCATGCTGGTTTCATTATCGCCTATAGACGGTTCAGAGGTTGGAAAAGTAAATGTAACCACAAAATCCGAATATGATGATGTAGTAAGACGATCTCATGCAACTTTTGAGTGCTGGAGAATGCATCCAGCACCAAAAAGAGGTGAACTTATCCGGGAGATCGCCGATAAGGTCAGAGAACATAAGGAAGAGTTAGGGCTATTAATTACTACCGAGATGGGCAAGATTCGCTCAGAAGGTTTAGGGGAAGTTCAGGAGGTAATAGATATTGCTGATTTCGCTGTAGGGCTTTCAAGACAGCTTTACGGAAAGACTATGCATTCCGAAAGACCACAGCACAGAATGTATGAGCAGTGGCACCCTCTAGGTCCAGTTGGTGTGATAACAGCATTTAATTTTCCAATGGCTGTTTGGGCATGGAATGCTTTCATAGCAGCTGTTTGTGGAGATACGGTTGTTTGGAAGCCATCAGAGCTTACTCCAATATCTGCTCAGAGATTGAACGAGATCTGTTCGGAAGTTGCAACGCGTCATGGGTTTTCGGATCTTTTTCAGGTCGTTTATGGTGAAGCTGAAATTGGAAAATGGATCGCGCAAGACCATAGGATCCCACTTGTTTCTGCAACAGGATCAATACCAATGGGGAGATCTGTTGGGGAAGTTGTAGCTAAAAGATTTGGTAAAAGCCTGCTTGAGTTGGGTGGAAACAATGGAGTTATTATTCTTAAAGATGCAGATCTTAATCTCGCTCTAAATTCCGTTGTATTTGGTGTAGTTGGTACAGCTGGTCAAAGGTGTACATCAACTAGACGAGTTTTTTTAGAGAATGAAGTTTTCGATCAGTTTGCAAAAAAACTGATTGAAAGTTTTCAGAAAATTCACCCAGGCGATCCAAGAAGGGATGGTACATTGTTAGGACCACTTGTTTCTAAGCGAGCAGTAGACTCCTATAAAGCTGCAATTGAAAGAGCAATCAAAGAAGGCGGAGAGCTTCTTTATGGTGGAGAAGTGTTTAAAGATTTTTATGTCAAACCTACTATCATAAAAGCCGATTCCTCGATGTCGATAGTAAAGGAAGAGACCTTTGCACCAATTGTTTATCTCTTCAAAGTACAAAGCATTTCAGAGGCAATAGAGCTAAATAACAGTGTACCTCAAGGGTTAAGCTCAAGCTGTTTTACAACAAATATTCTAAGTGCAGAGCGCTTCTTATCACATCAGGGTAGTGACTGTGGAATTGCTAATATTAATATAGGTACCAGTGGTGCAGAAATCGGCGGTGCATTCGGAGGAGAAAAGGAGACTGGAGGCGGTAGAGAAGCAGGCTCTGATTCCTGGAAGCAATATATGCGTCGGCAGACCAATACAATTAATTATAGTAAAGAGCTCCCTCTTGCCCAGGGGGTTAAATTTTCAGTAGATTGAGGGGTGAGGCATTATGAGAATAGTTTTGATCTTGGTTATCTTGTCGGTTATCAGTTGTAAGAGGGGTACATACCCTTATGCCAATAACAAAGAAGGTTCTGATATAGAGTATACGAAAGAGCTTGAGCCAGCTCCAGGAAAACAAAAATGATCGATCAAACATTTGATAGAATGGTGCGCGAGAAACATGAGCACCTCTCATTTTTCTTTGATGAAGAAACTGGACTCAAATGTGTGATTGCAATTCACAATACAACATTGGGGCCATCACTTGGTGGTTGCAGAATGAGATCCTATGACTCTCTTCCGGCAGCTGTTGAGGATGCACTAAGACTAGCAGAGGGTATGACCTATAAGTCATCCCTTGCTGGACTGGATCTTGGCGGCGGAAAAGCAGTGATAATCCAGGATCCTAAAGAGATTAAAGATAGGAAACGATTCTTTGAGGCCTATGCGAGAATAATCGATAAAGTTGGTGGAAAGTATATAACCGCCGAAGATATGGGCACCTCTGATGAGGATATGAAGGTCATAAATAAGATAACTAAGCATGTTGTCGGCCTTCCTGAGGATCTTGGCGGCGTTGGAAATCCTGCCCCATATACTGCTCGTGGAACAGTATGTGGAATACTGGCTGCCTCAAGATTTCGCTTCGGCTCAGAAGATCTCTCAGGGAAAAAAGTCATAATTCAAGGAGTAGGTGCAGTTGGATCTAGAGTTGCCTCTCAGTTGAAAGAATTAGGTGCTTCACTTGTAATTTCTGATGTCGATCAAGGGTCAATTAAAAGAGTAGTTGAGCTGACCGGCGCAGAAGTAGTTTCTCCTGAAGCTCTTTATGATGTCGAAGGAGATATTTTTTGCCCATGCGCCATGGGACAAACAGTTAATCCTCGTACAATTGAGCGACTAAAAGTGAAAGTTATCGCAGGTGCTGCTAATAACCAACTCAGTGACCCAACTGTATATGGCTTGCTAGAGGAAAAGGGCATAACCTATGTTCCTGATTTTGTAATCAATGCGGGCGGTATCATTGCTGTATCAATAGAGCAGACCAAGAGATCTAAAGATTGGATGGTCAAAAAAGTTGATGGAATTGGGGATACAGTTTTCCGAGTCTTGGATGAGTCCAAAAAGCGAAACAGGTTCCCGGAACGAGTTGCAATTGAGCTCGCAAAAGAAAGAATTGAAGCTGCAAAGACACACTGATTCTTGACGACTAAGCCTTTCCCTAATACCGTTAAGAGCTCATGCCGGGGTGGCGGAATGGCAGACGCGGTGGATTCAAAATCCACTACCAGCAATGGTGTGGG
>DDRT01000016.1:76737-76907 GCA_002343185.1 Deltaproteobacteria bacterium UBA2409
GGGTTCAAGTCCCTTCCTCGGTATAGTAGATGCTGCGGGCTCAGAATGTTTTTAACTCTACGGGACTACTCGCTTCTTCAGGCTGTGCCATAATTAGAAAGAGCGTTTCTTGTTGTTTGCTCAACCGCTGGCGCGGTTGACGCGATATCCACTACCAGCAATGGTGTGGG
>DDRT01000016.1:77093-128849 GCA_002343185.1 Deltaproteobacteria bacterium UBA2409
GGGTTCAAGTCCCTTCCTCGGTATTACATTTTTCTAATCTTGGGGATCGGGCAGCTTGGGGGTCAGGCCGGGAGGCCTGACCAGACAGACGCTAGCAGCTGCCTGGTCAGGCCTCCCGGCCTGACCCCCAGGTAAAAAAAACTATCAAAGTACCCCTTTAATAAGACTCTCTATCTTAGTCATCTGCTCCTCTACGCTCACACCCTCCCTTTCAATCGGAGGAAAGATCTTCATCCGAGATCTAACAAATAAAGGAAAAAACTTAGGGTTTCCGAAGCGATAATTTTTAGTAAAAGCCACAGGAACAACATCAGCATTTGGAGCCTCATCAAGAAGCACTTTTAGCCCAAGCTTTTTAAATGGTTTAAGTTTTCCATCTTTTGCTCTTGTACCCTCAGGAAAGATTACACAACATAACTTTTCTCTCTCGAGTTTCGGAGCAAAATCTCTTAATACAGCAATTGCATCCCTTCCAGAATCCCTGTCTATTAATATCCCATTTCGAATTCGTAGCAATAAGGAAACAGTCGGAATCCCACGAGCTAACTGTCTCTTTGCTATAAAGCGAACTACCTTTGTTCTGACTTCAGAAACTAAAAAGGCAATGTCATACATATTTTGATGATTAGCGACTATTATCAGTGGTCTGCCCGGTGAAGCATTAAACCTTCCTTCAACGCTTCTGAATGATCCTGTAGTTAAAAATAGATTAACGTTGTGGCAGTCATTTAAAATTACAATCAGCCAATCAACTAATTTCACGCTTAAACTATTAGCCACTAGGAAGATCGGGTGAAAAAAGATCATCAAAAATGTAAAACCGACCCAAAATGGAGTTACTAAGAAGCTATAGAAAAATTTTCTCATACTGCGCTTTAGCCTTGGTTACCATCGGATGATCCGAGGTGGCTAGAGCAAAAATTTCTTTTGCTCCATTAAAATCCAACTTAGCCATTCGATAATGTCTTAAAGCATCGATAGCCCAAACTGATGCGATATGCGATGGGAGTATTCGTATAGATTCTAAGTCAGTTAAAGAACTGTTCTTTGCAGCTCCAAGCAGCTTAGTTATATCATCTTCAGAGAGACCCATTTTTACTGAGATATCAACAAGTCTGGCAGCCAAAGGGTTAAATGAAACCCCCTCCTCACGGGTAAGTTCTGGATAATCCGCAGGGCAAATTTCAGCAAGTTGCTGGATTGAAAGGTTATTATTAAGACTTCGCTTAAGTAGAGATTCAAATGCTTTAGAGACCATATCTGCTCTAATATATTAGAAATATTATTACTTTTGTAGTCGGGTGTAGAAAATGTAGATATGTTATAATAATGTGCTCATGCAGTTTATTGTAGCTCTATTCGTGTGCTTGCCTGGATTGGTATTTGCTCAGTTTCGTCCAGCAAGCGAGATCTCTATTCGCACTGAGAGTTATAAGCCTGATCTTAAAAATGCAAGATTTGAATTTGGCTCCTATGAGTATGAGGTTTCATGGGAGGGTATCCCCGCTGGGCGAGCTCATTTTGAATTAAAACCTGAAGGCGAGCACTATCGTATGGTAGCTACTGCAAGAAGCGCTTCAGGAATAGATATTTTTTATAAGCTTAGATATCGAGCAGAGGGACTTCTTACTCTATCCTTAACCCCGATTAGAACTTTCATAACTCATAAGGAAAATAGTAGGGAAAAAATCACGGATCTCACTTTCAGTAAAGATGGAACAGTAAAATCTGTTAGAACTACAAAGGGTAGGGGAACTGAGGTTGAAGAATTTAATCCAGATAACTTTATGCTAGATCCATTTTCTTCTGCATTTCTAGCCAGAAGTTTATCATGGAAAGTTGGTGATAGTAGAAGTTTTGATACTTATAATGGTAAGACAAGATATCTTATTACACTTACTTGTGAATCTGAAAAAACGATGGTCGTAAACGGAGAAGAAAAGAATGTCTGGGTTATTGTTCCAAAAGTAGAAAATCTTAATGATCCTACGAAAAACAAGAAGCTAAGAAGAGCAGAGATTTACGTCACAGCTGATAGGTACAGAGACCTTCTCCAGATTAAAAGCTCTGTGTTCATCGGAAATGTTTATGTAAAACTCAAATCTTTTAAACCTGATTATTCCTCAGGAGTACAAATGGCTCGAAACAACCCTAAAGAATGGGTCTTCTAGCTTGGAAGTAAACCAGTCAATGCGTTCTGGGTTGATTGAAGTGACCCGATTATTCTTTCAAGAGCTGCGTATTTTGCGATAAGTTGCTCCTCTGTTTCAGCTAATCTTTTTTCAAGATCGCTCAATCTTAATTGGTTATTTCTTATAGAATCAGATTGTTGATTTGAAGTGATATCAATCAGCCCTCCATATCTAGTAAATTCATAAACTGTACCAGAAGCAGTCCCCCCAAACTCTTCTCCAATCTCTTCCAATAAAGATGCCACTGAGTCAGGATCGCCTGAGATAGCATCATCAAAAGTATCTTCATCAAAGCTTAGAGTTCCATCTCGATTAGTAGTAATACCTAAATCAGCAAGAATCCTAACGGAACCTGATTCATTTGAAGTCTGTCTTATTACATCTCTTAAAGATTGAATCAGACTGTCATCTACGCCTACCTCAGATAGAGATCCGTAAATAGGAATTAATTCGGATCCATCTTGTTCAAGTGTTGTTTGATCATTTTCTGTTACATACTGGGCGATAGCATTGTAAGCCTCTACAAGCTCGCCAAGTTTAGACTTAGTAGACTCTGAATCAACTGACACTGTTAGGTTGGTCGTACCTGTGCCAGATAGTGAGATTGTCACACCCTCTATTAGATCCGAAAATGTGTTACTGTTTCTAGTGATAGTTCCTGCAATCCCAGTCATAGTGAACTCTGCATCTGTGGCGTTTACTGAAGTACTATCAGCAACAAAAGCCGCAACTGATGCGCCACCTGTTATTGAAACAGTTCCAAGCTCAGTTCCTTCAGAGTTAGCTGATATTGAAATAGCGTATTCTGGTGATGAGCTTGTGCCAACATTGATTAAAGATGCTGTTCCTTTAGTAGACTGGCTATTAAATTGAGAGATGAAATCAGAAACTGTCGTGGTGCTGGATACAACGATCTCCACTGCTTCACCACCAACTTCAACTTCGATAGTTCTATCATCCTCAAGATCAAGGTCATTTATTCCAGAGATTAGAACATCACTTGATGAGCTATATCTTTCATTAAATGAGGAGGAGCCTCTAGTAGCTAGAGAATTTACTGAGATTGAATAGCTACCACTTGCTGCAGCATTGCTAACAGCAGCAGTTGCTACTGATTCATTAGATGATGATACTAATTTTGAAAGTGCGCCTCCGTTAAGCACCCTAAAGACTGATGCTTTATCAGATAAGGTAGAAAGTAATCCCTTTAGTTCACTTAGTGCATCAACTGAGTCGTTAAGAGTCGCCAGTCTTTGTTCGATGGGCGCTATCTGAACTTTTCGTTGCTGACTTATTAGGGCATCTATAATGCTTGAGGTATCAATCCCTGATCCAATACCTCCAAAACGTACTAAGGCCATACCACTCCTTGGTAAAAAACTTCTCTAATTTAAAAGGTCGACATAAAAGTCAGCTTCTTAAGGAAAATCTTGTAAAGATGTGTAAATTCAGGAGCTTAGAAGAGCAATCATGTAGTATGTTTCTAAGGCGAATGGGATCTGGTCTTTTGAGGTTACACTCAATATTTTAGCGATCAAATTTCCCGTAGAATCCTTACTTGATGCAGCAACTTTTTATTTTCAGACCATCAGAGGAGTTAAAGTCGAGTCTCCCTCGTTCAGGGCGTGACGCATTAGGAGTTGTTTCAGGTATTCCAGTTATTAAGGAGGAATTTGATTTTGGTATAAAAATAAAAGGAGTTCAGGATAGGGGCGCTCACTACAGAGATTTTTGTATTTCAGAAGATGATAATAGTGTAGTTTTAGTTAGAGTTCCATTAGAAGAAAGTGCTCTCTCAGTTCATGGCGGGTCAATTGAAGCTAAACAAAGAAGAAGAGTAAGACAGATAAGAGATGAGAACTTTCAACATGTTGTAAGCTTTGATGCTCTTAAACTTGTAAATAAATCTGACGGCATATTTTCTATACTCAATCCAGAAAAAATCCCGCTGGTTCTTCGATTCTCGGGTGAATCAGAAAGGCAACTCATGGGGGAGACAGGTCAGATGATGTGGTTAGTGGAGTTACTAACAGAGGTTATACATCACCCCGATATCCCAGATCTTGAAAGGCTTGCCAGACAATCAAGAAACGATGTTATCGCAGTGCGAGAAGAGACAGAAGAGGATTTAACAGTTGGGGCATTTAATATTTTCTCTGCAAAAGTAACCGAGATTAGAAAAAGACTCTTTGAGAGATCTTTTCGTAAGCTTTCTCACTTCCTCGATATTCAACCAAGTACCGATGAAACACATGAATCAATTATCGAGCGTTGTCTGCAGCTAGAATGGTTGGATTTAAGGTTAAATGGTAAATCTACCTCTCGATTAACTGGTTCGCCATTAGACCTTGAGGTAACAGGACTTTACGTTAGATCAATTCTTATACGGGATGAGGCACTGGTAATTGAAGGATTAGATAGGATGATAGAGGATAAATTTAATGCGCTTCAAAACCTTGGCGATCCTATGGTTCTTTCTATGGGGTTTACTAAGAGTCCTTATCTGGGAGGTATTTTCGGCCCGCGACTTGAGGAGCTAGATAGAGCTCATAAAAACTATCAGTACCTTTCAGACTTGCGATATGCACTTTTTTCAGGACAAAAAAGTGCCGTAGGAGGTAATGCTTATGCAGAGATCCGTTTCCCGAGACAAACCCTTAACTCTGTTGCTGCAGGTAGAGTTAAAGCACTTGTCGTAGATGGAGATCATGAAGATGCAATTACTGAAGCTCGAATAAGATTAGGCGGGGGAAATCATATACCTGCTGCTACAATAATTAACTTACCAGGAATGTATGGCTCTTTTAAGAGAAGTTTAGTTGTTTGCGGCGATGAATCAATTCTTGTTATTAGTGGTTTTGGCCTTTCAAGGCAGCTTAGTAATGCAGCGAGCCTTCTATGTTTTAGTGATAGAAAAGATAGAAGGGTGCCACTAGAGAACATAGTGCTACTAAAGGATCCTATCCCGTCAAAAGAGCGACTAAGAGCTTCATTCCAAAAGCTAGAAATTCCAAGAGATAAGAAGCTTAATCATCTTTTAATTCTGCAACACCCAAAGCAATTTGCTACGCAGCTAGGAGTGAGGCTTCATTCGATTGAGGAGCCTAACTTGGGAGTGATTCATCTAGCTGAATATGGAGAGCACAGATTTATTATTTCTTCTGTGGGCAGCTCTGGGGCTTATGGATCAACAGCAGGTGAGCTCCTTGAGGTTTTCTTAGAGAGTGATTTAAATAAGAGTTTGGATATTTGGTTCACCGGAACCGCTGGTGCATTTGCGAAAGATGATTTTGAGGTTATTGGAAAAATCGCAACTCCTAAAGGTTTAGTTTCTATCGATGGAGAAGAGTTTTTAGTTACCTCAAAAGTAGATTCTAAATTGGAGGGAGTTTTTTACTATGAAAGACACTTCACTGCGCCTGCTCCTGCATGTGAAACTGATAAATACATAGAAGATCTTGTGGGGAGAGGATTTAGCCTGGTCGAGGTTGAGCTTGGTCACTTAGTTAAAGCAGCTAGTAAATACCCCGGAGTTTCTGTCAATCCTCTTTACATATGCTCAGATGATCCTCGCGCATCAAAGCATGATGCTGCATTAGGAATTCAACAGATTTTTCATGAAGGCTCAAAACCAAGGCCTGAGCTTTATCGGATGGTAATTGAGGGGTTAGGGCTACGTCTAAATCATTAATATCATTATTATACCGAGCGATAACGATTCTTGTCTTCAACAAAATCCTGCATTGCAGAGTACATAAACCCTGCGCAGGGTTTAATGCGAATCTAATTATTGAATAGTATCTAGTTCTGTCTTTCAGAATTAATGTAAAATGGCTGGCGTGAGCGTTGAGAACAATGCAATCTTTTATAATAAAAATGTAGTCTACTTCTTCATAGTTTTAGTATTCGCAACTTTCGTAAGGTTTATACTCCCCTACGACTTTCCTCCAGGTTTTGCTGGACATGCGATAGCGCATTCTCATCAATCACTAGAATTTCGAGATGCTATTTCCCAAACTCTTTCGACAGGCTCAGCGGACTGGCCTTCAGTTGTCGTGCAGTTTGGTCTGATGAGTTTTTTTCATGGAGTGGTCTTCTACATATTTGGACAGGGTATATGGCAATCAATGCTTCCAGCCCAGCTATTCGGAGTTGGATCTGCTATATGCTCATACTTATTCGGTAAAAGGGTAGGAGGAATCAAATTTGGCCTTTTGCTAGGCTTGAGTGTAGCAGCGTCACCTTGGAATATTGCTTTCTCAAGGTACGGTGATGCAGAGCATGCGCTACCAGTCTTTCACTTTTGGGCTGTGGCTTGTTCTATAGTGCATGTCAGGGGTTTGCTAACAGCTGCACTAGCTGGATTAATTGTTGCAGGGTCTTGGTATGTTTACGCAACCAATCAGATACTACCGATGATTTTATTGATAACTTTTTTCATTGTATCACCAAAAATTTCAAGAAAAAAATATCTTGGTTTTTGCATCTCTTTTTTAATATTCAGCGCTCCAGCTATTATTCCAAGCTGGAGAGATGGTTTTTACTATCCAATCCGCTCAACTCTGCCTGATAATAGCAACTACCAAATTGTAAGTGTTTCGCAGTTACTAGAAAACTCCGCAGGCATATTTAGTCAACTTTTTCTCAACTCGTCAGATGCTTGGTATACAAACTCATTAGGAGGGTTCGGTATTTTCGGAAATATTCTAATCTTTTTCGGTGTGGCATCAGGATTGCATAAGTTTTATAAGACTCAAAGTCTAACTACATTAATTCCATTCTTAGTTTTTAGTTTAGGAATCATTCCCGCTGTAATCGCAAATGAGGTTTCTTTCAGGCGTGGACTGGTGTCTGGATCTACCCTTTTATATTTTCAAGCAATAGGTGCGCTCTTTCTGATGAAGAAATTCAAGGTTTTTTGTGTAATCACATATCTCATTGCATGTTATGGAGTCTACATGTATTTTTTTGAAACCTCTCAACCAGAATCATCTGCCGGAAGGGGACGCACTATTTTTATAAATGAAGTATTGGGCTTTACTGGGAAGCAGAGGTTGGTTTTTACTCAATCTGACGACATTTATCAGTTTAAAGATTTTTTTCGATTTATGACCTCCGAGGATCCTGAGAGCAGAGGGATTAGCCTAGAGGTTGTCAGTCCTGATTCGTGTAGGTGCACGAATGAACGCAGAGTACTTTACTATTTAGACGCAGCACAGCTTTCAATGTGCTGTTCGTTGAATCAATGCAGCAACTATTCTGAGAGAAACTTTTCTTATTATATAATGAGCTGCAAATAAGTTGCTATTTCTATACTACCCAATACTCTAATGGCTTTTAATAAAACAAAAAAATGAGCCTAAGTACCCGATATTATTCTGAATCCTTGAGTTTTCCGAATGCATCTAAACTTTACGTGGAAAATCCTCATAAAGTTTACAAGAATCTATTTTTAAGGGATCCAAGATACAATACGGTTATTAGTAACTTTGGCTTTTCATACGACAAGGTTCTTAAAAGTGTCGAAAATCTTCAGATTGGCACATGTCTCGATATTGGAAGTGGCCGTGGGATAATGATTGAGTACTTTAAAGAGAATCGCCCAGAGATAAAGGTTTATTCAACTGATCTTGAAAAGTTTCATCATCATAATGTCGACTTTATGGAGATTGATCTTTTTAAACCTGAAACTCTAGATCGTATAGAAAATGAATGGCCAAAAATGGATCTAGTTACATGTCTTGATGTAATGGAGCATCTTCCATTAAGCGTTATTGATGGAGTGCTACAACGGTTGTCAAGGATAGGCAGAATTTCGATTTTCACAATAGCAAATCACCCAGATATTCACGATGGAGTAGAATTACATTTAACAAAAGAAAATAGTGAGTTTTGGTCAAGTGCTCTTAAGAATCACTATGAAATAGCAGTACAGGAAGATTACTTATTCGGAGCGAATGAGTTATATTATTTTGCCTGTTACAGTAAGGCCTTTTTGTAGATCGATAGATTCTCGGTCTCAGTGTAGTTTGATTTATCTACCTCCTTAGATAAGATTACCCTAAATGCAGTATCGATGGTTTTGGGCATATCTATTATTTGCTGGTGCTGTTGGGGCTACTTTTTCATATGAGATTGTTCCGACTGTAGTTTTATTTATTGCAGCCATTACTACTGCAATCACCAACTTTTTCTACACAAAATGGCTGTTATTTTTGGATGTTGCTGTTCTTACTGTTTGTCTTTGGTCTACAGGAGGAGCTCATAATCCGTTAAGTGTTCTATTTTTGGTTCCTATAGCAGTATCAGCACTTACACTCTCTGCAAAGTGGACATGGATTTTGGCTGCTACAAGCTCAATTTTATTTTCACTTCTTTTTTTCTTTTTTAGAGATTTCCAAATTTTTACTAGTCACTATTACCATATTACCGAAAGTTCGCCATTTACCTTTCATCTTTGGGGTATGCTTTTAGGGTTTGGGTTGGTTGCGTTATTTTTAGCATTCTTCTTTACCAGACTCTCAGGGGAAATATCTCTTCAGCAGCGCAAACTTGGTGTTTTAAACGAAAGGTCTGAATCGTTAAAGCGTACACTAAGTATTACTTCACTTGCAGCAAGTACTGCACATGAAATTAATACACCGCTTTCTACGATAAAGCTGATCGCTTCTGATCTGTCAGATTCTGAAGATAAGGAGCTTCTAATAGCTGAAGTAAAGCGTTGTGAAGAAGCTATTAATCGACTCAGATTTTCCTTAGGAGATCTTAAAGGGTCAAAGGTGTCGGAGATAAAACTTTCTAGTTTGATTGATGAGATTAAAGTCAGACTGCCAGAGGCTTCAGTTGTAAAGGTAGTGAATGATGGGGTTATACAAACCCAAGTAGCACCACTCAGAGAGGCTTTGTTTGCGATAATTAAGAATGCAATTGAGGCAAATGATGAGGTTGTGGTGAGATTTGCAGATGATGGAGCAATCGAGGTAAGAGATTATGGAGAAGGTATATCAGATGAAATTGTCTCTCAGATTGGACTTCCAATTTCAAGTATTAAGGGCTTAGGGCTTGGATTATTCTTAAGTAAAAGATTTATTGAGATGATAGGAGGAAGTTTGGAGTTTGTCCGTGACCATGGGACGCTTGTAAGAATTAAACTAGCATGAAATATCTACTTGTCGATGACGATCTTACTTTTAGAGCAAGGCTTGCGAGATCTTTAATTTCCCGTGGTTTCTCTGTATTTGAAGCAGATGGAATTTCTGAAACGAAAGAGATTCTAAGTAATGTAATCCCAGATAGGGCTGTTATCGATCTAAAATTAAAGAGCGAGTGGGGGCTTAGTGTTCTAAAAGAGATTCTAAATAGTGGCTGTAAAGAAGCAGTAATTTTATCAGGATATGGAAGTATACCAAGTGCAGTTGAAGCATTAAAACTTGGAGCGATTAATTTTTTATCAAAACCAATAACAGTAGATGAACTACTTGAAGGTTTTATGGGGAATCCTCAAAATCAAAGAATTCCAACTCTCGATGAATATGAGTGGGAGTATATATTAAGAACCCTCAATGAAAATGATGGGAATATTACAAAAACTGCTAAAATACTTGGTGTTCACCGGCAGGCACTTCAAAGAAAGCTTCGGGAGAGGCATTTTTAGAGTTTAGTTATTTTATCTTTATTTAACGCAGAGTTCTCAGAGTTACACAGAGTAACTACTCTCTGGAAACTCTGAGAACTCTGCGTTAAAGTATATTACAAATTCTAGCTGATTAGATTCTAATACACCCATACACAGTTTGGTTTTATGGATAACATTTCAGTGGTGCAACTTTTTGTTGCGTTTACTCTAAAACACCAAAGCAGCTAGGTTCTTTTTTATGAGAATGTTCACACTACTTATTCCTGCTTTAGTTTTTTCCTCTTTTTCTCTTGCCCAGGCACCTGCTTCCGTAACTGGGGATCATATTCACTCGAAAGGGTCTTGGATGTTTGGTTATAGATATATGTTTATGGATATGGATGGGCATAAAACACCTAATATTCGTAAGGTACACGACGGACATGATCACGGAGAGATGCATCAAGAGGATCCTCATGAAGAAATCGATCACTCAAAACCGCATAAACACACGATGACGATGCAGATGCATATGCTTGAGGCAATGTATGGCGTAACTGATGATTTAACTCTAATGGCTATGACAAACTTTTTGCAGAATACAATGGATCATGGGGCAGGATTTAAAACAAGAAACGAGGGGCTGGGCGATACAAGCCTCTCCGCTCTTTATAGGCTTTATGGGGATTGTCATCAAGAGTCTTTGATTGGGGGCTTAGGGATTTCGTTCCCAACCGGTGACATCACACAGAGTGACAATTATCATTCTGGAAAGAGTCATCACCCATATCATATGGCTCTTGGATCGGGTACGTTTGATCTATTGCCAAGCTTAACCTACACCCAAAATGATGAATCTATCTTCTGGGGCGTTCAGGGAACAGGTGCAATAAGGCTTGATGATAACACAGAAGGATACAAATTCGGTGATAAATATGTAGCTCAATCCTGGATTGGTGTGCCGCTCGCAAAAGGGGTATCTGTAACTGGTAGGATTGCTGGAACTTTTCAAGGGGATGTAAGGGGAAGAGATCGGACTATCTCGGCAACTGGAGCAATGTGGGATCCGAAGCAGCAGGAGTCAAGTGTGCTAGAAGCAGGGCTTGGGGCTCAGTTTGGTGTTTCTAAAGGGCTAAGGCTAGGGGTTGAATTGACAGCGCCACTTGCTGAAGATATTGATTATGGAGTTCATGAAAGAAAGTGGGGAGTAACTCTAGGATTATTAGGTACCTTGTAGACTAAGAAAGGGTTTCCATTTATCTTACTTTATAGTGTTTGATGATTCCGGTCCAAAATTCAGTGAAATTGAGTTCGAGTTTGGATTAAGAAATGAGCCTGCGAAAGCCCTCCTTTCAGCTGATTTTTCGCATATTACCGAGGCAGAGATAGATAGGTGGCTTCAGAATTATGGTCAGGAGCGTTTTGTAGCATCTCTTATTCAGGCTTACATTGAATCTGATTTAGCTGATTCAGTTTTCGATCGGTTAGGATATCTGTTTACACTTTATCCAGAAATTATAGATGAGCTTCAAGAGCAGCTTTTTTGTTTGTGTAGTGACTCTACCCAAGGAATGAAAGCCAAATTCAAACTATTATATCAATTTTCTGATCTATGTAATTTAGGGTTTGAGCCTGAAAGCTTCAAGGAGAATGGAGCTGCAAAAACTTTCTTACTAGAAGCTTATCAAGAACGAACCGGTGAAATCTCAATCGAGATTTTAAATCTTGCAAAATTGCTTTCAGTAGTAGGTAGTGGAGTTAAAAACTCACTTTTTGGCTTCATTAACGAATATGTTCTCTATGGAACCTATGATCAGTCCCCTGATCTATATATGTCCATATTTAGAGGGGATAATGAAGCTATAACTAGGCTTTTAGAGCACCTTGAAAATGCATGGTATAGGGTTGAAAGTCCTTGGGAGTTAGTTGAGCCAATAAGGATGCAGAAATCTAATATAGATATCAATAGTTTAGCGCGGATTGAAGCCTTAAAAGAAAAGCTATTAGCTGTCTTAAGTTAAGCTATCTACAAGATATTCCGATACATAGCTTGCAATGAAAAAATTCAACGCGCTGATAGTTGATAACGATATGGCTTCTAGAATGAGGCTTAAACAAACAGCTAGTTCAGTAGTTGAATTTGGAGCGGTTACTCTTTTAAGTACCCCTGCAGAAGCGATTTCAGCTTTAACTCTTTCGACTCCAATAGATGTAGTGTTTGTATCCTGGCGGCTTGGTCCAGATGTTATCCGTCCTTTTATCCAAAAAGCTAAAGAAACATCACAAGGTCAAGATGCTGCATATATATCAGTAATGAAAAGTGCCTCAGAGGGTAATGCATCTGTTGCGCAAGTTATGATGGATGGCGCAGACGGGATTCTTTGCGAGCCATTCTCAGTCGATCAACTTGTAGAGATAACAAGACTATCTACAAAAGTACGTGGAGAAAGATATGAATCAAGAGAGAGAGCCGCTCTTTCGCTTTTGATACCAGATATTCTCAAACAGTTAGATCTTGTTGCTCATATTAAGTCATCAGGACTGGCTCCTGAAACAAGTTTGAAGGTATTGCGAGAGCTTTGTCAGAGAGTAAAAGACAGGGATGAAAGATCTCATGTTATATATTATCAGATCGCTCTTAACGCATTTGAGAATGCTCCTGTTCCTCACTTTGAAGCTAAAACCAAAAACTATGGAGGAGTTAGCTCTAGAGTAAAAAAACGAATGGAGCAGAAAATGCAGCGTGACTTATCGGGGAAGGTATGAAGAAAGTTTTACTTGTTGAAGATGATTCAGTTACAAGAACTCTTTTAAAGAGAATGATAGAAGGGTTTGAGTATGATGTTACTGAGGCTCTTAACGGTAAGATCGCTTGGGAAACTCTCTGTTCCGGCGAGAGTTTCGATCTAGTAGTTACCGACATCATGATGCCAGATATGGATGGAAGAGAGCTGCTTCATCTTATGAGAGTTGATGACAGGTTTTATGAAATTCCAGTTGTAATTGTATCAGGAGAGCTTGATAAAAATATGCTATCAAGAATAGCTGAGGAGTACCCAGAGTACACAAGATTCCAGGAAAAGCCTGTGAATAAGGCTGCTTTATATAATGCGATATCATCCTTGGAGGATCCGTTATCATGACAAGATTTCTTATAGTAGAAGATGACCCAGTAGCTTCTAGAATTGTAGAAAATATCGTTGGAAAAGATGCTGTTACAGTTAAATCTGGTTTGGCTGCACTTGCAATCATTGAGGATTCACTAAAAATTGACGAACCCTTTGAGAGCATAATTTTAGATCTTGGATTACCTGAGATGGACGGACTTGAGTTTTTGAAAGCCTTAAGAGCTCTTGAAAATGGATTATCAGTTCCACCTTCATATGTTGTAGTAATTACAGGTGAAGACGATATCGGAGTATATGCAGATGCTCATTTACTTGGATGTAATACTTTTCTTTCAAAACCACTTAATCCTGAAGAGCTTAGAAATTGTTTGAATCTAGTTTAGATTCAGATACAATGCCCGGAATGTACCCACAAACAAGACTAAGAAGACTCAGAAGTGAAGCTTGGAGTAGAGACCTGGTAAGGGAAAATTTATTAACCCCAAAAGATCTCATCTGGCCGATTTTTATCAATGATGGATATAGCGACGAAGATATACCTTCTATGCCAGGGGTAAAAAGATTATGCCTTGATTCGCTAGTTTCTTCAGTTTCTCGAGCAAAAAAACTGGGTATTCCAGTTGTGGCACTTTTTCCTGCAACTCCTAGTAAACTTAAAACTCCTGATGGAGAAGAGTCATTTAATCCAGATAACTTAATGTGTAGAGCTGTAAAAGCTATAAAGCAAGAAGTATCTGATATCGGAGTTTTGGGAGATGTTGCTCTAGACCCTTATACAGATCATGGACATGATGGAGTGATAAGAGATGGTGATGTTGCAAATGATGAAACGATTGAAGTTCTGATCAGGCAAGCACTTAATCAAGCAGAAGCAGGATTTGATATTATAGCTCCATCTGACATGATGGATGGTCGTGTTGGTGAGATAAGGCAGGCTCTTGATGAAAGTGGTTTCACAAGGGTTCAGATAATGGCTTACTCGGCAAAGTATGCATCTGGATTTTATGGACCATTTAGAGATGCTGTTGGAAGTTCAGGTAGTTTAGGAAAAAAAGGAAAACATACCTATCAGATGGATCCAGCAAATGGAAATGAAGCTCTTAGAGAAGTAGAGCTTGATATTGCAGAAGGCGCTGATTCTGTAATGGTAAAACCTGGGCTCGCCTATTTAGATATAGTTTATAGGGTTAAGGAAACATTCAAAATGCCAACCTTTGTATATCAAGTGAGTGGTGAGTACGCGATGATAAAAGCTGCTGCTCAGAATGGTTGGCTTGATGAAAAAAGATGTATGCTTGAATCCTTAATTGCTTTTAAAAGAGCAGGTGCCGATGGGGTTTTAACATATTACGCTCCAATGGCTGCTGAGAGTTTGTAGGTGAGATGCGCTTGGTGCCCCCCTTTTTTCCTATCCTAACTAATAATTTGAACAGCTTATCCAAGTACTAGAAAATTCGCCTAACCACTAGGCGGTGTCTTCTCTGAATGCAGTCAAGTCTTTCAAGTAAATAATTCCATTCTTCTCTACGAGCAGTTAGCCCACGGTGTTAATAATTAGGAATTTTTACCAGAACAATAAATTAAGATTGCCCCACTTGAGAACGGGTGTTTAAACATACGAGACCACTCGAGCTCATCTTGAAGATCTTTCACTGAGTGATATGGCTTCCGTATCCATCTGTTGGCTACCGCTCCTACTACTACACTCTTGGGCTGCCGGTTGCCAAGAGTCTTTCGGCTAGCAACTTCCAGTAAGAGTCATGCCGAATTGACCCCCAAACGCCTTGAGCGATTGTGCTTTTAAGTATGGGATTTGCAGCGCTTATTATCTCTCCATCACTCACAACTTGCCCACTTGATTTATTGCAGGGAGATAGTCCACAAAAATGTGCAAGCTGCTTCCTACTCTTAAATCTTGTAAATGTATCTATCTCGGCTCACATAAGTGCGGCAGTAATTAACCCTATGCCTCGATGCTCTAAAAGCTTTAAACAGGTTTTAAACAGAATGAGTCTCCTTTAACAAAATCAGAGAGCCTTTTTGTAGTTTTCATAATTTCATCTTTCAACCAAAAAAGCTCTCTCAGGTATCGCTTCTGTACTCAAGCCGAATTAGAGGGAAGCTCCACGGACTCTAGCTACTGAAGTCCTGCTTTAGTCCAAAGGTTAGTTCTGTACCTTCTGTACTCAATTCTATTATTTCTAAGCAGAGCTTTAATTCTAACATTGGTCGCTCTTGCCTCTGTCATCCGCGAAGCTCTGTATCTAATATAGTTTTTAAATCTCTAAGCTCCCTCGGTGCAAGTCACACCTCTGGGAGGTACCCAATTCGAGTTGAATCGGCAATTAACTCACTATCCGACTTGTCTGTCCTGTCTTGTCTGGGTTGTTTCTCATCCTTTGCGCATACCCAGGATTGCACAGCTTAACTTGCCAACCTGTCTTTTGACGAGGCTCGTCTAGAAAGCTGGCACTCCCAATGCACGCCTCTGCCGCCACAACTACTGATCTATCCTCACCAACTAAACTTATTAAACTCAGAGTGTTGTTCTTAACTCAGCGTTCATAACAACGGACTCATATCAAGGTCTTAATGACTGAAGCCCAAAAAAATAATAATATAATAACAAATGTATCTAGGATAAAAGACCATACAGTCCCAAAAAGGCATGCTTTAATTAGTGAACATTTACCTTCATAGCTGTTGCGGTAAAAAAGAAAGATCACAAAACACCACTCCAGAAGCCTTACAAAGAATAGTCCAGGGTAGTAATATATCATTGGAATTGGCAAATCTCTGGCAGCTGAAAGATCTGCCCCAATTGTTAAGAGAAGTGTTGTAGATGTAATAATGAATATTATCCACCCTATAACACCGACTGTGAATCTAGCAAGAGAAAAATAATATTAGATTGTTTTGAGTGTGAAAAACTTTTTCATTTAGAAATAACCCAAAAAAATAAAATCCTGGAAATTTTATAAGTAAAACGCCTATAATTATATATAAAAGACCCATGTATATTTAATGATTCATAAACTTAGTGATTTATATAATTCTCCTGGGAAAGATCATAGATTGCCTCTTTGAAAAAGATCTGGTCTGAAGAGAGTTAAGAGTTTGCTTTGATTTTGAACCTAGATAGATAATCATATGTACCCTAAGGAATTGAACGACAGTGTAATGGGATTTCGGACTCAGCATAGCGAATCGAAGACATTGGTCTGAAATCTGGAAACTCCTCGAGGAGGAAATTGTATGTTTGAGAGAATACATTGGATCCGAGCCAAAATGGCTCCTGTTGCCAAAGGTCTACATGTTTTGTTCTGATATACTCTGTTTGTAACCCTCGATATCTATCTCCTTGAATGTAGTAATTTGGTCCTATAGGGTCAATATCACCTAGGCGTTGAATGCTCCCTCCTAAGCCAAAAAGTAATGACAAGTCATAACCAGTAGTCGCAAGCTCTCCGCCACGGCAGGCCGTTATCACTGATGAGTTTAGAAGTAGAGAGAAGTTGTTTAGCTCAAAAGGTGATAAGCACCCGGGGAACCGGCCGGGTGAATTATTCAGTACTATTCCAGAATAGCAGGCTGAAAGAACTATAATATTGTTTGTGTGTTGAAGATTCCCTTTAAAGGATTTTGCAAGATCGTTAATGGATATAGCATCTGGTAGATTGCCGTTCTTAGTATAATCCTCATTAAATCGAGTATACTCTTCCTCAAGCAAATATTGACCAAGATTGTCAAAACCACCATGGGTGCTAATATAAAACACAACTTTATCTCCCGGTTTAGAGTTTCTGCTAACACTTTCGATGGCTGATAATAAATTTCTTTTCAAAGGCCTCTCAGACTCCTGAACGTCTTCACCAATTTTTTTATACATTTCCTTATTCCATAGAAAATACTTTGAACCTTCCTCGTACCCACCACATAGACTTACACCATTAGAATCTGTGCCTCCATCCAGCACTGAAAAAGCCCTTTCCATGATAGATAAGTCTGATTGAAAGTATTCTCGGAGAAGGTCTGTATAGAGCCGTTTTGATTCTTCAGCAGATTCTTTCACGATACTTGGAGTGGTAGCAGCATCAAAATATATCACATGTACTTTTTTTGGAGGATCCGGAGTGGGAACTGGGGTAATTGCGAGTGTGAAAGATGGGTATAAAAAAACGCTAAATAGTATAGTTACGAATCTTCGCAAGAATGAGGAAATTTGAAGAAAAATAATATTTAGTAACATATGAAAACCTTTGAAATCCTTGCCTCATTAGCATATCTTAGTGGAACTAAATATTTATCAGAAGAAATCGTCACATCTTTGTTAGAACCATTTCCTAATTTTCCCAACCTTTTTCTTTCCTCACAGACCGCGTGGTAAACGGAATGAGAGATTTTCCGATAGAACTTTGGAATGGTTTATCATCCGAGGATAGAGTCAGGAGAGTTGGCATCGTTTGTAACGAGTAGGAGTAGAAACTCTGAGCTTTGGTTTGTTAATAATCGAAATCTAGAGTTTGCAATCTTAGGATATCTGGCTAAGTATGCAGAAAGATACAAAGTTAAGCTCTATGGGATAGCAATTGAGGGGAATTATATCCAAGGGCCTGCCCTCTTTCCTCTAATGAACAGGGCACATTTTATGAGAGATCTAAACTCAAGTATTGCTAGAGCTGTTCCAAGATTTACCCCAGAGTACCGGGGAGGACGGTTCTGGGGGAGGCGGTATTCATCTGAGTTTCTTCCGGGAGCTGACGATATTGAGGAGTATTTCTTCTATACAGCACTTCAGCCTATTAAGGATGGATTAGTTAAAAGGCTTAGTGATTATCCGGGCTATCACTTCTTTAGGGATGCTGTATGGGGGATAGAGAGAAAATATAAGGTAGTCAGATGGAAGGAATATAACGATGCAATGCGTTATGGGAAAATCGTCTCCATTAAGGATTTTACAGATATTGTAACTCTTAAATACGAAAGACTCCCAGGATATGAAGACTTATCTCAAAAAGACTATGCAAGGCTTATGTACAGAAAGCTTGAAGAGAGAAGGCGTAAGATTATAGAAGAACGGGGCAAGAAACCATTTGTAGGTAAACCTCAGCTCCTTCAGACAAAGAGAGGAACTCTTCCAAGAACTACAAAGTCCTCTACTCTTAGAAGTCATAGACCTAGGATTTTATGTATCTGTCCGGAGAGACGTGCCCAGTACAAGGCTTGGTACTTTTCCATATACTTTGACTACAAACATGCCTCTAAAGAATACAGAGAGGGTAACCCGGATATAATATTCCCCATCGGTACCTACAAACCTCAGATCTGGTTCAAGCCACAAGAAATAATTCAGTAATCACAGGGGGTAGTGTATCTACTTCTCCGTAAACTCCACTTAAAACACACTACTTTGAACTAAACTGACAGATAGACCCTAGTTTCCAGCCATCATTCGAAAGTCGTCGCCACTTCTAATTATACTATCCAACTACACTACACGCAGTCAGTGAGGAAAAATGGGAAGTCGATTTTAGATCTTTGGGGTCTATGACGTAATATTTTAACTTTAATCATCACTCAGCGGATCAGGGGATTCCAAGGTCAGGTCTTATGCATTTGATGTAACAAATATCATCAAACCCAGATTCATAAATAGGGCTTAGGCAAGCATTTTCACAGCATTTCATCCTCTCAGGAGTTGGTAATGGTTCAATGCCGAACTCAGTTTTCGTCGGAATTGAAGGAAATCGATTAATGCAGGTTTGTGAACCCGGGAAAACGCAATCATAAAAACAGCCTTGATTGCCACCACAGACCTCCCGACAGCAAGAGATTGCTGAGCCGGGGGTGCCTCCTATACACTTATAATACTCTGGAGAAGTCCGTGGCAAAACAAACTCTAGTGTGGGACTGAGTGTATTGAAATCTGAAAACGCGAGGTTTGGCATTAATAGCGTTAGCGATAATAGTCGAACTCTTAAATCGAATTTTAACAATCCCATGCTCACTCCTTGGTAAATATCCATGTATCTATAGAATGTCATCAGATGTCTCAGTCAAAGAATATTTATAAAGAAATTATTATAAATCATAATTATGGAGAATGTGTTGCAGCTATAGATTTATTAAATACTTTCCTGAGTTTAACGTCACTAAAGTCGCGGCTTCTATTTTTCCTATCGATAATATTGAGATTAAACAAAACGGCCTCATATGATGACCATAACTCACAACAGTATTCCCAGACACTCCACAACCAACACCTACTGGATTTGACAGTGGAGCTGAAAATTAAGCTGCTAGATTCAAAACCGAAGTGCCTCACCTAGGAAATTAGATGACGAAATTGTTACATAAAATAAAAATTATTTTCCTAGGACATCTCTCAAATGTGATAAAATATTCATAGAGAAAATGATATCTAAAAAAGAAAAATATTCCAGAAGAAATTCATTTTATCTTGTATTTTTATTGTTTGTATTATCAAGTTCAGTTTTAGCCGAGGACACAGTTCTTGTTAGTGGATCAAGATTTGTTTGTATCCTTGATAAAGGCAAGGTGTTGTGTACGGATTTAGATGAGAGTTCCCTTAGTCATCGAGATAACAATAAGCCTCCACTTTTTAAGTTTGAGCCGATATCAGGTTTGTCTGATAAGGTAACAGAGATCGTTGCAAATATGAGTAGTGCCTGTGCTTTGGATGATAATCGAATAAAGTGCTGGCAAGTTAAAAGAGATTCCTATATTAATCCCACTCCTTCCACTCGTTTTACTGCTATTGAGATAAATTTCTCAGAGCCTATTAGTAAGATAGCTGTTTCAGATGATGTTGGATACGCTATTTCAAATAATAAGCTTTATCAATTTAATCCAAAGTCGGTAGCAAGTCCTATAATAGACAAGAATAATCTAGAAAGTTACAAGCTTGATGGATTAGTCTTCAAACAAAACCATTTATGTGTTGAAGCATCTAATAAAATTTTATGTAGAGGGGATAATTCTTCTGGAGAATTAGGTTCTGCAGAATTCATTGTAACCAAGATTCCTCCTAGTGGGAATTTAATTGAGTGTATTTTGGAGACTTTTCTGTCAGCTGGGGGTGGCGTTAGTAGATGTTCTCTTCGATATACCGTTCCTTCTCCAAAACCATCTTTAAAGGAATTTGTTGCTGTTCGAGGGTTACCAGAATCGGATATGACTGGACTTATCTCCTCAGGAAGTAGAACTTGCGCTAAAAGTGTTCAAAACGGGGAGATGTATTGTTGGGGGAAAAATCTTCAGTCTACCCGATGTTTGGATCTTATAACTGTTCATGATGATTTTGGTAATAAAATTGATTATGATAAGAAAAGCAGTTTTCTTCATGGTAATTGTGCCATGCCAGCTGAATCACTTAATCGATTTACTAACCTAGCTTTAGGGGGCAGAGTAAGCTGCGGTCTTGATAATGGAAGGGTCTGGTGTTTTTCAAAGCCTGATAATCAACTTTTCATAGCACCTGAAACTCAGGAACCCGCAATTATTCAGGGACTCCCAGACGGAGTAAAAAGTTTTACTCTTAGTTTCGGGGAAACAGTGTTTGCTCTTATTGATGATACACTTTGGATAGTGCCAGTTACCCGTGACTATTCTGATCATCTTAAACCTCCTAGACCTATAGCCAAGGTAATCAGTGAAGATGGGGATTGAGAAATTAATTTGCGAACAGTATCGGAAGTAGATCAAAATTTGAGAAGATCACTTTATGATGCTATAGAAAAAGAAGATATTGAAAGAATTAAGGAATTAGTTCGAGATGTCGCTAATATTGAACATAGAGATATCCCTATGGGAATTATGCCACTTATTTTTGCTATAGGGTCTAATAGTTACGAAGCATTTAAGGCTATAGAACGGACAGATCTAAATTAAAATGCACCACCTAGATTGACTAAGCAATCAAGGAGGTGCACTTCGATTTTGAACCTAGGTCATTGAAGCTTTCTTCATTTGTAATCTCTACTTACATCCCCTATTTCTTCGAGTTAGAAAGCTCATCGTATATATCAAATAGTTTATTGAAGTTTGGATCATCTTTATAAATATTAAGACTGGTTTTCCAGTCAGGTTCAGTTCCGTCCTGAATAAGGGACACTTTAATAAAAGTCTCTAAACCATATCTCGATCTCATAAGGGCTTTGCATATCCTAAATTTTACGTCAGGAGCCGCTATTCCTTTGATATAACCCACGGCCCAATCGGAGTCAGGGATAGGCTCAATGCGAACATGGTTCCCAGCCGATCCATGCATAACAATTTTATCACCAATCATAGTTTCAATTTCACGAGAATTGCTTGGATAACAGTATGCTTTATCAGAACTATCCATCCCTTCAAATACAAAGTTGCCAGCTTCATAGTCTTCAATTAGTTTATCAGCTAATACTTTTTGGCGATCTACTACGTTCAACTCTGTTAAATTCTGTTGATGTGCAAAAATTGCTGGTACTGCCATTTCATCCTCATAATGTGGTGTTGGTTTATTGTAAGGGTTATGCAGTATATTAATCATTCATTCGCATATAGATCCTATTCTTAACAAAATTGTAATACAAAATCACGGTCTGCATACATTATTGTAATCTGATTAAGACTGATAGAAATATTTTTAATTATAAGTCTCATACTTAATCATACGAACTTAACATTGCCGTAATAACTCGATGATTATATGAATCACTGCGAACTATCTAAAAGATCTGTTTATATAAGGTTTTTCGATGATTCGGATTTTTATAACATTTTTAATTGGATCAAGGTCATTGTTGGCGCAAGAGGAGATCCCATGTAGTGAAATCCTTGGGGTTGTGAACAATGCGTTAAGAACTAGTTTGATTGCACAAGAGGATGTGTATACAGGATTGGTAAGATGTAAGGATGTAGAACTTGAAACTTGGGATCAAGTCTCAGGTTCTTGGATTCCAAAATTATACAGAGCAGTGCTGTTAGAATCGAAAAAAGAATGTACTAGCAATCCTGAGCATTGTCGCTATGGATTTCAAACAAAACTACCAGAGTTTCTTAGATCAGCGTCGAAAGTTTTTGTTGGGCATGAGGCGAATCCGCCTCCAATAATTAATTTCATGAACTATAATATCAACATGGGATACTGGCCGCCACTTGATGGATCTTACGGACATGTTAGTACCAGTATTCCTAGAAATATTATACCTCTAAGTTGGTCAGATAATAGGTATTATACGGAAGGTTCTAGAAGAGTTAGTTTTTCTGACAACAGAGAACCTGGTGGTACAGCCGTTGAAACATTCAAGCGAACTCTTAACGAATCGGATAATGAAGTGATTAGAATTAATGACGAAGAACTTTTCCCAACCTCCCAAAAAAGATGGGAGTATTATCTTTATCCTCGTCAATCATATTATGGTTGTGAATATGGAGGTGATCCTTACCCTAATGGATCAAGCTGGGAGTGTCTAGGTTTCGTCGAGAGGGAGCAAAGAGCTGAGACACTAGTTATGTTTAAGCTTCCAGATAATTATGAGCCGCCACCTGATCCCACACCTTCTCCATTTCCGACCCCATCACCTACTGCTACGCCAATTTGTACATCACTTGAAGAGACTAAAGAAAGGCTTTTTGATGCTGTAAATAAGGGTCAGACTTTATGCGGAGCTCAACCAAGATCAGAGCTACATAAAGTTATGAGAAAGATAATGAAGGAATCATGCGAACCTGTAGATTTTACACTAAAATCTGCAGCAGAGTATATTGATGCTAGAAAATCCTCTCTCATACTTCCCGGAGGTTGCGACACTTTAACTCAGAAGGTGGTAGAGCTCGCAAGATACCGACTGTATAACTCCGGGTTGAATGCAGACCGATTAAGTGCAGAACTTATTGCTGCAGGGTTTACTTGCTATCCAGCCTATGCAGTTCATCCATTTAAGTATGGTACAATATTCCCAGAGCTTGTGATGCTGAGACTTAGCAAGAAAGAGGCTAAAAGAAGGAAGTTGAGGGGAACTTCAGAAAAAAAACCGATGATGGAAGGTTTTGTTATAACAGACGCTGTTGATCCAGATTCTATAAATGAATTTGAAAGACTAAATGCTGCTATTCAGCAAGGCAATCGCGATCAAGCAATCAGGGAGTATAACAAAAAGCTTAGTAAGGATTATAAGTCCAGGAGAAAGACAACAAGATTTAGAGTGTATGGAAATAATGAGCCATTTTATGGTGAAACCTCTCTTGGCGAGGCGGAGGGAAGAACTCTTATTTGTATACCTCCAAGAGCAAAGATTGATCCAGAAAGTGGAACATGCTCGGTTCCTTTCGAATCACTTAAAATGTCACGAACCTACGAAAATTGGAAGATTCAACGTGAAGCCGAAAGAGTTAATCTACCTAGTTCTGAGTCTGTTAGTGGAATCAATGAATTTAGTGGAATCGAAAAGAATGATCTGCCTAGTCAATTACACTATTTCGAAAGGCTTGCGATAGAAGGGCTAAAGGAATGGTGTGGTGGAGAGCTGCCTCCAGAGGTGCCTAGCCCTAGAAGATTATTGAGCGAAAAAAGTTCAAAGGCTCACACCGTAGCTCTGGCAAGAGTTATTGGTAGATATTTTCCTGGTATTCGAGCGATGGGAGGATATAGGGGGAATTCCAGGGATAAAAACGGCCACCCTGCTGGCTTAGCGATTGATGTAATGGTTCCAGATTCAACTAATTATGGGCTTGCAGCTGCTGAGTTTGCGTTGTTTCTTAACAGATATTATGGGTCAAAGTATGTAAATTATACTATTTGGAATAGAAAATTAGGACGCATAGGTAAAAACAATTATTATACTATTAAGTCCTATACAGGCTCCAACCCTCATATAGATCACCCACATATAAACTTACAGAGACTACCATCATCCATATCAATGCCATATAGATCTGGTAGAGCCAAGCTCAAAAAATAGGTTGAGTCTTACTGTACTTTTTTCATGTGATTCAGCGTAGAGCATCTCGTTATGTTTCAATTCAAATCAAATTTAAAATACGAAGTGCATAATAACATTCTCGTTATTTTGATGATCTTTAGGAATCATTAACAAAAATTCTGAGCATAACTTAATTAGAAATCTGGCAGATGATTTTCATTTGCCAAAAATGGAGGTTATTATGAGAAAGTTTTTTTTATTTATATGTGCTCTAGCAGCAATAAATTGCCAGGCACAAAGAAGAATATACACGCAGGATTCAGATGATGGGATGGTGCGAGCTACGATGAGTGTGCCCGATGATCCATACGCAGGGAGTGGTAAAAACAGAAATATAACTTTTACCCTCGAACTTCTGGGAGATCAGGGTGGTTTTAGGCTCAATAGTAGGAAACCAGGAAACTTCAAAGTTAGTGCAGGTGGGATTAGAGTCCATCAAAAGGCTCCAAAGCCATTTTCTCGTGCTTTTAGCGGGGGTAGAAAAATTTCAGCATCATTTAATCCAAGACCTACAGGTGTTGATCCGTTTAGGTTAGTAGGGGGGCCTGCCAATGATATCAAAGTCGAAGTTCGTTTAGTTTCAAATCCGAACGAATATAGAGAGATTGAAGTTAGAAAGTATTCCTTCTTTTTTGAGGATATAAATATCCCATATAGAAATGCACCGGTTGAGAAGTTTTCCCTTCCTGATAGATCAAATTGTCAGGTTGTGGCCAATGGAACAATCTCTGATTTTGAAGCAAATTTTGAGATAGTAAATGGATTCAATGCTAAAGTTAATACTAGAGGTAGGGTAGCAGGTGATTTAGATATAAAATTTATTGGCTCAGCTGAAAAATTTAGATGGATGGGTGGTTACAGATATCTTTATATAAGTCCCCAAGATATTGGTAGGTATTCGCCTGACATAGCTGCTGTTAGTGAAACTCATAAGCAATCGATAATAGATCAGTGTAATGAATGTGCACAACGCCCTCAATGTCTCTGTCATATTCCAGTATTTAACTGGACAATGGAGCAGGCAAATGCACGAAGAAATCAGGTCATTGAGAATGATAAGAGAGCATTTTGTGGCACAATAAGTTATGGTCTTAGAGTTGCTGGTCTGAAAAACGGCGAGGAAGCTGGGTCAGTAATTTTTGGAGGGCCGGTAAGTGGTACCATGAATCCTTGGTCAGCTAGGATTGAGGATAGAAGCAATGCATCTTGTAATGTTACGAATAGGAAGTTATTTGCTGATAATATAGATCTAGAAGCAATATTAGCATCTGGGATCGATCAGCTAAGGATAACCGCGTTTCCTGTCGGACCAGGAAAATTGGCAAATGGCGCTACAGATCGTATCAAGTGCTCAACTGGTGGACATGTGAGTGTTGATGTTCCGATCGATTTAGTTGCAGTGGAAGAGGCACTAAACAATAGGAACCAGTAATAAAATAATATAAGCCGCCCATTAGAAAGGGCGGCTATTATTTAAAAAATTATCTTATGAAATACTTTTTGCTTCTTCTTGCAGCCTCAGTAGCGTTTTCATCTCCACACTTTTCCTTAAAGAAAGAGCACAGAAAAGTGAATGAGTTGATTGATAAACGCATAGAGGAAAAAAAGAGTCTTTTAAGAGAAGAATTAATTCTTTTACTTCAGGAACGCAAAGTCGAGCTTAAAGCTGAAAAGGAAAATCAAATATCCGAATGGAAAAGGCTTTATCCAGGTTTCATTGATGCAAAAAAGGTAAAACTAGCGAGAACATTAGAATTGGAAAACTCAGCAACTATTATTGATGGAATTACTAATATTACTGCTTCTATTAATAAACTAAGAGATCGATATTCCTTATCAGCAGTTCGCCCAGCGACAGTGAAATATCTAAGTTTACTTGGAAAACTTGTTATATCTGGTAACTTAAGCGCTAATCTTACTATCCAAAAGTTGAATAACTTGGCACAAGAGCTTGTAAGTGCAAAATCGCTCCCAATTGATCAAAGATCCCCATTCTCCTCACGTCCTGAAGAGGTGAAAACAGAGTTGATTTATGGAAATTATTTGGAAAAAGGTAAATATTTTTCATTAATAGATACTTTTGGTGTGCTGGGAACATATTCAACATCCAGTGTTACTAATCCTAATTTGGTGAATATTATCAGATCATCCAATGATGGTTTTTATCCTACCGAGTCTTTAGCAGGGATCCGCGGTATTATAGCCACACATGGGACTGCTTCGCTAAGGTATATTAGAGAGATAATGGAATCGGGGGCTAGAGGATCAGATTTAATAGCAACCGATGGTATAAACAAGCTTATCGAAGAGTTTAATAACTACATATACTTACCACAGCAAATTGAACAAGAATTATCATCTGATTCTACAATAGATTCAGGGATAGAGCTTTGTCCAATTATAATAAATGCTATCATGAGGGCAATTAGTGAGAGAAATACAATTGAATCAAGGATTAGAGCTACAGCCTCTAGTATTCAGTCATCACCAATAAATGTTCAGATAAAGCTAAACACATTAATTTCGCAATTGAATAGTATAAAAAACAACCATTCCCAGAGAATTTCTGAACTCTTGGAGGGTCTTGAATCCAATGAATTCCAAGATAGATTGGATGAGCTTATAGAAATTTCATCTCAGATAGGCAGTGTCAATCAAAAACTCGGCGAATCGAGTTCAGAGCTTTTAGATGAAGCGATGAGGTTTTTCGATGAACAGGAACATATGCGAAAATTCATTCAAAACTATTTTTGGAAAACTGCCGTAAGAGCTGCAAAAAGAGTAGACTCAGCAAGATGTTTATCAAAAAAAAGAACGAAATGTGGAAAGGATGTCAAAAAAATAGTAAAAAAATTGCTTAAAAAGCCAACTCGAATTTTTGAGAAGGCAGAAGAAGAACTTCTTGAGATTACACTTGATCAGTATATATATGAAATCATCGATTCTGTTATTTATTAGATCAAAAGCCGAATAAATACTCTTGATGTGAACCCCTTATTTAGGCACTGGTTATTCAAGGTAAATTGTAATTTAGAAGTCGAACGCCCTAGATATTTAGAAGTGATATAGGAATGTTTAGGTAGGTGAAAGCATATTTTACTTGATATATGCCTTGGACTAGTTATATAAGGTGGTAATATGAATACAAGGGTTAGTTTAGTATTACTATCACTAGTTATATTTTTCTCTGTTAGTCATGCAGATACATGTTATGAAAAAAGGGGGGGGGATGATTCTCAAATCCCTCCACTTCCAGATAGTGCCCCACGATGTGGCGAGAGACATTTAAATTTCTCAGACGATCAAGATGTAAAATGTGTTAGGAAGAAGGGTGAGGAGTCCCTTACCGTGAATGAGCTTCTTGAGCGATGCAAGAATGAACTTTGTGGAGTACGTAAGTGTCCAATTGAAAATTGCCAACATCCTGGAACTCCAAAATGTGGAGGAGATAATAAAAAGTGTCAGCTATACATTAAGAAAGAGAAATGTGATGTAGAATGGCAGAAAGAGCCTAATCCACATAGGGAGCGTGAGGAATATTCTGGGCGACTTAATTTTAAGATAGAATGTTGGTGTGCATGTAAGTTAGAACAAGGCTTAAGTGTCGAAAATAAGTCTTCTGAATTATCAAAAAATGTCCATAACTATTAGATATAATCTTGATCTGGTTAAATAAACCTCGCACGAGTCTATTTTGACCTCGAAAAGCTCAAAACACTGCGGTGTGACTTAGCGAATGTGCTCTCAGATTGCTATAGGTTGAAATTCTTGCGTCCTCGCAAAATTCAAGTTCGGCGCGTTTAAATAGAATTTAAAAGAAATTTTTGATCAGAACGCATCGTTGAGCTAGGAACATTCAGGCATTGAGTAACAGCAGCGTATAGTTCCATAACCATGGGTTTCAAAAGTGCTTATAAATCCTCTATGACTCTCGTCATAAGTACAGGCAGTAAATTTGCTGGTAGTAGATGCAGGAGGGAAAATTGTTTCTTTCAAGATATACTTACTATCGCTACATGAAACGTCTTTTTTGTGTTCAGCTTCTGCTATATAAGATAACTCGAGGAATCTTTGCGCCTGGTTCTTGAATTTTAGTATATTTTTTGAGTCAATAATGCAGTTGGACAAATCTTCGTAAAAATTTATAATTTGACCTTGTGCCCGGAGTGGAAAAACATCACATGCCTGTCTACTTTCGGCGATTGCGTTGGTTGCAGTTATAATCAAAAAAATGGTTATAAGTCTCATATATTTATCCCTCTTCTGATTCACTAGATTCGCATGTTTTTGGTGGGTCAATCGGGCAGCAAACAATTTTTATGTATGAAGTCCATGAATCCACTTCGCGGCCATAATCTTCGCATCTTATAATATCTTCTCTGACTTTGATCATCTTTGATCCCGCTGGAACTCGGGGTGGAAATCCGGAGCATGCTGTTTTTTCTATATGATCGATATTCCGCTGAGCTCGGTAATAGCTCCATTGTATTATATCATCCTCGGATGGAGCAAATTCTTCGCAAATCCAGCTGCTTCGATATTTGAAATTATAGAATGCATCTCCAAATAGCTCTATCAGTTTTTCGTTAGGCTCACATTGAATTTCAGAATTTGCAATCACTGGCGAAATAATCATGAATGCAAAGACCAGCTTTAGCTTATAATATTTTCAACATTTCATAATCTTATATTCGGGTCATTTATGTTTTATACTCCAACCATTTTTATCACTTTTCTGTTATTTGTCTTTACAAACCTTTATTAAGTGAATCAATTAGATTTTTCACTCTGATGATATTCATAATAAGACTGCACTGATTAGAGATAGTCTATTGAGGTTATTAATATGTTTTTACGATTTGAGCTTCTTTTTATATCCCTTCTCCTAGGCGGATCCCTAAATTATATTCACGCTGATACTGCACTTTGCGATTCATTTGCAATTGCTCTTAAAAGATCCTTACTCGCTCATGGTAGTGATATGAGTGTCTCAGTTGCGAATTGTGAAGCAACAAACAGATCAGGTCGTGTTAAACTTTACCTTTCATCTTCTGGATCTTTCGCAGAGATAGGAAGGTCTATGGTGTTTTTATACATGGACAATGTCCCCTCAAACAGAAATCCTCAGGTGAGAATTGGAGGGTGGCCTGAAAGTAGCAACTCTCTACCAAATTCGATCAAAAATGATCTACAGAATATTCAAGTTGGAGACCTTGGAGTATTTAAAGCTAGTTCGATAAGATTTCATGGGGTTGGTAAAAGGTTTGCAAACTTTGAAACAGATAGTCCATGTGGTCTGCCTTATGATGATAATCGTGGATGCTCAAGTGGCGAATCATTAAATCAGGGGGAGGCTTACTTAAGGGTGAATCCATGGGGGTATCACCCGTACTACCGACCTGAAACATATGATGTGAGGATTGTAGTAGATATTGAAATGTCACAGGCTTGTCTAACTGATGCTGAGATAGAGGCAAGAACTAATTTAGCTATTCATGGCTCTTCCAATCTTTGCGCTGTAGGGGAGCTTGAGCGTATCTCAAGAGAGATCTCTAGGCTCAATGAAAATGCCTGTATAAAACCAAGGCCTAAGCCATTTCTTCCACGTGGGCTTGATAAGGTTAACTTAGAACCTAGATCTACTTATTCGAGCTGGCCTCACTGTAACGAAATGATCTATAAAGCGATGCTATATGCAGGATATCCTATCGCTGGAACTCCTTCAAAGAGCGAACTTGATTATCTAAAACGAAACAAGTGGCAGTGTCACAGGGTTAAAAATGCGATCCATCCGTATCGGTTTGGGAGATTCTCTGAGAAGGAAGAAGTGATTATATTTTTACCAGAGAAAGAGGGAGAAGGGGAAAAACTACTGGGTGTTCTTCAAGCGATAGATGTAATTCCTGAAAGATATCCAGAGACACTCAGAAAGGTAAAATATTTCAAATCTCCTGTTACATTATTTGAAGATTTAAAAAGAGGAGCAGAAGTTCCAAAAATCCCTGGTGTCGTAAAAAAGGGAAAGATGAACCAGGAACGATATACAAAGATTTTACAAGCTATAAAAACTCGTGGGGAAGTTGCGTTTAATGCTTTTGGTTTACAGATCCAAAACCGAAACCTTGTATCTACAGAAAGCATTATAAAGCTTGGCGAAGATTTTAAAGTTGCCTATGCCTGTTTGCCACCTAAGGAGAAGGAAGTTGAGGATAATGATGAGTGTGATGATTATTCATTGGATAAAAAGTGTATTGATAAGCTTTGTAAAAGTTATGGGCTCAGGAAAGGGATGAGGAGTGGCTCAAAAGATTCAATTACTATGAGGATAGAGCCTAGATTTAGAAAAAAAGCTGTGGCAGCTGTGATTAAAGCAGGATTTGGCCTGGACAACGAGGGTAAAGCGATAAATGGAATAAATACAAGAGAAGATCAGATTATTATGCATGCGATTTTAGCTGAAGAGTCAAAATATAACCCGTGGATTCGTAACAGTAAAAGTCCTGATAATAGTCATGGACTATCACAGCATAATCTTCTAGGAATGGAGCATAGAAGAACTGCTGTTGAAAACGCATACAAGAAACCATACGAAGAGGTTATTTATTATCCTAAAGAAAATCTAGAAATAGCTAAGTGGCTATATAACGGAAAATTAAAATTGCATCGTAAGAATCCAAGAAAAAACCCAATTAAAATAAGATTCAATGACTGGACTGTTTGGAGGAATAAAGCTTATTTGAAACATCTTCCTCAAGCTCGGATTGATCATCGCGAATATCTTGAATGGTTGAGAGAGAATAATGGCTAGTGAATAGTTAAAGTCATGACTTCAGTTGGTATATAAAATTTTCTGAAGAAAAATTATTCCTTATAATGAATAGGATTAATTTTTCATATTCTACTAAGTTCAGGTAACATTTTCGTTATAACTAATCTATAAATTATTTAACTGACTCACGGAATTACGATTCAACGATCTGTGTTTGAGGCTTAGTGTTTTTTCAATGCAAGAACGTTTGGATTTTATTTCAGAGATCGGTAGAAGATTACCTGAAGATTTTATTCGTAATTCAATTATTGCTGCTGGAGTTACGATTTTATTAGCTCAGGCCTTTATCTGTGTTCTCCCATTATTTTATGGCATCAGAGATCTTCATCAAGATTATCTAATGGGATTAGCTATAAGACACGGAGAAAATCCTTATCAAAATGTTAAAGAGCTATGGGACAGATATTTCAATTCTCAATACCGAGGAAGTCTTGATCATATAAGCCCACATACTCCAGTTATGGCTTTTATCTTTGTACCTTTGTCATATCTTCCTTTATGGTTTGTAAGTCTAATCTGGTATTTATTATCAGTTTTTTCAGTATGGATCGGGGTTGGTATTGCTTTAAGATTGACCAATCAAAGTTTGAACTTAAGACCAATAATAATATCTCTCTTTGCAATCTCATTAGCTGGTCGACATGAGCTTATGATGGGGCAGGTCAACAGTTTTATTTTTTTACTAATGGTGCTTTGTTATCGATTCATTGAAGAAGGAAAGAGTGTATATGCAGGGATATGCTTGGGAATTACATTAACTTTGAAATTTTTCGGCTGGCCTATACTTTTCTTCTTGATCATGCATAAGAATTATAGGGTAGTGGTAGTATCTTTGTTAGTGCCTCTGTTCGCATACTCTACTCTATTATTTTACGATAATGGCGATTTAATTCAGTCATATTTTGAGGACGTCGTCATTGATGTGGATCAGTATTATGCTGGTAGTATGGGTGATTTATCCTTAATGTCTATGCTCGTCAAAATGCAAACAAGACACCAAATTGAAAGAGTTAGAGGTTATCATTTTAAGGTTGCTCTACCCGGAAAGAATCTTGTCCCTGTTGAGCCTTCGTTAAGATGGCAGAGTAGAATATTTGGATTTGCGATAATTGTTTTCATGCTTGTAATTGTTATTCAACATAATTTTGCTACAGGTTTCCATAGGGCTTTGATACTTTCTTGTCTCTCTAGTCCTATTTCCTGGACTCACTATCTAGTACCTTTGCTTTTTAGTTTGACTGTGCTTTTTCCAACTATTAATGATCGCAAAACTTTATTAACATTTTGTTCTCTTTCTATCCCATTATTCCTTAACGCCGAGGTTTATGCAGTGAATCTTTACGGATGGATTAGCAGCATAGAGACCCATGGACTTGCACCAGGTTGGGTAGTAGCAGGCGCTCTTATCCCAACTTTTTGTCTTATTGGTGCTGCTTGTTTGTTGATAATTTCAGAGAAAGAAATTCTATCAAGAAATGAAAGTTAAAAATTGGGTTCCGACGTGTAGGAACTTATGCAGCCATTATAGATCTCATTTATTTCTGGAATTTCTAGTGTTACTGTGTAAATAACTCCTGAATTTTTCTTATATAGCTCCAGAAATTTAGAATTCGATGAGGCCAGAATGCTCACATTTTTTCCGTTCCAGTTAAATTTAACTTTAGGATCAAGCTTGTCCTTTGCAGCATCGACAAATTTTGTCAAAAAGAATTTTAGAATATCATCTGGAGTCACGTTTTCAACATGAAAATGTCTAATTATGCTCCCAGTAATTGCCTTCGAGTTGTAAGGATCTGGCTGTTCTAATGCATGAGGGTACTCGCCTAGATAGTGAAGCAGTTGATCCATAATTTTTGGATTGCGTGCGTGATCTTCACATAATCTGATTTGCTCGTTTCTAGTAACCCATTTTTCTCTTTCTTGCTCTTGTTGTTCAGACCATTGATGTCTCGCCAAATAATCTTGAACCTTGGGATTGAAACGAGTAGTAGGAACAAGAGCATTTATGAGAAGAAGCCCTGCTATGACCCGAAATAGCAATGGATAATAATTTTTCGAAGTTACCCAAATAATAAAGAAAAGGCAGAAGGTTCCAATAAAAGAAATAGCCATTTGAGGGTAAAAGAATATATATATATAAAAGCCTCCTGGATCGTTTGCTTCCTTAAGTCCTTTTTCCAGGAACGCAATCAAAATGTTTAGCAGTATCATTAAAATGAGAGATATAATTGTAATGTACTTCATCTTTATGGCCTGTAGATTTACCCATAATAACAGATTTTGAAGTCGAAAAACTAATCACAATTAAGAGATATCTACAGATTTCCCGCTTGGTGTTGTGAGGCCTCAATTTTTAACACTCCTTGCCGGTAATAAACTAAGTGTTTAAAAAACAGGACTAAATCAATGGTCTAACTGCTGGAGTTGACTTGGATACAGGAAAAGTTATTTAGTCAGAGTCATATGCAACTCGGTTGTGAAGTTATTGAAAAGTGTAAGATGGATACAGATTGGTTCAGTGCCAATTTTTCTACAAAAACTCCTGCCCTATACCTTCATGAAGTGATGGGTATAGTAAAGGAGTACCTAAAATTTCCTTCATCTTTAGGTTTCTAATCTGTTTATGCTCTCTCATTCTGTCTGAAGGAGGAAGATCACTTGGTGTTGCGACAAAACCATATTTTTCTTTATAAAGTGCCAACACTTCTGAAGTTAGCATAGGTTTATCGTCAGAAACATTTATAGCGTTATGTCCAGTAAGCCGGGAGGCGGTGAGTTTTAGTAGTAGCTGAATAATATCATCTCTATGTACTCGGTTTGTATATCTGTCAAAATCTGATCTTAGTTGATATCTACCATCTTTAAGAGCTAGTCCCATTCCTCTTCCTGGGCCATAAATTCCAGAGATTCGAAGAACAGTAACATTCTTAAAATATCGCCTATATAGATCTTCAACCATTAATCTTCCTCTTCCTGCTCCAGAAATAGGGGAAGGAGTTGTATCATCAAAGACCTCTCTACCGTCTTCAAAACCAAAAACTGAAGTTGAACTTAGATAGATAATAGTCACAGCATCTTTATCAATGATTGTGTTTACCACTTCTTCTGCTATTTGGGTTGGCATAAATTTAGGTGGAGGAGTCGAATCGATTATTATCTGCTGATCTTTATAGAGCTCTTTTAGTTGTACACCTTTAAAATCAAGATATGATGGCAAAAAGCAAACTACACCATCTTGGCCAGCGTCCTTTAAGGGTACAATGGCTTCAGGTCTTCTAACTATTCCTAAAAAAGTATGTGGAGGTAGCTCAGATGCCAACTTCGCTAATACATAACCTGCCCCTAACCCTAAGATCATGAGCAGAGTCTACGAGTTAAACACCCAACTCTCAAGGGTTGTATAAAACCTGCGCTCTTTTGGTTATGAGTTTGTAAAGCTCTAAACCAAATGAGCATCGCAGGGCGAGCGTGGATTAGGCGGAGCCAAAACACGCCGTAGAAGAGGTTGCTTAGTTTGCCCTAAATCCGTCTATACTTAAAACTGAACTGCGTATGGTATGTTTTTCTATTAGAGTTTAATCTTACTGTTTGTGAAAGTATTAACCAGAGGAAGTGCTCTTGCGCTCACCCAAACCAGACTTGTTATCTCTAAGTTGAGGGAACTTTACCCCGACCGTCACTTTGAAGAGGTGATTGTGAAAACTACAGGTGATCTGAAGCAAGGAACAGCTGAGGCAGCTCTTCTCGATAAGAGAGCCTGGATCGATACCCTTGAGGAAGCTCTTATCTCAGGCGCAGGGGATTTGGCTGTTCATTCAGGAAAAGATCTTCCAGCAGAGTTGATGTCTGGCACTGAAGCTTTTGCAATTTTTGAAAGGGAGACCCCAAATGATACTTTTATCGGAAGATTAGTAGATGGAAAGAGATTAAAATTATCTGAACTTCCGCTAGGTTCGAAGATTGGAACCGCAAGCAATAGAAGAAGGGAATCTTTGCTATCTTTTAGACATGACCTTGAAGTAGTCCCCCTTAGAGGAAATGTCACTACTAGAATTAAAAAACTCGATGATGGTGAGCTAGATGGAGCTATTCTTGCTGCTGCAGGAGTAAGGCGTTTAGGACTTGAAGAGGGAGAACTTTTGCCGTTAGAGTTTTTTGTTCCAGCACCTGCACAGGGGATCCTGGCAATTCAAGTTAGAAAAGGAGAGGCTCCAAATCTAGTTTCAAAAGCACTTAACTCTGTTTTTTTAGCAGAAAGATCCTTTGCAAGAGCTCTTGGTGCAAGTTGCAAGAGTGCTATAGGTGCTTATGCAGTTATTGATGACGATAAACTCATATTAACTGGAGCTGTGTATGGTAAGGGTTGTATGAAGAAAGAGCAGATCTCTGGGTTGGTTTTTGAGGCGACTGAACTCGGAGAGCAGCTTGCAAAAAGGTTTGGGGGATTAATTTGCTAGTAGCTTTATTAAACTCCTTAGAATTGATTCTTTTGAAGACTTTATATTGTTAGCTTGAGTATGAAAATAAAAGAGATTAGCTCTCAGCCCTTTTATGATTTGGCGAAGTCATTGAAAGGTCATGATGAATTTACTGCCCATGCCAATCGTCTAGAGGAAGTCCTCAACGGCACTTGGACGACATCCTCCGAACTAATCTCTGAACTTGGATCTGTTGTTCTCAATATACGTAGGGAGTGCTCGCCTCTTACTCGTGATCAAAGACGTTTGATTAAGGAATGCCTACGCCAGGTACGCGGTGTGTGGCCAGGCTTTGGTATTCTACATGGTCTTTGGCCCTGGTAGGGTTCATGTAATATCACATTTATAACCTGCCCGAAGTGATATAAACCCTGCATTACTTGAACCCACAACTTCACCCTATCGACGATGATCCCATTTTGTCATCGATATGTCATAAATCTAATCTAATCTGCTCAAGATTGACTGCTCTAGAGAGCTAACTTATTCAAATTACACCTAAATTTTGCAATTATTCTTCTATGTTCGATTTTGAAGCTTATCTGCGTGGTGTTATCGGGGAACTAAAAGATGAAGGTCGTTATAGAACATTTGTCTCTCTTGCAAAGATAAAGCCTCCATATGTTGAAACTGAATATGGGTTAGTGACTAATTGGTGCAGCAATGATTATCTAGGTATGAGTGTTCATCCAAAAGTATGTGAGGCTGCGAAGATCACTTTAGATAAGCGGGGGGTTGGAGCAGGGGGAACTAGAAATATAGCAGGAACTCACCCCGAAATTATTAATCTTGAAAATACTATTCGAGAGGTGACAGAAAAAGAATCAAGCTTAGTATTTTCGTCTGGATATGCTGCTAATGAGGCCGCACTCGCTGCTCTTGGGAGAGTGCTTCCAGACTGTGTATTTTTCTCTGATGAAGAAAATCATGCGTCGATGATTCGAGGAATGGCCGCAAGTAAAGCAAAAAGAGAAGTGTTTAGACATAATGATGTCAATCATTTAAGGGAGCTCCTTTCAGGCTATCCAAGTAGTATTCCAAAGATCGTTGTATTTGAATCAGTTTATTCAATGAGTGGGAGTTTTGGGGATCTTGTGCCTCTTATTGAAACAGCAAAAGAGTTTGGTGCATTAGTTTATGTTGATGAAACTCATGGGGTAGGGCTTTACGGTGAAAAAGGTGCAGGGCTGTGCCAGGAGTTGGGCGTACTAGAATTTGTTGATGTAATCCAGGGAGGTTTAGGGAAAGGATATGGAGTTATAGGAGGATTTATAGCTGGTAGTAATCTAATTGTAGATACTGTCCGAAGTTTTGGTTCAGCATTCATATTCACAACAGCCTTGCCTCCAATGGTGTGTGCAGCTGCAAATGCCTCAGTCCGCCATTTATCAGAAAGCCAAACAGAAAGGGCGCTTCATAGAAGAAATGTTAAGCTTTTGAAAGATAAACTAAAAGGTCTATCTGTCTTAAAAACCCCAAGTCATATAGTTCCTGTTATGATTAGAGATTCATTCTTATGCAAACAGATCTCAGATAGATTACTAAATGAGTTTAAGATCTATATTCAGCCAATAAACTACCCAACAGTCCCTAGAGGAGAAGAGCGGCTGAGGATCACACCAACACCTCTTCATAGTGAAGCTGATACAGATCATCTTGTAAGCTCTCTTAGAGCAGTGATACCTCAGACGATTCAGCTTGCAGCATGAAAATAGTTGGAGTCTTTAGACCAAAAAAAGATAGATTTGTATCCTCATTAGAAGAGCTAGGATTTTCTGTGTTATTTGCTCCCTCATTAAAGGTCGTCTCCGTTGAACATACTTATAATCCTCCATACGACTGGATAGTATTTACCAGTGCTAATGGTGTTGAAAATTTCAAAATGGATTTTAACGGAGAAAAGATAGCCTGCATTGGGCCTGCCACAGCAAAAGCTGTAGAGGATCGAGGCGGAGTGGTAACTTATATCCCGGACGAATTTGTAGCGGAGAGTATTGATTTAGGGGAGCTGCTGGGACAAAAAATTCTACTTCCAAGAGCCAAGAAGGCCAGAGATGTTCTCCCGGAAAATTTAAAAAAAAGAGGCGCTATTGTTGATGTAGTCGTTACATATGATGTAGAAACTAACTACGACTCATTAAGGTTGATTGAAAGTGCTAAAAAACCGGATTTTCTCACATTCACAAGTAGCTCAACAGTTGACTCCACAATCGAACTAATTGAAAGAGCAGGGAAGGGTGATTGGTTGAGAGAATCGTGCTTAGTTTGTATTGGTCCAATAACAGAAGGTAGGCTTAAAGAAAAAGGTTACTCTGGGGCTTTAGTTGCTCGTGAATATACTACAAAGGGAATTGTTGAGGTGATAAGTGAAGTTTCTAGAAGTATGTAAGGGAAAAAAGTTTGATGTGCCACCTGTTTGGCTTATGAGGCAGGCAGGAAGATACATGCCAGAGTACCGAGAGCTTAGAAAAAAACATGGTATGCTTGAGCTTTGTACTACTCCAGAGTTAGCGAAAGAAGTCACCCTTATGCCTATAAGAAGATTCGGCTTTGACGCTGCTATTTTGTTTTCAGATATTACAATTCCTTACTATGGGCTAGGAGTGAAGTTTGAAATTAAAGAAGGAGTTGGGCCCGTAGTTGAGGATCCTATACGAGATCTTGAAGACATAAAAAAGATGGACGATTTTAGTGTCGTAAGAGAGATTGAATCAGTTGCTGAGGCCGTCAAACTTCTCAAAAAAGAACTTCCAGTTCCATTAATCGGCTTTGTTGGGGCACCTTTTACCCTGGCCGCATATTTAATCGAAGGAAAACCATCAAGGGATTTTAAAAAAACTAAGGCATTTATGTTTAAAAATCCTGAAGCGTGGAACGCACTAATGGATAAGTTAACTGATGCCACCATTAAGTATGCAAAAGAGCAGATCGATTCAGGTGCTGATGTAATGCAGGTTTTTGACTCTTGGGTTGGTGGGCTGAATGAGAGAAGTTATAAGGAGTATGTTGCCCCTTGGATGAAGAGGATTTTTAGCTCAATTAAGGAGCTTCCCTCTATTCACTTTGGAACGAATACCTCACATTTACTACATCTCATGAAAGATGTTGGAGCTGATGTGACTGGAGTTGATTGGAGAATCTCTCTACGTGAAGCATATCATAGAGTTAAGTCTCCAATTCAGGGAAATCTAGATCCTGCCATTTTGTTTGGCACAAAAGAAGTAATTGAAAGGGAAGTTCAAGCAATTAAAGAAGAGGCATCTGAAATTGGAGCTCATATCTTCAATCTTGGTCACGGTATTTTACCGGAAACACCGATAGAGAGCGTTGAGATTTTGCTAAGGGCAGTAAGATCGTGAAATTAGCAGTAGTTGGAGGTGGAGTTTCCGGGATATCTGCAGCAATAGCTCTCGAAGAAATGTTTCCAAAAGCTTCTATTACTTTATTTGAGGCAGGCAAAAAACTTGGTGGAAAAGTTGGAACAATTTTTAAGGATGGATTCTTAATTGAAGAAGGGCCTGATTCCATTAATGCTCAAAAAGAAGAGACAACTAGTCTTGCGTTTGATCCAATTCTGCCAAAAACTCATTTCTGCACCTTGCTAGGAAAGGGCAAGGTTGATTTTTCGAACCTCAAGCGTGCTAATATCGAGCCCTCTCTGGAAAGAAGCCTAGGAGATTACGTTTCTGAAGCCTATGGCGAGTGGGCAGTCCCTTTATTTGCCGGGGTATATGGAGGAGATCCCGACCGCGTTTCAAGTCTAATTCTATCTGGTAAACGTGTTCAGTCCCCTTGGGGTGTTTCATTTATTGGGTTAAAAAATGGAATAGGAGAGATGGTAGATAACCTTGCGACCAAGTTCAAAAGAACTGAAGTTGTCTTTAAAAGAATTCAAGAGATAACTTCTGGTGGAAGAGTAGATGACAAAAGCTATGATGGTGTGATCTGTGCTGTTCCAGCAAGAAAGGCTCCTTATTCATGGGATCTGTTAAATAGTTTGCCAGTTGGTTCAGCTGGAATTGTTACATATGAGACAGAAGAGATAACTGAAGATTTTGGCTCTGGTGTAATATGTAGAGAAAATGGAATTAGTGGAGCAACGTTCTCGTCAGTAAAATGGGAAGGACGATCTCCAAAAGGGAAAGGTCTAGCAAGGGTGTTCTTCTATGAGCTTAATGGAGATCTAGAAAAAGCCGGACTCGATTTTTTAGTCAGCTTGGGGGTTAAGCCGATTAGAATTTTACTAAAAAGAGCCTGGGAAAATGAGATCCCAATTTTTTCAAAAGAGCACTATGAAATAGCCTGGAAGATAGAGCAGAATACTGGCCCAGTGCAGTTTACATCTATTAATGCATCAGGCATTCCAGATTGTTTGTCATCTGGGAGATATGCTGTGGAGAGATTAGCTAAGGTACTAGAAGGAGTAAGATATGGGACGTGAGATTACACCTGGAACTAAAGATGGTTGGGCAGTTTTGCATCAGTTTTTTGATGTAGATTTTAAGAATATAACAAAAGACGATGCAGAAGAGCTTAAGGCTTGGCTAAACGAGGATTATAAAGCTGATTTTGGTCAAAGTGCGGCATTTCATGTTTTTGGTCATAAGGGCCCGTTATGTCTATTGCACTTTAGAAAAGATTTTTCATTAATAGCCGAACTTGAAAAGGCGTTTTATGGCCTTAAGATATCAAAGAATCTTAGATTAAAAGATTCATATATCTCTGTTGTTGAGCTTGGAATGTATCACACAACTAAGAAAGCAGTTGAAAACCTTGATAAAGAAGGAATCGAGAGATTTAGTGATGAGTTTTATGAGAAGCTTGAAAACAATCTTTCGCATCATAGGGAAAATTTAACTGAGCGTGCATTTTGTGAGATTCCTAAACTTCCATATTTTTGTTTTTATCCTATGAATAAAAAGCGGGGTGAAGTTAATAATTGGTATCATGAGCCAATAGATAGACGAGCTGAGCTTATGATGGAGCACGGGATGACAGGGAGAAGATACTCTGGAAAAATTCAACAGATAATCTCAGGAAGTATCGGGTTCGATGGATGGGAATGGGGGGTAGATCTTTTTGCAAATGATCCACTTGATATTAAAGCTCTTATCTATGAGATGAGATTCGATGAAGCTACAAGTCTTTATGGAGAATTCGGCGAGTTTTGGTTCGGAAGTAGAATAGAGGATCTTGCTGGATGGCTTGGGTAGCATCTCTGGGGTCAGGCCGGGAGGATCTCTCGTCCGCGTCAGCGGACGAAGCAGAAAAACGGGGCCGGAAGGCCTGACCAGACAGACGCTAGCAGTTGCCTGGTCAGGCCTTCCGGCCTGACCCCCAAGTACTGAAATATATACTAAACGCAGGTGAGTTTTGAGTATAGAAGGATTTATGGCAAACGAAGCAATGTCTTCTTCGGCGTGTTTTGGCTTCGCCAAATCCACGCTCGCCCTGCTATGCTCATTCAATTTTGAGCTTTTCTAGCTCAAAATTGATTCGCGCAGGGTTTAGCTCTCTTGATTCTTTGATCTGCCAGTACTAGCCTAGACAAAGATATTGCGTTCAAGGGAAGAGGGGTGAAAGTCCTCCACGGTCCCGCCGCTGTGATGAATATAAAATAGCTGCTATTCACCCACTGAGTTATTCGGGAAGGGGGCATCTAAAGTTCAGAGTCAGAAGACCTACGCAATAGGGTTAACTTACGCTTCCTCGTGGATTGGGAAGTTATTGTAGGAGTGTAAATATGAAAATTAGATTGCTAGCACTATTTGTGTGCGTTATTTCGTCGTGGGCTGAGGTTGATATAACTGTTACTGCAAATAAAATTGAAGAGAAAAAAGACAACGTAGCAAGCAGCATTACTGTTCTAGAAAGCGATCAGATCGCAATGGCGCATTCAGTTGAAGATCTTTTAAAGATAGTTCCCGGAGTCGAGGTAGTAAGATCTGGTGGTCGAGGGGGAAATGTTGCAGTGTTTCTAAGAGGAGCAAATTCAGAGCATACCTTAGTCTATATCGATGGTGTTGAAGCTAATGACCCAAGTTCTCCTAGTGGAACATTCGATTTTGCTAATCTCGATCTTCAAGGAATAGAAAAAATTGAGGTAATCCGAGGGCCACAAAGTGTTCTTTATGGATCAAATGCAATAGGTGGTGTTATCAAGATTACAACTAAAGAAGGAAAGGGAGATTTAACAAGTAAGTTAACTTTCGAAGGAGGAAGTTATAATACATTCACGGAACGCGCCAATGTGAGTGGGAAAGAAGATGTTTTTTCATATTCTCTTTATGCTTCAAGAGTAGATACAGATGGATATTCTAGTGCAAAAGGTGGAGATGAGGATGATGGATATGGCTCTAGTACTGTTGGTGGAAAATTTGTTGTAGACATTACCGATAAAACAAAAGCCAAGCTAATGACCCGGCACAATCGATCTAAAACCGATCTAGATAATTTTGGAGGTTCACTTGGTGATGACCCAAATAGAGAAATCAAAGATGAGAGCACTCTCGGAAGGTTCAGTATCTCCTCAGAAGAGATAGCAGACTGGCTCAAGCAAGAAGTATCATTCTCAGCGGTTAATCAAGTATTCTCTGACAAGAATGAACCAGACTTACTTTCATCCGAACTACTTGATAGCAAGTACTCTGGACTTACTCAAAAAACTGAAAGTTTAAGTGAAATTAAACTAACTGATAGTATATCCGGAACTGTAGGACTTGATCATAAGGTTGAGACAGCAAGCTCTAGATATAATTCAGATGGGGTTTTTGGTCCCTTCAGTGACAACTTAAATAGACGTTCCATGACTACAAATAGCCTGTATGGTGAGATCGGAGCGAAATTTTCTGATTCTATAACACTTAGGGGTGGAAGTAGGTTGGATGACAACTCAAAGTTTGGAAGTTTTGGAACATACAGAGTAGGAATTGTGGGGGCTCTTGATGATACAAGAATCTTCGCAACTGTTGGAACAGGATTTAAGGCGCCAACAATTTCCCAACTTTATTCTTCCTATGGCAACCAAAATCTTAAAGAGGAAGAAAGTTTAGGTTTTGATGTTGGAATCGAACAGTCCATAGGTAATACACTTTTGGGAGTCACATATTTTCAAAACGATTTTGATAATCTAATTTCGTTTAATCCCGTAACATTTGTTTCAGAGAACATTGCTGAAGCTAAGTCATGGGGGATCGAGACAACAGCCTCAGCAAAACTTTGTGAGTACTTATCACTTACCGGAAGCTACACTTTTACGGATACTGAAGATAAGCTGACAGGGGAAAAGCTATTAAGAAGAGCACGGCATAAAGGATCAATTGGATTTTCATCAAAACCTATTGAGTCTTTAAAGATAGATCTTGAAGCAATATTGAAAGGCAAAAGAGATGATATTGACTTTGCAACAGCTGAAAGAGTTGAGTTAGCGGGCTTCAGCTCAGTAAGGCTCACCGCACTCTATAATCTGACAGACAACATAGATCTTTCATTGAGAGCTGAAAATGTATTCGATAAAGAGTATGAGGAGGTTTTAGGTTTTGCAACGGAAGGAGCAAGTGTGTATGGAGGTGTACTAGTGAGGTGGGAGTAGGCTAATCTTGCGGGTCAGGCTGTTGGGGGTCAGGCCTTCCGGCCTGACCCCCAAATTTTTGAAAATGAATATAAAATTCTTAATCATATTTTTCTTAATCGCTAATACATTTGCACAAGATTGCTCAAGAATTGTTAGTCTTGCCCCAAGTCTTACAGACTCACTGCTCTATTTGGGGATAAAACCAGTTGGAGTTACAAAGTTTTGTAATGCACCTGAAATCGAAAAGATTGGTGGATTCTTAGATCCCTCTGTAGAAAAGATTCTGACCCTTAATCCGACTCTTGTTGTGGGTCTTAATGAGCATAAAACTCTAATTAGTCAATTAGAGAGTTTAGGATTGAAAACGGCGACTTTCGAGCATCGTAATATAGATGGAATAAATCAAAGCTTAAAAAGACTTAGCAGGGTATGCTTAGGAAAAGAAGAGATTAAATTTGAAGATGAGTTAAGCAAAATAAATTCTGATTTATCGGGAACAGCGATAGTGGTGGTTTCTAGAGATAATTTGAATCTAAAGGATGTTGTTCTTTCTGGGAATGATGGGTTTTACACCGAGCTTTTAGAGAGATTGGGTGTAAAGAATCTATTCTCTGATTATAGAACGGAACTTGTTTCTATGGAGTACTTGTATTCAATCTCTCCAGATTTTGTTCTTGAGATTTCCGACTACGACGCAAGCTTATGGAAGAATCTATACCCTGATGCCAAGGTTACAAGAGTTCCACCAAGTTTAGGAGGCGTTCCGGGACCTAAAGTTTTAGATCTTGCAAAGTTTCTGGTGAAAGAGTGGCAATAGAAGTTAATAAGGTTTATTTCAGGATCGGGTCTAAGGATATTTTAAAAGATATAACCCTAGCTATATCTGACCCGACTATAATTCTCGGCTCTAATGGAGCAGGTAAAACGTCACTTTTGCGCCTCATAGCCGGACTTATTTCTCCATCATCAGGCGAGATTAAAATTGATAATAAAATACCAGCTTCAAGAAAAGATTGGGCAGCAAGTATAGTTTATCAACCACAAAGCCTTGAGATAGTTTTTCCGATAAAGGTCTATGATCTATTGAAGCTAAGTGGTTTTTGTAAGGGTTCTACTGAAAACTTTGATGAGATAGTTCAGCTTCTTTGTTTAGAGGAGTTACTCTGTCAGGATGCAAGAACTTTAAGTGGTGGCGAGCTTAGGAGAGTCATGCTTGCTGGAGCGCTTATTCAAGGTGCAAGATATGTTCTTTTTGATGAGCCAACAGCATTTTTAGATCCTTTTCAAGAAGAAATTTTCGTTAAATCACTACTTCATCTTGGAGACAGAGTAGTCCCAGTAATTACGACCCATAATTTATCATTAGCCAATAGACTTGGAGCAAAGACCCTGAAACTTAAAAAAGGCGGTTTGTACGATGGGGATGCTTTATATGAATAAAAGAATTCTCCTGATCTGTTTAGCTTCATTATTTTTACTTCCATGGATTGGCCCTACATTAAGTATGTCCGATAAGATTTTTTACGAAATAAGAATACCAAGAGTATTAATCGGAATAGCAGTTGGAGCACTTTTGGGACTAACAGGCTACCTTTATCAGTTGATATTTAGAAATCCCCTTGCAACTCCATATACACTTGGGGTTGCCTCTGCTGCCTCACTTGGGGCAGTTGTATCAATTGGATTTTTCCCAATGATTATACCTTCAGTAGGTGGAATTATTGGAGCACTTTTTGTGTGTTTGATATTTGTAACTATCTTTAAATCCCAATATCTTGCTGACAGAGTTATTTTGTTCGGTGTTGTTTTAGGGCTATTTTTGTCCAGTTTAACTGTAGTGATTCAATATATAGTTTCAGGGTCAGAAGTATTCCGTATAGTGCATTGGCTTTTAGGATCACTCCAGGTTACATCATACTCGCTAGTTTTCTTAATCTTCCTAGTCTTATTTGTGCTTTTATGCCTCGCGTTACGCTTTTCCACTGAGCTTTCCCTGATCGCAATGGGGGATGAGTACGCAAAATCTAAGGGTGTCGAATCCGAAAGTATTAACTGGCTATTCTTTATAGCAGTGTCTATAGCGATTGGACTATGTGTGAGTTTTTTCGGGCCTATTGGATTTGTTGGCCTAGCAGTTCCATTTATGGCGAGAGGGATCTCCCCATTTAATTTTAATAACCAGATTATTTGGTCGGTGGTACTAGGTGCTGTGTTTTTGGGCTGGAGCGATGCGTTGGGTCGGGTTATTACCTATCCCCTTGAAGTGCCTGCAGGGGTAGTTACTGCAATATTTGGAGCTCCGATAGTCGCTTATTCTTTATTGATGCAAAAGTCCTAAATTTTCCTAGGACTTAAAATATCAAGGCTAGGACAATTTTTGACGACATTAGTATCTTGGGTGACTAGGGTATTATTTCTTTTAATTTTCTGTTTTAGCGTATTTGCTGACTCAATTTCGAGTAATCCTATAGTATTCGTCACTGCTGTTCCAAACCCAAGAGATTTTGGAACAATGGCTGCCACTTTTAGTAATCATGTTGCAAATCCTGACACCGCTTTTAGGGGAGGAGATCTCTGGATTAGATATCCAGATGGAACTCTTCGAAATCTGACCCAGGCAGCTGGGTATGGAAATTCGGGATTTCAGGGCGCGAACTCAATTGCTGTTAGAGACCCATCAGTTCATTGGGATGGCAATAAAATTATATTTAGTATGGTAGTTGGTGCGCCAACTGCCCAATATCAGCTTGGAACTTTTAGATGGCAGCTTTATGAAATTATTAACTTTGGATCCGGACAATCGCCGATTATAACAAAAGTTCCCAACCAGCCGGAAAGTTATAATAATCACTCCCCAATATATGCAAGCGATGATTCGATAATATTTGTCTCCGATAGACCAAGAGATGACACAGTATTGCACACATATCCTCAGCGTGATGAATATGAATCTGCTGTTATAAATACAGGACTTTGGAAATTAAGTGGTAGTAAGCTAGAGATCCTGGATCATTCTCCATCAGGGGATTTTAATCCGATAATTGATAGCTTTGGGCGTGTAGTTTTTACCCGGTGGGATCACCTGCAACGTGATCAGCAAAATATAGGGGTAAATCATGGGGCGTATAACTACCTAAGCGAGACCTCAAACCAACAAACAAATTCGAATGAAGAAGTATTTCCTGAGGCAAGATCAAATCTTGATCCAGATAAAGAAGCCCATGTAAATCTACACACTATTAATCAATTTATCCCTTGGATGATGAATCAAGATGGAACAGATCTTGAAACCCTAAATCATATTGGAAGACAAGAGATTGGAATATATAGTGAAAGAACATTTAATGATGACCCAAACGTGCAAGAGTTTTATGGTCAGTATTCAACCGGTTCTAATTCAAATGATTTCACAATCTTTCTACACATAAAAGAAGATCCAAATACTGCTGGTACATACCTTGGTACAAACTGCCAGGAGTTTCAAACTCATTCTTCCGGACAACTGGTTTCAATTACAGGTGCGCCAAATGTTAATCCAAATAATATGGTGGTTACTTATCTGACTCATCCTGATACTTCTGGTGCAACGAACTCTCCTTCAGGGAATCATTCAGGTCTTTACCGTGATCCACTTCCTCTTTCAAATGGGAATCTTTTAGCAAGTCACACCTCTGAGACAAGAGAGGACTCTAACGAAGGCACAACTACGAACCCAATATCAAGATATGATCTGAGATTAAAACTTCTCACAAAACCTGGCGCTTATTATGTGCCACACTCAAATATCACTTCTGGTATTACAAAAAATGTAAGTTTCTGGAACCCTGATCAGCTAATTTCATATAACGGTGAGCTTTGGGAGATTATGGCAGTCGAAGTTAAAAGCAGAACTCGCCCACAAGCTCCAAGCTTGCATCTTCCTAGTGTTGAGGCTGGGGTATTTCAAGAGATGGGGGTCGAGTACCAGGAACTTGTAGACTATTTGAAGGCTCAAAATCTAGCTCTAGTAGTTAGTAGAAACGTAACTGTAAGGGACAAAAATGATCGCCAACAACCAACAAATCTAAAGGTTGCAGACTCAACAACCCAGAGCGTGCCCAACTCTGGAAAGATCTATGAGGTAGGTTTAATGGAGTTCTATCAAGGCGATCTGATTCGTTCATATACAGCTGGTAATACAACAGGTAGGAGAGTGCTTGCCCAAGATATGCACTCAGTGCCTGCGGGGATTAACATAGACAGCGGACGTGAAGGGGCTGTTAAGATCGCAAGTGATGGCTCAATGGCTGCTTTTGTTCCTGCAAGAAGGGCACTTAGCTGGCAGCTTTCTTCTAAAGAGGGGGTTCCTGTGGTGAGGGAAAGATATTGGGTAACATTTCAACCAGGTGAAGTTAGGGTTTGCAGCTCCTGTCATGGAGTGAATACTGTGGATCACCTCGGAAACCCTCCTCCAGAAAATCCGCCACTTGCACTTGCTCAGCTCCTTGCTCACTGGAAGGGGCTACCCCCTCCAACGGAGATCGGTTATTCCCTAAAACTTGAAGGTAAAAAGAAGCCAGGTGGAAAATTCAAACTTACAATTAGTGGCTCAGGCGAACTAAAAATCAGAGCAAAAGTTTTAGGTAAAAAATGTCCTAAACTAAAATCTGTTTCTTCAGGTGTATTTGATGGTAGATACCCTAAACTAGATCGAGCCAAGGTAGTTTATATGCTTATTTCGAATAATGAAGTTAAAGCTAAAGTTTCAGCAAGATTATCAAGATTAAAACCTGGGATAACTGCTTCGCCTAATCCATGTAAGGCAGCGATGAAGCTTAAAAGTGCTCAATAATTCACCATAATTTCACAGATACAGTCAGAGTAAACTAAAATCTGAATTTATGAGATGATTACCAAATGCTTAGCCTCGAGCCCAGTAGTTTTGACCATGATAGAGTAATCGAAATTCTAAATGGTTACTCCTTACAGCTTAAGTTGCCATTTAATCTAGAGACTTTTATTGAAAAGCATGTTGATTTTCGAGCTAGAGGGATTTCCGCAGTTTTTGCCTGCCCGGAGGATGAGAAATTAGTTATCAATTCAGATCTGTTAAAACTAATGTATCAGGAGGTTCTTTCTGAGTCTCAGAGTAAGCAAGATGCTGAGAATGGATTAGCGCTTAGACTACTTTTAATAGTAGTTCATGAGAGAGAACATCTATTAGAACATCAAGAGCAAAAACAAGATCTTGGGTTTTATTGGCCGATATCTTCTCTACAATCAGAGGTTGCTGGAGTAAGATCTGAAGCCCAGCTCTATGGAAGAATGATTCAGGATCCGAAATTGCGCGATCTGCTTAATAGAACCTCTCCACCTAGAAATTACATTATACCAGGAGCCTCGAGTTCGTTGACCGAAGCATTTGATAGGCGCATTTCAGGGGCATATGCCATACTTGATTTAAAAAACGATGAAAGACTAATCGAGTATTGTAAGCAATATTACCCTAATGCGATTGATCTTTTGAATGTGAAACGATCGGATCTCGAGATTCAACTTAAGGCCATTAAAAAAGTTGAATTAAGTCCTCATGATACTGAGAATCTAACCAAGGCGATTCAAATATGCGAGTCGGTCAGTAAATTTGATAGCCTTGTAAGATGGTATAGAAGGAATGATCTCCCCAGAGATTAGCTAAAATTCAGGAGATAGCTTGTAGATTGACTCATCCTATCATTCACAAAATACTTGCCTTTCTTTGATAGTATAAATCTAAATTCTCCTTGTTTGTTTGTTTTTTTAGTACTTAATAATTTATAAGGCCGAGATGAGATTAACTCTATTACACGTCCTGATAGTGGATCTCCCTTACTGCTAAGTGTTCCCATTAAGCAGGGTTTCCCGTTGCAGGAAGATATTCGGGCAGAAATGGATACATTTTTTTTCTTTTCGGAAGGAATTGAATAACTGGACTTTGATGGCGTTGGAAGTGGAGCGCCTTGAGAGTCAGAAAAACAGCTATCATTTAGATAGGGATTAATCTCGTTAAATGAGAAATTTGAAAAATAGGGATTTTTAGAGTTGGCATTTCCAGAACCGGTCATAATTGATTTTGAATCACTAGGATCATGCGTTGCATTAAGTCCATGACCAAGTTCATGCGCAAGGGTCTGCACAAATCTTGGAAATCCAGATGCATAATCAGTAAAGCCAACATTGTAAGCAGTGCACCCAGTTCCTATATAGGCTAGTCCGATTGCATCGGTATATCCACGTTGAGCAGTAAAAAGATGGAAAAAGTCTGCATCATTTGAGTTTATAGAACCTCTAAACTGTTCAAGTAGGCTAAGAGAGGTTTTTGCCTTGAAGGATGAATCTAATAGTCGTATCTGATTAATTCTAAAATTAAGGGAAAATGTAGTTGAATAAAGGTCGGATGTCTTTTTAATTGCAAGGACTGAAGCCAATAGAGTGTTATTCCTGTGTAGTTTTTTGAATGTAGAATCAATATCAATTGAAAGATAAAGGGATCTAGGACCATTACTTCTTTGTGAGATTGCTCTTTTTGTTCCAAGCTCTTTACAGTAAAACTGCTTTATTTTTATTGGATATGTTAATTTTTTTGATGCAGCTATAAAAGTTCGATGGTCTGTTTCAAAAGGCAAAAAAAGTGCGCCGTCCTTAAAAGAACCCGACACCTTCAAGATTCCAGACCTTGATGATTTAATCGATCCTGATACTAATTTAATTTTAGCAGTTTTAAGAATGCCGTCAGACTCTACTACAGGAACCTCAATAATTTCATCAACTTTAAGAAAACCTTTTATTCTTCCAATCCCTTCTCTAAATCCATAGAGACGAAGTCCGGATTTTTTTTCATACACAGAAAAATTACTTCTAGGTGATGCAAAACTAAGTGAGGCTAAAAGTAGAATTATCCTAATGCTTAAAGTGACCATTCGTTTTTACTCTATCCTCAACAGCTTCTTTTGCAGCAAGCTGCGTTACGCTTTCAGTAAGAAAGATATCAAGTGACTCAAGTCTTTCCTTTTCAGATCCTATTTCAAGGATCATCTGGCGCTCGGGTAATGAAAGTCCGGTAAGGCTAGCAACCGCAAATGATACAAATGGTAAATCTGTAAAATCTCGCATCTGAGGTGAGCCGCTGGTAAGTTCAGAATATTTTGTGAAAAGTGTTATTACTCTTTGGCGTAATAGTGGATCAACTTCTTCAGTGTTTTCATCATCAAAAAACTCAACTGTAGCAGTAGGGTAGGGCTTTCCCGCATTTTCTGATTCCATCCTAAATCTTCTAATGCCTCTGACTACTACATCACTAGAACCATCCTTATATTCCTCTAGAATACGGTCTAAAAGTACAGCGCATCCAACTTGGGCTATCATTTCGTCAAATAGGCAAGGGATTCCGAATGGCTTTTCTTTACCACAATCTTTAAGAAGTTGTTTATACCTATCCTCAAATATATGGAGCTTAACTTGCTCTCCTGGGAAAACCACTAACCTTAAAGGAAATAGAGGAAGAATTACGCGACCAGACATTACGGACAACCTACCCTTCTTTTTAATTCTGATCTAGTGTCTTCTTATGAAAACAATACTTGATTACATGGGAAATACCCCGCTAGTACCTCTTCATAGAGTCGGACGGGAATTAGAATGCAATCTATTCGCCAAGTGTGAGTTCATGAACCCAGGTGGATCAGTAAAAGATCGTATAGGCTTATCAATGGTCGAGGATGCTGAAAGGTCTGGTAGGATTAAGCCAGGCGATACATTAATCGAACCGACAAGCGGCAATACAGGTATTGGAATAGCGCTAGCTGGGGCGATTAAAGGGTACCGCGTTATTATTACCATGCCTGAAAAAATGAGTAGAGAAAAACAGGTTACCCTTGAAGCTCTTGGAGCAGAGATTATTAGAACCCCTACAGAAGCTGCATTTGATTCGCCTGATAGTCATATTAGTGTTGCAAAAAGATTACAAAAAGAGTTGCCCAATGCTCATATTTTGGATCAGTACTCAAACCCTTCAAATCCAAAAATTCACTATGAGAAAACCGCTCAGGAAATCATCGATCAAATGTCTGGATCAATCGATATGTTTGTTGCAGGTGCCGGTACGGGAGGAACTATCACTGGAGCTGGTCGAAGATTAAAAGAACATAATCCAAGCTGTATCATAGTAGGAGCGGATCCCGTGGGCTCGATTCTTGGGGGAGGTACTGATGTGGCCTCATATAAAGTTGAAGGGATTGGATATGATTTCTTCCCCGATGTGCTTGATACTAAAGTTGTAGATGAGTGGGTTAAGACTAAAGATCAAACATCCTTCTTGCTAGCAAGAAGACTCATAAAAGAAGAGGGTCTTCTGTGTGGTGGCTCAAGTGGTTCAGCTCTATTTGCAGCACTACAAGCCGCAAAGAAATTAAAGAAGGGTCAGAACTGTGTAGTAATACTCCCTGATGGGATCAGAAACTATATGAGTAAGTTTGTTGATGATAGGTGGATGCGTGAGAATGGCTATTACGATGTAAAAGAACTTAAGGGCACAGTATCTGATCTGCTACCTAAACTTACAAAGACTCCAATTTGTGCATTAGATACCCAAAGCTTGAGCGATGTAATAGAGAAGATGAGAATCAACAATATATCTCAGATGCCAGTAACTTCCGGAGGTATCCTGGTGGGAATGGTCACTGAGTCAGATATTTTAGATAAAATGCTTAGTGGGGAGGGGAATTCCCTTGTTTCTCAATCAATGACCAGAAGTGTGCCAACTGCAGCAACTCACACCCCTCTAAAAACAATACAAGGGATATTAAAAACAAATGCAGCTGTTGTGATTGTTGATGACTCTAAAAAACCACTAAGTATAGTTTCTAGGATAGATATAATTAATCATCTTAAGTAGGGGCGTGTAGGTTCGGTAGTATTTTTACTTGGGGGTCAGGCCGGG
>DDRT01000005.1:0-44057 GCA_002343185.1 Deltaproteobacteria bacterium UBA2409
ACAGCTCACGGCTTCACAGCTCACAGCTTCACGGCTCACAGCTTCACAGCTCACAGCTTCACGGCTCACAGCTTCACGGCTCACAGCTTCACGGCTCACCGAAGCCCTCGTCACCGCTGCACAATATTAATCATATCCATAATAGGTAGCAGTATGGCGATCACTATAGAAAAAACAATTCCTCCTAGAACTATGATCATCAATGGCTCAATTAAACTTGTAATTCCATCTATCTGAGCTTTAACTTCACTTTCGTAATTCTTTGCAGCTCGCTCTAGCATCTGTTCTAGCTGACCACTTTGTTCTCCAAGGGTGATCATTGAAGATAGAAGTGATGGGAAAATACCACTTTTTGCAATTTCTTTACCAAGACTTCTTCCCTCACGAACTCCGATTGAAGCTTCATCTAGAGCTCTTTGAAAATGAATATTTCCTACAATATTTCTGGAGATCTCTAACCCTTGAAGTAGATTTACTCCGGATCCTAATAGGGCACTTAGAGTCATAGAAACACGAGCAGTCATTACTCTCCTGTAAAGCTCACCGAAAAGGGGGACTTTTAAAACTTTTCTGTCAAAGATCTCTTTACCTTTAGGAGTGTTGTAGTACCTGACAAGAAGGTAAAAAGTAAGAATTCCTAAGGCAATAAGTAGTGGCCAATATCCAATTATAAAATCTGAGATTCCAATTAAAATTACTGTTGGGGTAGGAAGTGCGGCTCCTTCTTTCTCAAAAATCTGAGTAATCTGGGGAACAACGTAAGTTACCAGTGCTAATACTACAAGAAAACAAAAGACAAACATTAAGGCAGGATAGAAAAGTGCTGCTGAAACTTCTCTTCTAAGTTGAAGCTGTTTCTCAAGATAGGTTGCAAGATTTAAAAGGACAGCCTCGAGAGTTCCTGAAGCCTCTCCTGATTGAACCATGTTGGTGTAAAGCCTTGGAAAAACTTTAGGATAAAGAGATAAAGCCTTACTGAGACTCATCCCTTCCTCGACCTTTTCCCTTACTTCAACAAGAATTCGTCTTAATGTTGTTTGTTCAGTTTGATCTGCCAAACTTTGAAGAGCTGAAACGAGAGGGAAACCGGCACTGATAAGGGTTGCAAGCTGTCTAGTTGCTACAGCCTTTGCACTTAAGCTTACTCCTCTAAATTTTTGTAGAATATCTTTTGATTCTCTTTCAGTGGTTGCAAGTTCAGAGATAGTGCTGACGAATAATCCTTGAGCTCTCAGTCGTGATCTTGCTGCTCTAACATTGTCAGCATCAATAGTGCCCTTTGAGTCCCTCCCGTCACTAGAAACTGCTGTATACTGGAAAACAGGCATAAGACGACTATAAGCTATCTTTTAATTTCGGCCTATTAGCTCTTTTAAAGCCCGAGTTCTCATAGAATATTGATTAATTTTTATCTCTTCCCCTAGCTCAGCAAGAGTTTTTGATTCACCGTCAGGAATGAAAATATCATCCCATCCGAAGCCTTTTCCCTTTGGACTAAGGGAAATTGAACCATCTAGTTTACCCTCAAAAACTTCAACAGAGTTGCCATCTGATGATACTCCTAAAAGACAGATTGCTACTGCTCGTCTTTGTTTATTTGGGGGTATAATTCTACATAGCTGTTCGCTGCTAATATATTTGATTAAGGAACCTGGAAAGCCATTTAAGCTTTCAATAAATAGGCTAGTATCCTCAACAATATAAGGACTCGCACTTCGAGCCTTACTTTCGATGACTTCGTAGGCACCTTCAATTGATAGCTCTTTTGGCTGAATCTCCTGAAGATCAATTTTTATAAAATTAGAATCAGGAATGATTTTTAAAATTTCTCTCTTTTTTCCTTCACTCGACGTTACAAATGTAAATTTACTCATCTATTGAGCGTAAAAAAACAAAACGAGTCATTCCCTGATTTTCAACAAGGAGTCTGACACCTTTCTTTAATTTTTCTGTTGTAACTTTGGAGGTAAAATCTTGAACCTTCGCCACTTTTTCTCCATCAGCTTCAACTATTAGATCGCGCACCTGTAGTCCTCCAGATTCTGCTACGCTTCCAGGGAACACTGATGTCACAACTACTCCTTCTTTTCTTTTAGTCTTTAACTGCCTTGCAACTTCGGGAGTTAAATTTTCGAGTGTAATTCCAATATCTTGGGCTAGTGGGTCTTCGGTCACTACGCCATCTTCTTCGACGTTAGCGGGGAGTTCTCCTACGGTTACTTTAATAGTTTTGTTTGAACCTGCTCTTACAACCTCAACCGGAATTTTTTCACCAGGAGTAGTTGCAGCAACCATATTTCTTAACTCATTAACATTTTTTACTGCGGTTCCATCAAATTTCACTATTATGTCACCTTGCTTTAGTCCTGCATCAGCAGCAGGAGTGCCTTCTTGTACCTGTCCAACAAGTGCCCCATCGGTGCCCTTATAATTAAAAGAAGCTGCCAAGTCTTCTGAAAGATTCTGTATGCTCACTCCGAGCCATCCACGTACTACTTTACCCTTGCTGATAATCTGATCCATTACGTTTTTTGCCATATTGATCGGGATTGCAAACCCTATTCCCATATAGCCACCATTTCGGGAGAAGATAGCAGTGTTAATACCAATTACTTCAGCATTCAGATTTACTAGAGGCCCACCGCTATTACCTGGATTGATGGCAGCGTCAGTTTGGATAAAATCTTCAAACTGACCACCACCCATAATTGATCTTCCCTTTGCACTTACAATTCCGGCTGTAATCGTATTTTCAAGACCAAAAGGATTGCCAGCTGCAACGACCCATTCTCCTATTTTTAAATTATCAGAATCTCCTAGCTTAGCTGCAGGGACAGATCCTGATTTTAACTTTAAAACGCATATATCTGACTTAGGATCTGTACCGATTCTTTCAGCTTTAAGAGTTCTGCCATCATCTGTTTTAATATTTATAATATCAGCTTCTCCTGCGACGTGATGATTAGTTAAGATAATCCCATCATCTGACACAACAACACCTGTGCCCAGACCACTTTGCCCCCCGCGTTCATCGGGAAATTGTTCGAAAAATTCATCACCAAAAAATTTTCTAAACTGATCGAAGAATGGATCGTTGGGCATCCTTTGGCCGCGGCGTAAGTTTTGCGGTTTTGGCTTTGATGATGCCTGTATGCTAACTACAGAAGGGGTTAAAACTTTAGCTACACTTTCAAATGCTCTTGAAACTTCAACGGCACTTGCTACACCTTCAGCAAGACTGAGGTTAATAAACAGTAAGGATGATATAAAGAATCTTAACATAAACCTTTATTCTTACAGCCAAGGACAGATTCGCGCAATAATGCCGATCAAAACCGCTCAGTTCCAGCTATAAATAGCTCTCTTGTGGCACCATATGTTCCAGGCTCAACTGGCTCAAGGGTATATGGATCGAGCCACATACTTATAACCTCTCTAGGCTGGATGAAAGGTGAAAGCTTTATCTGATCTTCTGCACACTTCATAAATCGACCCCAGATTGGAGCTGCTGCTACTCCCCCTGTTAGTCCTATGGAATCTTTTTTGTCAAAACCAACCCAAACCCCGGCAGTAATATCTGGGGTATATCCAACAAACCAAGCATCTTTGGCATCATTCGTTGTTCCAGTTTTTCCAGCTGCCTGACCGGTAAAGTAGTTTCTGACACTTCTTCCAGTTCCACGTTCAATAACTCCACGAAGAGCATCAGTGATTAGAAACACAGCCCCCTCTGATGCAATTCTCTTTTCATTGAGTGTTTCTTGGGGGATCTTTTCACCATTCACCAGTGCTTCTTTGTAGAGTGTAGGTTTGATTAATTTTCCTCCCGAAGCAAGTCCAGCATAGGCTCCAGTCAATGAGAGTAAATTAGACTCTACTGCGCCTAGTGCGATTGAAGGGACTAAGGGAGGGGAGTCTGTTAATCCGAATTCAGATAAAACTCTGGCTATAGTTTTTACACCAACTCTCCTCGTAATCTGAACAGCAGGAATGTTTAGAGATTTCTCAAGAGCATATCTTAGAGTTACATCTCCTCTAAAGGAATTATCATAGTTCTCGGGTGACCAATATTTACCACCTGATAGTTCAATGCTTAAAGGTTCATCGCTAAGTATGCTTGCTAATGTTGCAACTTTGTAATTATTCAGATTCTTATCAAGCGCTGAAAGATAAATAAAAGGTTTAATTGTTGATCCTATCTGCCTCTTTCCTTCAGAGATTCTGTCAAATTGATTAACCCTATAATCTTTACCTCCAACGTAAGATCTAACCAGACCCGATTTAGAATCGATCGCCACTAGTGCAGCTTGAAGTTCCCGGCGCCTTAGCGCGGGGTAAGTTTTAGAGAGCTCAGATATACCTTCTGAAATAGCATTTTCACCACATTCTTGAAGAGTTAATCCCGAGTGAACTACAAGCTCTCCTTCAGGAAGAAGCTTCCTTAATGTATCTACATAAAAGGGAGCAATTCTTTTATCTTGTTCGCGTTTCACCGTTGTGATCTTACTCGAACCGGCTGCGGCATAGTCGCTCTCAGTAATTTTTGAAAGTTCCAACATCTTTTTTAATACTAAATCCCGTCTGGCTCTAGCTCTGCTTGGATGCTTTCTTGGATTAAAATATGAGGGAGCCTGGATCATTCCTGCAAGTAGAGCGCTCTCTGATAAAGTTAACTGATTTACCTGTTTATTAAAAAAATATGAAGCAGCAGAGCTAACTCCGTGTATTGCTACTGAACCTTCCTGTCCAAAGTAAATTTCATTCAAATATTTCTCCAAAATTCTATCTTTGCTTAGTCGAAGTTCAATACTGAAAGCCGCAAATACTTCTAAAAATTTTCGCACCAGAGATCTTTTTCTCGAAAAGAAAACATTTTTTGCAAGTTGCTGAGTTATAGTGCTGCCTCCCTGCTCAAAGCGCATAGCTTTTATATTTGCAAAAAACGCTCTACTAATTCCGATAAGATCTATTCCTGAATGGGAATAGAATCGCTCGTCCTCGATCGATATAAAGGCATCTTTTAAGAAGTTTGGCATCTGATTTAATGGTATAGGGGTTTGGTTCTTCTGCTCTCCAAAAGGGATTAAAAGTCTTGGCTCTAGCAGAAGGGGATCTCCCGGTTCCCAAATAGTTGGCTCTTTAGAGTTTCTTTTGAAAATCAAAAGTCCAGTCTCTGTTCTTTTAAACTCTCCAGCTTCATTAGGACTCTCAGCTACCTCGATGTAATCTCTAGTCAAAAGAGCCCGTTCAACAAAGCTTCTAGGTCTATCGATAAGATCCTCTTCTTCTGAATAGATACCTGAGGGAACTCTAAATTTTCCTTGAATCCAGTCTGCAACTATTGAATCGATATAAAAAAAGATAGCGATCGCTATTACGCAGGGGATAATTAAAATCCAGATCGCTTTCTTCATCAACTTGTTATAAACTGCAATGCGGTTTTTGAGTATGGCTGGACACAATAAATGGTCGCAAATTAAACGAAAAAAAGCGGTAACTGACGCCAAGCGGGCTAAGCTCTATTCAAGGTACCTTAGAGAGATCCAGATAGCGGCTAAAACGGGGGGTGGTAGTCCCGATGGTAATCCAAGACTAAGAACCGCCATTGCAGCAGCTAAAGCGATGAGTGTTCCCAATGATAATATAGATAGAGCCATCAAGCGAGGTAGTGGTGATGGAGAGGTCGAAATAATCGAGGAGATTACCTACGAAGGATATGGTCCAGGTGGTGTTGCAATGATGATAAAGACTATAACCGACAATAAAAACCGCACCGCTGCTGATGTAAGACATATTCTCTCAAAGTGTGGTGGAAATCTTGGTGGTTCTGTCGCGTTTTTATTCACAGAGAAAGGAATAATATCTGTCCCCAAGAATGAGATTTCAGAGGAGAAACTTTTAGAGTTGGCTCTAGAAGCAGGAGCAGATGATGTTGAGGAAAAAGAGGATACTTTTGAGGTTTCTACGGATCCAAAATTAGTACATACAGTTTCTGAAGCCTTAAATTTATCTCGAAGCGAAGTGAGTATAAGATATATTCCGGCAACCTCAGTTACCCTAAGCGGAGAAGAAGCTAAGTTAATGGTTAAGCTTCTCGACATGCTTGATGATTATGATGATGTTCAAGAGGTGATCTCAAATTTTGAAATAGATGATTCTGAGCTTGAGTTGTTAGCTGTATGATCGGAAGTATAAAGGGCATTTTACGTGAATTGGATGGGAAGGTTGCTCTTATAGAAACAGAGTGTGGTGTCGGCTACGAAATTGAAGTTACCAATCCATTTAATAAATCTGTAGGCCAGACTGTGTCTTTGTTCACTCACACAGAGATGAGGCAAGATGCACTACTTTTGTTCGGCTTTGATTCTCTTTTAGAAAAAAATACTTTTAGACTCCTTTTAAGAGTTAATGGGGTTGGTGCAAGAACAGCACTTGATATTCTCTCTTCGACTGAACCTAAGACTCTGCTTCAAACCCTAGCCTCTGGTGATGTTACTGCACTTACAAGACTTAAAGGTATCGGAAAAAAAACGGCAGAACGGCTTGTGTTAGAACTTCGAGAAAGAGTCTTAGAGCATCAATCTGAAGTGCCTTCAGCTGTTAGTGATGCCATTTTGGCACTTTTATCCTTGGGTATACCTAGAAAAGATGCAGAACGGGCAGTTGAGGCAGCAAAGGGAAGTGATGCCAGTGAGTTAGTAAAAGAAGCGCTAAGATTTATATGATCTTGGGTGACCTTGATAATTTGCATGGGGGTCAGGCCGGGAGGATCTGTCAATGCCACTTACCTTCATTGTGTAAGTGGTTAATTTAATTTGGTAAAACTTAAGGACGCAGAGGTCTCAGAGTTACGCAGAGTAGTTTGTTTTGGATAACTCTGTGAAACTCTGAGCACTCTGTGTTCAAAAATCAGTTATCAAGCACTGATAATTTAGAATTGAATGTAAGTGGCATTGGGAGGATCTATCGTCTGCGCCAGCAGACGAAGAAACAAAACGGGGGTCAGGCCGGGAGGCCTGACCAGGCAACTGCTAGCCTTTGTCTGGTCAGGCCTTCCGGCCTGACCCCCATGCTACCGTGCTCTGAATTTACGAATATGCTACATTCTAACCCGTGACTGAAACTTGGGGAGACGAAATTACTGAGGATGCAGAGTTAATTGAAAGCCATACATCTTTAAGGCCAAGTAAGTTTTCAGAGTATACTGGCCAAGCAGCAATAAAAGAGAATCTATTAATAGCCTGTGGGGCAGCCTCAACTAGGGGAGAGCACCTTGATCATACCCTTCTTCATGGGCCACCGGGATTAGGAAAAACATCTCTTGCAAAAATAGTGGCTAACGAACTTGGTGTTGGATTCCATTCAACCTCAGGCCCTGTAATTGAAAGGCCAGGCGATCTTGCTGCAATCTTGACCTCGTTATCTCCAAGAGATGTTCTTTTCATAGATGAGATTCACCGACTAAATAGAGTCATCGAAGAAGTTCTTTATCCTGCCATGGAAGACTTCGAGCTAGACATTCTGATAGGTCAGGGGCCAGCTGCTAAATCTATCAAAGTACCTCTAAAACCATTCACACTTATTGGTGCCACAACAAGAACCAGTTTGCTAACTTCGCCCCTTCGAGACAGATTTGGTCTTAGTCTTAGACTGAACTATTACACCCAAGATGAGTTAACTGAGATAGTTTTGAGATCTAGCAGTATTCTTGAAGTAGAAATTGAGGGAGACGCTGCACGAGAAGTGGCGGCGAGATCTAGAGGCACCCCTAGAATTGCAAATAGACTTTTAAAGAGGCTACGTGACTATGCTCAGGAGCGAGGTAACGGTACGATTAATCTTGATATAGCTAAAAAGGCTCTTTCAATGCTCCAGGTAGATCAGGCTGGTTTAGATGAGATGGATAGGAAGATCTTATCTACAATGATTGAAAATTTTTCTGGTGGCCCTGTAGGAGTTTCATCCCTAGCTGCTGCTGTAGCTGAAGATCCTGCAACAATTGAAGATGTTTATGAACCATACCTCATACAGGAGGGGTTCTTGATTAGAACCAAGCGAGGACGTGAAGTAACAGAGAAGTCGTACTCTCATCTTGGGAAACCGCTCAATCGAAAACAAGAGAGGCTATTTTGAAAGTGTTATTTGTTCTGATTTTTGTTAATACTGTTTTTGCAATATCTCCAGAAGTTAAGTGGGTAGATGAAGAAAAGACTGGGGTGAATATAAATTCAACTGACCCTAAAGTTACCTCATTTAGGGAGTGTGTTAGTAAGGGATTCTCAACAGAGAACAAATTCGAAGTTCGGCTCTGTAAACCTAGAAGTTTATGGTTTGACAAGTGTGACGAAGTGCTAACCCTATTAAAGCAGGTAGGAAAAGATCCAATAAGTGGAAAACTGTCTCTTTTGGTTGATGTTTTAGGTGATGGAGAAGATCCTGAGGAAAGGTCGCTTCAATCAGAAGAGGATGCACTCGAGGCTCTTCGATCCTCCGGTTTGGTTCCAATATCACTTGAAGGTCGAAAGCTTTCTGTAAGGGTAACCGAAACTTGCAAGGGTTCTTATAGTTCTACAGTTAGAAGAATCTCCAGAATACTAAGCTTAGGGGTGATTGAGTTTAGGGGTGATACTAGCGGATGGATAGAGTTTGAATAGGGCATGGTAAGTAAGCGCACCAGATTTTCTGTTTGGTGGAAAAGAGCAGGGCTTACTATTAGAGCCATAGTGCTTCTGTTGGCAGTTGCTCTGTTTGCCCTATTTGTAAAATTGAAAGGTGATGCTGGAATTGGTCTCTTTGTTCTTAATGTTCTTATAGTTATTTTATGTGTTTTTGCTCTACTTTTAGGGCGAAATATAGCTAGACTAATCTTTGATAGAAGACAGGGCATATTTGGATCAAGAATAAGAACCAGGCTAGTTGGGGCATTTTTAGGAATAACTCTTATTCCACTTTCCGTGACATTTTTCCTTGCTAGTGGCCTGGTTAGGCAAGTTTTAGATGGCTGGTTCGCCCCTCAGGTCGAAGCTGCTGTGGATGGTAGTATCCTCGTGGCAAGGAGACAGATTGAAAAACTATCAGGAGAAGTAAGAGAAGAATCAAAACAAATTCATACTGATCTTTTACAGATTGGAAGGTTGTATCCAAAAGATCGAATGAACACCGTACTAGACGAACTCCGAGCACGTTATAATTTTTTCAGCCTAAGAATAGTTCATGGCGGAGCTGCTGAAATATCGAGTTCTGTTAGTAATATTGTTACTGTAGAAGAGCCCTCAATTGACGAAAAGGCAATAGTTAGAGCTCTTGGGGGTGAACCTTCAGTTGGTCTTGAAAGAAAAGGGGCTCATCAGTTCATCCGTGTTTATGAAAAAATTGAGCTTTATCCAAGAAGCTTTGTGTTAGTCCTATCAAAGCAGTTAGATCCAATTCTTGCAGAAGCTATCTCAGCTGTTACAGATTCCTACAAAGAATATCAGCAATTAAAAGAAGTTAGAGGAACTATTCAATCCGGCTATATAGTTACTCTTGGTATATTAGTCGTACTTATATTATTTGGGGCTTTATGGTTTGGCTTTTATTTTTCAAGACAATTTTCTGAGCCAATCAGAAGATTAGCTGAAGGTACCACAAGAGTTGCCCGTGGAGAGCTGGAGTTTGTTCTTAGTGAAAGAGGGCGTGATGAATTTGCCATTCTAACAAGGTCTTTCAATAGAATGTTAGCCGATCTTAGGGATTCTAGGCGCTCCTTGGAGAGTAGGACAAAGGAAATTGAGGGGATTGTTTCTAATCTCAGTGTCGGAATTATACGCTTAGATGAATCCCTAAATATTTTATCTGTAAATCAGGTGGCCTTTGAAATCTTGGGACGAGGTGGAAATACCCTTGATGAACTTCTGCCTCCAGAAATAAAGGCTGTTGTCACTGGTGGTTTGTCGACTGGAAGACTGGAGGAAATTGTCAGTTTCGATTCAAAAAAGATCGTGGTCACTGTAGGTCGTTCTTCAGAAAATAGTGTAGTTGTAGTTTTAGATGATGTTACACAGCTATCTATTGCTGAACATGATGCAGCCTGGCAGGAAGTTGCAAGAAGGGTAGCACATGAGATTAAGAATCCTTTGACTCCGATGCAACTTTCCGCACAACGCTTGAAAAAAATGGTAGATCAAAAGGGATTAGAGTTAGTTGAGATAATCCTTGAGCATATTGAAACTATAAGAAGATTGTCAGTTGAATTTAGTAAAAATGTGAGACTTCCTGAAAGAGAACTTTCTTTAGTTTCTATAAATTCCCTGGTCCATGCCACTGCGCTTGGTTACGCTGATTTAAAGGTGAAAATTCAGGTAATTCTTGATTCGAATGTTCCTGAAATATTAATCGATGAAGGTCAGATTAAAAGAGCATTGATAAATATAATTGATAATGCTTGCGCGTCATTTTCTGAGTCTAACCCCTCGCCTGAAGTCAGCATTGTTACCGGTGTAAAAGGTGAAGAGGTAGTAATTGAAATAAAGAATAATGGCTCTCCTATCCCAAAAGATGAGATAGATAAGATATTTACCCCTTACTATTCAAGGAGGGAAGGAGGTACTGGCTTGGGTCTCCCCATAGCAAAAGCTGCCGTCCAGGATCACGGAGGTAGAATAGAGTGTGAGAGTGAGGAAGATACAGTATTTCGGATATTTCTGCCGATCAGAAAACGAGAAAAGTTAAGGAGACTTGCTCCTTAGACCTGTAAAAAGTAAGATCAACCTCTACGTCATCTCAAGAAGGATTCTGCCAAATATGCGCCAAAGTTTTACCCGATTAGAGCAAATTTCTAACCCTAACTTTGATGGAACTTGGGTTAAGCATACAAAAACAGGGTTAGAGGTAGTATTTTTAAAAAATCAAGATCCTAACCGCACCTTCGCTATCTCGCTCTACACTCCGCCTTCTGATTCTAAAGGTACACCTCATATTCTTGAGCACTCAGTTTTATGTGGTTCAAGGAAGTTCCCATTAAAGGATCCATTTGCAGCACTTCTAAAAAGTTCTCTCCATACTTATTTAAATGCTTACACAGCCCATAGCTATACAGTTTATCCTGCGGCAAGTCAGAATCTAAAAGATTTTGATAATTTATTTTCTGTTTATTGGGATGCAGTGTTTCACCCACTTTTAACAGAAGAAACATTCGCTAGACAGGCATGGCATTACAGACTTAACGGTAAGTTAACAAGACAAGGCGTTGTATATAACGAAATGAAGGGACGTTATGCCGATGTAGATTCTTTGCTTTATAGAACAACCCTCAAAGCTCTATTTCCAAACAGTCAGTATGAAAATGATTCGGGCGGAGATCCCGCTCAGATTCCAAGTCTTACATATCAAGAATTGGTTTCCTTTCATCAGCAATTTTATCATCCTTCGAACGCAAAAGTAATTTTTTATGGAGATCTAGATCTAGATAAAATTCTTGATCAGATAGAGGACAGATTAACTGCGTCTTTCCCAATAGTCTCAAAAAAGACTGAAAATGATGTAGAGCATGGAAGGGTTAAAGATCTATCTGTCCCTTATCAAGGTGAAGGTAAATCTATAGCTTCTAAAGCATGGTCTATAAAACTTAGTGGAGAGCTTAAGGAAGAGCTTGTATGGAGTCTTTTTGAGGAGGCACTTTATGGTAGTCAGGGCTCACCTCTATATCTTGATCTGATTAGATCGGGCCTTGGAGAGCGAACCGCAGGATTTGGATTGGTTGATACAAACCGTGATGCATTCTTCTCTTGTGGATTGAGAGGGGTAACAAACACTAAAGCAGTGTACGATCTAATAGATAATTCACTGAAAAACCTACAACAATTCTCTAATGACACTATTTCATCCGTACTTGCAGCTTATGAGATGAGATTAAGAGAACAGGTATTTAATAGTGCATCAAAAGGGATTCAACTTTTGTCCTACATCATACCACCCTGGATCTTCAGAGATAGACCATTTCGAAACCTAAACCTACTTGAGGAAGTACAGGCTTTGTCAGTTGATGAATTAAGATCCATTTTTGTTGGGAGATTAAACCCAAGCGATGGAGCATTGATTGAACTGTATCCTGAACCAAAACTTTTTCAATCCGCTGAATTGGATGAAGAAGAAGAGCTTTCTAAGATTAAGATAAATGATGTTGAAAAAGTAAAGAAACTTCAAGCTGCTGTTGACGATGTTAGTCCAGATTCTGAAGAACTTCTAAAGCTTGTACCAACACTTACTGTCGATGACCTATCAAGTGATATAATAAAATATCCACTTAGTAGAAAAAAACTAAAAGATAATAACGAGATTTTATTAACTCAAGATAAAACTAATGGACTGACTTATGTTCAGTATGGATTTGATGGATTCGAGCTTCCAAATGAGCTACTACCCTGGGTAACTCTTTTTTCAAGAGTTCTTACTGGAGTAGGTACCTCAAAAAGAGGCTTAGTAGCTCTTACCGAATCGATTCAAAGATATACTGGTGGAATTACCCTCTCAAGATTAACCGGTACTAATAGATCAACCAAGAACCCAGTATTTAAATTATTTCTTGAAAGTTCCTGTATAGATAAGAATTTAGAACAGATGCTTGAACTTTTGGGAGAGGTTTCTACTTCGGTACTTTTGAGTGATAAAGACAGAATTCTCCAGATAATTGGAGAGCTAAGAGATAGTTATGAGCAGGCACTTAGTACAAGGCCTTATGGCTTCGCTCATCGGAGAGCTCTTTATTCTTTAACAGTTCCAGGTGTTATAGAAGAGACTTTAGGTGGATATGAACAGCTTAAATTTTTGAGGTCATTATCTAAGATATCTTTCGATCAGATCGAAAGTAATTTAACTAGAATAAGAGATACTCTCTTTTGTAATTCGAATGTTTCACTTTCAGTCACAAAAGAAGATAGCAATACAGATAAAGAGGTAGAACTTATTTCGGTTTGGACAGGTAAAGGTTTAAGGGGCGAGATACTTCCTGAAAATTCCCCAGATCAAGCTTTAATTGCACCTATAAGGGTTGCATATACTGCTCAGATCAATCTAGTTGAAGGTTCTATGGCCTCTGGCGCTGTGGATGTTGTCCTATCTCAAGTGAGCGATACGTACCTGTGGAATGAGATTAGAGTAGGTGGAGGAGCCTATGGCTCTGGTTGTGGATACGACAGAGATAATTCATTCGTTTACTTTCAATCTTGGGATGACCCACAACCTAAACGATCGTTTGACGTTTATGACTCTGTTTCAAGATATTTACTTGAAAGTAATTTTTCAACTGAGGAAGTTACACGATCGATTATTGGAACAATCGGTAGCGCCGATCAACCACTTTCTCCATCTGGTAGAGGGGTCAGAGCAAGAAATCTTTATCTTTTAGGTATTACAGATGAGGAGCGGAGTTTGAGAAGAAGTGAGGTTTTAGCTACATCAAAGAAAGATTTCAAACTAGTTGGGGAGCTGCTTCAAAATCCTACTGGAGTACATAGAGCAGTGGTCTGTTCGAAGGATCTAAGCTCGACGCTTTCTTTTAAAGAGGTTGAATGAATAAGAGTCTGTTGCGAGCGGCTTTGATTGCTCTTGCAGTCGTTGTATTGCTGTTTGTTTTTAAATTTATACTGATGGCTATATTTGGTGGTGGTGGTTTTATACCTCCAACTGACTCCGTAAATGCTTCGAAGGCTTTTGTGAGAGACTGGAGAACAAAAATCACCTCATCGGGAACCATAACGCCTGAGTTAGGAGTTACTGTTAGGGCTGAAGAAGCAGGGTTAGTAGAGGAGATTCTCTTTGAGTCAGGAGAAGCTGTTAAAGTTGGACAAGTTCTTGCCAGGTTAGATAGATCAGTAGAATTAGCTGATTTAGTTGGTGCTGAGGCAGAGCTTAAAAATGCTACAGCTCAGTATAGTCGAGCCAAATATCTTTTGAACACGAAGTCTATAAGTAAAAGTGAATTTGATCTTTCCCAGAGTAGTGCCAAAGCTGCAGCAGCTAAGGTTGATAGCTTAAAGGCAAAAATTGAAAGAAAAGAGATAAGAGCGCTTTTCTCAGGAAAAGCAGGCAGAAGACTTGTCAGTAAGGGGGAATATCTCTCAGTTGGTCAACCAATCGTTGAGCTTCACTCTGAAGATCTTTTCTATATCGATTTTTCTGTTCCACAACGTTTTGTAAATCTTTTAAAGGTTGGTCTTCCGCTTGAGATAACATCAGATCTATGGAGTGGTGTGGTTAATGGTGTCATACAGAGCGTTAACCCTAATATAGAACCTGAAACAAGACAGGTAAGTGTGAGAGGAGTTCTTCAAACTGGTGGAAAGGCCGGATTATTTGTTGGAGTAACGGTTATCACTGAAGAGGGGCAAAATCTTATAACAATACCAACTTCGAGTGTAAGTTTTGCTCCATTCGGAGATTCAGTGTTTGTCTTAGAGGATGAGCAAAATGGGATATATACTGCTAAACAAAAAACTGTTCGGCTTGGGCAAAGAGAAGGTGACCAAATTGCTGTTATTTCAGGAATAGATGAAGGCGAACTAGTTGTAAGTAGTGGAGCTTTTAAACTTATTCCAAATGGAAAAGTTTCGATAAATCAGAATGCCGCTCCATCGAGCTCTCAAAATCCAAAGGTTAAAAATTCGTGACAGATATTTTTATCAGACGCCCAGTTTTTTCGATCTGTCTGAGTCTTCTCGTGCTCCTCGGAGGGGTTATGAGTTTTTTGTCTTTGTCCATAAGGCAGTATCCAAGAAGTGATCTAGCTGTAATAAAAGTTTCAACCGTTTACGTTGGGGCAGATGCAGATCTAGTAAGAGGATTTGTAACAACGCCTCTAGAGAGGATTATTGCTAGTGCTGATGGGATAGACTATCTCAGATCTTCCAGCAAACAGGGGATTAGTGAAATTTTTGCTCATCTTAGACTTAACTTCGACGTAAATGACGCTCTTACTCAGATACAAGCAAAAGTAGCTCAGGTTAGAAACGAACTCCCTCCTGAGGCAGAATCACCAACCATAACAATAGAATCAGGCGATACTAGAATAGCTTCGATGTATCTTAGCTTTGCTTCTGATGTAATGGAGCAGAATGAGATTACTGATTATCTGACTAGAGTGGTTCAGCCTCAGCTCTCAGCACTTGCTGGTGTCCAAAAAGCAGATATCTTGGGGGCTAGAACCTTTGCTATGAGAATCTGGCTTAAATCAAGGGAGCTTAAGGCGCACAAAGTAAGTCCAGCAGATATCAGAGACGCCCTAACTAAAAACAATGTATTAGCAGCGGTAGGAAAAACAAAGTCAGGAATGGTTTCGTTTAATCTAAGCACTAATGCAACCTTAAGTACAAAAGAAGAGTTTGAGCGATTAGTAATTTCTTCCAAGAATGGAGCATTTGTGAGGCTCGGAGATCTGGCTGACGTGGAGCTTGGGGCAGAAAGTTATGATGATGAAGTTCGATTCGATGGAAAAAAGGCAACCTTCATGGGTATATGGGTTTTGCCTAATGCAAACTCTTTAGAGGTAATTAAAAGGGTTAAAGAGGAGCTTCCTGGTATACAGTCACGAGCACCTCCATCTCTTATAGTGTCTGTTGCGTACGATGCAACTGCTTATATTGATGATGCAATTAAGGAGGTGTTTTTTACCCTTTCAGAAACAATTATTATTGTAATGGTTGTTATCTTTCTATTTGTAGGATCTGTAAGGGGTGTATTGATACCTCTAGTAGCAATTCCACTTTCATTAATTGGAGTTGGAAGCTTACTTTTCTTATTAGGGTTCTCTATAAATCTTTTGACTCTTCTAGCTATCGTTCTTTCAGTTGGTATCGTTGTAGATGATGCAATTGTAATGCTTGAAAATATAGAGCGACATATTGGTGAAGGTAAAACCCCCATGGAAGCTGCTCTACTTGGGGCAAGAGAGCTATCAATGCCAGTAATAGCTATGACGATAACTTTAGCAGCCGTTTATGTTCCAGTTGCCCTTCAAGGTGGACTTACTGGAGCCTTGTTCAAGGAGTTTGCCTTCACTTTAGCTGGCGCAGTGCTGGTTTCTGGATTTGTAGCATTGACTCTTAGTCCAATGATGGGCTCAAGACTTCTCAAGAACGAAGAGCCTGGAAAATTTAAGAGATTTGTTGATGGGAAACTAGATCGTTTAAGAGAGTTGTATGGGTTACTCCTAGATTTAATTTTGCCAAATAGGGTAATGGTTGTTCTTTCGACAGTATTCACACTTCTTCTTTCTGTTGGATTATTTTTAGTTTTAGGAAATTTTATCCCGTCAGGTGTTCTTCTAGCTAAAGAGTTGGCTCCGATGGAGGATTCCGGAGTCGTCTTTGGAATCGTTCAAGCATCCCCTAATTCTACTATTGAGCAAACTACACAGTATACTGAAGAAGTACAGAAGGTGTTCACATCTTTTCCTGAGTATAAGCAATCATTTCAACTTACTCAGCCAGGAGGTGGGTTTTCGGGGATACTTCTAAAGCCTTGGAGTGAGCGAAAGGGTGGAATATTTACACCTCGAATGATGAAAGCAGGTGAGATCTCAGAGATTGGATTTGGTCGAATGTGGTCAGAAGTGCCTGGAATCAGAGTAATTGTTACAACTCCGCCACCTCTCCCCGGAGGTAGTGATTTCCCGATCGAACTTGTAATCTCTTCAACGGAGGATTCGCCAGAGATTTATAAGTATTCAAGAGAAATTATCAACCAAGCACTTGCTTCCGGAGCATTTACATTCGTTGACTCGGATCTTAAATATGACCTAGCAGAATCTAAAATCATATTTGATAAAGACAAGATAAATTCTGCCGGGTTAAAGCTTAACGATCTAGCTTCAGATTTAGGGGTCCTTCTCAGTGGAAATTATGTAAATAGATTTAGCATTCAGGGTAGAAGTTATAAAGTTATTCCTCAGATTCAGCGAAAAGATCGATTGACACCAGAGTCAATCTTGAACCTTCCTGTAGGACCTGATGTTGTGCCACTTTCTACTTTTGCAACTTTGCAGGATAAGGTTGAAGCAAGAGAGCTTCCAAAATTTCAGCAGTTAAATTCAGCCACCATTCAAGCTGGGAATGTGCCAGTTTTTTCAGTTGATTTTTCCCTGAGCACTTTAGAGAAGATTGCAAAGGAGGTATTACCTGCTGGTTACACAATAGATTATGCAGGTGAATCAAGGCAGCTTAGGAAAGAGTTAAGTGCCTCAACGTTGCCATTAATATTTGCTATTATCGTAGTATACTTAGTGCTCGCATCTCAATTCGAAAGCTTCAAAGATCCATTCATCATTCTTATTGGCACTGTTCCTCTTGCAATTTTTGGATCGCTGCTTGTTATGTTTTATGGATTCACATCATTAAATATTTACTCTCAGGTAGGACTAATTACCCTGGTAGGATTAGTAGCTAAAAATGGTATTTTAATAGTTGAGTTTGCAAACGTATTACTAGAGCATGGAAGAGGGGTTCTAGATGCAGTCAAAGAGGCTAGTCTTGTTAGGTTGAGACCAGTTCTAATGACCTCTGCTGCAACTGTACTCGGTCATTTTCCTCTAATTTTAGCTGATGGGGCAGGCTCAGGAGCCAGAAATAGTATAGGCTATACCCTTGTTATTGGGATGATTATAGGGTCGTTTTTTACACTGGTTATACTCCCTTGTATTTACGTACTTATAAAGGGAAAGCGGCTTTGATTAAGAAGTCCCATGGATGTATACTCCGTAAGCCATGGGAGAAGCCGCTAAAAAGAAACCACGTCTAAGCTCACTTAGTGATGCTCACAAGAATCAGATATCAGTGTTAAGATCAATGGCTGGTGACGGTAATGACCCCTCAGTATGCAGTAAGCTGTTTCATGTAAATGATATCGCTGCTGGAAGTGGTTTAAGCGATCCTAAAGAAACCCAAAGATACCTTTTTATTCTTGAAGGGCAAAAGCTGGTAGTTCCTAACCCTGAAGGTGATTTCACGAGTAGTTACTGGAGAGTTACTAAGCAGGGACTACAATTTATGAAAGTTGTAGTTCAGTCGGTTAAGTAGGTAGGTTCATGCCTGGTCTTTACACTGACCTTAGTTAAGGACCGACTAAAGCCAGTCCAGTCTGACTGATCAATCCCCAAGCTGCTGCTCGATTAACCTAGTATACTCATTTTCAAGATCAGCTAACTGGTCAGAGAGTGTTTTTAGTCTACCATGTACTGTTTCATACTCGGTAATAAGATCTCTGAGTCTATTCCCTGCTGCCTCAAGATTTTCTGAAAGAGAGGTGAAGACAGCTTTTTGTTCAGGCGAAAGGCTAGCAGTAGACATTAGGGAATCCAGGTCTTTCATTGATTGAGCAACCTGTTGCTCAAGTGCAATCGCTTCTGAACTTAAAGTTGAGTATCTCTCTAAGAGAGCCTTTAGTTTTGATTCCTCGTCAGCTTTTGCTGTTTTAAGATCTTGATGATAAGCCTCTTTCTCTTCTATCTGTTTTTGAGCCTGAGCTAACTTAGATTCTATAGCTTTTAGTGTTTGTCTTTGAGATTCTAACACGGCCGATTCGCTGTCTCGTTGTGTTTCAAGAGTTTGAAGCTGCTTCTTGCTACCGACAAGATCTGCTCCCCTTAATAGTTCTTTAAACTGAGAATGTAGAGATTCTATTTCTGTGGTTCCATCTTCAAGTGCTTTTGATACTCCACCTGTAAGTTGACCTCTAAGAAAAAAAGTAAGTCCTAAGGATGCTGCTGCACCGAGAACACCTAAAGCTATCGCTACGCCTATCATTTCCTCAGTATCCTTACCACTGGATTAGCAACTGAGCCAAGTACTGAAATAGAAAACTCCTCATTGGCCTTTAAATCGGTTGCCCCAAGGAGTGCTAGCCATGGGCCAACCTCCTTTACGCCAGTTTCTGTTAATTTACCTAATCCTTGACCCTCTAATTTAACGCCTGCTAGCTTAACCTGCCCTTTTAGCTCTCCTGCTTTACTATTCAAGGACAGATTAAATGAACTATCTTTAAGATCGCCCTTTAGTTCAAGAATATTAATGTCTATTTTAGGAACAATATTTTCATAATAGACAGCTCCGTTACTTAATTTAAGATCAAGCTTGATTGCCTCTTCAAAGAATCCACTTATTGAACCCTCGATATATCTTCCTATTTTTGGAAGCTTAGCAGCATCAAGATTAACGAAGGTTGCCTTTTTTGAATCAAGGGTTAGAGCGCCATCAAAGCTACCACCATAAACTTCACCTATAATGTTCAAGTAACCAGAAAGACTGGGAGATGCCTTAATATTTGAGAGCTTTGTTCCATCTGGTAGTACAACTTCTTTGGCAATTAATGAGAGCGGGGCTTGAATCTCAAGGTTTCTAGCTAAAATTCCATATGAAGATAGTTTTGCCTTTGTTCCAGCTAGAACTAATTCAGTCAAAGAGCCAGTGGAGATCAGTGCCAGAAAAGCAAGAATGAGGGACAGGAAAAGTATTCTTCTCATGCGACTTTGGCTCTAATGCTACTGATATCGAGCTGCACCGAAAGAGAATCACCAGCAGGTCTACGCTCAACCCTGACTCTTGTAATTAATAGAGGTCTGTTTCCATGCGAAATCTCGGATAAAAACCCAACCAGTGCATTCAGATCAGTGACAGAAACTGTGAGTTTAAATTGTGCGCGCTCATACTTTTCACCAAATGGCACTGTGGTTAGGGGTTCGATTCTAAATCGTTCATTCTGACTCTCAGAGCCAGCCAGGAGTCTTGATTTTAAGCCTTCTAAATATGTCATTTCTCCTTCTGATTGATCCCATTTCATCTCAGAAAATGAAGCTTCAATTCCTTTCTGCTTATCCTTAAGTGAGATGTAACGCTTGCGGATCTCAGTTACTGTGTCTAAGTCTTGTTTAAGTTTAGCAACTCTTGATTCTCTCTCTCTTAATGCTCCTGAAACGGAGGATACTGAGATATAAAAAAAGATGAATACTCCAAGTAAGGCCATTGAAAGAAGAAGCGTTTGCTCTCTCTTGTCCCTTGATAAATACCAGTTCTTTGCCTGATCAGTATATATTAGGAGCTTTTGTCGCATATAACCAAATCAAATCTAAACACTTTTCTACCCCTTTGATCATTTACATTCGACAATCGTACAGAGCAATAAGTTGCCCGTTTTTTATCGAACTCTTTTTTTAGTCTCTCGATGCTCTGATATTCCGGGGCAATTCCCTCAAGTTGAACACCGCCCTCTTTAACCTCGAAAACCTGAATCTGCACTCCAGCTGTAGAAGGAATGTCTTTAGATACCATAGCTAATATTTCAACAGGGGATAGCTGCTGAATACTTCCTAAGCCTTGAAGTTGTCTTTCCAGGGTTAATGTTGCGTTACGAAGGTCTGAGCCTGGATCAGTTCCAATTGATAGAGATGGATTAGCACTTTGTACTTGGTCGATCATCGCCTCTTTAAGAGAAGACTCGGAATATTCGAGGGAGAGAAATTTAGTGGCGATGAATGTTAAGAAAACCAAAAGAGCAAAAAATGCAGCTCGTTTCGCTTTAACAAGAGATCTAAGCAGAAGCCCAATCCTGGGACTTAACTTAAATTCACCGACCCTAAAATTAACAGGTAATAGCTTTGAGTCAGTGACAGAGCCTAAAGTAGCTCCACAAACGGCTAAGAATTCTCTAGTAGGAGCAGGTAAGGGAAAAACTCTTGCTCCCTCTACAGTGCACTCATCTCCAAACCAACAAATTTCTTCTACCGGAGTTATTTGAATTAAAGATGCTATCACCTGTTTTAATGGTTCCTTGGTAACTACCCTATCCGATACGAGCCTGCCATTAACAAATATTCCAATTGAGGTGTTAGATCTATCAGATACGATTATCATTACACGATCCTTAGCGTCTTTTGGTATCAGTGTTTGGAGAGCAGCTGTGGTTGGTGCTATTAGTATAGGGTCTAATTTGATTGCTCTACATGCCTTAAAAACCCTTTCTATACTTTGCTTATCTACAACTCCGACATGAACAAGTGAGCTAGATGTGGAACCATTTTGTGAGATGGTTGGAGTTGCTAAAAACTCATCAAGTTCAAAAGGGAGCAGATCTTGAATCATACCCGGGAGAACTTGAGAGATCTTTTTGTGATCTGAAAAAGGAAGATGAATCATTAATGAGTGATAATGTGGAGATCCAACGAATAGAACACTTTCGTCGAAGGATTTTCCTAGTGGTTCGGTTAACCTGGTTAAAGTGGCTGGGAGATCTTCTCCCTCCTCGGGCATAACCTCATGCTTTTGGAGCAAAGTGGGTGGATTAGTGCAGTCAACGAGATATGACCTGTAGGGAGCTTCAGAGATATCGATAGAGAGCACTTCAGGCATCGAGCTATAAGAATACTATAGTCAAGCAAAAACGCATATCCCAGAAAGAGTAGTGGTTTATTAGGGATGGAGATTGCCCCTTGACCGTGTGCGTAGGCGTGACCATAAATTGAGCAAGCCCAAGGTCACGGTTAAGGAATAAGCGAGTTAGCCCTTCTAGTCTAGCCCCCAAAAATTCAATCATCTCTTTAGTGCCACAGTGCTCTCTAAAGTCCTAACTAGTCCACCCGGGGTTAATACTGAGAGTTGGTAGTAGATCTGAACGGGGATATCATTTCTTTGTGGAGTTCCCCAGTCTTCAACCCAATTCGTTCCATCACTAAATAAGAATCGTATATCCTCCACCCCTCTATGAAGAGCAACCTTGGTAGCTTCTTTGTAGGCCTCATCAGGAGGTCTAATATAAGGCACAACCTCTCTATAGAGTGTGTCATCCCTGTTTTCATCAGGTTCGACAAAGTAACCAACCTGAGAAAGTGGGACTTTACTGCTTGGATCTCGAATAATGAAATAAACGCTCTTTTTATCTCCCATTACAAAGATTTTTCCCCAGCCACTTGGATGTACCTGCATTGCCCGAAGTAGGGGGATCGATTTTTCCATTCCTTGAAATTCGAGGTTGAACCTGGACAATATAGCACCTAAAAGAGCGTTAGATTCTCTCCGTTCTTCCAAAAACTTCTTTGTTTCTAAGGTTTGCTGAATTCCTCTATAGGCTACCCCAATTACGATCGTTAAAATTGTGATTACAAATACGAGTTCTACAAGAGTAAAGCCCCTATTATAGAGTCGGGTCTGGTCGTACATAAATAAAATTAACCTTATCTAGCTCAGAACTTCCCCATGAGATTGTTAAACTGACACGTTCAAGATCTTTATCTGGGAAGTCAGGAAGAGATATCATTTCTACCTCAAGGTCACTAAAAAGCTCACTCTCTTTAGCGGCAGGAGAGTTTGGAGAGAGAAAATTCAGTAGCTCTTTTGCTGGCTGTGAGCCAGATTTTAACCGTTCAGGGTAGAGCTCAATCGCAGCCAATATCTGCTTTGCAACTGAAATTGCCTCCTGTCTTTCGGAATCACGCTTTTCCTGTGTTAATACAGAAGCTTGAAGTCCTAAGAGCACGATCATGGAAACTGAAAGTATCAGTACTGCTATCATGATCTCTAGAAGAGTAAATCCCTTATTCATATCGGTAATTATATAGTGTTGAGATTCCTGTTAATGGATTAATTGCAATTGTAAAGTGTCCTCCTCGGTCAGTTTTAATCCTAATTAAGCTTGATCCCATTATTCCCTGTGGAGAGAAGTCAACAACTCCCTCTTCGAAAGTAAGGGTTGGTGGGGTGGCTTTTGGTTCAAATAATGATGGGAATGATGGAGGAGAAGAGATCTGTTTTCTTGTAGGGGGGGCCATAACAAGAAATGGCGCTAAAGAGCAGCTTAGGTTATCACAATTTTCTTCTTCAAAGCTTCCTACTCTATATGCCCTCTCGCTGAATTCAATTCTGTAGTGTGTTTGATCGGCAGCGGATTGAGAAAATAAAAAAGTTGATAGCTCTCTGAGTTCCTGAAGAAAAGTTTCTTCTTTCCAGTAGGCAAAAGATCCAGTTCCTCTACCAACTATTAAAAAAAGGGCTCCAATGATTATAATTACTAAGACTAACTCAATTAGAGTAAATCCCCTACGGGCCTGAAAGGGTGAAGTCCACATTAGCTCCGCTTCCTCCCTCTGCTCGATCGGCACCTAAGCTTTTTAAGGTGTAAGTTCTGCCTCCGCCATCAACTGAGTATCTGTAATCAGTACCCCATACATCAACAAGCTCATCCTCGCTATTTACCACAGGAAGACACGACGGGCCTGTTTGGTCGTTACACTGTATGAGATCTCTTAGTGATGAAGGTAGTGTGTTATATCTAAGTTGATACTGATTGATGTAACTCTGAAGCTTTTTCATCTGAAGTTCATTAATGCCAGCTTTAGCAGAATCTCCGGCACCGGAAAGTCTGCTTACTAAGAACCCCATCAAAAGAGAAAGAATAATTAGAACAGTAATAATTTCTACAAGGGTAAGACCAGATTGAGATTTCATCCTTCAATTCTGGCTGATTTTTAGTAGATGGAAAAGGGGGGAGATTGCCCCCCCCTTCAATTATTGGATTACTCAGCTACAATTTTTTTAAGAAGAGTATTCAGTGATCTTTGTGCCTTGGTTTTAAGTGCTTCAAAGTCTGAAGAATTTGTTTTTCCTGCTTTAGCAGCAGCTTTAACAGCACTTACTGATGCTTTACTAGCTTTTAAAAACACAGCCTCTGTTTTTCCTGTGCGAAGCGTAATCTCGTCTCCGTACTTTTGAGCCTCAGCGTCAGCTAGATTAGTAGCTGTAACTGCGGCCTTACCACTTTTCCCAAGAGCGATCTGTTTTTTAACCTTCTTAAGTGCATCTGTCACTAACGCTCTGTAATCAGCCTTACAATCAGAGAATCCAAAGTTAACTATCTGATCCTTTTCTTCATCAGTTAGGTCGGCAAATATTCCAGCATTTGTAGGTCCATCCAATGACCCAAAAATTACTGAAGCAGCACTTATGCCATTAGCATTTGTATCTGACATCTGAAGAATGTTGACTACTGACAATGTATCACCAGCTGGTATAGTCAAATTGAATAAGTGAAAAGCATTATCTTCCAAAAGTACCGAGCCGGCAGGTCTGTTAACAACACAACTTTTACCCTGTGCAACGTGTCCTAGTACTGGGTCTGATGGGTTTGTACTATCATCGCTCGTGATTACCCAGATATCCTTTACGTCAAAAGAGCTGGTTCCATTACTATTTCCCCTAACAGCAGTGCTACCGTCAGAGCCAAGATTTCCTCCCCATGCAACAGCAATTGAAATTGGAGCGTTTGTAGGATTTTGTAAGATAGTAATATCTCTTGCTACTGCACTTTGTTCTTTTGCGGTGTTAAAAAATAGGATTTTACGGGTTACATTTAAGCCGCTCATCACAACGGTATCGGTAGTTAGTAATTTACCTATAACAGTTGAGTTGACAGATATATCACTCAGGTCTGCATTGACAGAAGGTGAATACATTACCCCATCAACGCTGAGGTATGCGTGGCTATCATAAGCATCAGATAGACCTTTAAATTCACCATCCTCAACAGTAAGTCCACCACCGCTAACAGCCACATTATCCCATGTCCAGGATGTCGCTCCGTCAGTAAACGAAATATCCTGAGGTAGTGTTACTGGGGCTGCTGTTGCAAACCCTATAAAAGCAAATATTGAAAGTAGGTATTTATTCATAATTTAAGTCTCCCTGATTGTAAGCCTATTCTTGATGATTTATGGAATCAACAGTTGATAAAATGCCCCATTCCCTGATAAACCTATTACTCGCTTATTGGCCGGTAGCCAAGCGGTAAGGCAGCGGGCTTTGAACCCGCCATTCGTAGGTTCGATCCCTACCCGGCCAGGAGTATCGTTATATTTGTTCTGGTTGCAGCTCGATTAATGCAACTTAAAAGGTTATACTTACTTTAGATGAGACGCCAACTTCTCATTTTTACCCTAAGATCAAACCCAAGGTTTGCTGCTTCAATCTGTGATGCGCTCTCAACCGAGATTGGAAGGCTTGAAGTTATAAGATTCAGCGATGGCGAGCTTTCTGTCGAAGTTGGAGATAACGTTAGGGGTCGAGATGTTTTTGTAGTCCAAAGCACATGCTACCCAGGCAATGATCATCTAATGGAGCTCCTAATTGCAATTGATGCTTTTAAGCGAGCCTCTGCAGGCAGGATAACAGCTGTTCTTCCATACTTTGGATACGCAAGGCAGGATAGAAAACTAAAACCTAGAGTTCCGATAACAGCTAAACTAGTAGCAGATATTATAACAGCTGCTGGAGCAGATAGAGTTTTAACCTTAGATCTTCATGCAGGACAGGTTATGGGATTTTTTAATATTCCTGTTGATAATCTGAATCCGTTACCTATTTTGGTTCCATACTTTAAAGAGAACTATCCTGGAGATATAACAGTAGTTTCTCCAGATGCTGGTGGTGTAGAGAGAGCCCGAAACTTTGCTCAAAGACTAGATAATGCAGCTTTAGCTGTAATTGATAAAAGACGCTCAGGGCCTAATCAGATAGCTGAAATGAAGGTAGTAGGGGAGGTTGAAGGAAAAACCTGTATCCTAGTTGATGATATGGTTGATACTGGAGGAACATTGATTAAGGCATCTGATACTCTTTTATCTGCAGGTGCAAAACGAGTGATCGCCTGCTGCACTCATCCAGTTCTTTCAGGCGAAGGAGTGGAGAGATTAGAGCAATCAAGCTTAGAGTCGTTAATAGTAACCGATACAATTCCTGCGCCTAAAGCCGCAAGAAGTGAAAAGATTAAAGTACTTTCTGTTTCAAGTCTTTTTGCAGAGGCTATTTCAAGAATCCATGGTGAGGATTCGATAAGTAGTTTGTTTGGGTAGGGGAGAGAATCCCTTATTCAGCTGTCGGCCTTCGGCAAACTGCTATCGGCAGTCGGAAAACTGATAACGGAGAGACGGAGAACTGGGAACGGCAGACAGCGAGCGGCTTACGGAGATATGGAGAACGGAGAGACGGGGAACAAGTAAACAGATAAGTCGATTGCCAGAAAATTATAAATACATCCCCTCAACCAATTCTTTAAACTTTTCAGCAACAAGTTTTCTCTTTACTTTCATGGTAGGAGTTAAAAAACCATTCTCGATTGTAAAATCTTCTTTAATGATTCTAAAATCTTTAATCTGCTCATAAGTTGCTCGCTTTTGGTTTAACTTTTCTATTACTATCCTTACCTGTTCTAAAATGTTCCCTTCAGCTAGAGGATCTACCGTAATTAATGCAACAATGTACGGCCTTCCATCTCCCAAGATTACAGCCTGTGAAATAGGTGGTGAACCTTTTAAAATATTCTCGAGTTCTTGAGGTGGTATTTTTTTCCCACCAGCAGTAACTATTAAATCTTTTTTTCTGTCAGTTATGAATAAAAAACCATCCTGATCTAAGTATCCAATATCCCCAGTTTTAAACCATTCACCAAAACTCTCTTTAGTTGCTACTGGTCTATTGTAATACCCAGGAGATATGTTTGGTCCGCGAAACAGAATTTCACCGTCATCTGCAATTTTTATCTCAACTCCATTCAGACAAGGGCCGACGGAACCGATTTTACGATTGTGTTTTCGATTTACATTAGTAGCAACAACAGTCTCGGTTAATCCATAACCTTCGTATATCTCAATTCCAATAGCATCGAAAAACTCGTTGACCGCAACAGGAAGTTTTGCGCCACCTGATATTGAATGCTGGAAACTTCCTCCAAAAAGTTTTTTCTTTAGTTTTGAACGAATTGGTGAGGTGCCATGGTATAGGAGAGAATTGACGAGTGTTGATGCCTTGCTCTGTTTTTTGTCTTCATAAACCTGGAGAGCTGTCATAATTGTTAGTCGCACTAATTTACTATCAATACCTTCTAGCTTTAGCTTTATCTTTTCAAAAAGCCTTGGAACTACTGGAATAACTTCAGCATTAGAATTAGCCATATCCTTTGCAACCTGTACTAAATCAACTTTAGATTCAGTTTTCGAGATTACGCTTGGAAACTTTAATACGGCTGGAGTTAAAAAGCCGATATATCCTATCAATTTTGCAAACGAGTGAGCTAAGGGTAGAAACAAAAAAAGACTCCCGTCTAAGGCAAACATGCCTGAGTCAATCGCTTGAACTACATTTGAAAGATGGTTTCCATGAGTTTGAATCACCCCTTTGGGAGGACCGGTTGTTCCTGATGTGTAAACAAGTGCAGCAATATCTGACCTAGTAACCAGAGGAAATTCAATCGGTTTTTGTGGATCTGAAAAAATAGTCTGAAGCTCAACCACTATTTCAAGTTCTGGGGCTGATTCAAAGGATATAATTTTCCTAAAATTCAGCTTAACCTTTTTTGAAGATCTATCTTCAACTTCAGGAATCAGAAACTCATTTTCTGAAAGAAATCTCAGTTTGTTAATCTGTTCTTCATTCTCACAAAAAACAACTTTTGCACCAGAGTCGTAGAGTATAAAACCTACCTCTTCAGCAACAAGGGAATGATAGACAGAGACCGATATTGCACCGAGAGAAACTATAGCTAGATCAGCTATCATCCACTCGGCTCTAGTATTGGATAGGATTGCTACAGAGTCCCCCTTTTTTACCCCAATACTGGCCAGGTAGTAGGCAAGATTTTTAACCTGTTCTTTTACAGAGCTGAGTTCTGCTATGTTCTTATCTGCAGTCTCATAAACAGTGTCATAGGTTGCCTTAAAAAAAGCATCTCTTAGATTGCTTGCTGCTTGTATTATCTCTTTATCCACACCTTTAAGAGTGTTTCACGAATCATACAAATTTTGCTAGTATATATCGTTGTGACTCTTGATGAATTTTTTTCTGGTTTCTTAAAGCGCCCTAAATCTGAGTGGAGGACTATTTCCAGTAATATTATCAATCAGCTCAGAAACTGGATAAATGAAAGCCCAGAAGTTGCTTTTTTGGCCAGTTTTTTGCTCGGGTTAACTGTAGCATTGGCCTTTAAGTTCTTTATTTGCGTGGGATTTATATTAGGTCTAACTGGTTGGGCTGTCTACTACTTTGCTCCTACTGAGTAGAAAATACTGAACACCCATTCTTTTTCCTCTTGTACCTTTTAGGGTTTTTGCCGCATCTTACAAGTATGACGAGAGAACTAAAGTTTTTTCGTAGAATGTCGATTGAATAGGTAGCCGGATTGCTTGTGCAAGCGGTATGATTTTTTTTAAACCGTTTTCTTGCGAAAACGGCTTATAGGAGAGGCGAATGAAACCAAATCTTCTTATGGTAAATTTAGCTGAAGATCTGGAGCTAGCGGGACTTGTTTGGCAACCAGAGATTGGTGACGAGATCTCGCACAGAAAAGAGCGAGAGCAGGTTCAGATCCTCGTAGACCCTCAAGGGTTAACCCCAGGTGAATTAAGGTCTATCTTTCTTTGGCTTCCAACAGTTGAACAACTTGTCCACCAATTTGAAGCACGTCAGGCTATTGTCGAGCATGTTGGTTTTGAGCTGTCAAAGTCATCGATGATCTACAGAACAGTTATAAAGTTTAAGGAAGCTCAGATTGAAGCGGCTCATGAATCAATGAGGGTTGCGATGGGATTTGCCTTAAGAGACCTGCTACTTGTTAACAATGACGAGGCTATCCACTGAGTCTAACACAACTTTTAACGCCGCTTGGGTAAAAGGTTTTTTCAAAACCGAATAGTTCGCTTCTCCAAACTGATCAGAATCAGCAGTCATTAAAATGCATGGAACATCAGAGATACTTTTTATCCAAGTGAGGAGAGAAATACCATCAACTTCTGGCATCATCCTATCAGATAGAACTAGATCGAAACAATCACTCGTAAAAAGCTCCATAGCTTCAGAACCATTTTTTGAAAGGGTTACTGAGTGACCTAGTGATTGTAGCATAACTCTACAAACCTCACGTATCATTGGGTCATCATCAACCACTAACAATTTCATTAAACTTTCCTCTGAGATGTTGCTAAGAGAGCCTTTTCTATTAGGTCGGCTATATGCAGCACTACCTGTTTTTCTTTGTCCAGAATTGGAGAACCGTTTCTTCTATCCCCATAAATAACACCGATAAGTCTATCACCTGCACCGATCGGTATCGCCATTGTCGGATTCGAATCAGGGAAAAGTCCAATCCCCTCAAAGTGGGATTTTTTGGATCTTAATGCGCTAGCGACTACTGGGACTTTTGGTTGTGCGAGATCAATCTCACATTGATTTGGATTAAAATTTGCCTCACTTCCAAGCATCATTCTCCCAACAATTTTCTGCCTTGTATTGTTTAGAAGTAGTAATATAACTCTGTCAAATTTAAGTCCGAACGCCACAGCTTCCATAACTGAAGTTAAAATTGATGCAGTAGGTTCCCCAGCATCAAGAGCTTCCTTTATCTCATTAACATATGAACTATATTCTTGTTCGTATGAGCCTGAGTTATTCGATGATTCAGGATTATATTGAGCCACAAATTCAGGAAGGGGTGGAAGAGTTAGTTGAATCGTAGAGCAGTGCTCTGCAAACATAGCAGGAAGTGCTCCTATTGATGATTCAAGAACTCCATCTGGGAGATTTAGCTCTTTTTTAAGAGAGTTAATCATATGGTCAACAGCTGCTTTTGAGCCCCCTTCAGAGATGACTTGGGTGACCCTTTCAGCAGCAGAGATGCTTTTCCCTAGTTTTAAAGTCTGATCCTTTAAGATGGGTAGTGTTTGTCCTGGTGCAACTTTTGTAGGATTTTCAACTTCTTTTAGAAGTTCAAGATAAAATGGAGGAAGCTCTAATGCTTTTATCACCTCGCTACTTATTTGAACTACTGTAAGACCTGTTAGCTCATGAATCGCCTGCTTTACTGGGATTTGTTTTGCTTGTGCTCGTCTAAAAGCATTTTCGTAAACTTGAGGGAAATAAAATGCTAATAAAAGAACACCTAGCTCTAAGAATGCGCCTGCCAGATAACCAGTCTCTTCTTGTTTTGCATCTTTTTGAGTTTGAGGTGTAATTGTGCTTGCAAGAAGGGAAGTTAGAATAGTTTTTCTTAAGCATGAAGCAAAGGGTGTATCCTTTCTTGCGTGTGGAACGAATTTTTGGAGCAAGATAAGTCCAGCACAAAGCTCAGCAAGTGCCTTCATTCCTAGTTGAACAACAGCCTGGCTGATAGTCATAATCGGCTTTGCTCTTTGAAAGTATGCACTGTTTACCACAGACAGGATCCGAGTTCCTAGCGATGGCTCTCTAAGTATTAGTTCCGTGATTTTATCTCCAGGAGTTTTCGGGTCTGATGCCAAACGTCTAAGCTCTGTTACGACTCTAGCACTGGCAGGAAAATCCCCATCTTTTTTCAGAGCTTTTTTGAGCTTTTCCAATAATTCTTCCGGCGATTCTGTAGTTGTAGTATCAAGCATTTTTATTTAGAGCTCCCTGTAAAGTTAAAGATCTAACACTTCTTATCACATCATTTGGTTTAAAAGGTTTAGGTATAAACAGTGATGCACCTGCTTCTACTGCTGCATCCTCATCACTTTGAAATGCACAAGCGCTAAGGACTATGATTGGAACCGATAATGCTTTTTCATTCCTTACATAATCAACTAGAGCTAGACCACTCTCTCCCGGCATTGCAATATCAGTTAGTATTATATCAGGCACAGAAGCGCATAATCTTTCTTTAGCCGATAAAACCGAATCTGCCGATTCTACAGAAGCGCCAGCAGCTTTTAGTACATGAACTAGAACTTCGACCGTGGCCTGATTGTCATCAACAACCAACGCTTTTAGACCATCTAATCTTACCCTGGTTGTTTCTTTCTCTTCTTTTGTGATCTGAACAGGATCCCCTTGAGCTAATGGCATCATTATCCAAAATGTTGAGCCACGACCTATTTCGCTCTCTACTCCGATCCTTCCGCCATTAATCTCTACAAGATGTTTTGTAAGATTTAATCCGATTCCTGTTCCTTCTTGACTCAAGGAGTACGAATCTTCTCCTCTTTCGAATCTCTCAAATAATTTAGCCTGCTTTTCTTTAGATATTCCAACTCCAGTATCATGAATCTCGATTTTTATCTTATCAACATTCAAAGAGACTTCTAACCAAACCTCACCTTCTTCAGGGGTGTATTTTACAGAGTTAGATAAAATATTGAGTATTATCTGCTGAAGATGCTTCGGATCTGCATAAATTCCTCGATCTGCGAGATTTTCAGGTATAACGAGCTCTCTTACTTTAACTTTTTTATTTATAGCCTGCTGTAGAATTAATTTATATGGAGCAGTTAGGGCATCTTTGACTGCGACTCGTTTTGGCTCTGGGGCCTCTTTTCCTGACTCTACACGTGCAAGGTTTAAAACATCGTCAATTAAATTTTTTAGATGCTCACTAGATCTAGTTATTGCATTAAGTCCGTCAAGTTGTTGTTCGTTAAGGGGTCCAAAAATTCCATCTGCTAACACACTTGAATATCCAACTATAGCTGTAAGGGGAGTCCTAAGTTCATGGCTCATGTTAGCAAGGAATCTTGATTTTGCCTGATTAGCTTCTTCGGCTCTTGCTGTTTGAACAGCTAGATCTTGGGTTCTCTCAGCGACTAACTCTTCTAGTCTTTCAGTATATTTGGTAAGCCTGCTCTGTGCCTTAGAATTTGCAAGTGCTACTGCTGCTCCCTGACAGAATTCTTCAAATCTAGTAAGATCTTGTGACGCTATTCCGTGCTTTCTTCTAAACCCTAAAACAAGAACCCCTAATGTTTCACCTCTAATTTCGAGCGCACAGGCATCGACCGTATCTAAACCTAGATCGCACATAAATTGTAAAGTTGGGTCACCCTGTGCCTGATTCGTTGGGACTGATAAATGTCCTCCAACTCTTAAAACTTGACCTAAGATTCCGTCATCAACTCCAAATGTTTGTTCAACGCTGTTACATCCGTAAGCACCATTAAGAACGAGCATATCATCCGATTCTGACAGAAATAAAAGAGAGGCATCTGCTGAGAATCTAAAAGCGCCTTCTCTAGAGATAGTTTTAGTAATTCTGTCTATGGAAACATTTCTAGCATTTAGTTGGTTTAATTCATTTAATACCTGGAGTCTGTCATGAAGAAGTTGAGAGTTAACTCCAGTTTTAAAGCGTTCATATTGAAACCCAATTAAAGAAGCACATGATTTTAGTACGGCATTTTCCTCTGTAGAAAATGGTGAGTGACGAATTACCGCAAGTGCTCCAACAATTGCACCGAAGGATGTGATATCAAAAGAGTGGTAACTCTCTGTAGTTTTCGATGTCAGGCAAGTAGAGTGAAATTCTTTCGTATATGTAATTGGTTCTATATGATCTTTTTCACTTGGAAGAAGAATCGCTGCCTCTTCAATATTGAGAGCATCAGTAAGTGATTTTAAGACTTGCCTGTAGAAATCGCCTGGTTCCTCGCCGCTTTCAAGCAGTTTAGTCCATTCTAATAGAATTTCGTATTTCAAGCCCTTAAGACCCCTCCATCAAAGGGTATCGGTAGATCTTTATCAGCACTTAAGGGTGGTCTATAGTTATAAAATGAGCACAAAAATAAAGGATGTAATGAGCCATCCAGTTATAAGTATCGGTGGCGATATTCAACTTAGCCACGCAAAAAAGATGATGTACGAAAATGGTATTAAGCACTTACCGGTATTAGATCGGGGTTCACTTATAGGGCTTTTAAGCGACAGAGATGTAAAACTATGTTATGCAGTTGATGGTGCAAAGGCTGATACTCTTAAAGTTGCTGATGCCTGTTCGCCTGAGGTTTTTGCTGTTGAACAAGAAGAGAGTTTATCGTTCGTCTGTAAGCGAATGGCCGAAGAGGGGCTAGGAAGCGCAGTTATTGTTGAAGGTGATCGAGCCGTTGGTATTTTTACAGTCACCGACGCTTGCCGGCTCCTCGCTTGTCGGTAGTTATAGTAGTTATCTTTTTTATTCTGCTAGCAACTGGCAGTAACCTATTGTATGACTGATGAGCTTGGACAGAGAGTGTTCTTCTAAGTAGATTAACTTTTTCGTAAGGGTCAGTTTCTAGATCAAAAAAAACTCTCCTTCCTTTTTCAGGAATCAAAAGCTTATATCTATGATCCCTAACAGTTATGCCATCCAAGGTTTTTTGACCAGGGAGTCTATTAGCTACCTTATCGGAATTGAATATTTGAGAATAATTCCATTTTCTAGGGCTAACTATCGAAGGATCTTTTAATGATGCAGCAAAAGACAGGGAGTCTTTCCCATTAAAAGTAATACCTAAAAGTTCTAATACTGTGGCATGAATGTCAGTGAGGTGAATTAGACCCTCGATTGTACTACCTTGTGGAATCCCGGGGCCTGCTACTAAGAGTGGAACGTGAATTCCCCCTTGGTATAAGGTTCCTTTTCCTTTGCTACCTTTAAACGGAGGTTGTTTTAAAGATGATGAGGTTCCGTTGTCCCCTAAAATAAAAACATAAGTTGATGAAAGATCAATCTGTTCTAATAGTCTGCCCAGTTCAGTATCAAGTGCTTCTATCATAAGTGTATACTGATCACTCTCTGAGGTTACAGCGCGCTCAGTAGTTAATCCTGAAGGTGGAGTATGAAGTGGATGATGAGGTGCTATAAATGCAAGCCATAAAAGCCATGGGTTATTCTGCGCCGAAATCCAGTCTAAAGAATCGTCGACTAATTCAGTTGTATGATAGTTATTTACAAGAACTCGTTCTCCATTAACGTTCTTTTTCCAGTTGAAGTAGTTAGGAATTACTCCAGAAATTGTTCCGGAAAAAAGATCGTATCCCTGTTTTATAGGATCTTTAGCTCCAGTTGAAACATGCCACTTTCCTATATTAGCGGTTGAGTAGTTTGGATAAATTGATTTAATTCTTTCAGGAAGAGTTTTTTCAGATAGCTTTAAGGAATCTTGTGGCCTTTTGGGGTGAACTCTGTAGCCAACACCAGTTTTATAAGGATACTTGCCAGTCAAAATTGCAGATCTAGTAGGGGAGCAGGTGGGCATTGACCAGGCATTTTTAATGAGAGCTCCTTTTTGCCTGAATTGTTCTATATTCGGAGTTCTTGGGGACCAATCATAAGGGTGATATACAGAAAGATAGTCTACCCCTATATCATCAAGTATAATAATTGCGACATTTTTGTCCTGTGCTGTCGAAAGGGCAGCAAATATAAGAATCACTAAAAAGTACATTGTGATAAGAAACTAATAGATTTTATCCCATTCTCTCAATCCCTTATTTTTAGAGTCAGATCCTTAAGCAAATTTCCTAAATAGCCGATCCTTAAATTTAGGTGTTCAGGTTTCTAGCAATCATTGGCGTTTTGTATCTCTTATACTCGGTAGCACTTCCAAGTAAGTTGCCTGAGATAGTGTATGATGGAGAGCTTTATGTGGGCGATGAGTTCTCATTCACTCCAAGTAGGCCAAAATCAGAGAACTTTGTTGTTTTCATGAACAAGGATCAGGGTCGAGGGGTTTTTAACTCATTCATGTTTAATGCCGGTATAAGGTCTCAAATAGGGCTACTCTCCGAAGAAAAATATGCTGAATTTCAGAGGATAAAAAGTTCTGGAGCTTGCCCTGCATCGTTTCTAAATAAGAATGCTAAGATGATATTAGCTATTCCGGAGTCGGAAGAGGTGATGAGAGGTTTAAAAAATCTACAAGAGGGGGATGAAGTACGACTTACGTCTATGTCCCTTAAAAACCCTCAAAGAGAGGTTGATGGTCACACAATGCCAGTTCAGATTAGTGGGGCTGAGATTAGATTGGTTCAGGCTATAGAGTAGGCTTGGGGGGTCAGGCCGGAAGGCCAGACCAGGCAAGAATTATGTCTGGTCAGGATCTATCGTCCGCGCCAGCGGACGAAGCAGTAATAGGGCGGCCTGACCCCCAAGGATAAAAGCTACTTCTTATACCCGACATCAACTTCAAGATCGTCACTATTTGCAGCCATAACTGATAATTCATCAGCTCTCTCATTTTCAGGATGCCCCGCGTGTCCTTTGACCCAGGAGAATTCGACTTTGTGTTTTTCTAAAAGAGGCAATAGTTCTTGCCAGAGATCTATATTTTCCGCAGGTTTTTTATCCGCCTTCTTCCAACCTCTTTTTTCCCAATTATAAACCCATCCCTCTTTAATGCTCTGAACTACATACTTGGAGTCAGAGTAAACGCTCACCTCACAGGGTTTTTTTAAAGCCGATAGACCTGCTATCACAGCCCTTAGCTCCATGCGGTTATTGGTTGTGAGCTTATAGCCTTTATAGAGCTCTTTTTCATTATTATTTGATCTTAATATGACCCCATATCCACCGGGTCCTGGATTACCTAGACATGCGCCGTCTGTAAAAATTTCAACCTTACCCACTTAGGGATTGTTACTGCAAGAACCCTCTTGGCTCAAGACCTGTAAGTGATTTTTGAACGATAGTTAGTAGATCGTAGGTCTTGCTTGGTTTTGAGTATGCTGGAACTGGAGTCAGGTACTGTGCAATTCTGTTAAGATCACTTGGCGCTGCTGCACTAAGAGCAACTATTGGAGTTTCAGGAAAAACCCATGCAAGCTCTGTAACGGTCTTTACTCCAACATTGAATGATTCTTCATATTCATTACGATCTTCTCCCATAGAAAATGGCATATGAAGATCGCATACAATAAGATCTATTTTTTCATTTTTGAGAATCGAGAATGCTTCTTTGGGGCAGGTTGCCTCCCAAACGTCGTAACCTTCATCTAGAAGAAAGGCAGAAGCGATTAAACGAAACTCCTCGTTATCGTCGATCAGAAGAATAGAATGAGTCATAAAGAGAGTATCGGCAAAAAACCGTTCTCCCTTTACTGTTGATTAATGCCTTTTCTTATCGCTGCGCTGACCTTTTCAAGTTTTTTGATCTTTTCCTGAATAATTTCAAGGTGCTCTATGTGTTTTTCAAGCTCTTTTTTGTTAGTGAAATCAACCGGATTAATTGGCCCTAAGGCCTGAATCTCTAAGAATAGAGCTTCAATGTGATCTTGATATTCGACCTCTATTCTTTCCCTTAAAGGTTTCATTTGAATTTTTCTTGCAAAAAGTGGGCTAGAAAGTAACCACTTGATAATAGGAAGGAAAGGATGGATTTTGTAGTTAATGAGGATTCTATTTTTGCCTAGGGGCTGCATTCCTTTCCATGGAAATACCCTAAATGAAAGACCACTTGGAGGGACTGAGAGTGCAGTGATTAGGCTTGCAGAGGTTTTAGATGCGTATGTTTCAACCCCACTTTTGAACCCACCCCTGACAGATCCACTATATATCCCCGAGCAGTCCTTGGGACTTTTAGGAGCTCTTGATGTAACAGTCGTAGTTCGGGATTGGAGAGGGGTTTTTATACCTGTAAAAACCAAGAAGAAATTTTTCTGGAGTGGCGACGCTTACGATCAACCTATAAATGTTGGGCTAGGCGATAAGAGAGTTTTATCTCAAATCGATAAAGTACTATGTGTGAGTGAATGGCAAAAAAGAACTCTGCATGAAACTGCTAAGATTCCTGAAGATAAGTTATCTATTCTACCGAATGGGGTTTATGGGGGATACTTCAATAAATCAAAAGAAAAGGTCGGAAACAGATTAATTTATTCATCAACTCCCTACAGGGGGTTAGTTCACCTTGAAAGACTTTTTCCTAAGATTAAAGATCAAGTTCCTGATGCAGAGCTGATTGTATGTAGCGGATATACTGTCTATGAGACCGAAAATGGAAAGTTCGATAAAGGATTGCTTTTAGAATGGGAAGAGCAAAAAAGGAGACTTGAAAACATCGAAGGGGTTAAAGTTTTAGGCAATCTAAAACAAGAAGATCTTGCTTTAGAATTTTTAAAAGCAAAAGTCCTTGCTTATCCAAATACCTTTGCTGAAACAAGCTGTATCTCCGCTATGGAAGCTATTACTGCAGAGTGCATACCAGTAACAACAGATAAAGGTGCACTTAAAGAAACGATTAAAGATAACGGGATCTGTATAAAGAGCGAACCGGGCGATCCACAGTATGATGAAATATTTGTCGGCGAATGTGTAAGAATTTTGACTGATGATCAGTATCGAAAGAGTTTTTTAAAGCAAAGAGTTTTTGATTGGAAAAGTGTTGGGGAGAAGTTTAAAGAGATCGTTGGTTGATCGGGGGGAGGGGGGGGTCAGGCCGCCCTATTACTGATTCGTCCGCTGGCGCGGACGATAGATCCTGACCAGACAAGAATTACGACTGGTCAGGCCTTTCGGCCTGACCCCCAAGTTACGATAGCTCCTCAAGCAACCTAACTAAATGAGCCGATGGCTCTTCAGTCGGTCTGTGAGCACTTTTACCAAGTTTGAATCTTGAATAGTTAAGGAGAACTTTTGCATCAGCTGATCTCATATTTTCTGAGAGTATTTTTTCAACTTTTGAGAAGAGTTTTGTCGACACAAGTAACCCAGCATACTCAACACTTAAGGCCTCATTTCCAGGCGCTAATAATAAAGCCCTTTCAAAGCAAAGTGATGCTTCAGGAAGCTTACCGAGATGTCCAAAGGCACGAGCCATGTTAGCAAAGCCATTTACATAATTTGGATTGATATCAACTGCTCTAAGTAGAGCGGCTATAGATTTTTCTAGCTCTTTTGTTCTTAAAAATATCACCCCGATATTTCCATATGCCTCAAAGCATTTTGGGTCTAATGAGAGTGCTTTTTTCTGATCTTCAAGTGCCGCTTCGTATTTTCCTAATTCGCAGTTCACATAACCTTTATTGACCCAAAGAGGAACATAGTTCGGGTTAAGACTTGCAGCCTTGTTGAAGGCTTCAATACTTTTTTCTAGCTCGCCGTGAACATTATATTCTACCCCAAGTTCGAAAAATGCCTGCCAGTTATTTGGATCCTCTTTAATCTTTTTTTCACCCAAAGACCCATAAAGAGGGTGTTTCTTTTTTCTCTCAAGTGTTTCTTTAGTGTGCCCATAATGATGAATTCTTATCCCCGATCTTTTGATATTAAAATTTTTTGATTCATAAATTGAAGGCTCAACTAATTCGTGAATTTTATTTTTAAATCTAAGTTTTGGATGTTTTGGAAATAACCTTACGCAGGAACTTTCAAAAAAACCTAAATTATCTTTCTCAAAGTGTGGGTGCTCACCAACGCAGGGTGTATAACCACTAAGTCTGTGATCGTCTGTATAGTGACGTTGAGTTAATTCGAAACATGTATCTTTCTCTTCAATTAATTCTAAAATTCTTGGAAAGTCGTCAGAATTTAAAGTTTCATCAGCGTCAAGCACTAGAATCCAATCACCCGAAGACTCTTCCACTCCCTCATTTCTGTGGTAAGCAAAATCATCACGCCAAGGACTGACAATAACCTTAGCTCCAAACTCTTTTGCTATTTCAACTGTTCTATCAGTCGAGCCAGTATCTACAAGTATAATCTCAGAAACTAAGTTCTTTACGCTGCTCAGGCACTCACTAATACAGTGCTCTTCGTTTTTGGCTATCATACATAGAGAGATCTTCACTCTGTACCTCTAATCATCGCATCAAGATATGCCGAGTCGAGAGTTGTTATGAACTCATCTGCCTGTTTTAAACTTCTTAGTCTAAGATAAAGCTCGTGGGAGCTTTCAAACTCGCCATTATGTCTTAGTCTTTCAGCTATAGAAAATAGAAGTTTTGAATCAGAAGGATAAACTTCTAAAAGCTGATCTTGGAGCTCTGGATATTTGCCAAGTGACTCAACAATAATTTTCTGCCAGTATCGCCTCTCTGTTGGGCTTGAATCCCTTATGAATTTGATGATATTCCCGGGGTCTCCAAATCTCTCGAAATAGAAAATTTTAAATCTCAGATCTTTTGGAAATCTCGTGATGGCATCAGTTAATAAGCTTTTAAAGTTAGGGTTATTTAAATTTTGTTTCAAGAGAACAATAAACGCGTCGGGGTTTTTTGGGTTATTATTGCAGAACTCTTTAATGCTCTGTGGGGAGTGTGTGAGGAGCTCTTGAAGTTTGCTAGTAGGATAGGGCGTGCCGGCTGTTTCAAAGTAACCAGCCTCTCTTATTTCTGATTCAGGAATTTTTTCAAGAAGATTTAGATAAAGTTCGATTCTCTTTGATTCAGTAATTCTATTATTTCTAATATACTCTAGACCCCTTTTTAGAATCTCGCCTCGAACACTTTCAGTAATATCTCGAATTGATGATTCAATTTCTGATGGATCCTTAAAATTTGGCAGCCCTAGTTTATCGATCAAACTCATATATGTTTTTGAATAAGTTACAACTGGAACAACACCACGGCTAAGCATCTCGATAATTTTTATATCGCTTCTTCCTTTATTGTAGTTTGTATCTTTTAGCGGGATAACTCCGTACCAAATAGGATCCCAAAAAGAGTAATATCTCTCAATAGATGACCATTTGGTAAAGTGAAGTCCCTGGATACTTAAAACACCTGGGATACTTTCATTTCCCATAAGATGGATCTCAAAATCTTTTGAGAGAGATTTAAGCTCTCTTTGAATACTTATCAGATCTGCCATATGTCCTAGTGAGCCGGCCCAGCCTATAGATGGTTTTTTTGATTTTATAGTGGTGCTAGGGGGAGGAGCAGGTAGGATATTCTCTATTACAGAAATAGGTTTCGAGGTGACAGAGCCATATAGTGATTTTAGATAATCACTTGTAGTAATAATATGATCTGAAATCTCCATTAAAGATTCATAAGATCTCCATAAAAGTGGAGATCCCCATTCTTTTGCTACGGGTGACCAGCTTGGAGGCTCATAGAAGTTATCGTTATACTCAACAACTGTTGGTAAGCCTTTTGATTTTCTTTCTTCTATTATAGGAATCAGATCAATATCAGAGCTTTGAACCAAAAAAAGAAGGTCTGCCTCTTTTGTAAGTGTAAATCTCTCTTTTGAGTCGGCTCTTAAATTTTCAACTCTCCAATCAGGGAATTTTCTTGAAAGAGCTTTCATAGGCCACTCTAAGCGATATTTTGAGTCACCGGTTTCATCAAGAATTACTAAAGAAAGGATAAACCTACCCATAAAGGGTAAGATACTCTGCTGCCATCTCTGTGGCGAGCCTAACTTTTTGGGGAGAGAAGTGCTCATCAATATGATTTAAGGCGTTCTTAAATGCTAAAACGTCTCCAGGGGGACATTTAATACCTGCTTCTTTAACCCTCTCTCCTAATGCTCCAATATTGCTCACAATAGGAAATACCCCTCCAAACCAGGCTTCAGAGAGTAGAAGTGAGTATGTCTCATGAAATAACGAAGGGATAATTACTGCTTTTAGATCGCCAAATACTCTCCCTCTATCTGATTCACTGTAAGTGCCCATGAATTTTAACCCTGGAGCCTCTCCATCTGCCCCATAAACTAAGATTGGAGGTAGAAGGGGATCTCTTTTTGCGCCAAGTTTTAAGATCACCTCCGAACCTTTTTGAGGAAGAAATGAGCCAACAAATCCGATATTTTTTCCTTCTCCTGATACTTTGAACGGGGTAATTCCGTGCTCAATTACTTGGGGATATCTAACTTTAGCAAAAACTCTCTCACAAAATGCTGAAGGAACAATTAATTGATTTATTCGTTGAACTGAGTTTGTAAGTTTTTTGTAACGTTCTGCCAGATAATCTTTCTCGTCAGTACCAAATATATTCTTAGAGTTTTTGAGGTACTCATCGAAAGTGCTTGCAAGATATGTAAAAGCTGGACTGAAAAGAAAATAATCATGAAGGGTAAGGTATACAGGTATTTTTGTGGATACTAATTGATCTAAAACTCCATAGTGCCATCTTAAAAAATGTTGAATATGAATAACGTTTGGCTGAATGTGATCAACTACATCCTTTAAGACTCTCTCTAGGGGGGCAAACTGATAGGGTGTTTTTGGAAATGGAGGAAGTTCGCAGGGTATCTCAGTTCGTTCACCTTTTGATTCTATAACAACACCTTTGCCTGAAAGACCGACTATCCATGTTTGAGCAAAGTTAGAAACTTCTTTTGATAAGGTTTTAGTGTGGAGCTCAGTACCCCCAAGGTTATCGATGGTATGTATGAGATATAGGATTTTCAAAGCTTGTTAATACTATTCACGGCCGTTTTTTTGTGCAACAAAGTAAGCTATGAGATTCATTTTTCATGCAGGCAGCATTGTTCCTATCGATGCACAAACACTTGCAACTAGACCGCTTGGTGGCACTGAGACCGGGGTTATAGCTGTAGCATCCTGTTTAGCTGAAAATGGGCACGAGGTGGTTGTTTTAACATCTCATAAAGAACCAGCTTCAGATAGGGTGAAATATATAAATTCGATTAGTCTTTCTGAGGAGTTTGATTATTTTATTACGGTTCAGTCATGGACGCCACTTCTTGATCCTTTTAAGGCAAAAAAGAAGTATTTTTGGACAGGTGATGGCCCTGAGCAGTTAGTTAATATTGGTTTTGGCGATCCTAGAATAAAGGTTGATAAGGTTTTATGTGTATCAGAGTGGCAAAAAAATATTCTATCAACTACCAGCGGGTTTCCTTCTGAAAAAATCTCTGTAATTGGTAATGGTGTTTTTTTAGATAGATTTAAAGGAGAAGAACTTAGAGATAAAAATCGTTTAATTTTTGCAAGCTCTCCAAATAGAGGTCTTCCGCTTGCTTTAGGGCTTTTTCATGAACTTTGGAAGAAGAATCAAAAGTTAGAGTTTCACGTTTTTAGTGGATTTGATGTGTATGCACGTGATGGTGGCTTTAAGGGGCAGCTTGCGGATGATTTTGAAAGATTAAAAAAGCGTGCAGCTTCGCTTCCTAATGTTTTTATTAGAGGAAACATCTCACAGGGCTCTCTTGCTAGGGAGTTTAAAAAAAGTGCACTTTTGTTTTACCCTAATTCCTTTGTTGAAACTTCCTGTATAGTAGCACTTGAGGCACTTGCAGCCAGATGCCCAGTGTTGGCAACTAAAGAGGGAGGGTTGCCTGAAACGGTTGGAGAGGCTGGAATTTTGATTGAACCTCCAGTTGGTACCACTGAGTATAATGGTAAGTTTTTGGAAGCAGCAGAGAGGATCTTAAAGGATGATGAACTCTGGAATAAGCTCTCAAATAAAGCCAAAGCAGAGCCTTGGGAGGCAGTTACAGAGAGGTTGCTTAGCTCTCTGTAGAAAAATTACTCTTACAAGGTTAAGTTTGTCTGGACTGGCTTTAGCCAGTCCTTTAAAGTCAAGGTCTGGTAAAACCAGATCAGGCAGGTTCGATCATTGCCCGGTCAGTCTTTATCCAGTCCTATTTTTTTAAGGCCAAATGAATAGCAACTTCTGTATAGCCCAGGTTGGAACAGTGCCTTTTGATATTGAGGGTAATGAACGCTTAATTACTGATCTTTCATTAAAAGCAAAAGAGGAAGGATATAAATTAATAGTTTTTCCTGAGTTAGCTCTTTCTGGATACTACTGTTTGGATCTGACCTTTAATCAAAATTTTCTGCTCTCTCAAAGAGAGGCACTAGTTCGTATAGCCAAAAAAACTCAAGGGATCTCAGTGGTGCTAGGTTTTATGAGATCTGAGGAAGGAATTTTGAGATCTAACGGTAGGCCAGTAGTTTATAACTCAGCTGCATTTTTAGAGGATGGAAAAGTTCTTGGGATTCAAGATAAACGATTACTTCCAGACTATGATGTTTTTGATGAAACAAGATATTTCATAGCTGGTGAAAAGTCGGAGGTCATAAGATCTAAATTAGGAAGAATAGGATTACAGATCTGTGAAGATCTTTGGACTGAAGCGTACAGTATAAATCCTGGTCAGGAATTGCTTGAGAAGGGAGCAGAGATTGTAATTAACATATCTGCTTCTCCCTATGAAAAAGGAAAGTTTGATGAAAGGGTAAGATTAGCTCGAAAGCTAAAGTGTCCATTTTTATATGTAAATACAGTTGGTGGGTTTGATGGATATGAAGGAGAGGTTGTTTTTGATGGTAGAAGCTTCTTTATTGGAGATGACGGGGAATTTGTTTTTGGTTTTGGAGAAGAGGGGGTATTTTCCCGCAATAATAAGGTATCAGGAAGGCTAAGCGAGGTTGAGGAGATCTACAATGCTTTAATTATAGGTTTAAGAAGTTATTTATCCAGAACAAAATCTGACAGTATTACAATCGGAGTAAGTGGTGGAATAGATTCTGCTGTTGTTGCTGCCCTGGCAGCAAAATGCTCAAAAAAAGTCACCTTGGTTTCGATGCCTACAAGATACAATAGTGAGGGAACCAGATCTGATGCTAAAAAACTTGCAGAAAATCTAAACGTAGATTTTGTTGAGTTCTCAATTGAAAAGATATTTCAAAACTTTTCCAGTGAACTTAAAGGAAAACTCTCAGTTTCGGATACTGCGTTAGAGAACCTACAAAGTAGAATCAGGATGGGGGTTTTGTTTAGTATAAGTAATTCTAACGGTTCGTTAGTATTAAATACTGGAAATAAAACTGAGCTTGCACTTGGATATACAACTTCTTATGGGGATCTTGCAGGTGCGATAAGTGTGCTTGGCGATGTTAATAAGAGAGAAGTTTATGAACTTGCTAGATTCATAAATAGAGATAAAAAGATAATCCCACAGTCGATTATTGATAGAGAGCCAACTGCAGAGCTTAGAGATAACCAGACTGATGCAGAAGGAATGGGAGGCAGACCGCAGGATATTGCAGATCTCGTTGATACACTAATTGAGGGTGGGGAGGTTGAGGACAGTGCATTGACCGGTAAATTAAGGAAGCTTCTACTAAGTAGTGAATGGAAGAGGAGACAGGCGCCACCAGCAATTAAGATAAGTAGAAAAGCATTTGGTCATGGAAGAAGAGTGCCGATGTAGTGGAACTCTTTAAATTTACTCTTACATAGTATAGTCTTCGTAGCCTACCGTATTGATTTAACTCAATATTCGCCGGGGTGATGGAATTGGTAGACATACAGGACTTAAAATCCTGGGGTGGCAACACCGTGCCGGTTCAAGTCCGGCCCTCGGTATTTCTGGCA
>DDRT01000005.1:44336-85989 GCA_002343185.1 Deltaproteobacteria bacterium UBA2409
AAAAACAGGGAAGTCATAGACCGAAGAGCGAGTAACATCGCTTTGCGATGTAGTCGAGCCTTAACGGATTCTAGATTCGAGCAGGCGAGAATCTAGGCCACAATCGCGAGGTCCGGCCCTCGGTATTTCCGGCATTTTTGCTAGCGCAAAAATAGCGCGATGATCAAGGTGTTTCCGATAAAACAAGAGGTGCGCCGTAAATTCCGAAGTGAGATACACAGCTATTCTTATTCAATAACCATAGGCCAGGCACCTTTATGAGAACCAAAGTGTGGGATGTGAGAGCTAGCTGGTACTCTCGGCACATTGCCTGAGCTGTCTATATAAACGCACCCTATATCCTTCGCTGGAAGTTTTTCTAAAAGCTCCTTCGCGTTATCGATAGCGTTGAGAAATCTTTTCTTTATAAAGGTTGGGTCAATAGGTAAGGTTAGGCTTTCAGCTGCTAAAGACTCTGGGGATAGTTTTGCATTTCTTATTATTAGTTCCAGAATTATATCCGGTGTTAGTCCCGGATCTCTCCCACTTGCTGCAAAGCATAGTGTTCCAAGATGAAACATCTTGTCGTGTAAGTAGAGTATATCAAGAAGGTCTCTTGCTACAGATCTACCAGCTAGTGCAAGAATTTTGTTGACTGCTGAATCGAAGTCATGAAGTCTAAAACCTAGCTCATCGTCTTTGATAACAGGGAAGAATCTAAAAGCAGAATCTGTTGTCCACTCAAGTTTTACACTATCATCCTTATTAGAGACCAATGCTCTTATAAACGTTCTACGCTCTAAGAGAAGGTTAACTTTAAGACCGGCATCTAATAGAGATTTTCTGTCAGCATCATATGAGTCTTGAATTATTAGTGTAGGATCATGAAATAAATCTATATGATTCGAAAACCTTATAGAATCTTTATTTTTATTGAATACAGTTGAACCTGCAATGTAGTTATCTGGAGAGCGATTAGATGCAATGCATCTTAGAACCATAACCTGAAAATTAGTTAATGGCATAACTTATCTGCTTCAATATATCCAATTCTTCCGCCGAACTTGCGTAACCCCTCTACTATTAAAGGAATGGTCTCATCAGAAATAATTAAATCTTTTTTCATGTGCCAAAAACATTGGGTGTAATAGCGCTCAAATAGTTCTTGAGCTAGTTTTTTTCTCTCTTCAGAAACTTCCTTATAGGCTCTAAGAACTTTATTTATATGGTTTTGGTATCCACGACCAAAGCTTTTAAACCAGGCTAGTACATCAGCATCTACTTTCATAAAAACGCTTGCTTTGCTCGGTTCTTTTTTAACTCTATAGGCAACCTGCTTCATATATATAATTATATATATAAATCCTTCTAATGTAAATATCCTAAGCCCCATTTTCTCTGAATCATTCAATATCTTTAGGTAGATAAGGTTTTAGAGGACGAATGCGGTTACTTGTGTATCTATTAATAATTTCAAGTAGTTACGCCCAAAATCAGGGCGATGACGCACGTGAACTCTATAAAGAGAACCCTGGATTTTTCGACTCAGACTCAGCAAGAACCTCTTTTCAGCCAGAGCCAGAAAATCTAGCAGGCCCTGAGTTTGGGGTATTTAATGCAAATCTTAAAAGAGAGTCCCTCAAGGAAAAGCTAAAAAGGGAAGAGGAAGAAGAGCGTAAAAAAGAAGAAGCACTTTTAGCAGCCAAGATGGGGGCTGTTCCACAGCAAGACCAGTCAGAGCTAGCTTCTAAAGATGATGTTCTTAAAAAATTCGGAGATCCAAAAGAAGAGCCAGAAGTTTTAGCAACAAAAGATGCCCCAAAACCTTTCCAAGGCATGATGGCAGCTCTTCATCTTGGTGATGAAACTTTAGCAAAAGAGTATGCAAGGCAGTATGCGAGGTATATGAAGACCACAAGAGAAAGAGTGGTCAGAACTAGCAACCTAGCTAGTCTTGCAATGGCTACTGATGGAGCAATAGATGAAAGCTCTCAAGCCTGGAGTATAGCTTCTGAAGCAGAAAAGAATTTATTCAAAGAAGATATAGAAGCTTTAAAGAGTGTTGACGCGGTTAGTAAACATGAACTATCAGATAAAGCAAAAGAACTTTTAAAACTTGCAACTGAAGAAGAAGACAATCCAAAGACAATCTATCCAGTTCAGGAAGCTGAGAATAAGGGATTCCTTGGAAGTAAAGAGGAGCAAATAGCGTTTGCGCGTCGCCAGCATGGTAAGACACCACTTAAAGATTCAGAGATTGATGTATTTGTTTTTGTTAATACCAAACAAGAGGAATCATTATTTGCTGCAGGATACATAGAGAGAGTTTTTCAAAATATAAAGTCGAATGATAAAGTTCGGTTTGCAGCGCTTTCATTTGGTTTAGATAGCGAACCTGATAGGGAACTGTTTAGAACAAGAAGCCAGATTTCATATCCAATAATTTCAGGTAATGACCTTGCAAGGGATCTTAAGATTCAAAGAGCTCCATCAATAGTTTTTGTAGCAAAGAATTCTGGGAAAGCGGTAATCGAGGTTGGTAGGCGTGGGGATCATTACTTACTTGAGCGACTACGGTTAATGCTAGGAGGGGTTAAGTGAAGAGGTTAGTTTTAGTTCTATTAATTGTTTCTTATGCAAATGCTCAGTTTATTATTCCCGGCGATGTAATAGGAAAAGCAATAAATGGTGAAAGAATGTCTGACGGAGAGAAGCTTCACTTTCAACCTAATACAGCTGCAGAAACAGAAAATAATAATATCGGGAGAATGGGCTCGCCAGGCGAGGATATATCGCCGATAGAGAGTCAACTTAAAGAACAAACTGAGCAAACTAGTCTTCTAGTATCGAGAGGAAATAACTCTTTTATAAGCTCAACAACAGGTAGCTCTACTGATGGAGAGACATCAAGAACTTTATTGGAAGAGAGCGCAACTCTTAGGTACCTTGCAGCTATGCAAGCATCACGAGCACTAACCGGGATATCTTTATCTTTCATATCTCCAGCTCTGGCTGTTGCATTAGAAAACGCTGAAGCAAGTGCTCAACGAGCTGTAACGAGCGGTCAAGTTGGTCAGCTAAGGCATAAGCCAAACCTTACTCAAGCAGAAGTTGGTATAATTCAATGTGCTGATGCATATATTAAAAAGAAACAGGAAGAGGCGAAAACTAGTCCAACAGTATTTGTTCCTCCCTTTCAAGCGGCCTTAGAGTTCTGTGAATCTCTTGCGCAAAAAGGTCAGTTGAATGTTAGCGGAGCCGTGCTTGAACTAGGAGCTAATGCACATCTTGCAGCATATCCTGCGCACCCAATTTTTATAATGGCTAGACATAATAATGCAGTTAATCTCAAGAAATTTTTCGGAGAGAGCAGACTTCAAGAGCCGAATATTTTATATCTTTGGGAGATATTAACTCTTAGAAAAAGAGTTCAGCTTGAAGTAGTTGGTGCTGTGATAGGATTCTTTTCAGGTGGAACAAACATTAAGTCTGTGGATGATGCACATAAAGAACTCGATTTCTTGAAAAATTGGATGGATCTTTATGCGGGTGATGTAAGGTATACCTTTCAAAATAGTTTATTTTCTCAAAATTCCCATTTTCATAACCAAAGTAAGCATATTACTCCAAAGATAAGATATTTAGAATTAATGAAAGCAGCCTACAGAGATTTAATGGGCGCAACCCATATACTTTGTAACTATCAAAATAGGGTAGATGGAGCCACGAACACCTATGTTCCATTCTCAGCATTTTCACAATCAGACATGAATCAAAATGTGACAACTGTAAATCCAAACGATATGTGGGAGAGGCTGAAAAAAGCCGGCCTTGCGACTCCTCTAAGAAACAGACTAAAAAATCTTTCTGCTGGACCTTTCTATGCAGTTGATGTTGCTCTTCCATCTGCTATTCAACAGCTATTTGTTACTCATGAAAATCCAATAGTAGAGGGACCTGCATCTGGTGGAACGGGTGGGGAGTTTACCCCAAGACAGGTTCAAGTAGATTGCTCAAAGCTATCTGATGATGATGGTGATAAGATTTCAACATATCTAGAAATGATCGAAAAAGGTGGAACTGAGGGTGGAATAAAAGTATTCAGCCCTAGAGTACGATTCTCTATGTTGTTTGCCCACAATATAGCCCTGGCTCAAATGGCACACGAGGCCGTTACGGTATTTAAAAAGCTTGAAGGAATCTACGGTTATCCTAAAGAAGACGAAAAGTTAATCGAGAACGGTGAATGGATGGCGATTAGAGATCTTAGGGAGAGTCTGGGAAAAGCTGCTGGATTTAATGGTGATCAGTTCAAGGGAAGACCATTCGAGGTAACTTACGCTGAGAGAGTTAAACAGCTCAATGAGCTTACAGTAGCACTAGCTAATGATCTTGATAGGGTTAGAGGTACTGGCGGTTCTACCCTTGCAGGAGTCGGAGCAGTTTCAGCAGGAGGCGGAATTCCGTTTAAATAATGATTCTACTATTACAGTCATTACTGCAGCTTCAATTCGGAATCGATGCTCTTTTTGATTGCCCTCAGGAGGTATGTACCGGAAGTGCCTTTAGTCCAATGGCTGCTGCGATGGCAACCCAAGGTTATTGGGCGCAAGCTGATATAGTAGAGTTTCTAAGATTTTCTTCGTTTAAAAATTTAGCGATCTTATTCTACGTTTGTGCAGCAGCTGGTGGTTTGATCTCAATGGCACTTGGAATGCCGCCGAAGCTTTACTTATGGTTCTTTATGGGGCCTGCTCTTTATCACTTCTTACTTGCAACTCCTGCAAATTCACTCGGAAATAGGTGGGAAATAGGGAAACGTATTCAAAATCAATCTGAAGTCTGGAAACTAGCATACCCAGGAATCGAGGGAACTCGTGCATTTAGGAAAAATAACCTCAACATTCAGTCATTTGATCTTGGAGGGCAAACTTTATATCTACCACCTAATTTAAGTGGCGATGATGGTGCTCAAGTCGCATGGGCATTCGCTTACTTTGATATGCTTGTAAGCAGTGTTGTTCAAAATCTAGTCTCATGGTTTGGTCCATACTCCGCTGTTCCTGGAAGTGGCGGTGCAGCACATTTTAGTACCGGAGATAGCCCTTGGTATTTATTATCGAACCTGAAATGGGGGATGCTTGAAACTGTAACAAGTGCAAAATTTTCAGATGCTGCACTAAGAGATGTTTTTGTAACATTCCTATCATCAGAGTGTGGTGATAGGTTTAAGACAGCCGTAAATGCTGCGGCGTTAGCTCAAGCTAACACAGCAAAAGGGAAAAACCTTCCTCCATCAGTAATTTGGAGTAAGGAGCAGGTAGTTAGGGTTACTGACACTTACTCTATACCTACTCCGTTCACATTTGCCTCTCTTATTCGAGATGGCAGATCGGGTACTAGTTCTTCAGGTGCGCCAGGGTCATATTTGAGGGCATCAAGACTTGGTGAGAACTACATCAAAGGAAATGATATACTAGCTACTTATGGTGCTTCTCAATCAGTTACATGTAGCCAGCTTTTATGGGCAATTGCAATTGGAGCTAGGTGGGAAGCTGGACACACTTATGCAAGATTAATGTCGCAAGCTCCACATATTATGCCTGCGTTTCAGGGAACACTTGGATCGATAATAAATAATTCATTAGGAGGAAAAACAAGTCCTGGGATCGTAACAAGTGCTCTTTTTTATGGATGGGACTTGCCAGCAGAAGTTAGAGTTGATTCTGGTGGTTCGCTAGGGGGATTTAATTTCAACATAGGTGGCTTAGGAGCTCTTCTTGGTGGATTTAATTTCTTTGGTGGAGGAAAGGAATTCGCCCAGCAACAGTTTTTAATAAATCTCATTACTGCTCACATTTTAAGAAACGAGTTTGCAATTGCACCTCCAGTAGTAGCTCCAAAGGGATCTGATTCTGAAGGATCAAAGACATACGCAGACATTTACACAAGAACGGTTGGATCTAAATCTAAGTTTGGTGAGCTTTATGTTTGGGCATTGATGGTGCCTTACTTGCAGGGACTTTTCTTATATTTCTTAGCGATTGCATATCCATTTGTTTGTATGGCGATGGTTGTGCCTGGATGGCACAAGATGTTTTTTAGCTGGATGAGTTTTTGGCTATGGGTGAAGCTTTGGGACGTTGGCTTTGCGATTGTAATGATGGCAGAGAGAGGCATTTGGTCGATGCTTGGAAACTCCGATGATGCAGCTGTAGTTTTTAGAAAAGTTGCTGAATTTTCAAACTATAGTCATGTTGGGGTTAGGTGCACAGGAAATACCATTCTCGGTTCCTTAGGAGTAGGTGCGCAAACAAATCCTCCATGCTTTGGAAATCAGGTTGTTGATATTGTTATTTCAAAGCCAGGCAGCAATGCACTTATGTCCCTCAACGATGCAATCGGAACGGTTGATCTAGGAATGCTTTTAGGTGCATCGATGGATCTAGATCGTGCCAATGCATATTATATTTATTTGATGGCAGCTATGTACTTTGCAGTACCAATGGTTGCTGGACAACTTGTTCTTGGTTCAAAAGCTGCAGTAGCAGGGATGGTTAAAGAATTTATTGGCGGTGCAGCATCTGAAGGGGGACGTGCATCAGGAAGCGCATTTACAGCAAGCCAAACTGCAGCAGCCAGCGCAAATGCAGCATCGCAGTCGCAGGCTGCAATGCTCAAAAATGCGAGACAGAATGGTTTTGCTACAAGCGCTCTTTCCTCTGGTAATAAACAACTAGAGGCAGGATTGATGGGAGGTGTAAAGCAACAAAGAGCTTCAGGCCTTCAAGCCCTCAATGGAATCATGGGAAATGGAAGACAACAACAAGAGGCAATGCTCGATACCGCAGTATTTGCTGGTAGGGCACGCTGGTCTGGGCAGGGGGGGATTATTCAAAATCTTTCACAGGCTGCTCTTGGGCAAGCTACCGCTGATTTTTACTCAAATCATGGAGATCCGGCTAGAAAAGCTGGACTTGCAGGAATAGCAGCAAGATCTACTCGTATAGGAGACTCTCTACCTGGAGGAGGCTCAGCTGCAGGAAATGAAGGATATGGATCAACATTGTTGGGAGGGAGAAACCTAGGTGGAAACATTGCTCAAATGGGTACACAACATGGTGGAGGTTCGTCGATTGGAAACGAAGGCTATGGAGGATTTTCTGGGCAAGCAAAAAGCAAGATGGATCAAGCCTACCAATGGATAATGGCAGGTCAAAATGCTCAAAGCCTCGGCCAAAATTTTTGGCAACATAACGTTGGAGGCCCAAAGAATCTGTGGATGGATGCACAGCAAACTCTAGGAAAGGCTGCAATTGCAGAAAGTTTTGCGAGCATAGGAGCAGATCTTCAGGCTGGGCAGAGCCAATTTGGACTCGAAGGGTTCGGATTGCAGCAACAAGGATCCCAATATGGTATGCTATCTCAGCGGCAGATGAGTGCTGCACAGTTTGATGCTCAGTCGGGAGCATGGCTAGAACGAGCCAACTATGCAAATTCAGTATCGCCCACATTAGCTGCGTATGGAGTTTCGCCAGGTGTAGTAAGCGCAGGTCAAAAGCCTGAGGATTTAACTGGTGCATCTTACTTAGGGCAGCTTGGATCTGGTGCTTTTTCAGCAGCTAGGTATGCCGACGAGGGAGGTGCATTCTTTAATAGTCTTAACGGAGAAATGAGTAAACTAAATGCAGAGATCGGATATGGGGCACTATGGGGAGCTTACGTAGCTAATACAAGAACCCCATTAGAAGCTCAGGGAGAAGCAATCGTTAATGCAAGAAGGAAACCTGTATTTACCATAGAAAATGACCCAAATGCACTTCAAACCCCTTATATGAGAACAGCGACAGTTCCACAGCAAACTCAAAGAAGTTTAGAAGAAGCTAGAAGGCGTTAATGTCACATTTCTTGTAGAACTTGCCATATCCTCGATGGAGGAGTAGTTGTGATCGAAAGCCATGTGGCAAATGCGATAATCAATAGAGTAAATTCGGGCGGTAATTTATTTGAGCGCCTGAGTATTCATATTGATACTCCATTTGGCCGTGCAAAAGAGCAAGCAAATCAGATCCTATTGGACATAAAAGAATATAACTCCTCTGCACCAACCTCTAATGGTGCAGATGCAGTATTTCAAATTGAAACGGATATAAGCGAACTTAATAGTTTAACTGAATCTGAGTTTGACATTAAAAAACAACAGTTTGGAAAGAGAAACCCAGCAGAGGAGAGAAGAGCAGATGAGCTAAGAATAGCTTTACAAGATGCTGCTCGTGCGATTCATATAGAAGATTTATTTGGCTCACCTCTTGTATCTTTCGAAAAATTTAAGGAACAAGCGACTAAACTTCAGTACTTTCTGGGGCAAGATCTCAATATAGCAGAGGAGCTTAGAAATAAGGTTTTGCAGTTTGGTGAGAATAGAGCAAATTATGATTCTCTGAATGAGTTAGAAGGCAGGCTATCGATATTGATCGATATGCATACAGAGTTAGGTAGGCCAGAAATTATACCCGGACAGCGGGAGCTGATTCTGCGAGAGAAGTTTAGTGCACTGGTTACGAACCATGGGGATTTTTATGATTCTCTTATAGATTACGCCTTAACTTGCAAAGATAGAATCTATGAGCTATCGAATAGGTTCCATCAAACCCTTACTCGACATGAACAAGAAGTATTAAATGAAGTTGAAAACAGATTAATAGCTGCAAAAAGGCGATCTGAAACGAATATTAATAGGCCTGCTGATGATATTGGCGATGTTTTAGATAGTCTAGAGGCATCATCCAAACTTCGAAATAATAGATTTGAAGAAAAAGTTAAGAAGTATGATGGGAATGAATTCGTTAAACTCTTAGAAAAAACTGGATATAACATTAAAGATGAAGAGGCTAAGAGAAATGCATATCATGCGATCGGAACCGAAGATAATTGGCCCAAAAGAGCACTACATCTTGATCAGTACTTAAGATATAGCAATGCATTGAATAACCTTACACCAGAACAGCTTGCTACTTTGAGGGATATTACACAAAAAATTCAGTTAATATCTCAAAATAGCCTCCAGGTAGATGAAGTTTTCTACTACAAATTAAGAAATCAAGAAACAATAGAAGCTAGAAAAAACCTAGATAGAGAGTTCGTAAGATTCCAACGACGTTTAAAGCAACTCGATTTCAATACCAACATGTGGAGTGGGGTTAGTCTGCTTTCAAGCATTGGCATACCGTCATTGTCTGTGTGGGGAGGTATTCTTCTTTCAGGTCATCTTGGAAAAAGCTTCCTGAATGTCATAAATTCAGGGCAACTTACTAATGCAACTTCAAGTTACCCATTGGTTGTTACGATGCTATCTGTTCTATGTGTTGGTGCATTAACATTTGGAACATCCTTTATAAATAGATGGATAAATAGGGCAATAGAGCAACGGATCGAGCTTAACAGATTCAAACTTGAAGCATCTAAACTCAAGGATATGATCAAATCAGTAATGAACCCGACTTTAATGAAGTATCCAGAATATAGAGCCATGGTACTTGGCTCATATTTTAAGGCTTTAGCATTTTCAACAGCTCGAAAAGTTCAGCGTTTCGATCCTGTCCAAGGTGCCAGGTTGGGCAAGTTATACGATCGATATATAGAATTGAATGCTCATTCATTAGCCTTGCAGGATGAAGGCGAAGATAGAGATCCAACAGTTGGAAATAGGATACAAGAAGTTGCTGTCAAGATTGCTAATTTACAACAAGAAAACCCAATAAATTCAACTAAGAATCCATTGAAAGTGATCACATGGGCTGATGAAGTTGATCTAAATGACCAATACTTTAGAGGTATGACGAACTTAATTTTCACATTACCTCAAATAATAGAGGCAAGATATCAGCTCACATTTGAAGGGACTCAACAAATCATATCAACATTGGACAAGATATCCGATACAACAAGCGACTATGCTGAGAAGGATAATGTGAGAGGTGACGATATCGGAGAGCAGTTTGTGTATCTTGAATGTCCACATGTTGTCATTGGAGCTAAAGGGATGCTTGGGGCTATTAAGTCTTTATTTAAATAACTATGGCGCTATCAGAGTCACTTTTGCATTTACCAGTTAGTGCTCAGAGCTATATTGCTCCTAGTGAACTTAATCAACATTCTAGAGTTGACCCCACCGACTTCAGGCGTCAAGTAAGAACCTGGCAAGATGGATATCAAGAGCAAAAATTAGTAAATGATTCGAGGAAATCCATAAATCAAGGTACTTATGATACAAGTAATGGATACAGAGTTGAGGTTAGTTATAGTGTTTGGGCAGTTCATGAAAGGTCGGGTCTAGGTAGCGCAGAAGCATTACAAGCTGATCTTTTTAAGAGTCATGTTCAATCTGTTGGAGTCGACTCGAGCTCACTAGTATTTTATGACGAGCAAGTAGCACCTGTTTTGAGTGTCCTTGACTCAGCTGGAAATATTGGAACTGCTGGGAGGTTCGGTAAATTAATTATTTCGGTTACTAAGATTCCGCCTGGAGCGCCAAGAGCAGAAAAACCTCCAATAGGTGCTAAAGGTTCAAGTGCCACTGCTGCTATACAAGCACTCGAGGTTCATGCAAATGAAATGTTGCCATACGGTGAATGCCTTCCAACCATAGATGGGACTCTTGATTATCATGTAATTCATGCCATGTGGGAGAAAGATGATTCATTCGAGTGGGCAAAGCATGTTGCCCAAACGATTGCTCACCATATCGAACAGTATGGCGATAAAGGGATAATTTTAGGCGGTGGTCATGCAAGTATTCTAAATATTCCGCTTTGGGGTGGGGCACAAAATTCCGCAATATTTTGCTGCCCAGTGGTTGTAAGATTTAAACGACATGAGAGAGCATTAGATCCAGAGCCACTACTCCCATTGCCGCCTGCAGTTCCATTATCGATTACTGACCCAGGATTCAACGAAAAACTCAAAGGTGCACGCCAGTTTGTTAATCCTGATGGTCGCAGGGAAGGAATGTTTACAGCATTTGATATTCTCCCAAGGCTAGATTCAAGAGGTTTCAATGTACCAGGGCGTTCTGAAAAAGATGAGTTTCACTCCCCTTCAAATCCATTGCAGCAGTATTCAATGTTTCACTCATCAGCTCGCGCTCTAAAAGAACTGAGAGATCTATTATGGATGAGCGCTAAGGAAGGTTGGTTACCTAAACTTGGTGGAGTTAGATTCACTTATAGAGATAGAGATACTATTTACTGGCATACTGGCACTTTGCCTGGGCGAGTTTGTGAAGTTGAAGCTCACATAGAAAACGTTGCTGAAAACAATGATCTATCAAAAGGGCCTTTGTCTATAGTATCAAATGAGGAATTTCCAGATCCAGAATGGCCTGTGATGTATAGAAAATATCACATGCAGGTAAGGGAAAATATGGAATTTGGACAACTCTTTCAAGGGGGGCCACGTTACCGATGTGCTTTTATCGAAGGGGTTGAGCCTATGCAGCAACCTGGAGCAACCTTAAGAAAAATAGCATACACACCTTTCGAACTTTATACTGGTATACGTGACAGGATTGTGAATGTTCTTGCAAGAAACCCTGGGTACTCTCTACTCTCACACAGATATACAGGGATAGTTGACATCCCCGTTTGGTGGGGTGGCTTCGGAAATCCATACGCACAAAGAAGAAATGCTATGATTTTTCTCGAAAACAGAGATCTTAAAGGTGTTGAATTATTCGATAGTCGAGGGAATCCAATTCATCCTGCTGCAGAAGAGTTCCTTTCCTCTCAAATGAACTTACTACTACACCGAGATACCCAAGGATTATTTGCTGAGGGTAACCATGACGGAAATCCATCCTGGCATAAAGTGATCTTTGATAAATCAATTGCTGGTTTTACATTGCCTTATTTTCAGCTTCAATCTGAGATGAGCCCAGAACTGAGGTATATAGAGGATGTTATAAAAGTTGGCGAAATTGATGCAGGTTTAAATCGCGCAATAATTCCAGTCAAAATCGGAAACGAATGGTATGCATGGGTCGTTTCAATGGCATATCCTGGATTTGACGATGATGAGAGAGAAGGACAACAGGCTAGAGATCTTGGTAAAATGAATGCTGAAAGTGCAATGCGTCCACTGACATTAACTTGTGGTGCATATAGAGACCGGGGATATTTTAGTGGTAGTTTGATATTTCAGGTGCAATTTCCTCAGTTATGGGAATCCCCTGACCAATGTATTGGAACAGGTGAACTTTCAGGTGCATCAAATTCTGTTGGAAAGGGATTTGTTTATCATAGAGTATACTTGCTAAGGATTGATGACCCATTTTTTTTAGCAGATCCCCTCTCTGGTCTACAAAAGTTCCATGAAAGAGACAGATCATTGATGAGATTACTATAACCTACTGTAATTTAAAGCATATTTATTGAGTCACAGCGAGCTGGATTTAGACTATAACCATTTATGAGATGCTTAATAACGTTTTACTAGAGGCTCTGAGAGGAAACAGCAACAGAGCCGTACTTGGTGGAGAGCGAGATAATAGTGTAAGGGCTGGGGTTATATTATCTAATACAACTGAGCCATCTGAGGCAACTAAGGCAGTAAGATTTACTAGTAATGAACAGATTCGCGATGAATTCAAGAAGGAAGTAGATAAATTTCTTGCACAAAATATGACACAAGATGAGGCGATAGAAAGAGCCATTGAAGAGTTAAATTCAAGAGCTGATAAGGTTCGTCTGGCTCAAGGAATAATTATCGACGTTTTTCGAAATGAAATACCAAACTATGAGACTGCCAATGCTGGGCTAGTAAGCGACAATGCTAGAGAGCTTATATCGCAGGGGATAAAAAATGCTATTGATGAAAAAAAGATGAATTCGGAAGAAAGTAGGTCATTTCGTGATCGCTTGTCTGGTTTCACAGAAGCATTCGGTAGCCCACTTGCTACATTTGCAGGAAGTGTTTTTAAGATACCTTTGAACTTAGCAAAGATAGGTTCAGTCGCAGGGCTAGGAGTTTTTGCTTTCTACGAAACTCTCTTTCATTTTCGTGATACAGGAATTTATGGATCTGATGTTTGGAGCACTGGTGCGCTAGAAATAGGAAGAGGGCTCATGATTGCATCAGCAACTATGCTCGGTTTTGCTGTCGCTGCAAAAACTGGAGGTCAGCTCATTTATGACCCAGCAGTGGCAGAAATTAATGCAAAGTCAGAAAGTAATTCAGGATGGAGTAAATTTAAGGCTCACCTTGGTGCTCTTTCTATGCTTGAGACAACTAAAGCTGTTGTGGCTTCATATCTTTTAGGAAAAGGGGCAGCTGCTGGACTTGATTTTCTTGCGCTTATACCACCTGGAAGTCATGGAACCGTTGCTGCAGTTGGTACCTTGTTTTGGCTCGGTGTAAAGGTGGTTGGAGATCTCTCAACAGCATATAGATTGAGAGGGATTCTTAAAGACGAGGGATTATGACATTACCAAGGTTTACATACGAACAAGGTGGAGGGTTAACTGATAAAGATATTGAAAATCTTGCCCTTTTTTCTGGCCAATCTCGCCCCTCACCGATTCGTCCATCTGAGAAAGAAATTGAAGAGCACCTACAAAAACTACTGTCCCAAAGGAAAGGTACTGAGGAGATACACCATATAGGTGTATTTAATAGTTCTGCGAATGAAGCGGTAAAAGGTGGCGACAATTCAAGGCTTGTTGTCGAAGGAATGGAGCCAGTTCTTTCTCCAGCGCATATAGAATCCTTTATGAGGAATCATATTAGAAACGGAGGTAAGCTTGAGGATGTAGTACTTATGGCTACGGGCCTAGACGGTCAGAGGGCTGGAGAGGTTGTGATGATTAGCTCCAACCAAAGATATAGATATAACCCTGGAGGCGATGCTGCTGTATCTATGGCAGTTTCAACTGCAGATAGAATGAATACTGTTACAAGTATAACGGGAATAGAGATCCCAGTTTTAAGGACTATGGTTGAAAAATTAAAGGGTAGTAAGCTAGTAACAGCGCAAGGTTGGCTAACTGAAGCTGAATTCGAGGTTGCACTGGATCTAACTAATGAAGAATTAAAGAAGGTAGTATCAGAGCAAACTAATAAATTGAAACTCTCTTCAGACTTTGAAAGCACTACAGGTCTTAGTATTCAGGAGATAACAATAGAAAACTCAAGGCGATACTCGAGTGATTTAGAGCAAAGTAAAAAAGATGATGAAGCAAAAAAATCACTAAAAATCTCAGGATCTACTACTTTATTTAATAACAAATCAAAAGAGATCATAGTAAAATTCCCTAATATCGTCTCCTTGAATGGAAAAGTTGTGCACACTAGGGATGAGCTCAATCAGGCATGGAAAGAAATAACTGAAGATGCCAGTATCACCCATGTTTCAATCGGACTTAGAAATGATGCTGGGGATCAAAATGTAGTTATAATTGAGGTTGAAAGATGATCAAACTCTCTAACGCTCAAGACTCAATAGTTTCTGACGAATCTTCATTATCTCAGCTTACTGAAGCATTGAGAAGGGGCTGTTCTATTTTAAGAGATGATGGAACTATCTCTCCTACTAGTCTAGACAAGAACACAGTCCAGGAAGTCTTGAAGGAATTATCGAGAATCGAGAGTCCAAGCTTCGGCTCAGCTGCAAGAGAGCATATCTCACGAGAAGCGATGGATCGACTCAAAGAAGAATTGAAACGAGATTTATTACTCCGAATTTTAGGTTTGAATAATTCGCAGGGAGATCAAAGTGCAACCTGTGGTGTCTCCGTTCAGCAATTGAAGTTGATAGAACATGATCCAGGACGTTTCGTGAGGGAGGTTTTAGATTTAGTAGACAAAGGATTCTATCGAGAGGCGCAATCTGGTAGGGTGGTAAAATTGAAGCCAGAAGCTTTATATGCTGACTCTAACTCAGTTAGTTCTGAGTTTAGTCACGTAAAAGAGAGGCTCGCTGCTGGTAGAATATGGGATCTAGCCAATCTTGAACTAGATAACGGTGTTAATTTTGACCTCTCGATTTCAAGCTTTGAGACAGAACAGTCAATAAATACCTCTGGGATGGCAGGATATCCATCAAAATTTACAGGCCAGCCAGATCATTGGATAGTAAACGGATATAGAGCAAGATTTGGCGTTAATTACTCTGCTGATTACAATGATGGAAATCTTGAAGAAAGATTTAAATCGGGTCTTTATAATAATGAGCTGTGCTCTGTCTCTCTAAATGGAGATGGTTCAAAAAAACATATTGTTCTAATTTCTCATGTTGAGACAGATGAAAATGGAGAAATGCGCGTCTATGTAAGAGACACGCAGCTTCATAGAACTTCAGATAATAGATCGATCTATCAGAAGTTACTTGTAAAGGGTGCTAGGGGTGAAGGACATGATACCTGGAGTGTCCCTTTGTCAAGATTTTTAGGGTCTGATGGAGAACCTCCTATTCTCAGATTTGCGATGTCAAGGAAATCTACGCCTCAGGAAGATATGACAGAGAATCAGGATAGGGCTCTTATTGATTACAGAGCAAAAGAGTATAACTTTGGGTCAGCACTTACCTATTACGAATTTATGAGTCCATACAGTGAGGCTAATACTAGGAAATCCCTACAAATTTCACCTTCTAGTCCTATGAAGCCACTATTCCAGTCCTTAGGCTTTGATAAGCCATCTTTTAAGGGCGTATAAAAGACACATCAGTAAATTATCTCCCATAACCCTGTTAGTATGACAAATTTAGCACCAGAGCAGCAAGGAACAAGGCAGGATCTGCAACAGCCAAGGGGGGAAGTACCGCCTTCTCCATTAAATGGCAATCTTGGAGGTCATGAAGTAGTTCGCGATGCTCGTCCTTGGAGGCAACAGCCCCAACAAGCTCAAACTCCAGTTCAAAATACTGAGGAAAAACCGTCAGGACTCTTGGGATTTTTTAATAATCTAAAAGATAGAGTAGTTGGTGGATTTGAAGCCGTTCATGAGTTTGTTTCTAATAGTTCAGAAACATTAGTAGATCTACTAAAGTCAGCAATTACCTCACCATTTTTAAATCCTATCGGATTTGCTATTCAAAATTCTGAAGCAATACTAAGTGGTCTTAAAAAATCCTTTGATGTGATAAAAGATATCGTTACTCATCCTGCCTTTATAGCTGGATTAAGTATCGCACTAATAGCTGTTGGTACTGTTTTTCCTCCTGCTATGATTGCTGGTATTGCAATAGGTGCACTACAAAGTGCAGGTGATGTTATAGCAGCAGTTGCTAGCGGCGACCCAATGGCGATCGGGCTTGCTCTTGGAGGGCTTGCGCTTTGCTTTATTGGAGGTGGTGCTATTAAGGGGGCTCTCTCTGCTAGTAAGGAAATGCTAAAAGCTGGCGCTCGAGAAGCCACTGAACTTGCGGCTAAAAACATAGGAAAAGAAGCAGTCGAAAAATTAGCGCTTAATCCACAGTCTGTTCAAAAGCTTGGCTCAGAAATCGGAACAGATGCAGCCTTGGGAGTAAAGGAACTCATACGAAAAACGCCAGAGCTTGCAACAAATCCGGCACAATTGGAAGCAGCCGTTAAAGCCTCAGTGTCAGAGTTAACTGAGAAAAGAGTTTATGCCTTTCTTAAGGAAGCAGACACTCATAAAATTGTTGAACAACTTACAACAGAGTTTCTTGAGACTTTTTCACGTGGAGGAAAAGAATCGGTAGAAAAGCTAATGAGCTTTGGAATGACTAAAGAAGCGGCAGAAGAGGCAGCAAAAGAGCTCTCTCAAGCTATCGGTACAAAAGGATCCAGGGGAGCATTTGATGCCGAGCTAAAAGATATACTTGAAGAGCATATTTCAAAAGCAATCATAGATGATCTTAAAAAGAAAGGGATTCAGGAAGCGTTTGAAGGTAGTTTCTCGGCGCAAATGCAAGTAGTTAAAAACGAACTGGCTCAAGAGGGTATTGAGCTTTCTGATGATGCACTAAAGGCGATACATAAAGGCGCAAAAGAGGGCTTTGAGGAAGGGCTTGAACGTGGGGTAAGGAAAATAGTAAGGGAAGGAATAGAAGAAGCGTTCAGAAAATTCCGTAGGCCAAGGGACATGCCCCAAAATCTTGCTAATCAAGAACGTAAGAAAAAAGAGAGTAGACTAGATGTCAAAGATGAGAGAGATACACGAAATTCAAGTCCAAGTTTTGAGGCTAAAGTTTCAGTTGATGCTCCTTTAGACGAGGCTAGAAGGCCAAAAAAACAAGATCCTGGAGTTAATGTTTCTATTAGACAGGAGAGAGCAGATGATCTAAGCGGAAGAAGAAGTTTTCTTGTTGGGAAAACCTCATTTTACGGGGAAGATGAGTTTGACTACACAGGTGGATTAAGAGGAGGGGGATTAGCTGATGCGCTTGGAATCCCTGAAGCCAGAAAGGTTGATTCCTCCGAAATTAAAATCACGAAGGAAGAGGAGAAAGTATGAGCGATCTAAGTGCACAACTAACTGATCTCAATACAAGAGCTGCAACTTTAACTGGACAAGATAGCTCTATACCTGAGGCTACAAGGCTAATGCAGTCTTTGGGTCATCAGTTTCGACTTGAAAAAGCTAGCTCATATAATGAAATTCAGATGGAGATAAGTAGAAAACTTAGTAATGGTGGTACCGTAGACGAAGTCATAGCTTATCTTAAGGGGCTATATGAGGCAGGTAAGGATATAAAACTCCCTGCTGGATCAAAATTTGATGAGATAAAAGAAGAATCAGGTGATAATTGGAAAAAATATTTTCTAGCAAAAGCTGCAGGTGAGATGCTAGGCGAGATTGGGCGACCGACGAACGGAGCTGTTCAGTCTCAGTTTCAGAAAGTTACTGAGCCTCTGATTAACCAACTTAAAGATTATAACGATAAAAAGGCAGATGTAGATAACTACTCTAAATTAATAGCTGACCTAGGAGCCAAATCATTTGCTGATATTGCAGAGCTAAGAACTTATCTTGAAGAGCTAGGCAGTACCTCGACTGATGAAAGTGTAAAAAGAGTTGTAGCCCAGGTAATTGGTGAGATCGATAGTGGGGCAGGTGAAATGACTGATGCAGAAGCTAATACGATCGGTAACACCCCAGGGATGCCATCAAATGCACCTGATTCAAATAGAGTTGCAATACATAATAGAATTATTGAACGTGTGAAAACCGAGCTAGGAAACTTAAAATCAAGCGCGGAATCGGAGATGAAAAAAGCTGATGAGGCTCTAAAAGGAACCTTTCTTGCTGTTGGAAGTATTAAATCCCAGGAAGAGGCCGTAATTGCTGCGGATCTAGTAAATCTGAAGGCACTTGTTGACTCTGTTGAGAAGCGAACTACTACAATTGGCTCATCAAATTCTTCACCAGGCAGGACTACGCCTCCAACTAATTCGGGTAATGCCGAACTTGAAGCTGCTTGGAAAAAGCTAGAGATTGAGATCGATTTTGCAACTGGAAAAGTTACTAAACTTTCTTCTACTTCACCATTATATATAGGTGGCCTACGGGAAGGTGATACGATTCTCTCCTTTAATGAAGTAAGAGAAAAATATTCAAGCTCTGATATAGCTTCTGTAAGCTTCGAGCAACCAGGAACAGTCAATCAAAGACGTGCTGATGCTCAAACTGTGGCACTGGCCTTCTCAAAGGGTTATTTAGCCTATGTAAGATATAAGAGAGACGGAGAGGATGGGAAGAGTTTTGAATTAATTCCAAAGCTCTAGCGAGTCGCGTAGCAATCCATGGCTAACTGTACAGTCTAAGCATCTGAATTCAAACACTAAAAAGCTATAATTAACATTATCCTTGAATTTTGGATTTAGTCACAATATCTTATCTGGATGCTTATTTTAGTAATGGGTGTTCGTGGTGCAGGGAAAACTCCGCTAGCTCAGGAGCTTGCATCCGTGATGGGTTATAAGTTTATCGATTCAAGTGAGCTTTACTCAGAATCAATTATTAAAAAGCTTAATAATCAAGAAATGCCCGATGAAATCGAAAGAAAAGAGTTTTTATCAAAAGTTAAAGCCGCATCTTCTAAGGCATTAATTGGCGCTGAAAATGTGATTCTCTCATGCCCTGCGCTTAGAGAGAAAGATAGAGTAGAGATCTTGAGTGATGGAGATTTTTTTAAGATCATATATCTGGAACATGACTCCGAAAATCAACAACAATCTAAAAGCTTGGAACCTCCTTTGGATGCTATTAAAGTAAAAGCAGCACTACCGATACAAACCCAAGTTGATATTGTTTTACAGAATTTAACCTTGCAGTTTGCTGCTTAAGGAGTCTGCTCAGGTACTCTAGCACAATCCCATGACCTTGCGTAATCTTTAGGCAATGAACTGAATCTTGTTAAATCTATCAAATCGGTGAGCTTGCCACTAGTAATCCCAACAACTCTCTCCAAAAATAAACCACTTGTAGATGCATACTCGGCTAAGGCTTCAAGTGTTGGATATTCGACTATATGCATATGCCTACATGTTGTTATAGAGGAACTGCCGATGATTGCAGCTGAACCTCTATGGGTTGCTAATGCTTCTAGTATCTGATTGTCTCCTCTGGTTAATACTGAGGAGCTAACTTCCTTTACACTTGTCATGAACTCCAATTGTACTCGATAAGCAGATCTTAAAGAAGCGATTTCGGCATTAAAAAGGTATCTTAAAAGAAAAATTTCATTAAAATATGAGTTATGACTGGCCCATCGACCGCACCGAATATTGAAGTATTTTACGATTGTGAGCGTCAGATCGACCTAGGTGAAGGGGCTCTGGCAATAAGCCATGACGATGGAACTTCCTTCGGATTCGTAGATCTTTCACTTGGTAACATCTATCTCTTTGAATCTGGTGAGGTCATTAGTCTAAGAAGAGGCAGAAACAACCTGATAGCATCTCGTGACCCAAATGGCATTCCTTCTATGATTGGTACAATCGCTCAAGGTTCCGAGCGAAATGAGCTTATAGTTGCATGTGATAGAGGTATCTATAGCCTAAATACTCTCAGCCTTAAGCTAAAACTGATCTGTCACCCAGAAGCAGATAGAGAAGCATTAGGAGTAAGATACAATGATGGAAAAATATCTCCTGATGGATTTTTAATTGTAGGCTCAATGTATAAATCACCAGAACTTAGGGATCAAAATCCAGACTCAGGGCATCTATGGGCAATTAATACATTAACTGGCAACTCATCGATTATTGCTTCAGATCTGAATATTCCAAACGGTCTTGTTTGGGAGGTTGGTAATGAAAACTTTTTTTATCATATTGATACACCGACTAGATCTATCGTCCGGTATCGATATCAACCTGGTGTTCTTGAGTTAGAAAAACCACCCTTTATTTCTGATCCAACTGTGATTGCTACCATTGAAGAAAGAGCTGGTCTTCCCTCATGGCCTGATGGAATGACAGTAAGCTCAACTGGAATTGCAGTGGTAGGCTTATATGAAGGTAAAGGTCTATGGCTAGTTGATCTAAAAAATCCTGAGAATCAAAAAATAATCGATTTACCCGTTAGACAGGTCACAAACGCAGTATTCATAGATGATACTCTTTATGTAACTACTGCCGATGAAGGGATGAAATATAAAGAACAGGGTCTCGAGCCTCAAGCTGGGAATGTATTTAGACTTAAGATCAATGGGCTGTCTGCCCCTCAATACTCGGTAGCTGGAGTGAGTACGATGTCGTATCCTTCAAATCCTAGATTCTACGGATAACTTCTCTGCCCCGATAAAAAGAGTCATATCACCTGATGTTTGAAAGGTTCCCTTTGGTATTACTAGAGCATCCCCTTCTCTCAGAGCATGGCAACCTAACATTCCATTGCCGCTTGTAACTATTCCCAATGAAGTAGAGTCGATGGTTACCCTTGAGTCTCCAGTTAGCATAGCAACGTTGAACTCAGGGCAATCATAAACACAAGAGTCCTCTTTGTCTCGCGTTGTATAAATACCTTTAGCATCCATATCAAGGAATCTTAGAAAATTCTCTGAGTCAATAAACTTAGGAGTGAGCCCACATCTGATCACATTATCAGAATTTGCCATACATTCTATTAGCTCACCTGAAATATACCCATGAGGTACATTTGCAGGTGTATATATAGCTTCTCCCGGTTTAAGGGTTACTAAATTTAAAAAAAACATCAGGGGCAATCCCACATCATCTGCAGAATAACGTGTACAGCTTTCTATAAAAATCTCTTCTAGTTCAGTTGTGATGCCTTGAGCCTTCAATCTGTCTAGTAAAATTCTTACTGCAGGAGCTCGATTCTCGTGACGAATAACTTGTTTAATCATTCCTTCTCGATCTGATCTGCCTGCAACTAAAGCCAATAATTCAGGGTAGCGATTTAATGTGTCAGAAAAATCAGCCTTAAATCCATGAAAAAGTCTAACAGTAGTTAAAGCAATTCCAATCTCAGGTTTATGATTAGAATCCGGATAATGTGAAGGATCAGCCTTATGTAGCTCTTCGGCTGTCCTTTTATCTGGATGCATCTGTATGCTTAAGGGCTCATTAACAGAAAGCACCTTCATCAAGAATGGATAATCTTCAGGATTTATAGATGAGTGCTTGGGCTTAGAAGGAGCAGAAGGATGAAATCCGATCCAAAGCTCCGCATAAGGTTTAGTTTCATCTATCTCTTCAGGCAGTAGTTTAGCAACTAAAGATTTGCTCCCGATTTTGCCCCAAGGGTAGTTCATCGCAGAACATACTAATGGAATTGGCTCGCTGTTAAATTGATCTTGACTTACTAACATAATTCATATGGCTTAAATATAACGACTTCAGATTTGCTCTCATCTCAAGATAAGAGTTAAGTCTATCTTGATAAAAAGATGCCTCATCAGGTTCAATTACTATGCTTTCTTTCTCAGTATATTTTGATGCTTCACGTAAATTTTTAAAAACTCCAAGTTTAGTGAATCCCATTAGCGCACTGCCAAGCATTCCTGCTTGAGGAGTTGAGACTAGTCGAATAGGCAGATTCAAGACTGATGCTAGTATTCTCATCCATTCCTTATGATCTGATCCGCCACCGCCGAGCCTGAGTTCGTTGATATCGACGCCAGAAGATCTAAGAGCATGAAGAACGAATGCAAATGAGTAGGCAACGCCCTCTAATAGACTTCTGGCAATATCAGCTTTAGTATGATGTGGCCTTAGACCAATAAAAACACCTGAAGCAATATTGCCGATATCAAAATCTCGTTCTCCAGTAAAATATGGGAAAGAGCAGATTCCATTGGCTCCAGGTTTTGAATGAAGTGCCATATCAAGTAGCTTATAGAAGCTGATATCTGAGAAGAGTTCGGAAAACCAACTAAATCCTAAAATCGCATTGTTAATTCCTGAGCCATTAAAATAAGTTCCTTCGAAAACAGGACATGATTGCACCAGGCCTGAGGAGTCTTCAATAGGTCTATCCATTGCAACCCTCAGCATTCCTGAAGTTCCAAAGTTGCCGATTGCAATTCCATGTTGTAATCCACTTAAAGCAACTCCTAAGGCTGCTCCATCGTAAACGCCTAAGAGAACAGGAGTCTGAAGATCAATGCCAAGCTCAGTGGCTAATGATTTTCTAATAGGTGCTGTATATGTGTCACCCTGATTAACCATTGGAAACTGTTCGGTCTTAAGTTCAAGTTGTTCCAGTAGCTTCATTGACCACGTCTTACTGTTTATATCAAATAATTGAAATGCATTAGCAGTACTTAGATCAGTTACCGATTCCCCTGTGAAATGCTGCATAATGAATGATTTTGAGCAGAGAAATCTACAAGCTTGATTAAATATCTGTGACTCGTTTTTCTTGAGATATACAAGCCTGCTTAATGGATACTGAAATAGGGGAGGGCATCCAGTTATGCGATAGACCTCATCTTTATCGAATTCATTCAAAAATTGTTGATACGTCCCTTGTGCTCTTGTGTCAGCAAAGGATGATATGCCTGTAATTGGTTTATTGTTCTCATCTAAAAGAATTAGCCCAAATTGGTACGATGCTAAAGCGATTAACTTAACTTTGCCCTCATTGCCAAGAATCGCCTCCTTGCAGGCATCATTGATCAGTGTGATTAGTTGAGAAGGATTATGTTCTGCTTTACCACTTGAGTCTCTATCTAAGGAAAATGCACGCTTGGCAACATGAAGAATTTTACCAGTTTGATCTACTAACCCAGCTTTTAGATTAGTAGAACCAACATCAAGTGTTAGGACTAGTGCCATGCCCTGACTCTTACATCAGGATTCGCTAGAGTTCCTGGTAGTTTTTTTTCAACAAAAAATTTTCTCATATCTGAAACCATTGTATCACCCATTCCTTTAAGAGATTCATATGAATAGCCCCCTAGATGAGGGAGAACTACAGTACGTGGTGCCTTTAGAATTCTGTGATTTCCATCAATTGGCTCACCTTCCACAACGTCTGTTCCATAGCCTCCTATATGACCAGACTCTAAGAGCTCAATCAGTGATGTTTCATCTAAGCATTCTCCTCGTGTGGTATTGATAATAATTACACCTTTTTTGGTAGTAGTGAGCCTATCCTTGTTAAGTATCCGGAGAGTTTCATTATTGAGAGGACAATGTAGAGAGATAACATCTGAAACTTTTAAAAGCTCCTCTAGTGAAACCTTTTCAACTCCACGGACTTCAAGTTGCTCCTTTGTTCTTGCTGGATCATATCCTAAAACATTCATTCCAAAGCCGTTCTTTAGAATCTGGCCAGTGTAAGATCCTATTGCTCCTACACCGATTAACCCTACCGTTTTCCCCTTGAGCTCTAGTCCCATAAGAGTTGCTCTCGATGCCCACAAACTATCACGAACTAGTCTATCACCCTCAACAACTCTTCTTGCAACTGACATAAGAAGGGCAACTGCAAGTTCTGCAACAGATGCTTGCTCAACTTGCCATGAAACTTTACTCACTGGGATACCGAGCTCAGTGCAGGTTACTAAATCCACATTATCACATCCAACACCATGCCTCGTGATTATTTTTAGTTTGGGAAGCGCCTTAAGGACCTCCTTTGAAAATACTGGGGTAACGCTAGCTATGATTCCATCTAGATCTGAGAGCTCTTCAGTAAATATTGATAAATCTGACCCAGAATCAATTTGGTGACGGGAAACTTTAGAGAATTCCTCGAGCTGGGATATGTGCTCCAAAAACAGCTTTCCGAATGAGCTTGAGTTAACTATACCAATATTAACCATACCGGAGTCTATACGAACATCTTAGAGCTAGGTCAAGTAAAGGCCAATCTTTAAAAATGCTCTGCAACTGCTACTACTGGTTTAATATAAGTTGGATCCGACGCCGCAGCTGTGATTTCCTTTGGATCGAAAGGAACTCCTAATGTTAATAATTGGTTGAGGTATCCAGGATTTAGATTTTGTACTCGAGCCATTACAATTGGAAAATCTAACCAGTCCTCTGGTCCAGCATTAACTGTAGCAAACTGAGATACGTCTCTTAGAACCTGATTTCGTTTTAGTTCTTTCGACTGAGGTAGCTGACCGGGAGAGGTGTTACTCCCATGTGGGATACTCAGTGTTCCGATTACTCCCATGTTATCTGCAGCAAGACTCCAAAGCTCACTTGCCACGTCACTTCCGCTGCCATCAAAAATAAGACTAAACGGACCATTTTCATTTCGAACAGCGGTAACATAATCATTAGATGTAATGTCTATCCTTCGATAGGTTCCACCTAACATATTTACCAACCGTGCCTTTAGGGAGTCTTCTGGTAGGGTGTCAACAACTGTGACGCTGTGATCAAGTGAACGTAAAACCATCAAAGCGGACTGACCGATACTTCCTGCTCCTATTACCAGAGTATTTAACTTTTCTTGAAGTGGGAGATTCAGAGTTACTTCCTGATCAAATACTGAGAATCTATTATCGGCGCTGGATATTTTATTAGACCTTTCAAGAAGTAGCGCTCGAATATTCTTGATTACACAAGTTACGCCGTCTCCAAGGACATAATGCTCTGGATTTACTTCTCCATTTGGAATAAGAACCAATTGTTCGATAGGAACTGATCTTAAATAGGTAAGAGCACCATCTTGTCTAAACATTCCAAATTCATGCCAATTATCTGGATCGTGAAAACGGTCAGGTCTTTTTGCTAGCAGGGAATCAGGATCTACATCATCATTTGGCATCCTGATCTTTACCATCACACGATCGCCAATTTTAAACGGGCAAGAATTGTTATTTAGATCATCTGCCAGATCCACGATTTCACATACTGCTTCATGACCTGTTACTAATATCGGACTATCTAATCTTGGAGCCCCGTGGGTTCCAGCATCGAGACCTTTATCAGTGGCACAGAGAGCTACATATAGTGGACGAACTCGTGCGTGACCCGGTGCAAGATCTGCTAGACGTGAAGCAGATACATCTCTTAAACCTACTCTTGCCTCAGTAAGATCGAAGTCAACTGTAATAGCCGGAAATTTTGAATGCTCAGGAGCCATTTATACCTCTTTGGATAATTTATCCAGAGTATAGGATTAGAAATGTAGCTAAGCAAGTTAATGCAACTAAGATGCGTTAACTATGTGTTTCGACGACCTTCTATCGAACCTAGTTGATCCTGAAATATCTTCAAATTCGATCTGATTCCATGAATGGACAATAACTACATCAGTAGCGACACCTTTGCCGTTACGTAATTTTTCTAGTTCGTGTACCTGATTAGTAGCAAGTTGCTCTAGTTTTGTTAAAAGACTGTGTAAATTATCATCGAAATTTTCATCGTTAGGGATAATTATATAAACTGTACCAAGACCGTTCACTAGAGCAGCCCCTGCATCTGACATCGTATCGCCTACCATTACCATAGAACTTCGCTGAAAAAAGTATTTTTTGCTTTGTTCTCCGTTTTGTAGCATGTATCTAGGCTTTTCACTTTCCGGTATTGCTGAATATTTTTCTTGAAATGCTATGTCTTTGATACTCTTTGCAACAGTTCTTACACCATCAATTAGCCATTTGTCGCTACCGTTCTCTTTACGAACTTTTGGAGCATCTCCCCTGACGACATCGCATAGATCATAAAGTGATGGTGGATAATCTGGAGCCGGATTATGATCTGATGTTTCAACAGCTTGATCGATATTAGTTTGATAGCCACTCAAAAGATCTGCAGGTACATCCGGCTGTTTAGCTGAGAAGAATTTTAATGCCCTCACAGTATTATTGTGGGGAGCTGCACTACAAACCCCAACGTACATGCCGGAACTTTTTGCTCTAAGGATTAATGCCGCTGAACCTTCAACTGGCCTGCAAGCATGTAGCATCTCGTTAAATTTGTGCGGATCTCTTTGAATTCGCTCAACTAGCTCTTTAAAGACTGCAGGAACGATGGAAAATGGGTACTCCTGTCTGGCCCCAGCTATATACACATCAGACAAGGAATCTTCAGATGCCTCTACAACATCATGCCTGAATCCATTAACCAGTCGGTGTTCATAATATGGAGATTTCGTATCACCGTATGTGTAGTTATACCTTGTACCGCCAATTGCTCTTTCAATTAATTGGGTTAGCTCTGCTATATCGCCATCAAGTCCTCTTTTAAGACAATCTTTGAAACCTCGACCATCGACTGACCTAAATGTCTCCCAAAACTCAACCCATTTACGGTCTGAATCAGGATCATCGATTTTAGTAATCTCCTCAAGGTAGGGATGCCTTACACTCCTTAAGGCTTCCCTAATGACTCTTGCATAGCATGCGAATGCATTTGCATAGAGTCCATCCTCTGTATCATAGATAGTTCCGTCTGCATCTAAAATAAGAGCTAATGCTGTCTGTTTAATAGGGCTACACGTGACAGTGACGCTAATTCCTAATTTTGAAAGCTTACTCAAGATCTGATCTCGCCTTGCGCTTGAAGCAAAAGAATCATCTGTCGGTTTAAAATCTTGAGGTATTCGTCCTATGGATATTGGCTCTCCAGTCATATTTTGCTCTTACCATAAAAACAAAAAGAGTCGTTAGTCCACCCCGATTTAAAAACTACTGATGCCGAACTTTGAAACATCTAATATTGATGTATCAGAAATCAAATTCTTAACAAAGTACCCAAAGTAAATAGCTGTTGTCTGAACTGAATCCTATGAGTTATTTCTAGATTCAAGATATTGAATTATCTCGGTTATTGCCTCGTCTGGTGGGGCAGATATATGGACTTTTAGGCAATTTTTTGGTTCTTCAAGGATCTCCAGCTGGCTATCTAACAATTTTGGGTTCATAAAGTGGCTTTTTCTACTAGTTAGTCTTTCATAAAGAAGCTCTCTGTCTCCATGTAGAAAAATAATTATTGATCGATTTGAAGAGGATAAAAGTAGTTTCCTATACTTCTCTTTAAGAGCTGAACAAGCAAGGACCGTACAATCAATTTCCCTAATTGCGTCACTCATTGACTTAAGCCAAGGTTCTCTGTCTGTATCTGTAAGTGGAATGCCTGATGCCATCTTTTTCTTGTTATCTTCAGAATGAAAATCGTCCGCCTCTAAAAAAGTATATCCAATTCTAGCTGCTAGCTCTTTACCGATTGTTGATTTTCCAGATCCGGCAACACCCATAATCAGAATTAACATAATTCAAAGTCTTACTTGTGTAGAGCTAAATCTCAAGTGTTTGAGTAGCGATCGCGTTTGATAGATAATAATTGAAATTATGAGTGAAATTGCTGTTTTAACCGATCTAAATGGAACCCTTGATAGGGCCGAACGAATAAGGCAAGAACTTTGGAGAACTGCATGTTTTGAGGTTCTAGGTTTTCAGGGAGAAGCTGACATATTTAAAGCGTCACTTGGATTAGCAGGTAAAGACGTAATACCAGCTGTTGGAGCCGCTATGAGAGAGGCTGGATATAGCAACGTTACAGATGAGGATGTTGGGAGAGTTTACAAACGAAGAAATATAATTCTAGAAAATGAAGGTTATGAGGCTAAAGGCTACCCATTTAGAGAAGGAGCAGTAGAGCTTTTAAGAGAGCTACATGGATTTGGATTCCCTATTGCAATAGTGACTTCTGAAACAGAAGCCCATGCGATGAGATCTGCAGAACGTAATGGAATTAAAGATCTTATAGCCGGCGTTGTAGGGCGGGACACTAAAGTTGATGGTAATGAGTTAAAAAGAAAACCAGACTCCATGCCTTATGATGTTGCAGCTAGAAGGATTGAGGAGCATAGGGAAGCAAAAATCAGATTTGTAGCGATGGAAGATACAGCACCAGGTATGTTTGCTGCTCTTACAAGTAGACCTGTAGAGGATCTAGTACACTCAAGAGATATTCAAGGTTCATGGGACATTGCTAAGCAGATGGAGAGAATTAGCGGAGGAATGTTTTCTCAAGATGAATTACTTAAAAATATAGCACTTCAAGATGCTGATTTTGGGCAGATTGCGGAGTTTTTTAGAGAGATGAGAAAAGTGCTGTAGTGTTCCTATACTAAAATGGATTTACTATCCTTACACCTTCAATTTTCTGGCCATCACTTAAATCCTCAGTAAACAACGTATCACATCCACTAAAGATCGCAGCGGATATAATTGAAGAATCATAAAATGAATACTTAGTTTTTTTTGATATTTCCAGTGCTTTTAAAAAAAGTTCAGTAGACCATGTTACAAAATAAAGAGGTTTAAGTATTTTGAGAAAATAAAGTTTAAGCTCATCGTGCGTGAATGTAGGCTTGAACTTCTTTAATGCTACATTAGAAAACTCATTTATGACCTGATAGCTAATATGCCCATCTCCGGACTGAATTGCCGTTCTTATCAGCTCTTTTGCGATATTCGCTTTTTTTATTTGTTTACTGTCGAAGCTATAAATAAAAATATTAGTATCTAAAAAAAACTTACCGTTCATTTAACTCTTCACGTGAAAATTTGCGGCCAGAATTTATGTGGCTAAGCTGTTCCATTATGGAGTCAAATTGATCCGAGGTAACTGCTGGCCTAGTAAACTGAGAAAGCCATTCACGGAAAGCATCATTGAGACTGATATTCTCTTGCTTTGCAAAAAGTCTAGCTTTTTTAATTAAAAGAGGATCGGCGCTAAATGTAATATTAAGTAGTTTTTTCTTCGATCGACTCATAAGGGTATAGTACACGAGTTTCGTGTGATTTTCAAGCTGTTTTTTAAGGGGGGCCTAGAATCACTCTAGCCCTGTTGATAAAAGAAGCCATCTTCTCTCATTTCTTCCTCTGCTGCTCTCTTCAATCCATCCTCTAGCTCGTGACTCAAAAAGAAAATAGAAATTACCATCAGTGCCAGCTGCAGCAGAAGGGGGATTCGGATCAAGTGCACCCTTTTCTACAGCACGTTTTACAACATTATCAAAGCTAGAAACTCCAGAACTGAAAATCGACTCAATTCTTAAAAGCTCTCCTTTAGGTGAAAGTACAGCTCTAAATCTTACATTTCCCTCAATTTTTTGTAACTCTGCTATCGATAAGCCTAAAAAACCTCCACCCTTAATTTGAGCAAATACCTGCTCAGCAACGCGTCTTACAAAAGTAGCGAACTTATCTGCTTTTGCGTTAAGCATTGTAATCTCACCATCTGAAACGGAGGGGAGATAGTCTTGAACTCCTGCTGAGAGATTTGGTTTTTGATCAGTGATAAGACTTTTTAAGAGAGACTCTTGGGAGAGCTTTAGGGTTGATAATTTTTGGGAGTCAGGAGAGGAAGAACGGGGGTCAGGCCGGGAGGGTCTATCGTCTGCGTCAGCAGACGAAGCAGAAAAACGGGGGTCAGGCCGGGAGGCCTGACCAGGTGGAGACGGCAAAATCCTATTCGGTTCGTCGGATCTTTTTATTATCTCTTTTTTTGCACTTGAATCATGATCTGAAATGTTTTTAGTTTCTTCTGGTGGAGACTCTTTGTTTTCTGATGGTGAAACAATCTGTTTTCTTTCTTCAAAGATGATGCTCGCTTCAAAAACCTCAGGGAATGTAACTTTATTTGTATTTAAAAGTAATAAAAGCGCTGTTAGATGAAAAAATAGGGACAGGAAAACAAAATAAGGGAGCGCTCGCACTTTAAAGCAGGGTATCAGGTTTTACTCCATCGACAAGTACCTGAAGAGATCGTTATAATGATATTGTTATGTTTGGTCTTAGCCCCCTTGAATTAGGAATCATTGGTCTATTAATTGTTCTACTTTTTGGCACTAGAAGGCTGCCAGAGCTAGGAAGTGGGTTAGGTCAGGCTATTCAAAATTTCAAAAAAGCATACCGCGACGCCGATACTTTGGATGTAACCCCTAAGGAAGAGAAGAAAGAGGAGAAAAAGGAGGGGTAATTTACCCCTAATCTTTTTTCCTAGACTCTCCGATAGAACCCTTGTGGAGAGAAACGAGTACGATCTAGTCATTATTGGCTCAGGGCCAGGTGGTCAAAAAGCAGCCATTCAGGCAGGAAAGCTTGGAAAACACGTTCTTGTAATAGATGAGAACTCAAAACTTGGCGGAATCTGTCTTCACGATGGAACAATTCCTAGTAAGTCATTTAGAGAAGCGATCTTGCATCTTTCTGGATACAAAGAACGATCACACTACGGACGTGCATACCGAGTTAAAGATCAGATTACAATGGAAGATCTTACCAATAGAACTAATGGAATTGTAACAACCATCGAACAAACAATAAGAAGCCAACTAACAAGAAACAATATTGAGTGTGTTGCAGGACGTGCATCAATAGTCTCTCCAAATCAGGTAAAATTTACAGCAAAAAATAAAGAGCAGCTTGTTACAGCAGATAAGATCATAATTGCTACAGGAACAAGACCGTTTCAACCAAAAGGTTTTGATTTCGATGGAAAAATAATTCTTGATAGTGATTCTATTCTTCATATGAAGAAGATTCCACGCAGCCTCAGTATAGTTGGTGGAGGAGTTATCGGGTGCGAATACGGAACGATGTTTGCAACACTAGGTGTGAAAGTAACAATCGTTGAGGCAAGGTCGCATCTACTAGCGTTTGTTGATCGTGAATTAGTGGATACTCTTACCTATAAACTTAGAGAGCAAAAAGCACTTGTTATTACAGATGATAAGGTAGTTAGGTGCGCAAGATCGCCAGATGGAAGAGCCGTAACATATCTTGAAAGTGGAAAAAGAATAGTAACTGACGTACTTCTCATTTCCGCTGGAAGACAAGGAAACGTCTGGGGATTAGGTCTCGAAAGTCTAGGCATAGAAGTTTCAGATCGTGGAATAATATCGGTAAATTCAAATTATCAAACAACAGTACCAAATATCTATGCAGTCGGTGACGTAATCGGCGCACCTGCATTAGCTGCAACTGCGATAGAGCAGGGAAGAGCAGCAGCCTGTCATGCGTTTGATTTAAGAGATCACTCACCAAAACTTCCAATTCCATACGGAATTTATACTATTCCTGAAATCGCAATGGTCGGAAGAACTGAGGCAGAGCTTAGTAAAGAAAAGATCCCGTATGAGGTCGGAATTTCAAGATTCAGCGAAGTTGAAAGAGGAAAAATCGTTGGAGAGGATTCAGGAGTCTTAAAACTGCTCTTTCATAGAGGAACTCTTCAAATATTGGGGGTTCATGTCATAGGTGATAATGCTGCAGAGCTTGTTCATATAGGTCAAGCAATTATGTGCTTTGAAGGGGGAATCGAAACCCTCGCTCATATGGTCTTTAACTATCCAACACTTTCCCAAGCCTATAAAACTGCTGCTCTTGATGGATTAAATAAAGTTATAGCCGCTGCCGGGCTTCCTGATGAAGATCCATACTCTGTTTTTGACGAAACAGTCACAAATATTGATGCAGCAAAAAAAGCACTTAGTGCACTTCGGTAGTTATAAGATTTAGTCTATATTGAGTCTGTGTCGCAAGTTAATTTTACGCAGGCAGACCAGATTGCATGGAAAAGACGAGTAGAAGGCGCTAAGGCTCGTCTTAACTCCGAAGTAGAAGAAGATGGTAGAAACCAACTAAGTGAACTCACTGAAGGCCTAAGTCCGCCGGAGGAATTTGAATTTGATCCACAAGAACTTACTGATCCATTTGAAATCGCTGATTTTATATTGAGACTTCCGCTCCACATTTTGTCGAGGGCAACTAGAAAGATTAATGATTCTATTACAATGGAAACACTTTTAGATAATCAAGCTATTAGTGAGTCTCTGATGGAAGGGGGGATAATTGGTGACATTTCGACAAGGGAAGAGTATGAAAGAACTAGGTTACTTCATTTAAGCGCACTCCCATATTCATTGAAGAATGTACTCATGGATTTCCTAGCAAATGCTTTAGTCAAAGGAGACTTTCTTGGAGCAGATCTGGATTTCTTAGATACTAAAAACTTCAGGAAAACAGTAAGTGCGATCAAGAGTGATGTTCGTAAGTCGGTGGATAGGCACGATGATTTGATGGTTGGTGGCTATTTTCTTAGTAGAACATTTCTAACTTATGATTCAATGACAAGAGGCCTTGCCTACATAGAAGATAATCTTGCTCCTTTCGATCGGGATGCTTTGCAAGATACTTTTAGAACTGGGCATATGCTTGCATCTACAGAGGATGAAATTTTTGAACACCTTAAGATTTTCAATGAAAGCTTGCTTCCTATATCTGCTAGTAAAGCAGGTTCTGTTGCCAGGAATACTTGCAAAGAGTTTTATACAAAACTTCTCAAGGCAACAATTCTTACCGACTATATTAGGCTTCGTGGGTTTTTATTAACAGATCGACAACTTATAGACATTTGGAATAGCTACTCAGATCCTTGGGGAATTAGAAATAGCAAACCAATCGAAAATATCCGAAAATGTCAAATATATCTTGCAACAAAGCATCCCGAGCTTTCGCATGAAGAGCAGATGGAGATCGCAACCAGATACATGTTTGCTGCTGATCCAATAGCTAAAGTCGAAAATTTATTAAAGCCACGTGCAACAAATTCTTCAACAAAGCCTACTGTCTCAAAAGAGGAAGTATTAGTAACAAAATCATTCAAAGAATCTCTTTTAGATTCATTTGCAACGCTTATCAAAACCTATCTTCCTAATGATGATGACCCTAAAGAGTTAGTTGGATTTTTATATGAAAGATACAAAAGATCCCACTCCGTAACATATGACACAATATTGAATGCATTTAGATCCTCTTCAAATAGATCAGAATTACTAGCTCAACTTCCTCTTGAAAAAGTTGTAGTTCCTGCCGTGGAGATGCCTTCTGTATCTACTGATAAGACATTACAACCAAAGCCGATACCGAAAGATCAAATTGAGGTGTATTTTCATCGAGGGGACTCAGGGCAGGCACAATATCAAGAATGGTTAGAGACGATAACCGACCCCACATATGAAAAAAGAATTCAACAATCAATAGAAAAGTTTAGAGTGGGCATTGGTGATGCTAAACAACTACAAGATAGTTGTTTAAGTGAGCTAAGAATACATATAGGCCCAGGATATAGGGTTTATTATGTGCGCATTAAAAATCGTGCTGTAATTCTTGGTGGTGGAAAAAAAGATGATCAAAATCGAGATATGGTTTACTTTGAAAATATTGCTAAGGGTTATATCCACTGAATACTTCAGGGTCAGGACTTATCATCCAAGTTATACTTTCACATTCGGAAATCTTGGCCAATCGGGTGCAAGAATCTCATCTTGTTCGCAAAGTAGCTGCTCAGCAACAGATGCAAACTCCTGTGCTGCAAGATATCTTTCTTTTGCTATCTCTGGTTCTCCCTGGTTTTCAGCTTCTTTTGCTAAAGCTGTACTTACTACCTGAAGCCTCAGCATTGCCTGCCAATTAATAGAACTACTTACTGAGTCCATGTAAGCTCTTGCAGCCTCGACAAGTTTTCCTTCCTGCTCAAGAGCTAGTCCAAGCCAAAAAAGAGGCATCATAAGGGATGGAAAGATTTTTATGATCTCATTCAACTCATTCACATTTAGTGTGGGTTTTAAGGCTTCATGCGCCATAAGCATTGTTTTTAAATCAAATAGATCAGGGAATAAGGTAACAGTAAGGCTAGGGTTTATCTCTGTCTTAAAAAGTGGCTCTTTAACTGTTACTACATTTGCTTGATTTCTTAGTGCTGCAACAATAAATGGAGAAATTTCTGATCCTCTTGGACATCCTTCAAAAAAACCTCCAACTTCCTCCCATAGCGCTCTTGAAAATAGAATTTGAGATCCATCAAAAAGAGCGGAATTGATCGTGGCTTCTCCACCAAAAATTATTCCGGCAGGTCTATCTCTCAAGATTTTTGATATTCCCTTGAGTGCACTAAGGTTTACCTCACCAACAACTGGAAGATAGTAATCGGCGTCATACGTTAGAACAGCTTTGTTCCAAAGATCTGCTGAAGTAGTAGATGTAATATTTAGTGAATGTTCAGCCCATTTAGATTCACCAAACACTATAAGCCTTCCAATTGCATTAGTAGTTTCACTAATTAGTGTTAATGATGGGTTCTCTGGAATTAAAAGCTTCTCTATCTCATCCCAAAGTGTTTCTATGGGAACACCACTTGTTTCAACCACGCATCCACACTCAAGTGCCTTGATAGTATCTGCTTCAGGAATAAAAACTTCAGTCTCTTTTAGTATTCTTTCCAAACCTGAAGGATCTCCAGCATATGTTCCAGATGGAGGCTCGTATGTGCCAATAAAAACTATTGGCTCACTGTGATATTTGGCAACTACTCGCTTGTATGATTCTTCCGAATTAACGACAGCTAAGTAAGGGATCTTTCTAACTACTTTCTCGTTATCTATTGAAACAATTAGAGAGCACGGAGGAGAGCCTAAAGCCTTATAGCTATTCTCAGAAAAAAATACATTAAGCTTTCCTGGATAGCCTGATTCAAAAACCACATCACCTTCTTGACCATTCCAAGCCAGGGTCAACCCACCTTCCCCAAAGTCATGACCTCTCCTCTGACCTGCTGCCAAGATCTTATCAAATATAGGGGACTGACCTTTGGGGGATAAAAGTGCCACTCTATTTAGATTATAAGGGCAGCTTGAAGGGTTCATTGAGATAAACCCTGCGCGAACCATTTTTGAGCTTTACAGCTCAAAAATGCCTGAGCATAGCAGGGCGAGCGAGCACTTGGCGAAGCCAAGGCGAGCCGTATAAAACAAAGCTTCGTTTGCCCTAAAATCTTTCTATACTCAAAATTCAGCTGCGTTTGGTATATTAGAGGATGTATACGAATGGTAGAGTTTGGAGACTATAAGGCGCTTTTAGAGGCGGAAATTGACCCGATCTATCTGGTAGATAGGGTATTGGGCATAGATGGCATCTTTTCAGGAGGCGAGGAGGCCAAGAGCCTATCTGAAATTGAGAGGCTCTCTAAAGAATTCTTAAGGCATAATGTTACCCGGTATAGCACCTTAGTTGTTATAGGCGGAGGCGCACTTTGTGATTTAGGCGCCTTTCTTGGCGCAATCTACCTAAGAGGAATCAGAACTATTCTTGTCCCTACAACACTACTTGCCCAGGTTGATGCTGCAATTGGTGGAAAATCTGGTGTAAACATAGGTGATAAAAAGAATATCTTAGGAGTTATTAGAGAGGCTGATAGAACTATAATAGATATCAGTTTTCTCAAAACACTACCTCCAAGGGAGTTTAAATCTGGATTAGCTGAAGTAGTAAAACACGGCTTAATCAGAGATAAAAAATTTGTCTCTTGGCTTTTAGCTAAAGAAGACAACTTAGAATACTTGGTAAAAAGAGCCATCGAAATAAAAGAAGAGATAGTCAGGGTTGATCCAACAGAAAAAAATCAAAGAAGACTCTTAAATTTAGGTCACACATTGGGACATGCAATCGAGCTAAAAACTGATCTGACGCATGGCGAGGCAGTTAGTATTGGTATATATCAAGAAGCTTTAATCGCTCAAACTTTGGGGCTATCGAGTGCAGCCAGTGAAATTAAGGAGATACTAACCTCTCTATCGCTTCCAACTGAGTTACCAAAAGTGTCCCTTGATTTAAGTGGCGATAAAAAAAGAGAGGGCGATTTCATTTATCTACCATACATAAAAGAGATAGGGTTTGGTGAAGTAGCTAAGATAAAATACAGTGAATTATGTTCAGCTCTGCCCTGTTAGCTGCCTTTTTTGCTTCCGCAAAAGATGTAGTAAGTAAAAAAGTTGCATTCACAGTCACCGGCGCTAGTAGTGGTTTTGCATCGTTTCTGTATGCGATTCCTTTTTATCTTGTACTAATTCTTGGGCTGTATCTAGCTGGATATCCGATACTAGTTGTAACAGGAACATTTTGGACATTAGTTATTTTAAGAGCTCTAACAGACGCTGCTGCTGAAACCTTTAAGATGTACGCCTTATCGAATGGCGATCTTTCAATGGTTTCAATCTTGTTGTCATTCATGCCTATCTTTACTGTTTTGATAGCTCCAATTATTACAAATGATCCATTCCAGGGGTTAGAAGGAGCAGTGCTTGTAGTTATTGGTGGAATACTTGCCACATATAACACACCAAATGCAAAAAAAGGGGTTCTATTTGCTTTGGCTGCTGTTGTTTGTATGTCTATTAATCACTCACTTGATAGGCTAGCTGTTCAAACTGGTCATCCAATATTTTCTGGATTCATGATGACTTTTTTTGCCATGATTTTTACCTATCCTGTTTTTTTAAAGCTCGGAAAGAAAGGCGAACTAGTGTCTAACTGGTTTTGGCTAAGAGGACTTTTTGAGGTTCTTTTTATGGTCACAAAGCTTTATGCACTAACTGAACTTACAGCATCTCAAGTTATGCTCATACTAAGACTCTCTGTGGTCTTAAGTGTTTTGGCCGGGTTTTTCTATTTCAAAGAAAAGAATTTTTTAAGACGAACTATAGCAGCAATTATTACTCTTATTGGAGTAGGAATCGGGGTGTAGAGGAGATTGGCTTGGGGGTCAGGCCGGAAGGATCTGTCGTCTGCGTCAGCAGACGAAGAAACAAAACGGGGGTCAGGCCGGGAGGCCTGACCAATGCCACTTACCTTCATGGCGTAAGTGTTTAATTTAATTTGGTAAAACTTAAGGACGCAGAGGTCTCAGAGTTACGCAGAGTAGTTTGTTTTGGATAACTCTGTGAAACTCTGAGCACTCTGTGTTCAAAAATCAGTTATCAAGCACTGATAATTTAGAATTGAATGTAAGTGGCATTGGGAGGCCTGACCAGGCAGCTGCTAGCCTTAGCCTGGTGGTCAGGCCTTCCGGCCTGACCCCCAAATTCTCAATGCTGCGTAATAAATTCACTAAGCCATTTTTTTAGCGATCTCATTCCTTTTGCGCCGATTTTATGATCAACAGGATCTTCGACATACTCGATCTCGAAATGATTGTTAATTAAATGATCCCGTCCCGCCCTGGCTTTCTCAACTGGAATCACAGAGTCATTTTCTCCATGTGAGATAAAAATCTTTGTTTTTGGTCTATCAATACACTCAACTTTACCCGTGACCACGAATCCAGATAACAGAGCCATCCCATCGAAGTAGTTAGGATCTCTATGAAGTAAAATCGAAAGTAATCCTGCTCCTTGAGAGAAACCGATTGCGATTCGTTTTCTTGGGGAAATATTATATCGCCCTTCAACTTCTGAGAGAAAAAGTTTTAGCTTTTCATGTGCGTATTCCCGAGTACCAAATGAATCTTGATCTACTCTCCACCAGCTAAAACCGCCTATTGGATCAGCGACTATTCCTTGGGGAGAAATGATACTAAAATGCTCAGGAATCGCTTGCTTAAATGTCCACATGACTGATGCATCACCAGCTCGACCGTGAACTAAATAGACACAAGGTGAGCTTGGATCTTCAGCAATACGAACCTTGTGTTCCATTAGACTTGGTAATACCTAAAACCGCTAAAAAGGTAAAATTTAGCGCAAGACTGCTAAAGACTTTGGAAGGTCTTTAGGGATCTCATGTCCAGGTACTAAGCCGGTCACTAAAAGTACCTGATTCGGGTCAAGTTCCAGATGATCACAGATAGCTCTAAAACTAAATATGTATTCTGAATCGTCATTTAAAAAGAACTCTTGAGCCTGCCTTGAAACTCTGCCCTTTCTAGATAGATCGTTTAGAGCCGAAACTAGTATGGCGAGGAGCAGATTCTTTTCGGGTCGTACTGGGTCAAAGATTTCGTCTTCGTAAGCTATTAAAACTTCTGTTCTTTTTTCATCCATTAAGTATTTCCTACTATATTGAGTAATCGTACTTATTTTGATGCAGCTTTAGGGTAATACGCTCCAAAAGGGACCACTTAAATTCAATTTAAGGAAATTCGCATATTAGCCGATGATTTACTTATCAGGGATGTACCGATCTTTCCTCCCAAATCTAATCGATGAGGGGGGAGAGAGCTGTTTGCCAAGGAGGGCAAAAAATGAAAGTAGAAACAATACCGCCGGTATTACCGGTACCTATTGAGGGTAAGATTCGCTCTGGAATAAAACTTCTAGAGAAAGACGCTGTTACACTGGATACTAAAAGTGACCAAAGGCGTCAGGAAAGAAACGGATACCAAGAATTCTTCAGGAAGAAACGAGAACTCGAGCGAGGCTCTTAAGCGGGGCTGACGTTTGTCCGATACCCTGATATAGTTCCGCCGTGAAAGAAGACTTTGGACCAAATGCCTGGCTTGTAAATGAACTTTACGCCAATTACTCAAAAGATGCGTCATTAGTTGATGACGAGTGGAGACGCTTTTTTTCAAGTTACTCAAATGGCGATAAGAGTGTTGATGAAGCAACTGTTTCACTTGCGTTAAGAGTTGCTAACGTTATCGAATCATACAGAGCTTTCGGTCATACAAAGGCTCAGGTAAATCCACTGACATCAGTGAAGATGTCACCACCTAGCACTGCCTTAAATTTCAGTTTTGATGATTATCAAACAAGACTAAAAGTCTTTGGTAGTAGGTCTATTAAAGAAATAATAGATGAGCTTGAATCCTATTACTGTGGAACTACAGGGTATGAATTACCAGAAGACGCAATTGAAAAAAGATTTTTCCTCGAGAGAATTGAAAGAGCAAAAAGACCTCTCACCAAAGAAGAGCGGATCTATTTCTTAAAGAATGCCTCCGATGCTCAAGTTCTTGAAAGTGAACTCCACAGGAAGTATATCGGCCAAAAGAGATTTTCTATCGAAGGAGGAGAGAGCTTTCTCTCTGTATTAGGAGCAATTTTCGAAGCAGCTCCTAGTTCAAAAGTATCTGAAGTAGTTATCGGCATGGCTCATAGGGGAAGACTTGCAACTCTTTGTAATTTCATTGGAAAGCCCTTATCAAAACTGTTTGCCGAGTTTGAAGATACTACATGGTATGCAAAAAATGGATATGGAGACGTTAAGTACCATAATGGTGGTGAAACTATCTATAAAACAAAGAAAAATGAGGAGCTTAAAGCAAGACTAATTCCAAATCCTTCCCATCTAGAAACAGTCCACGCAATAGTCGAAGGAGTTGTTAGAGCTCTTCAGCGAGGAGGAGAGAGAAGTACGGTGCTTCCTATTGTAGTTCATGGCGATGCTGCTTTTATCGGTCAGGGAATCGTTTTTGAATGTATGAATTTCTCCGGTGTTGATGGCTATAGAACAGGCGGCACTATCCATATCGCTATTAACAACCAGGTCGGTTTCACGACTTCACCTGAAGAGGCAAGATCCAGCAGATACTGCTCTGATGGGGCAAAGATGTTAGGTGCACCAATTATTCATGTAAATGGAGAAGATATTGATGCTTGCGTAAGGGCGGCACTTTTAGCTTTAGAATACAGGCAAGAATTTGGGAAAGACGTAGTACTTGATATCCTTTGCTATAGAAAGTACGGCCATAACGAGGGTGACGATCCAACATTTACTCAGCCGCTCATGTATCAGGAGATTAAGGATAAGAAAACTATCCCTCAGATTTATGCTGATAAATTAATCAATGAAGGCGTCATCTCAGAAGATGAGTATCAGGCAATTGTTGATTCATATAAAGATAAATTTAATAATCCTGGCAGCTACGATCCAAAACCTATCGATATCCAAGGTGACTTTGACCAGGTAAAAACTGCTGTATCAGAAACTAGAATAAAAGAAGTTCATGATAAACTCTTAGTATATCCTGATGGCTTTAATCCTCATCCAAAACTAAAACTTATTCTGGAGAAAAGAACTAAAGCAATATTTGAGGATAAAGGTATTGAATGGGGAGTCGGAGAGGCTTTGGCTTTTGGAACTCTAATTCAAGATGGTATCTCTGTACGACTTTCTGGTGAGGACTGTGGAAGAGGAACTTTTAGTCACAGGCACCTTGCATTAGATGACTACGGAGAAAAAACACTTTTTCATCCATTAAATGAACTACAAGGCGGGGGTAGATTTAAAGTTTTTAACTCAACCCTATCTGAGTATGCAGTGATGGGATTTGAGTGGGGATATTCGTATATCGCAAATGATGTTCTTACTCTTTGGGAAGGCCAGTTCGGTGATTTTGCTAACGGTGCTCAGATTGTTATAGACCAATATATCGCAAGTGCTGAAAGAAAGTGGGGCATGCACACAAATTTAGTTCTTCTTCTTCCTCACGGTTTTGAGGGTCAAGGACCGGAGCATTCAAGTGCAAGACTTGAAAGATTTTTACAGCTCTGCGCACTTAATAATATGACAGTTGCCTATCCATCAAATGCAGCTCAATACTTTCACCTTCTTAGACGACAAGCACTCAGAAAAGTCAGAAAACCACTTATAGTCATGACTCCAAAGAGCTTATTAAGGCATCCAGGTGCAATGAGTAAGCTCTCTGATTTTACAGATAAAGAATTTTCTAAAGTTTTAGTAGATGATTTTGGAGGTAAGAAAAAATCAATACTTTGCACTGGAAAGATCTACTACGATCTAGTGGCAAGTCTTAAGCCTAGTGACTTCAATCTACTACGCCTTGAAGAGCTCTACCCATTTCCAAAAGAGGAGCTTAAGGTGCTTTTAGGCAAAGAGGTTTTTTGGGTTCAAGAAGAGCCTAAAAACCAAGGGGCCTATCCATATATTCTTCAAAGATTTGTTGAAGATTTCGGTTTAATACCCAAATACATTGGTCGCCCTGAAAGCTCCCAAACAGCTTGCGGATCTAATAAAAGGCACCTAGAAGAGCAAAAAGCCATAGTTGATGAACTAGTTAAAGAAATTTAGTAGAAATTCCGATATTCCATAAATGGATTGGAGCGTATCATACGTTGTCTATCGGATAGCACCTGACAATTCAGTAACTGAAGTGTTCCACACTGATACGATTTCTAAGGCCAAATACTGGATGAGCTACATTGCTATCGAAGGAGATGTGCTCTGTAAAACACCAAAACATCCTAAACATAGTCACTCAACAAAAATAGGCGAGTACTGGTCACACCGCGAAAAAAAGGGTGTAGTTTCCGATATTAACAAGTGGGCAATTTTCCTTGCCTCTAGAAATCTAAGTCCTAACTGGCCTGAAGAGCAGTTAGTTGGGGATGTTGGGTAAGCCCTACGCTAACCTGATTTGAGATTGAAAAGCTCGGAACAGAACGACTTTGATTAGGTACTACGTCAAAACATCGCTTA
>DDRT01000011.1:0-24079 GCA_002343185.1 Deltaproteobacteria bacterium UBA2409
ACCTTACTAGATCAAACAGCTGCAGCTCTCTACAACTTAATCAAGAAGGGGTGAAGTCCCCTTTAATTTGGAGATCGGAAAAACTGAAATCAGATAACAGAAACAGATTACGGAATCAGATAACAGAGGTAGACAGTCGAGTAAACCGGCTTCAAAGCTTGATTTCTCTCACCCTCTCTTTTCAATCGGAACATACTCACTAACCGTAGGACCAGTATAAATCTGTCGTGGTCGATTAATCTTACTTTTTGGTTCATGAGTATACTCTTTTGCATGAGCGATCCAGCCTGGAAGTCTTCCGAGTGCAAACATTACTGTGAATGCTCTAGTTGGAATTCCCATTGCGCGGTACATAATTCCTGAATAGAAATCTACGTTTGGATAAAGTTTTCGCTCAACAAAGTAATCATCTTTTAGAGCTGCTTCTTCAAGTTCTTTAGCGATTCCTAAAAGTGGATCGTTAATCTTTAGTTTACTAAGTAGTCTATCGCAGGCAGATTTTATAATTTTAGCTCGTGGATCAAAGTTTTTATAAACTCTGTGACCAAATCCCATTAATCTGAAGCTTGTATCTTTTTTCTTTGCAAGCTCGACATATTTTTTTACATCTCCGCCATCAGCATGTATTTGGCCAAGCATGTCTATAACTTCTTCATTTGCTCCACCATGCCTTGGTCCCCAAAGTGCACATATTCCAGCTGTTATTGTAGCCCAAAGATTGGCCATGCTGGATCTGACCATTCTTACAGTTGATGTTGAACAGTTTTGTTCATGATCAGCATGAAGAATTAAAAGTAGATCTAATGCCTCAGCCATCTCAGGAATAACATGAAACTTTTCAGCAGGAGTACTGAACATCATTGATAGAAAATTCTCACAGTAGCTTAAAGAATTATTTGGATAGATCATCGGCTGACCGATCGATTTTTTATAGGCAAATGCCGCTATTGTTGGGAGCTTTGCTAATAACCTTATGCTATTTCTGTCAAAGAATAGGTCATTCTCTGCACTTTCACTTTGATAGAAAGCAGAAAGAGAACAAACAACTGAAGCAAGTGTCGCCATGGGATGAGCATCTCTTGGAAATCCATCAAACTGAGCTTTGATATCTTCATGAAGCATTGTGTGACGCATAACTCTTGCGGTAAATGCATCAAGCTCTGCTTTAGTTGGAAGTTTTTTGTAAAAAAGTAGATATGAGACTTCTAAGAAGGATGACTTCTCAGCGAGGACTTCGATCGGGATACCTCTGTACCGTAGTATTCCCTTTTCACCGTCAATAAAAGTGATATCACTCTGACAGGCTCCCGTATTCATATATCCAGAATCAAGAGTGATATAGCCTGTATCAGCTCTAAGAGAGGTTACATCAATTGCTTTCTCTTCTTCCGAGCCAACTACGATAGGGAGCTCGTAATCTTTACCGTCTAAGTTTAATTTTGCTTTTGTCATAGGGGTGTTTCCTTATAGAATGACTATTCGGTATATTACCTAATACTACTTTAATAGGAATCAAAAACTGTATAGTAAGATTCAAACTTTCGTAATTAAAACAGAGGTTTAGTGAGACATTCATCAAGAGTAAGAAAAATAAGCCCTCTAGGACTAAGAGTAGTCTTAAGAATCCGACCAGAACAGGATGTTACTGATGGGGGACTATATCTTCCAGAAGGTGCTAAAAACTCAATGTCAGAGAGCCTTTTGGCAGAGGTTGTTGAGGTGGCAACAGCCACAGAGGCTGATCATGAGGCTAATATCTCAGGGATTCCATTAGGCGCAGTGGTTTTAATCGGTAAACATGTTGGGGTTAAAATTCCATGGGATGATAGGTTAAGAATTGTTGATACTAAAGACATTCTAGCAATAGTCGATGAAGTTCATTTTAGCTAAGAAGATCTCCTATTTAGATCATTTTATGAATCACTAGGCCCTTAACCCTCGATAATAGGGGTCAGAGGTTTATATGAAAAGGTTTTTCTCAGCGATTCTTATCATTCAGGCGATTGCTCTGGCTCAAAGTGAGTCATTCATAGCCGGACTTTCACTAAATGCCACAAGTGGAAATTATTGTAACAACTTAACTGGTACTACCCCTCCAAGTGCACCACGAGATAGTGGCGGAGCAGTAATACCTGATAGAATTCAGTGTAATGCAAGATTAGCATTCGAAGCGACCTTTAGAGGAGATGGAAAGGAAGTTTATTCGAATTCCTTCACAAAAGTGTCTGGCCCTGAAATTACAAGTTTTACTGATTCAATCGGCAATCAAATGAATAAATTTGTCTCTGTCGGTGATAGAGCTTATTGCAGAGGCTATGAGTGCTACACAGAATATAGTCAGGATGGATCAGACAGAGCTCGCTGGTATCAAGTAGAAGAACCAAACAGATTAATGGCGCAAAACGGAAACCGAGTTATTGAAAAGCTAAAAGCTGTTAACTTTATGGTGGATGGTAAGGCTTTAAGTGCAAAGATCGGAGATGGTTCGCAATATCTAGAAGTTCCTATAGGTGAGTACAAAGAGTTTAATGTAGAGATTACAGATTTTAACGGTGGGATAAATTTTAACGATGGTCGCTTCAACCCTATACGGCTTAGATGGATCAACCCTAATCCAATTGGAACACCTCACTCGAGTATCCCAAGTGGTATATCTTTTAAGAGTGTATTTGATAACGGACGTTGGACTTATAAATTAGCAGTTGATGGTCAACGAATGGATAAAGCAGGTCTATATGTTGTGAACTACTCAGTGCAGGATGAAGTTCCAATTCGAGTTGAGTATATGTCATTCGTTGAAGGGCTTAGAGTTTGGAATCATAGAAGGTACTTAGAAGGTGTGGTTATTGTGGCATATGGTTTATCAACATGTGCAGCTGATGCATTATCACTTCCTGATTATACACCTGCATTTAACGCAACAAAGAAATTTTTAAAGCATGCTAAAAAACCTTCCAAGAGACAGCATTTCCCTAAACTTTCTGAACCACAGATTAGGTTCTTAAGGGATGGTCTTGGAAGACCAGCAGCCACTGCCGGTAAGGTTAATAAAGCCCTAAATAAAATTAATCAGAGAATTCTCAGGTTAAACATTGTTGAGACTCCAGATAGTATAATATTAAAAGACACAGCCAAACTTGATGAGGAGATTGAAACTAAACTTAATCCTCCAAGAAGGCTTATAAAACAAACTGCAAGCAGTGTTGGTAATATTAATACAAAAGCTAAGATGGGTGCTCCATATATCTACTCAGGGAGTGCTCTAAAGGCTTTCAATAGAAAGTCCAATCAGCTTTCTAAGGAAGCTCGAAAAGTGCTTGGTATCTACCATGCGGAACTAAGATCAAGAATGGAGCTAAGAACAAGATTTAGAAGCTCAAACGCTCAGTGTAATGAAGACCAAAACTCAGGTTCATAGAGTTTTCTGAGAAATAACTGTATACTTCCCCCTTATGCTTTGGGATAAGGGGGAAGAAACAGATAAGGATCTATTAAAGTTCACCGTTGGAGATGATAGAGAGTTAGATTCCAGGCTTTTTTATTATGATTGCTTAGCTTCGGCAGCTCATGCAGAGATGCTCTTTGAAGTTGGTCTTCTTACTAAAGAAGAAGCTAAAAGTCTTAAAGATAAACTCTTAGAGCTTTCTAAAAATACTCCTAAAATTCCAGAAACATTCGAAGATTCTCATTCCTATTTAGAGTCACTTTTAATAGAGGCTCTTGGTGATACTGGTGCGAAGATTCATCTTGGTCGCTCAAGGAACGATCAGGTTCAGGTAGCAATTAGGCTTTTTATGAAAGAAGAGCTTAAGAAGTTTTTAATAACTCTTCTAGATGTTGCAAAACTTTTTCATCAAAGATCAAAAGAAAATATTTTAATTCCTGGATATACTCATCTAAAACCAGCAATGCCCACAACCTCAGGTGTTTGGTTTGGATCCTTTGCTGAAGGGTTGCTTGAAGTTTTAGATGATGGATTTCATCTATTGCAATCAATTGATAAAAATCCACTTGGTTCAGGCTCTGGATTTAATACAGGGCTAAAACTAGATAAAAAAAGAACCGCAGATATTTTGGGATTCTCGCGGGTTCAAAGAAACCCAATCGATGTTCAATCAAGTAGAGGAAGGCTTGAGTGTAAGGTTCTAGGAGTATTTGTGACCTTCGCCCATGTTATCTCAAGATTCGCTTGGGATGTTGTTCTTTATTCTAGTTCTGGACTTGTAGAGCTTGAAAATAGAATAACTACCGGCTCATCTTTAATGCCCCAAAAACGAAATCCTGATCTACATGAGCTTTTAAGAGGGAAGTGTGGAGTCATAAGAGGAATTTACTCTGAACTTCTAAGTATAATTGGTAGTCTGCCAAGCAGTTATCATAGAGATTTTCAGCTTACTAAGGCACCATTAATGAGAGGGTTTGATACAGTTCTTAGTATTCTAAAGATTCTGCCCGTATCAATTGCCGGAATAAAATTTAATAAAGATAAATTTAAAGATTTCCCTGAGCTTTTTGCCACCTATCAAGCTTTTGAGAAAGTGAAAAGTGGAGTTCCATTCAGGAATGCGTACAAAGAAGTTGCTATAGAGTTAAAAAACTCTCTTCCTAACCCTGAAAAGTTCGGCAGTTACATCGATCAGATAAAGTCTGAAACAAAAATTGTTTATGATGAATTAGAAGAGGATCTTAAAAAGTATGAAAACATGTGTAGTGGCATTCTCGGGCGGACTTGATACTTCTTTTTTAGTTCCGTTTGTTAGAGAAAAATATGGGTTTAAAAAAGTAGTCACATGTACTGTGAATACAGGGGGGTTTTCTGATGAGGAGCTTAAAAACATTGCTTCTCGCTCTAAAGAAGTAGGAGCTGATGAGCATGTAGCATTTAATGAAACAGACAATTTTTATAAGGATATCCTCAAGTTTCTCATATTTGGCAATGTAACTAGAGATGGATATCCGCTTTGTGTTGGCTCTGAAAGATTAATTCAGGGAAGAACTGCTTCTTTGTTTGCTAAAAAAATCGGTGCAGCTCTGGTTCATGGATCAACTGGTGCTGGGAATGATCAATATAGATTTGATCTTGTAGCACGCGTTCTTGGTGTTGATTGCCTTGCACCTATTAGAGAGTTTGAGGTTTCAAGAGATTTTTCAACAGGCTACTTAAAAGATCGTGGAATTAATGTACCTCAAAAGAATACATCCTATTCTTACAATGTAGGGCTCTGGGGTGTTTCAATCGGTGGAAAGGAAACTCTTGTTAGCGATGGGATAATTCCTGATTTTGCCTGGTACAGTGCTGACAGGATAAATCCAAAAGAAGAAGTTAAGTTAAAAATCAGATTTGAGCAGGGTGAACCAGTAGTTTGCGATTCTGTCTCTGGTCCGGTTCAGGTTATAAAATATCTGAGTGAAACAGGATTTAAGCAGGGTGTAGGGCGTGGATATCATGTTGGAACATCAATTCCAGGAAAGAAGGGAAGACTTGCATATGAAGCTCCTGCTGCAGAGATTATCTATGCTGCTCACAGAACTCTTGAAAAGCATGTTTTAACTCAAACACAGATTCATTTGAAAAAAATAATCTCTGATGAGCTTGGAAGGCTCATCCATGAGGCATACTTTTTTGATCCAGTTGTAAAAGATATTCAAGCTTATCTCAAATCATCACAGGAAAGAGTTTCTGGAGAGGTAACTGTAACTCTTTCTCCTTACCGTATCTCAAGTGTTCAGGTTCAAAGTGAGTTTGATCTTTTAACAGTTGGTGGAGCAACCTATGGTGAAGGGGCAACTACTTACAGTGGTAGTGATGCAGCAGGAGCATCAAGGCTTCATGGATTTGAGCAGGAGCTATTTTGGAGTCGTGGAGTAAAGCAAGCTCTATGAATTCTATTTTTCAACGCAGAGTACACAGAGTTACGCAGAGAACTAACTCTGTGAAACTCTGAGTCCTCTGTGTTTCAAATTTTATTAGATTCAAACTCTAAATTAACACTCATGTCATTTTCATTCATTCCAAATACCTCTCAAACGCCTTAAGAGTTTTTTCACTAACATGATGCTCGATCCCTTCAGAATCACGATTTGCAGTCTCTTCATCAATTCCAAGTTTGAGAAGAAAGTTATAAACGATCTTATGTCTTTTGTTAGCAATTAGGGCGAGCTTCTCTCCAGATTTAGTTAGTGTGATTTCTTTATATGGAGCAGTAGAAATGAGACCTAGTGCTTCTAATCTTGAAACAGTTTTTATAACGGTTACATGACTAACGCCAAAATGCCTGGCAAGTTCAGTAACTCTGGCAGATTTCCCGAGTGACCATATAGCTTCTACATAGTCTTCTGCCAGCTCTCTAGCATGTGCTCTTCTAGTCTCTTCATACTTGTTTTTTTTTGATTTATGCACTACAATAAATTGTAGCCTATGGTACATTTCTTGTCAATTCTGTTCTTGGCATTTATTGCAAATGCTCAAATTGTAGTCACTACCACCTATTTAGCCGATCTCACACGAGAGATTACAGGAGAAAGTGTTATCTCCTTGATGAGTGAAGGGGTGGATCCTCATACTTACAGACCAACTCCTGGAGATATTGAGAAGCTTATGAAGGCAGAGCTAATTATTGCTCATGGGTTTCATCTCGAAGGAAGAATGGCCGAGTTTCTTGTAAGTCTCAAGAAGAGAAAGAATGTGATACTGGTTGAGGATCTTGTTGAGATGAAAAATATAAGAATTGTCGATGGAGCGCCTGATCCACATATCTGGTTTGATGTGCTGCTTTGGAGAGATGTAGCTATAAGACTAGGGGAAAAGCTTAAAGACAGGTATCCAAATAATAATTCCAAAGCTTATGCAGAAACACTACTTGAACTTGATGCCTGGATAAAAACTGAACTTTCAGGTCTATCATCAAAGACACTTGTTACTGCACATGATGCGTTTGGATATTTTGGAGCTGCTTATGGATTTAAAGTTTACGGAGTTCAGGGACTAAGCACAGAAAGTGAAGCCAGCTTAAAACATATTGAAGATCTAGTGAGCCTCTTAGTTGAAGAAAAAGTACCAGCAGTATTTTTTGAATCAACTGTTTCTGAGCGAACTGTTAAAGCACTAATCGAAGGAGCGCTAAATAGAGGACACAATGTAAAGATCGGTGGAGAGCTATATAGTGATGCTATCAAAGGCAGCTATATTGACGCAGTAAGACATAATGTAAACACTATTAAAAAGGCTCTAAATGATTGAGTTTCATAACGTAAGTGTTGCTTACAAAAAAAAGCCAGTTCTATGGAATGTTGATCTTGAGATAAAAAAGGGTTCCTTAGTTGCGATAGTTGGTCCAAATGGTGCTGGAAAATCTACACTTCTAAAAGCTGCATTAGGGCTCGTTCCACTTTCATCTGGATATGTGAGATTTAATGACAAACCTTTAGCTCCACGTGAGGTAAGCTATGTCCCTCAAAGAGAAAATGTTGATTGGGATTTTCCGGTTTCAGTTTTAGACGTTGTATTAATGTCTCGCTATAAGGGTTGGTTCAATAGAATTACAGAACAAGACTACAAGATTGCAAAAGAAAGTATAGAGCGATTAGAGATAAGCGATCTTTTAGATAATCAAATTGGTGAGCTTTCAGGAGGTCAGCAACAGAGAGTATTTATAGCTAGGGCCTTGGCGCAGCATTCAGAGATCTATTTTATGGATGAGCCATTTGCAGCTGTAGATGCGAAAACTGAGAGTATTATAGCCAATATTTTAAAGGATCTCACAAAAGAAAATAAAACAGTAGTAGTAGTTCATCATGATCTTCAAACTGTGCCTGAATATTTCGATCAATCGCTACTTTTAAATGTAAGAAAAGTTGCCTACGGTGATGTAAGTGATGTTTTTACTAATGAAAATCTAATTAAGACATATGGTGGTAGACTCAATGTGCTAGAAGACATCAGTTTAGAAATGGGTCGGTAAATGCTTTCTAATACAGCACTTGTACTCTTAGGGACATCAATTTTGGGACTTTTGTGTGGCGCGGTTGGGGTCTTATTAATGCTAAAAAAACAATCTCTTGTAGGTGACGCAGTTGCTCATGCAACCTTACCAGGAGTTTGCCTTGCATTTCTTGTAGTTGGAGAGAGAAATTTTTTAGCTCTATTACTTGGTGGATTCTTATTTGCACTACTAGCTCATGGATTAATTACACTTATAAGAAATGAAACCAAGATAAAAGACGATGCTAGTATATCTCTTGTGATAGGAGGGTTTTTTGGATTAGGAATTCTTTTATCTTCGCAGGTCAAACAAGGTGGCATAGAAACATTTCTATTTGGAAAGGCTGCATCTCTATTAACTATTGATGTTGTGACAATTTTGGTTGTTGGACTCTTAACTGCTATTATCATCTCTCTTGTTTTTAAGGAGATATTTTATGTCATTTTTGATAAAAGTTATTCAAGAGTAATAGGAATTCCTATTCGGCTAGTCGACTCAATTCTTGCCTGTTTAATAACGATTGTAACTGTTCTTGCCCTTCCAGCAGTAGGGGTTGTGTTAGTAATTGCGTTTTTAGTTATTCCTGCAGCATGCGCACGACTTTTAACTAACAAGCTTACAAGTATGATTCTGATTGCAAGTATCTTAGGGGCAGTTTTCGCGTTACTCGGTACATTTCTCTCGGCAAGTTATGCACTTCCCGCAGGAGCTGCTATGACATTAGTTGGATTTACATTTTTTCTTCTGGTCTCTGTGGTTAAATGATAGAATGGATTTTTTTAATAGCACTGCTTGTATCAGTTACCTGCGCTATTAGCGGAGTTTTTCTTGTTTTAAGAAGAGATTCACTACTTGGAGATTCAATCTCTCATTCTATTCTTCTTGGAATCGCATTAGTATTTCTGATCTTTGAATCTAGAGATCCACTTCTTATGACTGTTGGTGGTGCGATTGCTGGAGTAGTCACTGCTCTTTTATCTAAGTTCCTATCATCTAGACTTCCAATAGACACAAGCTTAGGGGTTGTTTTTTCGAGCTTCTTTGCACTTGGAGTTATAATTATATCATTCACAGCAAGAAACGTTGATCTAGATCCATCGTGTGTTCTTTATGGAAATCTGGAGCTTTTACCATTTGATACGATTGGTGAGATCCCAAAAGCATTTTTAAGATCTCTTGCACTATTTTTCCTTGTCTTAGGTTTTCTTTTAGTTTTTTGGCGTGTTCTCCTTGTCTCTTCATTTGATGAGGTGCTGACAAAGGCTTTAGGTATTAATCCGAAAGTTGTTTATTACGTGTTTGTTTGTCTTATCTCAGTCGTAACAGTCCTATTTTTTGAAATGGTAGGATCTATTCTTGTAATTGGAATGTTAGTAACTCCGGCTGCTTGTTCACTTCTATTAACAACAAGACTGAATACAGTTTTCCTATTCTCGATAGCTATATCGATTATTTCAACAATTTTAGGTGTCAAACTCTCTTTGTCTATTGATGCCCCTGTTGCTGCTGGTATCGCAACAGCTGGATTGATTTTATTCCTAATAGTGCTGTTCTTTGCTCCAAAAAATGGAGTGTTTTCCAAATTTATTGAGAGACTTCTAACAAGGTATAGGATCGCCACTGAAGATTTACTTGCAGATCTATATAGACAGACTGAAAAGGGATTTTATGTAACCCCTAAATCATCTATCTCAAGATTTTTAATCCCTGGTCTAAAGCTGAGGGGATTACTAGAAGGCAGCTCTCAAGGCGGGTTCTCTTTAACAAAAAAAGGGCACGATGCAGGGGCTCTTGTGATTAGAAAGCACAGATTGTTTGAAAGTTTTCTTGAGCAAGAGATTGGACTCCCCCCAGATCATCTTCATGAGATCTCCGAGAAGGTTGAGCACTTTATCACTGAAAAATCAGAATCTGAGCTTCGTGAATCAATAAAATCAGAGAAAGACCCACATGGAAAGGTTATCCCGTGAGTACAGAAATCATTATTTTAATCCTCGAATTGTTAGCAGCATTTTTTAGTCTGCTAGGAGTTTTAGCTGCTGCAAAACTTTCAAGGCATACCTTTACTTTTGGAGGGATTGGAGCAATTTTTTATGGAGTCTTTTTTTATTTCGAGAGCTTTTATTTCTCAAGCATCCTTCAAGTATATTTTTTCTCAATGTCTGTTTGGGGTTATTTTCATTGGAAAGATAAGGAAAAAGTAAAAGATTTAATCAGGAATCCATTTAGTTTTAGCACTCATTTGGCTGTAGTAGTATTAGTGATTTTTTCTGGCTACTATCTCAGTGTCTTATTTCCAGCCAGTAAACTCGGATTTACTGATGCTACTTTAATGATTGGAAGTGTAATTAATACCTATTTTCTTGTTAAAGCAGACAGAAAGACATGGATATATTGGATGATTATGGACTGTGTCTACATATGGCAGTTTGCAACAGCAGGATTTGTTGCAACAACGGTATTATATACGCTTTACCTTGGTACCTCCCTTAGAAACTATATCCTCTGGGATGGTGTTTCAAAGACAAACTAAGGTAACCGTTTAAGTTGTTGTAGTTTTAAATGAATTCGAAGCATTAGAGGATAAAAAATTAGTATTTAGGTGATTCTTGTTGTCAAAGCCTGATCGGCTTAGGCTGTTTTTTTAAACGGTTACTTGTTTTCACCCCCGATTTGCTCCGCCTGTATTATTTGTTTGCTCCGCAAAACGACCCCTGAGGGGGGGTAGAGAAACTTAAGTGGCTTCTCGAGCTTTGATATGTTACCTTCTGACGGTAACAAACTAAGTAATATTAACACCAAATGTGCGGAATAGTTGGATATGTTGGCTCAAAAAACGCTCTTCAGGTAGTAGTAGAAGGCTTAGAAAAACTTGAATATCGAGGATACGACTCAGCAGGAGTTGCCTATGTTACCGAAGATAAGAAAGTTTCACTCTCAAGGGCTCAAGGAAAACTTTCAGCCTTAAAAGAACTTCTATATAAGAGTCAATCTAATACACATGCAATTTTAGGAATTGGCCACACTCGTTGGGCGACGCACGGCAAACCTTCTGAAGAAAATGCTCACCCTCATGTAGCAGGGAGAGTTAGCCTTATTCATAATGGTATAATTGAGAACTATGTAGAGTTAAGGTCGGAGCTTCTAAAAAAAGGAGCAAAGTTTTTTTCTGAGACTGATACCGAAGTTGCAGCACATCTACTTAATGATTATCTAACTCAAGGGCTTTCCCCACTTGAAGCCCTGAAAAAAACCTGTGAGAGGGTGAGAGGCAGCTATGCTTTTGTGGCAATTGATTCCGAAAATCCTGATAGGATGCTGATTGCAAAAACAGCAACTCCTATTGTAGTTGGAATTGGTGAAGGTGAGATGATTGTAGCAAGTGATATTCCTGCGATATTACCTCATACAAAGCAGGTAAAGATCCTTGAAGATGGAGATATAGCCGAAGTTACAAAAGATAAGATTTCATTTTTCCACGATGGAAAACCTGTTGAAAGAAAAACGATAACTATAACTTGGGATGCTGTAACAGCTCAAAAAGGTGGTTTTAAGCATTTTATGCTTAAAGAGATTCATGACCAGATTACTGCTTCAAGTGATGCACTTCGTGGTAGAATTTTAGGAGAAGGAATTTCAATTCCTGAGGTAGGTTTAGATTTCTCAAGTTTTAATAGAATAGTTATTACTGCCTGTGGAACGGCGTGGCATGCAGGTTTGGTTGCGAAATTCTTTTTTGAGTCGATTGCTAAGATACCAACTGAAGTCGATTATGCCTCTGAGTTTAGGTACAGAGTACCAGTTCTTGATTCAAATACATTAGCTATTGCTATATCTCAATCGGGTGAAACTGCTGATACACTTGGGGCGATTGAAATAGCAAAGAAAAGTTCTAAAACTCTTGCAGTATGTAACGTCGTTGGGAGCTCTCTTACAAGAAAAACTGACGCAACGATTTATACTCAAGCTGGGCCAGAAGTTTCAGTTGCATCAACAAAAGCTTTTACTACTCAGCTACTAACCGTACTACTTTTAGCATTAAAGATGGGTGAGGCAAGAAAAGTTTTTAGTGATGTTAATAAAGTTCTAAAGGACATGCAGCATGTTCCTTCTGCTATACAATCATCGATACATAATGAAGGAAAGATTGAAGAACTAGCAAAGCAGATTCATACAGCTAGAGATGTTATATTTTTAGGTCGAGGAATTAATTTTCCAATAGCACTTGAGGGGGCTTTAAAGCTAAAAGAAATCTCTTACATTCATGCTGAAGGATATCCATCGGGAGAAATTAAGCATGGCCCATTAGCATTGATCGACGAGAAAGTTCCTGTAGTAATAATTCTTCATAAGTCTGATCAACTTTTAGAGAAATCAATTTCTAACTTAAGAGAAGTTGAAGCAAGAGGTGGAAGAGTTATTGCTGTAACAGACGCAGATTTACCTGATGAGATAAAATCTCTTTGTGAAGGAGTGATTGAAGTTCCTCATATTAGTGAATTTTTATCACCTGTATTAATGACCATACCTCTTCAACTTCTTGCTTATCATGTTGCAGTCCTTAATGGGACCGATGTTGATCTGCCAAGAAATTTGGCAAAAAGTGTAACAGTGGAGTAGGGCGATATTTAGTCGCAAATGCCTAGAATATTCAACTAGTTAGCTTTCTCGTATATTATTATCCTTGAAAGTATTAAAATGTGAGGTGACATATGACTAGCCGAACAGTTTCAAGTGTTGTTGCACTTTCTATCTCACTAATGTTTTTAATCATTTTTGGGTTTGCCGGAATAAATAAAATAGGTTCTGTACCTGAGTGGTTCATCGGGTCTTTTGGAGGAACATTTTTAGCAACTTTTCCAGGATTAACACTTTCTTACTATTCAATTGTGGTAATAGAGCTGTTAATTTTTGTTCTATTAGTTGTTTCAGTTCTTAGAAGAGAATTTTTAAGTGGGAATTTTAAGCCATATCTTCTTTCAGCGTTACTAATAAGTTTACTTCTTTTTGTACAGCTCACTTTTGGGCAGCTTTTGATACAAGGGGATGTTCCGAAAATCTTTATCTATTTTTCAGGAACACTAGTTGCACTTCTTTCAATTCGTTACTTTGAAAAGGAGTCATTTTAGTGTCTCAAAAAATTAAACTGACAGAAGGGAAGATTACAGTTCCATCCATTAAAAAGGGTAGAAAAATTTCAGCCGTAACAGCTTATGATTTCACTTTTGCTGAGATAGTTGATGAGGCTGGTGTTGATATTGTCTTAGTTGGAGATTCTCTTGGATCTGTAATTAAGGGAGAAAAAAATACTTTAAGCGTTACTCTTGATGAAGTTATCTACCACACAAAAGCAGTGTCGAGAGGCCTTAAGAGGTCTTTGCTCTTAGCAGATATGCCCTTTATGAGTTATCAGATTTCTGTAGAAAAAGGGGTTGAAAACTGTGGCAGGGCTCTTTCAGAAGGATTTGCTGAAGGGGTAAAGATTGAAGGTGGTATCAGTGTTGCCTCATTAATTGAAAGACTTTCACTAATTGATATCCCAGTCATGGGGCATGTAGGGCTAACCCCTCAGAGTGTTCATAGAATGGGAGGTTATAAAGTTCAAGGTAAAGAGAATCGAAAGAAAATAATAGATGATGCTCGAGCTGTTCAAGATAGTGGTGCTTTCTCCGTAGTTCTTGAAGGAATTCCTTCGGATTTAGCTGAAGAGATTACAGATAGGTTAAAAATTCCAACCATTGGAATCGGAGCTGGTTCAAAATGTGATGGACAGATCTTAGTGTTATATGATCTTTTAGGGCTTTCAGGGGGAACACCACCTAAGTTTGTAAGGCAGTTTTCAAATTTAAGAGAAGCTTCTACTAAAGCATTAAAAGAATATGTTGAAGCTGTAAAAAATGAGAATTTTCCCGATTCTGGCGAGTCGTATACTTTAAGAAAAGTTCAGTAATGAAGTACTCAGAGTTTGCCCTTTCAATGGAGCCACCGGCTTTAAGAAGGCTAAGTGTTAAGGTTGCAGCAGTAAATGGAATAAATCTTGGTCAGGGAACCTGCCAGCTTCCAGTTCCTGAGGAAGTTAGAGAATTCGCTAAGCAGGCGATCGATGAAGGGATTAATCGATATACAAATCCAAAAGGTCTTCAGTCTTTGAGAGACGCTATAATTTACAAACTTAAAAACGAGTATTCGGATGAAGAAATACTTGTTACATCCGGTGCTACCGGAGCTTATGACTCTCTGTGTGAGGCATTGCTAGATAGAGGAGATAAAGCGGCATTAATTGAGCCATATTATCCGTATCACAGAATGGTTTTAAATAAGTATGGTGCCCAAGTTTTAACTGTACCATTAAGTGCCCCTAACTGGAGTATTGATTTTGATCTGGTCGAGAAGACTTTAAGAGAGAATCCAAAGGTTTTTGTGATTTCAAACCCTGGAAATCCAACAGGGAAGGTTTACTCAGAAACTGAACTTCAGAAATTAATTGAGCTTTGTTCGCAATACAATTGTCGACTAATTTCAGATGAAACTTATGAATATATAACATACACCCCATTTACATCGGCAGGAAAATTCAAAAGTAAAAACGTTTGTGTTGTTGGAAGCTTTTCAAAAACCTTTTCAATCACAGGTTGGCGAGTCGGTTATTTAGTCGCTACTAAAGAATTAATTGACATTACTTTAGGCCTCCATGATCTGACCTATATATGCTCGCCTGCACCACTTCAAGAGGGAGTTGCCCGATCTATTAATTCGTTGCCTCAAAGCTTTTATACCGACCTATGTGAGAAGTATAAGATTAAACGAGATATTCTGGTTTCAGGCCTAAGCCAGGCAGGCTTTAATGTTTATGATCCTCAAGGGAGTTATTACTTAATTGGCGATTTCCAGGAGATAGATCCAGAGAGCTCTAGTTATAAATTTGTTGAGAAGATGATCGAGAAATGTGGGGTAGGTGCAGTGCCCTCAAATGATTTTGTGTCAAAAGAAGCAAAATGGGCTCGTTTTTGTTACGCACTAGAAGATTCAGTACTTCATGAAGCTGTGAGTAAGCTAAGTACCTTAAAAAATTGAATTTTATAACCTATCTAAAATACTATCTTGTCTTTTAGTGGGTAAAAGTGGCATAAAGTGGGAAGCCGTGTCCATTGCATGTTTTAGGGGAAATTTTGCTCACTCAGTCGATGAGAAGGGTCGAGTTAGTCTCCCATCGGATTTTAGAAGGGTTTTGGATCAAGTAGGGGATGAGACGGTAGTAATTACCAACTACATTTCAGAAGGGGCACGGTGTTTAGAAGGTTTTGGGCTTTCAGCTTGGAAGCAGTTTGAATCGAAGCTTAGGGCAAAAAGTAGGTTTAGTCCTAAGCTTCAAAGGTTAGAAAATTTCTATTTAAGTAGAGCCACTGAATGTGGAATAGATTCCCAAGGTAGAATTTTACTTCCTCAATATCTGCGTTCTTATGCAGGGATAGAAAAAGAAGCAGCATTCACCTCTTCAATTCATGGATTCAGAATCTGGGATAAACGTGTTTGGGATCATATCTTTGAGAATGCCGAAAGCTCGCTTATGAATGACCCAGAGATCTTCTCTGATGTGGATGTATGACAAAGCATCTCCCAGTTTTAGCAAAAGAAGTTGTTGATTGGCTTAAAGCAGATAGGTCAGGAGTTTTTCTTGATGGCACTCTTGGAGGAGGTGGGCATACAAGGGCAATTCTTGAAGCAAATAGTGATAATATCGTGGTAGCCTGTGATCGTGATCCGAAAGCTTTAGGCTTTAAATTAGAAGTTGAAAAGAGGCTTACTGTTATCACTTCAAACTATTCAGAAGTTTTTTCATTTATCCCTCACACTAAATTTAATGGAGTTCTATTAGATTTAGGACTCTCAACTGATCAGCTATACAGTGGGCGAGGATTCTCTTTTATGGATCAAAGTTCTCTTGATATGAGAATGGATGGCGATGGAAATAGAAAAACCGCTCAAGAAATAGTTAACACTGCATCCCCAAGTGAGTTAAGGCAAATTCTCAAACGTGGGGGTGTTGGAAAAGAGCTAAATCCAGTGATGACAGCTATTTTAAAAGATAGACCATTTGATTCTGCTGAAGCACTAGCAGCTTCAATTAAAAAACGATTTCCTAAACCAACTAAATCTCATCCTGCTACAGTAGTTTTTCAAGCTTTAAGAATCGCAGTAAACGATGAGTTTACACATCTAAATAGTTTCTTAGATAACGTTGTTGATTTTGTCGCACCAAGCGCTAGGCTTGCAATAATTTCATTCCACTCACTTGAAGATGAAGTAGTCACTAAGAGATTCAGAAAATGGGAAGGAGAAAAACCTCCAGCTAATTATCCAGGAGCCAAGGGAAAAGAAGGTATCGGAAAACTTTTAACTAAAAAGGCAGTGACTCCTAAAGAGGACGAGACCAAGAGAAATCCTGCAAGTAGATCTGCTCGTATGAGGGTGTTTGAATTTTATGAGAGCTAATTCAATATTGGATCTATTTTGGGTACAAGCTAGTGCTGGAGTCCTATTACTTTTGGCTCTTAGTTTTAGGGTCTGGATCAATGTTCAGAAAACGGATCTCGGATATGAGTTAGCTAAAGAACGTAATGTTATGATTAGGCTTGATATGGAGAGACGTGAGCTCGAGATGAAACTCTCCGTTGCTAAAAGACCTGATTACTTAAGAAGTAGAGCGAAAAGTTTAGGGCTGGGTGAGCCAACCTCAGGACAGGTAATAAGAATGAGGGAATATGATAGGAACTGAGCTTGCTAAGCGCTCAAGCAAGCGAAAAGGACGGATTTTTTTATTAGGTTTTTTTTCGGTTTTATGGGGAGGGTTATTGACCTGGAGGCTTTTAAGCCTTCAGGTCTTCTCTTTTGAAGAGTGGGAGTCTTGGGCTTTAAAGCAACACGGAAAAGAGATTCAGGTCGCATCAGAGAGAGGTCCTATTTATGATCGAGAAGGACGCTTACTAGCAGTATCGGTTCCAGCAGGATCGGTATTTGTAAGACCAAAAGAGGTGAAAGACCGTGATCTAGTAGTCGCCACACTTTCAGACACGCTTGGCATTCCACCTAGTGAAATAAAAAAGAAGTTAAATTCATCAAGTCCATTTATCTGGATAAAAAGACAAATTCCTCGTGAAGTTGCCTACCAGGTAGAGGATATACCAGGTGTCGGAGTGATGCTTGAGAGTAAGAGGTACTATCCTTACGGACACGCAGCCTCTAGCTTAATAGGAAAAGTTGGGATTGATGGAACTGGGCTTTCAGGGCTTGAAGCAGTATTTGAAAAAAAACTTTTCTCTGATCATGCAAAAGTAAAAGTAATGCGTGATGCTAAAGGAAATATAATTCAAACAAGAGGGGATTTTGAGATTCCAAAAGGCTCGGAATTGTCATTGAGCCTTGATGCGGAGCTTCAACTAATTCTCGAAGAGGAGCTCTTGGCAGGTCAGGAGAAGGCAAAAGCTCTAGCTGCACTTGGAGTTCTTATTGATGCTGATACAGGTGAAGTTCTTGCTCTCGGTCAAAGTCCAAGCTTTAACCTGAATGATCCAATAGATGTGAAAAGCTTGAAAAATAAACTTGCAGAAACTGTGATAGAACCAGGATCAATTCTCAAGCCAATAGTTGCAGCAGCTGCATTAGATCATTTTGTAGTTAAGCCTGACGAGATGATTGACTGCGAAAAAGGGAAGTATCGGTTCGCAGGAAAGACAATCAAAGATGTTAAGGAAAGCGGAGTAATAACCTTTAGTGATGTAGTAGTTAAATCCTCAAATATTGGGATGACAAAGGTAGGGGTAAGGCTCGGCAAGGAGAGACTCTATCATGAATTAAGAAAATTCGGTCTTGGTGAACCATCTGGACTTGGTCTTCCTGGAGAATCGCGAGGGATTCTAAGGTCTCCAAAAAATTGGGCGATGGTAGATGTTGCAACTCATTCATTTGGGCAAGGTGTTGCAATCACTCCGCTTCAAATGGTTAGGGCGATTGCAGCAATAGTTAATGGGGGAGTTTTACCACAACTAACCATCAAAACTCAGTCTAGTATCGATGGGCAAAGAATAATCTCTGAACGCGCCGCCTTATTGACTAAAAAGATGATGATAGGAGTTATTGATGAAACTCATGGAACCGGTAAGGCAGCTTCAATACCAGGTGTCGTTGTTGGAGGGAAAACTGGTACTGCACAGAAGGCAAGAAAAAACGGTAGAGGGTATGAGCCAGGAGCTTACGTAGCATCATTTGCAGGGTTTGTTGAGGGAGAAAGTATTGGGGTCGCTAAAAGGCTTGCTTTAGTGATTATGATCGACGAGCCACGAGGCGGAGTGATATATGGTGGGGCTTTAGCAGCACCTGTTTTTAAAAAGGTGATGGTAAGATCTTTGAACTATCTTGCAACCAGAAAAAAACTTAAAGGTGGCGTCCAGCCAGTGAGATTTAATAGTTAGTGGGGAAAGCTGCTTCATTGAATGGGGGTCAGGCTGATGGGGGTCAGGCCGGAAGGCCTGACCAGGCAGGTACTATCTAAAGTTTTCCAGTCAATCGAATCTCATAGATGAGTGGCCAGTCCGAGTAAGTTAATTCAGATGTAGTGACACCGTCATCAACAAAGGAGGTTTTGTTATTGAATGGATCGTATCTTCTTATTGAAACTCTATTCTCGGTTTTCAGGAACGCAGAAGATATTCTAGAGCCTCTTTCAGATGGTTTTACTGTTTCATCCCATAGTACTAGCAAGTAGCTTCCGTCACTTTTTGCAAACCAAAGCTCTTGTCTTGGGAACTCTCCAGAATCTATTGATAGCTCAGCTCGGAATGGTCGTGGTGAATAGCTAGTTATGTCCTTCATTTTTCTTAAGAAGTTACGGAGAGTAATAAAAGATTGCTTAGGTGTATAAGTGATAGGTAGAACCGGTGTATTATCAGGGTTCCTTTCAAGTCTAACTAGTCCGAAGCTCTCCTCTTTTGGATCAAATCTGGCTTTCCACTCTGATTGAGGGTAAGTGAGTCTAGCTGGGCTATCGATTAGGTTATAGATACAGGCTTGTACGACCTCAGGGTTAGGATTGCTTGAATAAACGCTTTTTTGAAATAATGTTAACCATCCACGAAGAAGAAGATTAGCCTGAGCCTCTTCTGTGACCGCGGTATTTTCGTTATTACGGTTTAATGTGTGATATCCAAACTCCGATACGTTAAGCAATTTTCCATAGAGGTTTTTGTTTCTCTCAAAGTAATTTCCACTTTGCTTAAATGACCAAAATAGAGATCTTGAAAAGTCATAGTAGTGTAGGTTTCCTATATCTGGGATCTCTGCAGTTTGTCTAGTCGCATCATAAAGTGTTTTAATTTCCTGCATAGGTGGTGCTACAGAATTGTGAACAGGTGATCCTTCAACCATCAGATAGTCATTGAATCTAATTAAGGTCGGATAATGAGGCCCTACAGTAATAAAATCAAACTGGGATTCTATTGCTTTAACTTTCAATGCACGTTCCCGTACTGCTTCAACCCACTCAGGATATAGACAGGTATAGCCTCCAAGGGTGTCGATGCTTTGTGCCATGCAATCGCATAGAGAGGTATTACTTTGATAGAAGTTTTGTTTTTTACATTGAACATTTTTGAGATCGTTATAGTGTAGTGAAAACATATGGCCAGGTTCATTTTGAGCTCCGTACATGGATATTTTAACTGGTGCTGGTCTTGGAGCTTGGTTGGCAATGTACTGATCGCAAGGTGGAGCAACTGGTATACCTTTTGTTAATGCATTCATCCTTGGGAAAAAGCACATAGAATCTGGATCGTAAGATTCTCCCCAGTTTCCCATCTTAGTATTGTCATCAACTGTGTTTATTGTGACTGGAACTGCAGAGGGTGCACCCTCTAAGTGAGGATTTGATAAGTCCACAAAAAATTGCGACCACCTATCCCACCAAAGATTATTGTAATTCTCTGGGTGTGAGGGGCGAATATCAGGTAATGTTGTACGAATGGTCTTCACATTTAGTTCCCGGATGAACTGCTTCTCTAAATTGAGAAGTCGTAATGATTCTTCCTCCCCACCAATATAAGGGGCAGCTTTGATGATCGATCTTTGATCGTCTGCAACAACGCATGAATAGTCTATAACATTATTAGATTTAACTAGTTGTACAAGCGGGATACTTGGCACAGTGGGAGTAGCTGTTTGAGTAGGTGTCGGAGTAGGGGTGCGAGTTGGTTTCGGTTCGAAATTTCTTGGACAAAGCGAACTAAAATTTTTAATTGAGTAGCGAATCCGCTTTCTTTTTTTTGAAGGTGAAAGTTTCTTGGCTATCCTTCGAACTCTCTCAATTTTTCTAAACTTTCCCTTAGCAAATATCCTAGGAGGTTCGCATGAAACAGAACCTACTCTTGGCGATGCAAATGAACAAAGTGCGATTAACAGAATCGCTAAAAACCTCATAGAAAACCTCAACCTCTATATCGTGATGAGGCCGAAACTTGATTCAGGTGCTTAAAAAAATAACCTGATTGCTGTATATTTTAAGCAGGATCAGCGAGACTTTCGTAACGGGGTAAAAAAATAAACCCAATAAAATCATGTATTTAGTATAAATTGAATTAAGTAAGTAAACTCAATTTTAAAGAACCCAGCAGTTAGGATCGAAGCAAATAGTGACGGAATCTTATGAGCCTAAGGATAGGGCAAAATATACTCTCGCAGATAGCACAGCGACATTTAGCCGAATCCACAGATTCTGTCTCAAGGATCTCAGAAAGATTATCTTCAGGGCAGAGAATCAACAGGGCAGCAGATGATGCAGCAGGTCTTGCAGTAGCCTCAAGCCTTAGAGTTGATGCAAGAGTTTTTGCTCAAGGAATTAGAAATATCAATGATGGAATTTCAGTTCTTTCAATAGCAGATGGAGCAGTATCAGAGCTAAGTAAAGTCGTAACAAGACAAGCAGAGCTTGCGGCACAGGCATCAAATGGAACATTTTCAATATCACAAAGATTGGCACTGCAAGCAGAAGCAGATGCCTTAACAAACGAATTTAACAGAATAGTTGCAAGTACAACTTTTAATGGAAGAGGGCTGTTTGATACAAGCAATGATGGATTAAGAATTCAGCTTGGATACGGCACAAGTGGAAGCATCGATGTTTCATATCTTTCAGCTTTTACAAGAATGGTTGGAGATGGGACATTTACTGCGTCACTAACCTTACATAATGAGATCGCTCGTACAGTAATCACTACAGATATTGATGGAGATGGAGATCTTGATCTTTTAAATAGTAACGATAACGGTGCAGGGAATATTTCAGTAGCTCTAAATAATGGTGATGGAACTTTTGCGGCAGCACAAAGTATTGGAATGGGTTCTGGTGTAGTGAGAATGGCAGTTGGAGATCTAAATGGTGACGGAATAGACGATATTGTTGCTGTCGGATCAAATGTTTCATATAGGCTCGGTAATGGTGATGGAACTTTTGGGTCAATGGTTTCTGCCTCAAGACCTACTAATTATGATGTTCTACAAACTGTCTTAGTTGAAGATTTAGATGGAGATGGAAGGGGTGAGATAATTACAGTTGGAAATCCTACAACTGGGAATCCGTCGCATGTGAATATATACACCGTTGGTTCTGGAACTTTATCACTCACCGATCAATTACAGTACAATCCTAATGCGATGCACAGTTACAATATTGTCACCGGAGATTTCAACGGTGATGGAAAAATCGATATAGCTGAGCATGGAAATGACGGACGAACTAATATATTTTATGGTAATGGTGATGGAACTTTTGGCTCACAAGTAACGATAGTCACAAGCTCAGATAAATCTTCATTGGCTTCAGCAGATCTTGACCGAGATGGAGATCTAGATCTAGTTCTATCAGGAAATAGCGGATTTACTATCTTATTAAATAATGGGGATGGAACATTTAGTCAATCCTCAATCACCCTTGCAGCAAATGGAGAGTTTCTTCCGGATATTCTTGAACTCACTGATCTGAATGGCGATGGAAATATAGATGCTGTTTATGGAAGAAGGCAGATAGATGCGACTACTGGATCTTTCCTAAGCATCTCTTATGGAAATGGAGATGGATCCTTCACTGCTATTTCCACTTTTGAATTAAGGTCTCCTGACACTATCAGGGGAATCACCTTCGGCGATCTTGATGGCGATGGAATAGAAGAGCTTGTAGTTGGTTCAAATGGAACTGGAATCACAATCTTTGAGCCAAACTTAACTGAAACTTCAACAACCAAATTTATTAATTTAACTGATATTGAGGAAGCACGAGCAGCATTAGATTTTGCAAGACAATCTATAGAAAGACTTGCTCAGGCAAGAGGTACAATCGGCGCAAATCAGGCAAGGCTTGGAGTAGCTCTAAATAACTTATCAGTTCAAAGAGAGAATTACATCGCCTCAGAATCAAGAATTACAGATGCAGATATAGCCTCAGAAGCAGGACAACTTGTGCTAAAAACAATATCACAGAAAGCAGCTACAGCAGTTTTAGCCCAGGCAAATCAGCAACCAGCGCTAGTATTAAAGCTTTTAGGGGAGGGTCGACCAAAGAGAAGATAATCAGGTAGAATAAAAAAATATGAGCAGGATTTCAGGAAGAGTGCTAGCTCTGGAGGAGCTAGCTAATCGACTCGATAGCAGACCCGAATCTGCTCAAATTACAGGGGTAACTACAGACTCAAGACTTGTAGAAAAGGGGGATCTCTTTATAGCCTGTGAAGGCTCAAAACATGATGGCGCTAGCTTTATAGATGAAGCAAAAAAAAGAGGAGCGGCTGCATTTATAGCGAAAACAAATGTAGCAGGATATCCAACCATCATTCATCCAAATCCAAGAGAGATTGTATCTAAGATTGGCGATATTTATTTCGATTCCCCAACTAGTAAATTGCTAACAATAGGGGTAACTGGAACAAACGGTAAAACAACTACAACGAATCTAATCTCTCAGTTAATTGATATACCTCACACACTAATCGGAACTTTAGGAACCTTCCTTCCTGATGGATCAAAAGAAGATATCGGTCTTACCACTCCTGATCCTCTTTATATTCAAAAAATCGCCTATCAAACATTAAAGTTTGGTGGAAAAGCACTAATTATGGAGGTCTCCTCACATGCACTCCATCAAGGAAGAGTTAGTGGCATAAAGTTTGACGGAGCTATTTTTACAAACCTAACTCAAGATCACTTAGATTATCATAGCTCTATGGAAGAATACTTTCTTTCTAAAGCGAAACTATTTTCACTCCTTAAACCGGCTGGAAAAGGTGTTGTTTTTATCGAAGACAGTTGGGGAGAAAGGTTATTAGAGAGATACCCCGGAATAATTCAGATAACAAATGATTCATATAAACTAATTTCCCAAGATCTTAAGGGCTCAAAATTTGAGTATAAGGAGAGAAATTTTTTCTTGCCGATAGTTGGAGAATTTAATGTTAAAAATGCTCTTTTATCTTTAGTATTATTAGAAAGCTTAGGTGTGAAGGTAGAATCTTTAGATTCTTTAAGGCCAATAAAGGGGAGGCTTGAGGTTGTCGTAGAAGATGTTTTTGTTGATTATTCACACACCCCTGATTCGCTAGAGAAAGCAATTACTGAGCTAAAAAAATTAACTGATAAGCCATTAACAGTAGTTTTTGGTTGTGGCGGCGATAGAGATAAAACTAAACGACCGTTAATGGGTGAAATTGCATCAAGACTAGCAGATAAAGTGATCATCACTAGTGATAATCCAAGAACGGAAGATCCTAATAAAATAATAGATGATATTCTTAAAGGATCTAAAAAAGATCTTTTGGTTATTGAAGACAGGGAAAAAGCTATAACTAAGGCACTAGAGGATCGAGACTCTGTAGTGTTAATAGCTGGTAAGGGGCATGAAGAGTATCAGATCGTCGGAACAGAGAAGAGATATTTTTCGGATCAGGAAGTGGTCAGGCGGGTTAGGGGCAAATTTGGCTCTACTAGAGATAATTTGTGATATTTTAGATTGACTGGTTGAGGAGGCTGTGAAAAATCAGCTCACAGCTCACAGCTCACAG
>DDRT01000011.1:24226-40543 GCA_002343185.1 Deltaproteobacteria bacterium UBA2409
CAGCTCACAGCTCACAGCTCACAGAGAGACAGAAAATGGGTCTACAGGGGACAGCTCACGGCGTACGGAGAGATAGAAAACAGTTAGACAGGAAGCAGCTCCTTCTTTTTATCCTCTTCCAATTCCCCTAACTTCCTATTAAAACTATACCAAACGCAGGTGAGTTTTGAGTATGGAAAAATTTAGGGCTACCGAAGCAATATTTTCTACGGCGTGTTTTGGCTTCGCCAAACCCACGCTCGCCCTGCTATGCTCATCGGTTTTGAGCTTTTCAAGCTCAAAACTGATTTGCGCAGGGTTTAACTAATGAGACCGCTTTGTGTTGATCTTGATGGAACATTAATTAAGGGTGATATCTCTGTTGAAGCGGTATTTAGGATGCTAAGAGATGATCCAATAGGACTCTTAAAAGCTTTGATTTTTGGTTTTGGAAGTAGAGCAAAAATCAAAGCATACTTAGCAGAAAATGCTTTGATAACCCCTGAACAGTCAGTTTTTAACCATCAGGTTATAGATTATCTAAAAGAAGAGAAGGCTAAGGGCAGAAAAATATATCTTGTCTCTGCATCTACTCAGAAAAATGTCGATCTTTTTAAAATCCCTGAGATAGATGAATGTATTGGCGCTAGCGCAAGCTCTAATCTAAAAGGTAAAGCAAAAGCAAAATTTCTAAAGGACAAATTTGGCGAGTTCGATTATGTTGGTAACAGTAGAGCTGATATATCTGTGTGGAAGAATGCCAAAGAGGCGATCGTTGTTAATGCAAAGCCATCTGTTAGGAAAAGGGCTGAACGATTTGGAAACGTAACAAAAGTAATTGGCGAATTAAATCCTAGATCTCTTACCTGGTTAAAAGTTCTAAGATGGCATCAATGGAGCAAAAACCTCCTTCTCTTTCTTCCGGTTCTTTTGTCCCATGTTTTAACAGCTGATAAACTGGTTTCCGTAGTAATAGGATTTATTGCGTTCTCTTTCATATCATCTGGTATTTATATAATAAATGATCTACTGGATATTGATTCAGATAGATCCCATCCAGTAAAAGCAAAGAGACCTATTCCTTCAGGAAGTATAGAGCTACAAGATGCAGTTCTATTTGCGGCTTTAGTTCTAATACTTGGATTTTTACTCTCCTATAGTCTCTCGGCTCATTTTCTATTTTGGGTAGGAACTTATGCGATTTCTGCCCTTTGCTATTCAACTTTCCTAAAAAGAATCGCTTTGATAGATATGTTTGTCCTTTCTGGATTCTATGTAATTAGGGTTCTAGCTGGTGGAGCAGCAGCATCAGTGCCGATTTCCCCTTGGATGTTAGCTTTTTCTTTATTTTTCTTTTTAAGCTTGGGAGCAGTTAAGAGATTCATAGAGCTTTCTAATTTAAAATCTCGTGGGGTTGAGAAAGCTAAGGGTAGGGATTATGCAACTTCAGATAGGATTCCAATAGGGATATTTGGTATAAGTTCAGGCTATCTTTCTATAGTAATTTTTACTCTTTATCTTTCCAGTCTTGAAATCGGAACGCTGTATAAATCCCCTGAGAGACTTTGGGGGATGATGCCTGTGCTCTTATACTGGATAAGTAGGCTTTGGCTTCTGGCTTATCGAGGCTCAGTTAATGAAGATCCAGTTGTATTTGCGTTCAAAGATATTACAAGCTACATAACACTTAGCCTATGCGCTTTATTTGTTTTATTTTCCTTGTAGCAGGATGTGCTGCTCCGACAGCACCAAGAAGCTTTGCAGTGCCTGTCACAGATATCATAGTACGAGATTACCTTTCACAGGCTGAAAGCTTAATTAATGCAAGTCGATATGTCGAAGCTGATATTCTTTTATTGAAAGCCAGAAAAGCTGCCCCTGAGCTTCAAAGTTTAAAAGTCGCACAAGCTCGAGCTACCTTAGGAATGGGCAGATATGACGATGCATTGGAGATTATTAAAGAGTTACCAGATCAAAAGAATTCCAAGATCCTTAAAGCCAGAGTTTTAAGAGCTAAAGGAGATCTTAAGGGAGCAATTGAGATCTACAAAAATGAAGGTGAGCTTAGAAATGTATCAGATCTTCTCTATATTATTGGAAAAGAGACAGAAGCATATTGTGTATCTGAAGAGGCTCTCAAGTTATCAGACTTCGAAGCCATAGAGAGTTTTAGACACGCAAGACTTGGGTTTGGTGTTGGAGTGAATGACTCTGAGGAAATAAAAAAAGGGAAAGAAGCTAAATTTCATTATGCACGTGGAATAGGGTTACTTGCAACGTATAAAATAGAAGATGCGCTACTTGCATTTCGTGCAGCAAGACAGATCGGTAGCGGAGCTTCTGAGATGTATTCTGATATTGATATTCTCGAAGCATATATAAAAAAACAGCTATTTCCTAATGAATCTAGCGAGGAATTAAAAGAGTTGATCGTAAAAAGAAGGAGCTCTTTGAATTTTATTCCAGGGATAATTTTAGTCGAGATCATACAGGCTGTTTCGAACTAAGCAGACTTATGCAATATTTTTAGGTGTGTTTCTTGCAATTCTTGGAGTTCTACTTGGGATTCTTAACCTATATCTCTCAACTGTAGAGCTGTCCATCACGATCCCATGGGTTGATATAATGGGGTTCAATTTCTCTTTTACAATCGATCCTTTATCGCAGCTTTTTTTGATTGCGATTGGAAGTGTTACAGTTTTTCTTTTCCCCTATGCTTATTTTTACTTTAAAGAGAGACGAAATCGAACCCTTGGAATTCTAATTGTTTTTCTCTTGGGTATGATGGGCTCAGTCACTTCATCAAATCTTCTTTGTTTGTTTTTATTCTGGGAATTAACAAGCCTTACCTCTTTTTTGCTGATTGGAACGGATTATAAAAGCCTTGTTGCAAGAAAAGCTGCTATGACAGCTTTAATCGTTACTGGGGGAGGGGGAGTTGGGCTTCTCGTAGCTTCAATTTCTAGTTTTCTGGTATCGGGCTCTTTAGAGTTTGAAGCAGTAGCATACAACCCCTATATTGTCTCGGGAATTCTGCTTGCAGCTCTAACTAAATCAGCTCAGTTTCCATTTCAATTTTGGCTCTCAGGGGCTATGGCAGCTCCAACTCCAATAAGTGCGTATCTTCACTCTGCAACGATGGTAAAGTTGGGGGTTTATCTTCTTTGGAGATTTAACACGATCTTACCTAGTGCCGTCTTAGATGGATTAGTAGTTATTGGGGCTATCACTTTAATTATTACCTCCTTAAGAGCATTCTTTGAGGAGGACTTCAAAAAACTTTTAGCTTACACAACCACTGCAGCCCTTGGTCTTTTAGTTTCACTTGTAGGGAAAAATGCCTTTGACGCCGCCGCCGTTTTTTTTACAGCACATGTTTTTTATAAAGGAGCACTATTTATGCTCCTTGGCTGCTTTTATCTGAGTATTAAGTCCACCAAGCTTTCTGATATCGGATCGCCTTTTAGATTCGGGTTTATATTAGGGTCAGCTACTTTGATCTCGCTACTATCGTTGCTCGGGGTTCCTCCGATTTTAGGTTTTTTTGGTAAGGAATTTATCTTAAAAGATATACTAAAATTTAACTTTATTCTCGCAGACTATCTACTACTTGTAGGAGTGCTACTTACAGTAGCAGTTGGCTTTAGAGTTTTTAAAATACTCTTCTTATCTAAAAATAAGGAACTTATCAGAGCATTTTCACCGATCGTTTTCACTGCATCAGCGCTGACTATTGGAAGTGTCACTGCACCACTCTTTTCAAAACAACTTTTTGGTTTTGGACTTTGGTTTGGTTTCGACTATGTTGTCGTAGTAAGTATTGCTATCTTAATTTTGGGTTGGATGATCGGATTTTACTCTAGTCCGATATTTAAATCGTTAACTCTTGTACTTAGCTTCGAAAATTTAGGTTTATTTGAGAAGTTCTTAGCATTATGCAAGAAAGCATCTCATTCACTTCAACCTGAAAGGACATCTTCATATTTAAGAGCAACTTTTTTGGGGGTATTAATCATACTTTTTTCTCAGATACCCTTGCCAAAGGCTGGTCATAGCTTAGAGCTTTCTGTGCCTATAGTTTTAGCATCAAGTTTAGTATTTGTGGGTGCGATAGCTTCCTGTTTTGTAACTTCAAGGATATCGAGTATTTTAATGGTATCTTTAACCGGACTTGGTGTGACTCTATTTTTTGCCCAGTTTGGCGCCCCAGATCTAGCGATTACTCAAGTATTGGTTGAAGCAGTGACACTTTTATTATTTGCACTATTTATAAGCAGGCTTCCTGCTATGAGACCAAAGGTAAGAGGCACAAAGCAGATCTGGAATATTGGAATTGCACTTGGGATCGGAGCGTTAATGACTATTGGTGTATATAACGCGGGTAATAATGATAGACCACTTCAGAATTTCTTTTTTGATTCAGCCTATTCGAGAGCATTTGGTGAGAATGTAGTAAATACAATACTTGTTGACTTTCGAGCACTTGATACGTTTGGTGAAATCACAGTACTAGCCCTTGCAGCTCTTGGTGTCCATGCTTTAAGGAGGAGCTTATGAGTTTTGTAGCTCTTGCTTCTAGGGTTATTATTCCTCTTCAGATATTTTTGGCATTTTTCTTTTTGTTTCGTGGTCATAATCTTCCTGGTGGTGGATTCATTGGGGGCTTACTTCTAGGGCTCTCTTTAGTCTTAGCATTGCTTGGATTTGGATTTCAGAGGATAAAGGAGGCGATTCCCTTTGAGCCTTCAACTGTTATTGGTATTGGCTTATTTACTGCTGGAATCTCATCTTTCTTTGGGCCTCTTTTTGGGAAAGGAATTTTTACAGGAGTTTGGGGTTCAACCGTTCCTTTTATTGGAAAACTAAGTTCAGTCTTACTATTTGATGTTGGTGTGTTTCTGTTAGTAGCTGGGATTGTGATGAAGGTTGTTTATTCATTAATGGAGGAAGAGTGCTGATTGTATCCTTATCAGTAGGGGTGCTCTTCTCCTCTGGGGTTTATCTATTACTTCAAAAAAGTCTTTTAAGAACTCTTCTTGGTATACTTTTACTTGGTAATGGAGCCAATCTTTTAATCTTTGTAAGTGGAGGATTAAAAACAAAAGCACCATTTGGGAAAGTTTTTGATCAGAGTTTTGCTGATCCTGTTCCACAGGCACTTATTTTAACTGCTATCGTAATAGGACTTGGGATCGCAGCATTTTTTCTTGTTTTAATTTTAAGAGCATCAAGCAGCACTGGTTCTGATGACGTGGCGGAGTTAGATAGAGAATGATAGCCCTACCGATCATTTTGCCATTTATGGTTGCAGCGATTTTTTTGATTTTTCCTGAGTGTCAAAGACTCCAAAAAAGCCTTGCTTTTATTACATCTCTGGTAATCTATGCTCTAGGGCTATCTTTTCTATCAGACTCTAAGACTGTTCTAGAGGTTGGAGGCTGGGAGTGGCCATTTGGAATAGTGCTTGTTGCAGATGGCTTCTCATCCGTTATGGTTTCGCTTGTTGGCTTGGTTGGGATAGTTGCAACACTTTATTCCTATGGAGAAGAGCTGCGAGATAGGCACTATCCATTAAGTTTAATTTTACTAGGTAGTGTTAATGGAGCTTTTTTAACAACAGATCTTTTTAATCTGTATGTTTGGTTTGAAGTAATGTTGATGGCTTCCTTTGTACTTCTTTCAACAAATGTATCAAAAGATGGATTTGGTGGTGCTTTTAAATATGTTCTCTTAAATCTTGTTTCTAGCTTCATGTTTCTTAGTGGAGTTGGGCTTCTTTATGGAAGTGTAGGGGCTTTGAATTTTTCTCATATCGCCTCAAGGCTTGGTAGTGAGGATCTATTATCAGTTTATCTAATAGCAGCTGCGTTTATGATTAAGTCGGCGTTAGTACCATTTTATTTTTGGCTTCCAGCTTCATATCATAGAGCTTCTGCAACTGTTTCTGCTCTTTTTGCAGCATTGTTAACAAAAGTTGGAATATATTCTCTGATTCGTGTCCTTTCAGTATTTCCTGAGATACCTGAGTTATTATTTGCAATCGGAGTATTTGCAACGATATCTATGCTGGTAGGAATCATTGGAGCATTTGGCCAGGTAAATTTAAGAAGACTATTAGCATTTGATGTTGTCAGTCAGGTTGGTTTTGTACTTTTAGGATTTTCAACAGGTGGGCTTAGCTCTGCTGTGGTGTTTTATTTGATCCACATGATAGTGGTAGAGATGAATCTGTTTTTGATAGCAGGGGTGATCGAAAAAAGAGGTAATTTTATCGGTTCAGGTATAATTGGGTTCTCTTTTATAGTGTCAGCCTGTGCCTTAGCTGGCGTTCCACCTTTTTCAGGGTTTTTCGGTAAATTTTTGATTATAGCTGAGATCTTCGAAAATTCTTGGGTTCTAAGCGGTGTTTTAGCCCTGATTATGGGTCTAGGAACATTAGTCCTGATGGCAAGAATTTGGGATATTTATTTTTGGGGAGAAAAGAAAGGGGAGATTGTGATTTCAAGTTGGCAGATAATAAGTGTCATAATTCTGACAATAGTAACTCTGTCTCTTAGTATTTTTAGTGCTCAAGTATTGGAACTTTGTCAGTGGGTTATAGATGTATAAACTACTTTTGTTTTTACCGTTTTTTGTAAAAGAGGTAATCGCCTCGAATCTTGCAGTCATGAGGCTTGTATTTAATGGTAAAGTATCTCCAGTTATAGAGTCTGTTAATGTTGAGCAATTAGCCCCTTTCCAAGCATGGATTCTTGGAACCTTTATTACAATGACCCCAGGCACTCTGACTATTGAATATACTAGTAGCCACCTAATAGTTCAGTTTTTAGATAAAAACTCTGTTCAGAGTTTTTATTCATCGTTTTATAGGAAGTTTATAAAGTGTTGTTAGTAGCCAGTGTGTTAATTTTTTTAAGTATAGCCATTCATCTTGTGGATTTTTTTGCTGTAAAGGATGTTGCAGAGCGAGTACTAAAAGTTGATCTTGTCTCACTCAATACAATCGGTGTTTTTACAATCTTGGCTATTGAACGAGGAGTAGAGAGCTATCTTGAGATCGCTCTTTTATGGGCAATCTTTGCATTTGTTGGAACTGCAGTTTTTGCTTCCGTGATTCGGAGGACTAATGAGTAGCTTTCTTGTACTTATTGGATCAGTATGCTGCTTAATTGGAAGTATCGGGGTTTATCGATTTAAAGGGCTACTTCCAAAAGTTCATGCTGCATCGATCTCTTCAAGTTTAGGACTTCCTCTGATGCTAATTGCTGCCGGAATACATCTTGAAACCTATTCTGCCCTACTAAAAGCTGCTTCTGTTATTGTTCTTCTTTATCTCTCTGCTCCAGTTGTAGGGCATCTGCTTGGGTTGGTTGGGAGAGATAGGGTTAAATAGATTCCAACACCAACTGTGCTTGATGAAAACAGGTTGTAAGTTTTGGAGTGATTACTTCAATATGAGTTTTATGTTTTAGAATTTCAATTTTTTCTGTTGGAGTAATTCCTGGAAGAACTCCAACTTCAGCTTTAATAAATTTATCTAGCTCAAGCTCTGGTAGTAGTGAAGTGATCTCCTGTTTTGCTTGATTAATTTGTGACTCAGTTGGATAATCTTTAGTATACCAGGTCCCTGCAGCTATCTGATTTTCCCTACTAACAAAAAATAAAAATCTACCATTGGATTTTGCTCCAATGGCGCAAGTTTTATCTGACTTGAAAATAAGATTCCACCCGTAGCAGTGTTCTTTTCTTGAACTTAGTTCACAAAGAGGCCCACCCATTAAAACCCAAATGTCAGCTTCTAGCTCTTCTTTGTTGGTTAAAAGGACGTTTTTACTCTTGAAGCTTATGCCTTGGGTATTTAATAGAATCTGACCCTTTATCTCATCCTTAATAGAGTCTACCAATCCATTTGTGTCGATGATTGTCGCATCATTCCAAGATAATCCATGTGTGAATCTTTTATTTAATTCAAATGGAAGATTCGTTTCTATGGTTGCACCGTTTGAGTGACCAGCAATTAGGCAGCTGGTTAAATTATATGCTCTCGTTAGAAGATATGAGGGGATTATTAGATTCTTCGGAAGTAGAAGTGTGCACTTTAGTTTAGAGATGTACTTCGGATACCTTGTTAATAGATCCTCTTGAGCCTTTACTGAATGATAGATCCTTTCAAAGTTAAGAGTCTGAAAATATCTTAGTCCACCATGAATAATTCGAAGAGAGTTCCCCGAGGCCTCAGAAGCAAGAACGTTGTTCTTTTCTACTAGTAAAATTTCGTATCCTTTCTTTGAAGCAGCAGAAGCCAGGGCTAATCCAGAGAGCCCTCCGCCAACTATTCCGATTCGTTGTATTTTATTCAAACAGCCACACTATTCACAAAGTAGACAAAAGCATATCTACCTTGATATAATTCGGACGCATTTTCAAGTAGTTACGGTTTTAATAAGGAATGGCAGGGGTTTTGAATAAGGAAATGTTACTCAAGGAAGAAAAAGAAGTGAAACAAGGATGTCTTTAACACGGATTACCAGGGAGACAACAATATGGATTCAACTATTATACAAAGATTATTCGCTTCTTTTACAGAACTAGAAACCGCTATTCATAGCGCGAGAGCTACACTGGAAAGTAAGCCTTCAATTCCAGAAGAGGTTATTACCAGATTAAATTCTTACGATGGAATATTATTAAAACAGCGTACCCTAGCAGAGAAGCTTTGCACCCTGATTGAGAAGGGTGATTGGGATGAGGTAAGCAGACATGTTTCCTTAATAAATGGTCTTTCAGCGATGATTCGTGATGATGCTAGAGCTATTCTTTCGGCTCTTTCAGCTAATAGCGATGAAGCCTCACCAGATGATGATATGAGTATCTGCTAAGAGCATCTCCTAGCTTGGCCTTTTGACCCCCTAAGAGTACAATCCCCAACAGTGATAGTATCTCTGCAGGGGGTGGAGAAAGTTTATCCTCCCCATCAGCCAGCTCTTAGAAAGCTTAACCTTCATATTAATGAGGGTGATTTTATTTTCATTGCCGGTGCCTCAGGTGCAGGAAAGTCAACCCTCTTAAAACTTCTGTTAGGTAGTGAGAGAGCAAGTTCTGGAACTGTGGCAGTGCTTGGTAAAAATATGAGCCAGGCCTCAGAATTTGAGATAGCTCAAATTAGAAAACGAATTGGAATCGTATTTCAAGATTTTAGACTACTAAAACGAAAAACACTTCTTGAAAATGTTAGTTTACCCCTTGAACTCAGAAACTATAAAAAGAAAGACATAGAGACTAGATCTTTAGCGATGCTCGATGCTCTAGGCTTAAGAGAGAGAGCATATGACTATCCTCCAACACTCTCAGGAGGAGAGCAGCAGCGGGTTGCAATAGCTAGAGCACTTGTGGGTAAACCAGATCTTTTATTTGCTGATGAACCAACCGGTAATCTTGATACCCACATGAGCAGAATAGTTTTTAATCTACTTCTTGAGGCGAATGCAGCTGGTGTAACAGTTGTTGTAGCATCTCACAATTTAGCGATGATTGAGGAGCTAAATTTAAGAACAGTGGTGCTTGATAAAGGGGAGATAGTCGGAGATTTTGAACAGCCAAAGGGGGTTAGATGATCCCAGCACCTAAAAAAGAGAGACCAAATCTTTTAGCTGTCTGGGGCGCTGTTCCAAGACTTCCAGAGCAAGATTCTAAAGAGTTTTTATCAGAAGTATTTAAAGGCAGCTTTAGAAGGCTAAAGGTCGCTTGGGTTGCAACCCTTTGTTCCTTAGTAAGTATAGCTGCTCTAAGTGCTCTTTTATTCTGCTTTGTATCAGTCCTTTCAGGGCTTAAAGCAGCGAGTGAAAGGCTACCTGAGGATGTTTCAGCCCTAGCAGTAATCAGAGAAGGTGAAAAGTTTAATGGGGAGGAAGCACTAAAAAAGCTATCATTTGTAAGATCTTTTGAAGTCGTATCAAGTGAGGAGGGGCTAAATCGATTTTCAACTGCTGTAACTCTTCCCTCTGATACTTTAGAAAATCTTAAAAAGGATAATCCGTTGCCAGAAACTGTACGCATTACCGTTGCCTCTGATACAGAGCTCACTGATCTCAAAGGTGCTCTTGGAGCTTTGCCTGAGGTGGAAGAGGTTCTGGTTGATGAAACCATGTTTACTTTTGCAAGAAAAGTAATGCGCTCAGTAAGAACAAGTGGAACGATCTTAAGCTTGGTTCTAGTTTTTATCGTTGCATTCTTAATTTCTATGAGTGTTTTAGTTGCACTTTTTTTAAATCGTGATGAGATTGAAGTTGCAAAGCTTTGTGGAGCTGCTGATAGAGATGTTCTTCTTCCATCGATTGTAGATAGCTTGATAGTGCTAATGATAGGACTTTGGATTGGTGCTATCTTTAGCGCTTTGTTTTTAAAGACATTATCCGGAGGGTTTTTGTCAGAGGCAGGAATATCAATTTCACTTGTATCTCCACTTTTGTTTGGAATTCTGCTTTGTGCTTTGGTTTTAGCTGTTAGTGCTGGAACAACTTTTGCTTTTTTAAGAAGTCATAGGGGTACTGATTGAGATTTATATTGCTTTTACTAGTTTTTAGTAACTTATTTGCTGAGGATCTAGAAACACTCTCACGAGAAACAGAAAGTACAGAGATTCAGTTAACAAACCTTAGAGAAGAGATAAAAGTTAAAAAAGATGAGGTTTCCAAGGTAGAAAAAGATCTAGCAGCATTAGATCGAAAAGTTAAGCTACAAAAAGAGGAGCTTGTAGGTCTTAAAGAGAAAGAAATACAGGTTTCAGATGAAATTGTAAAAAAAGAATCCGAGCTAAAATTAGAAAAAGCACGGGTAAAAGATATATTTAAAGGGATAATCTTAAAGGCAAATACTAATCTTCGAGTATTAGTAGCATCTCCAAAAATAGGTGCAGCAGAGATGGGAACCTATCTACGGGGAATTTCAAAGTATCAGGCAAAGGTTCTATCTACATTTAGCTCCAAGCTATCAGATCTTGAGAATCAAAAGGCAGATCTGCTCTTAATGCGGGATGAAAAAGAGATCGTACTTAAGGATCAGGAAAGAAATTTATCTAAGATTAAGGAATTAAGAACTAAGAGATCTTCTGAACTTAAAAATCTAGAGAAACAGGGTGCTGAGGTGAGAGCACTTCTTTTAACCTTAAAGCAGCGCTCACTTCGGGTTCAAACTGCTCTTAAGGGTATTAGCTCGAATGTTGTTCCTAAAGATTCTCTAAAAGGGCTATCAAAGGGTGGAAATCGTAAACCTATAGATGGCAAAGTAACAAAAGATTTTAAGTCAAAAAAAGCATATCAGTTTGTAAAAGCTACTGCTGCTTCACAAGGTATTGAGATGCGAGGTAGGGCAGGTGACGATGTACAAAGCATCGCAAGGGGTAAGGTTACCTTCTCGGGACCTCTTCCAGGGTATGGTCGTGTTGTAATTCTTGATCACGGGGGGAGATATTATTCACTCTATGGGAATCTAGGGACAACTAGTGTAACTCGTGGTGATCTAGTTGATGGAAAACTAGGCAGCCTTCCTGATTCTGGAGGGCTATACTTTGAGATCCGTGAGCAGAAGAATTCTGTTGACCCATCGGAGTATTTAAATTGAGTCCATTTAGGATCTTCGGGGAGGAGATCGATGAAGCTGCAATTAATCAGATGAAGAATGCAATCGAGCTTCCGATCTCAAAAGCTGGCGCTTTAATGCCTGATGCTCATGTAGGGTATGGTCTTCCGATTGGAGGAGTTCTAGCCACTAAGGACGCTGTTATTCCCTATGCAGTTGGCGTTGATATTGGGTGTAGAGTAAAGGTTTCGATATATGAAGAGACGCCAAGAACATTAGATCGATATCTTGATTCATTTTCAAGAGCACTAGAGAAAGAAACATATTTTGGAATAGGAGCAGTTCGAGAAAAGAGAGCAGATCATTCTGTGATGGAGAGAGATTGGGGGAGCGTCTCTTATCTTAAAGATACTGCTTGGAAGCAGTTAGGAACTAGTGGCTCTGGAAACCATTTTGTCGAATTTGGAGAGTTAGAGATTTTGGATCATTCTTTTCTTAAAGAAGGCACCTATATCGCACTGGTTTCACATAGTGGCTCAAGGGGAGCTGGGGCTAGGGTTTGTGATTACTTTAGCAAGCTCGCAACCAAGATAAATCCAAAATTTGGTCATCTTGCATGGCTTGATATGAAAGAAGAAGGTGCAGAGTATTGGGAAGCAATGGAGATTATGGGGGAGTATGCTTCTGCTAACCATGAGATTATTCATCGGGATATCTCTAAGCATCTTAAAATTAAGCCAATATTTACTGTAGAAAATCACCACAATTTTGCCTGGAAAGAGGAGATCAACGAAGAAGAGTTAATTGTTCATAGAAAAGGTGCTACTCCAGCCAAAGAAGGAGAGCTTGGCTATATTCCAGGGACTATGATTGACCCAGGATATGTTGTTAAAGGAAAGGGTGAGCCAACATCAATTTTCTCTTCTGCTCATGGAGCTGGTAGGCGTATGTCACGTAACCAGGCTAGAAATTCCACAACGAAAAGTGAACTTAGAAAAGTTACAGAAGGGGCAAGGGTGAATGTTTTATCATGTGGCCTTGATGAATCTCCTTTTGCTTACAAGGATATTAATAAAGTAATGGAAGCTCAAAGTTCTTTAGTAAATGTTCTTGCAAAGTTTACTCCAAGGATAGTTAAGATGGCTCCGGATGGGGAAAGGGCAGAGGATTAGGCTGGAAAATGGGGATCATACTCTTTTTGAAAATCTAAATTCCTAAAACAAGCATTTCAAATCATTGGACTAACGAAGTTTGGGTAGTTTTAAGCCGGGTTAATAATTGTTAACCAAGTATAGTTCTTACTTCGCTCGAAACATGGTTAAGAAAATTAACCGCGTCAGTGTGGGGGATTAATATTTGTAAGCATTTGAATTAACGGAGTTTACTAGTGCTACATTACGCTCAGATAATAATATTAACCGAGCTAGGTTGAGTAGTAACTGGAGTTTGGTAGGCTGTATATTATAATGTTATGCCTCAGGAAAATTTATGACAGTAGAATTTGATCTAAGAAAAAAAGCTGCACAATCGATTGTTGACTTTGGTCCGGTAATTGATCTTCGTCTCGGTGAAGGAGAGTCTCTCGGGTCTCTTCATCGCATTTACGAAAACCTAGAAACGTTAGGTTCTAGCAATGATGATTTAGCAATAGATGCGAAAACTGCTCTTGAAGCATTAAAAGCTAGAGAACGGGTTAACGGTTCTGACTGGGAAAGACAACATCAACAAGAATTTGCAGAGCTTACTGGTACTGCACGAACTAAACTCCAAACTCTGTTCGGCAAAATTTCAACAGGCGAAAAGACATAACAATTAACTCAACTAGTTTCACGACCCGCTAGCTCAGTAAATCTGCTGGCGGTATCATGGGTCGCGAACTAGTTAGTTTGTTCGTTCGGCGTCGCGCTCGCGCTCCTAAAAAACCATTTTTGGATTGCTGAAGAATAGAGAAAATAAGAAGAGTTAGAGGATGGCTATCAGAAGCGCTCGCGCTTAAGACAGCGGTACAGGGGCTAGACATATACTCGCGACGCCGAACGGGGCGGCGGCAGATGTTGTTCGTCGGCGCTGCGCGCGCGCCGAACAACGGCATTTACCGGAACGCCCCCCCTCTAGAGTAACGGTGGGATTATGGTATATTTCCTAGGGGGTCGTCCGGTAATGCCGCCGCCCCGTTATGCTTTTGAGATGAAATCATGACTGTAGTTCTAGACAACACACACCGAGAAGCTGTTTGCCGCTTCAGACCAACATTCGTAGCAGTTCGTGAGCACTGCCGTGAAAATCTAGATCGCTCTATAGACTTCGTTTCGACAAAGCTTGAGACAATATTAGGTGGATTGGAAACCGAGCCGAGTGCATTTCAAAGCGATAGCAGAAAGATCGTTGAGATATTTCTTGCTTCCGAATCGTGGGATGATTTTTTCGGCACCCTAAAAGGAAACGAGACTGACGAACTTGAAGCCGGTACAGGAGACGGAGTTGCATGGGAACTTGCAAGATGGTGGGAAGATTATGTTGACACTGGGGATGGTTGGGGTCGGACAAAAATTGATGAGATTCTCCAAACAGTGCATATGGCACTCTATAGCTTGAAAACTGACATATCTCCAACCAATCTAAATTCAGCAGTTGATGATTGTTGGGTTAAGGTTCGCCTTCCGGCTTCGATAGCGGATGCATAACAATAGCCTCGACAGGGACGCGCAACCGTCGAGTTTTTGTGGTGTTGTTGAAGTCCTGATTGGTTGCGCGCCCATCAGGCAAACCGTTGTCCACTGAGAAAAATGAATTCGCAAGCTTTTACCTCAATTGCATCCAATCCCCCTAGCTCTTTAGAGCTGAATCTTGGGCACTTAGGGCTCAGACTTATCGGCAGAGAAATCGAGCTCCAATTAGGACGATCAAGCTTTGATGTTGTTTCTATTTGCGAGAGATTATTACAAATAGGAGAACGGCAGGAACTTACGAATGGTTCAGTGGCGAGAACAACAAAGAGAGTTCTAATTCTGGGCGAACGATCTCTCTCGAGTAATCATGGTATTTTGCACCTACTCGCATTCCCAAAAAAACAAGAGCTTCCAATAATTTCAAAAGCTCAAACTAGCTTAATTCAAGCAGGCACCCATCAGCGACCTGAAGGCCTCCTCGGAAGTCTTCGTGCCAAAATTGAAACTCGAGACTCAATAACGATCGACTATATTCAAACCCACCTTCATCAAGATAGTAAGACACCGCGTAGCGTTATTACACGTCATATTGGCTGGCAGGTGGATGCGCTTCAGCATTTAGCACAATATTGTCAGGATCACAGCAGAACTATTCGAATTCCTCTTGCTGGCAAGCTGGGACGAAAGTTTGGAGATTTAGAAGAGCCTACAGATCTTTGCAGAAGATTAACTCGCATTTGTCAATCTTTGGGAATGTCAGTGGTCCAGGAAGGCCTAATGATTACGGTAAAGCCGCAAATGCCAATTCAATTTGAATTTTCAGATTTCAGTGGTGAACAACAATTAGATCGAAAAGATTTACGCCCACTGAACCTTGTGACTTGATTAAGATTTGTTTGGGCGTAAACTTTTCATCCGCAATGTTCGGCGTCGCGCTCGCGCTTAAGACAGTGGTACAGGGGCTAGACATGTACCCGCGACGCCGAACGGGGCGGCGGCATTGTTGTTCGTCGGCGCTACGCGCGCGCCGAACAACGGCATTTACCGGAACGCCCCCCCTCTAGAGTAACGGTGGGATTATGGTATATTTCCTAGGGGGTCGTCCGGTAATGCCGCCGCCCCGTTATGCTACATTAGAAATAATACATTCATAACAGTAGTGTAATTTAATTTGGAGGTAGTGATGTCAACAGGTGTATCTGAATCAAGATCAACAGTTATCCCAGGTAAGTCTACATACACAGAGGTAGCAGATCGTTTTGCCGCGGCGCTGGTGAATGTTAAACGAGCGGTAAAAGCCTACTCAGACTCCAAGAACGATTTCGAAAAAACACCTGAAGCTTTGCAGGATCTCCACGAAAGGTGTCTCGAGCAGAGTAGCTTCGGAAATGGTACTGTTGCCTACTTGGAAGGTGGTCTTAATATATATACCACATTAAGATATGCGCTAAGGGAATTTTCAGAAGCTGCACTTGAGAGAGAAGTTTATCCAGGAATGTGTGAATCACACCGAATTCAGCCTAATTTTTTAAAAGTCTTACTTGCTGCTTACGACATGACTCAAGCAATCGAATCTCTAGATCAATCTTCAGATAAATTAAAAAACATACGATCTTCCGAACAAACCCGAACCTCACTGGGTGATCGGGGCAAGGGCTTAAGAGCTGATTTCAGAAAATTCATCCAGGAAGAGGTAATCGATTATCCAGAGATTGCAACGTTTTCAAGGTAATACTCCGATAATATTTTAGATCAGGTTCGCGGTAACGGATAATAACAATATCCCCTTTTTCTTTTCTCAGAGACCGCGTACTAACAGGAATCGTTAGATTTTTTAAATAATGAGTGAGTAGTTCAAAACTCTAATCTGTTTGGCTCGCGGTCTGTGAGGAAAAGGATGGATCAGAGGATTAGAGTTTTTTCTAGAGAGGTAGTAGGATTAGTTACTTAGGGGTCAGGCCGGGAGGCCTGACCAGGCAGCTGCTAGCATTTGTCTGGTCAGGCCTCCCGGCCTGACCCCCAAGTAATACATTTAGGCGTGTAGCTCAGTTGGTTAGAGCCCGTCTTTTCCCTTCAGGGATCGTTTCGGAGC
>DDRT01000011.1:40875-58947 GCA_002343185.1 Deltaproteobacteria bacterium UBA2409
GTAGCTCAGTTGGTTAGAGCGCTTGCTTGACAGGCAAGAGGTCCACAGTTCGAATCTGTGCACGCCTATTCAGCTATTCTATGCAGCTAATTGATATTGAGATTCGATAATCTGATCGACTTCCTCGATAAGCGATCCTATGGCGTAAGCCCACACATATTGTCCAGCTTTTCTGCCAGTAAGCACTTCTGCTATCTGTTTTTTGTCATTTTCTCTGTGCTTTAAGAATAACTGTTTACCATCAGTTAAGAGAACCATATCCTTTGGCTCTTTGAATAACTTAGGAAGACGCTTTCTTAGATAATCTAAGCCTCGCCTAAATCTATTCACGGGTAACCCCTCTCTTTTCATTCTAAATAGCCAACAAAGAAGTATTAGATCAGAGTAAGAGTATTTATGTCTTCCTCGTTCAAGCTCATTTCCAGTGCTTGGAACCAGGTTCGTTCTTGCGTAGTAATTTAGCAGTGCAAGGCCAATCTTCTCGGAATCATGAGTAAGCTGCCTCAAGATAGCCTGCACCTCTTTTGCGGTGAATTCCCTTTCCCTCATAATACAACCCACTTTAAAACCTTCCTCATGGTGACTGGTTGTGGTCATAAGTGTCAATCCGTTAAAAGCAGCAGAGTTTAACTTAGTTAAAGCCGTAACTCAAAAACGGTTAAAAACCTTAAGATTTTAAGTGGGTTAGGGAATGCAAGAGTAAACTATAGTTTGATGATAAAATGATTTCTGATGTTTGCCTCATTATGTGAAGGATTAAAGGTCGAAACAGGAGAGCTTAGGTTTGTAGACCAAAAAAGAGATGCCTATCGATGGTTCGAAGCTGGAATCACTGGTCTATTAACATTTCTAAAACCTCAGATGTACAATGATGGTTTTGGTTTAATGAAGAAGGGGGCGTGGCAGTACGATCGCAATAAAAATATAATTGATTGCTCTGAATATTTTTCTAGCGCTGATCTAAGAGCCGAAATTTCAGGAAAGTCGCCACGAGAAATTGTGCGAAGAATTCATGAAATTACTTCAACCACTATTTACAACTGTTTCTTTATAGCGAATCCTGATACACCGCTTAAGAACGAATACCTAATAGCTCAAACTGTTAATCCCTATATTCAGATGGAGCGAGGGATAGGTTTTGCTTCTTTTCTCTTTGCTAAGTTTGCTGTTTTGGCTCTTGAGTGTGCCGGGGAGGGAAGGAGTGAAAGAGAGCTCCAAACTCTCTTTAATTACGCCCTCGCTCTACCATTAGCTATTGCTAAGCTAAATTTTAGGTCGCTAGACAAACTTCAAGCCCTGCAGGGTGAGGATGGTTTTTTTGATCCCATATACTTTGAGGCTCAATTTAAAGATGGTAAGGGGGTTTTAGGTCTTAGCAGTAAAGGAAATGAGAAGCTTGCCTCAATTGATATAACTGCAAATGAAGAAACCCTTGGTTGCCCATTCACAAGGGCTAGTTTTGAAGGGTTGCCAGCTATAAAAACCCTATTTCCTTGGATTAGGGATATCTATAATTCTGTAGTTTATCCGGAACTTTTTCGTAAACCCTTGAGTATTTAACGAATTTCACGTAGGATTTCACCTCGCGTTTTTTATCAGGTGGATATGAAAGTTAGAGCGTCAGTTAAGCCTATGTGTGGCTATTGTAAAGTAATTAAGCGTAAAGGGGTTACCTTTGTTATTTGCCCTAGAACCCCAAAGCATAAGCAAAGACAGGGATAAGAACAGGGATAGAAAAATATGCCAAGGATTGCAGGAGTAGATCTTCCAAGAAGAAAGAGAGTAGTTAGAGGTCTTACCTATATATATGGTATCGGAATTAAAAAATCCGAAAAGATACTAACCGAAGCTGGTGTAGATTTTAATGTTAGAACTGATGATTTAACCGAGGATCAGGTATCACGAATTCGCTCGATTATTGAGAGCCGTGAGAAAGTTGAAGGAGATCTTAGAAGAGATATCCAGCTTTCAATTAAGAGGTTAATGGATCTTGGATGTTATAGAGGCTTACGTCATCGAAAAGGGCTTCCTTTAAGAGGACAAAGAACTAAGACCAATGCTCGTACGAGAAAAGGTCCTAGAAAGGCTCCAGTTGCCGGTAAGAAGGCAGCGCCTAAGAAATAAAATAATTATCTGATGATTTTTACGATTGTAGGAGGAGGATTAAGTGGCTGAAACAGCAACAGTAAAGAAGAAGAAGAGTAAAAGAGCATCCGTAGTTGGGGTGGCTCATATTTATTCTACATTTAATAACACTATCATTACCATTACAGATCCAGCAGGAAATGTTGTTTCGTGGTCAAGCTCTGGAGCTTGTGGGTTTAAAGGTTCGAGGAAATCTACCCCGTTTGCAGCTCAAGTTGCAGGGGAGAACGCTGCTAAGAAAGCGAGAGATCTTGGGATGAAAACAGTTAGTGTTCTTGTTAAGGGTCCAGGATCAGGTAGGGAGTCAGCGCTAAGAGCATTGTATTCATCAGGGCTTTCAATATCTTCAATAAGAGATATTACCCCAATCCCGCATAATGGTTGCAGACCAAGAAAGAGTCGTAGAGTTTAAAAGAGGTGCTATGAAGAGAATTAGTTTAAAAGATTTAATACAACCAAAAAAAGTAGAAGCCGACGGCGATATTTCATCCAAATATGGCAAGTTTGTTGCTGAACCACTTGAGCGTGGTTTTGGAGTGACACTTGGTAATGGACTAAGAAGAATTCTTCTATCTTCACTTCAAGGGTCAGCTATTACATCACTAAGAGTTGATGGCGTTATGCATGAGTTCTCAAGCATACCTGGCGTTGTTGAGGATGTTACTGAGATCGTTCTTAACCTTAAGGAGGTAGTTACCCTTCTTGAAGATAAAGATGAGGCGATAGTACGACTTGAGGTTCAAGGCCCAAGAGAAGTTAAGGCTGGTGATATTGTTGGAGATCCTGCAGTAAGAATCCTTAATCCTGATCTCCATATAGCAACAGTAAGCGAAGGATCATCTTTGAAGCTTGAAATGACTGTAAAAGTTGGAAGGGGTTATGTTCCTGCTGACAGAAATAGAGTCGAAGGAGCTCCTATGGGAACTATCTTTATCGATTCTATCTTCTCTCCAGTAAGAAAAGTCAATCACCTTGTAACAAATGCTCGATTAGGTCAAAGAACTGATTATGACAGACTTACACTAGAAGTTTGGACTGATGGAACAGTCGATCCAAGATCCGCTCTTGCAGAGGCAGCACATATTTTGATGGCGCAGCTTCAGGTATTTGTTGGTGAGGATCTAATTGTAGAGCGTGAAGAACCACGCTCAGAAGAGCCTAAGAAGAAGTATAACGAAAATCTATATCGTAAGATCGATGAGATAGAGTTAAGCGTTAGAAGTGCTAACTGCCTTGAAAACGCTGATATTAAGTACATCGGTGAGCTTGTTCAAAAGTCCGAAGCTGAGATGCTAAGAACAAAGAACTTTGGTCGTAAGTCGTTAAACGAAATCAAGGATATACTTGGTGAGATGGGCCTTTCATTAGGAATGAAGCTTGATGAGTTTCCAACCAGAAAAGATCTTGATTCACAAAGAAGCAGTGATCAGTAAAGGAGAAATTTTATGAGACATAGAAACTCAGGTAGAAAGCTTTCGAGGTCTTCCTCTCATAGAAGAGCGATGCTAAGGAACATGGCTACCTCTTTGATTCTAAGCGAGCAGTGTGAAACCACCGTTGAGAAGGCTAAGGAGATTAGACCAGTTATTGAGAAGCTGATAACCAAAGCCAAAAATGGCACGCTTGCTTCAAGAAGGAATGCTTTAGGGTTCCTTCAGCAAAAAGATGCTGTCCATAAACTTTATGCTGACCTAGCTGAGCGATTCAGAGCTAGAAATGGTGGATATACAAGAATCATTAGAACTAGAGTTAGAGCTGGAGATGCAGCTTCTATGGCCGTTATTTCTTTAACTGATAGAGCTGTTCAACCTGAGAAGGCTTAAATGGGTCGCTTTTCTGGAAAGAAAGTTCTGGTTCTTGGTGTAGCAAATGAGCGAAGCATTGCTCATTCGATTACAACCGAACTTGTAAAAGAAGGTGCAACAGTTGCACTCACATACGTAAATGAAGCGATTGAAAAGCGAGTTAGGCCAATAGCCGAAGAGCTTGGAATAAAGCATGTTTATCAGTGTGATGTTCAGAATGAAGAGCATATTGATAAGCTTTTCGCTGAAATCAAAGATGCCTGGGGTAGTCTTGATGGAATGGTTCACTCTATAGCTTTTGCTGATAGAGAGGATCTTTCTAGAAGATTCGTTGAAACCTCCAGAGCAGGGTTTCAGCTTGCCTTAGATGTGTCTGCTTATTCACTTGTCACATTATCCAAGAGAGCTGAAAAGCTAATGTCAGAGGGCGGTTCAATTATCACACTTACATACCTTGGCTCACAAAGAGTCGTTAAGAACTACAACGTTATGGGGGTAGCAAAGGCTGCTCTAGAGGCTTCTGTAAGGTATCTTGCGTATGAGCTTGGTGAGAAGGGGATCAGAGTAAATGCAGTCTCTGCAGGGCCAATTAAGACCCTTGCAGCCTCCGGAATCGCAGGATTCAAGGATATGCTCAGTGTTTTTGCAGAGAAGGCTCCATTAAGAAGAAATACCTCACTAGAAGACGTTGCAAAAGCATCGTTATTCCTTCTAGGTCATGACGCTTCAGGGGTAACTGGCGAGACTATGTATGTAGATTGCGGATTTAACACTATAGGAATGTAATTTTTTTAGGAAATTTGAAGGATGGCTAATCATAAAAGTGCAATTAAAAGACATAAACAGAGTTTAAAAAGAAAGGCTAGAAATAAGGCAGCTCGAACTGAGTATCGTAACGCTATCAAGAATGCACTAACTGCGGCTGATAAATCCACAGCTACCAGTGAGGCTAGAAGGGCTGAATCACTATTAGCCTCAGCTGCAAGAAAAGGGATCTTAGGTAAAGGCACTGCTAAGAGATATATAAGCAGATTAGCTAAGCAGGTAGCTGCTAAGTAGAATAATTTTTTGTTGGATCCCAATTCATTTAACTTGGGGGTCAGGCCGGTTCAACTTCGCTAAAGCTACGGAGGACAAGAAAACCAGTCCAGACATAGATTAAAAGCTGACCAGACAGATACTATCACCCCTATAACTCACCCGAAGCAGCATCAAGCCATTTTGAGATTCCAGAAGCTGAGGTACGCAACGGGCTAACAAAGTTCTCAAGTCGATCTACCATTTCTTGATCTGGGAAGTATGCAGGCTTATGAGGCATATCTGGTTGTTTACCAGAATCAACTAAAGACTTAACCCAAACAGAAATTAACCAGATAGGATATTCAACCTTATCTTTAGGAGCTTGCTCTAATGGGTAGGCGCTGCCAGTAGCTAGTCCATCCACAGCAGGGATGCCCAATCCGAAATTTTGGTACATTGTTGATGTAACATGCCCTGTGTGGCATCCCCATCTCGAGATCTCCCATGCTGGGTCAAAAACGAAGTTTCTTCCTTTTAAGTACCTACGATATTCGGTAAAGCCTTTTTTATCGTGCATCTGAAATGGACCTAAGGAAAGGTATCTACCTCCTATAACCATTAAAGATTTAGCTACGCCAAGGTTTGGAATTGTAAGACCTATAGCGACGGCTATATCAATATCTCGTGAGAGAAATGGCAGAATATAAGACCACTCTTCAGGATCGACTAACTTCTTGGTTCTTTTATGATAGAAAAGGCTAGCAATTATACCTGCAAGGTCAAGTGGAGGGATGGAACGAGCGAGCTGCTCAGCGGTAGATATTTCAGGCAAAAAAGGCCTGTAAGTTTTAATAAAACCATTTAAAACTGCATCGACTGTTGAGCTTTTTAATAGCCTACCGATCTGAAACCAGGTCGAGTCCCCCATTTTCTTAAGACCATTTTCTGCATCAGTCTTAAGAGCGCGGGCTGCGATTGTAAAACTTGATGGTATCTCTCCAAGGAGATTCACATAGGCTTGAGCACTTTGCCATTGCTGCATATCTTCAACTTCGGACATTCCCTTATCATAAATTAAAAAAGAGGGATAAAGCCAGTGGAGAATGAATCGATCACTTTTTTAGGGCATCTGAAAAAAACTGCTTGCGCGGTGTTCAAACTGATGGCACTGTCAAGTTAGATAGTGAGCGTTGCAACACGTTACGCGCTCTCCAGTGTAACGCGGCGCTCACTAGACCTTGAAGCACATAGGTGTTCCAAGGGTAAGGTTGAAGTTAGATTTAGTTGATCTAACTTTGAAATTAAATAAGCTAAAAAAGAAGATGGAGAGCTTCTTTAATGCTTACGAGGAGTAACTCATGGCAACTAAGAAAAAGAAAGCAGCAGCTAAGAAACCTGCAAAGAAAAAAGCAGCAAAGAAAGCTCCTGCTAAAAAGAGAAAAGCCGCTAAGAAGAAGAAGTAAGTGGCACAGTTTAGGTAACCCTAAACTGTTTTTTCAAGCCTCCACAAAATGGAGGCTTTTTTATTGCAAAATATTCATTGTAAAATATTGTTTGAAAAATAAATCACTAAAATAAACCCTGCGCGAATGAGTTTTGAGCTTGAAAAGCTCAAAACATATGAGCATAGCAGGGCTAGCGAGCTCTTGGCGTAGCCAAGGCGAGCAGCAGAAGATGCTAAACCCAGCGCTCAAAAAAAAAAAATTGTGCCTTAAATATCACTTAAACATCCTTGATAGGGGAAGTTAAGGGTTCAAGCAATGCAGGGTTTATGTGTTATCTACGGCGCGGCTTGGCCAAGCCGCGCTCGCCCAAGCTACATTTGAATTTCTCGCTAGCGCTCAAAATTCAACTGCGCTGGGTTTATGATTATCTATCAAACCCAACAGCTACGTTTGCAGCCTCATCACCAAGAACAGTGCTTCGTAAATTGGAATTAAAAACCTGACCTCCTGCTAATATCACCCTTATATCAAACCTTTTATCTTCTCCGTAATCACGAAGAGGAAGTGCAAAATCCACCCTCAATACTCTACCCCCAGAAGACCTTGGAAAGGCAAATCTAAGACCTACTCCAACGTCAGCAAATAGATCATCCGAAATGAGTCTTGAGCCAGAGTTGGTACTCGAGCCTGCATCGAAAAAGGCGGCTGCACCTAAGCTGACCAATCTAAATACATCATCAGCGATATGAACACGTTGTTCAGCGTTATAAACAATTCGTTTATCCCCAGTGAAAGTTTTAGCCTCATACCCCCTAAGTCCTGAATCTGCCCCTAAAAGAAATTCCCTGTCTTTGTCTAGGTCAGAGCCGTAATCAAGGGTTAGACCAGTTGCAAAGGTGTGGCGTCCAAGATTGAGGTCATAGAGCTGAACTAGTCCAAGAACATTAAAGTATCTGACTTCTGCTCTTATTAGTGAGTTTTCAAATTCGCTCTCTGTATGTCTTGTAGATCCACCTATTTCCCCGAGTAAAAAGGAAGTTTTATTAAAGGATCTACCCTTCGCTATGTTAGCAGAAAATATATAGGCATCACGGTCAGAGCCCATAAATTCAGGAGCTATATGGGTTGAAACTGAAAAGTCAGTTCCCATGTTAAAATCCTGCTCACGATCGAATCTATCGATATAGTTTCTTGAGATATATTCAGGGACTACACTTTCATAGGAGAAGATAGGTCCGGAGAATTTTCGATTTTCAGGCAAAAGGTCAGGATTATACGGTACATCACCTGGATCTAAGTCTAGATTTTCGTAATCTTCGAGGACGGGAGGTCTAAACTCTGCCTCTTCATACCTGTACCCGAGCGAATAACGCTCAACTCTTTCTTTTGCTTCTCCCATAGAATGGGTGTAGCGACCTTGAAATGAACTTAAATCCTGGCCAAAAATCTGCCTTTCATCTCCGTCTTTAAAGAGTCTTCCGACTGTATCACCAACCGATGCTCTTAAATCCCAAGAGTACTCATCGTAAAGGCTTCTAAAAGGCTTTCCAAAGCCAAATTCACCCCGTTTGCCATCGTTTCTATCGAATAGTGCTACTAAGAGCTGATAGTCCGAGTTCCAGATTCTAGGATCCTGATAAACCATCTCTATTGATTCTCTGTTATCTTCCTCACGGTAGAGAAACTCCCCCCGTTTTCCATAACCCAAGATATTACTTTCTGAGATTCCAAACTCTAAAGTTTCATTCCCAGTACCTGAGCTAAATGAGATCTGTGGTAACAGAGTCCAGGTGTCTTGAACTGATACAAGTAGATCTACTTCGCTTCCTCCAATAGGAGTTGCAGTAATTTTGGCTTTTCTAACATATCTAATTGCTCTTAAAACCCTTTCAGTTTCAGCGATTCTAAAAGGATCGCAGGTATCCCCCTCCTTAAATAACAACTCCCGTTTTATTACCGATTCTTTAGTATTGGTCTTATATTTATTAACTGTCCTATATAGCCACTCTAAGTCAGTGTCATCGAAAACGTCCAAAACCTGGATATTAATGTTACGAATCGCTTCGCCATTACATATTGGGGGATCTTCAGATAATGCTAAAGTTGAAAAAAGTAGGATCAAGAAGAGTCTCATTGCTTAGTCAAATCTAACCTCTTCGTGGTACAGGCAAAAGATCATATCGCCCTCTATGATAAAAATACTGTACACTTAGTTTTTATGAGCAAAGTAAAGGGGCTTTTTTTAGGACAGACCCCTTCCATATTTCCATATCCTAAACCACTCTCAAAAGACGAAGAGACTCTTAGACTAGTTATTGAGTCGATAGATAAGTTTTTAGATGAGCAAAAAGAGGAGCTTGCTTCTCATGATAAGCATTCTTCACAACCTGACGATTATATTCAGGCATTAAGAGAGCTAGGGCTATTTGGAGTTATAATACCAGAAGAGTATGGGGGTATCGGACTTAGTAATGCAGGGTACTCGCGAGTTCTCCAACAAGTTGCAAGGCACGATGGCTCGACCTCCCTTACAGTAGGTGCTCATAGTTCTATTGGGATGAAGGGGCTTTTACTATTTGGAAATGAAGCCCAAAAAGCAAAGTATCTCCCAAAACTTGCAACCGGAGAGTTTATCGCCGCATTCTGTTTAACAGAGCCAGGCTCAGGCTCGGATGCAGCCTCGATTAAAACAGAAGCTAAAAAACAGCCTGATGGAAGCTGGATTTTAAATGGAGATAAGATCTGGATAACTAACGGCCCGATTGCTCAGTTTTTCACTGTGTTTGCACGTACCAACTCGGATGGTGGGCAGCTCTCCTGTTTTATAGTCGAGAGAGATCAAAAAGGAGTCTCTGTTGGCCCTAAAGAATCAAAGATGGGGATTAAAGCCTCAGCAACTTCAACAGTGGCTTTCTCTGATGTAGTTCTCCCACCAGAAGCTCTTCTTGGTGAAGAAGGCAAGGGATTTAAGATTGCGATGGAGATCTTAAATAACGGACGAACTGGGCTTGGTGGTGGCTGTGTTGGTGCTATGAAGCGCGCTATCTCACTTGCAAGGGATCATGCAAATGAAAGAAAGCAGTTTGGTAAAGCAATCGGTGAATTTGCTATTATTAAAGAAAAGTTAGCCTTAATGACAGCAGCAGCTTTTGCTACAGAAAGCATTGTAGGAATAGTTGGGGATCTTATCGATTCAAGGGAAGAAGACTATTCACTTGAGGCAGCTATTTCGAAGATCTACGCCTCTGAAAGTCTTTGGATGGTTGGTAATGAAGCCCTTCAGATAGCTGGTGGCACTGGATTTATGTCAGAGTATCCTTTTGAACGGATCGTAAGAGACTCCAGGATAAACTTAATATTCGAGGGTACTAATGAAATATTAAGGCTATATATTGCCCTTTCAGGGTTTAAGTATGCAGGAGATTATCTAAAAGGTGTTGGAAAAGGGGTAAGTGGTTTATTCCGAGATCCAATAAAAGGTTTCGGGGTAATGTATGATTATACACAGAAAAAAATCTCTGAGATGACTCCAATAGGTAGAGAAAGTTTTGAATTTCTACCTATTCCACTCCAAGAATATGGTGGCATCTTGGGAGCTTTATCAGCTCAGTTTGCAGGACAGGTTGAAAAAGTTGTTAGAACTTACGGGAATGGTGTTATCGGTCAGCAGCTTATTTCGAAACGAATTGCAGATTCAGCAATCTCAATCTTTGTTGGCTTTGCAACATTAGCAAGAGTTGCAAGGCTTGTTGAAGAAAAAGGTGAGGATTCTTCTGCATTAGAGATTAAAATAGCTCAGATTGTTATCAATACTTCAAAACGACTTGTAACTGAAAGACTCCGCGGATTAAGAGCAAATGATGATCCAAGCATTTTATCTTTAGGGGAAGAGATCCTTAAGGATGGATATAGATGGGATCTTTTTTGATGGGGGTGGATCTTGGGGGTCAGGCCGCCCTATTGTTGCTTCATCTGATGGCGCGGATGATAGATCCCTGACCAGACGGACGCTAGCACTTGGCCTCCCGGCCTGACCCCCAAGTAGACTGACCCACACTACCTCGGACTCTCTGCCCCAGCATTTAGTACCATCCCAATGAACAGCATTAGGCCGTTAGCAATCCATGCTGAAAAAATAGGTGGGATAAGCTCTGCTCTACCTAAAGCAACGCTAAATGAATGAATCATAAAATAAGTAAAAGCGATTCCAAGTCCTAACAGAAATGGTAATGCCAAGTTAGTAGCTCTAACCTGTCTTACAACAAAGGCACAAGAAACAAATACAACAACAAAGGAGACAAATGGGAAAGAAAGCTTTTCATATAGAGAAGCGTAAAGATGGCTTACGGTCAGGCCACTTTTAGATTGTTGATTCATAAAGCCCCGAAGCTCTCTAAAGCTCATTGTATCAGTCTCAATTTTACCACTAAAAAATTCTTTTGGGTTTCTCTGGGTGGGAAGGGGAAGTTTTTGGAAATCCTTTGTTAATAAGGGCTTTTTTCTTCTGAAAGAGAAATAGGAGACCTCTTCAGCATTCCACCCTAAGTCAGAATTTAGCCAAATTGCTTGATCGGCCAGCATTCTACTTCTTATTCTGAAATCTTCAGAAACTCTAATCGCACTTACGCCGATTAGGGTTTTTGTAGAGGAGTTAAACGATTCTGCAGCAAAAAAATTCTCCCCTTCACGCCACCAGATGTTCTCTCTGCTGTAGATTCCTTTTTCATCTTTTTTCTGAATCTCAAGATTATAGATCTCTCTTAGTTTTCTTTGAGAAGTCGGAACTACAGTTTCACTTAGCAAAATGGAGAATAGGCTTAAAAATAGGGTGAATCCTAAAATAGGCTTGGCTAGGCTTAAGATAGTAGTTCCTGAGCCTCTCATTGCGACTAGCTCTGAGTTTTTATGTAGTGTAGCAAAAGTAAATAAAGTTCCCCCAAGCACACTGATTGGCATCATAAGTACAAGTGTTTGTGGTATTTTGAGCGCGAAGTACATCAATGTAGTTAAAAAATCTGCATCCTCTGCTAAAATAGTATCAAGTCTTTCAGTAACATCGATTAATATAAAGAGTATTAGACACGCCGCTAGTATTATCGCAGTGTTGCGAAGAAACTGTCCCAGTAAATATCTTTCAAGAATCTTCACTTGCGCTCCAGTATTAGATCAACTATCGAATTAACACGCTCAGAGTTTAATAGTTTTATGCAATAAGCTGATGCTAAAATTCCAAGAACAGAAGGAACAAGAAATACCACCCAAGGTGGCATTTTCCCAGATTCAGCAAAGGCTGTTCCTATTGTTACAAAGCCAAAATATAAAGCAAAACATAGAAGCCCTAGACCTATCGACAGGGCTAGCCCCCAGGAGCGATGATGTCGCGGCGAAAAGACACCTAAGACTAACCCTAAGAAGGGAAAGAATGTTGCTGGAAGTGGGCTCATAAATCGTTTTGTGAGCTCGACAGAGAGTCTATTAAATCTTTTATTAAGCTCATCGAGGGAGATAAGCCTCCAGTTGGTTTTAAGCTCTAGCTCTGAAGGGGATCGCGAATCACTTGTAATATCTTGATTTATAATTCGAGAACTAAGCTCATCTAAATTGGCTCTTATCTCATTTAACGGCATTTCTGTAGTCTGTTGTCCTCTTGTTGCTTCCTGACCTGAGTAGAGCTCCTCAGTATCAGTAATAATCTGATTCTGCTCGAAGTCAGTAAGTAGATAAGCACCCTCGATTATCTCATGAATAGAACCATCTTCAAGTAAAAAAGAAAGAGTTCTCGTCTTTGAATCAGATACAATTCTTCCAGTTTGTGCATTAATAATCTTCGATGTTTCGCCTCTTTTATCCTCTAGGAGCACTTTAGAAAGGACACCTGTCTTGTAGTCAATCTCACTTGCATAAAGAGTCAAAGCCCCAAGCTCTGAGAAAACTCCGGGATCGATCCCGGCTGTGGTTCTGGATCTTGCAATCTCGAAAAGTGTCTGCTGAAGAAGAGTTACGCCGGCAGGTTTTAAGTATAAAGATGTAAAACTATGAAATATGAAAACTATAGATGCAAAGATCGCTACCGGAATAGTCAGAGTAATAAATCGAATTCCGCTTCCTCTAAGAACTACTAGCTCGGAGTCTGATGAGAGTCTTGAAACCGCAAGGAGAACAGCCAAAAGTGCAGACAGAGGAAGTGCTATTTCGAGAAAAGGAGGGAGAACCGAGATAAAAACCTTTGCAATCTGCAAAGCTTCTACCCCTTTGTTGAAAATTAAATCGGTAAATCTCAGCATTCTGATTGAAACCAGAACAACAGAGAAGGCAAGTATTATAATTGAAAAGAATCCCAAGATCTCAGATAGTAAATAACGAGTGATTATCCTCATCTGAGATTCTCGTGATGTTTAGATCTAAAAGGCGATACCTTTCTTTATTCGTGATTCTTCTTTTCTTGCTTTCTTTTGAGCTTCTTTAGCTTTTCTCTTTTTCTTTACAGATGGCTTTTCGTAATAACGACGAGCTTTGAGCTCTTTAAAAATACCTTCCTTTATGAGCTTACGTTTTAAAACCTTCATGGCTTTTTCAACGTTACTATCAACTATAACTTCAAGTGGCTGAGCTTTTGGACGCTCAGAGCTTTGTAAATAATCTTTCTTCTTTTCTTCGACTTCCAAGTTTCACCTATTTCTTTTAAGACTGCGAAATTATACGGATTTTTCAATTAGAGTAAACACTCTAGCCTAAAAAACCCATCAAAACCTAAAGTTAATCATTAAATAGCGACGATAACCCTCCGAAGTGGCTCTGTTTATTGCACTTTTTATGATTTCACTGTCTTTGGCTGATAGCTACGACATTGGAACTCCAACGGTAGTAAATCTGTACGTTAATGAGACAACAGGTTCCGATTCAAATTCTGGAACTTCAAGCTCTAGTCCCTTTAGAACTATTACTGCTGCTTGGAATCAGATTCCAAGAGGATCTCCTCTTAGTGTTGGGTATAAGATAAACCTTCTGAGTGCAGAGCACACACTTATGCCTCATTACTGGGAGGAAAGGTACGGAACTTTCAATCATCCAATCATCATATCCGGTTCTGGTAACACAGTGTTAACGGGAGATATGAACGTTTATGATGTTAGATATCTTTATGTTACAGACCTTACTATAAGACCTGGTGGAGATGCGTTTCATTGTGAAAAGTGTGATCACGTTCTTCTTAAAAACGTAACCTTAGATGGTGGAAGTGGCGCACATGAAACCCTAAAGGTAAACCAATCACAGTATTTTTATATTGAGAACAGCGATATTGGCGGAGCAGGGGACAATGCAGTAGATTTTGTTGCCGTTCAGTACGGCCATATAAGAAATACAAAAATTCATGATGCAGGAGACTGGTGTTTATATTTAAAAGGTGGCTCATCTTATTTTACTGTTGAAGGAAATAGGATCTACAACTGTGGAACCGGTGGGTTCACAGCAGGGCAAGGGACTGGCTTTGAATTTATGACATCACCATGGCTTCACTATGAAGCTTATGACCTTAAATTTATAAATAATCTGGTTTATGACACTGAAGGAGCATGCTTTGGTGTAAATGGAGGGTACAATATTTTAATAGCTCACAATTCATGTGCAAGAGTTGGCTCAAGAAGCCACGTTGCTGAGGTAGTCTTTGGACTGCGCTCATGTGATGGAGATGCTTCGGCATGTGAATCAAGAAGGCTATTAGGAGGATGGGGGATAAACACGATAGGAGATCCAGGCGTTCAACCTATTCCGAATCGAAATGTTTTTATCTACAACAATTTAATAATTAACCAAACAGCAAGTGCGTGGCAACATTTAGCGATCTATGGCCCAAGAACTCCACATGCTAGCTCAAATATTCCTAGTCCTGCTAGAACAGATACAAATCTTTTAATTAAGGGGAATATTATCTGGAATGGATCATCCTCTCATCCCTTAGGTGTCGAAGATAGTAGTGAGGGGTGCAGAAATGATAGCTGTAACGAGACACAGCTTAGAGCAGATAATCATATTAACACTTTTGAGCCAGATGTTGTGGATCTAAATTCAAATGACCTAAGGCCACTATCAGGACTACTTGGAATCACAGGAGTAGTGATACCAAGTTTCCCTGGGGGAGACAGAGTCTTGGCGCCATTGGCTCCAGTAGGAGATCTAACAAATCTGGTTTTAAAAGATCGAAGTGGACAGTCCCGTGGATCGACCAGAGTTATAGGTGCTTATAGCTCAACAGATGCACCGCTTGATCAGGTTAGCCCCAGTATAACAAGAGCAAGATGTATAGTTCGAAATGGCAGGTTCACATATAAGGTTAAAGCATCGCATCCAAGTGGAATTTCAAGGGTTCAGGTAGGGCAAAAACTGCTCACTCTAAGAGGGGATCTTTACAAAAGAACTCTCAGAAAACGAAGGGGATTTGCAACAGCGTATAGTGTGGATGGAGGATCGGCTCGAAGAAGAGTGTCTTTCATTTATCGGTAGTGTAGAGTGGCTCCTTAATGAGCACAGAGTTTTTCTCTCTTTCTCCTCAAAGGGTTTTAGAGGCAGTAGAATTTTTCGGATTTGAATGTACTGGCAGAGTGTTAGCTCTTAATAGTCTTGAAAATAGAGTTTATGAGGTACAAACAGAGAGCGAGGAGCACCCATTCGTTGTAATTAAATTTTATAGGCCAAATCGTTGGACAAAAGAGCAGATCCTTGAGGAGCATCGATTTTTATTCGAGCTTTCAAAAGAGGAGATTCCGGTTGTGGCTCCTCTAGCTAACGATAATGGAGAGAGTGTATTTGTACAAAATGAGATAATATGTTCAGTCTTTCCAAAAAAAGGTGGCAGGCTTGAAAGTGAATCATCATCTGAAGAGCTAAAGTGGTTAGGTCGTGTTATTGCAAGAATTCACCAGGTTGGGTTGCGAGAGAAATTTAAGTTTAGACCAAAGGTTAGCTATGATTGGTATGCTCTTTTTAATAAAGAGGCAGTTTTAAAGTATATATCAAAGGATCTTTTGCCTGGTTATGAGCAGGTACTTCAATTAGCTAAAAATGAATCAGAGAAGATAGCCCAATATCCTCAACTTAGAATTCATGGCGATCTGCATAGAGGAAATATTCTTTGGAGGAATGGCCCATTAGTTGTTGATTTTGATGATTCACTTATGGGGCCACGGGTGCAAGATATATGGCTTTTAGTTCCAGGAAGAGATGAAGAGGCAAAAAGAGTTCAGGATAAGCTTTTAGAAGGATATGAGCTGATAGCAAAGTTTCCTCAGACCGAGTTAGTTTCTTCAGAGACCTTAAGACTTTTAAGAATGATTCAATATACTGGATGGGTTGCTAAGCGGTGGGAAGACCCGTCCTTTAAACGAGCCTTCCCTCAATTTGAGGAGCCTGACTTTTGGAACAAGCACCTAGTCGATCTTAGGGAGCAGTGCAGTTTACTGTTTTAAGTGGAACTCTGTTCGCTAAGGCAAGAGCCTTTTTGTATGCCTTTATTGCCCTTCTTAATCCAACCTTACGAGCATTTTGAAGTTTTTTAGCTTCAAATGCTCCAACTTTCTTCTTCTGTTTCGCTAAAATTTTAGCAACCCTCTCCGTTATTCCCCATAGCTCTTCGGCATGATTTCTGTACTCGTTTGCTTGAGCCTGATTGACCGCAGTCACAACGCAGTAAGATGGAACATTCTGAGAGGCAGAATTTGGATCAATGCAAAGATCCGTAGGATTAAGATCTCTTGGACCAAAATCATGGTTTCCATGTCCAAGATCGCTAAAATCACATAGAGACAATGAGCCAACATCAACACATTGAGTGTTAGTTCCTTGAATTGTCCATGAGATCACCCAATTTCTAACCTGAAGATCTCTAGCCTGAGCACCAAGCTTGCTCCTTAGTTTCATGTTTTTAGGACGACGATCGTATTTTACTAACTCTCTTAGCATTCGTTGTATTGGAAGCTCTTGATTTTTAGCTTCTGCATCAAGTGCAAAAGATAGTGGAGAAACATCAATCGTTGTGCAAGATGTGCAGCTTGAGTTGTCACCTTCACATACTCCGCAGTTGTCTACTTTAGCCTGTCCAAATGGAGTTCCAGCGCAATCAAGGCATGAATTGTTCCCTCCGCACACCCCACACTCATCAAGTACGGCACCTCCATTCGGAACTCCATTACAATCTGCACAGGAACTTCCATCTCCGTTACATACCCCACAGGTATCATTCTGATTGACCATTCTACATTCGCCTGTTTGAGGATCTCTTCCTTCTAATAGGCAGATCTCGTCAGCGCAATCTCTACAATCTTCATATAGTGGATGTTGAGGGCAGAGTTCACATTCGTTTTTCTGCTGATCCTGATCGAAGCAAAATCCACAATCTCCATATATTTGATATCCACCAGATGTATGCTGAGGAACTAGCTCGCACTCGCCATCTGTTTTGATTCCGGAAAATGAAAGATCTGAGCCGCCGTTTCCATCGCCAAGTGATGAAACAAAAAGTTGTAATGCTTTAATCTGAGTGAAATCAGCAGCTCCTAAAGCGTCAGGGCTTAATTGAAAAATAGCATCTGCTGGATCTGCTCCGGCGAATCTAAAAGAGATTACTTTATTATCTAGAATGTTAAATGGTTGACTCAATGTAACTTCGGCATCTGAAAAGTGTGTTTCGGATGTATATGCCCTTACTCTTATTCTCACCGAGGTTAATCCACCAAAATCAAAACTAACTAAAGGTAGAAGGATCTTTGTGGAATCGTCAGTTAAAAAATTTATAGGATTAAAACCAACCCCACCCCCTTGAAGACCAGTAGGAATTGGATTCGAGTAGGTCTCAGCTGTGCTGTCACCGTCCCATGTAACAAGAAATCTTGCCTTAACTGTATTTTCTTGGCTATGAGTCAGCTCTGATCCGCCAACTAATGTTGAAGCTTGAACACAGCTTGATGGATCGCCCTGACAGGCAGGACCAGAAAGCCACTGGGTGTATATTGTTCTGTGACCTCCTAAGGAAGAGATCGATGTGACAGATGAACTTTTTTCGGTGTGAGAACTTGTAACATATTCTCGTGTTTGATTAGTTTCAAAATCATCTAAGGTGATAGCAAAAACTGAGGAAGAAATAAGGAGAATAGTGAATAAAAACCGAAGCATAATAACCTCTTACTTAAAGTAACCTAAAGTAGTTTTAGCAACGTAGTTCTATTGTCACAAGGGGTAAAATCGGAGGGATTTGCCCAGTAAATTTGACTTTGAGCGCTGTCGGAATTATTTTGCTGCTTCTTTAGGGGGGTCTGGTCACTTGGGGGTCAGGCCGGAAGGCCTGACCAGGCAGCTGCTTGCATTTGCCTGGTCAGGCCTTCCGGCCTGACCCCCAAGTGACCAGCTCGCAACCTAAATTTTGTGCGGGCGTAGCTCAGTTGTAGAGTTCTTGCTTCGTCTTCTAGCGAAGACGACAGGTTAGCCAACTGGGATAGGTTCGAGAGTTTTGTAATTATGCGGGCGTAGCTCAGTTGGCTAGAGCGCTTCCTTGCCAAGGAAGAGGCCGAGGGTTCGAATCCCTTCGCCCGCTTGGACCGATTAGGTCCAAGAGAAGAAGGGATGCGAATCCCGACGGAGATGCGAAGCATCTGCCGTTTTAAAAT
>DDRT01000011.1:59241-70587 GCA_002343185.1 Deltaproteobacteria bacterium UBA2409
AAAATGAGAATCCCTTCGCCCGCTAAGGGATTTTTCTGGTCAGGAACTATCGTCCGCGCTAGCGGACGAAGCAGCAATACAGCGGCCTGACCCCCAAGTGACCTAACTTCATCACTCGAAAAACTGCACTACCCCTGTTTCAAGCGAATATTCAGCGCCAATAATTTTGAGTTTACCACTGGCAATTAAGTCTTGGAGAATATCTGAGCCATCTTTTAACTGCTCAACTGAGGCTTGAATATTAGCCCTAATTGCAGAAGCAATCAGATATTCTTTAGGTTGGCTTCTGTCTAATCTCTCTAAGCCTGGTTTAATACGATCGACAATAGCTTTTAAATTTGGTGATGGATGATCAAGGTCTTCAAGAGTAGCTAATATCGCTCCACACTGAGTGTGCCCTAGCACTACGACTAGATCTGTACCAAATCTGTCGGCTGCGAATTCGACTGATCCGATGATCGATGGAGCAACGATGTTTCCGGCGATCCTTATTACAAATAGATCTCCTAATCCTTGATCGAATATTATCTCTGCTGGAACTCTTGAATCTGAACATCCTAGTATTATCGCAAAAGGGTTTTGTCCTGCCGCTAATTCTTCTCTTCTTTCGTGATCAACTGAAGCTTGAGATCGACTTAAGACAAACCTGCGGTTGCCATCTTTTAATCGCTTTAATGAGTCTGCCATCAAACTCAGTATTAAGCTTCAGCTGTTGTTAATATGTCAAGCAGCTCTTCGTCTTGTGGAGATTCTTCTTTCTCCATGGACTGCTGCTCGAATTATATGGTCTCTTGCCTTCTCTGGGTTCATCCCAAGAGTGTTGCAGATGGCTTCGAAGGAGAAGATATATTCTTCTTCGTCATCACCATCCTCTTCAAATTGATTATAGATATACTGAAGGGCTTCTACTCTTAATTCGCCTCCAGCTCTAAGGTCTTCTATTGTTCTTAATATAATTGCTCTCATTAGCTCTGAAACTGGGTCATATCCACGCCCCAGCATATAGGCTTCATCCATTTGAGGTAATCTACTCACGACTTTCTCCCAATCGTAACGGTTAAGCATCCGCCCTCCTTAAATAAAACCTATGTATTTTCAATAACTTAAAGCAAAACCCTAAGTGCGGCTTAGTGAACTTTCAAACAATGTTATTGGTTCATGGGAGCTGGGTGTTACCTAGGAAATTAACTTATTTGATCCTTTCCAGAACAAAGTGCCCTAAAGCTAAAAGAGGGGCGGCTCTGTTTTCGGGGACTCCTTTAAGCAGTGAAACCTCAGCCTTGGATATATATCCTCTGGCCATCTCCCGAACGGTGGCTAAGGCTTTTGATTTTAACTGTGATGAGACAGCCTCTTTAATCTCTTCCTCAGCTAACTCACCTTTTTCATAAAGAATTCTTGAGCCAGTTTCTTCGCTCCAAAGTATATTCAAAACAGATGGTTTTTTCTCTCTAATGTCAGTCCCAATCTGCTTTCCAAGAATATCTTCAGTAGAGCTAACATCCAAAATATCATCCAAAAGCTGGAATGCTATTCCAAGGTTTTCTCCAAACTCTGCAAGTTCGGAAGAAGGCTTTCCAAGTGCAATAAACCCTGCAGACTCAGTAGCCAGTCTAAATAGTGAAGCAGTTTTTCTTCTTGTAATCTCTATACTTTCCTGCACAGTCGTTTCTCTTTCGCAAAGAGGTATCTCCTCAATCTCCCCTTCTGTTAATTCGACACAAGCGACTTCTGTTCGTTCGACAATATAGCTATCTAAGTGTGCGCATAGACTGAAAGCTCTAACCAAAAGAAAATCGCCAGCAAGAAGTGTGTTCGGAGTTCCGTACTTGATAAATGGACTTGAGGCATTTCTTCTTTTTGTTGACTTATCAATTATATCATCATGAAGAAGTGTTGCTAAATGAATAAGTTCAATTCCTGCACTAATTTGAATTAAGGAACTAGGAATAGGGTCTAATCCAAGAACTTTTCCAAGTAAAATGGCAAGATACGGTCTGATTCTTTTTCCACCTAAAGAAAATAAATAATCTGGGATCTCTCTTAAAAGCTTAGCATCACTTTCAAACTTTGAGATAACAAGCTTTTCAACCTCCTTGACTTCTGGTAGCGAAATAAGCGACATCTAACAACTATACCAGTCTATATGGAATCTGAAAGATTACTTAAGGAGTTTTTGGCAGAATCAGGGATCTTGTATGAGGAGATTGAACATCCGCCCTTATTTAGCTGTGATGATTGGGAAAGACTTGGGTTACCAAAACTTACAGGTGTTGATACAAAAAACCTATTCTTAGAGGATGAAAAGGGATCCCTTTATTTATTGACTACTGAGTGCCGGAAAAGGGTTAGGATAAACGATCTTAGAAAATCACTTGGTTTAAAAAAGCTCTCATTCGGCAAAGAAGAGGATATGATAAGAACCTTAGGTGTAACACCAGGGGCAGTTACGTCTTTTGGCTTGCTATTTGATCAAAATAAGGAGGTCTCATTTCTGCTCGACACAGATGTTTCTAAGGCAGACTATGTGCAGTTACACCCCTGTAGGAATGATAAAACAATTATAATGAAAAAAGAGGATTATATGAGATTCTTCAGTATTTTAGGGATACCCTCAAGGTTTGTTACAATTTTGTGATACATGATTCAAAGTTTATCAATAACCCTGAGTAGATTCATATTGAATCATAGGTTTAAAAGAAAAAGGGTTTTTAAATATGAAATATATATCGATTCTTCTAGCGTTTTTGGTGGTATCAAGTGCAAATGCTGAGCTCTCTCCAGACTCACGGAAAGAGGTTAACCGTCTAATAAATAAGAAAACAAAGAGATTAGCAAAGAAAATAAACGCAATCGGCTCTCAGTCCCAGATACCTGGACCTAAAGGAGACAAAGGCGATCGTGGTCTTCAAGGAGTGCCTGGTCTAACGGGTGAAAAAGGCGATCGAGGGGATAGTGCGTTTTCACCTGCCCCATCCGGTACAGTAATTAAAGGATATATCAGTAATCTATCAGGAATAGCCCCTCAAGGTGCTGGTGAAGGATCAGTATTGGCAAATGCAAGTTTTAGCTTTGAGTCAAATCTAACCTTTCCACAAGTAGCAGGAGATATATTCATAGTTCCTACTCAGCAATTTATTAATGATTGTTCTGTCAGCTATCCAACCAGCGCAACACTCTGTATGTCAGAGGCTCACTATAATAAATTTGTAAGTGGAGAAACCGCAGCCAAATGTGGAGTAGCTGATTCAGCTGGGCATTACCCTGATCCAGCGCCAGGAGTAATTTGCGTATATCCATTCGCAGCAAGGAACGTAAACAGAATTGATGTAAGAAGATACTCAGTTTTTGATAGTAGACTGGTAGGTGGAACGGTATACTGGTACTACAACGAAGGTGGCAAGGTTTCAACAGAATCACAAGCTACAAGATTCCATGCAACTTACGCAGTTACAGTTCCATGATTTGAAGAGTACAATACTAAGTATTGAGCCAGGCCATAGTGCCTGGCTTTTTTATTTGTGTCAGTGGAAAAAATGCTCGCTGGCTCGCATTTTTCTATTGCTACGTTTTCGTTCTTACGGGACGAAGTCCCGTGACGAAAACGTCCCCACAGGGATTCGAACCCTGGTTTTCTCCGTGAAAGGGAGGTGTCCTAGACCGGGCTAGACGATGGGGACCGGCAGGGGAGAATACTTAACTGATTTAGAGTTGTCAAAGCCTCAAAGCTTTTTGACCTTTAAAGGCCTACGATTGAAAGGTTTTTCTAAGTCCTTATCTTTAAAAAGCTCAAGTCTAGGAGCACGTATTACAAGATGTGAGTCCTCAATCGATACTCTAGCTCCCTCGTTTAATATCAGCCTAACAAGTTTAGATACCCGTCGAGCCGTGTCTGAGCCCCCCTCTTGACCCTTAATACCTAAGACAATTCGCTCTTGGGTATCTCTTGGTAATCCAGCAAAGTGATTTCTCATAAAAAGATCCTCAATAGATGAGGTGAAGTGTGGTTCATTCTGTGGGCGTAGTAACTCCAAAGTTGTAACTACACCGACTGTTTTCTTGGTGGAGGCAGAACTTATACTTGCTACAAGCTCAATATCTTGCAGTGTTAAATTAGGATATGGAAGAGAGTATTGAAATTCTAATAAGCTTCTTCTAAGTAGCTCCGATTGAACCTTAGATTGAGTTTTGGCTGATCTTATAATTTCAACTTGCCCCATCGCCATACGGGAGTCAGAGACAATAACTGAATCGAGTCCTCCTAGCTCAGATAATCTAATTAAAAACATAGTTAAGAAAAATTTCGCACGGGATTCTTCGCTGTCTCCAATATGTTCCATGTAATGTTCATTGAGTCTTCGGAGGCTACGAAGTGACAGCTCAAATCCGGAAGTTCCAGAGTCACTTCGTAATTGTCTGGCAAATCTTCCAGAAACTACAAGTTTTGTATGTGTTGGAAGATTCCGCATTAAAATTGCGATAGCACCTTCATTATTATGCTCCTCTAACTTCTCGATCAGGCGGCTACGTACTTTATCTATGTCATCTTGTTTTGAGATATTTAAACTTGGGTCGCTAAACCCGTAGTGCTCGAAACCTCTCTGAATTGGAGATGCATACTCAGCTAGATCGAATGTAACCTCTGTGCTTAACCCTCCAACATGAAGATGGACAAAATTAGATCCGATTAAACTACTTGCTTTTGACAGACTGCTTTTTATCGCACGAGATAAAAGCTCACCCTCGTGCTCAATCGATATTGTTAGTGGAAATAAACCACACTCTCTCCAAAGAATTTTTTGAAACTGTCCTTGAGGAAGATATCGATATGCTGCAGTAGCAACTACCTGATCAATCTCATCTAAACCACCTAGTAGTTTTTTTAAACGAGCTAAGTATCTTTCAAATACATCTGTATCTTGAAAAGTTTCGAGCGAATCCGGATTAAGCCCCACCCAATCACCGAGGCCATGGCGAAATCGTTCATATTTAAATTCAGTCTCAGAAAGTGGGGTTAACGCCCCAACCTTCGTTGAGCCAAGGTCAATAGCAGTTGTCACGGTCGAAGTAGAATACCGTTTGTTTGACTATTAATAAAATGCCTGATTAGAAATTAACGGTTTTTTGACACATGGATAGATATCTTAACCATTATTTTCAACTACTTAACCTTGGCAAAGGACGTGCATTAAAACGGTTGGCGCCATGGCAGAGTATTCAACCCCTGAAGAAAGAACAGAGATGCCGACTGATCGTCGGATGAAACAGCTTCGTAAAGACGGCTCAGTTCATTTCTCTCAGGAAATTGCGATCGTTATTTCATTAGGGGCATCATTTTTAATGCTAGGAGTTCTTTGGAGTTGGATCTATCACTCCTTAACACTTGTCTTTAAAAAATTCCTACTCTTGATCGGAGATAATTCAGAACTTAGCTATCAATTTCTTGAAACTCAGCTTTTGCAAGTTGCAGAGTTGCTAGTACCTCCAATCGCTATTCTTCTTCTAGTGACTGCTTCTTTAGCTGGGCTCTCTGTAATGCTTCAAACAGACTTCTGCGTGAAAGAGAAAAAGATAAATTTTAAGTGGCATATGCTAAATCCTATCACCGGATTTAAAAGACTTTTTAGCTTAAACAATCTTGTTAAAACTCTTCAAGCAATTTTGAAATTAGCAATTATATTGCCGATTGTTTATTTCGCATTTAAAGAAGAAGCAAAAAACATGATCGGTCTCATTCACCTTTCAATCCCGAAAATTATGGCGTTTACAGCAGAAGAGATGGTGAGTCTTTTTTGGAAGATAATGTATGTGTTAATTGCGATAGCAATTTTTGATTGGGTTTATGGAAAATGGTCTTGGCTAAGACAAAACAAGATGACTAAAGATGAAGTAAAAGACGAAAAGAAGGCAGTAGACGGAGATGAACAAACCAAAAGACAGATAATTGCCAAGGGGCTTGGTAGGATCATGCAGAGAATTAAATCTTCAGTTCCTAAAGCTGATGTCGTTGTTACTAATCCAACTCATTACGCTGTTGCTTTACAATATGACAGAGCAAAGATGAGTGCCCCAAAAGTTGTTGCCAAGGGTAAAAACTTTATGGCAGAGCAGATTAAGAAACTTGCTCGTGAAAGTGGAGTGCCGATTGTTGAGAAGAAAAGTTTAGCCAGGGCACTTTATCAATCAGTTGAAGTCGACCAGGAGATACCAGTTGAGCTGTTTCGAGCGACTGCTGAAATTCTTGCATATGTCTATAAGATGAATAGGAAGGCAGCATGAAATCGATTCAGGGATTAATGCCTTTAGCACTTTTATTTATACTGGCAATTCTATTATTTCCTATTCCAACCTGGCTTGTTGATATAAGTTTAGCGCTAAACATAGTCCTTGCACTGATTATTCTATTTGTATCCTTGTACATAGATAAACCTCTAAGGTTTACAGCATATCCGGCAATCCTACTTGTTACAGCAATGTTTAGACTTGCTATGAACGTAGCAACTACAAGATTAATTCTTCTTGATGGACAAAATGGCATGGATGCAGCTGGTCATGTGGTTATGGCCTTTGGAAACTTCGTAGTCGGCGGAAGTTTCTTAGTTGGAATAGTAATCTTTGCAATTATCTCGATTGTTAACATGAAGGTTGTAACAAAAGGTTCTGGAAGGATAGCTGAGGTAGCAGCAAGATTTACATTGGATGCTATGCCAGGAAAACAAATGGCGATCGACTCAGATCTCAATACTGGATTAATCAACGACACTGAAGCTAAAGCGAGAAGAAAGGAGATAGCCCAAGAAGCTGAGTTTTATGGAGCGATGGATGGAGCTGCAAAGTTTGTTAGCGGAGAAGCAGTAGCTGGGATATTCATCATGGGTATTAACGTAGTAGGTGGATTTTTGATCGGCTGCTTTCAGCACGGTATGCCATGGCAAGAAGCCGCAATGGTTTACACAATTTTGACCATCGGAGACGGTCTTGTTTCACAGATTCCTAGCATCATCGTTTCAGTATCTGCTGGTTTGATAGTTGCAAGAGCTGCATCAGGTAAAGATCTTAGTACAGATTTTATTGAGCAGTTAGGAACTTCACATGTTCCATTGTTCTTAGCTGGAGGAGCATCATTAGCTATATCGATTCTTCCAGGATTGCCATTTTTCCCGTTTTTACTTTTAGGAGCTGCGGGTATTGGGCTTGGAATTGTAAGAAAAGGTATAACCGGTGAGCTTGGTCAACCGAAAGAGCTTACAAAGAAAAAAGGCCAGGAAGCACTTCCAGAGCCTGGAGCGAAAGGAGCCAGCACAGAAGAAGTCTTGGGGCTACTTGGTATGGATACCCTTGAACTTGAAGTTGGTTATGAACTTGTAGCTCTTGTTGAAGGTGGAGATCTTGTTGAAAGGATTAGATCGTTACGAAGACAGTTTGCTACTGATTATGGCTTTATCGTTCCACCAATACATATTAGGGACAATGTAAAAATAAAATCTTCTGAGTATAGATTACTTCTTAAAGGTGCTGTTATTGGGGGAGGAATGCTAAAGAGCAATCATCTTTTAGCAATGGATCCTGGCTCTGTAACCTCTCCTCTTCAAGGAGAGCAAACTAAGGAGCCTGCTTTTGGGCTTGATGCCCTTTGGATCCCTGAGTCGGAGAAAGAGAGAGCACAGTTTTCTGGATACACCGTAGTGGATCTTTCAACCGTGATTACAACTCACTTAACTGAATTAGTAAGAAGCAATATGTCTGAGCTTCTTGGAAGACAGGAAGTGCAAAGTCTATTAGACAACCTTGCAAAAGATCATCCAAAAGTAGTTGAAGAGTTGATTCCTACACAGTTAACTCTTGGTCAGGTGCAACAGGTGCTAGCCCACCTCTTAAGGGAGCAGGTCAGTATAAGAGATCTCAGAACGATCTTAGAAACCCTTGCTGATTGGGCACCTAACGTTAAGGTTCCGGAGAAGCTCGCAGAGTTTGTAAGACGAAAACTTGCAAGGCAGATTACAACTAGATTTATCTCAGACGAAGGGGTACTTACCCTATCAAGTCTTTCTCCAAGTTTAGAAAGATCACTGAGTGAAGTTGTACAGCAGACCGATGATGGCTCATACCTGGCACTTGAACCCGCACAGGCTCAAATGCTCATAAACAAACTAAGTAAAGTGGTTGAAAAGTTTATGGAGGCCGGAAGCTCGCCGATACTTTTAGCCCCTTCACATCTAAGAGCGGCACTTTTTAGGTTCGTTGACAGATTTGTGCCAGGGATGAGCGTTTTAAGTCACTATGAGATAGCGCCTAACACAAAAGTCCAAAGTGTTGGGGTAGTTACGCTGGATGATTAAGGGAAACAGTATGATTAAAAAATATGGAACAAATTCAAGAAACCATGAATCGAATAATATTATGAAGGAGTGCACTCGGGTTGTAAGCTTTACCAGCGGCAAAGGGGGTGTTGGTAAGTCAAATACAGTACTTAACACTGCGATATCTTTAGCAGATATGGGGAGAAGTGTACTTATTCTAGATGCTGATTTAGGGCTCGCGAATATCGATGTTCTATGTGGTGTAACTCCGAAGCGATCAATTAAAGAGGTTTTAGAGGGTAAAGCTGCTCTTAAAGACATTATTGTTGAAGGACCAATGGGAATAAGTTTGATACCTGCATCAAGTGGAGTGGAGTATCTTGCCCGTTTAACCCATTCACAAAGACTCACAATTTTAAATGAAGTTGAATCAGTCGCTGCTCAATATGATTATCTTTTAATTGATACAGCGGCAGGGATCGGAACTGATGTTTTATTTTTTAACGCTGCAGCAAGTGAAATAGTCTGTGTCATAAACGGAGAGCCTACTTCATTAACTGATAGTTATGCTGTAATTAAAGTTCTCACTCAAAACTACGGAGAAAAAAAGATCTCTGTCTTAGCAAATAATGTTCAGAATGATGCAGAAGGTAGACGTGCCTTTAATAGATTAGCTCAGGTAACAACAAGATTTCTTCCGACAAAGATCAGTTATGCAGGAGCAATCCCTTCTGATATTTCAGTCAGTGAAGCTGTAAAACAGCAATCACCAGTCTCAACTCTATTTCCTTCATCCTCTGTTGCTCGAGGTTTTAGGGCTTTTGCACGAAAGCTTGATGAGGAGTTTTATGAGCACAGAGTTAAGGGAGGAGTTCAGTTTTTCTTTCAGCAGTTATTAGAGGGGGAGGTTTTCAGTGGCTAAAAAGAAGCGAAAGGTTCATACCGGACTTAAGCGATTCATAGCCGGAGTATCACTTCTTTCCCTCCTGGTTGTAGTGGTAGGTGGAATAATGGCAGATGTGAGAGTTACAACGATGACTTATCGCGCTGTTTTCGTGATGATAGCTATCGCCTTTGTAGGACGGATAGCCCACCGAATTCTTATGAACTACGAGGATATGCATGGTGGCCAAGGATAAAAAATCAGCTGTAGAAGCTTATAAGCAGGTTAATGAGCAAGATAGGGAAGATCTAATAAAGAGCTATTTACCTCTCGTTAAGAGAGTAGTTCACAGGCTTGCTGGTAGACTCCCAAAAGATGTTGATATCAGGGAGATGCTTAACTCTGGGATCATCGGGCTAGTTGATGCACTTGAAAAATATGATCCAAAGCATGAGACAAACTTTGCAACTTATGCTCAGTTTAGAATTAGAGGTGCAATATTAGACTCTTTTAGAACTCAAGATTGGTTACCAAGATCTTTAAGACACAAATCTCACAAAATTGAATTAGCTTATCAGCGAATAGAACAAAAACTTGGAAGACCAGCAACAGATGAAGAAGTCGCTCAGGAGCTTGGATTATCGCTGGAAGATCTTCAAAAGCTACTCTCAGAAGTAGGAAGTGTTGTGATGCTGAGTTTTGAAGAGCTTGGTTTTGGGCATGGTGAAGAGAGATTTCAGGCTGATGAATGGATGCCAGGAAAATCTAGAGATCCACTTTCAAAACTTCTTGGATCTGAAAAGTTAAGCCTAATTGCACGTGCTTTAGATAGGCTTCCTGAGAAAGAAAGACTCGTAATAAGCTTATACTTTTATGAAGAGCTAAACCTTAAAGAGATTGGAGAAATTTTAGGTGTAACAGAGTCCAGAGCATCTCAGGTTCGTTCTAAAGCATTAATACGTCTTAAAAATTATCTTAAACATTCATTCTAATGTTATGTCAGTCTTATGGTGGGGAACAAAAAATGAAGATTCTATCCCTTCTAATAAGACCCCATCATTAGAAGAGTTAGAGCATACTGAGATTATAGTTCTTGGTGAATCATTAAGCCCATCACAGGTTGCTTCTATTATGGAGCAGATTAAGATCTCAGGATCTAGACCATCAATAATTAGAGTAAGCGGTGTAGATTCATTTGAAGGAAGAACAGTTTCTAGTGAAGAGGAAGTTCCAAGAGCGATTTCTCAGGCAAAAAGACTAAGAAAGCTCCAAGCAGAGAATGAAAGACTGGTTGCAAAGCTTACAGAAGCAAATCAACTTCTTGAAGAAAAAAATAAAAAACTTGATGAGTTTACTGCAACAGTTGCGCACGATATTAGAGGTCCTTTAGGTGGAATGGTGATGAAGCTTCAGTATGTCTTAGATACATTCGATCTACCTGAAAGAGCAGTAATTATCCTTAAAAAAGCTCTTGGATCTGGTGAAAGACTAACCCATGTTGTTCAAGGGATGTATGAGCTTGCTAAACTTGGTGCAAAAGCAACAAAGATGGAGTTTGTAGATCTTAATATTGTTCTTGGACAACTTGTTTCAGATTTATCTCTTGATGAGGAAGCTAATATTGAAATTGAAATCGGCGCTCTTCCTAAAGTTTGGGGAAATCAAAGTCTTTTAAGCCGGTTATTTAGTAATCTTATCACAAATGCCGTAAAACATAATGATAAAAGTAAAGTTAAGATATCGATTAATGAGAGATTTAGAGTTGAAAGATCCTTAGCCTCATTTGTAGAGATTGAGGTAAAGGATAACGGCCCAGGTGTTCCAGTAGAACTTAGAGAGTTAATCTTTTCCCCATTTTTCAGAGCTTCACAAACAGAAGGTTTAGGATTAGGGTTGTCGGTGGTAAAAAAGATTATAGATCTTCATTTTGGTGAGATTAAGATTGATGATTCCTTTATTGTGACACTGCCTACGGAAAGGTTAGAGTTTAGTCGAAGTTAGGATAAAGGACTAAACAGCTGTTTAAATGTCTCTCTGTGTACTGTTAATTTCCGATTCCGTTCCTGTTATCTGATTTCAGTTTTTCCGATCTCCAAATTAAAGGGGACTTCACCCCTTCTTGATTAAGTTGTAGAGAGATGCAGCTGTTTGATCTAGTAAGGT
>DDRT01000013.1:0-14558 GCA_002343185.1 Deltaproteobacteria bacterium UBA2409
CTACAACAGGGTGACTCCAATAGAATCGAAAATGATCATGAGGCCCGACCCGGACTCGAACCGGGGAATGATGGTTTTGCAAACCATTGCCTTAGCCAACTTGGCGATCGGGCCAGAACATACAAGAATAACCCAATAAATTCTGGTTTACAACGACTACCAAATCTCGCAATTTTTAGTTATCTTACAATCTATATGGCATATGTGATTACAAAGCCGTGCATTGGCACTAAAGATAGATCTTGTGTTGAAGTTTGCCCAGTTGACTGCTTCTACGATATTAGAAAAAAAACTATCAATTCTAAATATGGAGTCGATCCAAAAGAGATAACCTGGGAAGACGGATATGATGTCGCTTTTGGTGGGGATGATGATGGGGATAAAAACAAAGACTGGGGGATGTTAATAATACACCCAGATGAGTGCATCAACTGTGGAGCATGCGAAACAGAGTGCCCGGTTGAAGCGATATATGAAGATTCAAGCGTTGTAGAAAAAGAGTTCATTACTTTTGCAGAGACAGAATCAGCTGCTTTGACGGATGAACAGCTTGAAAAATCTCGATGTACTACCAGGCCTGCGCGTTAATTCTTTTTGTTAGCTCACTATTTGCTCAAGAATCATTTCTAGCAGAAGAACTAGGTCACTCAAAAGTTATAATAGAAAAAGATGCTGCAAAACCACTTAAGCCTGCAAGTGTAGCAAAACTTTTTGTTATTGGATCCCTTCTAGATAGAGCAGAAGAACAGTTTGTAACTAAAATTTATGAAACAAAGGATTCTATAATTCTTTCTTTCGACATTGATCCACTATTTACAACAGAAAGGCTTTTTAAAGTCATTGAAAGATTGGCAGCACTTGGAAAGCCAAAACCAATCCTTGAACTTGAGTTTCCTGATGTTGAAGGAGGGAAGGAGAGAGTAGGATCTCGCGCCTATGAAACGGGAGTAGATGGAGTTATGTTCAACTTTAATTCTGTCGAAATTGTAGGATGTAGCGAACCAAAAATTTTACCTCTATTTGCTGGATTTTCTATTATTAGTAAAGAAGGTGAATTTAACGCGGAGTGCGGTTCAGATCATTGCACAGTTTATGGATCAGGAGATTGTGCTTCAAAATTTAGATCTGTATCTGATCCAAAGCTTTATCTTAAAAAGAGTGTAGAAGGTCTATCTCAACTACTCCTAAGTTATCCTGTCGTTGTTAAAGAGCTTAAAGAACATAAAGAAAAAAAGCTTATAGCTGAAGTTCCTGGCAGTAAAGTCAAGGAATCCCTTGAAGCTCTAGGGCAATACTCAACTAACTCTGTGGCTGAGATGCTTCTTTATCTACTTGGTGATCGAAAATCATACTCTAAAGGCCTAGAAAATCTTAATGTTTATGCCTCCAAATTTACAAAATACCCAGTACTCTTAAAGGATGGGTCAGGCCTTAGCCATGATTCAAGAGTTCCAGTAGATTCAATTGTGAGACTGCTTCAGGAAGAGGAGCGAGATCTTCCAAGGTACTTATCAATAAGTGGAAAATCTGGAACATTAAAAGATAGACCCTTAGGGGCAAGAGTATTTGCTAAAACAGGTAGCCTAGATGGGGTTAGCACACTTGCTGGATACATTTTTGAAAAGAAAATCGCTTTCGCGATTTTTCAACAGGGTAAGGCTAGTAAATCTAGGGAAGAAGAATTTATTAAATCACTGGTGAAATAGCCTTTTCCTATCCTCTATTATTTAGGTAAAACATACCGTGTGAGAGCATTTCTTCTTCTACTTCTTTTTTCTACAACTAGTTTTGCTCTTGAAACAGGCAGCAGAGTTTTTTCCGTGCCAGAAAAGTTAAAAGGCCGAGTTCAATTTTGGGTTGATATCTATTCAAAATTCGGAGAGCGCCACAGGGTTGTTCATCATAGGATGTATCCTCAGGCTGTATTTACCGTTTTAGACTTTTACCAAGAATCAAGAAGAATGGGGCCACGAGAGCTCGAAAACCATATCGCTGCTACTGAGAGCTCAATGAAAACAACGATTGAGGGGATTTTAAGACGATTTGCCCGAGGGGAAAGACCAATCTCAGTTTTTGAAAAACAGGTTTTTTCTGCAATGGAAAAAGTACCTGGTGGCAGTGAAAAGTATCTAAGAGCCATAGATGAAGATTTAATCCGTACTCAAACAGGAATTAGAGAGAAGTTTGCAGAAGCCATACACCGCTCCGGAAGATACCTGCTTTTTATAGAAAAGGTGTTTGTAGCAGAAGGAATGCCAGTAGAACTATCAAAGCTTCCCTTTGTTGAATCTGGGTTTGAATACAGAGCTGTAAGTTCTGCAGGTGCAGCTGGACTTTGGCAGTTTATGCCAAGAACGGGAAGAGAATTCGGCATGAGAATAGATTCAGTCATCGATGAAAGAAGAGATCCAATTATAGCAACAAGAGCAGCAGCTAGATATCTTAAAGGTGCTTATAATCGCTTAGGTGATTGGGGCTTAGCACTAACCTCCTATAACCATGGGGTAGCAGGAGTTGCTAAGAAGATAAATGAAATTGGTATCAGAGATCTTGCAACAATTATTGAACACCCGGTTCATAGGCCATTTGGTTTTGCCTCTAATAATTTTTATCCATGTTTTCTGGCAGCTCTTATTGTTACCCATAACAAATCTGCTTTATTTCCAGACGTTAGAGCTGCGCCTCCTTTGATTCTAAGGGAAGATAGAGTACCAAAAGCTACAGGTGTTTTTGCGCTTTCTAAAAAGTATGGAATATCTGTCGACAGCTTAAAGGAAGCTAACTACGCTTTATCCTCCAGGGTATGGGAAGGAAGAGTTCCTGTTCCGGCAGGATATAATTTGCGTCTTCCTGCTTCAGAAGTTTCTGGCGTTTCTATAATTGCAGCAGCAGAGCCAACGCAAAAAATTGTTCCAACAGTGAGTGTAGTCTCTGAATCGGTTTATACAGTTAAGGCAGGAGACACTCTTTCTGGTATTGCAAGACGTTATGGAATGTCAGTTAGTGCACTTAAAAGTCTAAACTCTAAATCCACTTCTACTCTACGAGTAGGTGAGCAGTTAAAGGTAAAGGGAAAAGGTGCAGTGAGTAAAGCAGTAAAAGCTAAAGTACACATTGTAAAAAAGGGAGATACTTTAGGAAAAATAGCTGCGAAATACAATGTATCGCCTGCTACACTTAAGCAAGAGAATAATCTAAAGAGTGATATTGTCCGGGTTGGTGAAAAACTGAATATTCCATAATTTGCAGGTAATGGACTTCATTAAGTCTCAATGATAACGTCTGAAACACCATGGAAGAGTTTATTCAAGATTTTATACAGATGTTTCTTCATATAGATAAATATCTGGACACCATTGTCACACAGTACGGCACTTTAACTTATGTTATTTTATTTTTAATAGTTTTCTGTGAAACAGGACTTGTTATCACACCATTTCTTCCAGGCGATTCGCTTCTCTTTGCAGCGGGAGCAATCTCTACCAGAGGAGAGCTAAATGTTCATTTAATAGTATTGCTATTATTTATTGCAGCGATCTTAGGTGATGCAGTTAATTATTATATTGGTTCGAAGATCGGTGATAAGGCATTCTCTAACCCTGACTCAAAGATATTTAGAAAATCCTATTATGATAAAACGCATGCTTTTTATGAGAAGTATGGTGCGAAAACAATAATAATAGCCAGATTTGTGCCTATTGTTAGAACCTTTGCTCCTTTCTTGGCGGGTGCAGGAAAGATGACCTACTCAAAGTTTGCTTTTTATAATGTTACAGGTGCTGCTCTCTGGGTGGTCTCTCTTACATATTTAGGATACATATTTGGAGAGTTGCCTATAGTTAAAAATAATTTCTCCTTAGTTATTATGGGGATTATTATTCTTTCAGTAATGCCGATAGTAGTTGAGGTAATTAAGGCAAGATTTGCAAGGGTAAGCTCTTAATACATATGACTATATTTCCATTTGCAGATTATTGGTGGCTTTACGTATCCTTCACGCTCGCTATCTTTGTTATCTTGCTAATTGATCTTGGGATATTCCACAAAGAAGATCACGAAGTAAGTTTCAAGGAAGCTAGTATCTGGAGTGGAGTTTGGGTTACTTTGGCTTTACTATTTAATCTGGGACTTTATCTCTATCTCTCAGAAAGATTTAGCTCAATGCCTCCTGATGAGCTTATAGCTGGCATGCGAGCTGCAGACATTGCTTCAATAATATCACTAGAATTTTTAACTGGTTATATCGTTGAGTATTCATTGTCTGTAGATAACATTTTTGTGTTCGTAGTTGTTTTTAATTATTTTGCAATTCCTAAAAAATACCAGCATAGGATTCTGTTTTTTGGGATACTTGGAGCACTCATATTTCGAGCAATCTTCATAGCTCTAGGCGCAAAGCTTCTTGAATATGAGATGGTGAACACAATATTCGGAGCATTTTTAGTATTCACAGGGATAAAGATAATGTTCACCCCTGAGATGGAACAAGATTTAAGTAAAAGTATTGTTTATCGTGGCTTAAAGAAGTTGTTCCCCATTACTCAGCATCTTCATGGAAAAAAGTTTTTTGTTAGAGAAGGTGGAAAGTTATTAGCTACACCTCTTTTTGTAACTTTGGTTGTTATAGAATTCACAGATATTGTGTTTGCAATTGACTCTGTTCCTGCAATTTTCGCCATAACAAAAGAGCCTTTTATAGTTTTTACCTCTAATATGTGTGCAATAATGGGTCTGCGCTCGATGTATTTTCTTCTTATGGGATCTGTAGATAAGTTCCATCTTCTCAAGTATGGGCTTGGGATAGTGCTTACCTTTGTAGGTCTAAAAATGACATATCTCAACGATCTTTATGGCGGAAAATTTCCTATAGTTTGGTCTCTAGCTATTATTACCGGTACGATTGGGTTATCAATAGTACTATCTCTGGTATTTAAGAAATCACATACTGATCATTCCTAGTTTATTAGCAAATTACTTAATTCTACAAAATAGGCAGGTGAATTCTTCATTGCTTGCACACTTAGACAACAGCGCTGTAAGAAATGCACTCATTCCATATCTGGATTGGGAAGGGGAGCTTCCGAGAGTTAATCTCTCCTCATTTGATACCTTCGATGATGTAGAAGCATTTATTGCTGATAACGCTTTAGCGGGTGAGGAAGGAGAAAAAGTGGCTACAGTCTTCCTTGAACTCCTTACAATCGATACTTTGCGCAGCAAAGATCAAAAGACCATAAGATGGGTTGGAGAGCTGCTTCAGACTCTACTTAACTCTGATAAGTCAGAACATGCATTTTTAGTTGTGAATGCCGTATCTGAACTTGGATTAGTCAGATTTAAACCTTTTTTACCTATGATGCTTCAGAGCACATTTGGACCGGAGGTAATAAAAGATGCTGTTGAAAAGCTAGATGAAACTCAAATTCAAGGATTAGTGAAAGCACTTTCAAACAAAGGAAGTGCTTTAAGTTTGCTTGCAATAACAAGTGTGGTTGAAGATGAAAGTTTAAATAAAATGCTTCCATTTTTTCCAAATGGAATAATTCCTTACTTTGTGGCTTTATCTCTCAAAGCTCCTCTGTTTGATAGTGTAGTTAAAAGACTTATTAAAGCTGATCTTGAAATTAATGGGACTGATAGACTTGATCATTGGATAGAGGTCTTTCTTGTAAACTTGCGGGATCTAAGCACTAGGCTTACTACTTCCGAGCAGACTGCAGAAGGCTCGAAGGCTCAGCTTAAAAAGCTTCAAAGATTATTAACATCGTTCAACTTAACCAATCCAGACTGGGTAATCGGATCAACGGAAGGTGAGCCAAGGCCTGATGGGGAGGAACTTTTTCCTACTGATCACATTGAGGCGATTAGTGCCACTGAACTTGAGGATTGCTTGATGGAGATCTATCCAAAACGGTTAGCGCGGGCACTAGCTCAGTATCCATATTCAAAAAAGCGAAATTGATTTTAGGTGAGTACAATAACTTGGGGGTCAGGCCGGAAGGATCTGTTGTCTGCGCAAGCAGACAAAGAAACAAAACGGGGGTCAGGCCGGAAGGCCTGACCAGGCAAGGGCTATCAGCTCTCTGACCCCTAATACCCTGAGTTTTTAAACCTCAGCCTGGATTTCTTCTTCAGCAGACGTTTCTTCTTCTTCGCTCTCTTCTTTCTTCTCTTCTACTTCTTGTCTTAAAAGAGGAATTCGAATTGCTTCTTTAACAAAGAGTTTTTTGCCTTTCCAGTCAGCGTTTTCAAGCTTTGATGTTACAAGATCAGCAATCTCTTCTTCTACGTCGAAGAATGAATACTCTTCTCGGCCACTAAATCGCTTGATTGAATCCTTATGCTCAGGTGAAAGATCCTCAAGTAATTTCTTAAGGGCATCTTCTGAGAACTTTTCGTTAGTTCCTATTCCTAGATAAACTCTAGCTTCCTTTTTAACTGGGGTTCTCTCTCGCCTTTCATCCCTTCTATCGTCACGTCTTTCGTCTCTTCGGTCCTCTCTGTTGTGTCTATTATCATCTCGACGACCGCCTCTTCCACGTCTACCACCTTCATCATCATCACTGCTATAACGTTCAACCACAGGAGGCGCAGGGGGTTCAAAGTAGTTTTGAAGAAGGAACGCAACGATTTTTTCGGATTCCTTATCTTTAAGAATCATCTCAGAGATGATTTTTGTTCTATCTCCAATCTCTCTTGAGGATGCTATCTGTTTGATTGAGCTAAGTCTTGCAGCCAAAATATCCTCTTCAGAGGGAGCTTCAAGCTGTTGAAATTCAAAACCTGCTACTTTTTTTAGATAATGAAAATGAGTGATATCCAGTGGGCCAACCAGTGAAACCGCTTTCTTAGGGGCTGCACCGCCCATCTGGCCTGACCTTTGAAGATATATCTCAGGGTCACTGTGCATGGTGTAATTAATTGATAGATCAAAATTACCTAGATCAATATTTTGTCCTGAAACATCTGTTACAATTAATGCAGCAGCATCACCATTTTTTAGATCTTGAATTGCACTTGATATTTTTGCTGGAGGAACATGTCCAATCAATTTTCTTGAGCTGATCCCACGTTTTCTTAAAAGTGCCTCGATCATGTCAACATCAGAAGGGGTGTTACAAAAAACAATTATTTTTTCACCTCTGTGGCTATCAATTATTTCGGCTAGAGCATCTGGTTTTGCCAAAAGGTCACCTGAGACCTCTCTATAATAATGAGTCGTTGTGTTTTCTAATACGCTTGCTTCCATTAATTCCTCTTAAAAAGCTAGTTCGGATACTTTATCCCTAAGGTCTGAAAGTGCACAGGGATATCCAACAGAGGCTACTACAAACTAGAAGCTGAGGGAAGCGGGGGGTGGTATTGAGCCTTTTATTCACCTATTATCCCAACCTGTGCGAATTTTAATAATTTTAAGCATTCTAGTGGGTTGCACCATCCAGGTAGTTCCTAAAAAGGACGAGATAGTTAGTCTTGTTGAGCCTGTTGCTCTTGGCGCTTCTGGAAAACTAGCTCTGTCTGATGGAACAGTAGGGGGACTTAGCTCAGGTTTAACCTTTCTTAATGTAGTTTTTAGCCAGTCTGGAAAATTTTTGGGAGGACTCTCTAGCGAAGGACTTTTTATATGGGATATGACTAATCCTCCTGTAGTTTATCGAGCACTAAAAACAAGAATCAGCTCACTTCAATTTGTAAATGATGAGACAGCGCTTCTCCTAGGTGGAGTTGATGGAAGAGTTTATAGATGGAAATTTCTTGAAACTGATACCCCTAAAAAACCTTCACTTGAGAGATACATAGGACATGGCTCTGTTGTTAGTGCTGTAACAGGTGGAATAGGGAGCCCAATATTTTTTTCAGGTGACTGGCTTGGAGTGATCTCTGTCTGGCTTCCATATGACGCTGATAGGTTTGGTGGAAGATTTGATGAAAATATTTTTGGTGGTGGGTTTTTCACTGATGCTAATAAAGTTCGAGAGACTAAAAAGACAGATGGCGAGATAGAATCGATGATTGCTTCGACGGATAGAATATTTGTTGGGCTTCGTGAAGGGAAGATAGAAAACTGGAGCATTCGCGGACTTAGAAAAAAAGGCTCCGTTATGGCTCATTCAGGTGGAGTTTTTAATTTAGAGGTAGGATCTGTTTTGGCTAGCGCAGGACGTGATGGATTGATTAAAATTTGGAATTTGGACTTGGAGCTAATTGAAACAATTGAGCAGCGTGGAGTGAAGGCTCTGCGTTTGGATGGCAAGGATCTCTTTGTTCTACTTGAGTCAGGAAGTATCTCTAAGTATACAGTAAAAAAATGATTATCGTCGCAATTCTTATTTTAGTTCTTGATCAGGTTACAAAGTATATGGCTTTGGAATTTTTAGTACTTCATGAACCGGTCTCTGTAATTTCAGGTTTTTTCAATTTAACACTTGTTCATAATAAGGGTGCAGCATTCGGACTATTTTCTGGTATTGAAAATGATCTTCTTAGAGTCGGTCTTCTTTGGACAGCAACAATCGTGGCCCTAGTTTTTGTTGGTTATATCTATAAAACAGAAGCAAAGGGTGATAGGCGGCTTGAATTTGCTTTAGGGTTAGTAATAGCCGGAGCTATAGGGAATATAATAGATCGTGCATTTTACGGGTACGTGGTAGATTTTTTTGATTTTTATTTAGGTACCTATCACTGGCCTGCCTTTAATATTGCAGATTCTAGCATCTGTGTTGGGGTGGCTCTTTTAATTTTGTTTGGAAAGCCAAAATCAGTCAAAACTTAGTCATTGCGAAACGGTATTTTACTTTATAAAGTACGAGCATATGAGATACCTCTTAATCGCTATTTTAGTTATTGCTTGCACAAAACCTGGTGAAAAAACTGGCTATGGAGCCGCTGCTGGTGGTGCCATCGGTGCTGGTCTTGGTGCAATTGTTGGAAATCAGGTTGGTAATACCGGTCAGGGCCTAGTAGTAGGAGCTGCTGCTGGGGCTGGAACAGGTGCGTTAATTGCAAATGCACTTGAAGCACAAGATGAAGCAATGCGTCAGCAAGATGAGGCAATGGAACGGCAAGAGCAGCTAATCCGTGCTCAGAGAAATCAGATGGAATCGATGAGAGGAGCATCTGATCCAAGAGCTGGATTTGAATCTACAAACCTATCTAAAGTTGGAACTTCAGGAAGAGCTGCCCCAGGAGATCTTTACCTTGATCAATCTCCCTCGCCTCGTATGACTGAACCTATGGCGGCGCAACCTATGGCGGCTGAGCCAATAAAACCAATTCAGGAATCCTATAAGGCTCCACTTCGTTCTGAAACTGTTCCTGCAAAGCTAGCAGAACCTACTAGTGTGCCTGGGATGAAACCACTTTTAGAGACTGATATCCCAGTTCAAAATGCTGCTAGCTCTTCAATAAACAAAAAGAGCTGCACGGACGCGCAACCAGAGATTCAAAAAGCTGAAAGTGCCCAGGATGCTGGAGATAAGCTATTTCACTATAGGCGTGCTTTAAGAATCTGCCCTGAAGACCCGGATACTCATGTTAGAATTGGGGATCTTTACCTTAGCCTCGGACGCAAGGAGGATGCACTATTTGAGTACGAAGAGGCAAAAAAACTAAATTCTAATATGCCTGGTATTCAAGAAAAAATTGAATCTGCAAGAGGATAATTCGTCTAACTCTATATGAGATTATTCTTTATATTTTTGCTCTTACTAGGGTGTGAATCAGCTCGTTTTGGAGCTAGGGAGAAAGGAGCTTTAACAGGGGCAGGGTTAGGAGCAGGGCTTGGAGCGATAGTTGGTAATCAGTTTGGAAGGCCTGGAGCCGGAGTGGCTATAGGATCTGGGATCGGTGCTCTCACCGGTGGTGCAATAGGGGAAGGTATTGACCGAGAGGATGAAAGAGCCTCTCTCCAAGGTCAAAGGCTAACTGCTCAAGAAAGAGAGATTGCCGAAAATAGAAGACTTCTTGATGAGTTAAGAGCTAGGGGGCAAGATGCAAGAATTACTGATCGAGGGGTTGTAGTTAATCTCCCTGATGTTCTTTTTGAATTTGATAGTGCAAGGCTTACCCCGTCAGCAAGGAGAACAGTAAGAGAGATTGATGATGTTCTAAGAGATTATCCGTCAAGACGAGTTTCAGTCGAGGGGCATACAGATTCTGTAGGAACGGATGAATATAACGAGAAGCTCTCTTATGCCCGTGCCAGATCAGTTGCTGATGCTCTAGGTGGAAATGCTTCCGTAAAGGGATTTGGCGAATCAAGGCCTATAGCCAGTAATGCAACAATAGATGGTAGGGCAAGGAATAGACGCGTTGAGGTTGTGATACAGTGAGTTTGGAAAGTAAGGTCAGCCTGAAGCCAGACCAGGCAGGATATTTAGTTGTCTGGACTGGCTTTCCTGTCCTATGTAGCTTTAGCGAAGTAGGAAGCCAGTCCTCTTAAAGGTCTGGTTAAAACTAGACCAGACAAATTAAAGGGCTTACCCCCAATCAGCAAACCTTACCAACTATTTACTCTTCCTTGGTTTAGAATCTCTCACGTGATAACCTAGCCCCCGATGCGTTTAGCCGTCTGTATTCCTACTTATAATGAAAAGGAGAATATTTCAGGACTAATCCCTGAAATTTTCAGGTACGCTCCAGATGCACATGTAATTGTTGCTGATGACAATTCTCCGGACGGAACTGCTGAAATTGCTAGCCAGATTCCTGGTAATGTTTCAGTGCTCCTTAGAAGAGCTGATCGTGGATTTGCAAATTCTTATAAGGATGCTTTTGCCTACGCACTTACAAAAGGGGCTGATCTTATATTACAGATGGATGCTGATTTCTCTCATCATCCCAGATTCATTCCACAGATGGTTGAATCAATTAAAAATTCAGATTTTGTTGTTGGAAGCCGCTACAAAAAAGGTGGTGAGGTAGTAAACTGGCCATGGTTTAGAAAATTCCTGAGTAAAGGTGGTAATACCTATGCATCAATGTTTTTAGGTAGAGGTGTGAGCGATATGACAGGAGGTTTTAATCTCTGGCGTCGAAGTACTCTTGAAAGAATCCCCGTAATGGATTTTGTTTGTGATGGGTATAGTTTTTTAATAGAATTAAAATTTAGAGCCCTTCAATTAGGTTTTAAGCCTCTTGAGGTGCCGATTCAGTTTGTTGATCGTACTCAGGCAGCTTCAAAAATGAGTGGTAAGATAATGGCGGAAGCCGTTTTAAGGGTTCCAGTGCTTGCTTTATCTAAACCACCAAAGAATCTAACTCAATTTAATTTAAATCCCCATACAGAAGTACTAGACGATTATAAACCCAGCGCAGTTGGATTTTGAGTTTTTCAAGCTCAAAATCAAATGAGCGCAGGGTTTATCTTTGTAGCTAACGCTTAGATAGTTGTGTTAATAAATATAGCCACATGCGGTATATATTTTTATCAGTTTTTGCTGTCTTAAATCTTTTTCTATTGCTCGAGATCGCCCCAAGAGTAACTCCACAAGGGACAGATATTAGAAATGATATTAGATATATCTATCAGGATGGGCATGACATTGCGAATGGTATTAACCCTTATCAGAAGATCCATGGTTCAAATATGAGAGAGAACCAAAAGTATTCAACATACTTTCCAGGGTTTTTTCTATTTGCTGCTGCCACAGTTCGTTTAGGTTTCGATGATCTTGGCAAGTTCTTAGAGCTTTGGAGACCTCTTTCGATTCTAATCCACCTTTCAGTAGGTTTAATTATCCTGATGTTATTCATGGACAAGGGTTGGTTAGTCGCCGGAATTTTTTCAAGTCTGTTTTATCTATACAATAGGTTTACACTTTCTGTTATGGGTTCAGGCCAGATTGATCTGCTTGCAATTCTATTTTTGATACTCGCATTGAGAAAAGGTAATCCATACTGGTTTGGAGTTTCATTGGCGGTTAAGCAGGTAGCTATCTTTGTTGTTCCTCTTTACTTATTAGTCTCAAGAACAGGAGAAAATTTTAAAGAACAACTACTAAGCATTTTCAAACTTGGGCTCAAAGTCGCGGTGATTCCAGTTCTTTGCTCTTTGCCATTTATTGTACATGATGCAAAAGCATTTATTATGTCAATTCTGTTCTCCGCAACAAGAAGCGCTGGTGGTTTAGCCACAAGACTTAGGGCAAAAAGTGTTGATCATATTATGGAGTGGGAAGGTCTTTTAGCGCGATTGCCAATGTTAGCTATGATGGGGTTAGTAGCTTACCTATGTTATCAGAGAAAATTAGGACTTTATTCGAGTACCTTTATAATATTTTGGGTTTTTGTTTGCTTTAATTCAGTTCTGCTTACCCAGTACATTGTATGGGGTGTAGCTTTTCTGCCCTTAGTTCTACTTGAAAAGAGAGAAGTATGAGAGTTTTAGCTCTCTTTGTTTCTCTAGTTTGTGCCTTCATCGGGCAAAATAGCTCCGAAACTACAACTATTACTACAGTGACTAATCCATTTGTAATAGAGGGGGTTTCAAGAGATGGATGGATTGGAAAAAACGCAATAATTGATCTTGAGCCAATCTTAAAAGATCTTGGAAAGAGCGCAAGTGTAAGACTACATCTTGATGGATGGAGACCTAGTGGCACACCTGAAGTTATTGTGAGTATATGTGGGAGTGAAGAGAGTAAATCAGGCCAAAGTATTATAATTGAAACTAAAATTGATAAGACTAACTGCGCCGATCAATCCATAAAAGTAGAGGTTAAAAATACATTTAGGAGTCCTGATAAAAGAGATCTTGGAGTAAAGTTCGTCTCAGTAAATTTCAGATCAGACTGGTCGTTTGGTGTTTTAGAGAGAAGTAGTTTTTGGGTTGCTGCTCTAATTTGCTTTTTCATTTCGATACTCTGGGGAGGAAAAAGTTATTTATTATTTGGACCCGTTACTGCTTTGCTTCTTAGTTTTATTCATTGGGATTCAGGATTTGATTTATTGACCTTAGGAGTCGTAGTTTTGTTTATCTCTTTTGGATTTAAAAAGAATTTATTCAAGACTCCAATAAACTTTGAAGTTGGAGGTAGATTTTTATGGATCCTCCTTGCGCTTGCCTTATTAGTTCGGCTTTATGGCTTTGATTTTGGGTTACCACACTTTTATCATCCGGATGAGTATAGAAAAGCTCAGATTGCATTTAGGGTAGTAGAGTTTGGAAAGTTTGATCCTAACTATTTTCTTCATCCATCTTTGCTTCTTTATCTGACAGCATTTATGGGAGCTATAAGGCAGCTTTTATTTGCAGCAGAATCCTCTGTAGTAATGTTTGCTGAGTCTGGAAGGCTTGTAAGTATTTTAGCTAATACGCTCTCAGTTCTTTTGGTTTATAAACTAGGAAGATTATTATTTAATAATAAAGCAATATCTATAATCGCTGCGTCATTAGTTGCTTTCTCTCCTCTAATGATAACCTCTGCTAGATATTTAAAAGAAGACTCACTTTTAACATTTTTTGTGCTTCTAGCATCATATTTAGCAGCTAAAGCTTCAATTCATCGTAACTCTAAACTACTTTTACTAGCTGGACTTTGTGTTGGATTTGCAGCAGGTTCAAAATACTCTGGAATCTTAGCGATAGTAGTTCTCTTCGTCTTTCCTTTAGTTTACAGACGACTTACCCCGATGATTTTCCTGGCATGCTTACTAGTTCCAATCGGATTTCTAGTGACAACTCCATATTCGGTCATAAACAAAAAGCAGTTTGTGAATGATTTTAATAAAGAAAAGAAACATATGTCGAAAGGTCATCACCAGATGAAGATTGGCTCATGGGATCATTTTTGGATGTATCATGCAGGAAGAAGTGTTGCTCCATCGTTAGGTTGGGTTTCATTTTTGGTTTTATTAGTTGTAATTGGAGATGCATTAAAGAGAAAAGACAGCACCATTCTGGCTGTAGCATTTCTTGCCGCAACATTTTATTTACCAGCAGAATATGTAAATGCTAAGCCTCCTCCTCAACCTGAAAGATATATTTTCCCCTGCATTCCATTTTTATCTCTATTAGCTGGTTATGGATTAGTACGACTTAACTCATTTCTAAGTGTAGTTGCTGTCTTAAGTGTTTTGGTACCAAGTGTTCTTTTAGCTCGCGAGGTGCCTAATGATACAAGAGAAGTAATGCGTCAGTGGATGATAACAAACCTAAAAGGTGGAACTCATATCTTAATTGATGCGATTCCCTACACACCATCTTTGCCTGAATTTAAAACGACACTTTTTAGTGCTCCAGAGCAGAGAAGAAATCTAACAATTGAAGAGATGAAAACTATCGGCGCAGAATACGTACTTGTAACAAGCCTCTCGTATGATAGATTTTTTCACACAAGAACATCAGATCAGATTGTAAGAAGAAGATTCGAAGAGTTGTTTTCAAAACTCCCTCTTATTCATGAAGTTAAGCCTGATTACAAAACTTATGGATTTCATAATCCGACATTAAAATTGTTGAAGGTGGAGTAGCAGTAAAAAGTTATAGTGAGATTTGATTGTTATGTTGACTGACTAAAGTAAGTCTGGAAAATCAGCTAACAGCTAACAGCTAACAG
>DDRT01000013.1:14693-288230 GCA_002343185.1 Deltaproteobacteria bacterium UBA2409
GCTAACAGCTAACAGCTAACAGCTCACAGCTCACAGCTCACAGAGAGACGGAGAACAGAGATACGGAGAACGGGAAGACAGAAAAAACTCACCCACAAACCTTTCTTACTGCCTCAATACAGCGCTCTTCACTAGGAAGAATCACCTCTTCAAGCTTTCTTGAATAAGGCATTGGAACTTCAAGACATGACACTACTTCGATTGGAGCATCAAGCTCATCAAATATCGATGATTGAATTAGATGACTAAGGTAGGCACCAAAACTTGCAACTGAATGTTGCTCTTGGATAATAACACATCGATGTGTTTTGGCGACTGAATTAAATATCAACTCTGTATCAAGTGGTCTTAGTGTTCGTAGATCCAAAACTTCGGCACTGATTCCTAGCTCAGAAAGTTTTTCTGCAACTTTAAGTGTTAAGAATACATTTTTTGACCAGGTGATTAGTGTTACATCAGAGCCTTCTTTTTTAATATCACCTTTTCCGATCGGAATTATGTATTCCTCCTCTGGAACCGGGCCTTTAAGTGAATAGGTAAGCTCTGACTCAAAAAAACATACCGGATTATCATCTCTAATTGCACTCTTTAATAATCCCTTCATGTCATAAGGAGTGGACGGTGCAATTACTTTTAGACCAGGTGTATAGGCATAAAAATGTTCAAATGAGTTAGCGTGTTGTGCTCCAAGTTGATATGCAGCTCCTCCTGCGCCACGAAATACCATCGGACAAGATAATTGGCCTCCTGACATAAGATGCGCTTTGGCAGCAGTATTTAAGATCTGATCAATAGCAATTAATGAAAAGTTAAAGGTCATAAATTCAACGATTGGTCTAAGCCCAACCATTGCAGCACCTACTGCTATACCTGCAAAACCATTTTCTGCTATTGGAGCGTCGATAACACGTTTTGGCCCAAATTCTTCCAACATTCCTTTTGAACACTTATAAGCACCGTTATAAGCACCAACCTCTTCACCGACCAAAAATACGCGATCATCTCTGCGCATCTCCTCGCTCATAGCTTCTTTAAGTGCATCTCTAATTGGAATTTCTCTTGTCATGGCTCAATTAAACAAAAATCTAGTGCGGTTTCTGGGGCAGGGAAATTACTGCTTTCAGCGAATTGTAGAGCAGTTTCAATTTCTCGTTCGACTTCATCAACTATTTTTTTACGATCTTCTGAAAGACCAAGTGTCTCTAATTTTTTCCCCAGTCGTTCGATACAATCCTTAGCCTTTGCAGCTTCAACTTCTTCCTTCGTTCTGTAAGTTCCAGGATCGGCCATTGAGTGGCCACGATATCTATAGGTTTTAACCTCAACAAGTGTAGGCATTTTTGATTCACGAGCTCTTTTCACTGCAGAATGAATAGTTTCTCTGACACTAAAAACATCATTTCCATCCTCAACGGTATCTCTAGCCATTGGATAGCCAAGAGCTCTGATTGAAAGATCTTCTGTAGGTGCAGTTTTCTCAAGTGGAGTGCCCATTGCGAAATAATTATTTTCAATTATAAAAACTATTGGGAGCTCCCATAGCGCAGCCAAACTCATTGCTTCATGGAATGGGCCGATATTAATAGCACCATCTCCTAAGAAACATAAAGTTACCCCATCTGAGTCTCGATATTTTTGGGCAAAGGCAAGACCTGCAGCAACAGGCATGTGAGCCCCAATAATCCCCCACCCACCAAAGTAGTGATTCTTAACATCAAAAAAATGCATCGAGCCGCCACGTCCTTTAGCGCACCCAGTTTCCTTCCCTAAAAGTTCAGCTAGTCCAAGATCTGTTCTGCCACCACAGGCTATATAGTGTCCGTGGCATCTATAAGCACTCATTACATAGTCTTTCTTTAGATCCAAAACCGAGATAGCTCCGACTGCTACAGATTCCTGACCGATATAAAGGTGTAAGAAACCCCCGATTTTTCTTTCAGTATAAAGTCTTGCAGCCTCTTCTTCGAATCTCCTAATTCGGTTCATCTTTCGAAAAAGATCAAATAAAAGCTCATTATCCATTTGGCCTAGAAAGATACATGGATAAAGCCCCTCTGCCAAGTGAAGTTCAGGGCTTTAGCGGTTTTATAGGGCGATCTACAATGTAGAGCGTGGAGAGACTCTTAGCCATAGACCCAAGCCTTACATGTTCCGGCTGGGCCTTGTTTGATATTTCAAAGGGTAAGATTAGATCTGTGGGGTTAATCAGATCAAAAGGGACTAAGTATTCATTACCTGATAGATTGCAAGATTTTCATCAACAAGTTCAAAAATTATTCTCCTCCTTAAAAATCGGAAAAAGTGATGTTTTAGTTTGCGAAGCTCCATCGACAGTAATAGATCCAAAAGCAACCTTTAAGGTTGAGCAAATAAGAGGAATTTTTGAGAATACGGCTCGAGATTTTAAAGCTCTTGTTCCAGGTAGGTTAAACCCAAGAACTGTGCAGCGAGAAGCATTAGGATTATTCGGAAAACAGATCGAAAGGAAATCAGTGAAAGCGCTTGCAAGAAAAACTGTACAGTTTTTATATGGAGAAACTCTTACTAGGTTTGGAATTGATCCAGCTCTTGTAAAATATCAGGATATAATCGATTCGATTTTGATTGGTCATGTAGCACTATCAAAATTAGAAGCTTCTAAGAGAGCTTCAGTCTCAATTGAAGAGATGTTTTTAGAGGCATGGGATAGATGAAATTTTTAGTTTTGATCTTTGTCTCTATAAGCTCTTTTGCTCAGAGCCGGGCCATGTTGAATGATCCACTTGATCCAAGAGGTGAAGTAGAAGCTGTAATTTGCTCACAGAATCTTCAAAATTTCGGAACCGAGCGCGAAATGGCGATAAGACTGGGTGGAATTACAAAAGAATTTTACGAATCAAAACTTGACTCTTTGGCAACAAGGTTAGCCAGATGTGATCTTATAGGCATACAAGAACTTTTAGGCAGCACTGATGAATCTGCCAAAAATGGGGCGCTTTTGTTAGCAGAAAGGTTGAGAGTCAAAACCGGAAGAGTATATGATTTTGTCCTTAGTGCTCCAGCAGAGACCAGGGTTGGTTTATTTTATGCTAAAGATAGGGGAGAAATTTTAAGCTCCCTTCCATATAAGAATATAGAACTACCAAAATTAGTCCCAGAACGGCGGCCTGAAGTATTTCACCGAGCACCTCTTGAAGTGCAGATGACTATACATGGAAAAGGGGAGAGTTTAAGTAGGAATATTGTTTTAATAATATACCATTTTAAATCTAAAGCAGGAGGTCGCAGTGATCCAACTGGGCTTCAGTATGAAGTGGCAAGGATGGAAGCAGCCGAAGCTCTAAGAAGAATAATTCAGGGTCGATTTAGAGAATCACTGGCAAGTGCTGAAAACCCTCTTATCTTACTAGGTGATAGAAATAGTGATTTTGACTCTGCTTCAGCCAGAATTCTTGAAGGGCGAGTGCGTCTGGAGGAGTTTATGAATGATGCACCCTGTAGGCTTAGCAAACACGGGGTTCCTCTTTGTCAGGGCGGAGTAGATAGACCACAGATACTTTTTAGTGTCATTAGTAGCGATCCAGAAGCTAGGGGGATTGGAGGTACTTATTCTTACAAGGGTAAAAAATCATTTATTGATGATATTTTATTACCGGGAGCAGCCCTGCCGCTAACTTGGGAGAAGTTTGATAGGTCGTTAAATTATAGCTCTGGCATTGTTTCTGAACCTGAAGGCGCTTCAGATCATTCACTGGTCTGGGTTGGGCTCAATTGGTAGATCCTTCCCTCACTTCTTGATAGACTATTCCAAGTAATGTCCGACTATAATTCATCTAAATTATACAAAATTCGTCACTCAACTGCCCATGTTTTAGCTCAAGCTGTTCTTGAAATGTTTCCTGAGGGAAAGATTGCTATAGGCCCGCCAATTAAAGATGGATTTTATTATGATTTTGAGCTTCCTAGATCTTTAACTGATGAAGATCTTGAAGCCCTAGAAATAAGAATGAAAGCCATTATTAAGGCAGGACACACATTTTCTTCCAAAGTAGTTGACCCAGAAGAGGCAAAAACATTTTTTAAAAACCAACCATATAAGATTGAACTAATTGAAGATCTTCTTAAAGGCGGAAGAGATGAGAATGGAGAAAAGATACAAGAATCAGTCTCTCTATCATTTTACACTCAAGACACATTTACAGATCTTTGTAGAGGTCCTCATGTTGAGTCACTAAAGGAGGTAAAACCTGATGCAGTTAAGCTTTTAAGAGTGGCAGGGGCATATTGGAGAGGCGATGAAACAAGACCGATGCTTCAAAGAATATACGGTACTGCTTTTGAATCGAAAAAAGAGCTTGATCTTTATTTAGAAAGACTTGAGGAGGCAAAAAAAAGAGATCATAGAGCACTTGGTAAAAAACTAGACCTATTTAGCACTTCTGAGATGGTAGGGCAGGGATTAACTCTTTGGCATCCAAAAGGAGCAACTAGCAGGTATCTTGCAGAACGATTTAGTATGGAAGCCCACAGAATGAATGGATATGAGTTAGTTTATACACCTCATATTGGTCGTTCTGAACTTTGGGAAACATCCGGTCATTTACAATTTTATAAAGAATCAATGTATCGCCCAATGGATATTGAAGGGGATGAGTACTATCTAAAACCGATGAATTGTCCGTTTCACGTTCATATATATAAATCTGACATGAGAAGTTATAGAGAGCTTCCAAAACGATTTGCTGAGTTTGGTACTGTTTATCGCTATGAAAGAAGCGGAGTGCTTCAAGGATTGACAAGAGTTAGAGGATTTACTCAGGACGATGCACATATATTTTGTACTAAAGATCAGGTTCCACAGGAGATAGAACGCGCGGTTAAGTTTTCACTCTATGTGCTTGAGTCATTTGGTCTAAAAGACTTTACGGCATATATTTCCACCCGCCCTCCCAAAAAATCGATTGGAACAGAGGAAGAGTGGGAGATTGCTGAGAAAACACTAATAGAAACAGTACAAAAACTTAATATCAAATTTGAGGTTGATGAAGGTGGAGGAGCCTTTTACGGCCCTAAAATTGATCTAAAACTTCGGGATGTTCTCGATAGAGAATGGCAACTTTCTACTGTACAGTTTGACTTTAATCTCCCGAGAAATTTTGGACTTGAGTATGTTGATGCAGATGGTCAAAAGAAGATCCCGTACATGGTTCATAGGGCTCTGTTTGGAAGTGTAGAGAGATTTTTTGCAATGCTATTAGAGCACTACTCAGGGTCGCTACCATTTTGGCTTGCTCCAGAGCAAGTTACACTTGTTCCTATCAGTGATAAACATGTTCCTTATGCAGAGGAGCTTTTTGAAAAGCTAAGTGATCAAAATATTAGAGCTCATGTTGATTCCAGAACTGAAAGAATGCAGGCAAAAATCAGAGATGCTGAGATGAGAAGGGTTCCATACATATTTGTAATGGGAGATAGAGATATTGAAGCAGGTGTTGTTTCAGTAAGATCCAGGGACTTTAAAGATCTAGGGACAATGAATCTTGATCAGTTCTTTGAGCATGTTAAACCTGAGTTAGCGCATGGAGTGCCGCGGAGGATAGATTAAGTGAGCTTTTTTAAAAAAGGCGATTTAGTTTACCTCGTTGAAGGAAATTTTAATCCAAAAGATGTTGGAGAGATCTTTAGTGCGGAAGAAATATCTGCTCCAATTAAAGGCAAATTTGTTGGCACAAAAAGATCTATGGTTTCTCCATGGTCAACTAACGCCGTAAGTATACTTCAGAATGCTGGAGTTGTTGGGGTAACTAGAGCAGAGGTTTTTAGACCCTTTTTAGGATCGTATGATCCTATGACTGAAGAGGTTTATGATGGGCTTGATGAAAATATATTTAAACTGATTCAAAAAACTGCTACATCAGTTGAGGTCATAAGTGACATCGAAGAAGCTAATAGAACTTTAGGTCTTGCACTTAGTGAAGCAGAAGTAGAGTTTCTTAAAAACTCCGGAAGAAAATTTAATGATGCAGAGCTTTATGCATTTGCACAGATAAATTCGGAGCATTGTAGACATAAGATATTCAATGGAAAGTTTGTTATTGATGGAGAGGAAAAGCCAAAATCTCTTTTTTCTCTTATAAAAGAGACCTCAAAAGCTTCCCCAGATAATCTCATCTCTGCGTATAAAGACAATGTTGCATTTGTTAAAGGTGGCAAGATAAGAGAGTTTTTTCCATATGATAGGAGATATTCTTTCAAGGAAAGTGATGTAGCTATATCTTTAAAGGCAGAAACTCATAATTTTCCAACTACTGTTGAGCCATTTAATGGTGCTTCAACAGGATCTGGTGGAGAGATAAGAGACAGAATGGCAGGCGGAACAGGAAGCATTCCACTAACGGGTACTGCTGTTTATATGACTGCCCCTCCCAAAAGAGATCTTTACAAAACTAAACCAAGAAAATGGAAATATCAGAAACCTGAAGAGATTCTTGTTAAGGCTTCAATCGGAGCATCGGATTTTGGAAATAAGTTTGGACAACCATTAACATGTGGAAGCCTACTCACATTCGAAATGGACACTGAAAAAGGTTTCTATGGGTTTGACAGATGTATCATGCTTGCTGGAGGAGTTGGATACGCACCTCTAGAGTATACAAAAAAGAAGGAACCTAAAGAGGGCGACTTAGTAGTTCTTCTCGGTGGTGATAACTATAGAATCGGCCTTGCTGGAGGTTCTGTAAGTTCAGTAGACACCGGAGCACTTGCAAAAGAACTTGAGCTTAGTGCTGTTCAGCGTTCAAACCCAGAGATGCAAAAGAGGGTTTATAATGCGCTTAGGGCTCTAACATTGTCTGAAGATAACCCAATAATTTCTATTCATGATCATGGAGCTGGCGGACATGCAAATTGTTTCTCAGAATTGATCGAAAAAGGGGGAGAGATTGATATTTCAAAGCTTCCTCTTGGAGATCCTACTCTCACACCTCGGGAGCTCATCAGTAATGAGTCTCAAGAAAGAATGGGTTTAATAATATCTCCCGAAAATCTTCCAAAGCTCAAGCAAGTATGTGAGAGAGAAAGAGCCCCATTTTACGTAGTTGGAAAAGTTATTCCAAACGGAATTATCAGATTTTTTAAGGATGATACAGATATATTTAATATGAATGGGGATATACTTTTTGCAAATCCTCCTCAAACAATATTAACAGACAAGGAGATTAAGCTTAAAGAAAAACCGTTATCCTTAAATAAAGATAAAAAAACACTTCTCCTTCAGATTTTGGCTCTTGAAGGCGTAGGGTGCAAGGACTGGCTTACAAATAAAGTTGATCGGTGCGTTACAGGTCGTGTAGTTCAGCAGCAATGTGTTGGCTCATTTCAGCTTCCAGTTTCTAACTATGCCATCACCGCACTTGATGAAAATTTAGGCGTAGCTACTGCTTTAGGAAGTGCACCGATTCCAGGACTGATCTCACCAAAAGCTGGAGCAGTTCTCAGTGTGATCCGTTCATTAACTAATCTTCTTGGAGCTCCCCTTAGAGATGGCCTTAGAGGAATATCTCTAAGTGCGAATTGGATGTGGCCCGCAAAGCAACCTGGTGAGAATGCTTCTCTATATGAAGCAGTTGAATCACTTTCTAAAACTTGTATAGAGCTTGGAATTCCTGTTCCAACTGGAAAAGATTCACTTTCAATGACAATGAGGTATCAAGACGGCCAGATTGTAAAAGCTCCAGGAACAGTGATTGTAACAGCAGTTAGTCCAGTTGAAAATTTTAGTAAAAGAGTGACTCCGTTATTAGAAGGAACGGAGGGCGATATTTACTATCTACCATTAGGCTTTGGTGGCTTAGGGGGGAGTGCACTCTCACAGGTTCTTGGTGAAATTGGAAGTAATCCACCCGATCTTGATCTTCATTTTTTTAAGAACGCATTTGCCGAGATCTTAGATGCTGTGAAAAGCGGTGATATTACCGCACTTCATGATATTTCATATGGTGGACTTGGAGTTTCTCTACTTGAGATGGGATTCTGCTCAAACGTAGGTCTTGATATTGAAGGTGGATTTGAGATCTTTAGTGAAGTACCAGGAATATTATTCCAAAGTAAAAATGAGATTTTAGGTGCAAAGAAAATCGCCAGAATTTCTAAAGATAAAATATTTAACTTCAAAGACTTTATCCTTACTTTCGATGAAGCAATAAACGCCTGGTTTGCCCCATCGGAGGAGTTAGACCTTCTTCAAACAAAGCCTGAGCTTTCAAAGAAAAGAAAGAAAACAATTTTAAATAATCCATATAGTTTTATTTTCCCTAAAAACTACTCTGGCGACGTTCCAGATCAAAAACTTAAGGCTGCTGTAATTAGAGAACAAGGAACGAATGGGGAAAGAGAGCTAGCACTTTCTCTAACCCTTGCAGGGTTTGATGTTCTTGATGTTCATATGACTGATCTAATCGAGGGGAGGGAAGATCTAAGCGGGGTAAGTTTTGTAGGGTTCCCTGGGGGCTTTGCAAATAGTGATGTTTTAGGCTCAGCAGTAGGGTGGGGATGGTCTTTTAAGAAGAATAGAAGAGCGTATGAAGCAGTTCAAAAATTCTATGCAAGACCAGATACTCTTTCGATCGGAATATGCAATGGTTGTCAGTTAATGATGCAGCTTGGAGTTATAGATCCTAAGGTCAGAATGGATCATAACGAATCGGGTAAGTTCGAAAGCATTTTCACCTCAGTAGATATAGTGGAGTCGCCCTCAGTATTATTAAATGGGTTAGAAGGCTCAAGACTAGGGATCTGGGTTGCGCACGGAGAGGGAAGGTTCAGGCTCGATGGAAGTTCACATAAAATTGCAATAAAGTATTCTAGTCCAGATTATCCGATTAATCCTAATGGTTCAGATGGTGCTGCTGCTGCAATTACATCTTTAGATGGAAGACATCTTGCTATAATGCCTCACTTAGAGAGAAGCCTTTATTCTTGGAACTGGGCTTATTATCCTAAAAGGGTAGATGAGCTATCGCCTTGGATAGAAGTTTTCAGAAATGGATATAGGTGGCTTAAGGCTAAATAAAAATTAGTTTTATCGGGGGTCAGGCCGGGAGGCCTGACCAGACAAATGCTAGTAGTTGCCTGGTCAGGCCTCCCGGCCTGACCCCCAAGCACCTGACCCCCAAGTATTTATTGATTGATACTATACTCAAAATAATCTTCCCAAACCTTTTTCTCATTCTGGTTAAACACCCAAACCCCAGGAAAATTGTTTATAACGTCTAGAACAGGATCGTGTTCTCCTACTACATAAAACAACAGATAAGCATTTGAAAATCGAGATGTATTTTCAATTAGTGTGATTAGTCCTTTTTGTTCTTTCAAGAAAGATGTGTCAGTTAGAACCCATATGAGTCCTGATCTATTTTTTGAAATTAGTTCTCTTAATGTCTCAAAGGAATTACTTTCGCCTTGAGCTTTTTGTGATTGGATTGCACTAAGGGCTTCTTCTTTATCGGTAATTACTCTGGATGATGATGAAGCTATAGTCAAAGAGAAATTTTCAGTTTTATTAATTAGCCCAAGAGCAAATCGTTGAAGTCCTCCAAAGCCAGAGTCAGCAAGGCTACCAGTAGCATCAAGAAAAATTAAGTTTTTCTTTGGACCAGGGATAGTTCTTATTGAGCCACCAGATCCAACAACTGGCTCAGTGCCTTTAGGTTTTGAAAGTGACCTAATCTTTGAAAATACTGCTCTTGCTGCAGATGCCTGCTTGCCATCCAGTAGAGGATGCTCTAGCAGACAAACAGAATATATGGCTGGACTATTAGTTGTTAAAATGCCAGAGCTAAAAATACGGGTGGTGATAATATATTCTCCGGATCTCAAAACTGAGTAAGGAAGGGTTCCTTGTGGATATATGAATAATTTTTCAGGATTAAGATTCTGAGCAAATACAGAAGAGGAGTGAGGAGATTCAATCCAAAGATTCCCCTTTAAGGAGGTCAGATCTACTGGCTCATCAAGCTCGTGAAGTGATTTCTCATCAGAAGTGACAATCACTGAACTTTGAAAAAGTGGCTCACATTCTCTTGGAATAGCGCCAAGATTTCTAACATCTCTTGCAGCTAAACTTGCATGTTCCGTATTGCTTGTAATCCATAAGTGAGGTTTTAGTTCGCCAGAGGGTAATTTTTTGAGTGATTCTTCAGGGTTCAGTATTATTACTTCCGGGCTAGAGTCAGAGCCGTCAGCAAGGGGGAATGAAAGCGCTTCAAGAGAAAGCCAGTCCTTTAACTCTTTTGGTGCAATAATCTGTACATTGGTCTTAGCCCTTGGTGCTTCAGGCTTAGAACAGGCTAATAAAAATATGGCAAATAAAAATCTCACTTCGCTAATTTTCTAATGGTAACTTGAAGTCTCTTCCAAGTGGTAGCCTTTATTGCGGGGAATCCACAATAATCACCCTTTTCGTCAATTTTGGTGATTACAGCGCTACTAGCAGCTATCCTAGTCTCACTTGGAAGTGTAATGTGATCTGCAACACCAACCTGGCCGCCAAGTACGACTTTATCTCCAAGAGTTGAACTGCCACCTATCCCGGACTGACCACAAAGAATCGCATGAGAACCAATTTTTACGTTGTGTCCGATCTGAACGAGATTATCGATCTTAGTTCCAAAACCTATTTTCGTTTCCCCTATAGTCCCTCGGTCTAAACATGTGTTTGCCCCGATATCCACTCTTTCTTCAAGTACAACATTGCCAACCTGTGGAACGGGTACTAATCCAACGGATGGATCTAGTACATATCCGAATCCATCTGCACCTAATACTGAACCTGGTTGGATTGTGCACAAATCTTTGATTTTTGTACCCTCGCGGATCGTAACTTGAGAGTGAACCGTTACACCTTTTCCAATCTCGCAATCTGGATATATAACTACATGTGGGTGAATAATGGTGTCATCACCTACTTTGCAATTATCCTGAATAACGGAATAAGCACCGATCGATACGTTTTTCCCAAGACTTACGGAATCAGAAACTACTGCCGTTGGATGAATTCCTGGGTTAGGCCTAAATGGCGGTCTAAAAAGTGGAACTATCTTTGAGAAAGCCAGTAAAGGGTCTTTAGTTACTAAAAATGATACACTCGAATCAATAGGAAGCTCTATTCCTTCAGACACTAAAAGCGCGCCAATTTTCGGGATGGGGGTCGGGAGAGACTTAGATCTCAAAAATCCTAACCCGTTAGTTTTAGGATCATCCAAAGAGCAGAGATCAGAAAGCTCATTATTTGGGCCGACTAGAGTCAGAGAAAACTGTTCTGCAAGGCTCTTTGCTGATGTCATTATGCTTAAAGACTGACCTGAAATGTGAAAGCAGTCAACTTCCCCCCTAGCTAAGGGCTACAGAATTCGCTCAAAATAGACAATATGGAGCAACTTTTTACCTCTGAGATGATTTATGCACTACTGGCACTAACAGCGATTGAAATTGTGCTAGGGATAGATAATGTAATCTTTATCGCTATTCTTTGTTCAAGGTTACCAAAACATCTTCAGGATAAGGCAAGGGTAATTGGACTAACTCTCGCTATGTTCACTAGGATTATACTACTTTTTTGTATTGCCTGGATAATGAAACTAACTGAGCCAGTCCTATTCGGATTGTCTGGGAGAGATCTGATTCTTTTAGGTGGAGGACTATTTTTAATTTGGAAATCAGTACATGAGATCCATAATAAGATGGAAGCTATATCCAGCACTGCCACTCCGGTAGTTGCTGGATTTGGGAGTGTGATATTTCAGATATTGCTGATCGATATCGTCTTTTCACTCGATTCGGTAATAACCGCAGTTGGAATGGTGAACCATATGCCGACTATGATCTCAGCTATTGTGATCTCAATGGTAGTTATGGTTATTTTTTCAGGTTCGATAGCAAAATTCATCGATAAACATCCAACATTTAAAATATTAGCTTTGTCTTTCTTGATACTAATTGGAGTGCTTTTAGTTGCAGAATCATTCGGTAAACATTTCGACCGGGGATATATCTACTTTGCAATGGCGTTTTCAATCTGTGTTGAACTAGTAAATATGAAGATTAGACCAAAAAGTAATTGAAGCACTGATCGGTAAATTTTTTAATGCGCCCCTGTTTTGTTTTTAAGTGGGTATTGATGGTAATGATGAGCGAAAGGCGCCGAGAACCTACTTGAGTTTAACCTCTTTTAGAACCGACGCCTTTCATCATTCCTCAGTTAAGAGCTCCCCAAGCGATAGCAGTTGCAACCATAATTCCACCGCCGATCGCCATGATCAGAAGCGGATTCGGTGCAACGAAGGCGTAGCCAAAAATGGCGCAGCCAACGAAGAACCCGATCGCAAGGAGCTTGCTCAGAGGGCTCCACTGAGAAAAGCCGAAGTCGAACATGTCTCGGATGGACAACTTCGGCAAACTAATCGATCGCTTTACAGCGACTGCACCGGACGTCACGGTGCTACCGTCGGAGATAGGCGCTTCCGCCTTCTTTTTCCCCAAACGTAAGGGCATCATACCCCTCCTTTGTGAGCCTTTCGCTCAACGGGGTGAGATTACCTATATTTTAAATCTTAATAAACCTTTTGGAGGAAGCTTTAATTGATCCAGAGGGCAGGTGCGATGTGGGGGAGGTGGCTCATCTGTTGGCTCATCTCTTCTAATTGGCTGTCTTTCTGGGGCAGGAGTACCGGGATTAACTTGTGGTTCTTTTGGCAAGGGTTCTATTTTAGGTTCTATAACTGGAGCATCTGGCATAATCATTTTCCTTTTAATATGTCTCGATGAAAAAACCTAGGACTTTCATTCCCACCATAATATCTACCAACTACTTCTTCTGTCCAAATCTTAACTACTTCTTCAGATGGCTCATCACCGTCATTAAAGTCAGATAGATCGAAGTCTCCGTTTGGAGTTTGAAGAATCATAGTTTTTGTATCTAAGAAAAAGGAATCTGGTGATATCACTCCTGGGCTAAATGTAGGCCCAATTGCTAAGATCGGATGATCATTACTTGATTGTCGATGCCACATATATGCTTCATTAAGCATTAATTGATTTGCAGGATCGTACCAGCTGTCATAAGATTGGGCGGGCAAACTCTCTCCTCCAACCAGAATACCTTGACAATAATGAGAGAATCCAATTTCAAAAAGCTCCAGAAGTCTTAGAGCAGAATCCGAGGCTCGATATACTGCTCTATGAAGGTTCTCGAGATCATATAGACTGACATTGCTTTTTCTTTCACCCAAATACCGAGAGAATTCGTAGTAGTAGTGAATATGACCTCCTGCGTCAGGTGCACCGGCGAATAGGCCCCTTTGCCATTCCATAAAGGGTCTTGAATAGGGCGGGAAGGCTTTTGCAAATGAACCATCAATTGTTGATATCGAGAGAAGATTAGCTGCTGGAATCTTACCCCTACAAAGCTCCTCATAGCCTAGCCCTACTGAACAAATATTTCCTTTAAATTTTGAAAAACCTCGGTAATCCTGATTGTCAATGAAATAAAAGTCGTCAAACGGGATCTCACTGCTTGGTACTAATAGGCATCCATCTTTTGAGCCACCCCGAAAGTGCTCATTAAAAATGACTAGAGAACATGGTATTTTAATCTTTTTTTTACAAAAGGTGAGATTAAGTGTGATTATTGGGCTTTCTATCACTATTGCTGAGCGGAGAAATGTGAAAGTTGTCTCCTTAAGTTGCTCTATTATCCCACCGAATTCGTCTAGTACAGATTGGGCAAAATCACTTCGTATCCCTGGAGGTGCTTGTAGATCGTCTCTATCTAAAAATCTAAACGGGTCTATTCCTTTAAATCTAATACCAGGGCCAGGTCTTACTGAGTGAGATGAAGCATTAGCCCTAAAGACTTTAGCTCCTAAGGCCTCTGCTGCTCTTATAAGAAGGGGTGATTCTCCAAAAAAAGTTGGAATGGATTTAGAGCAGATCAGATATCCGCTAAAACCTAAAACGTACTGAGCGAGTCTGTACCTTAAAGATAAACACTCTGTTCTCATTTTTGCCTGATCTAATTGGCGAGTTGATGGAGGTTCATCGGGTCTGGCAGAGGTATTTACGAAATATAATAGATCATGGTCTTTAGAGAGCCCTCTTGTTCTAGAATGCTCCAAGACTGCTTGATAGCAGACCTCGTCGAATAATTTAGTCAATAATGGACTACAGTCTCTGATTTTTTTTATCTCTTCTGCTTTATCGAAAGTTAATAATAGAAAATTTCTGACTATCCCAGGTTTAGTTACACGCTTTATGGCATCTTTGATGAACTGTGGGGAGTCAGTTAGGATCTCCTGCTCCTCAGTACATACTGATATTAAACTATCTCTAATCTTGGTAACTAAACTCTGGGGGAATTTTTCTTGGTTATTAAGATCATAGTGTTGAATTTCTTCAACAAGTTCTTCGTAATCTTTTATTTCTGCCAAAAGATTTAAATTTATTGCCTCTAGTGCAGTGAGTGGATCTGATAGAAAGAGATCTCCTAAATCGTAGTAGATCTCTTTACCCCCTCTAAGCACCATTTCACCTAATGAATTTCCCGCAGGGGGCTCAAGAAGAGCTAATGAATCAGTTTCTGTTAGGTCTTGAAGGTCTTTTATGAATTGTTTTACCCATGTAGAGGTAATGCCATCCTTAATTACTTTAGATAATAGCTTAGAATATTTCTCAAGCTTGCATGCCTCAAGGGATTCAACTGATAGAAGAAACTCCTCGATCTCTCCAAAAGTACATTCCTTGCTTAAATGTACTAAGATAGTGACTACTAGATTAACAAATTTTGGAAATTGCCTAGAAACAACAGCTTGTTCTAGTCTAGGTTCTATTAGGGAGGGAAGATCCTGATCAATTCTTTCAAAAGCCTCCCAAGCAGTCATGCCAAATTATTACCATGGCCAGTATTCTTAATAAAATGTTTCTATTCAACCTTATCAAACGCAATACTAGGTATTTCCTTTTCAGGTGGTGGCTCAACAATGTTGTATCTAACTAGCTCAGGAATTGGGGGAGGAAGGTGTTTTGAAACTTTACTGTACGTTACTAGTGCAAGATTTTCTTCTGCCCTTGTAACAGCAACATAAAGAGGATTTTTCTCCTGATATTTTGGATTCCAAACAAGCACTGATCTCCACTCAAGCCCTTTTGCAAGCTCAACATTTGTAACAAGTATCCCTGCTTCAAATGAGAAATCTTCTCTTGTTCCAAGCCTTACAGAATAATCAAAACTTGGAGTAAGAAATTTATATATAGTTCTTGCCTCTTCCGGTGTATTACAGATTACAGCAGTAACTTCTGTAGGAAACTTCTCAAGTGCAAGCTTTAACCAGTCAATTAGACTACTAACTGCAAGCTCTTCATTTGGAGCATGAAACCATATCGGTCTTCTTCCTCTTTTTGAAGATGGAGGTGCTGACTCATTTCTTATTCTAGAAGCAAAGTTCATTATTTCTTGAGTTGATCTATGGGCCACCTCAAGTTTAATTAAAGATGTAGAAAGCTTCTCGGTAATTACCCTCCACCCTGGGAATTCACCTAACGAAAGTGCCTGATCAATGTCTCCAACGACTGTAACCTGCTCATTTTTTTCAGGTAGTGAAAGCACAACCTGTAGCTCTGGTAATGAAAAATCCTGAACCTCATCGACCACAACATGAGAAAATTTCTTCGAGTAAGCTCCTGTTAGCTGTTTAAATCTCAGAAGATATGTAAGATCTAGGGAGTCTTTAATCTCACTTGGTTCAGAAGGACTAACTTCAAAAGCTTCATAGTATTTTGCACTTTGCTTTTCTACCTGAGCTGAAAGGGTTGGCTTTGGAAGGAGCTGACCTGTTTCTTCAGAGAGAAACTGATCCCAGGTTTTTACTACTACTCCTTTTAATCCGAAACTTTCAAGGCTATGAACAATATAAGACTTAAGACTTGGGCTTTTTAAGATTATAAGTGTTTTTTCTGGTAAGAAACTTTTCTCCTTGATCATCCAGGATAGTCTATAAACGGCTACAGTTGTTTTCCCGGATCCCGCTATGCCTTGAATTAATACACTAGAGTCTGAATCGGTAGTGATACTGGAGAACTGCTCTTTAGTAATTAGCTGAGCGATATCGGGGAGCCCAACAGACGATCTAGATCTCAAAGTACCACTTATCCAACCATCGTTAGTTTTAATATATGACTCAGTGCCTCTACTAACCTGTTTTAAAACCCCATGTTCAATTGAGACTAATATTCTTTTTTTGATTATCCCTTCTCTTTCCTTTCCTTGAACCTCCTCTGCATAGTGATCACCTTCCTTGTATTCATAGTAGAGTTTTGCAATCGGTGAGTGTTTCCAATCTATAATTCTGCATTGAGCATTAGCGATTCTACCAATTTTATACTCAAATTCTTTACCATTCTCTTCAACCACTATCCGGGCAAAGTATGGGGATTTTTTAAGTCTTTCTAAGTTTTCGAACTCTTCGTCATATCTGGTTAAAAGAGCATGTGATACGGCCTCATCGCTTGCCATAAGCTGCTTGTCTTCGTCTCTGGTTGCTTCGACTATCTGCCCTGTGAGGCTTCTTGCGCGCACCTCTTCATTTCGTAGCCTTGTTGCAGCTCCGGCTTTCTGGGATTCGATCGATGTTAGTACTTCACTGAGGATCTTCTCCTCTTCGTCAAAAAGCATAAAAGAAGAGAGTATAGGGAATAAATAGCTACACAACTAGTCTAGTTCCTAAATACCCCTCAGGGGTCGATTTGCGGAGCAAATTGGGGGTGAGAACACTAACCGTTCAAAGATAAGCTCAAAGCCGATCAGGCTTTGGCGACTAGAACAGCCAATTCATTGTTTGATATCCACTAATGTTTTTACAATTTTTTGATAGGTTGAACGGTTACGGGAATTGCACCTTTATTCAAACCCTCGTATGCTTTTTATCGCTGTGATTCATGAACGATTAGTAGAGAAATTTCCATCCCATATAATTAAAACTGAGAGATCTCTTGGCGATTCAGTTGTATGGATTCCAAAAGATGGAGCCAAAGGATTTTTTAGTACTCTTAAAGCTGACTCGGAACTCTCATTTGATTTTCTTGTAAGTCTTACGGCTGTAGATTGGCTTGATAGTCGTGAAACCAGATTTGAACTTGTTTATCATCTAATGAGCCATAAAACTAAGCAGAGGCTGAGAGTTAAAATCGATATTCCTGAGATCAAACCCGAAGCAGAATCAGTTACTAGTCTCTGGAGCAGTGCCAATTTCCTGGAACGAGAAGTTTTTGATATGTATGGGATAAAGTTCGAGGGTCATCCAGATCTAAGAAGAATTCTTTTGTACGATGAGTTTGAAGGACACCCACTCAGAAAAGATTTTCCAGTTCAAGGAAAACAGCCAAGAATTCAGATGCTTCACCCAGAGGTCAGAAACACAGCAGTCGATATGAGAAGAGCTAGTCTTGTTAGCATCAACCCAAGGAGGGCTTCAAATGGAGGCTAACGAGCGAGCAAAAAAACTCCTTAATGTTGACTACGGATTAGGGGGAATTACCCAAACAGTTTTAGAGTCACAAGAACTCGGTGATGATCTCCATTCAGAATCAATGATTCTAAATATGGGGCCAACCCATCCTGCTACACACGGAACAATTCGTATCGTTGTAGAACTTGTTGGTGAAAAAATTAGAGACGCAGAAGTTGAGGTAGGATATCTGCATCGTGGCTTTGAAAAGATGTGCGAGACTGTTGATTACAATCAGGTAATGCCTTACACCGATAGACTAAATTACGTCTCTCCTATTATTAATAATGTAGGGTTTTGTTTAACAATCGAAAAACTACTGGGCATTAGAGTTCCAAAAAGAGCAGAGTATATAAGAGTCATCCTAAGCGAGATGTCTAGAATCTCAGATCACTTAACATGCCTTGGAGCGTCAGCAATGGAGCTAAATGCTTTCTCAGTAATGCTATATCTAATGCAGGCTAGAGAGTACCTCTGGGAGCTTATAGAAGAGGTAACCGGAGCAAGGCTCACTATTTCTTATTGTAGGGTTGGTGGAATAAAGGCAGATCTAACTCCAGGATTTAAAGAAAAAACTTTTGAGGCTTTAAAAGGGGTAAGAAAACAGATAGCACTTTCAGATAAGCTTTTAAGTAGAAATCGTGTTTTTATGGATCGGGTCTGCAATGTTGGAACCATGACGGCTGAAGAAGCTATAAGTTATGGCTTCACAGGCCCACTACTTAGAGCAAGTGGGGTAGATTACGATGTGAGAAAAACATATCCCTACTCTTCATATGAGGATTTCGAATTCTCAGTACCTTTAGGAACAAAGGGAGATAACTATGATAGGTTCTGCGTAAGGTTAGACGAAATGGAACAATCGATGAAGATCATCGAGCAAGCACTAAATAATCTTCCAGATGGCCCAATAGAGGTTGATGATCCGCATATAACATTGCCTCCAAAAGATCAGGTATATGGCTCCATTGATGGAATGATCAATCACTTTGAGCTAGTAATGTACGGGGTAAAACCACCTAAAGGAGATGTGTACAGCATGGTTGAGGGGGGTAACGGAGAATTAGGATTTTATGTAGTATCAGATGGGAGTGGAAAACCTTATAAATGCCATGTTAGAGCCCCTGCATTTATTCATATGGGAGCCATGAGAAAGATGCTTCTTGGTGCAAATATCTCGGATCTGATTCCTACTTTCGGTATGATTAATATGATCGGTGGTGAGTGTGACAGATAAGAAGTTTGACGTGTGTGAAAAAAGAGCTGAGGAAATAATAGCTCAGTATCCAGACAAGCACTCAGCTGTAATGCCGTTATTGTACCTTGTTCAAGAACAGTCAGGCTGTATTACTGAAGAGGGAATTTTATGGGTTTCGGGCAAAATTGATATGGCCCCAGTCCATGTAAGAGAGGTCGCTACTTTTTATACGATGTACTACAAAAAACCTGTTGGAAGATTTCATTTTCAAGTTTGTAGAACCCTTTCATGTGCTCTTCGCGGTGCTAGGGATGTAACTGGCTACTTAAAAGAAAGATTTGGGTTAGAGCCTGGAGAAGTTTCGCTTAACGGGCTTTGGAGTTATGAAGAAGTTGAATGTTTAGGCTCCTGTGGTACAGCTCCAATGTGTCAGGTGAATGATACTTTTTTTGAAAATCTAACCGTTGAAAAATTAGGAAGAATAGTTGATCGAATTGAAGCAAAAAAACCAAACCTAAAACTCTCTGTCTTGAGGGATGAAATGGGAGATGGATTACAGGGTAATCCAAAGTCTGAAGTGATATGAGCAAAAAGATTCTACTCAAAAATGTTCATAATCAAGGTCAGGCAACTTTTGATGGATACGTAAATAGTGGTGGACTCCTTGGACTGAAAAAGGCACTTAAAAAAGATCCAAAAGAGGTAATAGAAGAGGTAAAAAACTCAGGGCTTCGAGGTCGTGGAGGTGCAGGGTTTCCAACAGGGGTTAAGTGGGGGTTTGTTCCAAGAGACACTGGGAAACCTGTCTATCTAATCTGTAATGCTGATGAGAGCGAGCCAGGAACATTTAAAGATCGTGTTATTATGGAGCGTGATCCATTCTTGATGATCGAAGGGATGATTATCGCTGCATATGCACTTGGATCAAGCTTAAGTTTTATCTATGTAAGAGGTGAGTACTCATATCCTTATATAAAAACTCTTGAGGCGATAAAAGAAGCCTACTCAAAAGGGATGCTAGGGAAAAATATTCTTGGTTCAAACTTTTCTCATGAAATGGTTCTTCATAGAGGTGCAGGAGCATACATCTGCGGAGAAGAAACCGGGCTAATAAATTCTTTAGAAGGGAAAAAAGGTCAGCCAAGAATTAAACCTCCTTTCCCAGCAGTGAAAGGGCTATATGGTTGTCCGACATGTGTAAATAATGTTGAAACCCTTGCAGTGTTGCCATTTATTTTTTCAGAAGGTTGGGAGGCCTACGCAGCTCTTGGCACTGAAAAATCAAAGGGCACAAAGTTAATAAGCGCGTCAGGTCATATCAATAAACCAGGAGTTTATGAGATAGAGCTTGGATATCCCCTAAAGGAGTTTCTTGAAGTTGAATGCGGTGGTGTTTGGAAAGGGAGAAAGCTAAAAGCAGTCATCCCTGGAGGCTCTTCTGTTCCTGTTTTAAGAGCTGATGAGATTGAAAAGGTTAATCTTGATTACGAGTCCCTACGAGATGCTGGAACAATGCTTGGTTCTGGTGGATTTATAGTTTTAGATGAAACAGCTGATATGGTTGAGGTTGCTAGAAATCTGGCCCATTTTTATGCCCACGAGTCTTGCGGACAGTGCACACCGTGTAGAGAGGGGGGACACTGGGTTGAGAAGGTTTTTACCAGAATCTCTAAAGGAAGAGGGGTGCCTGGTGATATGGAATTAGTCGATTCGATGTGTTCTCAGATTGCAGGTCACACAATTTGCCCTTTTGGGGATGCACTTGTTACCCCTGCTCAGTCTTTGATGAAAAAATTTCCAGAGGAGTTTAAAGATAGAATTTTGAATGGTTCCAAAAGCACTAATCCATTAAACTATGAGTTAGGTCATTAATGAGTGAAACTGTAAATCTGACTATAGATGGTAAAGCTTTATCTGTTCCAAAAGGTACAAACTTAATTGAGGCTGCAAAAAAACTCGGAATTTTAATTCCACACTATTGCTACCACCCAGATCTTTCAATCGCAGGTAACTGCAGAATGTGTCAGGTTGCCGTAAAAGGAGCTCCTAAACTTACAATTGCCTGTAATACACAAGTGACTGAAGGAATGGAGGTCGCAACAAATTCAAAAGAAGTTAAAGATGCTCAAAGTGCAACTTTAGAGTTTATACTTATTAATCATCCTCTTGATTGCACTGTTTGTGATCAGGCAGGGCACTGTAAATTACAAGATTACCATTTTGAATATAACGCAAAGCCATCAAGATTTTTAGAGGAAAAAGAACATAAGCCTAAGGCTGTTCCGTTAGGGCCAACTGTAATGCTTGATGGTGAGCGGTGCATAATGTGCACAAGGTGTATCAGGTTTTGTGACGAAGTGACTAAAACCTCTGAGCTTGGAATGTTAAATCGAGGGGATAGGTCAGTTATTTCAATTAACCCTGGACGAGAGCTTGATAATCCTCTTTCTGGCAGTGTTGTAGATCTATGTCCTGTTGGCGCACTAACACATCGAAACTGGAGATTTAATTCAAGAATCTGGTTTACAAAACAGGTAGACTCCGTTTGTCCAGGATGTTCAACTGGATGTAACGTTAAAGTTGCTGTAAGAGATAAACAGGTTGTTCAGGTAAAAGCCAGATATAATTCAAATGTTAATAAAGAATGGCTTTGCGATGAGGGAAGGTATGGTTTTCATCGCTTTTTGCCAGAGACAAGAGTTCTAGAACCCCTGATTAATGGCAAAGTTGCTTCTCTTGATGAAGCACTAACTAAAGCCTCAAAGATGTTTGATGATAAGACTGCAATTTTCTTATCCCCTGATCTTTTGTTTGAGGAATTTTCATTAATTTCAAAATTTATTGAAACACTCCCTGTAAAACCTTTTACCTGTGTTCAGTATAAGAAAAGAGAATTAAGCGAGGTCGAGAAAATATTAGTAAGCCCTGATTACGCAGCTAATTTTAAAAGTGCTCAAAATTTTGGATTAGCCTCTGAAGATCCTAGTACTCAGTACATAGAAGGAATAGCAAAACTTAAAGAGGGATCTTTTAGCTCAGTTTGGATTATTGGGGATCGAGGGATTGAGGAAGTGGAAGGGATCTCCTTACCGGTAAATTCAGTTGGATTTTTCACTAATGCCGAGAATAATCTAAAGCCAGGAATCGTTCTTCCAGCTAGATCAATATTAGAAAAATCAGGACTATATTTAAATAAAGACCTTAGACTACAGTTTATTGATAGATTAATTGATTTTCCAAGTAATACTGAGCCAGAGTGGAGATTGATTAATAAAATAGCTGAAAAACGAGGGAAAAAGCTTACTGATGCCCAGTCAGATAGAGACTTAACTTTGAGTGTTCTTAACCCTGAAATCTCGATTTTTACCCTTAAAGAACAAGGTGGAGTAAGAATTTAGAACCGGCTATCATAGTGCAATGCTTGCAACTTCTGCTGCATTAGCCTGGTCGATAGCATCCCTTCCACAGGAGCCTATCAAGAATATTGATCCAGAGAAGATCTGGAGAAGCCCTGATATACATAAAGCATGTATGGATACCCTAAGAGGCATGGAGCATCCATATTTTAAACGGGTAGCAGATGCTGTTGATAGGGATGGATATACTTTTAGAATTCCATCAGATGCCGATAAGCTTGGTCTTAGAATTACTCCTACCGTTTACGCAGTCACAAATACTACCAACAAAGTTGTCTGGCTCATTAAAGATAATATCGGTTCTTCAAAAGAGATTCTTTTTGAAGTTTTTACAAATGAAGGCGCTCATATAATTGTTAGACCTGAAACTTATCCATCTTTCTCCGAAGAAGGATCAAAGCGATTTCTTGAAGAATTTAAAAAAGGTGAAAGAAAGGATGATTTTAATCGGATAATGAGAGCCATCAGCCATGAAACTACAAGTTTTTTACCTGGACATTTAATCACTCAAGACTCTAGAGGAACCCCTGTAAAAACACTTACAGCTCTTGCTCCAACTGTTGATACTTTTTTTAGAAGAGCGTCTTATCAGGTTTTATCACGAGTTTTCCCTGAGCCTGTTTTTAAAACACTTAACTCAGTTCCTCCTTCTGATTCCCCTGAAGGGCATTTTGTTGGAAGGATGGTTGAATATGTAAATTCTGGGAATACAAAGAAAGATATTTTATCTGATCTTAAGACCCTCGGGTTTGAACTTAAGGATGAATAGCTTTCTATCATTAGGGGTCAGGCCGGAAGGATCTGTTGTCTGCGCAAGCAGACAAAGAAACAAAACGGGGGTCAGGCCGGAAGGCCTGACCCCCATTTTCTGCTTCGTCTGCTGACGCAGACGACAGATCCTCCCGGCCTGACCCTCAAAGATTCAATTTGCCCCCAAGTCCTCTTCATAGTATCAAGGCTTTATGATTCTTCTCTCAAACCTTATGGTTGGTGTTGCAGCAGTTTTAGATATGCTGCTTATGATATTAATGTTCCTCATGCTAGGAAGAGTAATAATATCTTGGGTTTCAGCAGATCCTTATAATCCAATAGTAAGATTTATTCATACCTCAACAGAACCACTCATTAGCCTTGTTAGAAGATACATCCCAAGGATCCCAGGTCCCTTAGATTGGTCAGTTTTTATTGTTTTTATTCTAATTGTTTTTATAAGATCCTTCTTAGTTGCTTCTTTGTTTGACTATGCACGAGTTTTAAAGGGGATGTGATGATACCAATACTTGTCATGATTCATAAAGTTCTTCTGATCTTATCTATAGCTGTTGTTGGGGGATACTTACTGTTCCATGTAGCTAAAGTTTTTGGAGCAGTTTTGGTTTCTTCTAAGGAATGCTTTAAGAGTGAACCTTACTATTCAGCTTTTTTGTTACTAATTACCTCAGTTTCTACCCTCACTGTTATGCTCGAGATCATCAAGTAACGATTCAACATTTGGTCTTGAGTAAAGCTTCTTTCCAATAAACTCCTCGATCTTATCAAGAAGTCCTAGTAGAGTTTTTTTTGATGGAACTTCTAGGCCATTTGAAATTCCAAGATGAACACCAATACCTGAAATAGTTAAAACATATGCCTTTAAGAGATCTTTTAGTTTTTTTGCTTCACTAAGAGCAGTTTTTCCTAGCTTTAATACCTCAAATAGATCTTCTGAGTCTGAGCCTTCTGTTGCTCTTTCACAGATCTCACAGATTGAGCCTAAAAGGATCAGAGCAGCATAGTTGGTTCTGACATTCCTAGGGCTCTTTAAACCGGTAATTCCAGTGACAGTCTCATTCCCTTTACTGCTTGTGACCTCAAAATTACCTAAGTCTCCCATATCAAGGCCAAGCTTTTTCGGGCCACTAAGCGACTTTTTTCCACCATCTTTAAATAAAATACTCAACATCACCTTAGAATCACGATAGGGGTTTACGCGGAGCACTATTCCCTCTAATGTTGAACGAATCATATACTATACTAAACTGAGCTTTAGTTTTGAGTATAGAAGTATTTAGGGCAAAAGAAAGAAACTTTTTTAAGCGTGTTTTGGCTCCGCCAAACCCACGCTCGCCCTGCAATACTCCTGAGGTTTTGAGCTAAAAAGCTCAAAACCTAAGGAGTGCAGGGCTTAGCCCTTGAAATATTAGGAAACAGTAGTTAAAGGTACTTTATTTTGGATTGGAAGGGAATTTTTAAGAAAGTGGAAGAAGATACCTCAGAGAGCAATGTGGAAGAGGCAAAGCCAGTCGAAGAAAGTAAGCCCTCAGAAGCCGATGAGTTAAAAGATAAACATCTCAGGCTACTTGCTGAGTTTGATAACTTTAAGAAGCGGGTAGCAAAAGAGCGAAGTGAGCTTATTAAGTACCAGGGGGAGGGCATATTTAGAGATCTTCTGGATGTAGTAGACAACTTTGAGCGGGCACTAAAATTTAAAGACTCAGAGCCTGAAAAGGTTCTGGCTGGGGTCGAGATGATCTATAAAGAGCTTCAAGATCTATTGACCAGATATGAGGTTAAGTCTCAGAGCTATATAGGACAGGATTTCGATCCAAACATTCATATGGCACTATCTAAAGTTCCTGGGGATGAGCCAGATAAGGTGGTAGATGAACACAAAAAAGCCTATTTTTATAAGGATAAGCTTTTAAGGGTAGCTGAGGTCGTTGTTTCAGTAGAAAAAGAGCCCTCAAGTGATTGAAAACGCTCAGAATGGTGGTTATTTAGTAGATTAGGAAGGAAATATGGGAAAAGTAATTGGAATAGACTTAGGAACTACAAACTCTTGCGTGTCTGTGATGGAGGGGGGATCCCCCACCGTCATTGCTAACAGCGAAGGTGCCAGAACTACTCCTTCTGTTGTGGCAGTTAATAAGTCAGGAGAGAGGCTCGTAGGGCAGGTTGCAAAGCGTCAGGCTGTTACAAACCCTAAAGATACTATTTTTGCTGTTAAAAGACTTATTGGAAGAAAGGGGTCTTCTCCTGAAGTTGAGAAAGCCAAGAAAGTACTTCCATACGAGATTACAAGTGCGCCAAATGGTGATGCTTGGGTGAAGCTAAAGGGTGAGCCTAAGAGCCCTCAAGAAGTTTCAGCGATGATCTTAACAAAGATGAAGCAAACTGCTGAGGACTATCTTGGTGAGAAAGTAACAGATGCAGTTATTACAGTGCCCGCATACTTTGATGATGCTCAACGACAAGCTACTAAGGACGCAGGTAAAATAGCCGGGCTTAATGTCTTAAGAATTATCAATGAACCTACAGCTGCCGCTCTTGCTTATGGGTTAGAGAAAAAACAGGAGAAAACCATTGCAGTATTCGACTTAGGAGGAGGTACATTTGATATCTCGATCTTGGAACTTGGCGACGGAGTTTTCGAGGTAAAAAGCACCAACGGTGATACATATCTCGGAGGAGAAGATTTCGACCACAAGATAGTTGATTTCCTGGCTGATGAGTTCAAAAAAGATCAAGGGATCGATCTTAGATCCGACACAATGGCTCTTCAAAGACTGAAAGAAGCAGCAGAGAAAGCGAAACACGAGCTTTCTTCATCAATGGAGACAGAAGTTAATCTGCCCTTTATTACAGCAGATGCCGGTGGACCAAAACATTTACAGGTTAAGCTTACAAGGGCGAGGCTTGAGCAACTGTGCGATGATCTTCTTAAGAGATTAATCGAGCCATGTAAAACAGCTCTAAGAGATGCAGGAGTTTCTCCTAGTGAAATTGGAGAGGTAATTCTTGTTGGTGGTATGACAAGAATGCCAGCTGTTCAGGAAAAGGTAAAAGAGATCTTTGGAAAAGAGGCTTCTAAGAGCATTAACCCAGATGAGGCAGTTGCTATCGGTGCAGCTGTTCAAGGGGGAGTTCTTCAGGGAGACGTAAAAGATGTTCTTCTTCTTGATGTTACCCCTTTAAGTTTAGGTATTGAAACTTATGGTGGAGTGTTCACAAAACTTATTGAAAAGAACACAACTATACCTACCAGAAAATCTCAAGTTTTCTCTACAGCAAGTGATAATCAACCTGCAGTTTCAATCCATGTTCTTCAAGGGGAACGTGAAATGGCAGGAGATAACAAAACTCTTGGTAGATTTGAACTTGTTGGAATTCCACCAGCACCAAGGGGTATTCCTCAGATTGAAGTTACATTCGATATTGATAGTAATGGTATAGTTTCTGTTTCTGCTAAAGACCTAGGAACCGGAAAAGAGCAGTCTATTAAAATTACTGCAAGTTCCGGACTTACTGAAGAAGAGATCCAGAAGATGGTCAAAGATGCCGAGCTTCATGCTTCTGAAGATAAAGCTAAAAGAGAGGCAATCGAATCAAAGAACAAGCTTGATGGTCTAATCTACTCAACTGAGAAAACTCTTTCTGAGCATGGTTCAGCTTTAAGTGAAGTGGATCGGGGTGCAATTGATACAGCAGTTCAAAATGCTAAGTCTGCACTTGAAAGCAATGACAAAGACAAAATGGAGAAGGCTTTTGAAGAGCTAGCTAAGAGCACACACAAGCTTTCTGAAGAGATGTACAAGAAGGCTTCAGCTGGCGGAGGAGCAACCGAAGGCGCTAAACCACAGGATGACACAGTAGTGGATGCAGATTATGAAGAGGTTCAAGACTCGAAATAATCTATGGATTACTATGAACTGCTTGGAGTCTCAAGAACTGCTTCGCAGGATGAGATTAAAAAGTCTTACAGAAAGTTAGCATTAAAATATCACCCGGATAAAAATCCTGGAGATAAGGCTGCTGAAGAAAAGTTTAAAGAGATCTCCAAAGCCTATGCTGTCCTCTCTGAGCCAGAACAGCGACAAAAGTACGATCAGTTCGGGGAAGCAGCTTTCCAAGGTGGAGGTGGATCGGGTCCATTCGGATTCGGCGATTTTGGCGATTTCTCAGGATTTGAAGATATATTTGGAGACATATTCGGGCAGTTTTTTGGAGGCGGAGGTGGTGGGAGAACTACTTCTCGTGGCAGGGCAGGTAGAGATCTCAGATACGATCTCGAAGTAACTTTTGAAGAAGCTGCATTTGGAACTGAAAAAGAAATCTCCATTCAAAGAGGCGAGTCATGTCCTGACTGCTCAGGTTCAGGTGCAGCACCAGGAAGCGTTCCTGAAAAATGCAGCCAGTGCGGTGGTGCAGGTCAAGTAAGAGTTAATCAAGGCTTCTTTACAATCGCTAGATCCTGTCCAGCGTGTGGAGGGCAGGGAGAGAAGATATCAAAGCCATGTCCAGGTTGTAATGGAGCGGGGCTAAAAATGAAACGATCCCAGCTCAAAGTAAAAGTCCCTGCTGGAATTGATCATGGTCAAAGACTTAAGCTACGCGGTGAAGGTGAAGCTGGACAAAAAGGTGGCCCAGCAGGAGATCTTTACGTTCAGGTGGCTATAAAGGCTCATCCAGTTTTTCAACGTCAAGAAAGTGAAATCCTCTGCGAAGTTCCTATCTCTTATGCTACAGCTGTTTTGGGGGGAGAGATTGAAGTCCCTACATTAGAGGGTATGGTAAAGCTAAAGATACCAGCAGGAACTACAGGTGGTAAGATTTTTAGATTAAAAAATAAAGGAATTCAGATTCTAGGAACAACTAGAAGAGGAGATCAACATGTGCAGGTTCAGATTCATATTCCTAAAAAAGTTTCAGAACAGTTTAAAACCGAACTTCTAAAACTTCAGGCTCTAGAAGATAAAGAAAAAGACTCTTCAAAAGGATTTTTTGATCGAGTAAAGGAGATGTTTGGTTAGAAAAACTGCCTGGGGACTGGTTTTCTTGTCCTTTGAAGCTTTAGCGGAGTAGGAAACCAGTCCTTAGCTATTTTTTTGCTTCGTCCGCTGGTGCGGACAAGAGAAGGTCAGGCTAAAGCCAGACCAGGCATCTGCTAGCATTTGTCTAGTCTCTTTTTGAACTTTCCCATCTTATATTATACAATCATCCGGTTCACTTATGGCGATGTAGCTCAGCTGGTTAGAGCGCAGAACTCATAATTCTGAGGTCGGTGGTTCGAGTCCACCCATCGCTAGAGTTTCCGTAAATGCATAAATTTCGGGGTGGACTCGAACCAAAAAAACATGGGGAGGTGCGAGTCGCACAGCAAAGCTGTGCAATCGAGCCCTAACAAGGGATGATTGCGAGCTGGCGAGCAATCTTACCGTAGAATGAACCGAAGGTTCATGCCGTCCACCCATCGCTAGAGTTTCCTAGAAATGCTCGAATTTCCACTTGGTAGGTCTGCCCTCAATCTTTATGCTAAGCTTCTTTACGCTCATCTCTAATAGCGTAGCCAAATATGTAATTACAGATTGGAACTCCTAGAACTAATCCCCAGACACCGAATAGTTTTCCACCGATAGTAAGAATAATTAGAACTACTACAGGGTTCATACGAAGATGATGCCCATAGATCCTTGGATTAAGAATATAAGCTTCAACAATATGCACTATAGTGATAAGAGCTATTGCGAAAAGCATTAATGAGAATCCACCACTTTGTAGAGCCAATAAACAGATCGGAGTTGAACTGATAAACACCCCTGCGACAGGTATGAAACTACAGAAAAAAACTATGATAGATAAGAATGCCATTTTATCTCCAAGTCCTAATACCAAAAGACCGATGGCAGTTAAAAATGTATTTAAGAGAGCGATCATCAACTGAGCTTCAAGCGCTTTTCCAAGGACTCTGGCAAAATTTACTATAGTACCCGCAGTTTCATTATAAACAAACCTAAGTTTTGATTCCGCAAGAGATCTTGCTCCGTTAGTTAGGGATGGAAGATCTAATACGATCAAAAAGGAGAAGAGTAGGGAAAGTAGAAATACAGAACCGACTGCAACTGCACTCTTGCCGAAGTTGGCTATCCCACCAACTGTATCTTTTAGTGTTTGCTGTCCTGTTGTCTCGTCTCCAAAGCCTAAGAGGAGCTGCAAAATCTGTACTCCAACAGAATGTTTCTCCTCAAGATGCGCTTCAGGAAAAATCTGAGCGATTACTGGATATTTATTTGCAAGTTCAAATACAAGCTGGTCAAGCTCTGATAAATAAGTAGGAACTTTTTCAACAAAATTAAACGCCTCAACTCTTGCAGTTGGAATCAAATAAGCCCCAACTAAAACCAGGATAAGGAGTCCAAAAGAAGCTACAGATACAACTCTTAAAACCCTACTTTTAACCTTCGATGAAAGCCTGTCGACTGCGCTTGCCTGAATATAAGCAAAAACAAATGTCAGAAAAACTAAGAGAAAGAACGATCTTAGTAAATAAAGTACTAAAAACAGAGCACCCCAAACTAAAACTCTAGCAAGGACAGGGATTACTATGTGCCAAGGTTCGGGTCTATTCATTCCCAATTGTTGTTATAGAGGATTGGCTAAGCAACCGCAATTACCTGTGAGATAGGCTATCCTCACTGGGCGGGAGCAGGATCATTTGGATCTAATGGATCTGTCTCTAATTCGAATATTTCGACCCCATCTAAAAGCCCGTCTCCATCTGTATCATCAAGACTGGTGTCAGTACCGTATTTAAGAGTCTCAAAAACATCATAAACTCCATCTTCGTCCTCATCGCCATGGATCTTGTTAACCTTACCGGGGAGGGTATGGCGCAAGTATCTTTTAAACTGTCTAAACATTGCATCATAGCCACGAGAACTTGGATGAAGTGCATCAGAATTAAGTAATTGGTAACCTAAGTGATTAAATCTAAGATCTGTGGGTTTTAGCAGAGAATTTAAAGCAGAAATCTGAGTATTTAGTTCACGTACCCATGGACCCTGTCCAACTCGATTAGGAACCCAAAGATTTGATAGAATAATGAGTGGTGGAACATCGAGACTTCGTTTTGCATATCGATGAATCAGTGTCCTAATTCTTATAAGATCGTTTATTGTGTCTTCTGGTGAGAGTAGGCTCCAATAATTGTTAACCCCAACATAAAAGAAAATATAGTCAGCCTCTAATATTGCTCTTTTTACCTTGATTGAGCTCATGTTTCCTAAAAGAGGATGATATCGAAATCGCTTTCCTCTTAATGTTTGTTGTAATCTTGGAAGTAGCCAAAAGGTTCGATCGCCAGGAATTCCAAATGATTTTACAGATATTTCATGAATCTTTGCTTTTGCTCTCAATGGCCAACCACCTTTGCCACCAAAAGCATCATCTCCAGTTCCATAAACGATACTATCGCCAAGAATAACTACATTTACTTTTCCATCGCAGTTATAGTCAGGAACACCGCCAATCAGAGGGCATGCAATTGCTACGTTGCAAACTAATATGGAGAGTGCTCGAATCATGAGACTTGGGAAGGTATAGGATGGTATGACCAAATTCAATCTTTTTCTGTGCATTGTTGCTATCTATTTAATTTCTCTAGTTTTTTTTGAAGCACCTAATAAGCCTATAACCACATATTCCGAGCAGCATAAATCGGCACCTCCGAGTCTAATCTTTAGTCAGGATTTGGAACCTCAATATGCAAGTAAGCTCATAAAATCCGATGCCTGGAGAGTTGAAGAGTATTTAAAGAGTGTTAAAGAACGTCTTTCACTAAACGATGAGCAGACTTCTAGAGTTAAAGAAGAATTTAAAAGAGAAGTAAGTGGAAGATATTTATCCATCGATCAACGAAAACGAGTAGTAGAGCGGGCTCTTGGAGATGAGTATGCTAAAGAGTATTTAGAAGCTCTAGAGCTTGAAGAAAAATCACGGGAATCGGATGCAATTGATTCTGAGTTAGGTCGATTACTTCTAAAAGTCAGTCTATCTGAAAAGGAGAAAGAATTAGTTAGAGAAGTACTTCTTCAATCGAGGCAACGAATAAAGATTAAGCTTAATCAAAAAAATGAGTTGCTAGAGGAGATGATGGCTAAGCATTTTGATGAAGATAAAACCCCACTTCAATCAGGTTATCAAAAGCTTACCGAGCTCAATGATGAGATTAAAAAAGAAAGATTAGAGTTTATTTTCGATAACTTACCTCAGGAGCTTGCTAAGGAGCTCTCAGGGGTTATTGAGTAACGTTGCTAAACCAACACTTCTATCTCAATAATATTCTGTGATGAAGACTTTTTTCTTAGCCCTTCTTTTAGTCTCAACTGGATTCGCTGAATCCATTAACCTTAGTAAAATAAGTCTTCCTAAGACAAGCACGGCAGTTTTTAGGTACTTTGGGTTCAAAATATATACCTCAAGTATTTACAAAAATGTCTCTGTTGAAGCAGTTAAAGAATGGATGAAGGGCTCAGGTGCTCCAGTTCCAATAGCACTTAGCATTTTGTATCATCTTAACTTTTCAGCCTCAGACTTTGTTAAATCCGGAAGAGAATTAATAAAACAAAATCAAACAGTTGAATTTGACAGTATCGAATCAAGTCTTAGTCAGTTTGAGTCTTATTATTCTGATATTGTTAAAGGAGACAAATATCTTTTGCTTTTTAGCCCGGGAGAAGGGATTTCACTTCTAAAAAACGGGAAAGAAATGGGTCGTGTTAATAATGATGACTTTGCTCGAGCCTATTTAGGTATATGGCTTTCAGAGTTTAGCATTAGCGAATCATTTACAGCACAATTATTGCCGAACGAGGCAAAAAATTCGCCACTCAGTTGATTGATTTTCTAATCAATTTAATCCCTTAGGTTTGGTCTTATCCTTGCCATATAGACAGGACAATGCGACCTATTGAGCCAATATCATTTCAGCCAAAGGTAGTTAAATCAAAAGAAACCCTTATAGAAGAGTTTCATAAGTATCTTGATAAGATTACTGAATCTCTCAAAACAAGTGCCCCTAAGAGTGAACTTCCTGAGGCTTTACCGATTTCAGCCAGAAAAAAAGAGGTAGAAGAGCCAAAAGCATTTTTCCCTAGACCTAAAGTAGAACGTCATGATGGAGAGCGCCCTAAGCCATCAGCGGAGCAGCATATAAAAGAAAAAGCTGAAGAAAAGTCAGTAAAACCCAAGAAAAGTGATGAAAATAATAAAGATGTAGCTGTAGTTGGAAAGGAACAAGCTGATGTTAAACAAAAAGAAGATCAACCGAAGGAAGATGTTGAGTCAGTAGTTCAAGAAGTAGTTGCTCATGAATCAGTAGAGGAGGAGGTAGACCAGCTAGTTGGAGTTTATCCAGTAGATATTCAGGAGATAGAGGGGCTTGAAGCAGTAAAACAGGTTGAAAATGTTGAATTATTGGATGAATCAGCTGTCACTTTCGTTCCAGTATTAAGCGAAGACCCTTCAAAGGAAGTTGCACAAGAAATAGTTGAACTCCCAGGTGAAGAGGTAGTTATTGACGAGTCAGGAGCCGATCCACAACAACAATTTAGTGCAAATTTAGATCCAACAAAAGTTATTGAAGAGCCAATTGAGTCGCTTCCGATAGAGATAAAAGAGATAGTTTCAGAGTTTCTAGAGCAAAAACTAGATCAGAAAGATCTAAGCTCTCCAGAGAAAGAAGTTAAGCCATCAATACCAGAAGTTAGTGATATCCTAGTAAGCGATGTCAGAGCTGAATCAGCTAAAGATCTTGCTCCAGAGCTTACTCCTCCAGGGCTACTAATTTCTAACCTAATCCATTCTAACCTCATGATTTCTGGAGCTCTTTTGGCCTCAGGTAACTCACAGAGTAATAGAAGTGCTGACGAGGCAAAACCTAATTCAATAGCTATTTCGGCTCCAGCAGTTGAAAGTTCAAGAGGGGAAAAGAAGAGCGCATCTCGCATCGTTCGAATTCCACCAGCTCTTGAAGCTAGAACTCTAAAGCGAGTTGAGCAGGTATTAAGTGAGGTAGCTACTGCTAAAGAGACAAAATCGCTCTCTTTTAGGCTCGATCCACCAAGTTTAGGCTCAGTTAAGGTTGATATAAGCCTAAAAGATGGCGCACTTCATGCACGTATAGTTCCTGAAAGCAGCGCTGTGGGCAATTTCCTCCGGGAACAGGCCCATGAGCTGGTGATTTCATTAAGGAAATTAGGATTGAACGTGGAAAAAGTTGCCGTATCGATAGGATCTGAGACTGAACAAAGAGCAACGGAAGAACGTGCTCCAAGACAAAGAAAAGGAAAGTCTGGTAGCCAAGAGCACCACGAGCCTAAAGAAAATAAGGGGTCTGACTTAGACCACTGGGTGGCATAAATGACAACTATTGATACCTCAAATCTTCCAAGCTCTCTCACCTCGACTGGACAAACCGATAAGAGGAGTGCAGCGGAGGTTTCAAGAGATCAGTTCCTTCAGCTTTTAGTAACCCAACTTAAAAACCAGGATCCGCTTAATCCGATGGAAAATGATCGCTTTGCAGTGGATCTTGCAACTTTCAGTCAATTAGAACAATTGATGTCAATTAATGAAAAGATCAGTAAAGAGCCAGACAACACACTTAATTCAATAGCATCATATCTTGGAACTGAAGTTGTTCTTAATTCTAATGATGTACAGGTTTCTGGTGGAAATGGTGGACGCGTTGCATTTAATCTAACTAGTAACGCTCAAACATTAAAATTACAGTTATTGGATTCGAATGGAGCGGTTGTTGGAGAGAAGGAACTCTCAGCACTAAATGCAGGTAGGCATAGTGTGGAACTGGATGGATTGAGTGTACCAGATGGTACTTACAAAGCGCAGATTGTAGGTACTAATGATCGTGGTGCCCCACTTGGAGGTCCAGGATTTGTATCAGGAATTGTGAGCGGATTCGTTCCAGGTCCTGAACCAAAACTTCTGATTGGGAACAGGGAGATATCCCCAGAAGAGATAATCGAGGTAAGAGCAGCTAGCTAATATTTTTGGAGATTAGAAAACGTGTCGAGCATAGTTAACGGTTTATTCGCAGGTCGTTCAGGTATCGCCTCCCATGGTACAGCAATCGCGGTAGTGGGAGATAACATATCTAACTCAAGCACAATCGGCTTTAAGGCTTCAAGATCTGAGTTTGAAGACTTGGTATCCGGTGGACAAGCCTCAAACCGAGTTGTTGGTTCTGGCTCTCAGATTGCAGCAGTTAGTACGATCTTTACTCAAGGCACTCTTGAATCAACAGGTAGGCAGCTGGATCTTGCCATAGCAGGAAACGGATTCTTTGTACTCAATGATGGTGGGCAACGTTTTTATTCAAGAGCTGGAAACTTTAAAGTTAACTCAGCAGGATTTCTTGTTAACCAAAACAACTTAGAAGTTTTAGGCTTCCCAGCAGGTGGTTCAGGCGCTCTTGAGAGAATTAACATTAACAATGCTTCTCAGGATACAAATATTTCAACAAGCGAGATCACAGTTACTGGTAACGTAGATGCAAGTGCAACTAACCTTGCAGCCGGTACATTAGCTGCACTTAATGCGACTACCCCACGTGCTGGAACCGCAGGAGCAGGAACTGGAACATATGCTGATTTAAGTAATGCAGCCGAGTTTTCAACCGTAGTTGAGGTGTTCGATACCTTAGGAGCCGCGCATACAATTACTGTATTTTTCTTTAAGACAGCTACCAACGAGTATACTGCTCAGGCTTACGTAAATGCCGAAGAAGTTTCAGGCAGCCCAGCTGGTGATGCAGGAGAGCCAAGGTTGATTTATAACTCGGCTGGAACTGATGCCAATATCGTTTTACAGTTCAATCCTGATGGAACTCTAACCTCCACAAGTGAAACATCACTACAGCTTAGTGTTCCTTGGGCGAACGGATCTTCTACTTCATCTATAGATTTAGATCTTTCGAACTTCACTCAGTTCTCAACCCAGAGTAACGTAACTGCACTTACTCAAAACGGAAAAGGGGTTGGTTCTGTAGGAAGTATCTCTATCAGCCAAAACGGAGAGATCTTTGCTCTTTTAAGTAACGGACAAAGTTCTATAATTGGAACAATTGGACTTGTTAACTTCTCAAACCCTGAAGGATTAACAAGATCTGGTAATAACCTTCTTCAACAGTCTCCAAACTCAGGGGAGCCAATTGTTGGTCGCCCTGGGTCAGGAACTCTTGGAACAATCGAGTCAGGCAGGATTGAACTTTCAACTGTAGATATAGCTGACCAGTTCGTAAAACTGATCACTCTTCAAAGAGGTTTTCAGGCGAACTCAAGGATTATTACAACGATTAACCAGCTTCTAAACGATATTATTCAGTTGGCGTAACGGTTCAGTGGCGTTAGTATAGCCTCTGGATGAAGGAGTTGGACTCGGTAAGAAAAATTGCAAAGGCGATCTCTGCTGCTGAGAACGGAGACAACCGCATACTCCCTATACTAAAGGAAGCATTTAAGCTCTCAGGTAATGCCTATATCTTGGGCGTTACTGGTAGTCCTGGGGCTGGAAAATCAACTTTAGTTGATCAGCTTGCACTATTTGCAAGAACTTTAAATAAAAAAGTTGCAGTCTTAGCAGTTGATCCATCAAGTCCCTATACAGGTGGTGCAATCTTAGGTGATAGAATCAGAATGAGTCAGGCTGCCTCAGATCATTCAATCTATATTAGATCTTTAGCCTCACGTGGAGCATTGGGGGGACTTAGCAGAGCTGTTTTGGATAGTGTACATATTTTAGACGCTGCAGGGTTTGATCTGATCATTGTTGAAACAGTTGGAGTCGGGCAGGGAGAGGTTGATATTGTAAGAGTTGCAGATACTGTAATCGTAACCCTTGTTCCTGGGATGGGGGACGCTGTTCAAACCTTCAAGGCTGGTATTATAGAGATTGCTGATCTTTTTGTTATTAATAAAAGTGACAGAGAGGGCGCTGATCTTTTAGAGCGAGACCTTAATTTACTCTTAAGCTTAGGAGATCTTAAAGGCTGGAAGCCTATAATAACTAGAACCATTGCTACATCCGGGGAAGGGATAGGAAAACTTTATTCCTCAATCGAAGAACACCAAAAGTGGCTCAAAGATTCAAAACAAGGGGAAGTAAAAAATAAAAATAGACTAAGAGAAAAGATAAGGACAGTTGCAGTAGGAAGATTTTTATCAAAATTTTCCGAAGACCTGGCAAAACCTTTAGAAGAATCTGTTGAAAGATGTCTTATGAAAAAATCTGATCCATACACCGAAGCTGAGAAATTACATGCTTAAAAAGAAAGAGATCTGGATAGCAATCACTGCTCTTTTATCTATTTTAATTTACATAATTTTCGGAATTGAAATCCCCTTATTTGGAGTCCTCGCCTTAGGGGGAGGACTTTTGTTAATTGATCTTTTAAGAAAAGCAGTAAGGTTTGAGTTTGGTGCTGATCTGCTAGCAGGAATTTCAATTGTTGTATCTCTTATATTAGATGAGCACTTAGCTGGAGTAGTCATTGTACTGATGCTCTCTGGAGGTGAAGTGCTTGAGCAATTTGTAGTTGCCAAAGCATCCTCAAGTCTTAGGGCATTAATGAACAGAATGCCTAAAATTGCTCAAGTTATTGATGGTTCAAGAGTAAGGGAAATTCCCGTTGAAGAAATTACTACTGATCATGTCTTAGTGATTCTTCCTCACCAAGTATCTCCTGTTGACGGAACTGTTGTTGAGGGAACATCTGTAATGGATGAGTCGTTTTTAACTGGTGAGCCATACATGATGAGGAAGATCCCAGGCTCAGAAATTTTATCAGGCGCTCTCAATGGAGAGTCGATGCTAAAAGTTAGACCAACATCGAGAGTTAAGGACTCACGGTATTCTCAGATAGTGAGCACCATGAAGAGAATAGAGTCTGAGAAAACTCCAATTAGACGGCTTGGTGATAATCTTGGTGCCTGGTTTACTCCACTTGCTTTATTGATAGCTGGACTTGCATGGGGAGTTAGTGGAGATCCTTTGCGATTTCTCGCAGTTTTGGTTATTGCCACCCCCTGTCCTCTGTTAATTGCGATCCCTGTATGTATTATTGGAGCAGTATCAGTTGCTGCTAAACGCGGTATTGTAATTAGAAATCCAGCTGCTCTAGAATTGATACCTAAGTGTAAGGCACTTTTACTGGATAAAACCGGAACTATTACTTTTGGGTTACCAAGTGTTTATAGAATCTATTCGAATAATATATCTGAGGACGAGCTAGTCCAAATTACAGCAAGTTTAGAGCAATACTCAAAGCACCCCTTAGCAAAAGCTGTTCTTGAAGAGTCGAAAAAACGAAAACTTGTCCCACTTCCTGTAACTTCTGTTAGTGAAAAACCAGGTGAGGGTTTAAGTGGGGTCGTAAACGGAAAAAATATTGTAGTTACCAGCAGAAAGAAGCATCCAGTTGTTTACGACGAATTTGGACTAGAGTGTGTGGTTTTAGTAGATGGAAAGTTAGCAGGTCTATTCCAATTTCTAGATGCCCCACGACCTGATAGTAAACCTTTTATTGACCACTTAGAGGCCAGTCATGGGATCTCTCGTGTGGTATTAATATCAGGTGATAGAGAAAGTGAAGTAAGACGAGTAGCAGAGCTTGTTGGAATAAAGGAAGTACTCTTCAGCCAATCCCCTGAGGATAAAGTAAAACAGGTTGATAAAGAAAAAAATAAAACGATCTTTGTTGGAGATGGAATTAATGATGCATTAGCATTATCTCGAGCAACTGTTGGTGTTGCACTTGGAAAAAGAGGAGATATATCTGCTGAAGCATCTGACTGTGTAGTTTTAGATAGTGCTCTTTATAGAGTGGATGAGCTTCTTCATTTAGCTAGTAGGATGAAAAGAGTAATGCTCGTTAGCGTGATAGGAGGAATGGTCTTAAGTTTAGTAGGAATGGGATTTGCCTCATTCGGTCTAATTACCCCAGTCCAAGGAGCGTTAATTCAAGAGGGGATTGATCTATTTGCTGTGTTAAATGCACTCAGAGTTGCAAGAGAACCTAAAAGATTAGGGGAGATAGGGGCTGAAGGGTAGTAGGCTTGGGGGTCAGGCCTCCCGGCCTGACCCCCAAGTTTTTAGATTTCAGCTTACAGCAAGCGGCACACGGATATGCGGAGAACAGAGAAACAGATCTTCACCCCTTACCAAATATCTCCTTCCCCACCAAATTCCCTAAAACCTCTCTTGTTCCTCCTCCGATTGGCATTAATCTAAGATCTCGCCACCATCGTTCAGGAGGGAATTCGGTAGTATAGCCATATCCTCCATGAAGCTGAATTGCTTTATCGGCAAGTTCAACAAGTTCATCACAGACAAGTCTTTTAACAGCGGCGCAAATTCCGCGATTATCTTCACCTTTTTGAAGAAGTGCGATTGCTTTATCACAAAGGATCTCTCCATCTAAGATTACCCGTTTCATATCAATTAATATTTCTTGGATTAGATCGATATCAATTAATCGTTTTCCGAATGCAACGCGATCTTTACAGTATTGAATCGTTGATTTTAAACATTCCTTAGCACCACCTATCGATGTAAGGGTTAGCATTAATCTTTCCCAACTTAAGCTTTCACTACTTTGAATCCAGCCTTGACCCTCTTCTCCTAAAATATCATCATTCGAAACTCTAACATTTTCTAAGGTTAGTTCCGCTGTGTCAGAAGCAAGCCATCCAAGTTTTTTTAATCTCTTACTAACACTAAATCCAGGAAGTTTTGTGTCGACAACGAAGGTCGTAAATCCGTTGTAGCCTTTAGTCGGATCAGTTCTGCAAAGTAGTAGAACAAAACTAGCTCTACATCCATTTGTAATAAAAGTTTTAGCTCCATTTATAACCCACGAATCGCCATCTCTCTTTGCAGTTGTTCTTAGGGAGGCAAGGTCGCTTCCTGCTCCTGGCTCTGTGAATGCGTATGCCCCGATTTTTTCTCCGGTAATAGCAGGTGTGAGCCAAATATCTTTAAGTCTTTTAGAGCCAAAACGATCGAGTGCATGACCTACTACAAGTGAGTGCATATTAACTCCGACAGTAAATCCTACACTTGGGACTTCCCCAAATGTTTCACACCAGGCAGCAGCTAGCTCGTAATCTCCACCAACACCACCAGAGTCTTCATTGATTAGGAGCCCTAAATAACCTGCTTCCCCTAGGGTTTTAAATATCTCACTAGGAAAGTCTCCCTTTTCCTCCCATTCGTTAACATGAGGGGTCACCTTTTGTGCCAGGAATTTTCTAAGGGAATCTATAAAATTTTGATGTTCTTTATAACGCACAAACCCATTTTTACCGTTAAGCTCGTAAAAAGAGCAAGCTATTATGGTATCTTCAGAACAGCTGATCTAGAATCGAAGCTTCATGGTTACAAAAGATCAGATAATTGAGGTTTTAAAGACGATCGAGGATCCGGAGCTTTTTCTTGATATATGGTTTTTAGGTTTAATTTATGGGATCGAGATTGAAGAGAGTAAGGTTAAAATTGAGATGACTTTTACAACTCCAATGTGTCCCGCGGGGCCTTTGTTAACAAATCAGGTAAAAGAAAAAGTAGGAGCCTTAGAGGGAGTAAGCTCAGTTGATCTAACAGTTGTCTTTTCCCCTCCCTGGACTCCTTCAGATGAAGTAAAAGGTCTTTTAGGGATGCTATGAAGATATCAAAAGAGCTTATTGAAATGGAGCAGTCGCTAAGAGCGGCGCTTAGCTCAGGTGATGATCTTCATTCTATGTTGAAAGAGTTATTTTTAGATCCTGATTTTAAGGAGCAAAGTGCTTTACTTGTTCTTGTTGCAAAACTTGAAGGAGAACTTCTAAGCCCAACTCCTGTTTCATTATCTGTTTGGGCTAATGAGACTATATCAAGAGTAGGTTTTGTTTCAAAAGATTCAGTAATATTTAGATCCACTAAAGTAGAAGGAAAATCATTAATAGTAGATGGTCTAAAAGTTTATTTAGCTGAAGATCTAGTAGTAGAAGATTATAGCTGTGTTGATAAAACACAAAATTATGAGTTCGTTAAACTAAAAGAATTTAAGGGAAAAGAGATAAATTCATCGTTTCCATTTTTGCTTTTAGCATCAGAAATGTGTGGTGTAATGAAAGCAGCGATCTCAATGACTGTAGATTATGCAAAAACTAGAGTTCAATTTGGTGTTCCGATAGGAAGTTTTCAGGCAGTTGCTCATCCATTAGCTGATAGTTATGTCAAAGTAGAGGGTCTCTCCGCTCTGACTCAGTTTTCAGCCTGGGCATTTGATAATTCACCCTCTCAGTCAGATTTAACAGCATTTTCAGCCTGGAAATTCGCTGAAACTCATGGGGCTTTAACTGTTGAAAGGGCTATCCAGCTTCATGGTGGAGTTGGATTTACTTATGAGTATCCACTTCATAAGTATTTAAGAAGGGCAAAGGCTTTAGAAGTTTTAGGTGGGGATCAATCGACTAATTTATTAGAGAGTATATGAAAGAATATTTTGTTTGGCTTGCAAAGATCGTGACAGTTTTTGTTTTAGTTATAATGTTTTTTGGAGCAATAAGCGCATCGCAGCTTTCAAAAGATCTTACACCTAAAACTGGAGCAAGAGTTGGAGTCGTAAGACTTGAAGGGATGATAATGGATGTTTCAGATATCCTTAGCCAACTTGATGAGTTTGTAGAGGATAAATCAATTAAAGCCATTGTTATTAGGATTGATTCTCCAGGAGGAGCAGTTGGCCCGTCTCAGGAGATTTATTCTGCGGTTAATAGAGCAAAATCAATAAAACCAGTTGTATCAAGCATGGGAGCAGTTGCAGCATCAGGGGGGCTTTATGCGGCGATGTCCTCAAGTAAAGTTTTTGCTCAGCCAGGAACCTTAACAGGCTCAATTGGGGTGATAATGCAGATACCTAATTTTAGTGAGCTTTCCAGTAAAGTTGGCGTCTCAGTTGTGACTTTAAAAAGTGGTGATCTTAAGGATGCAGGTAATTCATTTAGGCCGATGACTGAAAGTGAAGCACAGTATCTGACTGATACTGCAAAAAAAGTTCATGAACAATTTATAAGAGACATAGCAAAAGGAAGAAGTCTTGATATTTCAAAAGTCAGAAGTTTTGCAGATGGAAGGGTTCTAACTGGAGAAGAGGCTAAGAACTTAGGCTTGCTTGATGAATTTGGAGATATGTATGAAGCAGCAAGAGCGGCCTTGGAGATTTTAGAAATCAAGGAAAAGCCGGTTCTTGTTGAAAAGCATAAGCCTTTTCAGGAGCTAAGAGAAATATTACAGAGCAGTAAAACACTAATAAACTCCCTTACACCACAGTTTAATAGCACACTACTTTTGGTTAGCCAGTAATGAAGATTGCAGTTGTTGGTCTGGGAGTTTTAGGAAGAGCTATTGTTTCAAGATGGCTTCAAACTAAAGTTCTGGGAAAGCAAAATCTTTTTGGGATCTCCTATAAAAAAGAAAAAAATCTGCCTATAAAATTAACAACCAACTATAAAGAAAAAGCTGATCTATATGTGATAGCTGTAAAGCCTCATTCATTAGGGTCTGTTCTTGATAAACTATCTCCTGGTTCTAATCTTGTTTCCTTAGTCACTGGAGTTCCAATAAGTGCTTATAAAAACTTTAATGTTGCTAGGGTAATAACAAATACACCTTCCTTAATAGGGGCAGGAGTAAGCGCAGTGTCATTTAGTGAGAATTTTAAAAGAAAAAAAGATGTGTTTAAGCTTCTTTCAACTCTTGGTGAGGTTGTTGAGCTTTCAGAGAGTAACTCTGATGTTTTAACTGCACTGACTGCTAGTGGGCCTGCGTTTTTTTATACTATGGTTGAAGCCCTAGCTGATGGTGCAGTTGCGATGGGTCTTAGAAGAAAGGATGCTTTAAGGCTTGCAGCTCTTACAATGCGAGGTGCAGCAGAAATGGTTTTATTTACTGGCACTCATCCAGCATCTCTTAAAGATGATGTTACTACCCCATCTGGGTGCACTATAGAGGGGCTTCATGTTCTTGAAGAGGGGAATATAAGGGCAACTCTGGCTAGAGCCTTGAGGGTGACTACTGAGAGGGCAAGAGTTTTAGGAAAAGTAGCCAGAGATTAAAAAAAAGTTGACTAGTGAATTTTTGATTGTATCATCCCCACAATGTTAGAACATGATCCTATTCAAGAAAAAGTCGCACGAGTAAAACTTTGGAAGGATAATCCAGCACATAAGGGAACTTTAGCTGTACTTACTGGATTTGTTAAAGGACATCAACCAACTAATCAAGCAGAGCTAGAACTTTTTAGAGAATTTTCGTCTGGTGGAAGTATTCATCCGGCAATCGCTAGAGCACTAGGAGTAGGTCAAAGCTCTGTATCAGTTACAACCACAAGCCGATCAGTGTCTCAACGACCTACAATAGATTTAAAAAATGAAGATTCCAAAATTCAAACAGGTTCTAGTGGTGTTACAATTCAATCCCTCGTCGGGGAAGATGCAAGTTTTTTTTACGGTGAATTAAAACCCACCACTAGAGCACGGTTTGAAGATATTTATCAGTTTACAAGTCAGCTAAACGGTTCCGTGGAATTCAGGCGAAGTATTGCTGATCTTATCTTATCAGGGCTAGAAAGCGATCAAATGGTTTATTTACTAGAAGATCCAAAATTCAAAGATGAAGTTAAAAAGATCAGTAAATTAGCTGTTACTGAGCAAGAGGTCGTGTTATCATACCGGACACTAAGAGAGAAATTTCTACCCGAACCTACCTTTTAAGCCCATTTTTAACATCTTTCATATAATCGTACTGGAATGCAGTATTTGCCCCTTCAAGAATCATACTTATAGGTTTAGTAAAAAAATTTAAACCAGGTACGAAATTTAATACTGAAAGAACTGGCCCGAGCCATTTCATCATCTTGCCGAAAGTTTTACCAAGCCAACTTTGTTTTTTGTGTTTAAAGAAATATGGCAAACCACTTTCTTGGTGCTGAGCTATTCTATACATAACTCCTCCACCATCAACTGCAAAACCTGCTTGAGGATTTTGAACAAAATTTTGAAATGATGTCATAAATTTATCGGCAAACTCTGCCTTTCCGGCATAATGTTTCTCTGAGTATTGGTTATTAATCTTTAGATCCTCAATCGCAACTCCTGATAATAGACTTATCTCCGCATATTTTTTGTTTAGCTCATCAGGGATCGTTTGATTTTTAAAATGAATAAAACCTCCATGTTTACTCCAAGCTACATACCCTTTTTCAGCATCCCCAGCGCCTCCTGCTTTTTCTACCATCTCTGCTACTAGCTTTTGCCATTCCTGGTTAAATACATTATTTCCACCCATTCTTCTTAGATCTTCTGCTAGCATGGGGGTAGGAATATTGGACATTAGGTAGTGCGGTGTAGAGGGTTTTAGGTTATCCACTACCTGACCTAAGGCTTGTTGTGGAGCACTCCCCATTGGCTTTAAAAGCTTTATTAGATCAATAATCTGTTGATTCTGCTGCTGTAGGGGCTGAACTGGTGTTATCATACACTAGTTCTATCGGAAAAAATGTTTAAGAGTTTCCTCTGTTGAAGGTCAGTCTAAAGACTGACCAACCACAGATTGCTGTATTCTATTCTGCAAGGACCTCTTCGGGTGGCCACTGGTCATAGCAGCGCTCCTTACATCTCCTTTTTTTGTCTGGCTCAAGAAGTCCAAAGCTTGCATTGCAGCAACCGATGCAAGTCTTTCTATCTCTCTTTTTTAAGCAAGCCAGAATTTTATCCTCATCCCTGTTTATGCTCTGTATTGCATCACTTAGGATATAAGGATCTAGCCCCCTCTCAAAAGCAAAGTCTAATAAATCTTGATCGAACCCTTCAGCATGAACGCTTAGGGCTAGGAATACCCCCAATAAAAACCTCATAAAAAACCCTCCATCCAGGTATCAGAAAATTTCGTAGATCTGTATCAGAAAAAATCGCAGTGCCTGTTTCTAGCTACGATTTTATACCCCCAATCTCTTAAGGGTTTTGGGATTAGTTTTAGAAGATAACCCAAGAGCTTATAAGCTCTTCCAAGATGTAGTAATATTTCAATCACGGCGTCACTAAAAATGTAAGCATTCTCGCCTCTTACTACTATCAAAGAATCAACACCCCCTAGTTTGGATAGCCAAAGCTGGCCAGTTTCGGATTGGAGTGGTTCAAAGATAATTCCATCAGAAGATCGTTTGGCCAAAGAAACAATCGCACTACAAAATCCACAATTTCCGTCATATAAAACCAACACGTAATTATTTAATATCACTACTCAAATTTTTACACACTAGTGCCGATAAAGGAGAGGTGTTGAAGTTTCTAGTCTCAATTCCATGTCTTATTCTTTGGGGTTCAATACTCTTCTGGCAGTATGAATCACTTTTTGGGCAGGTTGAGGGAACTGCAGAAAGGGTTGCGGCTCGTATTTCAAGTTCATTAGCTGTTTCTCTAAGGCAGCAAAATTATGAACAGATAGATAAAATTCTTGAGGCTGAAATTAGTGATCCAATTATTGATAGGATTCTCGTTTTCAAGAATGTGAATGGCTCAAGCGATCTTGTTGTTGAAAAGGGAGTTAGAGTTGAGGGAATCGAAAAGATAGCAGATGTTAATAGCAAGGGGGGTAGTATTGGATTTGTAGTTGTAACTGGCTCAAGAAGCTGGATAATGAAGACCTTTATACCATTAGCTCTTCTGTTAACACTTTTATTTGTGCTTCTTGAGGTGCTGTGCCTCTTTTTAGCTAGGGCATTTAAGAGAAGTCAGGAGCTGAGAATTCTAGCAGAAAAGGCTAATACTACTAAGTCAGAGTTTTTAGCTAATATGAGCCATGAACTTAGAACCCCATTAACCGGGATATTAGGAATAGCAGGGATTTTATTAGAACAAGAGGGTGATCAAGAGAGAAGAGACCTAATTGAGACTCTAAAAAATTCAGGAGAAACTTTGCAAAAAATAATAAATGATCTCCTGGATCTATCAAAAGTTGAAGCAGGTAAGATGGAGCTTGTACCTGAGCCATTTTCCCCAGAGATATGTCTTAAAAGATCGATAGAATTGCTAGAATCTGTATCTAAGCAAAAGGAGATAACATTGATATTCGAATCTAATAATCTTCCTGAGTGGCTTTTCGGAGATGAGCATCGTATTAGACAAATATTATTTAACTTACTTGGAAACGCTATAAAATTTACACCATTTGGCGGTTCAATACTGATCGTTGGCGAATGGCTAAATGGAGATCTGCTAGTGCATGTTACAGACACAGGTATGGGAATACCTCTAGAAAAACAGGCAACCATTTTTGAGCCATTTATTCAAGCAGATAGCTCAATAACACGTAAATTTGGAGGTACCGGTTTAGGGCTTACAATAACAAAAAAACTTTCTACCCTCATGGGTGGAGAACTAACTGTACATAGCAGACCAGACTTAGGAGCAAGATTTACTGTACGGTTACCGCTATCTGAATATCAGTGTGTAGATAAGCAGATAGAAACACAGAATGTATCATTATTGGGTAAGCGAGTTTTAGTTGTAGAGGACAATAAAGTGAATCAGATGGTAGCTAGAAAAATATTAGAAAAGAGAGGGCTTATTGTTGAAATAGCTGACGATGGAGCCCAGGGAGTCGACAAAACCAAAAATGGCGTATTCGATCTTATACTGATGGATCTTCACATGCCTGTTTTAAGTGGGCTTGATGCAATTAAAGAGATCCGAGCTATGGGACTGAAGCTTCCTATAATTGTAATGACAGCAGATGTTATGGAGGCACAAAAGCTCAAAGAGATGGATTTTATAGAAGGAATTTGCACGAAACCGTTCAAAATAGAAGATCTGATAGGACAAATTCGGTCAATCGCCCACATTCAATATAACTAATCGCTAAATTTTTCTGAAGCACTAGCTATTCGCTCACGTTTCTCCTGAACGCGTGCTTGAACAGATTCTACATCATTTAGAGTGAATGGTTTTACCAAATATCCTGATGCGCCAGCATTTAAAGCTTCGACCTCATCCTCTGGAGACTTAAATTTTGAAGTCATTACAAGAATTGTATCTTTACCTTCATATTTCTCACTAAGCCTTCTTAATAGCTCAAAAGCACTAAGGCCTCCCAAGACTGAATCAACAAATATTATTTTTGGAACCCATCTCCAGGACTTCCCTTGAACTAGCCTTAAACAACGGGTGCCGTCTGACACTTGTGTCACCTTAAAGCCTCTTTCAGATAGCTCTTTGGCAAGCGTTCCTCGCTGCTCATCGTCTCCATCAACTACAATTACAGGTCCTTTCATTGGTAATTATTCTTATAAACGGATGAATTCTTGGATATCTTTAGTTAAAATATTGATTAATTTGATAAGCTAAAGCAATGAGTTGCCTATTTCACCTTCAGGATCCTTTGACAGTGATTACGGCTGGTTATGACAAGGAATTGCCGAAAAGACTGCTCGCCGAGCTAGGGTTTGTTGATTTTGATCTTAAACGTGATAGTGAAGGCGCTCCAATCTGGCCAAAAGGGGTATCTGGATCGATCTCGAATATAAAAAAGAAAACTGAGTTCACCGCAGTTAGTGTAAGTAAATCGTTACGGAGTATTGGAATTGATATCGAGCTCTTATCAAGGGCAGAGACAGCATTTAGGTGTAGATCGATGTTCTTAAAAGAGGAAATTTCTGTTTCCCCAGTTGAAAGTCTTTTATGCTTTTCTGCAAAGGAAGCGATATATAAAGCACTGCATCCGCTTATTAAAAAAAGATTTTGGTTTTCAGCAGTTTCTGTAACAGAGATAAATGAGAGAGAGATTATTCTAAAGCCGGAAGATTTTCTTGTGGGCTATGGTTTTATAGAGTCATTTAAAGTTGAGTACAAAATTTTTGATCAGATCTGTTTTACGATGCTGAAGATTTGTTGAGTGAATTGCTTGGGGGTCAGGCCGGGAGGCCTGACTAGGCAAACGCTAGCAGCTGCCTGGTCAGGCCTCCCGGCCTGACCCCCAAGCAAAAAAGGGAAGCTCTACCTAGTCAAAATCTCAACCCCACTCTCTGTAACTAGCACCGTATGCTCCCATTGAGCAGATAATGATTTATCTTTAGTTCTAACTGTCCAACCATCAACTTTTGAAAGAACTGTTTCATGACCTCCAGCATTGATCATGGGTTCGATAGTAAAAGTCATACCTGGCTTTAGAAGGTCTCCAGTGCCATGTTTGCCAAAATGAAGTACCTGCGGAGCCTCATGAAAATTTCTACCAACCCCGTGACCTGTATATTCTCTTACAATTCCATAACCAAGTCCGGTGCTCTCTATGAATTCTTGAATTGATGCGCCGATATCACCAACTTTTGCACCAGGTTTAACTGCTTCAACCCCAACCATGAGAGCATCAAAAGTCGTATCAACTAACTTTTGGGCATCTTTTGAGCAGGCTTCTCTCCCACCAACGAAGTACATCCTACTTGAATCGCCATGGAACCCATTTAGATAACAACTAACATCAACATTTACGATATCTCCCGATTTTAAAAATTCAAATGGGCTTGGAATTCCATGGCAGATAACATCGTTAATAGAGACACAGGTTGATTTAGTATACCCCTTATAGTTTAGAGTTGAAGGGGTAGCGCCTGCTTTAAGAGTTTCATTGTGAATAAAAGTATTGATTGATTCTGTTGAGATCCCAGGTTTAATTATATCTCCAACACGATCTAATAGTGATGCTACAAGCTTACACGAAGCCCTCATCTTTTCGATCTCATCTTTTGATTTAATAGGTATCTTAGCCATTTGCTAGTTTCACAATTCGTCTAAATTCATCAGCTGCAACAGGGGTTACGCTTAATCTTGAGCCACGTTTTAATAGTATAAGATTTGTTAGTTTAGGATCTTCCCTAAGTTCTTGCAGTGCCACTATTCTCTTAAACTTATCAACATACTTTAGATCTGGACACGCCCATCTTGGATTTTCTTTTGTTGAAGCTGGGTCAAAGTACTCACTTTTTTTATCAAACTGAGTAGGGTCAGGGTAAGCCTCTTTAAAAACTTCTGCCATTCCGGCCACTCCTACGGGTTGATCGTTTGAATGATAGATCAGAACAAGATCCCCCTTTTTCATCGATTTAAGGAAATTCCGTGCCTGGTAGTTTCTAACCCCGTCCCAAAGGGTAATTTTAACCTTTTTTAGGTCATCAATTGAAAATACTGAAGGCTCTGTCTTAACTAACCAGTGTTTCACAAGAGGGATGAGTATAAAGGATAACTAATAGTGTTTCTAGACGGACAAGGTCAAAAAGTAATACATTAAAGTCTGTGGCAACTCTTGGAACAGCACAAAATATTACCAGAAAAAAGAATAAATTAGAGGAAATGCTTCTCTCGCATCGAAAAGATACTACTCCAAAACCTGATGAACCTTCTTCAAAAAGACATACTGAACGTGGGAAGCTTCTTGTTCAGGACAGAATAGAAAAATTACTTGATCCAAACAGTGAGCGAGTAGAAATTGCTGAGCTAACAGGTCTTGGAATTTACGGAGAAAGACCAGGTGCTGGAATTAAAACCGTAATCGGAAAGATCGAAGGTACTCTTTGCATGGTAGTTGCAAACGATGCAACAGTTAAAGGAGGAACTTACTTTCCATTAACAGTGAAAAAACATCTCCGAGCTCAGGAGATCGCTCTCGAAAATAATCTTCCTTGTGTTTATCTAGTCGACTCAGGTGGAGCATTCTTGCCGATGCAAGATGAAGTGTTCCCCGATAAAAATCATTTTGGAAGGATCTTTTATAATCAGGCCATTATGAGCTCTAAAGGGATCCCTCAGATCTCTGTAGTAATGGGATCATGTACTGCTGGCGGAGCCTATGTCCCTGCGATGAGTGATGAAGCAATAATCGTAAAAAATCAAGGAACCATATTTTTAGGTGGGCCTCCATTAGTCAAAGCAGCAACAGGTGAGATCGTTACAGCAGAAGAGCTTGGAGGAGGAGATCTTCATGCAAGAGAATCTGGGGTTGTTGATTATCTTGCAGATAACGATGAGCATGCTCTTTGGACAGCAAGAAGAGTAGTTTCTAATCTTAATATAAAACAAAGGGATAATAGGTCTAAAAGACCAACTCTTCCAAGATTTTCCCCAGAAGAGATTCAATATCTAATCCCAGAAGATCCAAAAGGCTATTTTCCAATGCGAGAGATACTTGCAAGGCTTTTGGATGATTCCTACTTAGACGAGTTTAAGGAAAATTATGGTAGTACTCTTATATGTGGATTTGCACATATAGATGGATATCTAATAGGTGTTCTTGCAAATGACGGGATATTATTTTCAGAAAGTTCATTAAAGGGCGCACACTTTATTGAGCTATGCTGTAAGAGAAAGATTCCACTTCTATTTGTTCAGAATATCTCCGGCTTTATGGTAGGAAAAGAATACGAAAAACGTGGAATTGCAAAAGACGGTGCAAAGCTAGTTTCTGCAGTCGCAACAGCCAATGTCCCTAAAATTACTCTTATAGTAGGAGGTTCATTTGGAGCAGGAAACTACGGTATGTGTGGCAGGGCATATTCACCCAGATTTCTATTCTCCTGGCCAAACTCAAGAACTGCCGTAATGGGGCCAGAACAGGCAGCAAAAGTTTTAACTCAGATAAAAAGAGATGCCGGAAGTGGAAATGAAGAAGAGCTTATAAAGTATGAAGAAAAGATAAGGGGGCAATATCTTACACAATCAGAGGTTTGGTATGGAACTGCTAGACTTTGGGATGATGGAGTAATTTTGCCTCATGAAACGAGAGATGTTTTATCGCTTTCGTTAGAAGCTAGCCTTAGATCCCCAATTCAAGACTACACCCCAGGAATTTTTAGGATGTGATGAAGGTCTTAATCGCTAATAGAGCCGAGATATCAGAGCGGATTCAAAGGTCTATACCCAATAATAAGGTTATATATACCTACTCCGACCGAAGTCTACCGTTTGTTAAAAATGCCAAAAATAAACAAGAAGTCTCAAGCTATCTTGCTATAGATGAAATACTTGAGGCTTCAAAAGATTGCGAAGCGATTCATCCAGGATATGGATTTCTCTCTGAGTCAGCAGAGTTCGCTGAAGCGGTTCAAAAAGCAGGACTTGTATTTATTGGCCCGACCCCTGAGCAGATGAGGATGTTTGGAGAGAAGATTAAGGCAAAAGAGATTGCAGTTAGTAAGAAAGTTCCCTCATTGGAGCAGATTATAATCGGGAGTCAGGTCCCCGACATAAGTTCTTTTATAAAAAAACATGGCTTTCCTCTGTTAATAAAAGCCTCCGGTGGAGGTGGCGGTAGGGGGATGAGAGTTGTAAGAGCTGAAAGCGAAATCGAGTCTGCGATCACATCAGCCTCAAAAGAAGCAAAAAGTTTCTTCAATAACCCTGATGTTTTTATTGAGCCTTACTTAGAAAATCCAAGACACATAGAAGTCCAGATAATTGGAGATAAATTTGGAGATATAAGAGTTCTAGGAAGTAGGGAATGCTCAATTCAAAGAAGGCATCAAAAAATTATAGAAGAAGCCCCACCTATATTAGACGATAAAATACTATCAAATATTCAAAATGAAGCCTTGAAGCTCTTTAGCGAATATCATGGTTTAGCAACAGTCGAATTTTTACTTGAAGGAGATAAGTTTTATTTTCTTGAGGTGAACACAAGACTACAGGTTGAGCATCCAGTGACAGAGGAAGTTACAGGGCTTGATCTAGTGCTACTTCAGTATCAGGTTGCAAGTGGTAAAAAACTAAAAGATATCCTACCAAAAGAAGTTAAAACTAAGGGACATTCTATTGAAGCTCGTGTTTGTGCTGAAGATAAAAACTTCTTTCCAAGCTCAGGATATCTTAGAGAGTTTCTGATTCCAGAAGGAGTTAGAGTTGATAGTGGTTATAGGGCTGGAAATTATGTTTCTACAGATTATGATTCAATGATGGCTAAAGTCATAGTTCATGAGGAAAACCGAGAAAAGGCAATCTTAAGAATGCTAGAAGCTTTAGATAAATTTCTAATATTAGGAGTTGAGACAAATCTTCCGGTGCTTTACCAGGTGACTGAGAGTAGGGAATTTAAAAAACCATATAATGTAAGGTTCTTAGACTCGTTTAAGTTAAAAGAGTTAGTTCCAGGGAACATACTACATAGGTCAGCAGTAAGTCATGTTTTATATGGTAAAGGAGAAGTTGAAGAGGAGAATTTGGCTCCAAAAGTTGAAGCTACCTCTCATATAGCTAGCGAAGGTGATATTTTCTCTCCTTTGCCCGGAGTTATTAGTAAGGTTTTGGTTAAAAAGGGTGAAAAAGTCAAAGCTGGAGAAACACTCTTAGTTTTAGAGTCAATGAAGATGGAGCATCCGATTAAGGCACTCTTTGATGGAGAGGTGAAGGAGGTTTTAGTTTCTCAAGGTACAACCGTTCAAAAAGGAGCTCTGTTAGTTAAGGTTTTATGACTCCTGAGGAGATCTTAAAAGAGATTAAAGAGTCAAAGCTAGGGCTTATAGATTTCATACATCAAAAGTCGTTGGCACTTCTTAGTAAGGATGAGGAGCTAAAGTTAAATGCTTTTAGATTTGTTGATGTATTTCCCTCGTTAAGAAGTAGCTCAGAGGTTTCAAAAATTTTAAGAGCGTACCTAAGTGCTCCACTAAACAGAACATATCCTATCTTAGGAAAGCTCTTAAAGTTAGGCACGATTACTGGAATCTCTCTAGTTACAAAATTCTTCGCTTCTTGGGGGATTACAATCTTAGCAAGCAAAGTAATAGCAGGAAGGACTGCAAAGGATGCAATCCCAAAATTGAAATCTATTCTTGATTCTGGCCAAGGATTCACAGTTGATCTTTTAGGTGAGTACTGCGTGTCAGAAAAAGAGGCTGAAGTTTATAAAGATAGATATCTTGAGGTTTTAAATTCTCTCTCGAAGAAATTTACACCAGGAAAAGATAGACCAGGTGTACCTCTTTGTATTTCAGTAAAACTCTCAGCACTATATTCTCAGACAGATTATCTCAACTTTGATAAAAGTGTTGAGGTAATTTCATTAAGAGCAAAAGAGATCGTAGCACGCGCAGAAGAAGTCGGTGCTCAGGTCTATATTGATGCAGAGGATACTGCCACTAATCAGATTATATATGCGGTTTTTGAAAAGTTATTCTGTCAAGATTTCCCAAAGATAAAATATCCTGGGATCGTTTTACAGTGCTACCTTAAAGATTCTTTAAATACTTTTAACAGACTAAAAGATATAGCAGTGAAAAGAGGATCTCCTATAGCAGTTAGACTTGTTAAGGGTGCTTATTGGGATGTTGAAAGAGCATTAGCAATTCAAAATGGATTCGATATACCTGTTTTTGAATCAAAAAAAGAAACAGACAGAAACTTTGAAGTTTTGTCAGATAAGCTCGTAGAAAATTCGGATTATTTTTTGCCAGGCTTCGCGGGACATAACCTATTCTCCCTTTCATACGGTATTAATCTAGCAAAACAAAAAGGGATAAATTTCGAAGTTCAAACACTTTATGGAATGGCTGATACTCTTAGTAATGCCTTATCAAAAAGAGGGGTGTTTGTAAGGCAGTATGTGCCTATTGGTGAACTTATTCCAGGCATGGGATACTTAGTTAGACGATTAGTTGAGAATACATCAAATGAGGGATTTTTAAGGAGTCTATGGGATGTTTAAAAATGAACCATTTACTGATTTTACAATAGAAGAAAATAGAAAGCTTCTCTTGTCTGCATTAGAAAGGCTTAGTCTTGGTAGCAAGGTTCCGTGTATCCTAAAAGGGGATGAAGTTTTTACTAAGGAAACCCTAGACTCAGTTGATCCAAGTGATCCTAAAGTAATTGTAGCTAGTTCATCATTGGCTTCAATCGATTTAGCCCAAGAAGCTATTCATATATCAAAGTCCTCAAAATGGGAGTATGTGCAGGATAGATCTAAGATTCTTAAAAATGCTGCATCTATCATGAGAGTGCGAAAACATGAACTTTCAGCACTGATTATAAGGGAGTCAGGAAAGCCATGGCGTGAAGCAGATGCAGATGTAGCAGAAGCGATCGATTTTTGTGATTACTATGCTGATGAGTGGGAGAGATTGCAAACTCCTGAGAAAACAATGGAAGTTCCTGGAGAGGATAATTACTATTTTTATCAACCTAGAGGAATTTCGGTCGTAATAAGCCCCTGGAATTTTCCGTTTGCAATTCCCTGCGGAATGGTTGTTGCAAGTCTTGTCTGTGGAAATACTGTAATTTTAAAACCTGCTGAGCAGACCCCAAGAATTGGATATGAGCTTGTTAAAATTCTACTAGAAGCTGGAGTGTCAAAGGATGCACTTCATTTTTTACCAGGGCTAGGAGAGGTAGTAGGGGATTATCTTGTTAAATCGACTGATATATCGTTAGTAGCATTTACTGGATCAAAAGCTGTAGGGCTTTCGATAATTGAAGCTTGTGGAAAAGTTTCTAAAGGACAGGAATCGGTAAAGAAAGTTGTCTGCGAAATGGGTGGTAAAAACGCAATTATTGTTGATGAAAGCGCAGACCAGGATGATGCAATTAAAGGAATAATTGACTCTGCTTTTGGATTCGCAGGGCAAAAATGCTCTGCATGTTCAAGATTAATCATAGTTGGCGATCAATATGAGGAACTTGTTTCAAGACTTGGTGATGCTGTTCGAAACATCCGCGCTGGAGCTCCAAAAGATCCAGCTACTTTTTTACCTCCATTAATTGATAGTGAAGCTCAAAGTCGAGTTCATAAAGCAATACAAAACTCAGGACTTAAAGTATTCGCTCAAAGTGAAGTGCCTAAAGATGGTTACTTCATCCCAGCTACGCTTTTTAAGGATGTGCCATTAGATCATCCGATATTTTTATCTGAGCTTTTTGCCCCTGTTTTAGCTGCTGTAAAAGTTAAAAGTTTTGATGAGGCTCTAAGGGTTGCTAATAGTAGTGAATATGCACTTACTGGCGGAGTATTTTCAAGAGATCCAGAGAATCTAGAACGAGCAAAGCGAGAATTTAAAGTTGGAAATCTGTATCTTAATAGAAAGATTACTGGAGCCTTAGTAAAAAGACAGCCATTTGGTGGATTTAAGATGTCAGGAGTTGGATCAAAAGCAGGTGGTAGAGATTATCTTTTACAATTTGTTGAACCAAGAGTTGTGACAGAGAACACGATTAGAAAGGGGATGATTTAGCTAGGACTTCGTCTAATAGTCCTTGTAATTTAACTACTTCTTTTGGAAGTTTGGCTAATACATCCTCATCTGTAACATTCTCAGTAAATTTGCCATCCTTGTCAGGTTTTCCAAGCTGAAGATAAGTTCTCTCATAAAGGGACTCAATTAGCCCTGATATATTTTTGCAGCAGCTCAATATTGGCTCAGCAGTGTGAAGATCTTCAGAAGCTTTTAATAGTCTAAAAACTATAGAACTTGTCCTTATTACGCCAATTTCATTTGTGGGCCATCTAAGGGTAAGATTTAAATTAATAGCAAAGGCACAAGTGCTAAGTGTTGCTCGCAGATAATCTAAAGCTGTCTCTTCTCCTCGCACTTTAGCCGCTCTATAACCTGCATGAATTGTATTGCTAGTCCAATTTGCTGTGAAATCCTCTAGCTCATGCATCATGTCAATAAACTGTGTGTGGATGAGATCAAAACTACGATGAGAACCACAAAGAATTGTTCTCAACAATCTGCGTAGTTCTCGGTTATATGAGTTGTTTTCTTCCAGGAGTTCGAGTGATCTACCTGGGACTCCAGCTAAACCTAAAGCCTCAGCAAACATCTCTCCAGAGGCAGCAATCTTCTGAAGCTTTTCAACACCCTCAACTGAACTAAGTTCAGAGTAAAGTAGTTCTTCTATTTCAGGGCAGTAGTCTGAGTCGAGTAAAGAGAGATGAGCTATAAGTACAGACCCAATTGAATTATTTCTAGCTCTATATGACTGAACTAGATCTCTACACATCTCTGAAACATGATCTTTCAAGGTATAAAACCTTTCTTCTGTTGCAAGTCCACCTCGGTCTCTAGATCTCTGTCGAGATCTTCCATTTTCATCTGCTAAGATTCCAGCAACTCCAAGTAGTCTCGCAAGGCGAGGTAGTACCTGGTCGTCACATTCTACAAGGAGTGCTTTTATTTGAGATATAAAAATCTCGTGTGTTTCCGGATCTTCAGCAAGTATATGGCAGATTAGGCCACCGGAGGCCCGCCTAGCTGCTTTATCATCTCCTAGAAACCTATCTAGTAACCAGTTAAAGGTTTGATTAGCAAACTCTTCAGACACTGAGCAGCTAGCTATGAAAAAACCTCCGTGAAGAGTTGTATGTGCTAGAAATTCGAGCTGTTCTCTTAGTGAGCAATCAGGAAAGGTTGGATGCTGATCTGATGAATGGTCCTCTGAATTCTCTTCAACGCCGTCTTCTTCTTGTGAGTCATTAGGCAGTTTAAGTAAGGCTCTAACCTTCATTAACTCAGCAAAAAATAATGCTTCTCTTGGGGATCTATGCTCAAGGAAAAGTAATCTATCTGTATTAAAGAATTCAACTAAAACTTGGGCATACTGATATCCAATTATTGAAGGATCCTTTCGTTTTTCTTCATCAATAAACCCACCAACCGAATTAGCGATCTGCTCATTATTCATCGCATGAGCACAATATATTAGAGGGCTTATAAGTGGGTCTAATTCCTCGATTGTTGGACCTTCAAGATCTTTGATCCTATCAAGCAGAACCTCCAAGATCTCAAACATTAATTTAGGACTTCTTGCCATATGTAGAGGCAGATCATCCCAAAATTGATGGTGATGGGAGTTCCAACCTGAGCCAAGCTCATTCAATTTAATTCTAAGAAAATCTTTGTCTTCAGGCTTTGAGGGTCTAGGAAAAGCTGATACCAGATGGCGCAATAGATTAGGGTCATGAGGCTCAGAGCGTTCTCTTCTTGCAGCTTCTCTATCTGGAATTCTATCTTCTTCGGGGCCCACACTAAGTTACTTACACGATGAAGAGTTGCTAATAAAGTAAGAGATTTAATTATTCATCCAATCGCCCAAAAACCCGCTTAAGTACCCCATCTCTTACAAGATTTCCGACTAAATAAGCTGAAGTTAAGAGACTGATAAATAATGGAATTGGACGAAAGTGTGTATATACTTGCTCGAATGTTAGGGCTAGGGCGGGTGGTGCAAAAAGACCTGCTAAAACCTCGAGCTTTTCATAGGCTCTTTGCTTTCTTTTGTCGATTCTTTGCTGTTCTTTTTCAAGTTCAATAATCTTTTCTGTATGACCTCGTTGTATTGCTCTTTCAAGGGCCTCATTTTGTGCCTCTGCATCTTTTAACTGTCTTACTATTTGCTCAGTCGATGAGATTACGCTCTTTAATGGCTTAGGAGGGATTACTTTAACCTCATCTAGAATTTCATTTAATCTTCTGGCCCTTCCATTAAGATACTTTAATGCAGCATGAAGTTTAGATCTCTCCATCAACTGCTGAGTACTCCATGGATGACCCTCTGCGTGTCGCTTTACCAGACTAAATACATTTTGACGTAATATTTCAAGAGCACTACTTTTAGATTCACATCCAAGATTGATTATCAGCTCTAAATATTCTTTTTTCGATTGTGCTTTTGACTCAATTAGTCTTGATTTTAGATCTTTTATCACATGAGCTGATGAAAACTCGGTAAACTCGCTATCAACCATTATAAATAGGTCTTTTTGATTTTTTCCTGTTCCACTAAGAACAAAGAGCTTTTCTTTTTTAACAGAGAATCCGTCCCCAGCTACACGAAGAAGTCTAATTGGAATTAAATGATATCCTTCAAGAGATGGATCGTGGTTTACCATTCTTGAAATCGCCTCAAAGTCTATATCGTCTAGAGTGTTATGTAAGATCTGTGCTAGAGAGTTTCTGAGTCTAATTCCACGATATCCATCAGGGAGTGGGGTGCTTATTAGTATTACTCTATTTTTATCATCTTGTAATAGAATGTCAGTGTCAGCGGCTCCAAGTTCTAAATGTTGACAGATAGCTGCATAATCATACAAAGATGTGTTGGGTGTGAATCCCATTGCACTATCAAGATTTGATTCACCAAAAATTTTAATCAGCTTTTCTAGATCTGATGGGGTTATTATGGAGCAGCCCTCAAGGAGCTTTTTTGCTTCCCATATATGGTCGATCTCTAAGTTTGTTAGATGATACCAAATTAAGGGCTCAGAATCTTCAAATAAAGTATCGTTATTCCAACTTCTAGGGTTATGGATAATTAGCTCACCATTTCTGATCTGAGCATGAGAGTCAGTTGCTATAACTTCCCATTTAAGCTCTACATTGCCCATTCTAAAACCGGTCTCGGAAGGGAGCAGGGCACAGGTAGCAGACCTAAAGTCTGGATTATCAGAATTTAAAAATTTTAAGGCTTCTGTAATATTGGTCACTTCCCTAGATGGTACTAGAATCGGGTTCGCTAATCCAAAATGCAAAGCTTGGGGGTCAGGCCATTGGGGGTCAGGCCGGGAGGCCTGACCAGGCAGACGCTAGCATTTGCCTGGTCAGGCCTCCCAGCCTGACCCCCAATGGCATAAACCCGCATGTATTAAATCTCTATCAATCCTGGTGGCCTTTCGCTTGTATCATCCAGTTTAAGAAGGTCAGCCTTCGTATAGACTATATTATGAGTTTTCTGCCATTCACTTGGAAAGAAATTTTTGATTCTATTTAACTGAAATCTAACAGGGGTATTGATATACTTAGCAGTATCTCTCTTAGTATAGTACCAAAAAGAGTTAGAATTCCAAAAGCTTACATGGGTCGGATCCTGAAATGCTCCACGACCATCTGTTGAGGGAACTAAGATTAAAAACCATCCATTAGGTGCCAAGCACCGATAAGCCTCTTTCATAAGATGAATTGGGTTTTTTAGATGCTCAAGTGCATCATGGCCTCTTAGTAATCCAACAGTTCCAGATTCAATAGGCCAAGGCTCATCAAGATTTGCTACTATATCTGAGTTTGCTAGATCGATACTTTCATATCCAGCGGGTTTACTAAAACCACCACAAAGATCAATTTTTCTTAACCCTTCTAGATCGCACCATCTCTCAACTAACTGGTAGATATACTTATCATGAAGAGCAAGGGTTTGTTCCTGAATAATCTTATTCTGCTCACCGTAACAGGTGTTATCATCATGGATATGGTAAATATATAAAGGTCTGTCTAGGTGCTTAACAGTTCCGTTGATGTATGTTCTTGCAAGAATGTCTTGATCATCGAGCACAGCCATTGTTTCATCATGACCACCGATTTTGTAGTAGAACTCTCGTCTCCATGCTCTAACATGATTTGGGGCATACCAGATCTTTGAAAATGCAGCAGGAGTTGGGGAGAATGAGATAGTTTCAAGATACTTCTTCCCGTCTATGAATGCATCTCTATACTGCCATCCGTAACCATCTCCAAACTTATAAAAAGTTCCATCTGATCTTATGTTGCAAAAATTTGAATAGACAAAATCAACACCATCTGTGAAAGCAGCAGCAAGCTCCTCAAGTGCTGTAGATGCAAGTTCATCATCGTGATCTACCTCGACTAAGATCTCCCCACGTGCTAGGTGACATGCAAACTTTTTTAGATACCCTATCTCTTTTCTGTTAGGATCTTTTGCAGGTACAACTCTTGCCTGTTTAATAGTAATAGGAGGCTTTTCAGAGTGTACTTTTCCATTAGGTACTATTACCCATTCAAAATCCTGAAAAGTCTGTTTTTTTAGACTTGCTTCAAGTCGAGCCAGATAGTCGTACCGGTGGGTTGGGGTAAAGATAGAGAATTTCATTAGTATTAGTGTATATTTGAGGTTTATGAAGTCAACTTTTAAGAGAAGTGATATTTTTGGGGAGAATTTCTCAGTAGTTACGACCTTTGAAATAGAGGATGATTACCTAGAGGCTTCATACAGGAACGCTTTTAAAGCCATCAATGATAAGGATGTAGTAGTTAAAGGATTTCGCCCTGGAAAAGCCCCAAAAGATCTTCTTGATAAGCAAAAATCGGAGCAGGCCAAGAGATTGGCTAAAACCTGGATAGCTCGCGATTTAAAAACTGAGATTGAAGAAGATCCCGATCTAGTTCTTCTTTCAGACCCGGTTCAAAAGGGGGAACAATTTAGTTTCGAGTACAGGGGATGGCGTTACCCTGAGATAGATCTTTCTGAGCTTGAGCTAGATAAGAATGATATACGAGGTTCGTCTATTAACTTTGTTTCATCAAGGTATATTCCTCAAGGTATCGAAGCAGAGCTTATGAAAGGCGAGGTTGGTGAAGTTTTAAAGGAATCTAAATATCTGCGCGAGGCTATTGCCTGTAATGTGCTTTCAAGATCTCTTAAGATAGATGTAACAGATGAAGAAGTTGACTCAGAACTTGGTTTGCTTGCTGTAAGAGAAGGTAAAAGTTTTGCTGAAGTAGAAGAGGGTAGAGATATAATGCGAGAAGCTTTGATTCAAAGAAAAGTTTTTGAAACGCTTGAAACCATTCAAGATTTTACCAATAGAACATTTTGACACGCACAAATTCCTCTTAAAACTATATAATTTCTGATAAATTTCGGGCAAACTCCCTTATCTTGGAGGTGTTGTATGAGAATCTTATCTACTCTTTTGTTAATTGCTTCACTTGCAGTTGCCGATACTGAACCTAATAACACAACTTTAGAAGCAAATTTTGTAGATCTTAGTACTCCTAAAAGAATAAGAGGAAGTGTATTCCCTAATGCAGATATAGATATTTACTCATTTGATGCTACCGCTGGAAACAGACTATCTGCAGCCACCATGACATCATTTTCTGCGAGCGGTTCAACAGATTCTGTTTTGACCGTTTATTTGCCTGATGGAGTTACTGTACTTGAATCAGATGATAATGATGGAGCCTTTGGTCCAAATGCTTCTTCAATCAGTGGACTGACCCTTCCCGTCACAGGTAGATATTTTATTGAAGTTAAGCATTTATCCCTAACTAATACTCTTAGGCCATATGATCTTTATTTAAATAGATTTGGGGGATTTTCCCAATCAGAATCAGAACCTAATAATACTGTTCCAGTTCCTTTATTTACTCATGTATCAGGAGTTGTAAACGATCCGAGCGATGTCGATCTTTTTTCACTCACTCTAAATGCTGGGGATACTGTTTTTCTTTCACTCGATCTTGACCCTGAAAGGAATAGTGTAACCTTCGATGGTAGAATCGGATTTAAGCCAGCGGACACCGTGCTGGCTCCAAATGATGGTAATATAACAAGCCCTAACTCAGAGGCATTATTTTACACTGTACAGGATGGTGGCACATACACCATTTCAGTTGACTCAGTTGGAGGTACTGGAAATCCGAATGCAACTTACAGATTAAGTTATGCTGTATTCCCACAATCTGATAGTTCGGAATGTATCACATCTGTTAATAGCTCTGGATTAGCCCTTCCTACTGGTCCAGCAGCAGTTGAGCAGTCGATTAATGTTACTAATGCGCCAAGAGTTGGAAAACTTAAGGTAGGATTCGATCTAACTCACAACTTCTTATCTGATCTTGATGTAACATTAGTTTCTCCGGAAGGAGCAGAAATTGCCTTATTCACAGACATTGGTCCTATTACATCTTCAAATCAGGCCTTTTCATTTATTTTGGATGATAATGGAGCGATCCCCGCAAATTCTTTCTCCTCAATAAAAAATGCAATATTAACCCCAGAGCTAAATTCAAGGCTCGAGTGGTTTAATGGTTCTAATCCTAATGGGGTATGGACATTGAAGATTAAAGATGATGCAACCGGGGATGGAGGCCAGCTAAATTCATGGTCAATTGAAATATGTCCGCAAGATCCTGTATGTCCAGAAGGTCATATACCGTCTGTTATCTATTCAGAAGATTTTGAATCAAATGATGGTGGGTACACTCACACAGGTGTTCAGGACGAATGGGAGTATGGCCTTCCATCTGGAACTCCGATAGCAAGTTGCAATTCAGGAAGTAATTGCTGGGCAACTGACTTAGATGGCACCTATAATGCTAGTGCTAATCAAAGTTTAAAATCACCTTCAATAAACCTTGCAGGTGTTGTTCCACCAGTTGTTTTAAGCTTTGCTCAAAAATACAACATCGAGAGCGCATCCTTTGACAAGTACACTGTAAGTGCTTTAGAGGTCGGCAACCCAAGTTTGAATGTACCAGCCTTCACATGGACTGGTGCAACTATGACTGCGACGATAGGTAATCCTGCTCAAACGATCCAGGAGAGTTCCACATGGGGAGAGTTTCATACTGATATTAGTCCTCTTGCTGGAAAGCTAACTGAGCTTGAGTTTAAATTAATAAGTGATTCTACAGTTCAGCTTTATGGAGTCGCGATTGATGATGTGAGAGTTACTGCATGTCTTATCGATTCTGATCTCGATGGAGTACCGGATCAGAATGATGGATGTCCGTTTGATCCATCAAAAAATGCTCCACTAATTTGCGGATGTGGGGTGGCTGATTCTGATATTAATTCTAATGGAATTTTTGATTGTAAAGTCAATGATGAGTTAAAACTGTTACTTAAGAGTACAAAGAAAACTCTTAAAAAAGTTACACTATCTTCAACGAAAAGACAGCGTAAGAAGTTTAAAGCAGCAAGTAATAAGGCTCATCAGTATGGTACTTCTGTTCAAGGATCTCTAAGTGTTAGTAGTGGGTTTAATATTACTAGCAGCTTAAAGAGTGTTAAATCGCTCTCAAAAAAGGTACTTAAACTGGATCCAGCTAATTTTGATAGCTCAAAACGTAAGCTCAATTCTAGACTTAAGAAGTTTATGAATGCTTTAGGGTAACTTTTATCTAGTGATTTCAAAGTTTTAGATGCAATAGATCACTATAGTCCAGCATTTTTGTTTAAAAACGTAGGATACTCATACAGAACGTGATAAAAAGCAGGACATGAAAAAACTACTAGCCATTCTGTTTCTAGCTAATGTCTCTTTCTCTCAGCTTCTTGTTGGGGTTGATGATTCCGCTGTGCCAATCTACTGGATTAATACCTCGAATGGTATAGCAACACCTTTGCCTGTAGGAACTCAAGTTTGGGGTCTTGCATATGATGGCGATATTAATCTTGTTTATTGGAATCAAGGTGCAATCCTTTATCGTTCCCCCTTTACTATTCCACTTGTTCCTGATTCGTTAGGTGAGATGGTTCTGACTGGCACCTCGACTACACAATCGATGGTTGCACTTGCCTATCATGGAGGAAAACTCTACGGAACAAAGAATATCGCTAACGAAGGGATATATGAGATTAATCCTGCTACTGCTGAAGTAACTCTAGTTCTGGACTACGCAGATCCAGATTATGATTTTGGTGGGCTTGATTTTGATCCTGTTACTGGAAAACTTTATGCAACAAATGATGATACAACCCCTCATGGCTCAGGTATTTTTGAGATAAATCTTACTACTCAAGCTATAACTAAAGTAGCTGATTACCCAGCAGGTCAATCTGATATTGATGGTTTTGCTGCTTATAATGGTATAGGTTATTTGATTGTCGACGAGCCGGGAGATTTCTTTGTATATGACTTAGTTAGTGGCTCACAGGTAAGTACACTTCCATCTCCTTTTACAACGTCGGAGGTTTTCTCTGGTGGAACATTTATTCCCGATGATGACCGAGACTTTGCTCCAAATAACTTTGATGGATGTCCAATAGATGGGTCTAAGGTGGCTCCTGGAGTTTGTGGGTGTGGACAGGTTGAGGATCTTACCGATTCCAACCTTAATCTTATTCCAGACTGCAAAGTGGGAGAAGAGTTAAAGTTCACTGCAGGTAATATGCGAGCACAACTCAGGAAAGTTAAAAAACTTCCTGACACTGCCACTAGCAATCAAAGACGTAAGGTTAGGAAAGCAAGATCAGCTGTGAAAAAATATTTAGCAGAGATTGAAACAAGAATAGCAAATGATGGCACAAAAGTTTCAGTAACTAACTCTTCAATCTTCGCTCTAGGTCTTGAGCTTTCTGAGAAAGTTAAGAAAGGTATCAAGGTTAATAAAGCCAGATTCAGAAAGAATAAAAAAGCAGCTATCAGCAATATTGATAGTTTTATTGGTAGTATTACTAACTGATAGGGTGATTTGAATTTTTTGCCTGGACTGGTTTTAACCAGTCCTTAACTCTGTTGTTGCGTTACCTACTATCCTAGAGAAGCTAAGGTCAGTCTGAAGACTGACCAGGAATGAATTTCAGTATCCTAATGCTTCTTAAGTCGATGTACTACAGCCAGACACTCATCCATAACTACTTCAATCCCATGTTCTTCAGCCTTCTTCTTTGCTGGTTCATGTATCACCCCAAGTTGAAGCCAGATTCGCTTAATTCCTAGTTTTATAGCTTCATCAACTATCTCTGGGACAAATTCAGGGTTCCTGAAAACATTAATAAGATCAATTTTTTCTGGCACCTCAGACAATGAAGCATAAGACTTAAGACCTTTCCAGTTATCTAACTTAGGATTAATTGGGATGATTCTGAAATATCTAGAGAGATACTCAGCAACCCCGTAACTGGGCCTATCCTGGTTATCTGAAAGGCCTACTATTGCAATTGTTCTAATATCTTCAAAGGTCATACTTAAATCAATTATTGATTTTACTATATGATCTCTCATGCGAGATTAGGAATTAGTAATTTGGTATATTACCTCTAAGCCTTATGATATCTGAATTGCTGCTTCCAGAGATCTACCCTAACGGGGTTAGTTTAAAAAGATTTCAAGATGAGCTTAGTCTTATTCGACTTAGAGGGGCTAGAGTTGGTCGGGAGCTTACGGAACAGAAGTTCAACGAAATGTTTGATCCTTCAAGGCCAACTTTAGGATTTGGGCCAGGCTCAATTTGTGGGCAGTCACTTATTGCCGTAGCTGCCCAAGAAAATAGGGAAAATGGTCTACCTTCTGTAAATGTAGTTTTAGTGGGCTCACCAATAACTGATCTTTATATTGAAGAATCTAAAGACGGCTCCAGGTGTCTTTATGCGACTCGAGGAGGATTAGTAAGTAAATCTGGAACAATATACTTTGGAACCTTTCCTTTTCCGGTCGAGATAACACTTTTTGATGATTACCTGGTTACTATCGAATATTTAGAAACTGATATTGGATTGCCACTACTTAATTCAACAGGTTCTTTTGAAACCTATGATTATAAAAGTAGCTCAAAAGAACACCTCAGGCCAATTGCTAGAGAGAATAAAATTTATCTTCCTGAAGATCTTTTATTACTAGCAGGTGACAGAGACTTAGAGCAGAAAGTAAGTTTATTTTTAGATCTAATGGGTGTTAATGGAGTAGTAGTTAAGCCCGATAATGGAAGTTGTGGAAATTCTGTATTTCTATTCGATAGGCCCAATCTAACCTCAGTGAATCTCGCTGTAAAAACTTGTTTGTTCAATGCAGGCTCTAGGGTACTAGTTGAGGAGAGAATTAGTTCAATAAAATATAAAAGAGGGGATGAGATTTTCGATTGGAACCTTAGAGTTTTAGGTACTCCTGATGGAGTTTTAGATGTAGAGGTTCGATATGGCTTAGATGGGGAACCTGTTAATGTAAGTAAAGGAGCAAGGGCTCGAGAATTTACCCCAAGATTTCTAATGGAGCTTGGGATAGAGCGCGATGAAGCTAAAAAGCTATATTTTGAGACCCTAACGAACTTAGATAAATTCATTAAAGCAATCTCTAGAGAGTTTGGCTCCGGATTTGTTGGAGTTGATATAATAATAACTGATAAGCTCCAAAGTGAACTTGATTATCTGGTTTTAGATAAATATGTGATTGCTTGTAATGAAGTAAATGTTGGAGCAGTTGGAGGACTCACAACGCTAGCTACTATTAGAAAAAAACGCACTACAAAATTAAATGCTCCTAAGAGATTCGTTGAATGGGCAAGCAGGCTGCCTAAAAAGCACTCCAGCCCAGAAAAACTTGCTCAGCTCTCAAAATTTGGCGAGCCTAAGCAATATTTAGAAAAAGCATGGGCTCAGGAGATCGAGAGATATTCAGATGTAGAACTTCTAAATCTTTTTTCACTCACGATCAGACATTTAAATGATCTTAAGTCTTTAACTTTAATGATAGCTATAGACTATGTTAATGGTAGGGGACTTCTAAGTGAAGAACATAAAAATGAGTTGCTCAGTAAGTTCCCAAAGAGCGAGACCGCAAGGGTTGCGTCTGCATATATAATGTATTGCTTAGGTAAAACCAGAAATGCAAAAGCCATACTCTCAAAGATAAATAAACCACTAAATGATCCATTTTTAATTGATGCAATAAGTATAATCGATCCAAATAAAGCAGCAGAAATTATTCTCAAAATAGAAAAAGAGCATCCAGAAAAAATATCAGCTACTGTTTCCTACTGGCGCAGGCTTTTTAGTCATATAGAAGATGATGGCTTTTGTGTTGAGCTTTCAGAAAGGATGTATACTTATAAACTAGAACAATTGGGCGTTGAAAACTATAAATCTGATACAGGCTTAGCAGAGCTTGGACTAAAAACACTTTTTACAGCTCTTATCTCAACTTCTCAACAAGGTTTACTAGGTCTAGAATGTAGTCATAATCTCGAGAGTAGAATTCGTAATGTGTCTTTTATTCTTGATCAGATTGAGGGACTAAACCTTGCCAAATTGATTATTACTGACCGATTTATGCTTCATTTAAGAGCATCTCTTTTGTTAGCGCATGTTGCACGAGGTGAAGTTGCCAGAGCTCAAGAACTAAGTGAGTCCTGGGGTGAGATTGATTGGCGAGAGCACGAGGAGTCTTTAATATTAAAATTTGGTTTAGATGTACTAGAGGAGTTAGAATTACTCCATAAGCATACTCCTAAACCTTTTAACCCACCGAAAAACAAGTTTAGAGAGATGTTCTTAAAACAATCTCACTGGAGATTTTTATTTGAGCAGTCTAAAACAGCCGTATAGAGTGCTCAAGGTCATGTTTAAAGCAACAAAAAGGCTACCTATTATCTAACTCTAGGTTTGAGGAGGAAAGCATTAATTAAAAATTAGTTAATCTCCCTCCCACCCTTTAAGGGATCTCTCTTTGTCCAGAGTGCATTCATCCATCTCTTCTGTCCAAGTAATAGAGCGAGTAAGTTTGCTGCACATACATTTGGAATACTCCACCTTATCTCTAGATTTGTTATTACAGTACTCGATTATATTTGCTTCTCTATCGCAAGCTGAAAGAAGAATAAGAGCTAAAATTCTCAACACGAGTAAAATTAAATCATGATCCAATGAATTGAGAGAATATCAAAAGTTGATCTGATACCAACTAAGCACGATGAGTTTGTCGAACCGGATTTACAGCCTGTAAGTATTAATAAATTCAATACCTTACTAGAATGCATCACATTTTAGTGATAATTATTTATATCCTCTCTAGAGGTTTAAAAACATGTCACTAGTAATTCATGAAGGGATAGAGAGAGCATCAGGTGCCTTGGACTCAAAGATCACTGAAGGTAAAGAAAAGCAGATTGATGTTACTTATGCTGAAATTGCTAAGTGTGGACATGTAGCCCGGTACATAAGGGATCAGAAATTAGATCAGCTCCTTGGAGAGGTTCAATTAATGATCGAGCAAGGGAAATCAAAAGAAGAGATCGAAGCTTTTCTAAAAGAGAAAGCAAAGGCTCCGGAAGGAGATATATCGGGACTAAAAAATGCAAAAAATGTTGGCGATTTAAAAGCATTTATGGGTGCTAATGGAGAGCTAACAGAGAAATACTTTATATCTCGCGCAGCTGATTTTCTTCTAAATGGTGGAAAGCTTAGTGCTGCCGGATCGGAAATTAATCTAGGAGAGATATTAAATACTCAAGGCGCAGATAGGCTAACTGCTTTTCAGGGATTTAGAACTAAAGTACAAAATGAAGTTAAGATTGCAGAAACAGCAATTATTGCTGATTACGCTAGAGTAGATCGGCAGCTTGCTTCAGCACTTGGCTCTCAGCCTAATCCTGCGCCGCAGCGAACTCCGACTATCGATATGTTGTCTGAAGTTAAAACAGCATTAAAACTTCCAGAAGGAGCATCTTTAGTTGAAGTTAATCTTCCAAATGGAACCAAGATAGATAATTTCACTGAGGAGAATTTGAAGATTATTAAACAGGCGATAGAAAATAAACAGAATTTTCAGGTCAAATACAAAGTTGGGGATCAAGAACATTCCGGTACATGGACAGGAGAAGCAGTAGCGAACCTAACCAGTTTTCGACCAGTGATCCTTCCTTCAGCGCCCTTTGATCAGTGGCTTGCAATGAGTAGTTGAAAGTAATGTTAAAAACTTAACTCGTAGTACCTATAAAAACAAAGACGTTGGATCAGAATTAGTTGTAATTAGAGCTCCATTTGAGCCGTTAGATCCCGCACTTTGAGTGCCATCGGCGCACTGACCACCACGGCCCCCATTCCCATAGGAACCACCTCCACCACCGCCTCCAACTACTGGTATTCCTATGGATGAATTGTCAGAAGCGCCACCTGTTCCGCCCGTAACGAAGGCAGTACCAGTGTTAGTGAAAGTTCCCCCGTACAGCGCGTGCACAAGACCACCTCCACCTCCGCCACCACCACCGGCTAAAACCCCATTTGTTATGTTAAAACCAGCATCTGCACCGGTTCCACCAGTTGCTATTATTACACCAGATATAGTTATATTTTCAGGGGTAGCTAAGATAACAATACCTCCTCCTCCACCTCCAGAGCCTGAGGCAGTGAGTGAAGCCATGTTTTCACCGCTAACATTAATAGTGCCACTTACGGTTATTCCTTCTTTGCAAAGAAGAGTTATAGTTCCTCCACCAGATCCACCAATAGATGCAGAATTTACGGATATATAACCAGCGCCACCACCACCTCCTAGAGTTCCTGGTTTAAGTATATTTCTAGCTTCATCATAGGCTATACCGGTACCGAATCCGTATCCACCATACCCTCCAAACCCAGTTCCGATCGAGCTTTCCCACTCGCCAGGAGAAGCGATAGAAATCGACTGTCCTGGATGGGCAGGCACTTCAACATTCCTTGTTGTTGTGCCAGTTGTAGTACTAGTGCTTCCTCCGCCTGCAAAAGTTGAAACAACGACTGTGCCTTCAATGCTGCAAGTTCCAGTTGCTCTAATAACAGTACCACTCCTTGCTGATACACTTGCGCCGGACTGAACAGTAAAGTTCGTATATTGTCCATTTTGAAGCACAGATTCGCCATTCGCTAAGGATATGGCACCCTGAGATCCATCTCCATAAACTGCGATTGCGCCATCAGCGCCATTGGTTCCATTTGTTCCAGCAGGTCCTTGCGGCCCTGTTAGTGTGCTTGTATCAACAACCTGAACAAATCTTGAACCACACGAACCAGAGGCGATTACCTTTCGTTTCATTTTTATCCGTCCGTTAGGGCGGAGGGTAGATTTGAGACAAACTATTTCTGCACTAAGGTTTGCAGCCAAGAGAAAAACAATAATTAAACTTTTAAACATATTTACCCCTAAGGCTATAGTCTTATAGGGGAGTAGAATAAGTGCAAGATAGATTTTAGCTATAAAATCCTACCAACTCCTGAAGTTGCTCTTTGAGATCTGGAATATCAAAAGCTGGTGGATATATTGAGCTAAGGTCTCTAAACACAGGGCTTTCAGTTTCAAATGGAGCAATTTTTAAATTAAGTGAGAAAGCATCAGAGATCAAAGTTAGAAGCTCTTGCTTATCGACTTTTCTTGGTGAGTGAACGTGCCTTACTCCATCCCAGCGAGGGCCAGCATTAATAATGTTCTCTGCGATTTTAGCAAACTCTAAACAAGTAACACCGTTCCAGGTGTGATTCGTAAATCCCCGAACCTCTTTACCTCTTTCACCTTTTGCCCACTCTATAAGAGAGCGTTTATGAACTTTCTCTTCACCGATGATAGAAGTTCTTACAACTTGGCAGTTTGTTGGCTCGCCAATAGATTTACTTCGGCCATACATATCCTGCTCATCATGGGGAGAGTTCTCTGTATATCCACCAGTTTTCCCTGAGAATACACAATCAGTTGTAATATGGAGCACGTTAACAGCCGTTTTTTTACCTGCATTTGCAAGAATATGAGGGAACATTCCATTAACTCTTATAGCTTCAGCAGATCCTTGAACAGCGATCTGTGGCTTTATCACCCCGACACAGTTTATTACCCAGCCTGAGCCAATCTTTTTCGATAAGAGCTCTGAAAGTGCGTTCTCATCAGTGACTACATCATCTCTTTTTAGCTCAACAACATTGTAGTTTTTTCTTTTAAAAAACTCTAAAACATATCCTCCAAGCATTCCGCTTGCGCCAAAGACTCCAACTTTCATCTGTACGGTATCTCCCAAAGTTTTGTGTTAACTGCTTCATAAGGAAGTCTAACATCGTCATTCTTGGTTTCTTCCATAGAAGCATCAGAGAAGAAGATCACTTTTGTTCCAGGGGTAAGTGTTTTAAATGCATTATAATATCCACCAGGAACAACAACTATTTTAGGTGATCTGTCTGTTAGAACTGTTCTAAAAACTTTTTCAGGTGGAGTATCAGGTTTTGCATCCTCAAGCTTAACTGCAATGATTAACGCTGCACCTGATACAACATAGATATATTTTTTTTCATGCCTATGACCATGCCAGGCTCTAATAAAACCACTTTCATGGTTTTCTACCATGTAGAATCTTTTAACACCTTCAAAGTTAAAATCATTTACGAAACTTAATGTTCCTCGATCGTCTGAGGCTAACCCTCCGTTTATTATGACTGGTTTATCCACTTAGAGTTTCTCCTTTAAAATTTGCACGATTTTTTCTGCTGTTTTTCCATCACCAAGCCATTTTATATCCGGTTCATTAGGAAATGCCCGAACGAAATTTACTGCTTCGTTAACTAAATCTGAGGCACCTTTTTTTAGATCAATCATTATACTATTTCCAGCCTCTACAGATTCCCATCTTTCAGTGAAATCTCTTGGTACAATTACGGGAACCCCTAGAATTGGTGGCTCTTCTTGCGCGGTACCACTATCACTAACAATGCAGTAGCTCTGTTTTTGAAATTTCAGGAACTCTAAGTATCCTTGGAGCGGGAGTATCTCAAATGGCAGTTTGAGACCAAACTGTTCTAAAAAAGATCTCGTTCTCGGGAAATCAAGCCATAATACCTTCTTTTCTGTTTCAGCCTTAAGATCCTCCAAAAATTCAATAATCTTGGCCATTCTGGTTTTATCTTTGAAATTCTCTGGTCTATGGATATCTACAAGAATATGTTTTGAGGCTCGATCGCCGACGGTAGCACCCCATTTTTTGGCAACTTCTACGATTGTATTTCCAACTACGAATATTTTGTCTCTTGAGATTCCTTCTTTAAGTGCAAACTCTTTGTATCTTTCATGATAGACAAAAAGAAAATCGCTCATATGGTCACAAACTTTTCTGTTCTGCTCTTCAAGCATTCTATCATCGTAGCTTCTCATTCCAGCTTCTATATGGGCAATTTTGTAACCTTCTTTTTTAAGTGGAATAGAGGCAAGCACCGAATTGCTATCACCCAAGAACATAACTAGATCAGGCTTTAGCTCTCTTAATAGCTCAACTGATTTTACTGAAATTTCAGCGAGCTGATGATAGTGCTCCTTTCCAGATCCACCAATTTCAAGATTATAATCAGGCTCTCGAATCTTCAGACCTTTAAAGAAAACATCAGAAAGATTTTTATCTACATGTTGTCCTGAATGAATCAGAATATGGTCAAATTCCCTGTCTAATAGGGTAAAGATCTCGGACATCCTGATAAAGTCAGGGCGTATGCCGGATATCGTAACTATGCGTTTTTTCACCATATTTTATAGGATGATAAGGTACCATAAAAAGATGTAAATCAAGAGCCTATTTTTAGCATCTAAACCTAATAGGACGTATTTTTTCAGGATAGGGAGCTCTAATGAACGTACTAGTCGTAGGTGGTGCCGGTTATGTAGGTGGTGCGGTAACAGATCTTTTAATTGAAAGCACGCACAATGTAAGAGTTTATGACTGCCTTTTGTATGAAGAGTCATACAGAAAGGATTGTGAATTCGTTTATGGAGATGTCAGAGACTATCAAAAGTTAAAACCACATCTTGGTTGGGCAGACGCAGTTTTATGGGTTGCTGCCTTTGTTGGTGATGGTGCATGCGCAATTAATCCTGAGATAAGTAAAAATATAAATGACGATTCTGTAAAATGGTTAGCGGAGAACTATGATGGCAGAATAATTTTTCCATCAACTTGTTCTGTATATGGAGCACAGGATGGTGAGTTAACTGAAGAATCACCAACTAATCCTCTTTCAGTTTATGCAGTAACAAAACTTGCTGCAGAAAAACACCTTTTAGATAAAAACGCATTAATCTTTAGGCTTGGAACACTCTTTGGTGTGGGAGATCTGTACTCAAGAATAAGATTAGATCTCGTAGTAAATCTTTTAACAGTGATTGCTGCAACAGAAGGGGAGCTGACTGTTTTTGGAGGTGATCAGTTTAGACCACTTCTTCATGTGAGAGACGTAGCTCATGCAATGTTAGAAAACCTTGAAACAAAACATACAGGGATCTTTAACTTGCATCGACAAAATACAAGAATTGTAGATGTTGCGTATCAGATTAGGAACCATTTCCCTGATGCTGTAATAAATGTAACAGAGATGCAGTTTCAGGATGCAAGAAATTATCGGGTGAATGGAGCAAAGGCTAAAGAGATTTTAGGATGGAAGTCTAAGTGGTCGATCGATGATGGGATTGATCAGGTGAAAGATCTTGTTGAGACAAAAAGGTTAGTAGATCTCTCAAATCCAAGGTATACTAATCAGAAGTTTTTAACTGCACTTGCATCTCAACTTAGAGAATTGAATTTAGGTAGGTAGAGGTTGATTCTTTTGCTATTGTAGAGATTGGAAAAGATATTTTAACAAAAATTCTGATATCGGAAAACGGGAATCAGAGAACTGATTACGAAATCAGAAAACAGAATTCAGATAACAGGAACTGATAATAGATCCAGATTTCTTTTAGAATTTAAAAAGCTACCCCTATCTCGAACGTTACACTTAACGTTCTTGATCCGAAAACATTATCTAGACCATGACCGAAATTATTGGGGTTTTATCACCCCTTTTTTGATTGAATTAGTTTATATAGATGAGCAGCAAGAATGTCTAACTGCTTAAGATGGGTATTATCTAATCCTGCTATAGTGAGAATAGCCTCACATTCCCTAAGGCTTCCAAGTGCAATTGTATAGAATCTTCTCTGGTCAGCAGGAAATTCTCTTCCTGCCCCTTCAGCAAGATTTAGCACAATGCTAGAGGCAGCCCTTTTAAGCTGGTCAGAAAGATGTCTAGCAAGTGGCACAGCGGTTGCACTTTTGTAGAAGGATACGGAAGAATATCCAAAACTGACCAGAAGAGGTTCTATAAGATAGCACTTGGTAGTGCCAGGGAATGTCAGGCTTTATTTCACCTAGCTGAACTAGAGAAAACCACTGCCTTTAAGCTTTTAGACCATACTGCTGCTTCAATCTATAAATTAATTCAGAAGGGGTGATAAACCCCCACATTTTAACTGAGAGCTGAAATCAGAGAACTGTAAACGGATAACTGTGAACCGAAATCAGAAACTGAGATCGGAAAACAGAATTCAGATACAGATGACTGACACTGAAAATAGTTACTAACTTTTAACCAGCTAATTCATCCTCTAACTTTTTAGCCACATCACCAGGTGTTCCAGTATTTTTAGCCATCAAAAGATAAGCAGCCGGAATCACAAGTGGTGTAAAGAGCGTAGTGAAAGCTACTCCAAACAGAAGAACTACCCCTACAGCAGCTCTTGTTTCAGAGCCTGCACCTGAGGTGATAACAAGTGGCACAGCGCCAGCTACAGTCGTTATTCCTGTCATTAATATTGGTCTTAGTCTAGTTTGTGTTGCCTGATTTACAGCCTCAAAGAAATCGATACCCCGCTCACGTAGCTGATTTGCAAATTCTACTATTAATATTCCATTTTTTGCAGCAAGGCCAACAAGGACCACCAATCCAACCTGACTGTATATATTTAGCGATCCTCCTGTTATTAAAAGCCCAAAAAGTCCACCAAAGACTGCAACTGGAACTGTTAGTAGAATCACCCAAGGGTGTATGAAACTTTCAAACTGAGCTGCAAGAACTAGATATACAATCACTATCCCGAATAAAAATACAAACAGAACCGACCCTCTAGAAGTTTTAAAATCCCTAGATTGTCCTTTAAACTCTATAGTTGCAGGGAAATTTTCTCGAATAAGATCTTCAAGATAATTAAGTGCAGCCCCAAGTGAAAGATTTTCAGTGAGATTTGCTTCAAGAGTGATCGCTCTAGTTCGGTTAAAGCGATTTAGGCTTGGAGAAGAGGCGATCTCTTTGTAGTTAATCAAAGAAGAAAGAGGCACTAGAGAATCTTTTCCTTTTACGTAAACCCCAAGCATATCCTGAGGGGTTCTCTGCTCAGTTCTCATTCCTTCAAGGATAATGTCGTACTCCTCTCCATTTTCGATATAGGTTGTAACTCTTCTAGAACCAAGAAGCGTTTCTAGAGATCTGCCGATCTCTTCTACAGTAACTCCAAGAATCTCTGCTTTATCATAATCAACCTGGACACGTATTTCAGGTTTAGTTTCTTTATAATCCCAGTCGATTCCTTCTAACCCAGGGTTATTCTCATTGATTTTTGTAAGAAGAATCTCTCGCCATTTTACTAGCTCCTCATAAGAGCTGCCGCCTAATACTATCTGTACTGGTTTTTGGATTCCACGACCAAAGCCCTGTCTCATTACTGGAAAAGCTCTTACATTTTTAACTGAGGCAAGTTTTTTTTGAACCTCATCCATTATTTCAAATGCAGATCTTCTTTTATCGAAGGAATTAAGAGTAGTTATTACAATTCCTGTGTTGTAAGTTTGGGCGCCTCCAAAACTTCTAGGGGCTCTAACTAAAAGTCTGTTTACCTCGCCATTTTCTACGTAAGGTAGAAGAATCTCTTCAACCTCAGCCATTGCTTCAGCAGTATAGTTATATGTTGCACCTTCCGGGCCATTTACTAGAACAAAAAATGCGCCACGATCTTCTCTTGGTGCGTACTCGGAAGGAATTATCCAGATAAGAAGAAAACAGATCGGTACAAGGGCTAGTGCTACTATAAGGGTTCTTTTAGGATTTAGTAATCCGAAATTTATAAATCGCTCAGCGTTCTTAATCTCATTTGAGGAAGCAATAGGCTTTAAGAACTTTGAAGCTATCATCGGGGAAAAGCTAAGAGCAACAAAAGTAGAAAATATAACTGCTGCACTCATTGTTAGTGCAAATTCAGAGAATAATCTTCCAAGATCTCCAGTTAAAAATGTAAGGGGAGTAAAAACAGCAACCAAAACTACAGTTGTAGCAATCACAGCAAAAAATACTTCGTTTGTACCTCTATAAGCAGCTACTAATGCAGACTCGCCGTACTCAGTCATTCTTCTGGCAATGTTTTCAAGAACTACTATCGCATCATCAACAACCAATCCTATGGCAAGCACTAAGGCTAGAAGGGTTAATATGTTTATGGAAAATCCGAAAATATTAAGGGCGATAAAAGTAGCTATAATTGAAATAGGTACAGTTACTGCAGGTATTATAGTTGCCCTAAAGTCTCGGAGAAAAAAGTACATGACAGCCATTACTAGAATTGCTGCCATAATTAAGGTTTTATAAACTTCATTAACTGCTTCTGACACAAAAACTGATGAGTCATAGCTTTGCTTTAGCTCCATTCCGTTAGGGAGATCAGTGTTTATCCTTTGTCTTAATTCTTGAGCCGCCTGTGCAACAGAGATAGTGTTAGCAGTTGATTGCTTAACAATTCCAACCCCAACCATAGGAACTCCGTTACCACGGAACATACTTCTATCTTCTTCAGTAGATCTCTGAACTTTTGCGATATCGGAAAGCCTTACCAAAGCTCCATTTGAGGTAGAAACAACAAGGTTCGTGAGAGATTCAGGAGTTTTAAATACTCGGTCTAAAACGACTGAAAATTGAATGGTCTTTGATTCAATTGAGCCGGCAGGAATCTCTACATTAGCGCGTCTTAACGCATCTTCAATCTCTCTAACAGAGAGATTCCTAGCAGCCATCTCGAGTCGGTCGAGCCAAATTCTAGCAGCGAATCTTTGACCACCACCAACTCTGACTCGTGCAACGCCTGGAAGTGCTGAAAACCTATCTACAAGATACCTTTCAGCATAGTCTGTAAGCTCAGGAATTGTTAGAGATTCACCTTCTAAATTGAACCAAACTATTACATCATCGTTAGAGTCTACTTTCCTAATTTCAGGTGGCTCTGCTTCGTCAGGTAATTCATCTAAGACTCCAAAAACCCGGTCTCTTATGTCATTTGCAGCATTACTTACATCGAGACCTGAAATAAACTGAACGGTAATAGTTGAACGACCCTCCTCACTTTTTGATTCTATAAAATTTATCCCCTCAATTCCTGCTATCCGATCTTCTAGTAGTTTTGTAATTCTTGTTTCTACAATGCTTGAGGCTGCACCTGGATAACTAGTTTCGATAGAAACAACAGGGGGATCGATATCCGGGTATTCTCTTAGGGGGGTTCTATAAAAAGATACTAATCCAAAAGCAATCAACAGTAACGACATTACAGTCGCTACAACAGGACGTTTAATTGAGAGATCTGATAGACTCACAGCGATTGACCTGCCCGATATTTGAATGCTCCTTTGGTTATTATATTAGTTAACAACTGCTCAGAAGGCTCAAGAAAGATCATTCCTTCTTTTCGTCCCAACACTGTCACGTCAAGTTCCCCAACTTTATTTTCATTGGTAATATACCTAATGAAGGCTCTTGCACCACTTTGCTGAAGGGCAATTTCTGGAAGTGATAGTGCTTTTTTTGGTGGTAGAGTTAGAGTTACTCTTACAAACATTCCAGGTGCAAAGTTTTTGCCATCTAAAATACCACGCACGAGAAATGACCTCGTACTCTCGTTGATTACCGAGTCAATTGATTCAACTACTCCAACCCCTTCGTTGCGCGCTAAAATTTTAAGAGTTTGGCCAACTGCAAGCTCCCCGAAATAAAATTCGGGAACATAAAAATCCACCTTGTGTTTTGAGTCATCAACTAAAGTCATTAGAGCATCACCAGGTCTTATAAGGGCACCCTCACTGACGTATCTTATTCCAACCACACCATCAAATGGTGCAACAATCACTCTATCTTTTATCTGCGATTGAATTTGATCCAATTCCGATTTAGCTGCCTCATAATCTCTGCGTCGCGTGTCTATATCACTCTGAGTAGCAGCCCCTTTTGGTAGAAGAGAGAGGGCTCTGTTGAATTGAATTTTAGCCTCTTTCTCCTTTACTAATGCACCTGTAAGGGAAGCTTTTTGTTCGCGATTAGTTACCTCAATTAATAGATCTCCTTTATTGACTCTTGTTCCTTCAGAAACATGAATTTTAGAGACAGTGTCAGTTACGGAAGATGAGATTGTTACCTGCTCATTTCCCCTTACAGTCCCTACTACCTCTAGTGTATCACTAAACTCGACTTCTTTTGGTTTTTCAGAGATTTCAAGTAGAAAAATACTAGATAAAAGACAGGCTAGAAAACTCATTATTAGAGATTAGCCTTCAATTCGTAGATCAACAAGGATTTCACGAATTTTGATTAATATATATGATCTACCTAAGTCTAGTGGTTGATCTTGATTCTTTTGATACTAAACAGCAGCGCGCAGAGTTATTAGCTCTTCGAGCGAAGCGCGCCAAAAAGATAAAAGCTACCCAAGCTTTTCAGGTTATTATAGGACTTTTCGCAGTTATTGGACTATTAGTCCTCCTTTTTAGAGTAAAAGGAGAGGGGGATCCAATATGGAAGGAGCGAATTGAAGTTGCTGTTCTAGATCAAACCGAATGGTTAGCGAGCCATGGTCTTGGGATAGAGAAACAAACATTTGAATCATTAAAGAATAGTGTTGGTTCCTTTATTTCTTTCTTTGGTGATGGAGCTTTCACTTCAATACTATTCGAATTAGGTAGACTCTTCCTCATTTCGGGCTTTTTCATAATTGCTTCTTTTCGGCTATTACTCATCGGGGCAGTTTTAGGCTACACCACAGGATTTTATAGCAAAACTCCTCATGCTGGTTTTGATCTCCTTGGAGAATCAGGTATCGGTAGGCTATTTTTTTCTGGAATTAAAGTTTCTAAGGAAGACTTAGAAGTCGGAAAGCTAATCCCTGGGATGGTAACCCTTAAGAGAGGTTCTGAAATTGGAGCGCTAGAAGAGGTATTTGAGGCGTACAAAGTTAGATCAAAAACGGCACATGACTTAGCCTTAATTGTAAAAGCCTATGAAGATTGGCCTGATGGGAGAGGAACTCTTTTTGAAACCACTAAGATAACATTAGCAGAGGTTTTATCAATTAAAACTGGGAATCAGATCTATCAACCAAACTTATCTATTCAAAGTTTCCTTACAAGAAAAATGAAGCAAGATATAGAAGCAGTTAGCTCGGATATATTGGCAGTCCTCGTTTTAGCCTTAAAAGCTGGCCAGATCTTGACCTTTGATAAATCTGGTCAGCAGCTCTCGAAGTTTCCTCAATTAAATGCAAGAGCTGTTCTTCACTCTATACCTTTTTACTCCGAGGAGTTTAGTTTATCTGAGAGAACTGCAATAAGAAGGGCTATTATTTATGCAAGTCGAGAGAGTCTGCTTGCTCCAGTGAGATTTCCGAGCGATCTAACACCAATAACTGTTGCATTAAGACAGATTAGTGAAGTTTTAGTATCAAAATCTCCAGAAACTGAGCTATTCGGACTGGTGTATGAGGCACATAAGTTATTTGAGGAAAAATTCGAAAAATCAAGACTCAATGAGGCTTATCTATCTGATTCAGTACTCTTAGTCCCTGTTAAAGAGATAGTAAGAATTTTAAGAACAGCAATCCCAGAAATTGAGAGAAGAAGAATAATTGAACTAGCCTCAATTGATCGAAGTGATAAAGTGGATCTTAAGGGAGATGTTGTTTCTGAGAATGAGGGATTAGTTGTAAAGTCTAATTTGATTATCCCTAAACCTTTGACTACTAGAGGAGTTTCGGATCTCTCAGGTTCTCATAAAGTAGGCTTAGAAGATCTTTCCGAGTGGCTAGGACTAAGAAGTGTACTTTTAAGTTTTGGATGGCTCGCAAGAAGAGTTGGAGAGTCGCTAGTTCCAGATACATCTATTGTTAACTGTAGCTTTTTAAACAAAGAAAACCCTATTTTTGGATTGATTCCACTTAGGAGAAGCAGGGTTGGTTTAAATTTAGATTATCCATTTGTAGAATCTCCGAGGATCGATGGCTAGAAGGTATCAAAAGAATCAGATTGAATCAAAACCATTTAGCCCAACAAAATGGGGCTTATTACTATTATTTTTAGGGGTAGCCTCGATCTACATATTTCCAAGATTAGCCTTGATGGCTTCCCTAGGGCTTTCGGTAATGGTTGGTATTATATTCTTTAGAATAGGGCAAAAAAAAGCTATTGAAAGCGCAAGAAAAGATGAAAGGGAAAAACGAGGAGGAAGGTCTGTACTCGGTGCTCCTCCTATTAGGGAAGCATTTTCGGAAGCACTAAAGGAGGCTCAAGAAGCAGGTAAGAAAATTTTCGACAAATATCTTTTAGGATTTGAGCTTGAAACTGGAAAGCCCCTTTGGGTTAGTGATGATGATATGTGTGGGCACGCCTGCGTTTTTGCAAAAACTGGGGTAGGAAAAACGCTCTGGGTTGAATCATTAATAATGCAGCAGATGGCTAGAGGTAGAGCCAGTGGCTGCACTTTTATCGATGCAAAAAGAGATTCAGGTGTTTTGGCTCATATAATATTAATGGCAACTCTAACAGGAAGAATTGAAGATCTTATCGTAATAGATCCATTTGATCCTGTTCATTCATATAATTTCGTTCTTACAAACCAACGGGCAGATGTAAAAGCAAGGAAAGTGCTCCGCGCAGGACTTCCTCCTACTTCCGATCAAAGTGCAACTAAACACTACGATCGACTTGCAGCTGATTCAGTCTACAGAATGGTGCGAGCCATGGAGGCTATGGGGCTTGCCTGGTCTATTAAGGATGTTGCAGTAGCCTTATCAGCGTTTCAGATAGCCTATCCCCAGTTAAGGGGGATGCTCACAAAGATAGGAGCAAGGCAGGCATTAGTTGAGTTGGGACATCTGGCATCAAGTTATAGAACCGCTAAAGGTTCCTTGGATACAACAAGGCTTTCAGATAATTTAAGAGGGATTGCTTCTGAACTTCATTCGATCTCAGGTAGCGATATCGGAAAGATATTTTGCACTAAGTACACTGACTTGAATCTTACGGATGCGATTCTACGGGGTAAGATCATCTATTTTATGTTGCCACGTCTTGAAGAAGCTGAAAGTGCTGCCCGCATGGTGAAAGTTTTTAGAGAAGATCTGGAAGTAGCAATCGGGGAAATTACTTCTTCAAGGGAATTCAAACTAGAAGACCCCCATTTAGTCATTATCGATGAAGGAAGCTCAACTTTTGGTCCAACCTGGGCAAACTTATTTGAGCTTGCAAGAAAGGGGAGATTCTCATTAATTTTTGGTGCTCAATCAACAGGTGGTCTAACTGATGAATCGCTGGGATTAAGTGAGGCGTTTTATGAGCGTGTAATGGCCAATGTGAACATCAAAGTAATGATGCGGCTTGGAGATAATAGAACAGCACGTGAGATGACAGAGTGGATCGGAAAAGTTGTTACAACTAAAAAATCTGTAGGATCAGGAATAATGGTTGGTAGAAGTGGTCAAGTTATGAAGGGTGCATTTGATATGCAGACTAAAATGACAGGCGGTGAGTCGCAGAATATAACTATGACTGAAGATGAAGAGGATCTGGTAAGTGCCGAGGAATTAAAGCATGAGATGTCAGCAGAGAAGGGGCTTGCCTGGTTTGACTTAGGTGATGGAAGGATCGTTAAAGGCCGTGCTCTGTGGGTAAATGCCGATTTGCCTGACTCATGGGAGGGAAGAGAGTATCTAACCCGCTTTGAACGTTTTGAAATGGACGAGATAGGACTTGCAGATAGAGTTGATGAACTTATACTGGAGCAGGAGAGAGGTGGCGAGCAGCTAGGTGAGCAATCTTTAATTGAAGAGCCACCTACCCTTGAAGAAGCACCTCTTAAGAGCGGACCACTAAGACTTAGTGATCAAAATGATCGTGGCAAGGGAAGGGTGTTAAGGGTTCCGAAAAAGAACTAAGAAACGGGGGTCAGGCCGAAAGGCCTGACCAGACAAATGCTGGCAGCTGCCTGGTCAGGGGGGGTCTATCGTCCGCGCTAGCGGACGAAGCAATAATACGGCGGCCTGACCTCCAAGAAATTATAATTTGATCTAACTTTTCAAATACCTTCGAACAGGAACTCCAGTACCGCCAGAAACAGGAGGAGTGACATTAATTGCATCAAGCTTGAATGTTACACTGAAGTTATTTCCATGAGTATTATTAACAGATACAAGGCTAATCTGCGCAAAGGATAGAATAGTGACAGATTTTTTTCCGTTTCCAAAAAGTGTAGTTACAGGAACAAACATTTTTTCAGAAAATCCTGCCGCTTGTATGTTTTGAAAGATATTCCCAGTTTGCTGTGCGTTACCTGTTATCTGGTCAACTTTACTATTAACCACTACTGATGGATCACAAACTCCGGTAAGCATAGCAGGTTCAAACCTGTTTCCACCTAGATCATCTGGCCCAATCTGAAGCTTCCCCCAATTGCCTGGTGAATTGGTGCCCACAGTGAAGTTACTTCCAGTCGAGACATTATTAAGTGCAATACTTTCTATGCCAAATGGACGAACACACCCGGAGCTATTAGAAAATCTTGCCATTGCAATGGAAGATACAGTGGTAGGGATCCCGGTAATTCCAAAAACACTCGAAAATAAAGATGGCAAAGTCTCTTTAGCAATGACCCTAACTGCATTTACCGTTGGGTTCGAGCATGAGTTACAACTTTCTTTATCAATTGTAACTAAATTAATACTGCAAGGGTTAAAAATATTATTACTAACGTTATAGACTCCACATTGAACAGAATGAATACTTGATGTGCTTACACTATTAGCAGTAAACATCTCTTGAGCTTTTGATATTACCTGAGGGGTAGTTTTTTGAACCTCGAGTACCCCTAACAAAGAAGCACTATCAGAAGCTTTCTGAATTTTAAGTCTATTAAAATAGCTATACCCTGTATCTATGGATAGCGCTGCAAATCCTACTAGTGCAAGGAGTGAAACTGATAAAAATACTAAAACAGACCCTGATTCATTTTTAAGTTTTCTTTTCATCTTGATACCGCCGTAGAAGTTAAATCTAAATATCCGTTCACATTGCCAGGGACTACAAATGGAACCAGTAAGTTCATCGAGTAATTACATGTAACAGTAGTATTTGTAGACCCTTGAGATGGACAACTTGAGCATCCTCCAGTCGCTGTACAGGCACCAGAAGGAAGAGTTAAAAATGGACTTGCCGCATCGCTTGCTGCATCAGCTATAACATCGCAGCAATGAGAAGGGTTTCCGAGAGCGACGAGCCTGCTTGCAGTAGCGGTAGCATTAACAAGGGTGATTCTTGTAGCAAGAATTAACCCCCACTGAATGATTCCAAACACCAAAAGCAAAATGACCGGTAACCCAATAGCAGCTTCGATGAGAGTTGCTCCACGGATAAGATCTTTATTGCTTTTGAATCGTTTCATCTGAACGAGATAGCCTCCCATTTTCTAGAACGGAATATACTTTATCACCAACCTGAATCCAGTCACCTTGGGCCGAAGTCTCTTTTCTATTTAATAAGTTATCAACAGTAATTGTAGCGCTGCCAATATTTTGTTCAGTAGAGGTGTCCGCACCTCTTAGGTTTAAGCTTAGAGTTCCAGAATTTTTTGCAAGCTGAATTCGCTGAGCATCTTTTCTTGGTACCATCAAGGTTATAAATCCTGGTGACTTTGAGTCATTAGCATTAGTAGAGAGCACCTCTGCATTTTCAACTATTGTAGATACTGAAGTTTTTCCATCAACAACGGATGACCAGACCACATCTACGCGAGCACCTGTTCTAACCCATCCGGCTACGGAGCTTTCTGTGTCCGCTGCGATTGTTACGGCTCTAAATCCCTCTGGAATCCGTGACATCATCACGTTGTAGGGGATTTCAGATGTGAGCATTCGTCTTAAAACGATCTCTCCTTCTTTTAGTCCATTTTCAAGAAATCGACCCTCAATTTCTGATACTGAGTATAGAACTTGTTCTTCAAGCCCTTTGATATCTCGATCAGACAACTCAAATGCGTCTGGAGTGATTGGTTGACCTGGGTCAATCTGACTTTTCGCAATAACAACCTTTCTTTTCATCGGATCAACAATTGAATTGACCTGGGGAGGAGGCGGTGGATTGTCAGTTAAATTCTCCTTAGCGATCAAAATTAAAACTATTCCACAAAGTATCACCCACAGCACTAAAAATGCTGTTCTTGGTTCTATCTTTTGTACGATGCTTTCTGAGTTTCCAAAATATGCCATGTTGCCCCTAAATATTTGCTGCAAATTGTAGTACGTTTCTTACCCACCCTACTGGTTCAGAGCTAGCCTGTCTCTTTCTCTGTGTAGTCTGTTCCATGAATCCTAGTGAATTTGAAATATCCTCGAGAGCTTTCTTGGTGCCCTTACTTCCTAGGCTGTACAGAGTTTTCCCAGAGCCCGCCCACTTTGAAGCAGCAGTATCTACAGGAATGCTAGGAAGATTCCAGGAGATATCAGGAAGACTAATGTATTCTTTTAGAATCTTATTTACTTCCTGAGAAGGTAACTTGGCTCCAGCGCAAACCACCTTGAGTGCGGATGCGTTGCCCTTCATTATCGCTAAGAGCATCTCAAAGTATTCATGCGACGCTGATAAACCCAGTAAGGAATCGTCGGTAAGCACAATAACTTCGTCAGCAAGCCTCAATAAAGTACCAGTGGATGGGGTTAGTTTACCTGAGATATCAACAATCGTGTAATCAAATACTATTCGAGCAAGCTCAGTAATTCTATGTACCAACTTTATGGAGTCAGGATGTCCAATTAAATCCATTCCTGCTGCAATATCTTGGGGTGGTGGTAGAACCCACACTGAGTTGCCAATCCCAACACAACATTCGCGGAGAGAGTCCCTTGTAAGCTCTTTTGTGCCCTGGATAAGAGACGAAAATGATTTTGACTGTGAGCTTCTTACACAAAGTGAACGCGAAAGATCTTTTGATTCGATATCAAAGTCCCAGAGGAGTGTATCTCGGTTTGAGATCTCTCCTAAGGCAGCAACGAGTGTTGACGCTCCAAGACCGCCTTTTACTTGTGCAACGACAACAAGCTTTCCTTTTTTTGTTCGTCCAGCAATCTTGAATTGGGCATGTATTGCTACAAGCTCCTGAAGTAAGTCTAGCGATGGTGCACCTACGGGGATTACTTTTCTTGCCTTTGCGACATGTGCTTGTCTGAAAAATTCACCTGAATAACCACAACTGCCCACATAAAGGATTACCTCAAGGGAAGGGTCTAACTCTTTTGCTTGCTTTGCGATCCGATGAGATTCTAAGCCGAGCTCAGGACCTAAGATTAAAACATCACACTGATTAATTTTTGTTGCAAAGTCATTAGGATTTGCTGAAATCAGTTGAATGTCCAAGGCATCACGGTCAACGGGATCAAACTCATCGAATATCTTTGCAAGTTTGGTTTGTCCTTCTGCTGTTTGATCAACAAGTAAAATAATCATCACACCCCTAAGTCATTAACGCTTTCATAAGCTGAAATCCAATTCCGACAAATAAAGTCGACATAAAACTTAAAAAAACCAAAGCAACAGGGCCTGTTGCATGAAGCTCTAGCTTCTTTATTCTTGCCTCAATTTTTATTTCTCGCTGACTAGATACCGCATTAGCGAGCTCTTGAAGCTGTTTAGTTATCTCTCCCCCATGCTTTGAAACTTGTCCAAGAGTAAGAAAAGCATGCTTTAGTTCTGTATGAGAGGATAATGTTCCCACCTCTTCAAGAGCCTCATCTAGTGGGGTTCCAGACCGTGTTAGAAGTTGAACATTTCTTAGTAGCTCAGTTACAGGATTATGAGTATCTCTTTCATCAGCAACAGAAACTGCTCGATGTATACAAGGACCTACATCTAAACCACTGCCAACTCCTACAATTAGCTGTTCTATGACAAGAGGTAGATAGTACATAATTTCTTCATCTCGGATAGCGATTACTCGAGATAGATAAAGTTTAGGCAGGTAGAATCCAAGAAGTGCACCAAGTGTGAGCCCGAGATAAATGCTAAGGTTAGATGAAAAGTAGAGAATCGAAGCGCAAGAAATTCCTAGGACAATAGGAGCAATAATTTTGATTATTTTAAAATTCCTTCTTTGATCGTCCCTAAGAAAACCAGCGCGATATAAAAGTTCATCTTTATCTGTTGCTGGATCAACCTGAAGTTCGCGCCGATAATTGATATTTATCGGCGAAGACTCGTTTTTTTCAACTTGGGTCTCGCGATTGTTGGGTTGTATTATATTCCTAAGTCGCGAGCGATTTGACGGATAGAGTAAATAAAACCCGATAGGGGATAGGAGTAATAAGGCAAGGATGTAATAGCTCGTCATACTTTGATCCTCGTAACCTCTTTTATCCAGAATAGACTTAGAATTACCGCTAATATTGCAGTTTGCCAGACAAGCCAGCCTGTAGGGGCGTTCCAAGCTTCGACGATAAGCATCGGAGAAGCAAAATAAATGTAACCTTCTAGTAGAACAAGTATAACGATAATCATCCAAAGTGATGCTCTTTGTAGAGAGACAGCGGCAACAGCTGAGCTTCTAAAGTACTGACGTTTTCTTGCTTGCTTGGCTAGTCGCTCCAGGGTATCGGACAATGCACCTCCAACGCGTTTACTTAGAAGTAGAGCCTGGATAAAAAGTTCTGTTTCTGGGTGATGAATTGTATCTGCAAAAAGACCTATTGAGCGCTCCTCAGATATTCCCATCCTCATTCTTTCAATTAGTTTTTTAACTTCGAGCCTGACAAGTGATTTTGGTGGTAGACCATTGCCGGCTGCCTCAATGGCATTCATTGGAGACATTCCGGTTTTTAATAAACCAACTACAGACATAAGAAATTGGGGGTAGTCAGCATCAAAAGCATTAAATCTACGTTCAATAGCTCGGTGAATTAGTGCTCTAATTATGATTGGACCTGAACAGATTACAAAAACTTTAAGTAAGATACCGATATAGGGGCTAGTAAGAGAATATAAAGCTGCGCTGATTACTATTTCGAGAAAGATTAAGGTGATTATTGATACATTCCACTGGGCATACTTTAGCTTTTTAGAAAGAGTCAATCTAGAGGAGGGGAGTTTTCGCTTTTGGATCTTGGAGATCTTCTTAAGTAGATCGCCACGTTTTTCTTTCTGCTTCTCGTCGATGTAATCTTCTGGGGCTACGACTAATCCCCGCACTTCCCGTGATAATGTTGGAACCATTAGCCCTGCAGAAAGCTTTGGAATAAATAAAAAAAGAACAGGAATCGCAAGTAATACAACCAAAAGAGCTATCATTGATGATCTCCTTGGGGTATTCCGTTATCTACATATAGCTCGCTAGGAAAGGTGCTAAGGGATAGTCCATCATTAAGTAGTTCTTTATCAAATTGACTACTCCATGACTCAACTCTCCAGCTTGGGCGGTTATGGTGATAAGAATAAGAGAACATAGGCCTGACCTGAATCACACCTTCAACAAAATGAGCCACCTCTATGATCTCCCCAACTCGTGGGATTCCCGTTCCCTTTTCGCGGAATAGCCAAACGATCACATCAACAGCGAGGGCAATCTGCTGTCTTATGATATCAGTTGAAACTGTTTTTTGAGCACGTCCGAGCAAGCTCTCAAGTCGGACTAAAGTTTCTTTTGCATTTCTTGCGTGAAGAGTCGAGAGACCAACATGTCCAGTCTGTGCGCTTTCAAGGAAGGATTCGGCTGCTTGTGGGGTACGCATCTCTCCAAGAATCACTCTAGTAGGAGTCATTCTTAGGGTAGCTTTTATATGTTCTTGAAGTGTGACTTCGCCTGCTCCTTCCATATTGGCAGGACGTGAGACTAGGCATCTAAAAAACTGATGCTGGCAATTGACTTCAGGCGTATCTTCTACTGATACGATCGACTCTCTTGGGCCAAATAGAGTACTAAGACATCTGAGTAGGGTAGTCTTACCTGTTCCTGTTTCCCCAGAGATTATGATTGTAGCCTTACCTGAACGAACTATTGCAGCTAAATAATCGACGATCTTTCTAGGTGCCATTCCGTAGTTGATTATTGTTTCAAGGTCAGCTTTTACAACTCTTGGTATACGAATGCTAAGGTAGGGACCACGCGCGCCACAAACACTTTCATGAATTGCATTAATTCTGATCCCGTTTGGTAAAGAGACATCTATCGTGTGCTGTTGAGTAGAGATTGAGCGATCTAATGAAAGAAGAAGTCGGTCAATAAAAGAGGTGTAAGACTGATGTGAAGGCCAGGATATTCCTGTGCTTTCGCTGTCTTTCCCGCGTTGTAGTACAACAGTCTTATAATCATAGCAGTGAATATCTGTTACCTCGGGATTGTCGATTAGTGACTGTAATGGTCCCCAGCCAGTTAAATCTTGCTTTAGCTGAACAATAAGGCCTGCTCTTTTTATATCTGAGAGAATCTCACCTTTTTTCTTTAGAACCTTATCAATTGCAGAGGCAATGGTAGACTCTTCAATTTCATTTGTGAGGTAATTAGAGCTTTGAGTGTGAAGCTTTCCTATTTCAACTCTGGCTTCGCGCATTATCGTCGCGTTAAAGCTCTCTGTAGGAGCTTTCTCGGTGACTTTGGTAATTCTTTCAACGCTGTTTGTTTTAGTCGTGAAAAGGTCTGAGAGAATATCTTGGGCTCCGTCGGTTGACACTCACACCTCCAATTTTGATGAGGTCGGGATAATACCCGTTAAGTAAGTTGATAATCAAGTTTTAGCGCTAATCGTTCTATTTGATGTCAATATGATATTTTTATGAATAATTTCAGGTAGTTAAGCATAATCTAGTGAATCAAGAACATGTAGGAAAAGAAAAGTTAATAAATTAAATAAGTTAATCAAAGATTATTGAGAAATTATGCTCTGTATACCCTGTGACAATTGACTCTTTGTGTAAAAGTGGTATGGACAGCAGATGAAACAGGTTTTTGGGGTTATATGTATCAAGGGGGAATAAGCTTCACAATTTCAAAATCGTTCGGAAAGCTCCAGCTCGTTCCTGAGAAGGATGGCTTACGTTTTTATTATATCCCAATAGTTGAGGGTGCAGAGTCAACTTCTAACTTAGGTTTTTTAGATCTATTAGTTCCACTTGAGGCTGTAGGGGGTCTTTGGGCAACCGCGAGGGCGTTTCTGTATGGAATGGAATCACTTGATGAGAATGTTATCCTTAAAGGAGGATCTGGCTCAGAAGAAGAGGGTGACGTTCTTGTAAAACTGTATCGAGATAAACCAAGAGGTGCCCAAGGGAAGCTAGCTGGTGATGAGACATCGTGGCTTAGAATTGTTACGGGGCGCTCCGAAGAAGAAAGAAGAAGAGTAAAGCTTGGGCCACGTGATCTACTTTGTATAGAGCTTGCCTGTCAGGCCGTATTAACGGTTGCAGCTGCCGAAAAAACTCATAAGCCTGGGCTATGACTTTTCTTGTAACAGGTGGGGCAGGGTTTGTTGGTTCAAACTTAGCTATAAGATTAAAATCTAGATATCCAAAAGAAAGAGTTATAGCTTTTGATAATCTAAAAAGAAGGGGATCTGAGCTTTCTCTTTCTAGGTTGAAGCAAAATTCAGTCGAATTCGTGCATGGTGATGTAAGATCAATCAGCGATCTGAATCAATTTGGAGAAGTATCTACAATTTTAGACTGCGCTGCTGAGCCAAGCGTACAAGCTGGTCTTGATGGTGCTACACAGTATCTTGTCGATACAAACTTGCTCGGAACTATTAACTTACTAGAACTGGCAAAAAAATATCGATCTAGATTCGTTTTGCTCTCAAGTAGTAGGATTTATCCCTTCAAGGTCATCAATAATCTTAAGTACAAAGAAACAGAGACTAGATATGAAATGGCCGATCCTATTATTGGGAAGAACGGCATCTCAGAGGAATTTCCACTAACTGGGGAACGAAGTCTGTATGGAGCAACTAAACTCGGCTCTGAATTACTTTTAACTGAGTATGCCTCGATGTTTAGCTTTGAGTATGTGATCAATCGATGTGGCGTCATAGCTGGGCCTTGGCAGATGGGAAAAGTAGATCAGGGATTCTTGGTTTTGTGGGTAGCGAAACACATATTTGGTGGAAACCTTAATTACACAGGATTTGGCGGCAGGGGTAAACAAACGAGAGATCTGATGCATATAGATGACCTAGCTGATCTTATTGTTACGCAGCTAGATTCGGGCCTATCAAATGATCTTTATAATGTTGGCGGAGGATATGAACGGTTAGTATCGCTACTCGAAGTTACAAAGATGGTTGAAGAGGTAACCGGCAGAAGTATCAATATCGGGAGCATTCCGGAGACTCATCCAAACGACTGTATCTACTACAATACTAATAACTCAAAGGTAACGAATAGGTTTGGATGGAAGCCTAAAAGAACTGTTATAGAGTTAATTACCGATGTAAAAGATTGGATAGTAAATAACCAGAATCTACTAAAACCCGTCCTTTCATAGACAATACAATAATGGAGCTACCGCAGAATTATATAGAATAAGCTAATTAAATTTCTCTAAATTGCCCGATAAGCTCACTTATCGGGCAATTATTTGGACTTAAAAGGGGGCACCGCCCCTGGGCAGGAGCGCCGAGCGGAAAAAGCTAATAAGCACTAAATGGGGTGAACGCGCCGATAAGGCGCGAGAGGGGCACCGCCCCTGGGCAGGAGCGCCGAGCGGAAAATTGGAGGATGTCGAGGTTTCGTCATCCTTCCATGGAGTGATGCTATCTGGTTCCCATTTCTGGAAATTCAGTTAGCGTCGCCTTCTTGAACATGACTGCACCGGCGAAGCCAGCTAAGGTCACGACAAGCAGATCTTCCTTCCTAGAAGACCCATCTGGAATCCCCTTCCAAAACCGCAGACGCAGCATGGGGAGAAAGCCAGTGAGCTCGTAGAGCTCTTGCAGTCTTGAATCCTGAAGCATCTTCACTACTGCGGGTTTGTGAACCCACACAGTGTAGATCAGCCCCAGATGCGGGTACTGCGGATGATGGGGTCGCTTCCGAAGAAGCCTCTCCATCTTCTGGTAGTGATCGAACTCAAGAAGCTCGCCTCTCAGAATCCCAAAACCTTGCGGGGTTTGGCACTGAGTGCGGAGCTGGTTCGTTCGCAGTTCAGAAACTGCAAAGTTGAGCTCGAATGCCACGTCGTCGAGTGTCAGGATCTCCCTGATATCTCGCTCCGGCTTAAAGCCGAAGATGATCGTCGAAGAGTCATCACCTACCATGTGGCGGGTAAGACTCAGATTGCCGACTTCCATGTCGTATCGGGTCATGTTTTCCTCCAGTTAACCTCATGTGAGGGGGAAGCTAAGTCCCGCACAGCTTTTACAAATAAAGCTCTGCGGAACTTAGATTGCCCTCAAAAAAACCTTATCGATACCTCGACATCGAGTAAATTCTTCACTTACTCCAAGCCGACGCTAATGTCTGGTCAGTCTTTCGCCTGGGTGAAAGGTCGTGTTGACCTATTTATTGCTTCGTCCGCTAGCGCGGACGACAGATCACGACCCGGCAAATAATCCTGCCTGGTCTGGCTTTAGCCTGACCTTTGCTACGTAGGACAAGAAAACCAGTCCAGACAAGTTTACAGCATGCAAGTGTTTAATCAAAACTAATCAATCGGGATGATTCTGTGATAAACAAAGAAGGTGAATTTATCGTGTGGCTCACTTGATGTCTCTTGATATCTCTCCTCAAACTCAGGAAAGAAGGTATCCCCTTCGACATTCTGGTGAATTTTGGTTAGATAAATTTCGTCAAAGTATTTTAAGGTAGAATTATATACTTCTCCTCCCCCTATTACCCATAAAGTATCTGTTGGGGTGTCTGTAAGTCCATCCATGAACTTTTGACAATATTCTTGGGCAGAGGGAACCCTTATCACCCCTTCTGGAACATTAAGGGTTTTAGAAGCTACGATATTCAACCTTCCAGGAAGTGGTCTGAACTTTTCAGGCAGGCTCAAATAAGTATTTCGCCCCATAAGTACAGCATGTCCGTATGTTAGTTCTTTAAAGCGCTTTAAATCTTCAGGAATATGCCAGGGTAGACCCCCTTCTCGGCCTATACACCGATTTTCACTCATAGCTACAATGGCGGAGATGTGACGCATACATCACACCGCTATCTCAAATTTTATGTGAGGAAAAGGATCGTAGTCGCTGAGTGTAAAATCCTCATATCTAAATTCAAAGATATTTTTCACTTCAGGATTAATAGTCATCTTTGGAAGAGCTTTTGGTTCTCTTGATAGTTGAAGTTTTGCTCCCTCGATATGGTTTTGATAGATATGAACATCACCGAAGGTATGAACGAATTCTTTTGGTTTTAGTCCGCAAACTTGTGCAACCATCATTAAAAATAAACTATAGCTTGCTATGTTAAACGGCACGCCCAGCATAAGATCCGCTGAGCGCTGATATAGCTGTAAGCTTAACTCATCCCCTGAGACATAGAACTGAAAAAGTGTATGACAAGCTGGTGGTGCAACCTCTGGAAGATCTGCAGGGTTAAACGAGATAACAACATGCCTTCTGCTATCTGGATTTGTTTTTATACCGTGTATAAGCCTCTCGATCTGATCAACTTTTCCTCTTGGGCCCTCCCAACTTCTCCACTGCTTACCATAGACAGGTCCAAGCTCGCCGTTTTCATCTGCCCATTCATCCCAGATTGAGACCCCTACCTCTTTTAAGGACTTAATGCTGGTCTCACCTCTAAGAAACCACAAGAGTTCATGAATTATTGATTTCAGATGAACCTTCTTTGTTGTAACAAGGGGAAAGCCCTCTCGAAGATCGAACCTTAGTTGTCTTCCAAATACCGAGATAGTCCCTACCCCGGTTCTGTCGGTTCTAACTTCTCCTTCCAGTACGTCTTTTACTAAATCCAAATATTGCTTCATGTTTTTTTAGTCTAACCCTGTTTGCTAAAAAATTCGAGCCCTACTCCTTCATAGAGTGAATGAAAGATTTTGTACTTCGAAATCCACCTATAACAGTTTTTATGGTATTTTTTAAATAAAAAGCTCAGGAGATAGTTTTTTCAAAAAAGGTCGGGATCTTTTATTGATATTCATTGTAGTATGGTGATTGGTAGTGATAAAGATTACACTCTTACTTGCCTCTCAAATTCCTCCTGCTTTGCTCTTAATTATGAATTGGGAGGAAAATGAAATATTCAGATCTTTTGGTTTTGCATTCGGATATTCAGCGTTATCATGTTTTATAATTGCTGCGCTTCTTTCCCTTAGATTTTCTGCAATTGAGCGCCTTTTTCATGGTCTTGATAATATCTATGAAATTCATCATCTCATGGGTCGCCTAACAGTTGGCTTTGTGATTCTTCATATTTTATTTATCTTTTCTTCTTATTCTCGAGAATCAGTATCATATTTCCTTAATCCAGCGATTCTTTCGTTTGATTATTTGTCAGGCTGGATATCTCTTTTACTAATTTTGATAGTTATATTCTTTGCAGTATTTCTTGATCGTGGACATAAACTTTGGAGGACAATTCACTTACTGAGCTTTCCGGCTTATTTAAGTGCTTCTTATCATTTCTATTCTCTTAGCTCAACGGAGAGCATCGTTAAACTTGGGTATATATTTGCGTTATTCTTAGGACTTGCTTCTATGCTTCTTAGTACTTTCAAATATTTTTCAAGAAGATACAAAATAGAAAAAATTGATCATTTAAATGAAAGCGTTGTTTCGCTTAGTTTTAAGCCTTTGGGGAGAAAAATCAATTATAAACCTTCACAGTTTGTTTTTGTTTCTTTTGAATCATACAAAAGGTATTCAGCTTGCTGCGAGTTTCATCCCTTTACTATTACTTCAGTCGAAGGCGATGAGTTCCTTGAGGTAGTTGTCAAGTCTAGAGGCGATTGCTCGAGTAAAATTCAGGGAATAGAACGTGGGGCTATAGCTAGGCTAGATGGTGCGTATGGGGGATTCGTAATTAAAGATGCCTCTCAGGTTTGGATTGGAGCGGGAATAGGAATTACTCCGTTTGTTTCCCTAGTAAGGCAAGTCAACTGTAAGGTTGATCTATATTATGTCGTAAAAAACGATAAGGATTTTGTTCTTTTGGATAGATTGAGAACGACAGCTAACAAAGGGGTAACTATATATCCTGTTTTAATTGATAACGATTCCCAGAAGTTGTTATCTATAATTAAAGCTAATAGCTCAGACTTACCGACAAAATACTTCCTTATAAGTGGCCCACCATCAATGGTAAATGATTTGCACAAACTATTGCAGAATGATGGTGTGCCATCTTACAACATAGAACATGAAACTTGTGGTTTTATGGGGTACAATTTTACTTAGTACCTCACTCATACGTGCTGACCCCCGCCGATATACACATGAAGAAATTGCTATACACAATTCTGAGAAGAGTTGTTGGCTCATAATCGAAAATAAGGTTTACGATGTCACCACTTATATTCCAAAGCATCCTGCGCCTAAAAAAGCTATTATAGAATACTGCTCCAAGGAAGCTACGAAAGCGTTTCGAACAAAAAACAAAAATGAGGATCATAGTAAGCGTGCTAAAAAATTACTTGAATCACTCTTGATTGGAGAGCTTATTGCTAAGTGATAAGACAGAGATCCTTCTATTTAGCTATAGATGACAGATAATGTTCATAAGGGAGAGAATAATATATTTTGAAATTTCAAATCTGTTCACCTTACTGAAAGACTCCTTTCCATACTAAGTCTAAAGATTAAAAACCATCTAATTTCACCGGCTATAGATACAGTGTCTTTATCAACCTGCCATTCAAAGCATGGAACAGAATTAAAACACCTATATGCCGATCTTGGATAAGTAGAATCAATTTTGGCTTTAATAATCTGCTCAGCTACCCTTATTCTACTTTGAGACTTTGACTCCCCAATTCTTCGAACTCCAGGAGGTTTCGCTTTTGATGCAGCTTCCAGGGCTTTCACAATACTTAGCTGAAGGCAAAATGCCCGTTTAAGTTCAAATACAAGAACTAAAGTAAGAGCTATTAAGAATAATCTTCTTACCACTCCCCCTCCTCTCCGGCTAATCTTTTTAGCACAGACCTAGCAGTATCGCTTGGAAGATTCTCTTTACTAAAATAACAGGCTTCAGCAATTTCAATATTACATGGAGCAACAGATCCTGTGTGATGTTTTGCTATGAAAAAAAGCACATGATCATTTCTCTTGTGGCCAAAGTTGGTATAAACACCCGCTAATTTAGTCTCAGATACAATTACTCCTGTCTCCTCTTTGACCTCTCTTTCAATTGAATTTTTAGGGTCTTCAAAAGCGCCAACCCTTCCACCAGGGAAATGCCACCCGGGCCAGTAGTGATGCTTTACAAGTAAGATCTCACCATTTTCATTTTGAACAAGTGCCCTTACTCCAAGAGTTAATGTTCGAAATAATTGCTTCTGCTTGAAATCAATTAAAAACAATACTTTAGTTAGCCAGGGGCTCACTTTGGTCTTAAAATATTTAATGCTGATCCTGCTTTAAACCACTCAACCTGTTCGTCAGTCATAGTGTGCTTAACCTCGAATGAATATCCATCAGAGAGATGTGCTGTTAGCTTTGAACCTGGTGCTAAAGAAGTGAGCCCTCGTATAGATACACTAATCCCCTCCTTGATTCGATCATAGTCAGATGGATTAGCAAAGGTTATTGGAAGTACCCCCTGTTTTTTGAGATTAGTTTCGTGAATTCTTGCGAAACTTTTTACTAAGATTGCTTTCGCCCCAAGAAATCTTGGCGACATCGCAGCATGTTCTCTTGAAGATCCTTCGCCGTAGTTCTCTTCTCCAACAACGATCCAGCCTTGACCTTTTGCTTTATAAGCCTTTGCAACCTCAGGGATTGAGATCTCCTTTTCACCTGTTAATTGATTAGTTGTAGTTCCGTTTGCACCACCAAAAGCATTTACTGCACCAATCAGCATATTATCTGAGATCTTTGCTAAGTGACCTCGGTATTTTAGCCAAGGCCCTGCTTGAGAGATATGATCCGTAGTGCATTTACCTAAGGCTTTTACGAGCACTAGCAAATCTTCAAAATCCTTTCCATCCCACGGTTCAAAAATAGGTAAAAACGATAGCCTGTCGCTTGTATCTGATATTGAGACTTTGATATTTTTTCTCTTTGAAAGATCTTCAATCGGCGCAATATATCCAGCTTTTGAAAAAACAAATCCTGATTTTGGAAGTTCCTCTCCTTTTGGTTCAGGAAATCTAAAGCTTCCCCCATCTGGAAGTGGAAGTTCATCAGTCAGAGGATTAAACGAGAGCTTTCCAGAGAACGCAACTGCTGTAACTAGCTCAGGAGATCCTATAAATGCAGCTGTCTCATCGTTTCCATCGTTTCGCTTTTTAAAGTTTCTGTTGTAACTGGTAACGATGGTATTTTTCTCACCTTTTTTAATATCACTTCTTGACCACTGACCAATACAGGGCCCACAGGCATTTGCAAGAACAGTAGCACCAACTTCATTAAGTGTGCCCATAAATCCGTCACGCTCTATCGTTTTAAATACCTGATCAGAACCAGGAGTGACCATAAATGGGATCTTTGATTTTAATCCTTTTTCTTTTGCAGCTTTTGCAACATATGCAGCCCGTGAGATATCTTCATATGAAGAATTTGTGCATGACCCGATTAACGCAAATCTAATGTCATCAGCATACTGCTCTTTAGAAACAGCATCCCTCATCTCAGAAACTTTTCTTAATAGATCAGGCGTATGTGGCCCAACCCATTGGGGCTCAAGTTTGGAAAGATCTATTTCGTAAACTTCATCGAAGTATTTTTTAGGATCTGTATATACCTCAGGGTCGGATCTTAAGGACTCCTTATTCTTATCAGCAAGTTCTCCAACCCAAAGTCTCTCAGTTGCATCGAGATATCTCTTCATTGCAGAGTCATAGGCAAATAACGAGGTTGTAGCTCCTAGCTCAGCACCCATATTGGTAATAGTGGCTTTTCCAGTACAGCTTATGGTCTCTGCTCCTTCCCCAAAGTATTCAATAATCTTCCCAGTTCCACCCTTTACAGTTAATAGACCTGCAACTTTTAAGATCACATCTTTTGGTGAAGCCCATCCACTAAGTTTTCCAGTAAGTTTAATTCCAACAAGTTTCGGATTTAATAATCCCCAAGGCAGACCTGCCATAACATCAACTGCGTCGGCTCCCCCTACTCCAATTGCAACCATTCCAAGTCCACCAGCATTCGGAGTATGAGAATCTGTCCCTATCATTAATCCACCAGGAAATGCATACTGCTCAAGCACCACCTGATGTATTATTCCTGAGCCTGCATCCCAAAAACCTATGCCGTATCTTTCAGCAGCAGTTTTTAAAAAATCATATACTTCTTTGTTTTCATCAAATGCTCTTAGAAGATCTGATTTTGATCCTGTTTCAGCTCGGATTAAGTGATCGCAATGAATTGATGAAGGAACATGTACAGTATCTTGCCCCGTTACCATAAACTGCAGCAGAGCCATTTGAGCTGTTGCATCCTGCATAGCAACTCTGTCAGGTCTGAAATTTAGAGTCTCCTTTCCCCTTTCAGGAATAGATTTAGGGAAAGAATCGATGTGAGAAAATAAAATCTTCTCTGCTAGAGTTAATGGACGGTTAAAATAAGCCTTAGCCTTGGCGATTTTTTCGGATAAACCAGCATAAAAGTTTTGAACCATTTTTTTATCTTGAGCTTCCATAGACCTATAGACTACAAGACTAGACCCTTGGGTCACAATAATTTTGTTTCGCCAAGGAAGATTACATTTGGGCCTATGTTTATAATCCCCACAAAATCCTGCTCGTCAGGAAAAGGAAAAACATCTCTTAAAAGCCCTTTTGAATCCCCTCGGTCAACCTCAAGGTAGTCTAATAGCCTTGGCTTTCGCTCAGATGGTAAGGTGTTCGACAGAAAGATAACCCTATCAAATTCGTTTAGCTCAATGTTTGAAAGTTGAACAGATACGAGTGAGGCGCCCCCAAGGCCCGCCTCTGATTCGATTGGTGGGGAATCAAAGAAAGAAAAGAGATCTCCCTTCCTGTAAAGTAGAACATCTCCCCCAGAAACCCTTGCGCAGTGAGCCTCACCATTCTCTATGCAAAGTGCTATCAATGTCGTAGACATCCTTCCACCTGCTGCAAGCTTGTGCCCGAACTCATAGATGGCTGAGTTTGCCAAACTAAATGCCTTTTCAAGTCTGTCGTCTACATTCTCATTATCTGATAGAGACTCAAGAAATTTATCAATAGCTAGTCTTGCTGCAACCTGACTTCCAAGCTTCAACCGGAGTGGGCTTGCTCCTATCAGATAAGCTGTTCCAGGGGTCATGCTAGGATTAAAAGATCTCATAAAACTAGATGAGTTTTCTCGGAGAGAAAATGTGAGATCTACCTTCGATAACATTAAAAACCTTACTCTCGCAATTATCACACTTTCGCTGTGATTGATGGTAGAAGTAAAATTGACCTAATTCTAAATGAAATTAGTTATCTCAATTCTAAGTATCGCTTATATCTCACTTTGCACAACTTTAGGGGTTTCAGCCCTTCACTGGCTTATCAAAGAGGAAATAGTATCCAGTATCGTTGGTGGTGAATTTTCGAGATTGGACGTGGTCTCTTTGGAACGTCTAAGTAAGCTTCGCAACTTATTAGGTTTATCACAACTAGATCTGACTCATTACAAAGCAGGACTTAAGGTATTAACCAAAAAGGATGAACTTGTTGAAAATGTAAAAATGTTTCCTTTCATCGAGATGCAGCAGATTGAAATAGAATTAAATAAGGCTAAAGAAAAAATCGAAAAACAAAGTAAAATCAATTCTCTCAGACTAATTCGTCAAATGTTAGCCTCTTTTCTTGGTGTATCAAATGAAGAAGGATTAGAAATTATTTACGAAGAAGGAGTACTAAAGGGACTTCCAACACTTCTAGTTTTAAAAGAGGATATCCCCAACCTCAGAGCACTAAGAGATACACTAGATCAAATAGGCTCCCGAGCAGCCCCAGTTTGGGGATATGCACAGAAAGAGCTTCTAAATGAACTCGAAAGACTCCGCTTGGAGACAGAAAAAACACTAAAAACACTAAAAATCCCTGAGCCTGAGCTGCCAGAACGTGTCATCGATAGGATCCGTGCACAAGTGCGGAGCTATCTCATTGAAAAGACTGATGAAATCCAAGTAAACTTTTTTTAGTTTGAATGCATTTTTTCTTTGACTGTCGAATATTCATTCGGTATTCTCACGAGTCTGTTGGCGGCAAGTAAAACTCGCTAAGTTTAAATCTATATACGATTTCGAGTCTTAGACTAGGGGCTTTAAGTTCAGGGTAAATCCTGACAGATGGCTCTGTTTGCCAATCGACAGGTTTTTGTAAAAACGTTAAAGGAGAATAAATGAAAGGCTGGTCAAACTCAGAAGTTCCTGGAAACATCAATCACATCGCTGAAAAGCGTTTACTTGCTGCTGTTTTGCAGCGAGCAATAACCGATTTTGTAAGTGGTGATGGAGAACTTAAAGAGAGTGCTAGGGCCTGGATCTTCGATGACGAAGAAACCGATTCTCCTCTTAGTTTTAGATTCATCTGCGAATCTTTAGATCTCGAACACATTGGACTTAGAAAGGCGATTGTTTATCAATCAGAAAATGTTGGTGCAGTAGCAGAAATGGCGCTGTAACTCACCCCCGGATTCGCTCCGCGAATCCACCCCCTGAGGGGGTTTCGCAACTCACCCCCGGATTCGCTCCGCGAATCCACCCCCTGAGGGGGTTTTGCAACTCACCCCCGAATTCGCTCCGCGAATCCACCCCCTGAGGGGGTTTTGTGTTTTTCCGCTCACCGCTCGGGGTCAGGGGCTTCGCCCCTCTCGCGCTGATCGCGTGTTCACCCCTTTGTTATTATTCCCGCTCACCGCTTTGGGTCAGTTGTTTGTAACTTGGGGGTCAGGCCGGTAGGCCTGACCAGTCAAATGCTAGCAGCTACCTGGTCAGGCCTGCCGGCCTGACCCCCAACTTATCTATTTATTAATTAAAAAAACCATATTGTGCAAAACACGTTTATAGCTTTAGCGTAGAATCTAAAGGGTCTTATCCCTCATCTTAAAGGTTATAGAGGTAAGGTTATGAAAGATTCAAGAGCGAGCGTTATAGCAGAAACAGACGAAGGATTTGAGTTTGATATCAGCGTAAGTCCAGAGCGAGCCCTTTCCTCAGCAGTTTTATTTGATGCAGTGCAAAATCTTTTGTGTGTTGATCGTGATTCAAAAGAAGGAAGAGTTTGTATTAAACGTACATTCGATTGGATATCAGACAGCGAAGACGATTTTCCATTCTCATTTATGAATGTATGTGATGCATTAGCATTAGATGAGTTTTCTCTACGAGTTGGACTGATTAATGCTTACATGTCCGGTGGGGTTTTTCACTAAAAACAACCATTCTGTAACTACGCTCTTTCGGCTTTCGCGATCAGTACTTCCCTTGGTATAATAGAGTTAATGAATCCTTCTTCAAGAAAAGGAAATAACCCAGAGCTTTGGGATAAATTCCTTAACGATCTAGATGAGAGGCTTCAGTTCGGTCTACTTGAACCTCTTAGAAGAGTGAATACTTATCACTTTGAAGGTACAGCACTTTTAATAATCGAACCAGGCACACAACAAGATTTTGATTACCTATCGAAACCTCATGTCAGTCAACAACTTCAGCTCTTGGTCTCTGGTAGTACTAAGATCGACAAGATCGAGATCAAGAAAGTTAGTACAGAGTAATTTTTCAAATTAGAATTTCTAGCTTGGGGGTCACCCCTGGGAGGCCTGACCAGTCAAATGCTTGCGTCTGCCTGGTAAGGCCTTCCGGCCTGACCCCCAACCCTTCAGCTGGAAGCAGGATAATCAGTATACCCTTTTTCTCCCCCACCATAAAAAGTGGATCTATCATATTTATTTAATGAAGCACCATTTTTGATCCGATCTGGTAGATCTGGATTTGAGATAAACCATCTGCCAAAAGCTATGCAATCAGCATACCCACTTTCTATAGCTTCCTTCGCTAATTCAGGTGTATACCCTCCAGCAGATATTAGAGTTCCCTCATAAAGATCTCTAAACATCTTTGATGTAATTGGAGCACCCTCTACTTCCCCCTCTTTGCCTCCAGCATTAGTTGATCTAGGTTCTATTAAATGTGCGTAGGCTATCTCTCTTTTTGATAGTTCTCTTAGTACATAAGAAAATAACCCTAATGGATCAGAATCAGACATATCATTAAAAGTTCCATAGGGTGAAAGTCTCACTCCTACTCTTTCAAAAACTTTATACACTTCATCAACTACTTCTAAGAGTAGCCTTGCTCTGTTCTCAATCGATCCACCGTAATTATCATCTCGTTTATTTGTGCCATCCTGCAAAAATTGATCAAGTAGATAGCCGTTGGCTCCATGAATTTCTACCCCATCAAAACCTGCTGCTTTTGCATTCAAAGCTCCCTGTTTGTAGTAATTAACAATTTGAGGAATCTCCTCAGTTAGAAGCGCCCTTGGTGTTTCAAATGGAACCTGCTTCCAATCGGCAGTAAAGGTGCCACCAGTTGGTTTAATCGGAGATGGAGCTACTGGTGCCCCCCCATGAAATGAGCTGTGAGATATCCTTCCTACATGCCAAAGCTGACAGAATATCTTACCACCTGCTTTATGCACAGCATCGGTAACTAGCTTCCAGCCGTTGACCTGATCTTCACTGTGAATGCCTGGAGTGCCCGGATATCCTTGCCCTTCTTCACAAACTTGTGTGGCCTCTGAGATTATTAGCCCTGCAGTTGCACGTTGAGCATAATATTTTGCATTAAGCTCAAAAGGGATATTTCCAGGCTGCTTGGAGCGCATACGTGTAAGTGGCGCCATAATGATTCTATTTTTTAATGTAAGATCACCAAGTTTTACTTCATCAAATAAGGTTCTTATATTCATAGTGCTCTAGTATAAGAGATATGATGACAGGTAGCATCTTTTTAAAAAAAGGCCGTGAATATTCAGTTCTATCAGGGCACCCTTGGGTTTTTTCAGGCGCAATTCAAAAAAAGGAAGGCGAGGTTTCTTCCAGCGATCCGGTAAATGTTTATGATTCTGATCGCCAATTTGTTGCCTTCGGGTATTACTACGAAAGAGATATTGCAATTAAAGTTGCATCTTTAAAGCCAGTTAATTCAGAAAGAGAATTAATTCGTGAGAGATTATCTGATGCCCTATTATACCGAGGTGAGCTCAAAAGAGATGGGGCTACAAGAATTTTTAATTCAGAAGGAGATTTTTTTCCAGGGATCATAATCGATCTGTATGCAGATGTTGCCGTTGTAGAAACTACTGAACGACTAGCTCCTATAGTTAAGGAAGAGCTTTCAAAATTAATTTCATACGTTCAATATGATAAAGAGAGTGTACTGATTGATGAGCATGAAATTAAGTACAAAGTCGATCTAAAAAGTGGTCAAAAAACAGGATTTTTTATTGACCAACGTGATAGTAGATTACTCGTTAGAAAATTTTGTTCGGGCAAAAAAGTTTTAAATGCATTTTGTTATACTGGTAGTTTTTCTTTAAATGCCTTAGTTGGAGATGCAAGTAGTGTAGTTTCTGTTGATTCTTCAAAGTCTGCTTTAAAACTTCTTATAGAGAATCTTGAACTGAATAACATCTCTAAAAACCATGAAACTAGAGAAGCTGATTGTTTTGATTATTTAGCTAACTCTCAAGATAAATTTGATGTAGTTATTTTAGATCCCCCTGCACTTGTTAAAACTAGATCAGCTAAAAAAGGTGCTCTAAGAGGGTATCAATCTTTAAATAGGTTTGCTGCTAAGATTATTAATCCTGGTGGATATCTGTTTACCTATTCATGCTCAGGTCATGTAAGTCTTGATGAATTTACTGATTGTGTAAGAGCAGGAGTTCTTCAGGCAGGAAGACAAGCCAGGGTTGGTAAAATTTTGCAGCCAAACTTTGATCACCCTTGGAGCTTAAATCATCCTGAAGGAAGATATTTAAAGGGGCTTCTTCTTAGGATCTTGTAGTGTATCCTCAGCTATCATAGCCTTAGCCTTTAGCGTTGTGTCCTTACAGGCGTGAACTAACCCTTTAAAAGCTTCAAGGAAAGAAGAATCTGATTTTGCAGCAACACAACCAAGCCATAAAAGAGGATGAGCCCAGCCATCAAAGAGTCTTTTAGGCATCTCTTCTCGTAATGAAACTGGGTTGTCTACTAAAGATCCTTTCAATGAGTAAATAACACCATTGCTTCTCCTTTCGTCATTAAGAATGCGGGTAACTATCTCCATTAACTCAAGTACTGTTTTTTCAGATGAATTCTCTTTTAATCTCTTCCATACTTCGCAAGCATCATCAAAGTCAGTCTTAATAACGTTTCTAATAGGAATAAATGCTTCAGCAAATCGGCCAATTTCTGAAGTTTCTGCTAAAAGCATATCTTCTAGGGCAGTAACAGTTGGAGAGTCCATGAATCCAATTCTAAACATCCTTCTTATCTGAGCAAATGAAACCATAAAGTCACAGAATGAATAAGGAGAATCTCTGTTTAAAAGTGATTCAAGAATTGTTTTATTATCAGGCTTTATAGCTTTATCTTCAGGAATCTCAGATTTTATCTTCTCCCAAATTGCTTTTACGAGATTTACTGGTAGAAAATCTGGCTCATTTTTAAATTCTTTATAATGCTCAAGTCCAGCATCACCAACTTGATTTGCTAAGCAAAGGGCTACGCGGGTTAAGCCAACTTGATCGTCGACTTTAGGTAACTGCTCTTTATCTAAAACGCTTTGACCTAAGTCCGGATATTTTTTTAAAAGAGCAGCTTTTGCGGATTCAAAATCAGTTAGTACTCCCTCTATGCCGATATGTGTGTTTGATCTGAAGTGACCCTTTGAACCGTCTAATGGATTGATTTCTAGGTCAAACCTTTCTTCACAATTTTGAAACTCCGAGGATTTTATTCGCTCACAAATAGCTTCTAAATTATCAAAAACGTGACCTAGTCCAAAAAGCTCCTCCCCCTCTCCTGGTGTACCCAGCAGATCTATAACACAACTTTTAACTACCCTTGGTTTTTTGGTGTTGTTATCTCTGAATCTTTTAGGGGTTATTGTTACCTTTAGTGTGATTTCACTTCCAGATGGAAGAGTAACATTGCATTTTAGCCTCTCCATCTCAGGTAATTTCTTAAGTTCTACAAACTGCATCGCGACAGATGATTATATCAGGTTGAGAATTCTTAAGCTAAATTAGAGAAAAATGATTTGATTTATACACCTCCTTATGTGTATAATTGTACACATGAGAACAAACATAGTCTTAGATCCAGAGCTTTTAAAAGAGGCGCAAAATCTAACAGGGATAAAGGGTAAAAAGGCCTTAGTTCATGAAGCTCTTAGAATGCTCATAAGGGTTAAAAAGAAAAAGCCATTAACAGATCTCTTTGGCAAGATTAAGTTTCAAGACCGGTACAACTACAAGAAGCTTAGAATGGGCTAATAAGGTGTTAATCGTAGATACATCAGTAATAATCGATCTTTCAAAAGGGAAGCAAACAAAAGAGGTTGTTTTTTTAATTGAATATGAAAATCAGGGTGGAGCAATAGCCGTGCCCTCCATCTGCTATTCTGAAATTCTACAAGGCGCTAGAACTTTAGCTGAGTGGAAAAAAATCAGATCAGTTCTTGGTGTAAATGAGATCTTATTTCCAAAAAACACTGTAAAATTTTGGGAAGACGCAAGCAGAATTTATTTCGATCTGAGAAGAAAAGGAAAAACTATTTCCAGCCTTATCGACTGTTTGGTGGCGCAGATTGTATTAGATTTTAAGGGTATCTTACTTCATCATGATAGGGATTATGAGTTGATAAAAACAATAAGGCCATTGAAGACAAAGTGTTACTTTTAGCAGAATGAGTAATCTTAAGACTATATTGCCATTTTATAAACACTCTTTGTGGTCTTTGTGTTCTCTGTGGTTCAATTATATATGCACAGAATCTGAATGACCTATTTCAAGGTCACTAAAAAGTATTTCCACAGTTTTAGCTTTTTTTTTAATTAACCACAAAGACCACTAAGAACACGAATGGGATAGATTTCACTACTGAGTTTTCCTAAGTTCCAAACTATAATCTTTAGCTATAGATTCAGGATTACTGAGTGAAACCTCAACAAAGTAAAGTCCATCCTCAGGAATTATAAAACTTTCAGTTTTACCCCCCTGGCCCCCTACAAAGCTTTTTTGGGTTATATTCTCCTTAAACTCCGTTAAGACCTTAACGTAGGTATAGTATGTGTATTCGTTACCAGGTATGAATGCTACAAAGAAAGTATCTCCTGTTTTTGCAGAGAATGAATAAAGATCTGCCTTATCAGCACCCCCTAAGTGATTTACCTTGTAACGTTTGCCGATCTCAATTCCTAAAGCTGTATCAAATGAATCACCAGCATCTTTATCAGAGTCTAGATCCCCTTTTGAAACTATAGAAACCGTAAATGTAGCATGATCTTTATGAACTGAGGCGTACTCACTTCCGATTAATAGAAAATACTCTCCAGTTTCTCCTGTTGGTGCCCGCATTTCTTCAGTTCCAAATTTCTTCCCGATAATTTCTCTATAAACTATCTGTTCTCTATTTGGAGCATTAATTTTACCTCCAAAATATGGAGACTCACCTTCAATGACCTGTCCGTCATCTCGGATCTGTATCCCTTTTTCCAAGGTTTTTAGGGTAACTATAAGCTCCTGTCCTGCTTCAGCTTTAACTTTAAAGTAATCATATTCGTGGGATTTTTGGTGATGATCGAGCCTGTATTCAACACCCGTTTCAAGAGTCACAGCAGTTTCAAATGAATCACCACCTCTAATCTCTTTTCCGTAAACAGTTTTAGCTTTTTCTATAACATAGCTTTTCTTTGTTGCTTCACTTAAGGCTTGGGTTAGCTCGTTTGCATCTTTTGCATCAAAGTACTCACCATTGCCAGCAAGAGCAGCAGCTTTAAGTTGAGCTCTTGTTTTTTCGTCAACATTAAACCCAATAACGTGAAGAGTGACATTGAATCCTTCATTAATAAGCTTTTTAATTGTTGCTGCAGGGTCTCCGCCACAGGTTTCTTCTCCATCACTGAGAAGAATAATTGTTTTCTTTGACTCTTTAGTTAGATCGAAATCATTTTTTGATAATTCAAGTGAGTAAGATATTGGTGTGTAGCCTTTAGGGTCAATTGCTGAGAGAGCAGTTTCGATATTAGTTTTACTATCAACGCTGATCGGGACTACAAGTTCAGAATCAAGGCAACTTTTTTCTTTATCAGCCTGGTTTTCTCTGTGTGCATAAACTCTAAGACCTACTGCGCCTTCTACATGGGGAAGAGCATCTCTAAGGGCAGCTTTGGCAGCTTCAATTTGGGTCTTGCCAGCAGTTGTTTGCCTCATTGACCCTGAAGCATCAAGGATAAAAAGAAGGTCGGATTGGGCTAGGGCTGTTAAAGGGACAATAAGTAATATAAGCAACTGTTTCATTGCCATAAAACTTCGCAAACCCGTTATAAAAAGGCAAGCACTACATTCCGCTTGGTGGATCCCTGAGTTCAAAGCCCTTTATAAGTCTGCACCCCGTTAAAACAGCCTGAGCGTAGGGAAGATCATCAACTAACCCATATGCATGATAAGGCTCCCCCTGCTCTATTCCTGAGACGCCAAGTTCCCGGAGTGCTAGCAAAGTTCTGTCATCTAATTCCTCTGTCTCTAACTCTACGCAGATATAAACGGTATTCATAATTTATGAACAGATTGACATGTAAATCTCATTAGTCAAATCATAATGTTCTAACTTCAAATAATTTTTTATAACACCTTGATATAAATGACTTTTCTACGTCGATGATTAATGACAAAAAGCATATTGTCGGATTATACTGACACTTATGCTGGGAGATTTGCTTTCAAAGCTTGGTTATTCAGAGAAGGAGTCGAAGCTGTATTGTAGTTTGGTTGAGCTTGGGGAATCCACTGCTGCAGCATTGAGCAAGCATTCAAAAATACCCCGTGCAACAGTGTATGGTATCCTTGATCAGCTAATTGAACGTGGAGTTGTAAGGACAGAAAGAAGAGGTACAAGAACCCTGTTTGTCTCAAGCCCTCCACAAGCGTTCTCAAGGGAGATTGATGAAGAAAAGGAGCGTCTTCAACAAAGAGAGATAATAGCTGATGAAATTAAAAAAGTCTTAACCCCACAACTAAGAAGCTCAAGCATACCGCAGTTAAACTTTCTGGAAGGTAAAAGGAACATAGAGAGTTTTCTTTATGAGATGCTGCCTGAATGGAGAAAGAGCACAAAAGCAGTTGGGGATTGTACCCTTTGGGGATATCAGGATCATACATTTGTTGAAGAGTACAGAAGATGGCACAACCATCTTTGGAGTAGTATGGATAAAAGCGAAAAGATTCATCTATTCTCTAATCCTTCAAGCATAGAAAAGGAACTAGTACATAAGATAAGCAGACGTGAAGTAAGACGACTCCCCGCAGAGTATGATTTTAAGAGTTCGATATGGCTTTATGGTGATTATATTTTTATGGCTATAACGAGACAAAAACCTCATATTGCAGTTCATATAAGAAACGATATATTTGCCTCAAACCTCAGAGCAATTTTTAAAATCCTCTGGTTAGTTAAGTCTTGATAATGAATGATGTTGTTTCAATAAATGGTGAGCTCTTTCCTCTTATAGAGGCTAAGATTCCACTCTTAGACCGTGGATTGCTTTATGGAGATGGCATTTTTGAAGGTGTAAGGTTCTACGATAAAAAACCTCTCTTACACATCCCCCACTTTGAACGGTTCTGCAAGTCGGCTGAGTACATTAGGCTGTCTCCCCCGTCTTTAGAGTCCTACAACCATGAGATTAAAAAAACAATCGAAGCTTCAGGATATGCCGACGGATATCTTAGGATAATTCTAACACGTGGTGTTGGAAAAATGGGGATTACTCCAACAGGATATGGAAAACCAAATTTTTATGTGATCGTCACTAATATAGCACTTTACGATAAAAGCTTATATGAAAATGGGATTGAGCTTGTTGTTTCAAAGTCAAGAAGAATTCATAAAGATAGTTTTAGTGGGCAGGTAAAGTCATTAGCCTATCTCCCAAATATTATCTGCCTTTGGGAGGCTCTTGAAAGTGGAGCGACTGAGGCTTTAATGCTAGATTGTGATGGATATGTTTCTGAAGCCTCTGTAGCAAATATCTTTGCATTGATGGGGAACACCTTACTAACTCCAAGCCTTGAGGCTAACTGTCTTGAAGGAGTTACCCGTAATCAGATTATCAAACTTTCTTCCAAGCTAGGCTTCAATGTTGAAGAGAAGCTCTTTAAGTTAGATGAGTTGCTTGAGGCTGATGAAGTCTTTCTGACTGGTACAGGAGCAGGCGTAGTGCCTGTAGCAAGTATTAATGGCACAAAATTCAAGATAGATAGATCAAAAAAAATTAGAGAAGTTTATGAGTCATCCATTAAAGATAACTGCCAGGCTCTTTGATAAAATGCCATCATAACACTCCAGGCTGCTTCATAACTTTGATGAGCAAACTCTTCAGCGGATAGAGCCCTCATACTGTGAATGTTGGGACCAATTGCAAAAATTGCTGGTGACATAGTTGGACGAGATGAGCCTTTAATAATCAAAGATCCATCAACTCTGGCAAAATCTTCAGCTTCAGGGTGTTTACATACTACTCCATCTTTATAGAGCTGCCTTAGGAGTTTTGGTACTGGCTCTTTATTTTCTGTCATAGTCTCTCTGGAACCAGAAAATGGAGCTGCATCAATCAAAACACCTTTGAATCGCCATTTATTTTTATTAGATGTTACTTTGATTTCTCCATCTATCCCTACTGAATCAATAATCCCTTCAATTAGGGTAATTTTGTCTAGGTAAAAGTTGAGACCCTTATTTCTTGGTGTGGCTTGAAGCCTTGTGCCAGATCTAATTGCACCACCAAGCCCAACGGGAAGTTTCCTTGATATTATGCCGATATCGCCATTGTAATTAAGCTCATAGAGTGAGTTTAGGACATCTAATGTTGTATCACCAAACCCACGGATAAAGATCTGTGGTTCGCTAAGAATTTTTCTAATTTCTTCAGGATTATATGGATTTTTGACTATTCTGGGTGATTCAGGAAGTTCAGCTGGATTAGGCGAGTGACCTTCGCAAAGAATAACAGCATCAAAGAGTTCTCCATTTACAAGCCATTGATCTCCTTCACGAGAAATCTTCTCGACTTTCTCCTCTCTGTGAGAGAACAGTTCTCCTAGTTTTGGACTATCTAAAAATTGCTGATGAATATGTTCCCCTACCTTGGATCTATTTGGCACTTGAGGGTCTCTAACCAGGACATCTGAGAAAGAAAACTTGTCTAAGCTAAAATTTGGACATAACCACTCAGGTTGATCTTCTTTGAAATGAACACCACGTCCGATGGAGCTAAACTGACCATCATGAAACATGGTAACTTTAATCTTCGGTGGAGTCGGAAAGTACTCCCCAAGCTCTACTGCTTTCATATCCTGCCACTCTATACCTGAGTTTTGGAATGCTAAGACGTAACCAGCTTTCTCTAAGCACCTATTATGAAAAGTCAAAAGATGGTTTACAGCAGCCGCCCCAGAAAACCCACCCCCTATTACCGCGATTTTTTGCGTAAGTTGGCTAATTCGAAGCTCATCGAATTTATAACCTTGCTGGGCGTGCATCTCCTAATTTTATAATGTCTTATGTTCCTATTCAATTTTGATAGGGTTCTTTAGCAACTTTCGGGCCTTATCAAGCTGTTCAGTTCTGATATCTTCATTAACCCCCGCAAAGTTCCGTCTATCTGAGGCCTGTTTTGTGAATTCACCTAACACTATTGCTATCCATATAAATCGATAGACAGGAAATAAGAGTTTAAGCCTCTCTAGGTGAGAAGGATCTCTTTTTGCTAAAATTCTGGATTGTACTTCAGGGATGTATTCTTCTGGTATTTTAATTTTCGGTTGATAGAAAAAATCCAAGACAACTTTAATCGGGTCATCAAGTCCAGCATGTTCAAAGTCAAAAAAAACTAAACCATTCTTAGTCAAAAGTGCGTTATGTAGACCAAAGTCTGAAGGTGAAACCACTTTTTCCTCTAAACTTTCAAATATGTCGATTTTCACTAGTGGTTCTTTTTCCTTATTCCAGGCTGGAATTACATCGTTATTTATAAAGTGAGAACACAAACTTTGAATTTCATCGTAATCTTCAATCCCGTATAGCTGATGAAGTCTAGTTTCAATTCTTTCTATATATCCTTTGATTCCAAATCTGGCTTCAGATGCAAGAGGTAGAGCAACATTCTTCTGTAAACGATTGAAAAAATCTAGCATTTGATCGATGTAATTTTTTTCGCACTTTACAACTGATTCTCCATCTATAAATGATAAAACATTAAAACCTTCTCCCTCAAAAAGTAATGAGGGCACACTTAATCCGGATGCATGTTTTAGAAATAGAGTCTCTCTCTCTTGGCGTTCTTTGGAGAAGTAGTGTTTGAGAAAGAATTTCTTTTCTCCGGCGGTAACTTTAAAAGCTTTGTTATTGCCCCCTGAAAAAACTTGGATTAGCTCAATTGGATCACTACCTCCTAAAGAATAAAAGATCTCCTTCACTTAAAATCTCCCCAATTGGAGAAGCGATCAGGGTAGGTGCTTTCGTTGTACGGATCATAGAGAACCGCTCGCACTGTTTTAGGGAAAAGAGGATCCATTAGAATTTCAGTAAGATCATCGATAAAAACAGTACAGTTTTCAGAATCAATTCGTTTTAATTTAGCCTCTTTGGTCTCTTCAAAGAAGACATCTTTTACTATTTTCGTAATTCCGTGATTTTCAAGCCACCGTTTAGCGGAATCATGAAGATTGAAGGAATCCTTTGAATATGAGAGTTTGGTTTTATGGCTGATTATGACAGCTTTGTTGAAAGTTTTAAGTTTATCTATAAAACCCTGAGCTACAGAGGCTCCGTCTATTCTTGGGCCATAAATAAGACCTTGAATCTCAGTCCACACTGACTCCTCTCCAATCACTCTTAGATAATCTCTTAGAGCCGTTTTTGTCACTGGGCTGATTGGATAGCCACGCTCTTTAACAATCTCCTCAAGTACTGGCTCATACCTAATTATGGTATTATCAAAATCGATTCCGATAATGCTCAAAACACAGTATAGTTAACATATGTTAGAAGAGATGGCTAAGCGAATTCGTTTAGCCGTAATTGAAATGTCTCACAGGGCTGAAACTCCTCATCTCGGATCATCTCTTTCTGTCGTGGATATTCTCTGCGCATTAAGCGATAAGATTAAGTCAGATAAAGTTATCCTCAGTAAAGGCCATGCAATCACTGCACTTTACGCCCTTTTGGCTGAACTAGGACAGATCGACAAAGCTGAACTTCTTCATTTTAATGAAAATGGAAGCAGGCTTCCAGAGCAACCAAGCCCACATTGTGTCCCAGGAGTCGAATGGGCAACTGGCTCCCTTGGCCATGGTCTTTCAGTTGGGGTTGGTTTTGCACTTGCTGCGAGAATTAAAGGTGAGAAGTACAAAACCTATATTGTAATGAGCGATGGTGAATGTAACGAAGGTAGCGTTTGGGAAGCGAGCATGTTTGCAGGCGCTCAAGGACTTAATAATTTAGTCGTTATAGTTGACTATAATAAATGGCAGGCTACCGGGAGAAGTAATGATGTGATGCATCTTTCCCCATTGGTGGGGAAGTTTCAAAGCTTTGGGTGGGATGCTGTAGAAATAGATGGACACGATATTGAAACTCTAACAAGTGAGATTAATCGAGAGAGTAATAAACCCATAGCAATTATCGCCAATACAATTAAGGGCAAAGGAGTCTCCTTTATGGAGGATGACAATAACTGGCATTATCGTATCCCTACTAAAGATCAAGTGGCTATGGCAAAGGCAGAGTTAGGATTATGAGGAATGCTTTTGCTGATGAGGTTACAAAGCTTGCAAGTGAAGATGAACGGATCGTTTTTCTCTCTGGCGACATAGGAAATAAGCTGTTTGATAAATTAAAATTGGTTGCTCCGGGTAGATTTTATAATTGTGGTGTAGCTGAAGCTAATATGATCAGCCTCGGCTGTGGTTTGGCTTCTCAGGGGCTAAGACCTATTGCTTACACAATAACTCCATTTATCACATATCGTTGTATTGAACAGATAAGAGTTGATGCTTGTTACCACAATCAGCCACTCACATTTGTAGGGGTAGGAGCAGGACTAGGATATACTTCACTCGGGGCAACTCACCATTCATTAGAAGATATTGCTATGCTACGAAGCTTGCCTAATATTACTATTCTTTGCCCTGCCGACCCTGTCGAAACACGTGGTGCTATAAGGGCAGCAATAAATGTAAATGGGCCAGTCTATATAAGACTAGGTAAGAAAGGAGAGCCTGTACTATTTCAGGATAATACAAACTTTGAAATTGGCACTCCCAACAAGCTAGTTGATGGTGAGAATACAGTGATTCTTTCATGTGGAACGATTACTGCGGTTGCGCTTGAGCTTGTAAAAGAGTTAAAGAGCTGCGCACTGTATAGTTTTCATACTGTGAAGCCTTTAAATACTCAATTTTTGAAAGAGATTTTTAATCAGTATGAAAGAGTAATAACCATCGAAGAGCATTCATTAATTGGTGGTTTCGGAAGTGCCGTTGCTGAGTGGGCAGTCGATAATAGAGTCGATACAAAGAATCTAGTTCGATTTGGTACTAAAGATGAGTTTCTTCATGGTGCAAACGATTATTCTTTAGGAGCAAAAAGTTTGGGCTTAGGCTTAGAAGACCTAAGGTCTAAGATTAACACCTGACAACACATCTTCCTACGACTTTTCCTGCTATCATCTTATCTATCGCAGATTGAATATTTTTCAATTCAACTTCTTCTGTTACGAGCTCTTCAAGATTAATCTTGCCAGCAGTTGCAAGTGTTTCAAGTCTTGGTATGTCAACTGTAGGGTCTGACTCTCCACCATGAGAACCTATTAGCTTTTTGCCTAAGTGAAGTGGAAGGGAATTTATTGATATATTTTCTTTGGGTACACCTACAAGGATCATTCTTGAATTTGTTAATTCGTAACCTGCTTCAATAATTTCCTTAATTCCTGTGCAATCAACAACTACATCAGCTTTTGGTAGAAGACCCCGCACTTCATCAATCCATGATTTAGAGATTGAAGATATTGTATAGTCAGCACCAAACCTCTTTGAAAAATTCAGTCTTTCTTGATTGATGTCTATAGAAATAATTGGATGCGCGCCTGCCAATTTGCCGGCTTCAACTATATTTAAACCAACTCCTCCCACACCAAGAACAACTAAAGACTCTCCAATTTTTAACTTTGCGTTATTACATATTACGCCAAAACCTGTTGTGACTGCACATCCAAGTAGACTCAAACCTCTTGGATCAAGAGAGCTGTGAATTTTAGTGAGTCTGTTCTCTGAAATCACAGACATTTCACTAAATGTGGTTATCTGTCCCGAGTTAACTTTTCTACCGTTCCATTCATACACTGCTGGGGATGCATCGATTCCTCTTCCTTTTCTCCAATGAAGTACAACCTTGTCATCTTTAGAAACAGACCTTACTCCTGGACCAATCTCCAAAACACTACCGAAAGCTTCATGACCTAGAAGATGAGGTAGATACTTATCAGGTCCCTTTATCCCTTGAATCTCACCTATTTGAGAACCACATATACCTGAGTAGTTGATCTTTACTAATACTTGCCCCACATCAAGTCTCGTCTGAAGCGAGATATCGTCTACCACCAAGGGTTTATTCTGCTCAACTAAAATTGCGGCTAGCATCTTCACAGACCAATTTTATCCATCTTATGGGTATTTAGATAGAAGTCTTTTGTTTTTGGGTGATTCTGTATTACTTGGCATGAATAGTTTGCTTAAATAACCAAACAAGATGTCGCTAAGCATATTTAATACTTGTTTATTGTTATTTAAATGTGAAAACATCTGATTACTATAATGAAAGTGCTAGGTGTACATGGGGGTGTTTCTTTAAATCAGCATGATGCTGGGGCTGCAGTAGTAATCGATGGACAGATCGCCTCAGTATGTGAAGAAGAACGATTTACTAGGGTCAAGATGTCTCGAGGGCACTTGCCTATTCGTAGCATCCCAAAAGCTCTAGAAGCTGCCGGTCTAAAAATCAATGATATTGATGTTGTAGCGCACGCTGGGGCTTCCTACCCGGATCTTAAAGATCGTCTTTCACGTTGGATGAATTACTATTATGGACATTGCCCAGAAATTAAAATCATACATCACCAGTACGCACATTTAGCATCTGCATTTTTTTGCTCACCTTTCCAGGATGCAACCTGTATTAGTTATGATTATGTAGGGGATCAGATCTCCCTTTATGTTGCTCTTGGAAAAGGGAACAGTCTTAAAGTATTGCGTGAAGCAGGAATTGAGGAATCACTAGGTCTTTTTTATTGTATAATGACATCATTTCTTGGTTTCGAAGTACTAGAAGGCGAGTATAAAGTTATGGGGCTTGCTCCATATGGGAAGCCAACCTCCAACCTAGATTTCCTTGCTAGAGTTACTGACAAAGGTGTCTTTGTTGATAGAAGCTATTTTGATTCAGATCCCGCCATCAGGAGTCCCTTTGAGCCTTACTTCAATAAAAAATTGATTGAACGTTTAGGAGAACCAAGAATGCCCAGTGCACCTCTTGAGCAGAGACATTTTGACTTAGCAGCTTCAACACAAAAAAAACTCGAGGAACTAGTAACATACATCGTAAAGGAATCCATCAAGGAAACTAGCTCAGAAAATTTATGTTTGGCTGGAGGAGTGGCTCTTAATTGTTCTGCAAATCTATCAATTCTTCAATCAGTTTTAGATGTGAAAAATCTTTTTGTTCAGCCAGCGTCAAGTGATCGTGGATTAGCATTGGGAGCAGCATTGGCTGTAAGTGCGGAATCTGATGGGAGACCTGACCCCCTATCCACTGTCGCTTACGGACCTGTATACTCAGAAGGCACAATAAAAGAGGCTCTACTATTATCAGGGGTATCCTATGTTCACTTAGAGGATTCAGAGCTCTTTGAATCGATTGCAAAAGAGCTCTCGAACGGAGCTATAGTTGGATGGTTTCAAGGGCGAAGTGAATTTGGACCAAGAGCTCTAGGACAGCGATCAATTATAGCCGATCCCCGTGACAAAATGATGAAGGATAAGATAAATAGCCGAATCAAATTCAGAGAAGAATTTAGGCCATTTGCTCCAGCTGTATTGGAGGAAAGAGCTTCTGATGTTTTTGAGATGAAAGGGGCAAGCCCGTTCATGACTGTAGCATATCCAGTTAGGCAGGATTGGCAGAAAAAAATCCCTGCTGTCACTCACATCAATGGGACTGGAAGAGTTCAAACTGTGTCAAAATTAAGCAACTCAAAGTTTTGGGGACTGATCTCTGAGTTTAATAAAATTACCGGAGTACCTGTGTTATTGAACACCAGTTTTAATGTTAAGGGAGAGCCCATAGTTGAGCGCCCATCAGATGCGATTTCAACTTTTTTTGCCTGTGGACTTGACATACTTGTTCTCGAAAACTTTGTGATTCGAAAGAAAAAGTGATTAAAGATTTAGTTTTTTCACCCAAAGTTTTGATACTTGTTCATTGCTCAAATGATCCTCCTGATCATGAATTCGGAACTGATTTTTTACCGTACCATTTTCCAGAATTATATCATTGATGTCTACATATTCAGATTCAAGGCCTTGTGCGAGAGCCTCTAGATGTCTATTGAAATACTCTACAAGCATGAATCTCTCAGTGTTGTTTTTTATGAATGGACCTCTTCCCCAAACATTTATCAGGTCGTTTTTCACGACTGGCGGATGAGCGCCGATGAAAGCAATTGAACTTTGCCAGGTATTTTGAATGCTCCTTACAAAGTTGAGTAGAGTATCTAACATCATATCGATATATTTTTTCGATTCTTTTAGATCTATATCTTGATCTCCTGTGTAATGAGCATCAAGAGTGCCAAAACCAATAAAAATTTTATCTTGGGGCTTTATAAAATGTGAAATTTGATTAGCTACAGCCAATGGAGGAGGTGTAAATGAAGAACAGCTAATTTTCGAAATAGCTGCTCCAGGAATTATAGCGGTAGAGATGTTTTTGTTAAGATTATACTTATTAGTAGCGATGTATAAGAAAGGATCAAGATAAGAATCCCCGAAAAACCAATAAGTAGATGAGCTATTAAGATCTTCACTAAAGTATTTAACTGTTGGAGCCAATGTTGAGGATTGAAAATTCCAGATTTTTCTCTCTATTGGTACCAAACTTTTGTAGTGAAGTTCTTCATTAAGATCCCCACCTTCTGATAAGATTCGAATTATGTGATTTAGTGACTCAGTCGATCGATAACCGAAACATACTCCTTTTTTGGCATGAAGTTTTGCCTTTCTGTAGTTTTTAGTGATCCTATATATTTCGGCTAACATAGAATTGATTTTTCCACCTTCTGGTTTAAGAAAATGTAACGCCTCTAAAAATAAGATTATATCATTTGAGTCTCGTGTATTCGATTTTATGAGTAGCTCTGCTTGCTGAAGTCCAGAAAGAAAAAGGTTTTTAATAATTTCGAAAAAAGGATCCTTTTTTTTAGCCAGGTTTGCACAAAATCGACAGTTGAATATTAGTCCTAATATTTCATAGGTTATTTTTTGAAGGTCATAGTTTGACGTTAATAGTTCGGATAGAATTGTATTAGCCTGAGAGGAATATTGAATCTCGAGTTCCCCCCACCTTTCATTTCTTATCATCTCTGGAATACAGGAATCAATTTTTAAGGTGTCTAATAATTCCGATTCCATTACGTTTATTTTAGCAGAACTTAGAGTTTTTAGTGATAATTTTTGTCACACTCAAACTCCGGTCTCAAGGGTACTTTTTGAGCTTAAGTCTCCTTTATTTACATGAAAGAACCACAAACGAATGACGTATTCATAGGTTAAAATTAGTGAGAAGCTTTTCCTTCAGATCCAGCATCTTATCTATTTGATGGATGATATTTATGCATTAGGACGTCAGCTCCATGAAGGACACTCTCAGCTAGGTTGGTGGGATAGTTGCCACGATCCTAATGCTCCAGAGTCTAGAAGGTGGTTTTTGACAGGAAGTGCTGGAGATGACGTTTGGAATAATTTACGCATTAATCATTTGCTTATTCCTGGTGCGAATGTAGTAAATGTTGGCGTTGGAACAGGAAGATGCACCCACCGCCTAGTGGAACGATCCTGTAATGTCTGGGCAGTTGATATATCAGAAAAAGCACTTGCCAAGGTATCCCATCTTGTAAGAGCAACTCACACCCCAGACGCTCTTTCAAGTTTGCCGCAAAATTTTATCAATGTTGCAATCTCAAATTTGGTCACACAGCACATTACTAATCAACAATTAAAAGAGCAGATAGCCGCAATAATCAAAAGTCTAGCTCATGATGGTGTTTATGCTATGCAATTTGCCTACTCACTTGAAGGTAGATTTAAAACTCCAACCGAGGATTTAGTGAGCCTAAAAGGGGGTGGAGTATTTCGATCTGTCGGATTTATGGAGCAGATTGTTTGTGAATGTGGTGGAGAGTTAACGGATGCTTTTCATTTAGGGAAATGGCCAGAGCATGGATGCGGATGGTATGGAATTCATATTAGGAAGGGATAATGGTGAAACCATTTATCCAGGTTTATGATCTTACTGCGCAACCTATTAGTATAGGTGACATAATCTCATTTCAATTTGCTTGCAGTGTTATAAAACAGGCTATTGGTGAGTGTTCAGGAGTTTTTTGTATCAGTTACGATCCAAACACTCCACATTCTGATCCAAATTTTCAAAGCATGATTGAAAAAAATGGCTATCAACACTATGCTTTATTTCTTTCTCAGGCACTGCAATTCAACAAAGATTTTGAATCGTTCGCAATAATAAATTCAGTATCTTCTCTTGAGTTTATAGTGAATAAACTCGGGCCAGGGCATCTTTGGCCTACCCCTCAGCAGTTAGTAGATAAAACTTATCTAAACTACGAGGTGCATAAGTATATTGCAGGCGCATGGAAGAGAAATGGAGATATACCCCGCCCTACTGTTCCTCCTTTCTTAGAACAATGGGGGAAAAAATTTATAGAAAAACATAAACTTTCAGATCCAGTCATTACAGTAAATTTTCGAAATAACCCTCGTTTTCATCACTCAAGGAATGCAAATGGTGACGTATGGCTTGAAGTATTTAATCAATATAAAGGAAGAGCTACATTTTTCATAATATGTGATGCTCATGAGGTGGATCCACGTTTCTTTTCATTGCCTAATGTGGTTGTTGTAAAATCTTTTGGAACTACACTTGCCCAAGATCTTGCTTTAACTATTATGTCTGATTTTCATATGGGCAGCGATTCCGGCATTTCAACTCTTACTTTGTTAAATTCAAAACCCTTTTTTATTACCAACTATACAGGTGTTGAGCAGGGATATATAAACACTTATGAAGATGCTCTTAAGCTATGTAGTGATGGGTATGTACGTTGGGCTTGGAACACTAAGCTTCAGCGCATGTCCCCTAGACATGAAACCGTAGAAGAAGTGTTGGTGGCTCTCGAGGAAATGATGGTAGCAGGATCCAGTCAAGTGCGATATTCTCCAGTGGAAGGTCGTTTTGACTAATGCTCTTTAAAGTATTCCCCGATCATGTACTCGAAACAGTAGTCAAAGCTGAAGGTCTAAATATACTCACCAAGGAAGGCAACCGTTACCTGGACTGCACTGCAGGTGGTACGCACTACGCAATAATTGGCTGGTCCCACCCTCTGGTTCTTGAGGCTATGAGAGAGCAGCTCTCACGCTTCACACATATGGATTACAAGATTTGGAGGGACTCTAACACGGAAGAATTGGCGAGCCTGCTCTTATCTAGAAACGAACATAATCTTGATATGGTATATTTTTGTGGTAATTCTGGTGGTGAGGCTGCAGAAGCATCGATGAAAATGAGCTATCAGGTTCACTATGATTCTGGAAGGCCTGAAAAAACTTGGTTTATCTCCCGAACTCAGTCTTACCATGGCTCGTCTACTGATGCGATGGCAATGGGAGAAAGACCAAATCTGATGTTTTACCAACCCCTATTTCCAAATAATCGTGCAAAAGTTACTGAGCACAATCAGTATACTCAAAAAAGAGAAGATGAATCATTAGATGATTATGCGAAGAGATCAGCTAAGGAGCTTGAAACTAAAATTCTTGAAATCGGACCTCATAAGGTAGCCGCCTTTATGGGAGAAACAATTATGGGTGGTCTTATAGGCGACGTGCCACCCGCTCCAAATTATTGGAAGTATATAAGAGAAGTTTGCGATAGGTATAATGTTCACCTGATAATGGATGAAGTTTACTGTGGTACAGGCACATCGGGGAAAATATATTGTTGCGACTGGGATGGTGTTACTCCAGACTTTTTACTTTTGGGAAAAACACTTGCTGCTGGGTATGCACCAGTAAGTGCTGTTGTAACAAGCAATGAGATCTATGATGTGATAAGTAATGGTCAGGGACGACTCCAACACACAACGACCCATCAAGCCTACTCCTTGGGTATTGCAGCGGCTCTCGCTGTGCAGAGAATTATTCATGATGATCAATTATTGGATAATGTTATATATATCGGTAATTGGATGAGAGAAGAGCTAGCTAAGAGACTGAGTTCCTCTAAGTATTGGAGAAACATAAGAGGAAGAGGACTTAGATTTTCACTGGAAGTTCAGGGATCTGAAAGAGATTTATTCACTGAACGAGTTAGTAGGAGGCTAAGAGATCAGTATAAGATTTTAGTTAGTGGAAAGTGGCACAGATTTTCTTTTACCCCTAGCCTTTTAATTTCTAAGGGGGAGGCTGAACTTGTCGTTGATCGATTCTGTCAGTGTTTTTTAGAGGAGGAAAGGCATTGAAGGTTTTAGCTCTTGGAAATAAAGATCTTTCTGCTCCCTATGAACTCTCTGAGTTGATTGAATCACTTGGAGACGAACCAATCGCATATCATCAAAGATTTGATTTAGACTTTTTAGAACAGAATAAAATTGAATTCATTGTCAGCTATAGATATCGATTCTTAATTAAAGAACCAATTTTAACTGCATTTCAGAATCGAGTGATTAATCTTCACCCATCACTTCTTCCCTGGTGTAGGGGATACTACCCTAATTTTTGGAGCTTCTATGATGATACTCCCAGAGGAGTCACGATTCATCAGATCGATGAAACTATTGATACAGGTAATGTTATTGTACAAGAAGAGCTATTTTTCAATGATAAAAACACATTAAGAGAAACCTACGATGTTTGCCATCACACTATGTTGAGTTTATTCAAGGAGAACTGGGAGATAATAAGAACAGGAAGTTATAAATCATTTCCGCAGGACAAAAATGCAGGGACTTTGCACCTCAAGGAGGATTTTACTAAAATTCAACATCACCTTCCTCGTGGTTGGGACACTACGATAGCAGAAATTCGGAGGATGAAGTGGAACGCATCTCGAAAAGTCTAAGCCCAAGCTTCAGGTTGAATGAACCAATTATTAAAGTCTCTGCAGATGAGATTTGTTTTTTACGTAAAGAGGCAGAAGCATTAGGACGTTCTAGAATTTGTTTTCATAAATCCGAACAATCTTCTATGCACGGGATGTTAATATGCTTAAAGGAAGGTTGTTTTTTGGGTTTCGAAAAGAATATTTTGGAAACCAAACTTTATGTAGTTCTAGAAGGTGTTCTAAAAATTGTCATTTCCAATGATGATGGAGAATTCGAGAAGGTTTTAAATGTAAGAGGCAATGAGATTTTCTGTATTGCTGAGAACAGATGGCATACAACAATCTCTGAGTCTGGTGATGCAATTTACGTTGAAATGAATGTGCGGAATGAAGCCTTACATACGAAACCTAAATCCTTGGAACTAATAAAGTCAGTTTCAGATTTAAGAATGTGGATTGGAGAATCGTAATGAAAGTTTGTGTATTAGGTGCTAACTCTTTTTCTGGTCAGGATTTTGTTGATCTTATATTGGATAGCAGAGACTATAATGTCATTGGAATAAGTCGATCTAATGAAAGAAGTGGAGTATTCTTAAAATATAAGAGAAATCCCAATCTGGGTCGGTATCGGTATTATAAACTAGATTTTAATACAGATATGGATAAAATTATCGATCTACTAGACTTCGAAAAGCCTGATTTAATTGTTAATTTTGCTGCTCAGAGTGAAGTGGCCCCAAGTTGGGAATATCCTGAGCATTGGTATCAAACGAATTGTGTGTCTCTGGCAAGGCTTGTGAATCATTTGAGGAAGCAGCAGTATTTGAGGCGCTATCTACATATATCAAGCCCTGAAGTTTATGGTTCTTGCTCAGGACTTGTACCAGAGGATACTCCCCCAAACCCCAGCACTCCTTATGCTGCATCGAAAGCAGCGGCTGATCATCTTCTTAAAACTTATGCAGTTCAGTTTGGATTTCCGTTGGTCACTGTTCGTGCCACAAATGTGTATGGGGCAGGTCAGCAGCTATTTAAAATAATTCCACGAAGTGTAATCTTCATCAAATTGGGTAAAACTATCGAACTTCATGGTGGTGGCAAAGCAGTTAAATCCTATATTCATATAAGAGATGTCTCACGAGGTGAGTTAGCAATTTTAGAAGAAGGCACTCTTAACTCACTTTATCATCTTGGCCCTAGCCGAGGAGTTGCTGTAAGAGATGTTGTAAAAACTATCTGTAATTCCCTAGGGGTTGAGTTAAGTGCTGCTGCAAAAGATGTTGCAGAGAGACCAGGACAAGATGCTGCATATCTAATTGATTCATCTCGTGCCAAAAGTGAGTTCAACTGGGAGCCTAAAGTTTCACTGGATGAGGGAATAAGTGAGGTTGTTGAATGGGTTTCTTCCAATTGGGATGAGATATCGATGATGTCTCTAACCTATGAGCATAAGGCTTGATATGGGTTACGTAGATTTTTTAAGTTCTATTCACAAGAGAACAACTCGTGATTACTTGGGTCGAGTTAACGAAGGTTCTAAAGCTGAATATGCTCGTCTGGCAAAACAGTTCGGAAAGGATTACTGGGATGGAAGCAGAAGCACTGGATATGGTGGGTATCACTATGATGGAAGATGGGAGGCGGTAGCAGATCAGTTCATAGATTATTATAAGTTGAAACCAGGGGATAAAGTTTTAGATGTAGGTTGTGGAAAAGGATTCCTTGTATTTGAGCTTTTCAAGAAAGGCTTAGATGTATATGGCCTCGATATCTCAGAGTATGCAATTCAAAACGCTAAAGAAGAAGTCCGGAGTCGGCTTAAAGTTGGGGTCGCCGATACCCTACCCTACGAAGATCAAAAATTCGATTTAGTTTACTCTATTAATACTCTCCATAATCTTTATTGTTACAATCTTAAAAGTGCTCTTAAGGAGATTCAACGAGTTGGGAACAAACATCGATATATTTGTGTTGAATCCTACAGAAATGAAGAGGAGAAGGTTAACCTTTTATATTGGCAGCTAACTTGTGAAATGTTCTGTACCCCAGAAGAATGGGAATGGTGGTTTAGCGAGGCAGGTTATACTGGGGACTACTCATTCATATTTTTTGAGGATACCTAGCGATAACAAGTTTTGCCTTCGGCTAAACTCTCTATCGCTTCGGGTATATGATTTTTCCTGCTCGTTTTCTGGCGAAAACGACGCTCATCCCCAAACACTTGAAGTTTTGGAGAGGGCAAAACTCCTTGTGTTCGGGGATGGATGACTTGGCACAGTTTGTGTAACATACCTGATTAATGAGCAAAATTGTACCTCTTACTGAGGTTTCAGCTCTGTCTGAACGCTTAAAAGCAGAGGGTAGGCGTATTTCCCATTGTCATGGAGTTTTTGACCTACTCCATATTGGCCATTTTAAGCATTTAAAATCTGCCAAAGAATTTGGCGATGTTTTGATCGTTAGCATAACCGCAGATAAATTCGTTAAAAAAGGACCGGGAAGGCCAGTTTTTAATGAGAGCCTCAGGGCAGAGGCTTTGGCATCATTAGAATCTGTTGACTATGTAGTAATAGTTGAAGACATTAGTGCAATTCCCGCAATTGAGTCTATTAAACCCTCATATTTTGTAAAAGGCCCCGATTATTCAGATAGAGGAACCGTCCGGGGAGGAAATTTAGATAAAGAACTGAATTCAGTGAAAAGTGTAGGTGGTGAGATTAAGTTCACCGATGATATCACTTTTAGTTCCAGTGAGTTGATTAATAGACATTTTCAAACTCAACCCGAAAGCACAGCACTTTACCTTCGTGATATTTCAAAGCGATATTCCATAGAAAACATTTTACAGTATCTTGAAAAAGTAAGAGATTTAAAGGTGCTTGTATTTGGTGACACCATTATCGATGAATACCACTACACTAAACCCATGGGACGATCTTCTAAGGAGAGTTTAGTTGCGCACAAATATTTGGATAAAGAGCGTTTTGCTGGAGGAGTCTTAGCCACTGCTAATCATGTGGCTCAAATATCGAATTATGTGAAGCTCGTTACGTTGATAGGTGATGAGGTTACGAACGAAGATTTTTTAGCTCAAACTCTAAACTCCTCCATTTTTACCAAGTTGTTTATTAGAAAGCGATGCAACACAACGATTAAACGGCGATATGTAGTGCAAGGCGAAGGTAAAAAAGTATTTGAGGTATGCTTTTTAGATGATAAACCTCTTGATCCTCCGGAGGAGACCCCTGTCTTGGCATATTTGGACGAGATCATCGATGGATTTGATGTAGTCGTTGTTAATGATTTCGGTCATGGACTAATAACACCAGCTATAAGAGACTTCTTATCACGCAGAGCAAAAAGACTTTGCCTTAACGTTCAAGCAAACAGTGCAAATTATGGGTTCAATCTAATTAATAATTATTCAAGAGCTGATTTTGTTTGTATAGATGAAGCAGAGATGAGACTTGCTACAAGAGAAAAGTTTGCAGAGCCAAAGTCTTTAGTTGAGCGGCTTCACAAGGAGATGAACGCGGATAAAATGATGGTGACTCTGGGGTCACTAGGGTGTCTCTGCCTTGATAGTTCTGGAACTATGGTCGAAGCCCCAGCTCTTGCGACATCAGGAGTGGATAAAATTGGAGCAGGAGATGCTTTTTTTGCTTATACAAGCCCATGTTTTGTAGCTGGAATGCCTTCGGAACTTTTAGCCCTTCTAGGTAATGCTGTTGGAGCGCTAAAGTTCCAAATAGTTGGTAACAGAAGCCCAGTATCATTAAGAGATTGTGAGAAGTTTTTAACAAGATTGCTTAAGCATTAGGGTTTTATGAAAAGGATACTTGTAACAGGTGGGGGTGGATATGTAGGGTCACTTCTAGTGCCTGCTTTATTAAAAGAAGGATACACAGTTAGAGTTCTTGATACATTTTGGTTTGGTCAAGAAGTTATCCCTGGAGGCACAGACATCGTAGTTGGAGATCTACGAGATCCTGAAACTGTATCGGAATCGCTCAAGGATTGCGACGCTGTTATTCATCTTGCTTGTATTTCAAATGATCCAAGCTTTGAGTTAAATCCTGAGCTTGGGAAATCGATTAACTATGATTGTTTCCCTCATCTTGTGAGAGCCTCAGTTGAAAACGGGGTAGAAAGATTTATTTATGCGTCATCTTCAAGTGTATATGGTGTAAAAAGCGAGCCTAATGTCACAGAAGATCTTTCTTTGGAACCTCTTACAGATTACTCAAAATACAAGGCTCTTTGCGAAGATTATTTAAAGCAATCAGACACAAAAGATATGGAATGGGTTACAATTAGACCGGCTACAGTTTGCGGCTATGCCCCAAGACTAAGACTTGATCTCACAGTTAATATTCTGACTGCTCATGCCTATTTCAATAAAGCGATGACTGTGTTTGGCGGCGGTCAGTTGCGCCCGAATATCAACATTAAGGATATGGTTTCAGCATACTTACTTTTATTAAAGGCTCCGAAGGAATTAATACATAGGGATGTATTTAATGTAGGTTACGAAAACCACTCTGTTTTAAGTATAGCAGAGATGATTCGCGATATTGTGGGCAACGATGTTTCTTTAACTTCAACAGAGTCATCTGATAACCGGAGTTACCACATATCATCTAAAAAAATTAAAGATAGACTTGGATTTGAACCTGAATTTACTATTGCTGATGCTGTAACAGACTTAGTTTCAGCCTTCAAGGATGGCAAAGTTTCTAATCCTAAAGATCCAAAGTATACAAATATAAAACGACTTCAGGAGATTTTGTGATAAAGGATTTCTTCAATCACTACCGTGATGGCTTCATCAAAGTTTTAGTTGAGATCGATCCTGGTCAGGTAGAAAAACTTTTTGATGCTCTAAAAGAAACTTATGATGCAAATGGTAAAGTAATAATTTTCGGGAACGGGGGCAGCGCTGCCAATGCATCGCACTTAGCAAATGACCTGAATAAAACTCCTCTCAATTCATTAGGAGTTCGAGCTTTGAGCTTAACTGACAACGTACCTTGGATCACTGCAATTGGAAATGACTTTGGATATGAATTTATATTTGTGAATCAGCTTGAGCGTTTGCTTGAGATTAATGATCTTGTAATTGCTATTTCTTCGAGTGGCAATTCAGAAAATGTGATCAAGGCTGTAGAATACGCTAATTCAAAAGGCAATAAAACAATAGGTATTTTAGGGTTTGGTGGTGGCAAGCTAAAAGATAAGGTTAATCTACCCGTTCTAATTCCTACTCTCAAAGGCGAGTACGGTTTTATGGAAGATGGAACTACTTTTATTTCACATGCAATTGCGAGTTACTTAAATCGATGAAGTGTGCTGTAACTGGTGGTGCTGGATTTATTGGAAGTCACCTGACTGATCTCTTGATTTCAAAGGGTCATGAGGTCTTGGTTATAGATAATCTTAAATGCGGCAACTTGCGAAATCTTGAGCATCAAAAGAAAAAAATCGAATTTCTTGAGCTGGATATTAATAATCTAACAAAGGAACACATTTCCGGAGTAGATTGGGTTTTTCATTTAGCTGGCTTAGCTGATATAGTTCCTTCTATTGAAAATCCAATTGCATATCATCATGCAAATGTATCTGGAACCCTAGCAGTACTTGAAGCGTCCAGAGATGTTAAAAAATTCATTTATTCAGCTTCATCTAGCTGTTATGGGATTCCTGACATCTACCCTACCCCAGAATCAGCTGAGATTAGGCCGATGTATCCATATGCATTAACTAAGTATCTTGGTGAACAGTACGTTATGCATTGGGGAAAGACTTACGGTATCCCGGTAGTTTCGCTAAGATTTTTTAATGTATTTGGCCCACGTTCTCGCACCTCTGGCACTTATGGTGCTGTTTTTGGGGTTTTTTTAGCGCAAAAAATTCATGGTAGGCCATTTACAGTTGTAGGTGATGGTACACAAACAAGAGACTTTACATTTGTTTCTGATGTAGCTTCTGCCTGTTTAAGAGCATCTGAATCTAATGTGAGCAATGAGATTTTTAATGTTGGTAGTGGAGCTTCGGTAAGTGTTAATAGACTTGTTGAGCTTTTAGGTGGTGATAAGGTTTTTATTCCAAAAAGACCCGGCGAGCCAGATATAACTTTTGCTGACATTTCTAAAATTAAATCTTCACTTGGTTGGAATCCAGTTGTGAGCTTTGAAGATGGAGTCAGGGAGCTTTTGAATAGTATTGATTACTGGAAAGATGCACCTCTTTGGGATCCAAAATCTATAGCCGATGCTACTAAATCCTGGCACAAATACTTGAAAAGTTCATAGGAGTTATCTTATACAAAATTGATGATTGACTGAAGATTCTTGGAAGCTCTATCTTTTTACAGACCTTTTCCTGCGGCCTCAAACTGATTCGAAATCAATCCCATTTTAATTCCAAATTTGCGCAATTTTTCGTATTCAACTCTATCCTGAACTGAGTTTAAGTGATTAATAAATAAAGTTTTAGGGTCTCTAGCTGTATATCTAAACCCTGGTAATCCACCACTACATATTGCAAAGTAGATATCTTTAATACTCTGTGGAATTGGGAGAATAGATATCTGTTGCTTAATGTTATTTAGTGGCTCTTTTATAAAATCACCTATAGTTGTTCTTGAAAACCACTCTAGAGTTCTTTCTAAAAATAGCGGGGTATAGCCTATTGCTCTATAAAGGTATGAATCTAAAGCAAGGCCAGTTTGAATCGCAGCTTGGAATGCTCTTATTGCATGCTCAGGTTTAGTAGCAAGATCTAATAATGGAAAATAATCAGGGAATTCATATTTATTTAAAAATCTCACCACAGCTAATGAACTGTCGTATATGCCAGCTTCAGGAAATGCTACAGCACCAACAGCATCATGCATCCTTGTTACAGAGGTTCTCTCTGGAATGTACTTCCATGTGGTAATTCGAGCGATATTTAACCACATCTCATAGTCTTGAGCAGTTCTATTTGCTTCATTAAAATATCCAACTTCTTCAAAAATGTTACGGTCAATGCAAACTGTTATTCCATTAAAATAATTCCCCTCAAGCAGTCTTATTAGTTGAAGATCGTCAGGTGTATTTATAGCCCATTCCTGGTGAGGGGGTGCTTCCTTATGTTTGTTTGAATCATGAAGGAAGTAATAATGTGCATGGAAAGCTCTACAACTTGGATTTTGGCGAATTGCTTTTTTAAATATATCAAGTGCGTTTGGCTCATAGAGGTCATCACTTGAAAGCCAACAGATCCAACTTCCAGTTGAATGTTTTAGGGCTTCATTTAGGGCAGAACCAGTGCCGCCATTCTTTTTACTAACCACCTTAATCCTGGGGTCATTGTATTTTGAAAGGACTTCTAGAGTATTGTCTGTCGATCCATCATTACAGATTACAAGCTCGAAATCTTTGAATGATTGATCTAGAACAGATCTTATAGACTCCTCTATATAGTGAGCCTGATTGTAGGTTGGCATTAGAATAGAGAAAAAAGTTTTCGACGTTACATCAACTTTTCTTGGCTCTCCTATTATATCTTTGAATACTTTTTTTGCTATCAGATCTGGCTCATCGCTTGAAAAATACGTACATACCTTTTTCCCATTTTCTGCGAGTGATTTTACCAGCTCTGGGTTCTCTCTAAGATTTTTGATCTCTCTAACTATAGCTTCACTATCACCAATTTCGACCACTCTGGCAGAGTCTTTTAAGATCGATGCCGTAGCTACAGCTTCAGTGCAGACAGTAGGCATTCCCAAGCTTAGAGCTTCGAGTACAGGTAGTCCAAAGCCCTCATAGTGAGAGCTGCAAATAAGAACATCATGCGAGAGATATAAATCTCTCATCTCGATATCACTGAGTCCTGCTTTGATCTGAACTTGAATATCTGAAAGTCCGCCTAAGTTGAATTCTTTTACTGGAGACGCAATTGTTAAAGAAATCGGCATAAGCTTCTTCAGTTTATGCAGCGCTCTTTGTAAAACATCAAATCCTTTCAGGTAAGATTGAGGATTTCCAACCCATAATATCTTAGTTTCAGAGTCCTTGAACCGTTCAACAATTAAGTTTGAATCGAATCTGCTATTGATTCTATTTGGAATTATTGAGCAGTCTTGTGAAAATCGTGTCTTAAAATAATCAGCTATTTGCTCAGATACAGCAATTCGTCTGACCTGAACAGAATGGAGGGTATCGTACAGGATTTTTTCAGAAAACAATTCAGTCGGACTCGTGCCATGGTGAAATGTTTCAATGCCTTGGCAAATGTGTAAAACTCGTTTCTGTTCTGGTGAGTCAAGAAACTCAATCCCACAAAGATCAAAAACTGATGAAACCATCAGTACACGCTCAGTAGTTTTTCTCCAGAAATCGATGAGGCACGGAACCATAACGTAGTTGAATTCGTTACTCCATTCTGGAGTAATTTGCTTTACTCCATAGAAAGTCACTGTGCTTCCAAGTTCTCTTATTATCCTTGCATATCGAAGGAGTTGACCCATGGCTCCTCCTTTCGATTCGGGATATCTTAAAAAGATCGCTACCTTTCCATTATGGTTAAAATTATCAGCGTAATATGGGCCATTTGCATTCAAATGATCCAACAAGCCTCTGTAAGTAAGTTGGTAAGAAGGATCAACCTGCTGATCTGATGGCAGAAGAGAATAGTTCATTGAATAAAAACATTGCCTAATCGACTTTGTAGAGCCTGAATCTAAAAAATGCATATGAATAAATGGCTCGTCCATTATTATTCCTGCTTCCCAGTATAAAAGTGGAACCTCCGGCAGAGTGCCCGACTTAGCTAAGGTTTTAGGGGGTTTCGGAAGCATACTCTTATTAGATTACCTGGACAGCTATTCGATGCTAGGAAACATAAAGCATTCTCCCTAGCATAACCCTTTAAGAACTATAGGTTTTCTAGGAGAATTTCTTATGATTTATAAAATAATGTTTGTTTTAATAGCAGCTACTTCAGGGTTTTGTTCTGATAAATCTGTTGCGCATTTTACCAGAGCTAAAATGCTTATGATACAGGCGCTAAGAGAGTTTGATGCAGGGGTTAAGGCTAACCCGCAGGCAGCATCAATAAAATCAGATACTTGGCGCAGAACTGTGGCAAATAGCGCTGAAGAACTCGATAGAGTGATCGTTCCAAAGGCACGAGAATCTCGTAGCGCAGCAAGATTTGAAGCTCTTCCACCACTTCTTTCTGAATCAAAGCGATAGTTTACGGGGATAAGAAGTAGAGTATGAACGGTGGTGAAGAAATTCCTGCATTAAACGAGTCCTGGACACTTTTAGGTGCAAAGATCACTGAATGGGTTTCAGGAATCACCATGGGCTTTCTTGCACTTGTTGTGTGCGAGGAGTTTTTAGGGATCAAAGGGGCTCATGCGATGCCCTTGTTGCTCGTTATCGGAGTATTCACAACGATCACTCTTGCTTCAACCAGACTTAGATTTCTCGATGAAGAAAGAGGAATTATGTACAAAGTTATGGATAAAGCAGGATTCCCTCCTCCAGGAATTCCAAAGCCAGCCTCTATGCAGCCATATTGGAGCGGTGCAAGAGCTCTCTGGGTGAAAGAGAAGAGTAATTTTAATCAGCTAGGATTAATCGAGGTAGTTAACTACGAGGAAGACGAAGAGAAACAAACTTTAAAGAGAAAGTAAGATGGAAAAGGTTTTAAAAAATTCACAGCTTCTTAAAGAAGCATCGGTTATAGACGGTAGATCAGATAGCGATACTATCCGAGTTTGGGAGAGCTACAGAGAACAGGCTAATCTTTGGAGGGCTCTATCGATTCTTCAACTACCAGTAACTATCACAGCTTTAGTATTTGGTGCTGTAATTTTCATGAATCGATCGATTCAATTAAATGTACCAAGACAACCACTTCCTGGAATGTATACTGTTCAAGAGGTCGATGATGCTGAATTCATCAATACAGCAACCGATTTTGTAAACCTAATTGCTAGCTATCAACCAACTATAGTTGATAGACAATTTAAAGCTGCAAGAAATTATCTTTGGGGGTCATTCTTGGCAAAATTTGATGCAGAGATGATGGTTGATGAGCTTAGAGCAATTAAAGCAACAAGCAGAACTCAAGTTTTCCTTGTAGATCCAACTAGAACTGAAGTTTTAAGGCAAGGAAAAGATGTCAAAGTTACTTTCGCAGGAGATAGATTGAAGATCATCGCAGGAAAAGAAAGTCCACTTATCCAGTCAAAGTTCTCTGTAACTATGACTACAGTTCCAAGGAACAGGATTAACCCAACAGGGATTGTGATAACGAATGTTAAATATGAGTCAGGTGAGTAGTATATGAAAAGGTTGTTGTTAATACTTTTGATTGTAAGTTCGGTATGGGCTAGAGACGTTGAGTACTCTGATGGAGAACTAGCGGTAAGGGTTGTTCCTGGGGAGCCAACAGAGCTTAAATTCCCAGGAGTAATATCAGGTGGATTTAAGAAAAAGGACTCTAGTCTCTCAATCGATAGAAAAGACGGAGATCTTGTAATCTTCGCTCAACAAGAGTTAAGCGAGGTTGGAGAAGTTCTGATTGTTAGGCTTAACGATGGAAGAAGCTACTCAATCAGAGTTCAAAGAGCTACTAGTGAAAGCCCAAGAGATAATATTGTAAAAATTGAAGATGCTAGACCCGCGATAGTTTCTTCAGAAGAAGAGCCTGCTTATAAAGAGAAGAACTTCCAGTATGCCCCTGCAACACAAGTTTCAGGTCTTATGAGAGAGATGATTCTTGCTGCGGAATTTGGGAAGAAAGCGATTCCAGGATATAAAACTTCTGAGCGATTCTCAGGTGAAGTAATACTCGATGATGGGGCTATCGAAGCTAAAGTAGCGAGGATCTTCACAGGCCCTAATCTTTGGGGGTACGTAATAAATGTAGAGAATAAACTCTCTGAATCTCAAAAGATTAATCCAGCAGCTTTTAGAATGGATGGAACACGCGCTGTGTCGGCCAGCACATGGGAGCTTTCAGGTAAGCCAATTACAAATGAGCAGCAATTATCTGGTGGGCACAAGGCTATGGTTTATGTGATCACAAAGGCACGGTAAGCAATGGTACAGCAACTTAAAGATTTAGCAGTTAAAGTAAAGTCAGATAGAAGAATGTGGCTTTATGTCGGAATTGGAGTAATTGTCCTTGCAGTTACTTTTTTGGCACCGGGCCCAAGAAAGTCTCCATCAAGGCAGCAGTCAGTTCGTGTTGAGCCACAAGCACCAAAACTTGCAGCAAACGAGGCATACTCTGATATCGTTGAAAGATTTAGTGCAGACTTAAACAGACTCTCAACTGAGACTCAAAAAAGCCAAGAAGCGATTGTTAAAACTAATCAAGCTTTGGATGATTATCAACAAAGAACCGCCGAGATCTTTAAAAAGATGCTTGAGAAAATGGCTGATGGAAATCAACAACAAACAGCAGTTTCTGCTCTTCCGATGCCAGAATCTCAGCCTATATCAAACGATCTTACTCCCCAAGAGTTAGAATCATTCGGAATGGAGCAGATGAATATTGAAGCTCCACCAGAACCTGCTCCAGAGAAAGTTGCAGTAATTGGTGCGGGTGATTCTGTGCGGGTTGAACTTCTTGCAGGTGTGAATGCACCAACAGATGGAACTCCTTATCCAGTTGTGTTTAAACTTGTAGACGCAGTTAACGGGCCAGATGGTTCAAATCTTCCTCTTGGAGAGGCAAGGCTTATAGCTGCTTCTCAAGGTTCAATTACTGATTCACGTGCATTATTTAGATTAACAAGTCTAAACGTTGCTATGCCTGATGGAAGCAGAAAAGAGCTAAAGGTAGATGGATGGGTTGTAGGAGAAGACGGAATAAGAGGACTCTCTGGTATTTTAATTGATCCGCTCGGAAAGGCACTTTTAGGTGCGGGAATCGCAGCTGGAGTTCAGGGATTCGGAGCAGGTCTTGAAACTCAAAACTCAACCACGAGCACAAATTTTCTTGGAATTTCGTCCACTCAAATTACTGGAAGTCCTTTAGAGTATGCAGCAGGAAGCGCGATTAAAGGTGTTGGAAGAGAGTATTCAGGAATAATTAGAGACAGATTAGCTGAGATGGTTCCAGTGGTTCAGGTTTATTCAGGAAGACAGGCTACAGCAGTTTTCTCTAAGAGTGTAACTATACCAGGATTATTTGAGCAGCTTGAACAGGATGAGTCAGATTTTATTTTTGAATAGAAGGTTAGTATGAAAAAAGTTTTATTAGTAAGTGTTATTGCAATAATAAGTGGATGTAACACGGTATCAAAAGCGATAAACCCATTCTATGAATCACCTCCTCCTGAGGCATATCTTGGAAGTAAGAATGATCATGCTTTGAATGGTGAAAAGCAAAAAGAAGAGAAAGCCCGTGAAGCTTTAACTGAGATGGGAAGTTTTAGACCCGCTCATGAACCAGCACCTTATAATCCTGTACTTCAGCCAGCAGTAGTGAGATTAATGTGGGTGCCAGACAGGTTGAATCGAAATGGCGATCTTATTCCGGCACATTACTTCTATCTAAAAGTTCTTCAGGATCGTTGGGCGCTTCAAGATGCTTTTGAGATTAATCATCAGCTTCAAGGAAAAACCCCTAAAACAAGCAATGTACCTTTTACGTATCAGGATTAAGGATGAGAATTTTAGCGATAGCCCTAGTTTTAGTTGGTTGCTCAAGTAAGAAGGAGTATAAGCCTCTTCCACCTGTTGCTTTCCAAAAGCCAGCTGAACCAGAGTACGTCACTGTACGAGAGGGAAGACCACCCTACCCTGTTCCTAACAGTGAGAAAGCAAGACTGGGTATGATCGATCAGGTTATTCTCAATATAGAATCCAAAAATAAATATCTGGAAGAGGCAGCTACAGATCTTGGAATTCAGTCAGGTTATAGGGTGTATGTTGCCGCTACTGTTTCAAAACGTCGTGTTAACGTCATTAAAAGTGGAACGATTGATGATTTGGCAGTTGAGTTAGCAAAAGCTGGTAAGTGTAAGGTTTCCGTGGATCATTTGGCTCGCGAGATAAGATTCGTGGCTGGAACGACTCCAAGGCTATAAGAGGTTTTTATGTCGAGTATTTCTCGAATTACAAAAAAGAGACTCTTCGAAGATGAAGAAATCTTCAGTGAACTACTTCCCTTTGCAAAGTATGACGAAGAGCAACAGGTTTTTGTTCACTCAGACGCATCTCTTTGGTCTATATGGGAGCTTCAACCAAAATCAATAATAAAAGTGTCAGATGCAGATGCCTTTTCAACATCAAAAGATATACAAGAGTTAGTTGATTCTCTTGAATGTGACATCTCTTTACAGTTTTCATGGATTACAACCTTTGACGTTGATGCACTATTAAGAGACTCACTTGTTTCTTATCCAAACGCTGGCCCAGCTGGCTGGATGGCAAGACGTTGGATTAGAATGCTGAAAGCTGCATCTGAGAGTGCGAATATCTACAGAAGACCTAGAAAAACAAGACTAATATGTGCATTCAGATATGATCCTGCCTGGAAATCAAGATCTCTTGTTCAAGAGATGATTCAAGGGTTTAAGTTAATCTTCAGAGGGCTAGATAAAAAGACAACCGAAGAGAGGCGCGCAGAGTACCTTGGCTATGCAACAACATTTCGAGGAACTGTTGAAGGAAAGGTAAGTAAATTATCTGATATTGGGCTTACACCTTCCAGGATTGATGGGCAGGGAATTATAAATATTCTCTATCCTATATTGAATAGAAAGAGTGTTAAAACCACAAAGCTTAAAAAAGGAAGATCTGCACAGGTGCCAGTTCCAACTTATGATGCAACAGATTGGCTATTCAATCAGATCTCTGAGACTCCGGTTACACATGAAAAGAATGGTATTATTAAAAAAGATGGCAGGGTTTTCAGAACTGTTTCAATGGCAAAGCCTCCCAAAGATCTTCAACCATTAATGGTAGCACCACTTCAATCCACACCTTATGAGAATATACTTACAGTTACTTTCTCAAAAGATGATGAGCAAAAGCAGATCAGAAACATGGAGTGGCTCGATAAAACATTAAGCTTTAGAGAGTTTGGCCCTAGGGGTCGTGGAAACCAAAAGGTTCAAACTCAAGTTAGCTCAGTTAAAAGTGCTTTACAGGATCTTTATGAAAGGAGATGCCAGATAGTAAGAGTTGGGGTACATCAAACCTTTATCTGTCAGACAGAAGAAGAAGCGATGAGAGCTGCAAGCGAGGCCGTAGCAACTTTCCCTCAGTTAAGTGGTGCCCGTGGTATGGTGCATGAAGTGTCTGATATGGGAGCCTTAATCAATTCACTTCCAGGTTGCTATGATCCAATGACTGATGGCCCAGGATGGACAAATTATCATAGATCCTCATTAGGAGTTAATCTGTTTCCACTGTATGGTAACTGGAAAGGGAGTGAGCATAAACAGTTCGTGCTTCCAAGCCTTTGGAACAGAGAATTAGTAGGGTTTGACCTTTTTGATTCAAACACAGCTCCGAACGTTCTAATCTCTGGAGTCTCAGGCGCCGGTAAAAGCTATCTACTCTGTTATCTTTTAATCACATTAAACCGAGGACATTTTTCAAGAACTACTCTTGGAGCAATGGAAGAGAGAATTCCTATCACATTCGTATTTGATAAGGGGATGTCAGGACAGCCTTGTGGATTTGAAAAAGTAGCAAAACTTTTCGGTGGCAGAGTGTATGAAGCTACCCCTTCAAAAGCACCGGCTATGAACTTCCTTCAAAGACTTGGGGGAACCCCTCCGGATCCACGAAATGAGGATTATAAAGATCTGCTTGATATGTGTGCAGATATCATTTGCGACATGGCTACAGAAGGAAATCAGACTTTTGATAGGCTTGATAAGACTGCTGTAATGGAGTGTGTTGTTGAATCTCATAGACTCTATAGAGCTGGTCCTATGCAAAGAGAGCTTATTCTTAGCGATGTAGTATCAATGCTGAGAGCTCCAAGAAGAGTTGATGAGAGTGAAGATAATTGTAGACGTCGTCAAAAGATCTGTTCATTAATTTCTGAGTATTATGGCGAAGGCACATATGCACGGTTTTTCGATAGACCTGGTGGACTTAAACTAAAAGAACGATTCATTGTATTTGATCTAAAAGCACTGAGCAGAAACCCGGATCTTCAACGGGTGTTTCTAAAAGTAGCAATGATGTGGGCAGATACTGTAATGAACGATCCTACTGAGCTTGATAACAGAAAAGTGCTTGTATTTGACGAGGCACATGATCTAATCGGTAAAACTTCTGCAAACACTATTGAGACTGCATTTAGGCTTTACAGAAAAAGAAAGGGTATCGTAATTGCTGCAAGCCAATCGGGAGAAGATTTCTATACAGGAGCTGGTGGTCAGGCAATAGTACAAAACAGTGCTCATAAGATCTTCTTAAAACAGGATCCAAGTAAGTTTCATCAGACAGCAAAAGCATTCAATCTATCAGACCAACAGCAACATGTAATTTTGCAACTAAAAACTATTAAAGGAATTGAATCTCAATTTTACCTCCTCTCAGATATTGGTGAAGGAGCACTTTGTTTGCCGATTGAGCCTGCCTTTTATTGGGTAAGTACAAACAATGGTGATGATAATCAGTTCTTTAGTGACCTTGTTAATCAGTGTGGAGGCAATTTCTGGATGGCTCTAGAGCGCGCAGTTTATATGGCTCCTAATGGGGCTGGAGCTTTGGAGCCAGAACCAATGATGGGAGTGGTAAATAGTTCAGTTTAAAGAGGAAACGATTATGAGATTATTAGTATTACTTATAGCACTTGTAGGATGCGGAAGAATGAGTGAAAGAGAGCGCATAGCTCTTGAAAGGGATTATGTTGCACGTCACACTCCTCCTGGGGTTGACCTATACACATGGGAAGAGCCGATGGTTGATGTAATTGAAGTTCCTGCTGGTCTTGATCCTCAAGGAGTGTATTACAGACCACAACACCAACAGATTATTGAAATTCGTCAGGGAAGATGGAAGTATCAGGATCAATAAAATGGCCGCACTTGATATTAGACATCTTTCAGCTCCGTTTAGTAATAAACTAAATCTGATTGTTATTATATCGATAGTTGTATTGTTTGCGATCTTCAGACTTTCTGTTAGTGAGAAAGCGCCACAACCTAAAGCAGTTCAGCAGCCACCTCAACTACAGCTTCCCCAGGAGCTTCCAAAGCCAGTTCCAAGGGAGAACTCTGGAGCTAATCTGATAGATGAACTTTTAGGTGATCAGGCTCCAAGAAAGTCGGCTGAACCATTAAACCAGAATGAGTCTGTAGCTCCTTTTAAGGATATAGAAGAGGCACTTGGAATTGGAAGGTAATGGCTGGTCTAAGAGTTACTATACGTCCATCATGGAGAGCCCAATGGAAGTGGATATTTGTGTTCATCTTTGCAGTAGCAGCCTCTATTTTGCTATCTAGGGAAGTTCCAAGCACAGTTTTTAGGGGAACTCTTTTTCAGATAGGAGATACTAAGTGGGGAGTGGATGTGCCTCTGTTATGGTTCCTTCCAGTTTTTGCACTCTTAAAACCGTTCTATAATATCTACAACGTAGCCTATATCTTTTTTGGTAAAGGAGTAGAGTCTCGAGAAGGAATTCTTTCATTATATCAAAAGGTTACACGAATTAGGTATGAAGATGTAAGGGTAGTAGAAGTTCATCAATCCCTTTGGGGAAGAATTTTAGGCTTTGGCAGAGTTGAGGTAGGAACAGCAGCCTCGCAGGAAGTAGAGGTCAATTTAAATGGTGTTGCTCACCCAAGGCTTATTCAAGATGTGATAGTTTCTGAGCGAGAAAGGGTCAGAAAAGAGAAAAATGAAGAGCTCAAAAGCGAAAATCAGAGCATATCCTCTAATGTATGAAGGTTATTTTACTATTTATAAGTGCTTCGTCGGTTTTAGCTCAGTCGTTAGTAGACGTTGAACAAATTCGCCAGAATTTATCTAGAAACACTGAAGCTAAGGCTGTAATAGCTGAAGATACGGTTGAAGCTCGTCTTGCTGCACTTGAAGAGCAGGAGAAGAAAATACAAGAGAGCCTTACAACTACTAAGGTGAAAGAGGAAAAACTCGAAATTATAGTCCCAGCTGAAAATAAGGTTGTAAAAGAGGAGACAGTAAAAAAAGTTGAGCCTGTAAAACCCGATCCTGAACTTGAAAATGCCAAGAAAAAAATAGAAGTGCTACAAAAAGAACTATCTGAGACAAAAGGTAGACTTCTCTTGGCTGAACAGGAAGTAGAGCGACTCACATACGTTCTTGATGAAAGAAATAAAGAAGCTTTAAAAGCGATGGATATTCCGACTAAGGCAAGGCTAGACCCTAAAGAACTTCAACCCCTTGGAGATGTAATCACTGAGAAGATGACATCCCCTATTCCGGTCGCTACTGTAGTTTCGCAAAGACTATCTTTGAAAGCTTCTCCGAATAACTCAAGCTCAACCATTATGACAGTTGAGGCCGGAACAAAGCTTCCGATAGAAGGTAACCAAGGTGGATGGTACCGAGTTGTAGCACCATCTGGTGTAAGGGCTTGGGTTCCAGCTAATGGGGTTACTTTGGGAAAAGTTGGAATCAGTAAGGCTGCTGATGAAGCTGCGATGAGTGCACTTAGGGGATTAGGGAATAACTAAACCCTTAGCTGAGTAGAATTCAATCGATCTCGTTTTTTAACGCAGAGTTCTCAGAGTTATACAGAGTTACTACTCTGAGGAACTCTGCGAACTCTGTGTTCAATGATCCATAAACGCTTGATACCCCACTTGGTCAGCTAAGGCCTAACATGCACGCTTGTAAACTTATCCAACAATCAACCCTGCTTTTAGTAATGTTTTTGCACCATCAGTTACGCTTTCAAGAGTTTCTTCAAAACTCATCGCATCACTACCCATAAGTTTTTGAAGTTCACTTGCTATATCACTTAATGTTTTTGTGCCGTCAGATCTTAGAGCGATCTCTTCTTCAAACGGACCTAATAATACTGGATCGTATCTAATATTTGCATAGCTTCTACCGAGTTTTGGAAGAACTTTTGGCTTTTCAGGTAAAGAACTTGGAATCTGAAACTTTAGTGTAGAGGCCTCAATTTTTTCTTTAAATACTAAATCAGATAGATTATCTAATTTCACAGATTCCCATTCATACTGCTCTGGCCAGTTTTTTCTGAAAAACTCCTCTTCTATTTCTTCTTCCGTTGCTACAGACTCAAGTGATGCACTTAGATAAATACCCTTTGTAATTGGAGCTGTTCCAGTTATGGGAGCACTTTGTTTGACAAATATCCCTTCTCGAAACGGGATACCGTGGCTAAAGTCTAAGCTTAAATCTGTTTCTACTCTTGATAGTCCTCTTCTAACTCTGGTGCGCATTGGACGAACATCGCCTAGGTATTGAAGCCCAACATTCTCAAAATCTTGTGCAACCTCTGTCAGATACTTGGGTGAAATTTTTTCAGAGACGAGCTCAGCATTTATGTAACTATCACTTTCTTGTTCGATTCTGGAGAGCTCTCGGTGAAGAAGTAGTCCATAAGGATGTTCAAATTCATAAGGAGTGCTTTCTTTTAGTACTCTTAAACATTCTCTAGGTGAGAGATCTTTATTCGTCCTAATCCATTCCCTGAGAGTATCACGCAAAAAGAAACCTGGCCTAACCAGAAATGAGCAGACGCACAAACCACCTTCCCTAAGAGAAGAGCTGATAAGATCCAATATTGACTCATTCTCCCAACTATATATTCCGAAAGCTAAAACAATATCGAATTTTCCATTCGGATCTCTTGAAAAAGTTAGATTCGGTGCTTCAGTTTTCTGATTTAAAAATTCTTCATCTCTTTCGATCCCGCAGAATTCTAAGTTCGGAAATATTCTAGCATTATGCTTAAGAGCATCTCCGTATCCATAACCTATCTCCAAAACACGATTTAGAGCTGGTTTTATTCCGTATAACTGAGCTGATGCCAGTATTTTATCGAGAGACTGACTCCTTGTTGGGGTGCTTCTAAATTTCTGCATTACGAAAGTAGAACATACACATAAAAAAAAGGGAGCCCACTATTTAGGCTCCCTAGAATATCGCTCTATTGCGACCTCGCACCAAGGCAACTGCTAACCTTGGCAACGAACCATTTAGGTTTGAACATTTACGTTCTTATATTTCACCATCCAAGATGTTTAAGAACAAACCTATCACACTACATTGAAAGTGAAGCATCAGAATGATTGGAGAGTATTCTCATCATCTGTTCTTTTCCCTTCAATTTTCTCATCTTCAGCCGTTTTTGCTCGAGCTCTTCCATCACGGTGAGAAATGGACGATTTTCAAAACGAGCAAGCTTGGCTTCAAGTCTATCATGTTCTCTCACTAGCCTTTTTAACTTGCCATCACGTTCACAGAGACGTAAAAGACGTTTTTTATCTGAATCATCCATAGAAGTAACTCACTTTGGCTAAAGCTTGAGGTGTGCTAAATCTGCCTCAAACGATTTATCTCTCTAGTTTGTACGAATTTCGGATCTTATTCTCAAGATTATAATTTGGATCAGAAAATCATAAAAACAATCCAGTAAGTTACACACGAACGGTCATTCGATCTCGAAAAATAGAACGACTTTTAGGAACCACATTAGCTCTAACTATTTGAAAACATTATCCAGGAAAAGTTACTTCCGCGTAGCTCTTTGTCTCGTCTATGGGAGTGATATTTCGTATTTGAGATAGTGCATACGGTAGATACTTCAAAATCCGAAAAAAACTGAGCAACAGTTTGTCTTAGATCTAAAAAGATTTTTGAGTCACGACGTTCATATATGCAGTTAAAACCGCTTATTACTTCCTCACCCACCTCATAAAGGCTCACACCAGCACAGGGGCCAATCAAGGCTTTTGGAGTCGATCTAAAGCAGCTGAGGGCATTCTCAATTATTCCGGCCTTGAGTCCACGCCAGCCTGCGTGTATTGCAGCAATACCATCAGCTGAATAGAGCAGTACTGGTACACAGTCTGCGGTGCGTACTCCGGCAGCAAATCTTTCGCCTCTTGGAATGAATATCCCATCTGCCTCTGTTTTATCAGTTACTTTGGAGGCATTAACCACCTTGTTTGAATGTATCTGGTTTACTGTTAAGACTTTAGTGCCAACCTTTGCTTCTAAGTCAGAGATCTCTCTTGGATTGTTAAAATCGTGAGGTTTTCCAAGAAACTCATACTGAATCATAGGCGATGAATCAGTATAGCTCTAAAAAAAAAATATAAAAGATTTTATTTTGCTAGTGCCTCTAAAAGGATCTCAATATCGTTAGGAATGTCAGACTCAAATTCTAAAAGCTTAAGAGTTTTTGGATGATAGAATCTTAAAATTTGAGCATGAAGTGCCTGTCTTTTTGGAATGAACGCTCGGATTCTTGGTGGAAGCAAAGTATCATTACCATAAACAGGGTCACCAATAAGAGGAGCCTTAACCTCTTTTGCATGAACCCTAATCTGGTGGGTTCTACCCGTTTCAAGCTTAAATCGGACCTCAAGTCCAAACTCAAAGATATTTTCTGTTTTATAATGAGTGACCGCAGGTTTTCCATTTGAAACAACAGCAAAAGCTTTTCGGTTTTTTGGGTTACGGCCAATTGGGAGATCTATAGAACCTTCTCTCTTGGTTCTAAAAGGATCTTTAGACTTTACACCTGAAACAACTACCCCAATATATTCTCTCCCGGCGGTTCTTTCAGCAAACTGTTTTTGTAAAGCAACGTGAGTATGTCTTGTCTTTGCGATGACTATAAGCCCTGAGGTGTCCTTATCGAGTCTATGAACGATTCCTGGCCTATCTGAATCATCAATGCGACCAATGTGAGCAATAATTCCATGCGCTAATGTCACAGTTGGTGCACCAGCTCCTGGATGTACTGAGAGCCCAGCTGGTTTGTTAATGACTAATACCTCCGAGTCTTCAAATATTATCTCAAGTGGAAGCTGAACAGGTTCAAGTGTCGTTTTAGGTTTATCAGGTATAACTACATTGAGCTCGGAATTCTGCTCAATTTGTTCTGAGGGTTTTGTGATCACTACCCCATTCACTGATACCTGGCCAGCTTTGATTAACGATGCTAGATAAGTTCGCGATTCTGATGGCAAACACTCCATTAGTACTCGATCTAGACGACCGCTACTTTTGGAACGAAGCTGCATAGGCGCAATCTTGCTTAATCTGGTTAGTGAGCTCATTAATTCCGTTAAATTTTCTCTCTTCTCTGATTCTTTTTAAAAATCTGATGATAACTCGTGAATTGTAAAAATCATCAGTCGAAGTATTAAGAAGATGGGTCTCAACAGCAACAGATGTGCCATCAAAGGTTGGTCTTGTTCCGATATTTGTTACTGACCTGACACATTCACCTTTTAAGAGAGTCTCTGTAACATAGACTCCAGCAGCGGGTGTTACCTCGCGAATACCCGAGAGATTTGCAGTGGGGTAGCCTAAACTTTTTCCTCTACCATCCCCTTTTACAACGTTCCCTCTAATTGAGTAGGCTCTTCCAAGAAGTAGGTTTGCCTGATCTATATCTCCGGATTCAATTGCCTCTCTTATCCACCTAGACCCAATCTTTCGTCCGTTTTGCAATTTGTGGGAGACACTTTTTAGATTTGGAAATAAGGTTTTCATCACATCTACAGTTCCCAAGCCACCCTTTCCTACTCTCGCATCCTCTCCAACAATAATTATCTCAGGACTTAGAGTTTCTTTTATTATTTGAAAAAACTCTTCAGCTGTAGTTTCAGAAAACTTTCTTGTAAAGTGAATCAGATTGATCTGAGAAATTCCTAATTCTTTTAAATATGGGATCAGAACAGGTAGAGAAGATAGTGATTTTTTTATCTTTAGGTTTCGAATTACGAATTTAGGATTTGGGTAGAATGTTAAAATCCCGATCGGTTTTACAGCATCTTCAAGAAGAGCTTTATGACCCAGATGGAAGCCATCAAAACTACCGACTAATAGAGTTTTGATCCTTTCTTTGGTTTTAAAGCCTCGGTAGAGGAGCATCTTTTAGCCTATCATTTGCGATTTTGGCTTCGATCGATTGAGGGTGATCTTGTACGAGTTTTCTTAAGATCACCTCAACAGCTTTTGAGTCCCCCATTTTTTCAACTGCACCTGCCTGTCTAAGTAAAGATAGTGGAACTTTTGAATGTGCAGGATAGCTTGAGATTATCTGCCCATAAGAAGCGATCGAATTTCTAAACTCATTTAGTCCGTCGTAGGTTACTCCAAGCCAAAAAATTGAAGAAACTCTTGATTCTAAATCTAAGTCGGTTCTTTCAGAGAGGGCTTTAAATACTGGAAGTGCGCCACCGAATGCTCCTGCTCTTAGTTGCATAAAGCCTTCATCAAACGCAGTTTTTATGGAGGCAGGATAGTTTGAGAACATACTTTCATCTCGCTCAAGAACACTAAGAGGTATGATAGCTGGTGGGGAAACAGTTGGAAGAGATGGGGTTATGACGGATGCGCGAGCGTTGGATGATTTATAGGAGAGATCTTCTACGTTACCCTGAAGACTTCCTAGCCGTTCATTAAGTGCGGTTATTTGGGCAAGTTGTTCAGCCTGAGTAGCTCGCATGTCTTGGAGGGATCTAGAGAGTCGACTCACTTCTTGTTCAAGGTGAGCTGGGGCGCAGGATAGAATAAAAACTAATGGAAGGTATTTCATGAGGCGAATAATAACAGTTTTATAGAGGTTGAGGTAGTTCTAGGTGAGAAGTTGGGGGTCAGGCCGGAAGGCCTGACCCCCTTCTTCAACCACACAAGCGGTTGAGCCGCGTGTCGTCTGCGCCTTAATTGGCACGGACATGCATCAACCGCGCAAGCGGTTGAGCCGAGTGTCATTGGCACGGACATGCATCAACCGCGCAAGCGGTTGAGCCAAAATTACTGCACGTTGAAGTGACAGCGACGATTTTTAGCCCATGCTGCTTCGTTGCTTGCTGGGTCTAGCGGAAGCTCTTCACCATAAGAGATGGTGCTTAGTCTGCTATTATCAACGCCCAAAGAAGCCAGAGTTGATCTGCATGCTTCAGAACGACGACCACCTAGAGCCATGTTGTACTCATTAGTTCCGCGCTCATCGCAATGACCTTCAATCTGAACCTTTGCTGAAGGATTAGCAGCTAACCAGCTAGCATTATCCTTAAGAATTCCCATTGCACGAGAATCAATTTTTGATGAATCGAATGCAAAGTTTACATCCTTTAGTGGGCCTTCTTTGGCTATTCCAATGTTATCACCATCTGGACCACCTACTTTTTTAGTTCTGCAAGCACAACCAGTCATTCCGGCTACAAGAAGTGCAAGAACAACAAACTTTAACGTACGCATATATTTATTTTACTCCTAAACAAAAAATCACTGATGCTCAACACAGCTAGGTGCAAACTAACCATTTTTTTCTACGATCTCAACTGGTTAAGTTACGATTTTTGAAAATTTTTTGCTGAATCGAACAATCCTTAGACGAGCCACTATAGAGAAAATTTTCAGTAATAGTAACCCCTTATTGAAATTAGATAAAAAAGTAGTAATTTCACCTACTTACGGGACAGGCCCCCAACTTGGCTCAGAGTCTCCGTTTCTAGCATTAGTTAACTGTTTAAATGCTCGACCGTCTTTTCTGATCATCGCAAGGCTTGCAACACCTCTTCCGGCGGTGGAACTAAACGTTATGTATCGACCATCAGGAGACCAGTCGGGGTCTTCGTTATTTCCATAGCTGGTGAGTTGAAGTGGATTACTGCCATCAGGAGAGGAAACAAAAAGATTGAAACCGCCTTCTGCTCTACAAACAAATGCGATCATGTCTCCTTTTGGAGAGAAACTTGGAGAGGTGCAGTAGTTTGATTGAACAAAACTCACACGTCTTGGCGAGCTACCATCACTTCCCGATAGGTATATCTGTGGTGATCCTGCTTGATCGCTACAAAATACCATCTGTGTTCCATCAGATGATATTGATGGTGAAACATTTATTGTTCCTCCCCCTGCAATTACTTTTCTAATTACACTTCCATTTGATCCATAAACAACTAATGAGGAGCCACGGCCTTCTGATCTTGAAGCGATGATAGATCCATCCGGCAAGAAATGAGGTCCTATCTCTAACTCGGATCCACGGGTTATCTGTCTAATTGCTCTTGTAACGATATCTATTGAAAATATATCAGGAACTTTTTGTTTGTAATTGGTGTACACAACGTTTCTACCATCTCTACTGAATGCAGCACTTTTTGCGAGCCCCTTGTCGCTTGTTAGTTGTCTAATGTTTGAACCATCCATATCCATGACAGCTAGTTCTTTAAATCTTCCTATTTTCATTGAGAAGGCTATCTGAGATCCAAAAGGGCCAGATTCACCTGTAAAAAACTTAAGAATCTCATTCGAAAATCTATGTGCCATGAGTCTTGCATCAGACAGAGCACCTTCGTACTCTTTTCCAAGTACAGCAGTTTGTTTGTAGGCATCGAGAAGATAAAGTTGAACTCTCATTCTTCCTCCCGCTTGTGAGATATCAGTTCTGACAACATAGTCAGATCCAATAACTGTCCAGTCCGAATAGGCTATGTTGCTTGGGCCTCCGCATTTGCCGGGACTCTCTATGTAGCTGGCAGGATTAATTACTCTGAAATAACCAGAGAGTTCGAGGTTTCTTGAGATTGTGCTTGGAATCTCCTGGTCTACCCCAGGAACACCACCAAGAAGACACCCGCCAGGGGTTGAAATTGAGATAAGCTGGGTTGCTCCTGAAACAAGGATATCGGTTTGAGCAAATAAGAGTGAGGGAAGCAAAAGAAAAATAAAAATAATTTTGCGCATAGCGACTTAGATTCTTCTAGATAAGCAAGAATCCCGCAAGTGAGGATTGGGGATTATAAGGAAAGCCTATTGAAGTTTTGATTCAATTTTCTCCAAAAGCGAACTAGCGATAGGATTCCTTGGATCCAGGCCATAGGCTCTTATGGCTGATTCTCTGGCTTCTGCCAGTTTTCCAATCCTTAAGTAAAATCTTGCATATCTGGTGTGTATTTCTGGCCGATCGGGAGCATTAATTGATGCTTTATCAAGGGATTCTTTTGCGTCTTTATACCTACCAAGTTTAAATAGAATATCAAATCTAAGAATGTGGTTACGATAATCTTTTGGATTCTCATGGATAAGTTCATCGATTGACTTGAGTGCTTCCTTATAAGTGTCAATTTGTATTTCTGGGAAAAGCTCATATTGAGCAGATTTAAAATGAGCTTTTGCAAGTAGGTAGCGAGCGACTTTATCCGAAGGGTTAAGTTCTAGCTCAGCACGTAAGTGTTTTGTTGCACCTTCAAAATCCGATTTCCTAATTAAAACTTTTGCTAACGCAGTATTTCGGCCAAATGTTTTAGGATCTGCTTCAAGGGCTCTTCTAAAATATAATCCAGCCTCCTCCATTAGATTTGTCCTAAAAGCGATCTCTCCAAGTTGAGAAAATGCTTCAGCCCTATGAGTTATGGAATCTTCTACCCCTTGTAGGATTTTTTTTGCCTTATCAAAATGTTTTTGCCTGCGATACATTATACTAAGCACAAGCCTCATTTCATGAACCTTATTATTCTCATGATCTTCTTCGAATGCAGAAAATATATGTTCGGCCAGTCTGGTTGTTTCTTTAGGTTTAAAGGAGAACTGATGAAGAAGGTATGAAGCGAGACTACCAAAGAGAAATCTCTCCTCTTTTGCAGGTACTGGAGCGAGGAGAAGATCGAGCATGAGCCCAATGTTATCGACGACTCTTTTACCATCGGCAGTTACCCTGCGATAGATAGCAGCCTCTGATACACTGTCCTTTTTTGCAACAGCCTGTAATATTTCTTTAAAGTTGGTGTTATGATCAGGGAAAAGACTTGCTTCAAGAAGCTGACGCGCATCGGAAGAGATTATTCCTGCCAGCTCAAAGAAAAGTAAAAGTTCTTCAGGGGTAATATCGTATAACAGTTGGGTATCTGAAAGATCGAAATCTTCCCCAATTTGATCTACTGAGATAGCATTAAAACCGGCTCTTAAATTTGCATCATCTGAATCTCCAATATCAAAAAATACCGATGCTAATTCTTCCTGAATTCTTGCAGGAATTGAGATTAGTCTATTATGCCTTAATGTATCGCGGGCAATTGATAGTGCCTTAAATTTGACCAGTCCTGGAAATTTCTCAGTCATTGAAGGATCGCAATCTTTCAATGCTGCATAGACTGCATCCATGCTCATTAAGTTTAGATCATCAGTAGTTATTCCAAGGGTATTAAAAGAGCCTCGAAGAATCCGCTTTAGAACATTTCTAGCAACTCCTCCATATTCGAGATACAAGGCCTCAAATGCCACATTTCTTGAATGAGCTGAAAGTCCAGGCGATCTGGCCGTGTCGATTAGCGACAATAGCTTTTCTTGATCAAGACGATCCATGGATGGGGACATAAATTTAGTTATGCAATAAATTTGAATTGAGTGCTCTAAATCTTTAATAGATTACAGCCAATGAGATCAATTTTACTTATAGCCAGACCAAAAAGCTGCGTGATAAGAGAGTCTAAAGGAGAAACCAGCTATGCTAATTAGGGTCATTGTATTTGTGTTACTATTAAATCAGGTTGTCTATGCACAAGTTTGTGGTAACAGCTCAATTGAGTCTGGGGAAGAGTGTGATGACGGGGGGGTGACCTCTGGTGATGGCTGTAGTTCTACTTGTACCACTGAATCTGGTTTTTACTGTGGATGTGCTAGTCCGACTGCTTCCTTTGGCAGTACCTCGGTTGGTGGATTTATCGGGGGCAGCGGTGGTGGGCCGAGCGGTCCTATCTCATGTGCTTCGAATGAGGCTCTTATAGGTTTGGCTCTTAACATGTCAAACGCTCAGCAAAATGCCACCAGGACAAAGATCATCTGTGGAACTTTATCGATTGACTCAAATGGAGATGTATCAACCACGCAATCCTCGGATCAAACTTCGGGTGGAAGTGGATGTTTTAGTTGGGATCCCTCTACTTGGACACCAGATACCACCTGCCCAAGTGGTTATGTTATCACTGGATTAACAGGTAGGGCAGTTGGTGGAACACTTTTTAGTGATGTAACTTTGATCTGTAGTAAGATTTTCGCAGATGGAACAGTTTCAGATACTGATACGCAAAATATCTTTATATCTGGCTCAAGTGGAGCAGGTTCGGTCGATCAGACAGCGAACTGTCCTTCCGGCACTATCGCCCAGGCCTTTGAAACTAGATCAGGATGTGGACAGGATGCTTTGCAGATCTCTTGTGCACCAGTATCATTTAATTGCCTAGGTCAAAGTTCAATCTGTACAGAGGCTTTGGTTTGTGGAGATGGAGTTGTTCAGGGTAGTGAAATCTGTGACGATGGAAATACCACTTCATCAGACGGATGTAGTTCTAGTTGTACTCTAGAGTCTGGTTATGGGTGTGCTGCAGGGCCAGTTAATGGACCATGTTCTTCTGGCGGCTCAGGGACGGTTTCAAATTCTTTGCCATCGCTTGGATGTACGGGAACAGACCAAACTGAAAGGCAGGTTCGGATGGATGGCAATGCGCGTACATTGAGGTCTATAGCTGTCCGAAATAGTGATAGAATCAGAAGATCCTCGAGTCTAAGAGCTAGCTGTGGATTCTCTCGATCAAAATTGCGTGAGGATAGAGAGAATGCTGAGGAAGCATACTTGTCTATCTGGCAAAAAACTTGGATTGAGACACCTTCAACAACCTACTCGTGTGACAGAGGGGTGCCGTCTTTTTGTTCTTCGGGTAATTTCGAGAGCCTCAAAGATAGCTTAACTTCAGAGGTATCGAGTCTTTATAGGATAGCTAAAAGACTAGTCCCATGCGGAAGGTCAAGTCAGCGAATTTCTCGTGCGAGGAATCTAAAAAATAGTATCAACGAAGATATAGAGGAGCTTCCAAGTTCTGCGACTGTTTGTCAGTAATTTCTATCACTGATTGTGATCATTGGAGCAGATCTTTAGGAAGGAATGTAATCCTGGATGATTTAAAATCAGGGTAAACAGAAGGTGGAGCTATTGGGACAGGATCGGATCTTTCAATAGCTCTTAAGCAAGACATGTCGTACTCGCGGTTTCCTGAGCTCTTAAAGAGCTGAATATTTGAAACCCGACCATCAGGACTAATCTCAAAACTAACTACTGCAGAAAGATTTGCCCTAGGGTCGTTCCAAGCCCATCTTGATCTTACATGAGCTCTTAGTGCGTCACGATATCTGATCCACTCTGGGGACTTTAGAACCCCTCCTCCCATTCCTTCACCGCCTAGTTTTGCTGCTCCAAAACTTTCACCTCCTGCATCAACACTTTCTCCCATGTAACGCTGAACTGCTGATTGGTATCCTTCATCAATCTCCTCTTTTGAAAGAGCTTTTACTTTTGGAGTTGGTGATGCTTTTGGTTTAGGTGTTGCTTTAGGGGTTGGCTTTGATGTTGGTTTTGGTTTCTCGGTTGGTTTTGGAGTAGGTTTTGCCGGGATGGGAGTAGCTAATGAAACTTCGGCATCATCAACAGCTTCTTCTTTAACCTTATCTTCACTTATAGCAGCTTTTTCTTCTTCCTTTTTTGGAGGTTCTTGTGCCGCTTTTGGAGGAGCTTTATCTTTTTTTGTTTCATCAGGAACCTGGCTTTTTCCTCCAAGTGTTTTTCCGCCCTCAAGTGTTACAGAATAGATCTCAACTTCTGGCAGTTCATTGTTTGACCAAAAACCACCAAGAAGTGAAAAAACTGCAACACCTATATGAAAGCAAACTGAAACAGTAATTCCAAACTTAAGAGGTAGATCCTCGTCTTGAAATCTAACTGGGCCCAATGGAACCGGGTACTTCATCATTTCTCAGGGGGTGCTGATACAAGCCCTATGTTGGTTACTCCGGCAGCATGAAGATTTCCCATAAGCTCCATGACTACACCGTAATTGATGTCTTTATCTGCTTTGATAAAAATTCTTCTGTCTTCAAGAGGTTTAGTTTCTAAAACAGCTGCAACTTTTTTCCCTGCTTCAGCAAGAGGAAGTGTGTTTCCCGATCCGAGCGAGATCACACCTTCTTTTGAGACTGATAAAACAACCTGCTCAGATTTACCTTTTAGAGGAGCAGTAGAAGCCTTTGGAAGATTTACCTCAACTCCTTGTTGAAGCATTGGGGCAGTGATCATAAAAATTACAAGCAGTACTAACATTACATCGATTAACGGAACCACGTTAATCTCTGAATTAATCTCCTCGTCGCCGCTTAATCCGTGTGACATTTTACATCCTTAAGAAAGATCTTCTTGCTACAACTAAAAATTCTTGAACAAATGTGTCCATAGTTTGTTTCATTTTTCTTAGATTAACTGAGAAGTAGTTGTAAGCTATCGTTGCAGGGATTGCTGCTGCAAGACCAACAGCTGTTGCAAAAAGGGCTTCAGATATTCCAGGGGCTACTGCTTGAATTGTGCTATCTTTAGCAAACGCAAGTCCGTGAAATGCATTCATTATTCCTATAACTGTTCCAAAGAGACCTATAAACGGCGCAGCACTTGCTACTGTTGCTAAGAAACTAACCCAAGCTTCAAGTCTATGAGCTTCGTCTACCTGAGCACGTCTTAGGGCACGCTCAACCATCTCTAAATCTGTATCAGGTTCTCTTAGTCCTTTAAGTGTTCCATCTTCACCTTGAATTACAGACATTACCTCTCTGTACCCTGAAGCAAATATACCAACTAGAGGACTTGAATTAAGTTTTCTTGAGGCATCATCAATTCGTGCAAAGTTTTTGGTCTCAAAAAAGATATCCCTGAACTCTTCTGAATCTGCCTTGGCTTTTTTAATCTGAAGATACTTAGCAATAATTACAGCCCAGCTTAAAACTGAGAGTGCAATTAAAGTGAGTAATACCGAAAAAACTACCGGTCCAGACGAGGTTACCATCTCGAGAAACGAGGCTTGTTCTACTATATTTTGTTCCATACGTTCTGGTAATCTACCTAAGGACGTGATAGTTGAAAACTAGTTTTAAAGGAATATTTTCATTATGGGGATCGGAATTAACGGATTTGGACGAATTGGAAGAAATACATTGAGGCTTCTCCTTGATCGGAAGAACGCCCCAGAGGTAGTCGCGATAAACGACCTTACAGACGCTAAAACCCTGGCGCACCTTCTAAAATACGACTCAGTCTTGGGGACTTTGAGCGCTACGGTGACCCATGACGATTCTAGTCTTACTGTAAATGGTAAGCGGATTCAGATTTTAGCTGAGAAAGATCCTGCAAATATCCCCTGGGGCAAGCTTGGAGCAGAGGTAGTTCTTGAATGTACCGGTATTTTTACAAAGAGAGATAAAGCAGCCCTGCATATGAAAGGTGGTGCGAAGAAAGTTATAATTTCAGCCCCCTCGCCTGATCCTGACATTACGATTGCTTATGGCGTTAACCATGGCTCTTATTCGCCTGCAGAGCACTCTATAATCAGCTGTGCATCTTGTACGACGAACTGCCTTGCTCCTGTAGCGAAAGTGCTTTTAGAGGAGTTTGGAATAGTTCGTGGAACTATGACCACTATTCATAGTTATACAAACGACCAGAGGATCTTAGATCTGCCTCATTCAGATTTAAGAAGAGCTAGGGCAGCTGCACTTTCGATGATCCCGACCACAACAGGGGCTGCAAAAGCAGTTGGGCTTGTCCTTCCATCTTTAAAAGGAAAGGTAGACGGGTTTGCTATGAGAGTTCCAACTCCAAATGTTTCTGTAGTTGATTTTGTTGCTGAAGTTGGAAGGGATACTTCGGTATCTGAAGTGAATGCAGCTCTAAAGAAAGCTTCTCAAGGCCAATTAAAGGGCATTTTAGGCTATTGCGAAGAGGAGTTAGTTTCTAGTGATTTCAAAGGGAACCTCCACTCTTCAGTAGTTGATGCTCCTTGCACTATGGTGATTGAAAAGCGGATGGTGAAGGTGATCGCCTGGTACGATAACGAACAGGGTTTTTCATCAAGAATGCTTGATGTGACTGATATGGTTAGATGAAATACGTAGTTGGAAACTGGAAAGCCCAAAGCACTAATCAGGAGGCAAGGGCTCTTGCGCTTTCAATAAGACAATCTTTAAAGGAAACATCAGTTCAAGTTTGGGTTGCTCCCCCTTCCGAGTCTATTCATGATGTTTACGAGATACTTTCAGGTAGTGGCATATTAGTAGGTTCTCAAAACATTTGGCCTGAAAAAGGTGCTTTTACTGGAGAGATAACAGCAGACTCATTAAAAGGTATTGGTGGATCCTTTGCTATAGTAGGTCACTCAGAGAGAAGGCATATTTTTGGTGAATCTAAAGCATTGGTTGTTAAGAGAGCCAATGGTGCGATTGAAGCAGGCCTGAAGGTGATCTTTTGTGTTGGTGAAACACTTAAAGAGCGGGAAGCAGGGAAAACTCTTTCAGTAATTGAATCACAGCTTGATGGAGTTTCAGGTAATGTGATTGTCGCTTATGAGCCTGTTTGGGCTATAGGAACAGGAAAAGTTGCAAGTACCGAAGACATCAAAGAGGTACATGAATTTATCTTCAATAGACTCAAAGCCCAAATACTGTATGGCGGAAGTGTAACCCCTCAGAATTTCGCGGATATTTTAAAAGTACCGCATACAGATGGTGGGTTAATTGGTGGAGCGAGCCTTAAAGCTCAGAGCTTTGCTGAGCTGGTTAGCCTTGCAAACTCCCAGTAAAATCATTATATTAGTTGAGTAAATTATTCAACATTATGGAGCCTATGAATACAGCTTTAAAAATTTCAGAGTATGCATGTCCAGACGTAGTGGTATCGACTGATTGGCTTAGTCAGAATTTAAACAATCCAAAAATTCGGATCATAGAGTCGAATGAAGACCAGCTACTTTATTCAAGTGGTCATATCCCAGGAGCTATTGAGATTGATTGGGCAAAAGATCTTAACGATCAATTCTCCAGAGATTACATTCAAAGTGATGCATTCTCGTCCCTATTAAGCCGTCTTGGGGTATCGAATGATTCTACTGTAATTTTATATGGCGACAAGAATAACTGGTGGGCATGTTATACATTTTGGGTATTCAAACTTTTTGGGCACGAAGATGTTAGAATCCTTGATGGTGGAAGGCTTAAGTGGGTAAGTGAGGGAAGAGAGATCACTAAAGAGAAACCAAAACTGTCTGAGACAAAGTACGTCGCAAAAATCAGAGATGATAAAACTTACAGAGCTTTTAGGGATGAGGTTTTACTTGTTTCCAAAAACAGAGGTCAGTTAGTTGATGTAAGAAGCCCTGAAGAGTTCAGCGGGGAGAGACTTCATATGGAAGGATATCCAAATGAAGGAGCACTAAGAGGTGGCCACGTTCCAAATGCTAAATCAATGCCATGGGCAAGAGCAGTTGATACAAAAACAGGATGCTTCCTTCCAGCATCAGAGTTGAAAGCATTATATGTTGAAGGCTTAGAGCTTGATCCTAAGAAGCCTACGATAGCCTATTGTAGAATTGGTGAAAGGAGTAGTCACACCTGGTTTGTGCTCCACTACCTGCTTGGCTTTGAAGATGTTAAAAACTATGATGGATCATGGACTGAATGGGGCAACTCGGTTGGATATCCGATTGAGAGATAGAGCTTAAACAGAGTGCATACTCTGAGAAACTCTGCGTACTCTGTGTTGATTAAATATTCCGTTATATGAAACTAGAAAATTTCCTATCTGATCTTTCGATGTTCACTGATCGCGATGAGCGGATGGAATTTTTAATAGACATCGCAAGCAGATTTAAGGAAGTTCCCTCTGAGATAGCAGAAAGACCATTTAAAAAAGAGAATAAAGTTCCTGCTTGTGAATCAGATGCTTATGTTTGGCTTAAGGACAATAAACTTTACTTTGCGGTTGAAAATCCTCAAGGAATATCAGCCAAAGCACTTGCAGTGATATTAGATGAAAACTTTTCTGGTACTGATGATATAAAAAATATTCCTGAATCATTAGTTGATACAGTTTTTGGATCAACTATCTCTATGGGAAAAGGCGAAGGACTTAGAGGAATGGTTAGGCTTGCGAAAAATTTAGGCTAGAATTTCTAGCTCAACTTGCCTACGATCTTTTTTTGCGCCGTAGGGAAGATAGACATTTTTTCGTTTCTCAACATCGTCGACAGTTATTACTAATACTCCAGAGCATGGTGCGATTTCTATTGGGTATTTAAGAGTAATTTTATCTCCTAAACATGAGGCAACAGATAATCTTTCACCATTACATTCAAGGTATATGTCTACCTCTGCAGAATATTGTAAGCTCTCGTTCATGTCTCTCTACTCCAGTGAGGTCCTAACAGCAATTGCACAATCATACTGTGATCGCCTGGGTCTTAGTCTTGAAGAGTCTCTTGGGAGAGGTCTTCAAGGTTTGGTATTTATTACCAGTAACCAGACAGCAGTCAAAGTTCACTCTAACCGCCAAGGATATACTCGCGAACTACAAGTTTATAGTCGGTTATTGCAACACTCTGTTACTGAGGTTAACGGTATCAGTATACCAACTTTGAAAGCCTTTGACGATAAACTAAAAATAATTGAAATGTCAGTTGTTAAACCACCCTTCATACTTGATTTTGGAGGTGCATATTTAGACTCCCCTCCCCCGCACGATCCTGAAACTTTGAAACGATCTATGATTGAAAGAAAGGAAAAATTCGGAGACCAGTTTGAAATGGTTAATCATATCTTAGCTGAGCTTGAGAGAAGGTATGGAATCTATCTTAGTGATGTTCACCCTGGAAACATCAGATTTTAAGTGTAGTCATCTATTGACCACTTGGATATTATTTAACGCATGAAAGGTCTTTTAATCGGTGGACTAGGGGCATCTCTTTTTTTTGGGTTAGCTGGAGTGCTAGCAAAGACCACTTCAGGAACAGGAATAGGAATCTCTGGGTATCTTTTCTTCATGGGTGTAGCCTATATGGTTGTTGCTACACTAACATTTACATCTCCTAATTTATCATTAAACGGAGCTCTGCTTGCATCCATGGTAGGTGCATGTCAGGCAATAGGAATGGCACTTGTTCTATATGCTGTTGTTAGTTTTGGTTCACCAATGAGTCAGCTAGCCCCACTCTACAACACTAATACTCTTGTTGCTGTTATTTTAAGTCTTGTAATCTTTTCTGAATGGCAGAGTGTAAATGTGACAAAGGTTATGATCGGCTCATTATTGATTGTAATTGGCTCTACCCTTGTTGCGACTAAGTAAATCGCACTTTTTAGTCCGTTATAAAGTATTTTCACCGAATTGACGAATATTAACGAGACTAATAAACAGGTGAGGTGAATAGTGAGTAAACAGAAGAAGAGTCCTAAGAAGTTCCTATTTAGAGAGGGTGAGAAAAAGGTTTTTGTTGACAACTCAGGTCTTGAAGTTTGGATTTATGATAATTTTCTAAAAGAGACGTTAAAAAATTCCGGAGCACTCAATTTTGACTCAATCTCTGTTAATGATTCTTACAGAGAAGTTTCTAGGAAGGGGCTTCTAGTTGGATATAGTTTGATTCAAGACGATGAAATCTGCGCTACAGTTATTATTGGAGAAAAGCTTACAGAAAATGAGCTTTCGGTTGCTCGTTGGTTGAAGCCACAAACAGCTTTTCTATCTCTTCCATCAGGTAAGCTTTGCATTGAATCTAATGATGCCTCCAGGATTGGAGTAACTGAGCCATATGTTAAGGGTGCATCAATAAAGGTTCCTCCGGGTGATTATAAACTGACACTATATCGAATCGATTATGAAGCTTTTGCAAGAGAGGAGATAGAGTGGGATGGCCCGAGTGAAGTCATTTTATTAACCCCTGGAGGTACTGCGGATGATTCAGTTGAAGATCTGCTTCCTTTTGAAGAGAACAGAGATTTAAGTTTTATCGATTCATATACAGTGAATGAAAACCATACAGACGCTTTAGTTTGGTTTGATGATGGTTGGGATACCTTTACTATCAATCTAGATAAGAAAGCACTTAATAAAATGGGGGTATCTATTGGAAGTTATCTTTCGATACATGTACCTCTAGCTAAGATTGATTTAGTTGTTGTGTATGCAGAAGAGTGGTCGAAAGCAGCAAAGATCTCTCCTCCAGAAAATACTTCACTTGAAGAATATGGATATGCTTCTCTTTGTCCAAGGCAGGATTGGGATGGATATGAAATGCTTTTTTGTAGAAGGGTGAAGGCAAATAAAGAGATCCCATCAAAATTTGTAACAACATGGAGTAAAGCTACTGTTAGAATTCTTGATTCAAAACCGAAAGAAATAGCACCTCCTCTTAAGGGTGGGGAAATATTAGCAACATCGAAACGAGCCTATCGAGAAACAAAGATAGTTGAATGTGACAAGTTTGAACCAGGATTTTTGAGTATTGTGCTTTCAGATCTGTTCCCATCCCTTGAAGATAAGGATGATGTTACGATTGAGGATGCTATAAAAACGGCTGATAAGGCAATGAAAGCTGTCGGATTTTCTCCTGTGGGTGACGTTGTTTATGAGGAAGCAGGTGCGCTTGGATCATTTAATTGTACTTGCAGGCTCTACTCTGGTGAAGAAGCTTTTGGAGTTATTAGATTAACAGATGGATCATTTGAATTAATGTTTATCTCAGAATTGCCTAATCAGAGCTGGGTTGTAAGTGGAATGATTGATGCGCTCGAGCATCAGATAAGAAAATATGGAAATACTAGTAATATTCGACTGAATCCTGTTGATGAAAAGCTTGCAAGTGTCTTTAAATCTCACAAAAAAGAGATAAAAAGCAGCTCTCCTAATCCGATTCCTAACACACTTACAGATCTGGTAGAGAGAATGGAGATGTTTTTCCAGAATGCGTTGAATTAACTAAATCCTGCCTGAGCAAGGAAGGGCGAGCGTGGGATTGGCGAAGCCAAAACACGCTGTAGAAAACATTGTTTCGGTTGCGCTAAATCTTTCTATACTCAAAACTGAACTGCGTTTGGTATGTATTTCCTCTTGGAACTGTTTATGGATGATTTGTAGCAATAGTGTTACCCACTTTTATTAGGTATCCCCATAATCATCGGGTGGAGAATGCAAATACTCTGAAGTCTTTGCCTTCGAACGCTAATTCATCCACTGGGGTCATACCTAAAATATTCTCTGAAACATGTAGTGAACGAGAATTTGCCGTAGAAACAAAAGTAACTCCAACTTGAAATCGTTTGTGTGTCAAATTAAGCAAATGATGAAACATGTTTTTTGTAATGCCATGCTTTCTCCATTCTTTTGCAACACACATCGGCCCAGCAATGAATGTTTTTAAGTCTGAAAGAGAGCGATCTTGATAGCAAATTTTTGGAAATCGAGAAATTATTTTCGATAAGAGCGGAAATCGAGAGTTAAATTCCAAAGTTTGAGCCATGAAATATCCAACAAGTTCTTCTTCAGTAGAGGCCTTAGCAATACCTATATCTTCCACAACCTCAGTAAGCAATTGATTTGTAAACTCTACGGTGAGAAATCCTGAAGCTCGATTTTCTGGGTCTAGATTTTGAAAGAGATTCTCATGTTGCAAATCAAGAATTTGAGGAAAATCCTCAGCAGTAGCAAGTGAATATTGGATTGTGTCATCAAGTATCATGGATGCCTAACGTTTTACCTGATCGGCACGCAACCAATCAGCGCTTTAATAGTACCACAAAAGCTCAATAGTTGCGCCGCTAGTTGTTCTCACTCAGGAAAAAGTCTATCAGTAACCTCCCTAAGTAGTTCTACTATCCCTTCTCTTTTAAGTGCTGAGACTCTTATACCTGACCCCTCAAAGTCTCTGTTAAGATCACACTTATTTATAACTATTATCTCTGGTATATCTTTTGCCCCTATCTCTTCAAGGACTTTTCTTACAGCAAGATACTGCTCTTCCCAGGATTTATTTGAGGCATCAACAACATGCAAAATAAGTTTCGAGCTGTGTACCTCCTCTATCGTTGCTCTGAAAGCATTAAAAAGTTCTTCTGGTAGTTCTCGGATAAATCCTACAGTGTCTGAAAAAACCACTTCAGTTAATTCACTTCTATGGTCAAAAGGCATAACTACCCTTTTTTTTGTAGGCTCTAATGTGGCAAATAATTTATTCTCTACGAGCACAGTTCCTTTTGTTAAGGCATTAAAAAGAGTTGATTTGCCAACATTGGTGTATCCAACAAGAGAAACTAAAGGAACTCCTGAATCTGTTCTTCTTTTTGCTCTAACATCCCGCTGCTCTGAGATTTTATGGATCTTTCTTTCAAGCTCCACTATCTTGTCTCTAATTCTTCTTCTTCCTATCTCAAGCTTTGTTTCACCTGGTCCCCTTCCCCCTATTCCTCCAGTTAGTCTTGAAAGACCAGCATCTTTTTCAACAAGTTTCGGAAGATTATATTTCAACTGAGCAAGCTCTACCTGCAATCGTCCTTCAGCACTTGAGGCTCGTTTTGCAAATATATCCAAAATCAGCATGCTTCTATCAATAACTTTCAGATCTGTTGAGTTCGTAATTATTCTCCACTGACTTGGTTTAAGCTCAGTATCAAAGATTAAGAGCTCAACATCTTTACTCAGTGCAGTAAGTATTACCTCTTCAAGTTTCCCCTTTCCTAGTAATGTTTTCGGATCTGGAGCCCGTTTTTGAAGAATAGATCCAACAACAGTTAACTCTGCTGTCTTTGCAAGCTCCGATAGCTCCTCAAGCCGTTCTTTTGTTGAACCTACCCCAACCAACAGTGCTCTTAGACCTGGGTCACTATTTTTTTTAGTAGCTAGTGATGACTCAATTAATTCTAAAGTGGCTTCAAAGTCTTTTGGTAACTCTTTTACATCTTTACCACTAATCGTAATTGCTTTGCTCGGGTCAGTTGGGTCAACATGAGCTAAGCAAAAAGGTACCCTGTTGCCAACTACAGATACTCCTATTACAGCATCGAGCCTCAATTTTAATAGATCAGTATAAATGTCATGTGGAATTGCTGGTTCACGCTCTACTATCTCAGGAAAAACGAGCCTTACCCGTCTTAGCCTACCAGTGCCTAGCCTGTATCTTCCAAGGTCGGGAAGATAGATTATGCTTCTACTTCCTACTACAACCTCCAAGATCTCACCTTCCCTGTCTATTAAAAGAGCAATTTTTCTTGATACAGCCCTTGAGACAGTTACTAGCTCTTTTGCGAGTTCTCTTGAGATTAGGCCATCAACTTTACGCTCGGCTAGTCTTTCAATAGATTTTTTTTCTTTAGGTTTTAGCCCGTCGGTGTTTTTTTTGTACAAGTTTCCTCAATAATCTGCTATAATAGTCGAAACTTGGAAGATACATCAAAGAAACTATTTAGTGAATCACGTCAGATAACAGGACAATTCGTTTTTGCTGGAATTACACTTTTCATATTGATGGGAATAGCAATCGTTTTTCTATCGCTTTTGGCTATTTTTTTAGCCTATTATATAGTTTAGCTGCTATCTGAACCTCCTATCAACTTAACTGCAAGTGATGGTTGAAGATTTGCCTGAGCTAAAACAGCGGCTGCTACGTCTTGAAGTATTTTTAGTTTAACCAGATTTGCTGAATCTTGTGCTACATCAACATCTGTAATCCTTGAATATGCAGCTTTATACTCAAGCTCTTTTGAGCCTAAAGCAGAAAGAGCAGTGTTTAGCCTGCTTTGAAAAGCTCCAATCTCACCCCTTTGAAGTGAAAGTGCATTAGCTTTATTTTCAAGCATAGTTATAGCTTGTCTTGCATCAGCCATCGTTTCTAATGAGAAATCTAAGATAGGGTTTATGCCATCTCTTGTAATTCCAAGCAGTGTAGAAAGATCCCCTGAGTCATCTGTAAGAATATCTAAAACTCCGTCCCCGTTTAGATCACCAAGATGTAATACGCTGGGTATAGCGGCAGAACCAGAATCAAAGTACTCATATCTGTCTTTAAAACTTCCATCGCCATTACCAAGTCTGACAGTTATTTGTCCATAGGTTCCGTCGTCGCTCCCAGAAGCTAGAATATCTAAAATATTATCACCATTAATATCACCAACAGCTAAAGCAGATGTTCCTTGCGCCATTATATAGCTGCTTGATGCTCCAAAAGTTCCATTCCCATTTCCTAAGCGCAAAGTGACATTTCCGAATCCACCGCTTGTTCCTGATGTTACAAGATCTAAAATTCCATCGCCGTTAAGATCAGCTAGTGAGAGATCCACACCGGTTGTTGTGTTCATCGCTAAAGTTGTTCTGGCTTGAAGTGTGCCGTTGCCATTTCCGAGTAAGACACCTGCGTATCCTCTACCCGTTAATGCGATAACATCCAAAAATCCATCTTGGTTTATGTCACCTATCCCAACATCATTGCTATTAGTACCTGGTTGAAATGAAAATATACCTCTGAATGTGCCATCTCCATTACCAAGTCTTATTGTTCCAGAGCCTCCAATCATCGCTGAATTCCCTACAGTGACTAAATCTAAAATTCCATCACCATTGAGATCTGCCATTGAAAGCCCCATCGATTCTCGATTATCAGTTTGATAGGATGTAGCCACTCTGAAACTTCCATCTCCATTTCCTAGACGAATTGAAGCATAACCTCCTGAAGCATCTCCTCCTGCAGCTATAATATCCAAAATTCCGTCATTATTTACATCTTCAAGGGCAACAGAATACGCAGAAGTTGCTCCCATTACATACGAAACTGAATTGCCAAAACTTCCATCACCATTTCCAAATTTTACAACTGCATCACCTAAGACATCTACAGAAACTACATCCAAAATTCCGTCTCCGTTAAGATCTCCTAAGGCTGCTTCTGTCGGTGAATTTATAAGTCCGAATGAAATACTACTAGAAAATGTACCTGTACCTAAGCTGCCACCTATAGATGAGAAAATTGAACTATTGCCACCTTGAAGAGTTAAGCCTTGAATCGAACCATCAAATACACCAAGTCCATTAAACTTTGTACTTTGAACTATTCTTGTAAATTCATCTGAGAGACTTTGTGCTTCTGCATTCAGAGCGCTTCGTTGCGATACACCAAGTGAACCGCTACTTGATTGTTGTGCTAGCTCTCTAAGTCTTGTGACGATCCCTGTTAGGTTCGATATTGCTCCATCTGCAATATTAAGAAGACTAACGCCGTCATTAAGGTTTCTAATTCCTTGAGAGAATATTCTGGCTCCTACATTTAATGATGCAGAAACAGCCAAACCTGCAGCGTCATCGCTTGCTTTATTTATTCTTTGTCCTGTTGAAAGCCGTTCGAAAACATTACTAAGCTCAAGGCTTGCATTGCCTAATCTTCTTTGAGCCTGAAGTGAGGAGATATTACTTCCTATTTTCACTATTAGAGGTTACGAGCTATTTTAAGGCACACTTTATATTGAGGGTCCTTATAGTTTGGATTTTCCCTAACGTATTGAAATTGTGAGTTTATTCTTTCCAAAGGACTTACACTATCGCTTAATTTTTTAAGCTATTTGCCTTCAAAAATAAGCCAGACACGTTTGCCTAACGTCTTGTTAAACAAGCTTCTACAAACCTTTTTGGTATAGATAAATTGGAAGCAAAATTTAAAAAGCCAAAAGTTGCTAATACACTTGGAGCTGAAGAAAATCCTTCTACTATCACTCTTCCATCAGAGGCCTCGCCCTCAAGTAAACTCCAAATCCCTCCAAGATGAGATAGTTGCCAGGTGTGATTAACGAGCCCGCGAACTAATGAACCAACCTGAAAAAATACAGACTCCTCAACACACTTATACTCCTGACGCTCAGCGAAACCAGGCTGGAACTGTGCATTACCAGCAAGTACTTTAGCACCCTGGTATCCACCTTCTCTTGGCACTAAAGAGTAGGTTTCACATAGATAAGCAGTGCTACTACCTTCTGCAAATATAACACCACCGTCACGGTAGAAATTATAAATAGAGCTAAGAATTGATTTGTTTGAACTTAGATGCTCAGAATACTCAAGTAAATTAGCTCCCGGAAAGTAAACACCTGATATTTTTTCAGGGAGAGCTCCGTCCGATAGAGGAGAAAACGGAACTAGCTCTGCTCCAAAAAAGCGCAGGAGGTCTAAGTTCTCTTTAAACCCAAAACAAAAACATCCATCATCGGCATATCCGATTCTTACCTTTCTAAGCTCAGGAGTTGGAGTCATCCCAACTTTCATCTCTTTGGCCAGCCCTTCAATCTCCTGAAAATTAAAATTCTTTTCGGCAAGATCTGAGAGCTCAACAAGGCTGGATCTTGATAGGGCTTTTGCTACGAAATCAAAAGATGCTATTTCCTCAGAAGCTAGTTCAATTTTAGAGCTTAAAACAGGAAGTGTTCCTAGAACACCGCTGTAATTTTTGGTGGCTTTATTTACAATTATTCCAGCTCCCCCTTTACCAAGAACAAAATTAGTAATCTCTGGTTCAGATAAGAGTAGCTCTTCATCAACAACAACTATTACTGAGGCTCCTATCTCCTCGGACAAAGCTATTGCATCATCATGCTTAGCGATCTCGATCGTCACTATGTCTGCCCCAACAAGCGCTCTTGCAAGGGAATCTTTAATCTGTTGAGCTGAAAGTATTCCAGGGTCAAGGTTTGGACAGAATCTTCTTGATACCCGCGAGAGGACTGATGCTTGGGCCAAACTACTAGCCACAGGGGAAACTGACTTTCGCTTTTTTTGAAATAGTAATGTAAGTGCAAGATGCACCAAAGAGACACCACTATGTGGTTTTACCCCTGTTAAGATAAGCCCGGACATGACCTACAATATTGCATGGATCGGCTTGTTGGAGTAGACGGAGAGAAGTATGGACTCGGGGGTCAGGCCTCCCTATTTTTGCTTCGTCCGCTAGCGCGGACGATAGATTCCTGACTAGGCGTATTTCTTGTCTGGTCAGGCCTCCCGGCCTGACCCCCAAGTAAGATAATTTTCAAGTTGAACCCTACTCAGTTCCTGTTGGTCGTAAATCTTCTACAATATCACGATAAATCGGAAGTAGTGACTCTCTAAGTATAGCACGTGATCTGTGAAGTCTAGATTTTACAGCCGGTACACTGATTCCAAGCATTGAACCAACCTCACTTGTACTCATCCCATCAATGTCGCGCATGACAAAAACAGGTCTATAATCATCTGGAAGCTTTTTAATCGCCTCAGAAAGTGCACTTCTTAGTTGATATACTAGGGTTGCTTCATAAGCACCGGTTGTGATCGGGTGAGCATCTTCATCAAGCTCTTTTTCTTCTTTTCGCTTTCGTATCTTCATCAGACATGCATTTACAGTGACTCTGTAAAGCCAGCTTGAAAACTGACTTTTACCTTCAAAGTTTTGAGCCTTTCTAAAAACTTGAGTGAAAACGTCCTGGAGTGCTTCTTCAGCATCTTCCTGGTTTCCTAAGAGCCTAAAAGCAAGGCTATATGCTTTCCTTGAGTATCTTTCTACTAATTCCTCAAAAGCTTCCTGCTTAGGCAATTCTCTTACTAACTCACTGTCTGACTTCATGTACTGCTCCTTATTAGAGTCAGGAGCAAGCGATATGCCGTTTTAGGAAGCTATTGATTTTAATGATTATTCAGCTTTGGGCTGTCAGGATCCCGTGTTTAATGTGTCAAAACTTACGACAGATCCCAACTATATCCGATTGCTCTAACAGAGCGGATCTTATTGAATTTTCCCAAAGCCTCTCGGAGTCTGACTATAGCATTATCAACACTCCTTGGGTTTGATGCAGGAAAGTCTTTTCTGTTTACAATTTTTGGAGCATTTTCAATTAGGGTTTTTAGTATGTCAAAATCACTCCCCTGCGGAGTAAAAGAGCTTCCATCCTCCAAGATCACTCTTCTTGAGCCAGTGTCTAGCGTTACACCTTTCTCAACTCTGCCTAATATTTTTTCAATTCTAAGTTGCAATTCTCTGATTAAGAATGGTTTTGGAATATAGTCACTTGCCCCAGCCTCTAGACCTTCAAGTCTAAATTCGGCAGAGTGAGATGCTGTTAAAAAAATGAAAGGAAATTTTCCCGCTATGTCTTTAGCAAGTGAAAAGCCACTTCCATCTGGTAAGCCAACATCAATGATTGCAAGATCCCAAAGATTTGAACTGATTTGCTCTCTAGCCTCTTTAAGATTACTGGCTACACTGCAGCCCGGTAGAGAGCTAGATATCGAATCTCTGAGATTTGGGTCGTCCTCAACTAACAGTATTTTCATTATCAGTTAAGGACGAGTACTGTTAAGGAATGGTGATTTCATTAGGAATTGTATAAACATTTCCCGCAAAATAGCATTTACCAGTTTCGCCGATCAGATTAACTCCAGATACAAAGTTAGTCAGATACATATCACCATTTGTATTGATAATAACTCCATCTGTTTCGTGATCAATGTTAGCAGTCCCTGTCGTAGCTGAGCTTTCCGCTAATCTTCTTTCAGTTTCTAACGAAGTACTAAGAAGGTTCTCAGTATCATCATGACCATCAAACGCAGCCCCATCGACAGTAGAAAATACTAGAATTCTAGCACGATCACTCCCGGCATCGTTTATTGCGCACCTTGCTGATAGTGAAATTAAACCATCATCAAAAATAGTTTCTGATTGACCGTTAGTTAGTGTGCGCGGAGAAACCTCTGTTAAGTTATCCATATTGGAAGCGGTAATAGTTCCTTCAGCAATCTTAGCGCCTGTTACTGATTCGTTTTTTATATGCTTAGTTCTAACGGCATTTCTCTTAATCTGTTTTGCTCCAACTGAATTGTTTGGCAGTTGAGCGTACGACATTGAACATAAACAAAGTAATATACCTAGGTATTTCATATTATTAGTCCTCCGAAACAAACCCTACCGTGAGACTGCTCTAAAATCAAATGGACTTATATATGGTTAATTCTGCAAAAAAGCCCTCATTTGAGTTTTTGAATGAAATCTTGCCCTTCATCTTATTCAAGAGCGCTTTAACGATATATAGTCCCAGTCCGGATCCACTTGATGTGTTTGATCTATAAAATTTTCTTCCTAGCTTACTATAGTCCCCTTTAAATCCAATGCCATTATCTTTGAAGTTAATAATTGTAAACTTTTCCAAATCAAGAATTTTAATATTAACTCTAGAAGCTTTTCCATGAATTACCGAATTACTAAATAGATTTTGAAAAATTGCTTCAAATATTCTTCTGTCTATTTCAAGAATGGCATCACCTACTACTTCGATTTTAAATGAGCTCCAACGACCTGCTAGGGACTTAAGGTAGGAGCTGAGATCAATCTCCTCATAAAAAAGCTTATCAGGAAGCTTGGCAACAAACATAGCATTATCAAGATGAATAAGAAGTTGTTGACTACTTTCAATTAGTTTATCTGCACCAAGACTTTCTGCTTGGAGTTGAATATTTGTAAGTGGAGTTTTAAGCTCATGTGAGAATAATGAAAAAAATTCCTCAATTCGCCTTCTCTCTTTTCTCTCGCTGTACGCCAAATATCCTAAAGCTAGACCTCCTAGAAGAATGCTAACCACCAATGAGATCCCCTCCCAAATAAGCATTCTTTGTTGAGTAATTACCTTCTCTGTTCCCTCGACAGATTGAAGAAGCTCAAGTTGTCCTAACCCAAAATACAGCCACCAAAGAGAAAGAGATATTGTAAATAAAAGCCAAATTGTTATGGCTATTACTTTTAATTTCACTTAATTACTTCCTGTCCCCCCATAAAGGGTTGTAGTGCTTTTGGAATAGCGATTGTGCCATCTTTGTTTTGATTATTTTCAAGAAGTGGAATTAAGATCCTTGGCGAAGCTATTAATGTATTATTAAGAGTGTGGCAAAATTCTAATTTTCCCTCTTTATTTTTATATCTCATGTTAAGACGTCTTGCTTGAAAGTCATAAAAAGTACTACAGCTGTGAGTTTCTCCATAACTATTTCTTGATGGCATCCAACATTCGATATCATGCTTATAGACCTGCCCTAACCCCATGTCTCCTGTACAAACAATAACAACTCGGTAAGGAAGATTTAGACTTTGGATAAAATCTTTTGCATTATTTAATAGTTCATTATGAAACCTCATTGAAATATCAGGATCATTTTCGCATACTACTACCTGTTCTACTTTGTAGAACTGATGGATTCTGTAGAGCCCATGGGTGTCTTTCCCGTAAGTTCCTGCCTCACGTCTGTAACAGGGCGAATAGCCAGCGTACCTTTTTGGAAGCTCATCAAGAATTTCGTTCATATGATATGAACAAACAGAAACTTCAGATGTACCTATAAGATACTTATCAGGATCCCTTGAGTCTAAACTGTAAGCCTGCTCTTCTCCACCAGGAAAATAACTTGTTCCCTTCATTGCGTCATAAGACACAATATGTGGAGGCTCCATAACTGTGTACCCACGTCCATAAAGAAATGAAAGTGCATACTGAAGAACTGCGTGATGAAGCCTTGCACCATCGCCCTTTAGAAAATAGTTTTTTGAACCTCCAACCTTTACCCCTCTTTCTATATCTATAAGTCCTAAAGCTAACCCAAGCTCAACGTGATCTTTCCCAAGGTACTCTGGAATATCCCCCCATTTTTCAACCTCTTTGTTTTCAGAGTCATCTTTCCCTTCGGGAACCTCTTTAAGCGGAATTCCTGGAGCCCTAAGGAGCATCGCTTCTCTTTGTGCTTCAATCTCCTTTAACTTTGACTCTATCTCCTTAATCTCAGCTGAAAGCGCCTTCATCTCATCTTTAAGCTTTGCCTGCTCTTCTTTTGAAAGAGTTGGCATAAGCTTACTCACTTTATTTTGTGATGCTTTTTTTGATTCAAATTCCTGCTTTAGTGATTTATAATCAGAGTCCAGGGATAAAAAGCTATCTACGTCAAAATTTGCCCTTTTTTGTTTTGTGGCTGTTCTATAAGCTTCAGGGTTCTCTCGGATACTATTTGGGTCAATCATACGTTAGGATAAACTATCAAGGTCGCAGGTTGAATGGAAGATCAGGTCATAGAAGGAATTATAAAGCGGGTTACATTCAATAATCCGCAGAACGGCTTCTCGGTACTCCAGGTTGAGACCAATAATACCTTTGAGCCCGTAGTAGTGGTTGGACCAATACTTGAGGCAAAACCAGGCCTTCATATCATTGCTCAAGGTTCATTCCAGGAGCATCCTAAATTTGGTGCTCAATTTGCTGCAAAATCAATTCATGAGTCAGTTCCAACTGAAGGGGATGAGTTAGCTAGCTATTTAGGTAATAAACTTATCCCAGGGATCGGTAAGCGCCTAGCAAAAAGAATCATTTCCCAGATCGGCGATGACCCTTTAAAAGTTCTTTCTACCGATCCAGATCTCATTTCATCGGTTCCGGGAATCAGTAAGGATAAAGCTTTAGCAATTGTTTCTCACTTTCAATCTCAAAACGCTAAGGATGGCATTGTAAGACTCTGTCAAAAGCATGGGATCGGTCAGTCTTTGGCTGCAAGAATCTACTCTTACTACAAAGATCGTTCTCTTTCCGTCCTTAAGGAGAATCCCTATCAGCTTATTGATGATCTCTCTAGAGTTGGTTTTTTAACTGCAGATAAGATTGCTAGAGAGTTTGGGCTACCAGAGGATTCACCTCAACGGATAAAAGCAGCATTATTGTTCATCTTCGAAAAAGCCTCAGAGGATGGGCACTGCTACCTAACTGAGCAACAGATCGGAGCTAAACTTGGAAGCCTTATTCCTCAATCAGTAGATCCAGCTCCCTACCTTGAGGAGCTTTTAGATGAGAAACGTCTTATAAAAGAAGATGATAGGATTGCTTTATCATCCCTATCAATGGCTGAGGCCACTGTTGCCAGATTCGTTTTAGACAGACTTGATCTTGAAGTAACTACAGGCGCAGTGCCGACTGATCTGATCGAAGATGAAGTTGGTTTGACATTTTCAGAAGAACAACGAGAGTGCTTACTTAGAGCACAAACTAACTCATTATTTTTAATAACTGGTGGACCTGGTTGTGGTAAAACGACTGTAGTTAAAGGTCTTACCTCTTTATTCAAATCACAAGGACTAAATGTGGCCTTAACAGCTCCAACTGGCAGAGCTGCACAGCGTTTAGGCTCAGTTTGCGACCATCCTGCTTCAACAGTGCATAGACTTTTAAGGTTTGATCCTTTCACAGGTGGGTTTCAGCATGGAATTCATGACCCACTACCTGTTGACGTTGTAATTGTTGATGAATCATCAATGCTCGATATTTACCTATTTAGGGATCTAATTCTTGCATTAACATTAGATACCAAGCTGATTTTAGTAGGCGATAAAGATCAACTTCCTTCAGTTGGCCCTGGAAGAGTGTTTGCGGATCTTTTGTCGATTCGTGAGATCCCTGCTGTTCAATTATTAAAACTTTTTAGAAGAGATGAAACATCTTCCATTAATCTTGTTGCTTTCCAGATTAATCATGGTGAAGTTCCTGATATTCCAACTCCAGATGGAGTGACAAAATCTGATGTATATTTTTTACCTACAAAAGGTGGAGAGGACTCAAGCAGATTAGTTGAAACATTAGTGTGTAATCAGATCCCTAAGAAATTTGGAATCCCATCTGAAGAGATCCTTGTAATCTCCCCTGGTAATAGAGGTGATACCGGCACTGAGAGTTTAAACAAAAGGCTACAGGAGCGCCTGACTAATGTTTCAGAGGAGCAAAGTTTAGAGTTTGGTGAGCTCAGACTACGAGTTGGTGATAAAGTTATTCAAAGAGTCAATAATTATAATATAGACCCTCAAGGAGTTTTTAATGGTGATAGTGGGATTGTAAAAGGCATTGATCGTAGTGGAAAGCGTGTGATGGTTGAGCTATGGGACAAGCGATTTATCACATATGAAAAAGATTCACTTGGACAGTTATCGCTAGGTTATGCTGTAACAGTTCATCGCGCCCAAGGTTCTGAGAGCAGATGCGTTGTCATCATACTAGATGAATCTCATTTCACATTACTTGAAAGGCAGCTTTTCTATACAGCAGTCACTAGGGCAAAAGAATTGCTTATTATTGTTGGAACAAAGAGAGCTTTGATGCTTGCAACAAGAAGAAATCAAGGCATTAAACGACAAACTTCCTTAGCCACTAGGATAAGAGCTGAAGTGACAAAAGATAGAACTTTCACCGAACACTCATTCTAGGGAGAATTCAGTAAGAAACTCAGATAGTTGAGCCTCAAAGCATTGAAATTAAAGGGTAAGTTTTTTCTGCCAATACTTGCTGATTCTCCTGGGTAAGCATTCAATTAAAATTGGGATCGAAACAGAGTTTCGTGTGTTACTATTTTGCCCGGGTCGTTATGAGAATTCTGCTTGCAGATGACGATGAGTTAGTTCTTGAAAGCATCAAAACAGCGTTAGAGCTGCGTGGATTCCATGTAACTGAGGCTTCCGATGGAGAGGAAGCATTAGAGAAGTACTCTCAAGGTAAGCAATGGGATCTTGTAATATTAGATCTAGTAATGCCCGAAAGAGATGGCGAGTCAGTATTGAATGAGATCAAAAGATCCAACCCAACTGCTAAAGTGATGGTTATCAGTGGCGCTGGAAAGACACGAAGCTATAGATTCTTAAAAACATTTCCTGATGTTGAATTTTTACCAAAACCGTTCACCACGCCAAGATTACTATCGGCAGTTGATAGATTTCGTTACTAGCCGTTATAGTTTTTTCAACGCGGTGTACGCAGAGTTACACAGAGTATTCACTCTGCGTAACTCTGAGACCTCTGTGTTTTTTTTGTATTTCTATTTTACAGATAAACTGATCGATCAAAGTCTGCTCTGCTTGAAACCAGACCAGACATATAGCATTATTCTAGTTCAACCATGAGAAAAGCAAAACGCGATGGGATCTGTGACAATATATTTAGAGAAAGATGGTCTCCAAGATCATTAAGCGGAGAGCTGATATCAGATAATGACTTTTTAAAGATCTTGGACGCAGCAAGATTCGCTCCTTCTTCTTTTAATGAACAGGAGTGGAGATTCGTCTGGGCTAAAAAACCAAATTGGATTAATTTATTTGAACTTCTAGCACCTCCTAATCAGGAGTGGTGTAAGGATGCATCCCACCTAGTCCTCGTGTGTGCAAGATCCAATTATTCAAGAAACAATAAGCCTAATCGTGTAGCAAGCTTTGATGCTGGGCTCTCAGTTCAAAATATGCTGCTTCAAGCAAGTATCTTAGGAATTGTCGGACATGCGATGGGTGGATTTGATGTTGAACTAGCAAGAAAGAATCTTAAAATCCCTGAGCAGTATGAAGTTCTGATTATGATCGCCTTTGGTGTTTATAAAGAAGGAGATGAATCTCCATCTGATAGAAAAAAGCTTGAAGAGATTGCAAGGGAGAGGGAGTTTACATTTGATGGATGATCTGGCTCACCGAATTGCTGAGATCGAGGCAAGAAATATAAGAGTAGAAAGAGAAAAGGCTTGGGAAGTTAGTATTACCAGAAAACTAAGCATTCTGGCTTTAACATTTTTATCCACTGCTCTTCTATTCATCACTCTTGATGCTCCATGGTATAATGCTTTAATTCCTACTTTAGGATTTTATCTTTCAACGCTCTCATTGCCTTTAATAAAGAAGTGGTGGTTATCTTAAAGCAGAAACTTGGGGGTCAGGCCAGACAGGCGCTAGCATTTGGCTGGACTGGTTTTCTTGTCCTTCGAAGCTTTAGCGGAGTAGGAAACCAGTCCTATTGAAAAGGTCAGTCTAAAGACTGACCAGACAATATCCTTCCTTCCTGATTCTCACATCCTTTGAACTACCGGTATTCCAAGCAGCGACAGACACTCCTTTATAACTATACCAGTGCTAGAAACCAAAGCGCGTCTTGTTTGTTGAAGTTCTTGATTTTCTGCATGAAGAATCGAGCACTCCTTATACATTCTACTAAATCGTTTAGTGAGATCGTAAATGTATGTACAAAGAATATGAGGTGAGTAGGTCTCGCAGGCTTTTTTAACGGTCTCATCAAACCCTGAAAGCCCTCGAATTAAATCTTCTTCTGTTTCATGAATTAAAAGGGAAAAATTAACTCTACTACTATCTTCAGGTACTTCTCTTAGAATTGAAGCAATTCTTGCATAAGCATATAAAAGATATGGCCCTGTGTTTCCGGTTCGACCAGACCATTCTTCAAGGTCAAAGATCACTTGAGAATTATTCTCAGTTTTGAGCATGCCGTATCTTATAGTTGCAAGTGATATTCCTTTTGCAGTCTCTTCAATCTCAGCGTCTGTCCATTCCCCTTTATACTTATCTAAGTACTCAGATTTTACCTTACTTAGAAGTTTCTCTCTTAACTCTGAAAAAAGAATTACATTTCCTTTTCTTGAACTCATCTTACCATCAGGCCTTACAACCTGAGCATAGGGAAGATGAAAACAATCTTTGGCTTGAGGGAAACCCATAAGTTCTAAACATTTAAAAACCTGCTGAAAATGAAATGTTTGAGCTGAGTCTACGACATAGATTGATCGATCAATCTTGAATTCTTCAAACTTTTTCTTTGCTAATGTTAGATCTCTAGTTGCGTATAGAGCTGTTCCATCTCTTTTAATTAATACACAAAAGCCTAACCCGTACTCCTTTAGATCTGCCCCGATGGCACCATCAGACTCAACAAATATCCCTTTCTTATGAAATTCTCTTACTAACTCTTTACTGCTTTCACCAAATTCACTTTCAAAAAAGAAATGATCGAAATCACTTCCTAACCACTGGTAGATCTCTTTAAACTCATCTAACGACCATTCCCTTGTTTCTCTCCAAAGATCGTAAAATGGCCCTTTACCGGATTCTATCTGAGTAAGGACTTCTGAGACTTCTTTTTGTCTTTCTAAAAGCGTTTCAAGAACTGGTTCATTGCCAAATCTATAAACTTCAACAATTGGCTTTCCGATCTCTGTGGATTTTTTTATTACAAAAGCTACTTCATTATTATCGGATACTCCAAGCTCCTTTTCAGATAAGATCATTCCTTCACTTAGAATTCCTTTCTTATCAGCCTTGCCTATAACTTTATTTCCGAATCTAGTTCCTTCTGGGGCATAGGCTACAAATCCTTCAGTTACTTTTGCAGCAGAGACAACAGTTTTAAGTCCGTTTTTAGTATTAACTTTAACTATAGACCATTTTTTCTCCGAAGGGTGCTCTGAGACTGATTCAATTTTAGCTACTTCAATTCCAAGGTAGGGCATCTCGGTTAAAGCTTCTAGATCAAGAAGGCTTGTTGCCTTAGAATACATCTCACCAAGAAATTCACCTTTATTTTTACTTGGGAGTTCATTTTTATGAAATTTATTGTAATACCAAAGGCACTTAGCTACATGGGTTCCCTCATCGCCTAGATAATTTACTGGAGTGACAGTAAATCCGTTATATTTAAAGATCCTGGCTAAAGAATCCCCTAATGAAGCATTTCTTACATGGCCTACATGAAAGGCTTTGTGAGTATTTGGTTGTGAGTACTCTATCATGACCCGAATATTTTTATCGGGGAATTTTTTTAGGCCAGCTAGAATTTGAGGAACCAAAGTTGCTGCTATCTCTTGTTGGTTAAGTCTAAAATTTAAATATCCACCAACGCTTTCTGTCCCAGGAAGCAGCTTAGATAGTTCAGAAGCAATCTGCTGAGGAGCAAGTTTTAGGGTCTTAGATAGGGTAAAACAGGGAAAAGCAAGATCGCCATGTTTTGGATCTTTTGGTGCCTCAAAAGTTATATCAATATCGATTCCAAACTTTGATTTTATAGCGCCCTCTAAGGCTGCCTTTTCTTTCATCAGGGGAACATTTACCACACTATAGCTTTGCTGTCAGGTGAAAGGGCATCCATTTATAAGTCTGCCTTTTAATCGCCACAGTCTCAATTTCACGGATCAGCCTTGGAAATTTATCTTTTAGATCTTCTATAATTTCAGAGTACTGCTCAAAATCTCTGACTTCGAACTCAAGCTCAACTTTGCAGTCTCCAAGCTGACGTATGATAATTACTAAGTTATTGTTCAATCTTGCATAGTCGAATAGAGCGTCTAATGATTGTGAATCATGTTTTCTTACATCAACTCGAGCTTTAAAAGATGACAATCCAAGTTTTCCAAGATCTATCTCAGTTTGATATCCAATAATTACACCAAGTTTTTCCATTCTGGCGATTCTGGTTGTTACAAGTGTTGGGCTACTTCCTAGCCTTTCTGCAATATCTTTAGTAGAAGTTCTTGAATCTTCAGCTAAGTATGCCAGGATTTGGAAATCTTTAGCATCAAGTGGATGATTCTCAGGTGCACCACCCATCTTTGCGTATTTTGCTCCTACTCCCTTTAGAAATCTCTTCCTAAAAAGCCAAACTTCAACGATGGTGCAAACATTAAATTTTCTAACAAGATCTCTAAACGAATCCAAGACCTCATCGAGGGTGGAGCTAAATTCAAATGGAGATGGGGCGTACATAGCAAATGCTACATCAAACCTACCCTCCATTTCGGCAAACCAGTAAATGTCTGGACGTTCCCACAAGGTTTGAAGGAGCTCTTCTCTACGTTTTCTGTCATGGTTCAATTGAAGATAAACCTTAAAGACTGAGTGACCAAAACGATAAGGATCTACAAGCACAGTGCACTTTCTTAAGATCCCACTATCTTTTAAACCCTTTAACCTATAAGCGACCCGGTCTCTTTTTACCTTGAGCCTTGAAGAAAGTTGAGAAATAGGAAGCCTTGAGTTGTTATCAAGCTCATAAAGTAGGCTCTGATCTAGTAAATCTAGCATCACGAATTACTTATTTATCATATGAAGAAGCTATATGAAATAATTAATTGGTAAAAATTCGAATATTTTTACTTAAATTTAAGCTGTTTTCAGGCTTAATAATGATAAATGCGATATTTACTATTATTTATTACTAATATCACTTTAAAATGGCATAATTATAAGTTTTATAAGTAAATATGAATAAAATATTTCTTATTATCACATCATTATGATACATACTTCAAAAGTGGCTAATCAAGGAGGAGATGAGATGGAGTTAGATTCAATTTTAGGGATACCAGCTAGAGTCAAAATTGACGGGAATACAGCTACTGTATCAGTACATGCTACGACTATCATTGTGACAAGTGATGACCCAGCAACCTTAAAAAGTAAAATTGAACGTTCTGTTTGGGAATTTCTTTCAAAAGATAGCGGTAAATTATAACAGATCGGAAATTAGATCTCTTACTTCTCTAGTGTTCTTATCACTGTTGAATGAAAAAAGGTGAATCCCCTTCGTTCCACTCTCAAAAAGACTTCTTATTAGAGAAGCTGTATAAGCTATTCCCTCTCTTCTGAAATCCTCCTCAGATAAAGCTAGCATATTTTTTACTTCAAATGGAATCGAGAGTCCTGTTAACTCAATCATTCGTTTTAAACGTGTTCTACTTGTTAATGGCATTACTCCAGGAATAAGAGGAATATTTAAATCAGAGTTCCTTTCAACAAATCTATCCCATGATACTCTTTGAAGGAATAATTGTGACAACGCAACTCGGGCTCCTAAATTTACCTTCTCCCTGAGATATCTACTTGCAGACTCGGCATTCATTCCTTCATGAGGATATCCCTCAGGAATTGCGGTGACTGCTATACAAAATTGAGAGGAGAGACTTTCTATAACCTCAGCAGATGAATTGAATCCCTGAGGCACATCAGTGCGCTTATCACCTCTTATTACAAGTATTTGATCTAGACTTGAGCTTTTGAGCCTATCTTCTAAAATCTTTAAGGTCTCCTTGTTATGATTGACAGCAGTAATATGTGGAACCGCCTTTAAGCCAAAATCTTGTTGGATTAGCTTACAAAGTACAATTGTGTTCTCATCGTTACCTTCAGAACGCCTTGTTACGGAGATATATGCAGGTTGGGAATCTCTAACCAATAATTCAATCTTTCTTCTCGATTCATCAAGCTCTTCCTCTTTAAGAGGAGGAATGACCTCTAACGATAAGACCGGCTTGTCACCGCTATAAAGTTCATCAAAAAAATTCATCTTGCACACTTATCACAAAGACCATGGAGAGTAATATCATGCGCTTCAAGGATAAACCCTTTTGGTAAAAGCTTAGCAATTCCTGCAGCACAACCATCTATGCAAAATACTCCTTCACACTTTTTACAAACAAAATGGTGGTGATGCTCAGTCTTTAGCTCATAGTGTAAGATATTAGGACTAACAAGCATCTTCTCTATAATCCCCTCACCTTCAAGCCTATCGAGTGTTCTATACACTGTAGTTTTGTTTAGTTGGGGAATTTTCTGTTGTGCACGCTCAACAATCTCAGGTGCCGAGATAGGTTCTTTTAAACCTTGAAAAATTTCCAATATAACTTCTCTTTGTTTGGTGTTTCGCATCTATTCTACTATTTTTAATCCAAGTTCTTTAAGATGTCGTTCGGTGACCTCACTTGGAGCTCCCATCATTAGATCTTCAACAGTTTGAGCCAGTGGAAATGCTATTACATCTCTTACTGCCTCTTTTCCAGCTAGTAACATGACAATCCTATCAACCCCAGGCGCCATTCCACCATGAGGAGGTGCCCCATATTTAAAGGCTCTTATCATTCCTCCAAACTGCTTATCAACTTCAGATTTCTGGTACCCTACTATCTCAAATGCTCGGTACATTATTTCAGGATCATGGTTTCTGATCGCACCACTACTTAATTCGTACCCATTACAAACAACATCATACTGGTAAGCTTTAATATCGAGAGGATCTTTTGTATTTAAAGCATCTAAACCTCCTTGAGGCATTGAGAATGGGTTATGTGAAAAATCAACCTTTCCATCAATTAGCTCATACATCGGATAATCTGTGATCCAGCAAAAACAAAACTGATCTTTCTTGATTGTTCCAAAACTTTCAGCAACTTTAACCCGGAGCTTTCCGAAGGCTGGCAATACCCCCACTCCTGCAGCAAAGAAAGCTACAGAATTAGTGGGTAGGTTTAAGTTTTTAACTTCATCTTCTGAAACAAACTTTGAGATATTCCCCCTTATCTCTCCATTTTCATTTATAAGGTATGCAACACCTGAATTTGTGGTCTTTTGATACCAACTGATTAGATCATCGAAATATTTTCTAGGTGGGATTTTATCTACTTTGAAAACTAAGGTATGAATCTTTCCTCCTTCAGAGAGTGCATTTTGAAATACTTTGAATGATGAATTCTTAAATATTTCGGTCGATTCGTTTATAGTTTCAGAGATTCTTAGATCTGGTTTGTCAGTGCCAAAGAGACTCATACTTTCAGCGTATGTAAATCTAGGAAATGGTTTTTGAGTTACAGGGAACTTAGCAAACTTTGAAAAGACCCTGAAGAATAACTCTTCGCATGTTCTAAAAACATCTTCCTGTTCAACAAAACTCATCTCAAGGTCACACTGATAAAACTCCCCTGGAGATCTATCAGCTCTAGGATCTTCATCTCTAAAACAAGGAGCAATCTGAAAATATCTATCAAAGCCTGAGATCATTAAAAGCTGCTTAAACTGCTGAGGAGCCTGAGGTAGAGCAAAGAATTTTCCTTTATGATGTCTTGAAGGAACAAGGAAATCTCGTGCACCTTCAGGAGAGCTTGATGTTAAAATTGGTGTTTGGAATTCAGTAAAGCCAAGATCGTACATTACCGTTCTAATCTCTCTTATAACTGCCGATCGCAGAAGAATGTGCTGATGAAGCTCTTCTCTTCTTAGTTCAAGGAAACGATATTGAAGTCTAGTTGATTCTGGGGCGCCGTCATCCTCTGATATCTGAAACGGGAGAACTTCTGATTGGGATAAAACTTCGAAATCAAAAACATGTACTTCAATGGTACCTGTTGGAACTTTGTCATTGATCTGTTCCTTGGTTCTCTCTTTAATTTCTCCTTCTATTTGGATGACTGATTCGACCCTGACTTTTTCAATCTGAGGTGTGAGCTCTTTTGGAAATACGATCTGCATAATTCCAAAGTTGTCCCTAAGATCTACAAAAATCACCCCTCCGTGGTCACGTTTTCTGTGAATCCATCCAGAAAGGGTTACTCTCTCACCTACTTTCCCTAAAAACCCACAACTTTGGGTTCTATACCTGTTCTTTATAACCGTCATTAGGAACAATCTACCTTAAAATCAGGTTAGATTCGATACTTGGGTCAGGGTCGCCCTATTGATACTTGGGGGTCACCCCTGAGAGGCCTGACCAGGCAAGAATTACGTCTGGTCAGGCCTCTCAGGGGTGACCCCCAAGAACTATTCTCATCCTATTCAGAAGTAAATCTGACTGTTAGTCTCAGCCGATATGATTAAATACATATTATTAGCTTTGGTTCTTGTTGCTTGCTCTGCAAAAAAGCCTACTTCCTGTGAGGGATGTAAGAAGTGTAATTGCGCTGCAAAGAAAACTAGCTGTTTAAATAAATAATATTCTCTGGTAGCCTTTTTAAGGCATGCTAGGGGTAGAAGCTTCTTACACCTCAGTCAGAGAGCATGGGTCAGAAGCCCAGAAAATGGCACTGGCCTGTAAACTGAGATCTCAAGCTGGTATTTCTGAGCGCAGATTACAATTAATCAGACAAGCAGCAAGATTAGATCCACTTGGTGCGGACGTTGGAGAGTCAACAATTGAGCGATTCTTAGAGTCAAAATCTGCTCTTGATCAGGTTATAAAATCAGGAAAGCGTCCAATACATCTTGATATTTTACTTAGAAGCTACAATACAGCTATCGACCTGATTGAAGATTTTACCGGAAAAGAGTTGCCGGATGGGTTGAAAGATTTTGATGACAGCTGTTTTGAGAGATTCATAAATGGAACTAAACAATCTGTTGGATTAAGAAGGGATATATTTTTAGAATTAGCAAAGTTTTATCATCACAAAGAAAAGCCTGCATGTGAAGCATATTGTCTTTTTGTAGCGATCTGTTGTGATAGAAATAATTTAACTGTTTGGAAGGCTTATTTGGACACCGGAATTGAATATGATTTTCCTGAAAGAGTAAATAAAGAAAGAATCTTAGAATTACTCTGGGCTATAGGTGCAGATACATCGCCGCATCGAAGTTATTTATAACTTTGAGGGGTCAGGCCTCCCTATTATTGCTTCGTCCGCTGGCGCGGACGAGAGATTCCTGACCAGACAAATGCCAGCGTCTGCCTGGTCAGGCCTCCCGGCCTGACCCCCAAGTAAGATCACGACGCCCCGCCCTCTTCATAATCATCTCTGCAATTTTTTTAGCTGCATCGATCGGAGGTGGAGTGAATTTTGAATCTTTTATTTGTTTATAGAACTCTTTCTGTAGGAGCTTATTTAGAGCATTTGACAATCTTTCTTTAAAATCCTCACCTTCTTCTACGATTAAAGATTTAGCTTTAAGTTTTTCTGCATTTTCTTTTTGATGATTCCCTTGTGCGAATGGAAATGGAACAAAAATAGTAGGTCTGTTCGTAAATGAGATCTCCATAACACTTCCAGCCCCAGCGCGGCTTATTATGATATCTGCCCAGGAATATTCAGCTGTAAGGTCCTTGAAAAATGGAACCACTAAAGCATTAATTCCTCGTTCTTTATACAGAGCTGATACTTTTGAAAGATTCTCCTCTCTTGCCTGATGATGAACCTCTAGCCCCTTTGGAATAATCTCTGGAACTGTTTGATCTAAAGTAAGAGCACCTTGAGAGCCACCAAGCACAAGAAGTTTCTTAGGTTCTTCGCAGGTGTTTGGGGTAATATTCTTTAGATCGCTTCTTACTGGATGACCTGTGTAGATTGAACAAGGTAAATCAGGATGTGCACTTGAAATATTGTGAGCAAAAAACCTTAATAATCTGTTTGCAAGACCAAAGTGATTCTCTGCTTCATGAATCCAGGTTTTAATACCAAATATCCTTCCTATTAAAATTGGAAGAACTGAAACATATCCTCCTACTCCAAGTACTGCAAAAGGTCTATTTTTTAAATATTCTCTAAAAATTATAAATGCTGAACTTGGGACAGAAAGAAGAAATTTAATAAACCCTACAAAACCTAACCCAGCTATGCCACTTACTGAGAGCGCTACTATATGGAAATCTTCAATTAGCTTTTTCTCTAGGGGTTTTCCAGAACCAAAGAAAATAACTTCAGCTCCAAGTTCTTTTAGTTCCCTAGCTATATAAACAGCAGGCAAAATATGTCCTCCTGTTCCACTAGCTGCAACAAAAACTACAGTCATCTTCTTGAGAGAGAAAGAAGGAGCCCAATACAGGAAAGACTCATAACAAGATTAGTTCCTCCATAAGCTACTAACGGTAGTACCATTCCTTTAGTTGGTAAAACCCCTGTAGCTACTCCCATATTTAAAAATGCAGGAACTACAATCAGCATCGTAAGTCCTACAGCTAGAACAAATGAAAATGTATTATGCTCAAGAGATTTTGCAATCGTTAACCCTCTCCATAAAAGTACAAAGAACATACCTAGTACAAACATACAGCCAAAAAACCCTAGTTCTTCTCCAATTACAGAGAAGATAAAGTCTGTATGAGCAGCAGGAAGAAACATTAATTTTTGTTGACTTTCCCCTAAGCCAACCCCCGAAACGTGCCCCGATCCAAGAGCTATTAGTGATTGAATTAGCTGATATCCTGAGCCTTCAGGATCCTGCCAAGGGGCTAAAAAACTAACTACTCTCATCATTCTATACGGCGATAAAGCTATTGCTAATCCCGCAAGTAGAACTGCAACAAAACCACATGCTGCAATAAATCTAATAGGTACCCCTGCAGCCACACAAAGAATTAACACAATTAGACATACGACAGCCGCACTTCCAAAATCAGGTTGAAGAAGAAAAACGGCACCTATAAGCCCAGCATATAAAAACGGCACCAATACCCCTGATGAAAAATTTTCAACCTTGTCTGCCCTTCTTGCAAAATAGCCTGCCATAAAAAGGACAACTAAAAGTTTTGCAAGCTCTCCAGGCTGAAATCTAAATCCTCCAAGAGAGACCCAGCGGACTGCGCCACCTGCTCCATCATGAAGACTTGGTATAAAGGTCAATATAAGACATAAAAGTGCAAGTGGTAATCCAAGCCATGAGTATTTCGAAAGAAGCTCTGGTTTTAGTTTTGAGCAGATAAATAATCCGAAAATTCCGAGTAAAGCTGCTACTCCTTGTCGTTTAAGATAAAAAAATGGATCTCCAAATTTCTCTTCTCCTATTGTTCCAGTTGTTGAATAAACCATAACTAGGCTAAAGCCAACTAAGATCAAAGTAGCTGCTAATAGATAGGAATCCACACGACTTCGCACAGTGGACATTTTAACAAGTGGCTCTATTTGTCGGTACTGGCTTTCTTGAATAATTCATCTACAACTGAATTAAACCTCCTCCCCCTATCCTCAAAGGAAGAAAATTCATCAAAACTGGCAGCTCCAGGGGAGAAGAGAATCATGGATTCCTTGCTATAGAGCTCTTTTGCTCTGATTACACCATCTTTTAATTTGCCTACACTACCTACTAGTTCGCCAAACCTTATGACCTCCTTTACTTTAGGAAGAACCGACCAATCTGAGCCAAGTTTCTCTCGACCTCCAATTAGTAGAATAATATCTTTATTGTAGTTTTTTGCATTCAGGATTGCATACCTAGTCGAAAGAACAGTGGTAGATTTTGAATCATTAATTATTAGAGGATCCTCAGACACGATCTGAAATCTAAATGGTAAGCCTTTAAATGATTTAACCTTCATATTAATATCAGTGCACCCCAAGATCTCAGCTGTTCTGAAAGCGAAAGAATCTTCAGCTTCAAAAACTTTTTGACCCCTAAGTAGTCCTTTTATGTCCCATGGATCTCCTGTTGGGATGACAGCAAAACCATCATTTTTTAGTGCTCTAAAAAGATTTAGTTTGCAATCGAGATATTTTTCAATTGTTTTATGTCTTTCAAGGTGGTTTGACGAGAGATTTAAAAAAACTGCTCCATCAAATATCTTTTCTCCACTAAAACTTTCAAGCTGATAGCTAGAACATTCAATAATTAAGTAGTCAAAACTTTCATTAGTTGAGTCTAAAAAAGACTCTCCCAAGTTTCCACCTGCTTTTGCCTTGAATCCAGATTGATTCAAAATATGTGCAATTAAGCTAACAGTAGTGCTTTTTCCAAGTGTCCCAGTGACTCCTATCTTTTTTGCTTTAAAAAAACTTAATGCAAATTCAAGTTCAGAGATCTTTGGAGCCTGTATACTGCTCACTAAACCAGAATCAACAGGGAGGCCAGGAGAAAGTATTGCAAGTGAAATCTCACCTAAATTAGGGGCAATATCTATTCCCAAGAATCGATCTAGCTCATACGGGAATTTTTCAATAAAAAGATCTTGTCTTGTGTCACATGAATAAAATGGGATCTGATTTTTCGAAAGAAATCTTGCTACCGCCTGACCAGAGATTCCAAGGCCAACAACTAATGGCGGTGATTTTTTTAAGAGATCAAACATATCTTACAACTTAGATCCTTGACTGGACTGGCTTCAGCCAGTCCTTATTAAGGTCAGGCTAAAGCCAGACCAGGTATGTCATCTCAACTTTAGCGTACTAAGTGAAACTAAAGATAGTACTAACGAAATAATCCAAAATCTTACAATTATTTTTGGCTCTGCCCACCCTAGTAGTTCAAAGTGGTGGTGAATGGGCGCCATTTTAAAGACTCTTTTCCCGGTAAGCTTAAAGTAATACCGCTGAATCAAGACAGAAAGTGCTTCAATCACTAAAATCCCCCCAGCAACGATCAAAACTAACTCATGCTTTACAATTAAAGCTGATACTCCTAGAAGAGCACCAATTGCTAACGCTCCAAGATCCCCCATAAAGACCTGAGCAGGATAAGAGTTATACCAGAGAAAGCCTAATCCAGCTCCTACTAAGGAAGCCAATATAATGGCGAGCTCTCCTGCGCCAGGAACGTAATGAACACCTAAATAATCTGAAATTCTCACGTGGCCTGCTACATATGCAAAAACACCATAAGTTGCGGCTATAGAGATAATAGAGCCTATTGCTAAGCCATCAAGCCCATCAGTTAGATTCACAGCGTTTGAGCTTCCTACTACTACCACCATGCAGAAGAGGATAAAAAACAAACCTCCAAGTGGCAGAACCAGATTTTTAGCAAACGGAAGAGAGATCTCAGTCGGGAAACCTTTCAAAAATAAGAAAAGTCCAACTAGAGCAGCTAATAAACACTGAGCAAGAAATTTTTGTTTTTCAGATAACCCTAAAGAATTCTGTTTTGTGATCTTTTTCCAATCATCAACAAATCCAATAGCTCCAAATCCAAACAAAACAAATACCACAAGCCATACAAGTCCAAGGCTAAGATCAGTGAAAAGAAGAAGGCTGAAAATAACACCGACTACAACAACAGCCCCTCCCATCGTAGGCGTTCCCTTTTTACCCTCGTGACCCTTTGGCCCTAGTTCACGAATAGGTTGTCCACCTATCCCCTCTTTTTTTAGCCAATTTAAAAAAATCGGAAGTAAGAAAAGAACAAAGAGGAATGAGAATAAGAATCCACACACACTTCTAAAGGTTATATAACGAAAAACATTTAACCAGCTTATGTATTCCTGGAGGGATGGAAGCAGATGATAGAGCACAAGGCCAACTTTAAATTAAACTTGCTTAATTCGAAAGCATGAGAACGCCTTTTGTGAACCCAAGATTTCGTAAGTGAATCAAAGTAGCTTGTTCGTAGTCATTAGGAATGCAGCCTTTGAAGGAGGATAAGATCTGACCTCTATCTATTTCTATGCTGCCAAACTCAAGTTCGCTTTTGCCCGAAACGCCTTCTGGTCTAAGTAGGGTGGACTTTGAGGAAAAACCAGCATTCTTATTACAGCTTACTGAATCAGCCTCTAATAAATTCCAAAATGGCGGATAGGGTTTTACCAAGCTCATATAGCTTGCATTATTCTCGGTGACCAAAGCTTTGAGTTCTAGCGTTTTAGGGTCGATAAAATAAACTTGAGTGCCAGCTGGAATATTCTTAAATGGTCTCAGTGTCCAGTCGGTTCTAGAATAAAGAAGGAATGCAGCAATAATTAATAATGGTCGAAAATTGATGATAGCGAGTGTCGAGGAGAGAAAAATAACAAAAGCTTCAAACCATGAAAAATAAAATGCTAGTGGTGTACAAATTAGTGTTACTAGAAGTGAGTATTTCGGTATTACAACTAATATTAAACCCGCAATAGCATAAGGAGCTAAGCTCCCCCCATCGAACAAAGATAGTGCAAGACCAAACCCTCCAAATAGAGCTAAGGGACTTTTGAATGATAGGGATAGGATTACTCTCATTCCAATTAGAATTCCAACTACATGAAGTAAAACTAATCCGGGATGAACAAAATCCCTCCATGGTTTCCCAGAATCGGCATACGTATTTAGTGATATAGCATCCTTAAGTAGTCCTACTGGAAGTTTGACAGTATGACTGTGTAGTAAAGAATGAACTGATATGAGAGATCCATCGAACGAAAGGAGCCTTGATAGGAATTCAGTCTCCAGGAATATGAATGGGAAAATAGTAATTAGTAAACTACTTAAGATAGGTACGAGAAATAGCCGTGAGAGAGTATCCTTTCCATTTATTTTGAGAATTCCTAATGCTACCCATAGTATAAAAAAGCCCGGCTTCCAGAAACTTACTCCTGGTGCCCAGGGAGATACAATTAGGGCAGAAACTACTCTGACTTCATAAAATAATATGTAAGATAAAAGCCATAAAAGAGAAAAAATGGATAGTTTGGTTCGCATCTAAAATGAACAAAGGCTAACACTTCATATTAGACTAGACGAGATATCCCTTCAGATTATTCCCTATCCAAAACTAATCAAATCTGAAGCCTGGTATACAATTTGCTTAGGCTAGGTCTAATACGGATATTACCCGGAAAGTAGGTAAAGTTTTCTGCCCTTCAATCCAATATAGCTCACTGAAGGGCAGCAGTAACGCCTGCGACGCGCCACGAAGTGTGTTGAAGCTGAGAAGAACTAGAAGGCCAGTTTGTCAAAGTCCTCCTGTTTCAGTCTGCACGGGAGTTATTTTGTTAAGTAAAAAACACACAATGACGACAGTTCTCATTGCTCTAGAAATGGGTGGAATGTGTGTTGAGGTTCCTACGAATTTTTCTTATTCTGTTTACGGCTCTGAATCTACAGGCACAGGAGATCGTCCAAGCAACCAACGGCACTAGAACAGTCAGCGTTGAATTTCCTCAGATTGCAATAAAGGCAGAACAGGTAGCGGTTGTAATAAACCTACAGGATCAGACTTCTATCGATGTTGCCAATTATTATATGGGGCAGAGAAGCATACCATCTCAAAATCTTATTACGCTCAACTTTGATCATACCCAAGATCAGATTTCATGGAGTAGTTTTTTGTCGTTAAAGTCTGAAATTGAAGCAGCTACCCCACCAGGAACTCAGGCATATGTACTAACTTTCAGTCGACCCTGGCTTGTCAATGGTGTTGGCGCCGAAAGATTCTCTATTACAACTGCTATATCCTTCTGTAAGAGTGATGAAACTTGTGCCCACTCTGTCGGGAATTTAGGCTCAAGATTTTTCTCTAATCCGTATCTTGGCGGCGCAACTCCATATGAAACTGATGGTATAAGGCCGACAATGATGCTAGCGGGGACAAGCTATAATGAGGTAAAAAAAATCATTGACCGCGGTGTCAGCGCAGATTCCACTTTTCCACTAGGGAATAATTGGATTGTAAAATCAACAGACGCTCTAAGAACGGGACTAATTGCGGACAATCACGAAAATTATGTTCAGTATTGGAATCGGCTAGATGGAATACAATCAGCAACCCAAGATAATGGGGTAGATTATCTTGAGAATAAAAATAGCTTATTATTCTATTTTATTGGGCTCCAGTGGGTAGACAAAATTTGGACTAACACTTTTGCCCCAGGCTCGATCGGCTATCATGCAACATCTTACGGAGGACAGCTCTTCGGTACCCAACAGATGAGTGCACTAAGGTGGTTTGAGGGAGGTGTCACTGGAAGTTATGGTACAGTAGAAGAGCCTGGTGCTACTCAAACTAGATTTCCATATCCTTATGCGCTTTCAATGAAGTATTTTGGTGGAGCAACATTAATTCAATCTTTACTTTACTCGGTTCACGATCCAGTGCTTGGAATACTTTTGGGTGAACCGTTAGCGAGACCCTTTGGCCCAAGTCGGGTTACATTGTCGAGTGATAATAGTTTAAGCATTGATACTACTCTTTTAGGGCCAAATAGTAGATATACTCTAGAAGGTTCTAATTCATCTGATGGCCCATTTTCTACAGTACAGACAGGGATTAGGCTTTCTGAAGGCTCTCCAATCCCCCCCTCTGGACATAATGCTCATGGAAACAAATACGGAGGACGTCGCGCTAGACCACTTCAACTCAAAACGATAACGGTGAATAATGCGAACTATAGCTTTTATCGATTGATAGAAAACTCAGATACTACGCCGCCCATTCTAACTATTGCTTCGCCTGCGAACAACTCCGTCGTTAGCGGAGTAGTCAATATAAACGCCAATTCAGCGGATAATGAAGATACCCCGCACGTTTACGCGTTCGCCAGATTTCTAGGTCAGGAAATTGAAATAGATGTAGATTACGAGCCACCATATACCTTCCAATTTGACACAACAACTTTCTACAATACCAATATTACCTTTAAATTAATCTCAGTAGATTCTTTTTCGAATGAAACTGAACAGAGTATCACAGTTAATTCTTCAAATCCCGAGCCAACGGTTGAGATTCTAGTACCATCGTCTGGAAATGTCTTGAATGGGTCAATTTTCTCAAGAATCGATGTTGATCACGTAAAGCCAATATCTAAGGTAACATTGAGGGCGATCAAAAACCTATGCTCAACTAACTGTAATTTCACTCTTGGAGAATTAACAGCGCCCCCCTGGGAATTGACTTTTAATACCTCATCTATTCCTAATGGCAGTTATAAACTCCAAGCCAGCGCTGAAGATAATATTGGAAATACTGGGGTAGATGAGTTTAATGTTACTTTCAATAATACGGCGCCTACGGCGACTCCATATCCCCCGACTAATACACCTACAATCACCCCAACTAATACTGCCGTGCCGACCAACACCATAGCTCCAACTAACACGCCAGTACCAACCGAGACGCCTACAAATACAATGGCCCCGACTAATACATTAGAGCCAACACGCACCCCAACTCCGACTACCACATCAGAACCGACAGAATATAGCGATCCTCAATACTTTGACTTTAGCCTTAGAAGTAAAGTTATAAATTGCAGCAGGTCAAAAGTATTTTTTGACACGACTTACGAAAGATTTTTAGTTCAGAGAATTCAGATCAAGTATGGGAATAATATAATTAAAACGCTAAGAAAAATGCCTCAGTCAACAGGTATAAAGATTAAAAGGAAAAACGAGCTAATTAAAAATAGAAAAAAAACTAAGATAAAAATTGGAGTTATTGTGACAACTCACAACGGACTAACTCTTACTAGGTTTATAACAATTAACTTTCGCAAATGTTCTAATAATCGGTAGGGTCAGGAGTTGACTTCTTTGATTCACCTATCGCACAACACTTTGTGATTTTGACATCGCATGAAATTGAAGTAATTTTTTGACTCTGTTTGGTTTTATCGACATCCTTAATCGTAGTGATATCGTAGCATAAAGTCTTAATCTCTCTTTCAGGTTTTGCACCTAATGCGGCTCGCTTACACACCCCATCTTCTTGTGTTGGACATGTATCGGTGCACCAACCTGTCACATTACCTTTGAAAGTTACGGCTTCATACCCTGATTTACATGAGTGTTCACCAGCTTTGAGTATGTAGGGAAAGATCAAGGATAGAAAAAAAATGAGCTGAGGTTTCATTTATGAAAAAGTCGATATCAAATATACTCATTGAGTGCAAGTTTTGCTTATATACATGGAGCGTCAATTAAACTTTTTTTGGCATGGATATTGATGGTTTTTAAATAAATACGGATATTACCCGGAAAGTAGGTAAAGTTTTCTGCCCTTCAATCCGATATAGCTCACGGAAGGAAAATTAATCCTTTTTAAAGGAGGGAACAATGATTAGACCTATAGCAAGTAGCATTTATCCAGTAGCAAGTATGTTTCAAAGAGAGGTTCCAAAACCTAACTCTGATAGACCTGATGCTACAGCAGACCGCCCAAAACCAAGGCTAGATGTTCCTAAGCCCAGACTAGAAGGACCAAAACCTTCAGCAGATGTTTATTATCCAGCCGCTGATGTAAATACTCCATCACCAACTGCTAAAAAACCTTCACCAGCTGCTGATCAGATATCACCAGTTGCTAGTAGCAGAGACAGTAGAATAAAGGTTTCGGCTTAAGGCTAAAAGTTTTTGTCAGGACTGGTTGTGCCCAGTCCTGAGGCTAAGTGATCCTCTATGAAGGACACTTGGTTAACAGAGCAGTCACGGATGCCATTACTCCTTCTCCCCGTCCGAGGGCTCCAAGCCCTTCGGCAGTGGTTGCTTTAAGTCCAACTGACTCTGCACCAAGTATAGTCTTTAGATTCTCAGTTATCTCACTCTTATATGGAGAGACTTTTGGGGCTTCAAGCACTAACACACAGTCAACATTAATTACTTTATAAGTTTCAGTTAATTTCAAAACTTCTTTTAGTAGTTCAATACTGTTTGCACCTTTGAACTTTGAATCGGTATTTGGGAATAGTTCCCCAATATCAGGCAATCCTAAAGCTCCAAGTATCGCATCCATTATTGCATGAGTTAAAACGTCAGCATCACTATGCCCATCAAGAGCTTGGTCATGCGGAATAACTATTCCACCTAAAGTTATCTGATCGCCATCTTTGAATCGATGAAAATCGATCCCATGCCCTATCCTCATCCATCAAACCCGAAACGCTTAGGGTGCTGTAAGATTATGGTAGATGCAATAAATTTTGGAACAAACATTGAAGTCTCTTTAGGAATCGCTCCTTTTCTAGAAAGCTCCCAAAAGCCGGTTGCGTTTGTGTTCTTCATCGCCTTTGAAACTCTGTAAGGCCCTGCATTATATCCAGCAAGTGCAAGATGCCAGTCTCCAAATTTTGCATATAGATCTTTTAAATGTTTTGCAGCAGCAATTGTAGAAAGGATAGGATCAGTTCTTTCATCCTTTCCGCCACCTACTTTTAACCCATATAACCTGCCTGTTGAGGGCATAAACTGCCAGATACCCTTCGCACCCATAGGACTTCTTGCATTTGGATTAAACTGACTCTCAAGAAGGGCAACATTAATAAGCTCTTCTGGAATCCCCTCATCTCTAAAAACCTCCTTCATTAGCTCGTTGTATGGATTCTCTAAAGCTCGTTCGATCGACTTTCTATTAGAGTTAGTAAATCTTGCTATCTCGCGTCTTACCTCAGGGGTAATATTAAGTGGAACAACAGGTAGAGCTGTTTTTGCTACGATATCACTCTTCGCAAGAATGTTAGCCGCACGCTGTTCTCGCTTAAGATTAGCGACAGGGCCTCTAGGAAGAGCGCATGCAGTAAATAGAACTAGAATAACGAAAAGCCTCATATTCGCCTTCAAACTAGAGTATTTTTTAGAATCTAGGCAATAGAGGGAGCGAGATGAGGGGGGATTAATTAGCCAGGCTACTGGTCGTTTAAACCCATTTAACACTGAATTTTCGAGGATTTAGCCCTTAATTTTTAGGTTTAAGTAGTAAAACTAATAAATATTAAACATTGTTTTATAATCATTATTGAACAAGATAGAGGGTTTTCAAATAATGCTATATTTAAGAAGATTAACCTAAGTATGAGACTCTTACTTTTGGCATTTATTCTTGTAGGTTGCTCCTCTAAATCAGTTAACTTTCAACCTTCTGGATCTATATTGATAGCGCGTCCTGCGCCAATGGTTTTTGTTGGTAGCGAAGGATCTTTATTAGGATTTTTTGGAACCTCAAGAGTTGAGATCGATCGCACTAAAGGTGAGATAGTAGTTTCAGGAGCTGAGAGCATAAGGGTTAGGATCTCAGGTTTAGAGAATCTTACAGGATCAGAAGCAGTTGTAAGTCTTAAACAGAAAGATCCCGTCTGGTATGCTCCGGAAGAATACTACAGAAAACGAGGACTTGTAGTTCCCCCAGATTACTCTAGAGATAGGTTCTTAAAGGGTGTTCTTGGTGAGTATGTTCTGTATCTAAACGACGAGATTCCGCTACATTCAGGTAGATTTGAGCTTGATGAAGTTGGTGGACTCAGAGCAAAAGATCCTAAAGATTTCTCTAAGATTTACTATGCGCTTAATGTCGGAAGTAAGGTTTCAATAAATTAATCCACCCAAGCTCCGGCACCATCTGAGATTACAAAAATTCGAACTTTTTTAAAATGCTCTGCCCAAAACTGGGATCTCCAACGAATCTCAGCTTCTGAAATTGCTCTTTCATGACCCATTACAACAAAACCATCATGACTTTCGTTGGCTACTCGTTTTCCAGTAAAACCTAGACCGATTAAAAATACTGTTAATCGACCGGACATATAACCAGGCATTCCATCTATTGCATTGTCGATCGCTTTCTCTGTGGGAGAATAAAGGGTCATATGATTGTAAGCTGATTGCGAACGTTTATTGAGTAGCTCGGCTATCTGAAGAAGTTTATGACTTTTATCTTCCTCCCCAGGGCGAACATCCTGTCCTACAGCAATTAGAACGTTATCGATCGAAGTAGAATACATATCATAAAATTTAGACCCCTTTTGTGGAGAAGCAATGTCTTTAAATACTGAGTCCCAGTCCAAATATTCAAGACCAGTAACAGGAATTACCTCAACATTTTTGGGCCAGTCCGGGAATTCAATATAATATCTTGCTCTTATCTTTTGTGCTAATTCAATTAGTTCTTTGTCATTTTTAGCCTTAATAGCTATCAAAATCGGAGGAAGGATATGCTCATGATATTTCCATTGTTTATCTTTTGATCGGTCGTTATCTATCTCCTCTCTGAAAGATCTCAATTCAACATTTAAAATCCTTGAAGATGATTCTGATAGCTTTTCAATGAGGGTATAAATATCCTCCTCATCAATAGCGGAATGGTTCTCATATAAGTCTAAGGCAAATCTAATTGAGAGTATGACTGTCCTTTTGTAAACAGGATCAGTGGTGTTTTCTAAAAGTTTTTTTGTAAGAGTAAAAAGTTTCTCTTGGGCGATGTACGCTCTATCAGTTATCTTAGTATATTGAAGTACCTCTTCATATCCATCAGCTACATGAAGATTTGTTGGATCTAGTAGCTCATTATTCTCAAGTGCCTCAACTTGCAATTTAATTTGCTTATAGTGATGTATAATTGTGTCTGTAAGTTTCTTTTTTTCCTCTTCTGGTATTGATGTAAAATCATATGTTTTGTCTTTTAGTCTTTCTAAGATTGAAAGAAATTCATTGAACCCAAAGCTTAGCCAAGTTCCTTTAGTTCTTCTTTCTAGAATCCAAGAACCGAAATCGTCTTTTTTTATTCGAGCGGCAATCTCTTCTTCAAATATTTTAAGTTCAAGAATTAGTCTTTTTAAGCCACCTGCAATCTCTTCAGGAGAAACTCCAGCTTTGATATCCTCTTCGATTCCTAGGAGGATAATCCTAGATCTCACCTCGAATTTCTCTGAATAAGATTTTAGAGTATATTTCTCTGATTCTGTAAGTAGGCTATCGATTTTTTTTAGGACTTCGCTTTCATCGGTCGATATTTGCTTTTGGTCTAACTCAAATAATTTATGTTCCATTCCTCTAAATACAGTTTCAGGTACAGGAACAAATGTATCCTGCTTTCTACTGCATCCAGAGAGAAATAATCCACTAAGCGCAACTGCGGCTGATATGACTGGTAAACTAGACGCTAATCTGTTCATTCTCTTCTCTCCAATAAACTGATGGTTTAACTTGAGCAACCTGCCCACCTAAAATTCGTCTCAAGACTCCTATTTCTACCCCATTTCCCATAAAGCAGACTGTAGTTTGGTGGCTGTTAGGTCTTATTTTTGGTATCCAACTTGGGGATTCAACTCTGGGTATCGTTAGTAGTTGAAAAACTAAGGATGGTATGTCAACTGAGCTATTAATCGTACACTTTCCTACTTCATCACCTGAAGAATAAACTCTGAGCTCTATAGCAGTTCTTGTTCTTCTTGCACTCCATAGAAACTGCATTAGTAGCTCTGCATGTTCTCCAATTGAGTATTCATTTGTATCAAAAGCAAGCCAGTTTAGATCCACAAGTGCCCGAACAACGCTTGGTTCACTTTGGATATATTCAGTAACCATTAATTTATTTGCTCTAGCAGAGGCTTTATGATTTACAATTTTTAATGGATCTCCATGTCTATACTCACGGATCATATCTATCTCGTCTCCATGACCATTCTCAAAAATTTTGCCAATGCAGTGCTTTTTTAAAAACTGTTCAAGAGTCATGCCGATAGGAGCAACGTAAGAAAGCGCTATGTCAGTTGGCTCTTCTATCTGTCTTGTTTTTGTCTCATCCTTTAATGGGATCGTAACGAAGGTGTCTCCAAATTTTATGTTAATCTCACTTTCTGAGTAAGCTCCCTTTAGAGATCCAAAAGCCAAAGGTGAGTTAATCAAAACCCCATCAGAAACTCTCCTTCCAGTTAGTGACTCATTAATTGAAACTAACTTGCACATACTTTTTAATCTTTCAGCATGTGCAAGGTTATTCCGATCAGTGTAGCTGTTTTTAATTGCGAAGATCGCTTCAGCGATCTCAGGAACATGTTCCCATTCAATTTCAGACTCAAGAAAAAGCTCTTCTGGTATCTTATGGTTTTTTAATGCTGATTTTAGCTTCCTGTAGTCTAAAACAAGATCTAAGTCCCACCCATTCTCAGCAAATAATTTTACTGTTCTAGTTAGGGTTGATAAATCCACTAAGCCAAATATCCAGGAATTGTATAATTCATATCTTATGGCATGTGCACCAAGCTCATTTGGCTGTCCATTTTTATCAAACAAACTTCTAAATTCGTAGTCTTCCTTCAGTGTTTCTATATCATTTGAAACAAGAAGAATCTTAGCGAAAAGCGGAATTAAGGAATCGCCTCCATATGCTCTAAGCATCCTTCTAGTAAGAAATAGAGCCTCCCTTTCATCAAAACCCTCTTTGGTCAGTAAAATATAATAGCTGATACAGGATTTCCTTTCCTCTTCTTTAAATGGCAGGATTAACTTTCTGTAGAGGTATGATCTGGTTTCTAGACCGCATAAAGCAACTTCTAGATATTCATGGTTTAACCCTGAACCATCTGCTGCAAATTTCAAGAGATCCTTTATTCCTTTTCCTCTTTGAAATAGTTCTTTAAATTCCTGAAACTTGAAAATCTCATCAGGATAATCTTTTAGTTGATTATAAATCTTGGCTATTGACCTTCTCCACCATTTTCTTTCTGATAACCCCCTCCTAACTGCCTCGGTTAAAAGAGTACTGTCCTGATTTGCAAGTTCCTCAATCTTTCTTCTCTCACTTTGTGAGATCTTAACTGTGTATTCAGGTAAAAGTGATAGTGCAGCTTCTCTAATTTTTTTTATCTGCAGTATCGCTCTTAGGGAGCAGTTGCTTTTGATTGGCGTCAGAAGATCTGTCGGATGATAGATTGGTTTGTCATCAGCTTTGATAAAAGCCAAGAGAATTTTCTTTGATAATAATGAGAAGAGAGCCTGAGGACCATCTTCTATAATTCTCAGGAAAATCCAACTTCTTTTTGCTGGATCTGATTCTGCTTGACCAAGCATAACTTTTGATTCAATTGGAATTGAGTCAAAAGTTTCCTGATCAACTGTAAGGGGTCTTACGGATGCTTCTGAAAGTAGAAACTGACCAGATTGAGCTCTCACTCCTCTTAGAAGCGGAGTTGGAAAACCTACCGCTGCAAGTTTATTGCAAATTATTACTCCTAGTCCTTCATGGCTTGCTCTGTGCTGCTCTTCAGCAATTTCAATATATATGCTTGGCCTTAAGGTTTGCGCGAGATCGTAGTTTGGATAGTAAGTACGCTGATATCCATCTTGAATCATTCTTTCAACAAGGGCACTACCCGCTTCAAAACGATCCGCGCATGATGCTCCTGCTATTATATCATCTCCAATATATCCTTCTGAGTCGTAGATTTGAATTTGTGATGGGACTTCAACGCAGGGTGAGACTCTGTATCTAATATCTCCGTTTCTGGTTGAAATTAGTCTAAAAGTTCCTAACTTACTTTTTTGAATCTTCTCTCTAGATGATAGTTCTATAGCAGTAATCTGATAGTTCTCTGGTACAGGAAGAGAGATCACTCTTCCAGGCCATCTTGGAACATGAAATGTAACATCTGCCTCATCTAAACCTCTAGGCTTATCAATTTTTGGTAATGATAGATCTTCCCAGTTTTTAACTAACTCTTTTTTTACTCCTCGTCCAAGAAGTAGTCTGAAAATTCCTGCACTAAATCCAGCTGAATCAAAATCAGTTGATGTCAAGGCTCTTCTTATAAAAAATAGCTGTCTTCTATTGAGAAAGGATAGATTAATAATAAAGTGCGCGATTGGACTTAAGATATTTGATCTTATGTTTTTTAATCTTATGTAATCTTTATCTAGCCTGGTCCATCTTGTGACTTTAGATGTATCCCAAACGCTAGTTATCCATAAACAATTTTTTAACTTCTCATTTTCTGTTTCAATTTTTCCGCCAAACTTTTCCTGGGGCTTACCAAGATAAGGGTTAAAGACCATTCTTGCATTCCCCTCCCATCTTGGTCGAAAGAGATGATTTCTTTTTATGAGCCAGGGGTTGATAAAATATCGCCAAATGATTGCTGTCAGAATTGCAAGTGAAAGTATCGGAGGTCTTGAGGATGAGCCGCTAGATTGTGGTGGGGCATCTCTATTGATACGCTCCGAGTAGGTCATCTCGGCTGGGCCGTCTTTTAAAGATGAATTCCTAGGGTACTCTTGAGAGAATCGTGAATGTTTTTCTGGAGAGTATCCACCATCCCAAATTTTTGGAAGCGCAGGAGGGATAGCAAGTTGTGCCGCACAGAGAGTTAAGGCAACTACGATAGCAGGCTTAATTATCCTTTGTAATTCGAAAGGTTGTCTTTTAACTTTTTTAACTGGATCAACCAACTCGGGTGTGCTTACCGAGATACTCTCATCAAGGATATTCTTATCTAAAAACTGAGATAAAATTTCTCTTGCTTCCTTAGTTGAAACAGGATGAGTGGCATTACCATTAAGATAATCTATTGCTGATGAAATAATAAATTGTGCAGAGGCAAGTTTTTCACTCTCTTTTGTGTATGGCTTTTCAGGTGGCTCACCGTGTTGTGCGATAAGCTCTGAAAGTGCATCTTGTAGATTATTGATTTTTTGAACAGAGGAACCTTTAAAATTATCAACTAACTGTAGAAGCTCTTTAAAGCACAGCTCTTCTTCTAAACCGGGGCGATCTACTAATCGTGGAGCATTTTTACCCGTACCAGGAAGCGGAATATTTTTTAGCAGGTTAGCGATTACACGATCTGGTTGATTAAGCACAAAATCTCAAAGATTACAGAAGGTTATAAAAGTATCAGAACAATGTATTATAAGCAAAAACATACCCATTCTTAACTATCTGTAAGGTTTAGGTTTTTTTTGACTTTTGCTCATCGAGCAAGACAAGGTTACACTCCGCTCCGTGATTATAAGGCGATCTGGAGACAGAAATATCGGTATTTTTATAGATGGGATCTCTTTAGATAGAGCTACAAGAAAAATTGGGCGAAGAATTCAGTGGAAAAGTTTCAAAGAGAGTCTTAGTCAAGGAAGAAAGCCTGTACTTTCTAACTACTACACAGTCATCCCTTTTGAAGATGATGCTAGACAACATAGCTTTCTTGACGCTGTAGAACGCGATGGTTTTTCGGTAAACATCAAACGGCTTCCCCCAAAAGGGATCGATAGACAGGTTACAGCAGATGTTGAAATTACTACAGATCTTTGCAACTTTGCCCTCACAACTGAAAATGCAAGAGCTATTCTTGTTTGCCCCTCAAGAGAACTTGCTTATCCGATGCGGATTTTAGATGATCGCAAAATTGAATGTGTTATAGTTGATTTTGGAACACCTCAATCACCTGAGCTTATGAAGGCGGCAACTAATTGGATTGACCTATCAACAACAGAAGGAATCTGGCTTTGAGTAGTTTTGTTGGAGAAAGAATTCCCCCCCACTCGAAAGAAGCTGAAGAGTCTGTCCTTGGTGGCATTCTTTTAGATAACCACACAGTAAACCAGGCACTTGAAGTTTTACGCGCAGAGGATTTTTATAGGTCTGCTCACCAAGCGATCTTCTCTGCCATGACATCACTTGCTGAAAGAAGAGAGCCTATTGATATAGTGACTCTCTCCTCTGAACTTAAAGCAAGGGGAGATTTTGAAGAGGTTGGTGGTACTGGTTATTTAGCTCACTTAGCTTCTATCGTCCCTAATGCTGCAAACGTTGTGTTCTATGCGAGGCTTGTGAAGGAGAAATCCTTACGAAGAAGAGCGATAGAAGCCGCAGGAAAAATCTCTAATGATGCTTTTAGCGAAGAAACCAATACTCAAGAGTTTTTAGACTCAGCAGAACAGCTAATCTTAGGAGTTTCTGATTATAGAGTCCGTCCGTCTTTTCACAGGGTATCTGAGATTGTTCCGCACTCAATTCAGTTAGTAGAAAAGTTATACGACCAAAAGGAGCTTGTCACAGGAGTTCCTACTGGATATCAAAAACTTGATGAACTAACAGCAGGGCTTCAAGCATCAGATCTTATTATCGTTGCAGCAAGACCATCGATGGGAAAAACTGCATTTGCTCTAAATATCGCTCAGTTTGTTGGAATTCATAAGCAACAAGCAGCGGCAGTGTTCTCTCTTGAAATGTCTAAAGAGCAGCTCGTTTTAAGGATGCTTTGTGCTGAAGCACGGGTTGATAACAAAAAAGTAAGAACCGGTCATCTAGGTGATAGAGATTTTCCAAGACTTGTTGATGCTGCAAGCAGAATTGCAGAAGCTCCAATTTTTATCGATGACACCCCTGCTCTCACTGTTACAGAGCTTAGAGCAAAGTGTAGAAGATTACATCGAGATGTTAAATTAAACCTTATCGTAGTTGATTATCTTCAGCTAATGCGAAGTCCAAGTTACGCTAATACAAGCCGTGAACAGGAGATCTCCGATATTTCTAGAAACTTAAAGGCTCTTGCAAAAGAACTCTCTGTTCCTGTTGTTGCTCTCTCACAGTTGAATCGATCTGTTGAATCAAGAGAAAATAAACGACCTGTTATGTCGGATTTGAGGGAATCTGGTGCAATTGAACAGGATGCAGATATAATCATGTTTATATACAGAGATGAGGTCTATCATCAGGATACGGCCGATAAGGGCGTCGCAGAGATTATTATCTCAAAACAAAGAACTGGCCCAACTGGAGTTGCAAGACTTGCATTTTCGGCAGAGTTCACAAGATTTGATAACTTAGTTGAACGATCAGATATCCCGATGATCGATGAAGCAGTTGGAGATGATCTATTCTAAAGGGTTATATACTATGAAAAATGAAATTAGGAATGAATTAAATTTGCAGATTAACCGTGAGATGCAAAGCGCATACAATTATCTAGGAATTGCTACCTGGTGCTCAGAAAAGGGTTACCCTGGCTCTGCTCACTGGTTCTCACTTCAAGCTAAAGAAGAGATGGAACATGCTCTTAAAATCTATAAATACCTTCTTGATAGAGGAGAAACCCCTACTCTTGAATCTGTAGGGAAACCAAAAGCGGCTTTCGAGGATCTTAGATCAACATTTGAAGCTGCTTTAGAGCAGGAAAGAGAAGTTGAGAATTTCTTAAATGCTATTTCTGTAAAGGCTGCTGAAGCAAAAGATCATGTAACTTTAAATTTCTTAGCCTGGTTCCTGGAAGAACAGGTTGAAGAAGTAGCTTCCGTGCAAACAATTTTAGATCAATTGTCACTCGCAAAGGACTCTTTATTTTTAGTAGATCAGGAGCTTGGTAAACGCACAGAGACTGAATCTGCCGGGAATTGATCTAGCTGCTCGAGATTATCAAGAAGTGTTTCTGCGACTTCGGCACTTCTTTATCAACCACGAAGAACACAAATCGAAATGTTCATTCTCAACTTATTATCGATAGCTCAGAGCTAATAGGATACGGATAATCTCCATCAGAACAGCCTACACACAGCTCTGCCGCTTCACCCCTAAACTCCTTATCCACTCTTCTTAAGACCTCTACCGGTAGATAATGCACTCCATCAACATTCATCAACATTGCTAGTTCATGAAAGTCGATATCTTTATGATTAATAGTTTTAAGGTATGTTCGTAAAAGAAAATCTTCTGCTTTTTTAAGATCTACTCCAAAAAAGCAAGGGTTAATAACTGGTGGAAAGCCACTAACGATTCTGATTGAAGCTGGATTATACTCTCTAATCATAGAAACTAATATGCGAGAGGTGTTTCCTCTAACAATTGAGTCATCAACTAATATGATATTATTACCTTCTATCTGATTTATGAGATCGGGATTTAAAAATAATTTATCTGATATCCTGGAGGTTCTTTCTTGGTCAGTTGGAGCCTGAAAGCTTCTTTCATACTGAGCTTTGCTTAATACTAAAGGTGTTCTTTCCTTCCCATAAATTCTTCCCATTCCATCAGCAAATGGTATTCCTGAGTTTGGAACCCCAACTAATATCCCATCTAGATCAATTCTTTTAGCAAGCTCTTCTCCTAAACGTTCCCTAAACTGTCTTACAGTCCCAGAACCATAAAGGGCTCTATTACGCATCATGTAAATACCTTCAAAGGAGCAAAACCGTTCAGTGACGGGCTCTCGTGAGTCTATGAAACGATCTATGATCTCACCACGCTCAATCTTGATAGTTTCTCCTTGGCCTATTGGTTGAAGTGTGAAGGGATGATTTACAATATCATCAAACACATGTGTCTCAGAGGCTACAAAAATTCCATCTTTATTTTTAGCTACAGCGCATGGTCTCATTCCAGCGCGATCTCTTGATACATAAAGAGTTTCACCCTCTTGAATTACTAAGGTGTAAGCACCCTCGAGCTCCTCTATGGTATCCAGTAAGGCATCCTCAAATTCTCTGTCTGATTTTAGGGATATAAGTAATGCTATTAGTGCTGAATCTGAAGGAACATTATTTAGGTTGTACCTAACTAAAAGCCGCTCATAATTTGATATTTCACCATTATGAGCAACGAAGAATTCCAGCTTACGATGCTGACCCTTAATCGGTTGAATTCCATCTTCCGGGGAATCTGAGTGAACAGCTACTGTGGCGTAACGAACATGTGCTGAAGCAACTCCATGTGTAAAAGTAATTGGTGGTAGCAATTTAGGCTCACCTAGCGTTTTCTCATAAAGAGTCTCACCATCTCTTATAACAACAGCTCCTGAGGATGAAGTTCCCCTCAGTCTCATAGACTCAAGGGCAAGGCCTATTGAATCTGCCCGCACCGCTTCATCATTTTTAGGGACACTTAGCCCTAATATTCCACACATGTGAGTGAGTGTATTAGTTATTTAGCTCTTACTCAAAAGGCCTTGAAGAACTAGTTCCTTGCCATGACCTGATTTTTGTCTAAGTAGGTTCACTAACTGTGTATTTAGGTCAAATAAACCATCATAGTTTTCAACTAAAGCCTTTGCATCTTTTAAAAGTGCCTTTAAAAACTCATTGTCTCTATGCCGGATATCAAGAAGCTGGGTTGGCTCAATAACCTCATCAGTAATCCGATAAAACTGACCAGATACCCTATCACCCACTACAATCTGAAGATCCCTTATACGGTCTTCACCATATTTAGACCCCGAAATGATCGATTGAGCCATTACATAGGTTCCATCCGCTAGTGTTTCTCCAGCAATGCTTATACTTTGAATTTCCCAAGACTCTGAATCAGGGCATTCAATTGAGATTGCTTTGTCACCTCTCATTCTCGATAATATTACGTAATTAGCGACTACTGCCTGTGAACTCATAGATGCCAAATTAGCTTCTCTTCTGGACTTATTTTCATGACGAACAAACTCTGCATCCATAACTCTATTTATGGTTATTAATTGACCACTAATCAAGTGTTAATATGCTTATTAGCTCATTTTAGAGGCTTAAAAGCGGCTTTAACGAATTATTATTCCTAGACAGACCCCTTAACTCTTAATAGCCTCTAAAGATATGAACCGATATATAACTGAATTTTTGGGCACTTTTTTCCTGATGTTTGCCGTCGCATTTTCAGGGGATCCCTTAGCGATAGGCCTAACTCTAGCTGTATCAATTTATGTTGGAGGTCATATCTCGGGTGGACATTTTAACCCTGCCATAAGTCTGGCTCTACTTTTACGAAAACAGATGAGACCACTTGATTTCGTGCCTTATGTCGCTTCACAGCTGCTCGGAGCTTCTTTTGGAGCACTATTGTATGGAGTCATAACGCTAGAGACATTTATTATTGAACCAAATTCAAGTTTTGTAAGTAGTTCGATTGTAGAGGTTGTTTCAATGATGCTTTTATCTTTAGTAGTTTTGTCCGTAGCAACTGCAAAAGAGCTTCAGGGGAATTATATTTACGGTCTAGCGATTGGCCTTACCTATACTGCAATGCTTTACTGCACAAAAGAAATTTCAGGTGGCATAATCAACCCTGCTATTGGTGTAGGGCCATGGCTTATGAGTCTTGTAATAGGAGCAAAGTTAGAGAGCAATCTTGTACTATACCTAGCAGCACCTTTTCTGGGGGGAGTGCTAGGGTCGATCTTTTATAGTGTTATAAACGAGGAGTAGGTTATCCATCCATACGCTGTTGGAGCAAGATTAAGGGAAGGTGTATTTGTAGTACTAACTGCACTTTTTGTGTTGATCGCTGTCCTTTATTTACGCCAGATTAAAGAAATTCACTCAGAGCTTGTTACTGCTATTGTGCTTGAAGAGGCCGAGATGACTGCTAAAGTTAACGTTGATAATCAGATTGTTTTGATAGGCAAACCACCTGCATTAGACCTACCCGAGGAGATAACTCTAAAGAAAATAACCCAGGTTAATGGTGAGGTTAGATATGAGTTTTTTCATGACTTAGACGCTTTCCATGAGAATTAGGATAAGGCTTTGATTTTGATGTTATTTTCTGGCATACTCCCCTCCTCTTAAAGGACTAAGAACTATGTCAAAAGTATGTGAAATCTCAGGTAATAAGCGTCAGGTCGGTCACCGGGTAAGCCATGCAAATAACAAAAGAAAGCATGTATTTGAGCCAAATCTTGTAACAAAAAAACTTTTTGTCCCTGAGCTTGGAAAGTCAGTAAGAGTCAGAATTTCAACAAGAATTTTAAGAACAATTGACAAGATCGGACTTTCAGCAACATTAAAAAAATACGGCAAAACCTTAAAGGATCTCTAATGTGCTTAAAGGCGCATTCAATTTAGAGAATCTAGAAAGAATAAGTGAGCTACGCTTTGGCTCAACCGATACAATTGATTGTAGTGGAATAACGGAACTCGATACTGCAGGTGCCTATCTTCTTATCAAAAAATTTCCAAAAGCAACTTTTAGTAACCTCTCCCCTACCCATGAATCTCTCTTTTCACTTGTTGCTGAGCATGTCACAAAAGAAAATAAAGCTCTAAAACCAAGACATCTATTTCTCGAAGGTATAGGAGCCTGGTCTATAGATTTATATCAGAATCTAAAAGGTATCTTGAGAATGCTTGGGGAAACAGTAGTAACTTTCCCCCAAGTTTTTTTTAGACCTGGTGTTTTTAGAGCAAAAGAGTTTTTTGGACAGTTAATGCAGTGCCTTCTAAAAGGAGTACCAATAGTTGCTCTTGTCACAGGGCTAATCGGCGTTGTTGTGGCATATCTTTTCTCATCTCAAGCTCAAAAATTTGGTGCTTATATATTTGTAGTCGAGTCTGTAGGAATTGCAATGTGCAGAGAGTTATCTCCAGTAATTGCGAGCATCATAGTAGCAGCACGATCTGGCTCTGCTTTTACAGCGCAGATAGGCGCTATGAAACTGAATCAGGAGCTTGATGCGATTGCTACTATGGGTCTATCAACATTCAGAGTGATAGTTCTTCCAAGGGTACTAGCTTTAATGGTTGCACTACCTTTGCTTGTATTTGTAGGGAATGTAGCCGGAATCTGGGGCGGCATGCTTGTAGCCGAACATTATTTAGATGTTACCAATACAACTTTCCTTGAACGTCTTCAGTTTAGACTTGGCTTAAAGCATGTTTGGATTGGATTGATCAAAGCTCCAGTTTTTGCCGCAATTATTGCTATCATTGGTTGTAGATTTGGTTTCGATACAAAGCCTGATGCAAGAAGTGTCGGGATGAGTACAACTGCAGCAGTAGTTTATGCTGTAGTATTAATAATAATAGTAGATGCTGCATTTGCTGTTTTCTTTCAGGAGATCAAGTGGTGATCTCGGTAAGGGAGATTGAAACCAGATTTGGTTCAAGCATCATCCATAACAAAGTATCTTTTGAGATAAAAAAGGGAGATATAGTTGCTGTAATCGGCGGATCCGGAACAGGTAAAACTGTTCTTTTAAGAGAGATCTTGGGGCTACATAAACCAAATGGTGGTAGCGTGGAACTTTTAGGAACTAGTATCTGGAAAGCCTCAGCATCGAAGGTACGAGATACATTAAAAAAAGTTGGGGTACTATTCCAAAGTGGAGCACTTTTTTCAGCACTTTCTGTAGCTGACAATGTAGCAACACCACTTAGAGAACAGACCAATCTTCCAGAATCAATAATAAGAGATATAGTCGATATACGGCTTTTAGTAAGCGGTCTATCTCTTTCTGATAAAACAAAAAAACCAAGTGAGTTGTCGGGTGGTATGGTAAAAAGAGCTGCCCTAGCACGAGCATTAGCCCTTGAGCCAGAGGTTCTGTTTTTAGATGAGCCCACTTCTGGACTAGATCCTATCACTGCTCGTGCTTTTAATATCTTTATAAGAAAGCTAGCTAAAAACCTCGGAATGACCGTCTTTATGATTACCCACGATCTTGCTACTCTATCAACCGTACCAGATCAGATAATAGTGTTAGGTGAAGGTAAAGTGTTGGCTCAAGGAGGCTACAAAGAGGTGATTAAAGTAGACCACCCTTGGATAAAAAATTATTTTAATGGATCAGAAGTAAGCGTCCGCAATGGAACCTAGAGAAAGCTACGTTTTAGTTGGTTTGGGCACTCTCGCCATTATTTTGGCGCTGTTTATCTCTATTCTCTGGCTTAACAAAGGTAAAGGTGGTTCTGATCAAGATAGATATATAGTTCTTTTCAGAGGAGTTTCATTAAGTGGAGTTCAAACTGATGGTCTTGTCACAATGAGAGGGATACAGGTTGGAAGAATCAAAGGACTCAGAATATCTCCTTCAGATATTGAGCAGGTAGAGGTAGAGATCGCTGTGAATGCTGAAACTCCGATAAGAGAAGATACTTTTGCTGTGATACAAACTAATATATTAACTGGACTTTCCTCTATAGATCTTATTGGAGGTAGCCAGCATTCTCCCCCACTTAATAAAGCTAAGAAAGGTTATCCATTTCCAGTTATCAAACAGGGGCAAAGTGGGTTACAGGAATTTACTCAAAGTGTACCTGAAGTTCTAAAAAATATAGCAGAACTTACAAACCGTGCTGGCCCACTAGTTGATGATCTACGAGGATTTTTAACCAAAGAGAATCAAGAGAAAATGGGTGATATCCTTACAAATCTAGATTCAATCACATCTGATGTTGCTAAAGGCAGTACGAAATTTACAGAGCTTCTAACCCAGGTCTCTGAATCATTGGCCTCACTTAGCTCTTCACTAGAAAATGATTTAAGTGGTGCTACAAAGAGTTTGAGGGAGCTATCTGATACAGCTAATAGAGAGATGATTAAAGTAGCTGAAGGGTTTAAGGGGCTATCTCATCAGTTTACTGAAACTGCTAGGGACTTCTCCCCTGAGGGATCAATATTATTATCACCAAATTCGGAGGGCTATGGGCCAGGTGAATAGGTTAGTTTTTCTTGTCTTCTTTATTGGATGCTTTTCCTCAAAACCATTATCTTTTTTGGAGATAAAAGGAGAAGTTTGCGAGACAGAGCTTTCAGTGATTGATGTTCCTCCTCTATCTACAGACCCATCGATTCAAACGAGGCTTCTTTTTGAACGAGACGGAACTCTTGGTCAGTATCAAACAATAAGATGGAAAACCCCTCCAGGGGATGCTTTAGCAATGGCGTTAGAGGATGTGCTTGCTTGTAGCAAAGACACTAGAAGACTACGAGGGAGAATTTTAGATCTTTATGTTTCGAAAGATGAAGAATTGATCTTAACTGTTGATCTAATACTAGATCAAACCCGTAAGAGATTTACTGAGAAGGTAAAAATCGAAGACCCTTCAGTAGAAAATATTCAGATCGCTCTAAAGGCTGTAACCACTAATCTTCAGGGCTCTTTTAGAGAATGGGTAAGGGGGTCAGGCCGGGAGGCCTGACCAGACTAGCTCTTGCCTGGTCAGGCCTCCCGGCCTGACCCCCCAACCCCCCAAGTCCCCCAAAAATTCGTAGAGTAAAATTTATATTTTTTCTTAGATAAAGCGCCTCATTTTCTTAACTAGAGTAAAAAAAGTGCCGAGGATTGTATTTGTATGGAGACAGCGACACTTTTTGTTCATCCAATCCTTCAAGAAAGGCAGAATTTTAGAAAAGTAGCAGCCGAGCTGTTTGAAACTATAACCTTAGAGACAAGACTGGGTGATGCACTTGAACGCCTAAAAGGATCAAAACCTTATCAATTAGTCTATTTATCAACCCAGTTTGATAGACACTTAAGTAGTAAATGGCTTGAATCAGCGAAGATAAGCCCTCAAGGAAAACAGGCCGCGTATGTTGCTGTGCTAAACAAATCAAGCTCAGGCCAACCACTAAGATCATTTAGGCCACCAGTTGATGGTTTTGACCTTGTAATGGAAGAACCATACTCACAAGACAAAGTTAAAGGCTCAATCGAACAATCTCAAAAGATTATTGAAGTAAGACAAAGAGATGCGGAAGTAGCAGCTTTAAAAACCTTAATGAAAAAACTTCCTAACTTAATCGATCTAAGAACTGAAGCTTACGCTACAGGTAAAGAGGCTCCTACTGTAGAAAAGATGCTAAAATCTGCAAAAGCTACTCTGGCTGCTTTATCACCAGACATGAAAGCAGTTTACCTTGATGAGCTAGTTAGTATCTTCGAAAATGCTCCACTACCAGTGATTGAAAAAACTCCAATTGTAAGAGGAATTCCTCAACATAGAGTAATAACTAGATATCGATAGGAATCAGTAGGGGAATGTCTGGTATGGTTTTAACCAGACCTTAAAGCCAAAGGTCAGGTTGAAAACCTGACCAGGCACTTCACTCCTCCCAGGCCTGACCCCCATCAACCTAAGTAGCTAGCGGATAACCGCAATTATCAAGATGTTCAATAAAGCGCTCCATCTCTCTATCAACCTCTTCATTGGTTAAAGTTCTTTCATGACTTTGAAATGTTACTCGATATGAAGCCCGTCGCGTGCCCTCTTTCGTGAAATCATTCACCATAAGTACATTACTAATTAATGAGCTTGAAAAAGACTTTATTGCTCTACTCATATCGTAGGCATGTCTAGAGCCAACAATTGTTACGTCTCGCTTGATGCTTGGAAAGTCTGAAGGTAACCTAAATTGCGCTTCATATTCAAAGCTAATAAGTCTATCTACGAAAATCTCAGCTACAAAGACCTCTGCTCCTTCAAGGATCTCTGCTTTTGGTAATCCACAATAGCCGATTGTAACGTTTTCAATAACCAAAGCAGTAGATGAATCAAAAAGAGGATGTTCGCTAGGTATAAAATCAACACGCCTTCCAAAAGATGCCACAACCTCCTCAAGAACTCCTATAAATAGTCTGGCTAAGGTATTAAGATCTTCTTTCTTTCCCCATTCACCTTTATAAAATCTTCCTGCCTGTGCGATTGAGAGCACCTCTCTTTCATAATCAAACTGAGTGAAAGGCTCGGAAAAAACTCTTCCTATTTCAAAAACTTTAGCAGACTGCGCACCTCTTTTTAGATTCTCCGAACAAACTTCAACCAAGTGAAAAATATTCGTTGGTTTAAGTGCTCCATTAGTAGCCTCAATTGAGTTCTTCAATTTAATAATTTTCCCATCTGAAACGAGTTCAGAATAAAGTTGAGAATACTTAGGTCCAAAAAAACTTCGGGTAACTATTTCATTAAACCCTAATCCAAGAAGTACTGGACTTAGTTTTTGATGTAGGATCTCTAAATTATTTCTTGGAACCTCTTCATTTGATAATGGAGGTAGAATAGATCGAACATGATCTAAGCCAACAATTCGAACTACTTCTTCAACTAGATCTTCAGGATTATATATATCGAAAGTCCTCCATGAGGGCACAACTACCTCTCTACCTTTTTGCTTAAAGCCGAGAGAGCGGAGAATCTGTTTTATACGCTCATCCGAGATGCCATCGTTATTCATCTCAGATCTAACGCAATTAAGATCAAAATCGATAATTCGAGTTTCAGTTTTTTCAGATAGAACTTGATATAAACCTACCTTTGGCAATTCAAGAAGTGCTAGGACTCGTCTTAAGGCATTCTCATAAAGATTAGGGTCTACTCCCCTTTCAAAGGAATAGCTTGCCTCTGTAGACAGCCCCATTGCCCTTGCTGTCTTTCTTACTAATATTGGATCAAAATGTGCGGCCTCAAGTAGAACATGCTTAGTGTCTTCTTCGCACATTGAATTTTCACATCCAATAACACCTGCTACAGCAATTATTTTTTCTTGATCGATGACTAGGAGAGAATTTTCAGGGACAATGTAATCTTTACCATCAAGCCCTACAATTTCTCTAGGGGTTTTTGAAAGTACTACTGAGATCCTGCCCTTTATTTTCGAAGCATCATAAGCATGCATTGGCTGACCTAGTTCTTGCTGTACATAATTCAGTAGATCAACAAGTGCTGGTCTTCCGTCTTTTTCAGGAACAAGTTTTCTAATATCAGCTGATAGTCGTGGAAGAGCACTAAGTGTAACTTCAAGAATTGAAAAAACTTTTGACTCCTGTGATTTAGTGCCCAAAAGCTCCCCACTATTTGGTTTTAACTCTTGACCTAACTTCGGATAGAAGATTTCAAGATTGAATCTTGCAGCCAAATCTCTTGCGATTCCTAGGTGTGATAAATGATCCCCTCTGTTCGCAAGGGTTTCAATATTGAAGTATTCAGGTGCGATCTCTTTCACCTCAAGGCCAAGGGTATCTAGCTCCTTTCTTAAATCTTCTTTTATCTGAATCATCTCAGAAAGAATCTGTGGATATAGCTTCATGAAACCCTCCTCCTCAGAATTCTTAAGTCTGAGTCATAAAGCATCTTTAGTTTTGGAATTCCACTGAACTGACTTGCGAGCCTTGCTGTGCCAAGTCCAAAGGCAAATCCAGAAACCTTATTTGGATCGTATTTAAATTCTAGTAACACATTTCGATGTACCATCCCTGCTCCACCAACTGTTACCCATCCCGCACCACCACATGCAGGACAACCTTTACCTCCACACAGGGTACAATCTATCTGCGGGCCAATACTTGGCTCTGTGTAAGGGTAGAACTTGGGTACGAACCTAATCTTTCTTTCTTGTCCAAAAAGTCCTTTAACTATCGATTCAATTAGACCAGTGAGATGAGCTAACTTTAGACCCTCTTCTACCCATATTAGATCAAATTGATGAAACATAGCCTGATGAGATGCATCCTCAGTTTCATTTCTGTATACCTTACCAAAAGAAGCGACCTTTATGGGGAGTTTACCTGATGCTAAAGCTCTCGCCTGAACTGTACTTGTATGAGTTCTGAGAACTTGAGCGTTCGGTAAATCTTCACAATAAAATGTATCCTGCATATCCCTGGCTGGGTGATGTTTTGGGATATTTAGACTGTCAAAACAATTGTACTCAGTCTCTAGCTCAGGTCCCAAAAGACTTTGAAATCCAAAAGGGGTAAGCAACTTAGATATTCTTTGTTCAACCAAAGTGATCGGATGTAGAGCACCTAGATCAGGACTGATCCCGGGAATAGAAAAGTCAATCGGAGGAAGTCTTTTAATCTCGCTTTTTTTTGATCTGAAAAACTCTTCAACCTCGAGTTTCAGCTCATTAAGAGATTTCGCAAATGAAGGTTTTTCACTGGCCGGGAGATCTCGTAAAAGGGTAAAGGCTCTTTTAAGATGGCCATCTTTACCAAGCCACTCTTTTTCTAAAGATTTAAGATCTTCTGTTTTCTTATCGGTCCACCTAGATAATAGATCGTCTATCACATTACCGCTTGTCTAACACCGCATTCCACGAATCTAAAGAAGACTTTTCTTTAGTTGCTAAACTTTCCCAATCACCCGAGAGAGTAGCCTTTGTAATCTTATCACCTTGCTTGATGGAGTTTACAACATCCATACCTTCTGTGACTTTTCCAAACACAGTATGCTTCCCATTTAAATGAGGTTGAGCACCTAGGGTAATAAAAAACTGGCTGCCGTTTGTTCCAGGGCCTGCATTTGCCATTGAAAGAATCCCTGCACCATCATGACCAAGACCGGGAACTATTTCATCTTCGAATCGATATCCTGGTCCGCCTCGACCAGTTCCTTCAGGGTCTCCACCTTGAATAACAAAATCAGCTATTACTCTATGGAAGCTAAGACCATCATAAAATCCCCTTCGTATTAAATTACCAAAGCTAGCAACAGTTTTTGGGGTTTTATCCGCATAAAGACTAATCACAATCCTACCCTTACTCGTATCAAATGTGGCTTCTAAAGGTTCTGACATTACAACTCCGGAAATTAATAAAATTACTGAAAAAAATCTCATAAATTGAATGAAATTCTACCCTTCCTTTACACATTTTATCAAGAGTATGGTGAGCTTTTGAGTAATCTGTTAGAAAGCTAAGGGATAATTAGATTTAAGGAGATATATGAGAAACCTAATTTTAGGACTTTTAGTGGTAGTATCTACAAGCTTAGCTCAGAGCAATTTTAATGAAGAGATGAAGAAGTTCTTAGCCTCTGAAGAAGGTCAGCAACAGATTGCAACTGCTCTTCAGACCTTCGCAAGACGAGAACAAGAAAGAGCAATTCAGGGTCAACTTGATGAGCAATTTAAAAATCCTGTTAAAGTTGATGTTGGAAATTCTCCAGTTGTTGGAGCCAAGGATGCAAAAGTTACAGTTGTTGAGTTCTCGGATTTCGAGTGTCCATACTGTAAGCGTGGGGCTGCAACGATGGAGCAGGTTCTTAAAGCATATCCTAATGATGTAAGAGTTGTATTTAAACATAGACCACTAGGCTTTCATCAAAACGCTAGACCTGCTTCAAAAGCTGCATGGGCCGCTCATCAGCAGGGTAAATTTTCTGAGATGAAAAAAGCGCTTTTTGACGGACAACAATCCCTGGGAACTCCAAATTTTTATGAAGAGGCTGCTAAAAAGATCGGTTTAGATCTAGCTAAATTTAAGAAAGATATGGAATCAAAAGAAGCTGATGAGGCTATAAAGGCAGATGAAGCCCAGGCTGATTCTCTTGGAGTTCAAGGAACCCCTGGATTCTTTGTAAATGGTGTAAGTATCCAAGGTGCTCAACCATTCCCTGAATTTAAACGGGTGATCGATCGCTGGTTGACTCAGGGGAAGTAGGGTGATGATTTAGTCTGCCTGGTCTGGCTTTAGCCTGACCAGGCATGTTTTGTCGATCATTAATATATGCCTGGACTGGCTTTAGCCAGTCCTTAGATATGTTTTTTCGTTTGCGGACAACAGTAAAGGTTAGGTTAAAAAACCTGACCAGGAAAATTATGAAGCCATCACAGCCACAGCAAATCGTCCTTCAAAGGAGCAAAGTTTAGCTCGAGCCACCCGCTCGCCACCAACAACTAACGAAACTTTATCATCAAGGGGGGTCTCTGTTCCGAACATTGCCCCACCATTTTGTAGTTCTGCTAGAACGTGCCCATCAAGATTTGTTGTTAAGATCTCAATACCAATTCTAGTCATCCCTTCTGGTACTACAGGCGTTGGAGGTGTTCCAGGTAAAACTTCAAAACCAAAATTTCCATCAACATCGATTAGTCGAGCAGCAAAAAGAGGCTTGCTTCCGTTTCTTACAATAGCTGTATCATTGACAGGAATTTCAAGATCGATCACCGTTTTAGGCTTAACATAATTAGGAATCTCTGTGGGGGGAACACCAAGCTGAGCTATCTCAATTCTGAGCTCCTGTTGACCTTGATAGAATGCACCACTTCCCTCTTGTTTTCTCCAAAGTTTATCAAACTGAGCAACAAGAGATGGCCCTAATGCGATCCAAATAATAGCAGTTTGTTGATTAACCCTTATTCCTAGCTTAATACCACCATGGAGAACTGCGTCCCGGATTTTTGAATCAGGATCGTAAACAAGATTTCCGAGTGATGGACCACTCCAGGATTGACCAAGAGTTACAAGTAACCTTCTAACTAAATACTCTAATACAACCGAACTAGCTCCTGGACTTGATTCAGGTGTTAAAACTTCTAGGATGACTCTCGCGCTATCGTCATCTAAAAATACCCCTAATGGCTCATCATCCATTAACGCTCCAAACGCATATGGGAGTCCTCTTGGAATTGAAAGAACTGGTTTAATCTCTGAAACTTTTGCTTCAACCCCAAATGTGTAAAATAGCGCACCCCATTGAGCTAACATTCCTGGGAACCAACTTCCTGGCTGTGCTCTTAAAAAACCTCTTGATAGATTTACCTCATGAGCAGAAACCCCTTTGAGCAGTTTTGTAGGATCCCAAGAGTCAAGTGATGTCATGCAGCATCCTCCATCCTCTCTTTAGCTTTTTCAACACTATCTCTTGCAGCTTCAAGTCTCTTGGCGAGAGATTCCTTTAATTTTTTTAACTCTCCAAGTTGTCCTGATACTCTTTTTGCACGGGCAACATCGCCCTCTCTCAACGCTTGAATTGGACTCTTTTCTCTCAAGGATTTACATATTCCTTCGTATTCAGCCTCTAAGCTCTGATAAAGTTCAAGCCTTCTTGAATATTCTTCAGCTACCTTATTCATGAAAGCTCCTCAACCGCTTGCCGTAAGAGAGTTGCTACTAATGGTAGTCTTAAATCTGCCTGCTGAGATGAAAGAACATCAGCAGCAGCCCTTAGCTCAATTCCACTTCTTGCGTCACTTTCAAGAAAGGATCCTGCATCAACGCCATCAAACAAAACCGCCATGCAGATTAATGCACGTTGCCTTGGGGAAAGTCTTGAAAATTGATCTCTTAAACTACCCGCCATCGCCCTTCACCCTAAATACATCACTTCTCTCTTTCCACACTACTGGAAGGTCTGAGCCTTCCATCTCGGTGCCTTTTCTAAATCCTATTAGGTATCCTAGCATCGCACCTAGTGCTCCAAAAATAACCAAAAATGAAAGTGCCAAAATTACAAACCTTGGATACTCTTCCTGAAATAGTCTTACCCCAAAAAGTGTGTGAACAAGTCTACCAGTTAATGAATTCTGTGGTGGAGCCAGGCTGCGGGATATCGCAATTCTTTCAACCTTAACACTTGGTACAACCTGAGCTACAAGCGCCTTTAAATCGTCATGTGATAGGGAGTCTCGTCTTTCTTCAACTAATGAGATGGATACCCCTGATTCGCCATCAATAGTTCTAACAACTACAGCTACATCGCTGATATTTGGATTTCTCTTTATAAGAGCAGCCAACTGAAGTGAAAGCGCATAATCACCTCTAAGAGCCTCTACTCCCTTACTTGCAGGTAGTAGTGAGCTTGGATTAACAATCGATTCTAAGGTTGATTTGTTCCTATCAGGAAGCCCTTTAGAGTCTATTATGCTTACAGCTTCTTGATAATATGCATCATCAATAAGAACTTTAAACTTGCCTCGAGCTCCACTTTCACTTGCTGCCTCTGCAGTGATACCAGCCCTAAAGAGAACAGCTACAATTTTATTTGCTTCGGACTGATCTATACCAGACACTAGAGTACGCTCCTGACACCCTAGTAAAAAAACTGAAAAGGCCGCTACTTTAAGAATCCACATCAGGTAGTAATGAAACTATAAATTCAACATTTCCGAAACGTACTGAATCGCCATGGAAAAGCTCTACAGAATCAATCTCCTGTTTAAATTCGGTGCTGCCAGCTCTTCTCACAAATACTCCTGTTTCGCTGACTAAGTCTTGTACAACCAGTCCAGACTCTATTACCACGAGGGCGTGAGGAGATGAAATAGACTCATCATTTAAAACTAAATCAGCACCCCTTACATTAGCACTTGTTATAAAAAATCTTCCCTCACGAAGCTCAACAGCGGCTCCTTCTGGAGATGCAAAGCTGACAAACCAACCATATAGCCTTCCAGGTGCTGATGTCCCTTTTTTCTTAGGTGCAGCCTTTGGTGGAGCAACTTTTTTTGGCTCAGGCTCTCTTTTAATCTCAGGTTTTGTCTCTTTTGCTTTAAAAGTCAGTCCAGCTTTTTTTGGTTGAGGTGCTGCTGCTTTTTTTACAGGTGGTGGTGGAGGTGGTGGAGTTTCCTCAATTATCTCCTCTTCAGCCTCTTCTTCCTGAGTCTCTTCCTCTTGATCTTCATCACTAAGACCTAAAATATCCTCTAACTCTTCTTCATCGTCATCGTCGTCGTTATCATCATCAAAGTCTTCAAGATACTGACTCAGCGGATCCTCTTCTTCTTTGATAGGGGCAGCCTTTGGAGCTTCCTCCTCTCTTACCTGTTCGATAGCCTGAACTACTTCACTCTCAGTGCCAAGAGTTGTGTGTTGTCTTACTCGGCTGCCGTTTTTAGGCTCTTCCTCTGCCTTTTTTGGCGCCTCAGCCTCGAGTGCGCTTCCGCACATTCTGCAACGATTTGATGTAGCAGGTACAAGGCTTCTACAAGCCGGGCATCTTACAAAACTTAACTCTGTGCTATCCATGGGAACCTCCCAAAAACCATTCTTAATTAAAAATCAACGGTACTACCAGTAAAACAATCACTCCTACTACAGCTATAGCCGTAACTCCTAAAACCGCGAGCATTGTTCTTGATCCCGGTTTAATAGGAGATGAGACGGTTGGCTCATTCACCACCTCTTGAGATGCTGGAAGTTCCTGATTTGCTGCAACTCTTGAAAAAGCTTCTCCACTTCCCCCTACTGCAGAGAAACGCTGTTCGTCTTCTACTGAAAAACAAAGGGCAATGGTGACTCCTCCTCCCAGTTCAAGCACTTTAGGCTCTTTATTAGCTTCAAGAAAATCTCCTTTCCTTAAAATCTTTCCATCAACCGAGGTACCGTTTGTACTCTGATCCCTAACTATCACAGAGCCATCATCTTGAAGCTGTATCGTGCAGTGTACCCTTGATATGTGAGGTGCCCCTATCCACATATCACAAGAAGGATCTCGACCTACTTTTAGTATATTGCCAGGTATCATTAGAACTCTTGCTGGACGGGCAACATCTGATAGTGAAAGTAATGCTGGGAAAGCGGATCTTTGTAATGTTGGAGGACGTTGCTCGATTTCGGTAGCTCCACTCCCTCCTAGCTCTTTTAGTTCCTCTGCAGAGGATACTCCAAATACTACAGTCTCACTTCCAAGTTGGATAGGCGCCCCAGGATCTACGTTTACTCGACCCGATATCTGATTGCTTCCAACGAAAGTTCCATTTGTGGAACCTAGATCTTCAACCCAAAACATTCCATTTTCAAACCCGATTCTTGCATGAAGGGCTGATATATCGGTTGTGTCTAATCTCAGTTGTGCCTGTCTGCCTCGTCCTATATCTACACTTTGTCCTTCATGGAATGAGACGACAATACTTGGATTCTGAGGAACTACTAGAGCGGGAAAGTGTGGTGCGAGCTTACCTGTTGCAGATCGAATCAAGCGAACCCCCGCCTTGTCAGGGCTTTCGCTCTCTTTTGGTAAGAGATCTATATCAAGTGCAACCAGAAAGAATGAAACTTCTCCGACAGTAATTGCAGCACTTCCATCATACACAGCGCTCTCTGGGTCTTTACCAGGATAAGTAACTTCACACCTAAATTTTCTCTCGATGGTGCGAGTTAATCTTACTACAGCATTGCTCTCAGAAAGATCTTCAACAACTACATGATTCTTATCTGCGCTACCAATAGTGAGAAAATGCCTCTTAACAAAAAGCATCTCCGGTGCTGAAGGACTATCTGGAAAACCTATTTCAATTGCAAACATGCCCGAAACCTTAACATACTCTCACCTCTATTTGAGTGCTCAGGTTGTGGATTCTTTTCAAAATTGATGTAAATAACACTTTGTTTTATCAATTAAAACTAGATCGCTAGAAGCGATATTCGAGAGGTAAACATCTTAACAGTTAGCAAGATAGAGATTTTTTGGATAACCTCAGTACTATGAGAAAGATACTAATCATCGATGACGACATGACCGCACTGGATATTGTGGATTTTCTTTTCGAGGATAAGGGCTTTTCTGTTCTCAGGGGATCTGATGGGATTTCTGCTCTTGAGGTAATCTCTAAGGAGATGCCGGATATAATTCTTATAGATCTTATGATGCCAAGAATGAGCGGTCAGGAGTGTGTTAAGGAATTAAGATCAAGAGGAATTACTATTCCTATTATAGCCTTTACAGCTCTCGATGACCCAGAAGTCCATCAAGAAGCTTTAGATGCAGGATGCAATCTTGTTTTAACAAAGCCTTGTAAACCAGCGTTGCTTGTTCAGCATGTAGAAGAGCTACTTAGTCAGTAGAAAGCTTCAGCACTACTTCTCCAAAGACGATCTCATCACCAGGTTTAGCAATTGCCCTTTCTCCGCTGGGGATCTGAAAAAGACTACCGTTATGAAGAATGCTGGAGCCGTTAAGGCTTCCAAGATCTTCAACTTCAACACCAGTTTCAAGAAGATAAAGATTAGCGTGCCTTCTTGAAACTTTGGCTGCTGAATCGGCTTTTGTTAGATCGATCTCTGGATGTAGTCTAGCAGCCTTGTCTGCCCTTCCAACTAAACTGGGAGACTTTGAGAGGATAAAGCTCTCTCCTTGAAATTCTCCTCTTGATATAATTAAGCTGTATGTCTTCATTTTCAAACGCTGTTATAAAATAATGTAATTTTATTTAAATATTTCCCAAAGTAAATCTATCGGTGTACTCTCGCTATCTAACTATATGAAGAAGATCGACACAAGATTCTTCATTTTGGTCTAATTAACGATTTTTATGAAAGTCCAAGCCACATTATCCATCAGAACAGGGGCTTCCGGGCTAAGGAGATATCAATGGTTCAACGAATGCTGGTCAATGCAGCACATCATGAAGAATGCAGAATCGCTATTGCAGATGAAAAGACACTTCTCGAGTTCGAGGTTGAGTCTACAGCTTCTGTAAAATTAAAGGGCAACATTTATAAAGCAAAGGTGATAAGGGTAGAGCCAAGTCTTCAGGCTGCTTTTCTCGATATATCTGCCAATAGAAATGGATTCTTGCAGATTCATGATGTTCACCCTAACTGCTTTAGAAGACAGATCAAAAAAGTTCCTCACAATCGAATTAATATTCAGGATGTTTTAGCTCCTGGACAGGAACTTGTCGTGCAGGTCGTCAAAGAGGAACGCGAATCAAAGGGAGCTACCCTAACTACCTACCTATCCTTACCGGGTAGATACACGGTCTTAATGCCAGGATCTGAGCGAGGTGGGGTTTCCAGAAAGATTCAAGATATTGAAACTAGGAGAAGGCTAAAAAATTTGCGTGATGAGCTTCAGTTGCCAGACGGGATTGGAGTCATTATCAGAACCGCGGGACTAGATCGTTCTATGAGCGAGTTAGCACGAGATGTTTCTCTTCAACTCAAGCTATGGGAACGAATTCAGGAACAAGCGAAGGAAGCACCATGTCCGACTGTGCTTTATAGAGAAGGAGAACTAGCAAGTAGAGTAATCAGAGATTATTTTACACCTGAGGTAATGGAGATAATCGTTGATGATGAACCTACCTATCACAGAATCAGAGATTTCACTGCTCAGACAATGCCCAGATACCGCTCAAGGGTTAAACTTTATCAACATAAAGATCCTATCTTTAGCCATTACGGACTGGACGAGCAAGTTGCAACCACAAATTTACCAGAAGTAAGCCTTCCATCTGGAGGCTCAATAGTTATTGAACCATTAGAGGCACTTGTAGCTGTTGATGTTAACTCAGGAAAAGCCACAGCAGGCGAAGGCATTGAAGAAACAGCCTATAGAACTAATCTTGAAGCTGCTGATGAGATAGCCCGACAACTAAGGCTGAGAGATCTCGGTGGCTTAGTTGTTATCGATTTTATCGATATGAACTCACCAAGGCATATACAAAACGTTGAAAAACGTGTCAGACAGGCAGTCAAATTAGACAAAGCTCGAGTTGAGGTTGGTAATATATCTAAATTCGGTCTTCTTGAGATGTCTCGTCAGAGAATAAGAGCATCCCTTGAGAGCCAAAGTATGACTAAATGTCAGCACTGCCAGGGAACTGGAAGAGTAAGAAATCCAGAGATCGTAGCACTGGAAGTAATGAGAAAAATTCAAGCAGCTGTAGTTCAGGGTACTGTTGAGCTTATAAAAGCCAGACTATCTCCAGGGCCTGCAATGTTTCTATTAAACAGAAAGAGAAGGGATATAGCAAAGCTTGAAGGCGAATATGATATACAGATATTGATAGTTGCTGATGCAAGACTTAGAGCTGATGAGTATGAGTTTGAGATCGAGGAATCTCAAGTCAAAGCAGATGATATCTCTGATAAACCTACCGTCTTAGAAACCGATGAGCCAGATGAAGTCAAAACTTCTGCTAAAGAAAGTGTAGTCGAAAGATTACGAAGAATAAGAGAGAACCGAAAAAGAAAAAAGGCTCTTAGAGATGAGGCTACCCCTGCTGAGGAGCCTGCTTAAGATATTTGAAAAAAGGTTAACTTTTTTTACTTGGGGGTCAGGATACTTGGGGGTCAGGCCGAAAGGCCTGACCAGGCAAAGGCTAGCAGCTGCCTGGTCAGGCCTTTCGGCCTGACCCCTGTATTCTTTCTTCGTCTGCTTGCGCAGACGATAGATCCTTCCGGCCTGACCCCTCCCCCTTTGCCGGAACCAGCTTTGATTGTACTCTAATCATGTGAGACTTCTTTTCCTTACTCTATTCATATCCATCTCTCTTGCCGAGCAGGTATCCGTTTCAAAGCAGATCCCTTATATTAAAAAAGTATGTGCTGTATTTGAACGAGATGGTAGAGCAGAATTCGTATTTGAACTTTTAAGCAAGACTCCTCTTAAAGATCCAAGTTGCCCTGCATGCTCACCTCTTACAATAGCCTTAAAGGCGTCCTGTAGGCCTGACAAGGGAGAGCCAGCAAAAAAACAAAGAGATCCACACCCATCTTTACTTTATTGGACCACTATACTTGGTGATAGCATTAACGATGATAGAAAATCAGGATATATCTGGCAGGCTTTTGAAAAATTGTTATTTTTACTAACTGGGGATTTTCCTGATCGACCTCCTGCAGAAAGAGAATATTTTGAGACATTTAGACATTATTTAATTATCAATAAAAAAACTGATGATAAGCCACTGGAAATTCCAACAGTTAATGTAGGATCGCTTTTTGAGTAATTCCAATTATTGCCTTGTTTAGGTCAGGCTAAAAACCTGACCAGACAGATTTACTCATACTATCTCCCCTGTGCCGAGGCACCACTTCTTCTTTTTAATAACTCTTTAATGATCGATTTTACTTTCTTAATCGATGATGTGAGAAGTTTTTTAAATCTGCTAGATTTTTTCGGATTAATAGGACTTTCCTCCTGACTTTGCTGCTCTAAAAACTCCTCTACTTTCTTCTTTGTTTCAATATTTCTGTTATGGCGGTCTGATTTTACCTCTTTGTCTTTTATGAAATTTACAACCTCTCTAACCCTAAGTTGAGTTTGCTGGGCCTGAAGTTTTGCCTCCTGATTTTCTGCTTCTTTTTTAGCTTTATGATCATCAGTATCCCTTGCCTGATATTTTGCTTCAGAGACCGTTTTAGCTTTTGGTTGATGTTCTTCATTAGGGTTTAGATCTGCTCCAGGTTTAGACATATCAGCCCTTGGAACCTCTTTGTAGTCGACAGCAGCAGTCATGCTCTGTTTTCCTTCCTTAATTATGCTATCTGCCTGGACTGAGTTTAGTTTTCTAAGCTCAAAAGCAAGCTCCCCCATGCTTATCTTACCCTTCAGATACTTATCGATTAGGGAGTTAGAATTTGTACCTTCACGCAAAGAGTCCCTAAGGGAGGAATGCCCACCAATCCCTAGATTTTTAGGTTCATCAATCTTTTCATCAAGCTTAGGCTTCACTGCTATTAATAGTTATGATGTTTTTTCTTAGATCTGTGTCACAGAACACATTAACTAGCTAATAACACTTAGAAGTATGCACATAGTAGGACTCCCTTATCCAGACAAGCTACCTGAGGTGGTAGTACCAGAACTTAAAACCCTTGGTGAGAAGATCTACTATGCTAAGATCACCCCCCAAGAGCTTCACTACGAGCTGAATAAACAATTTAGGGCCACAGAGCGAACTCTTAATGACCTGATTCAAATTGTAACTAAGGAAGAGATTGGGTGCTCAATTCAAAGCCATCCTGATTACTTTGAAGTTAGTGTGCTTAATTTGCCATCTAAAGTAACTTTTGTCCTTTATAAAGATGACCTCTACGTTCCAGAGTACCTAAAACCAGGCGAACTTAAATTTGATCAATCGGGTTCATTTTCATCTACCGAAAATCTACTCACATTAGGGCGGGCTATTTTTTTGTCTGCTTTGGGAAATGAGGATGCTAAAAGGTATCTATTAGAGCTTCCAAGGCCAATTGGAACTGATTATGCACCAAACACCGTAAGGGAGGTTCAAAAATCAATTGGAAGCTTTGCTACTAGCCTTGCCTTCGCTGCACTAAAAGTCATAAAGGAAAAAAAAGTTTTAATTACAGATGATAGTGAGATCAAAGCCAGGCTACATAGACTTCAAGTTATTGGATTAGGGGAAAGCTATAGCTTTAAGGATTATGTAGGAGATATGACCGATCTCGTTAAGATAATTATAAAAGCTATTCCTGATCGAATCCTAAAGGGTACCGATCTACGTGAAAGAAGAGACTCGCTTGAAGAGTTCTATCAACACATTACCTCTAAAAATAAGTCCTCTTGTCCTAAAGGAAATCCACATATCAACTATCTTCACCTTCTTGAAGTGGCGATATCTTGTGGAGAAGCACAGCATTTAGCCATCATTGATAACCCCTCATGGACTATGATTTTCAAGTCACCTTTAAGAGCTACAAGTCCAGTAAAAATTGAGGAGAAAAAGTTTAGGGATTATAGAGGCTGCATTAAGCAGATGATGGGAGATCTGGTAGCTTCTCCTGAATTTCAAACTCTTGAGGATGATTCAATAAAAGCTCTCCGGTTACCAGCAAATAAAGAGGTAACCGATGAGGTATTGGTTGCAGAAACTGCTGCATACTGGGCTAACGAACTTGTTACAACACTAAATAGAGCTAAATCAAATGAATGGGATAGAGCAAAAGTGGCCGTAGTTATACTAAACCTATATCCTGCCTTAGCTCTACTTGCTGATATTACTCAATCGGCCTCATCTGAGGCTGCGTATCTAAAAGGAAGAGATCTTTATATTGCTGCAAATTGTATGGATCAGATTCCTGGGGATGCCATTCCAGCTTTGAAAATAGTTGCTGGACAGATTGCAAAATATACAGGGGCATCTTCCTTTGAAACCTTTGAAGATCTTAATCTGTGGGCTTATTACAACTCGGCTCAAACCAATGAGCCCCTTACTACTCCACCCTGGTTTGCTCCATATGAGTATACTGAAGCCTCAAAGCAATTATTTGACCATCTTCTAAATCCAAAAGGATTTACGAAAGACTACACTGAAGGAGTTTCTCACATTAAGGAGCAAGCCATATTAGAGGCGAGATTAATATCTTGCTTAAACTCAGGAAGCTCAAAGCCATTTATCGAACTAGCAACTGAGCTTGGAATAACTCATGACCAGTCAATTAAAGAACTAGTTTTTGCAGTAATTGATCAAGGAAAGAAAGGTTTCTTTGCTTCTGAATTTGAAACACGTTCACAATTTGGAGGAGGTCCAAACGGCACATTAACTGATCAACAAAGAATCAGGTTAAACAAAATCCGCTCTGATTTAGAAAAAGCTATAACACCTAAAGAAACTCCTATAGAACAAATAAAAGGTGAGGTCGAGGAGCAACAGACATTACAACTCCACTTAACCTCCTGGGGACTTACTGAGAAAGCTATTAAAAGAATCTTAACTGAAAATCCTGAGCTAGCTAATATTGTTTTTAGAAAAACTAATATTCAAATAGATCAGATCTTCACACCTGAACAAATTGAGAAGATAGCTTCTAATTCTCCTGAGCTCTTTGAGCAAATAGCTAAAGGAGCTTTGAGTGAGGATAAATTAAGGTTAATTGAAGAAAACTTAGACCAGGTGCTTTCAGGCAAGATAAAGATATCACTTGCAAAACGATTAAGCTGGGATGGGGGTAAGAGACAATATAAGAGCCATCCACAAGACTCGAAACTTGTTGATACTTTAGCAGAGAGAAGTAAAAGTTTTAAGCTAAATTTGAGACTTTTAGATGATCCATCAGGCTTAATAGAAGCCGCAACAACTCTTGACCGATTTGGGTTATCAAACGTAGAGATCCTTCAGGTCTTTGATAAAAACCCTAAGCTATATCTCCCAACTGATAAGGGAGCTAGAACTTTTGGTGACTTCTTTTATCATGATTATTTAGAGATTATGCTCACGCGGTTCCAGTACAGTGAATCAGATATAAAAAGATTTATTCTAAAGCATCCTCAATCCTTAACACCAGAGTTTAGAGCTACTGTAGAGGCTTTAACTGAGCTATACACCGAGAGACATTTACTAGCCGAGCTTCCTAAGGCCATAAAACGACATAAATCACTAGTTACGACCCCAATTGAAAAAATTAATGAGAAGTTAGAAAGAGTTGAGACCCTGCTCTTAAGATTTGGGGTTAAACCACATGAGAAATATATAGATGGCTCAAAACTTCCTGAAATCACACCTCTAAGCCTTTCTGATCAAGTTTTAGCATTTCACCCAGAGCTTCTTGAATTTAATGGAGATAGAGCAAAAACTATTCTTTCTATGCTTACGAGTGAGTTCGAAGATTTAGATCTAAAAGATGTTGCTAGAGCATGTGATCTAAATCCTGTTGTTCTTGAAGCTGCGTTCAAGCATCCGGCAAAAAATGGCGATTTCTTTACATTTGCTCATCAACTAGAGAGAAGTATGCTTTTTACTTACGGAGATAAAGCGGTTAGATTTACCATTTCAAAATGGGAAAAACTTGGTCTTTCACACGAAGAGATTATCCAAAAAATTCGAGAGATAGAGATAGTTAAGGATAAAGGTAAAGTTGAAAACGATTCGGAAGAGCCACAACTAGACCCGGAATCAGAGTTAATATCCCAATATTAGAATTTTTAACTTGGGGATCAGCAAGAATTTGACTGGTCTGGTTTTCTTGTCCTCCGAAGCTTCAGCGAAGGGGGAAACCAGACCTTCAAAAGGACTGGCTTCAGCCAGTCCAGATATACATTAAAAAACAACTAATCAATTAGCAGCATGCACTTCAGACTCTTTCATTGAAAGTCTGATCTTGCCCTGCCTATCGATCTCAAGAACTTTTACCTGAACCTCATCTCCTTCACGTACAACATCAGTAACTTTTCTTACTTTATCTTCAGCAAGTTGAGATATGTGTACTAGTCCATCAGTTCCAGGAAGAATCTCTACAAATGCTCCGAAGTCAGCAATTCGCTTAACGATACCTCGGTAAACTTTTCCAACTTCTGCCTGCATGGTAAGGCTCTCAATAATCTTAATTGCATTATCGATCTTCTTCTGATCACTTGAAGCAATACTAACTGTTCCATCATCAGAAACTTCCATCTTAACATCACATGACTCTGTGATAGATCTGATCATCTTTCCTCCTGGGCCGATGACATCTCTGATTTTGTCCTGATGAATCTTTATAGTTACAATTTTTGGAGCATAACGGCTTAGGCTCTCTTTTGGCTTAGAAATTACATTATCCATCTGTTTTAGGATATGAATTCTAGCATCTCGAGCCTGGTTCATGGCTTTAGACATAATCTCTTCTGTCAAACCCTTTACCTTGATATCCATTTGAAGTGCTGTGATACCTTTTTCAGTGCCACATACTTTAAAATCCATATCACCTAGATGATCTTCATCACCAAGAATATCGGTTAAAATTGCGAACTCCTTACCCTCTTCAATGAGCCCCATCGCAACTCCTGCAACAGGTGCAGCTATAGGGACTCCAGCATCCATTAAAGATAAGCTTGCACCGCATACTGTTGCCATTGAGCTCGAACCATTACTTTCTGTAACTTCGGATACGACTCTGAGAACGTAAGGGAATTTCTTTAGATCAGGAATTACCGCTTTGATAGCTCTTTCTGCTAATGCCCCATGCCCAATCTCTCTTCTTCCAGGCCCTCTAAGTGGCTTTGTTTCACCAACTGAAAATGCTGGAAAGTTATAATGAAGAAGGAATGTCTTTGACGCTTCACCCATTAGGTTATCAATTCTTTGGGCTTCTGCTTCTGTTCCAAGAGTAGCGACTACAATTGCTTGAGTTTCGCCTCTTTGAAAAAGAGCTGAACCATGAGTTCTTGGTAAAAAACCTAATTCAATATCAATAGGTCTTACTGTTACAAAATCTCTACCATCAATTCTGGTTTTCTCTTTGATAATTCTCTGTCTTACAAGCTTAAATGAAAGCTCATCAAAGCTGTGATTAATAATTTTTTGTTTTGTACTTGCGTCCTCATCGCCTTCCTTGATGAACTTTAGAACTGCTTCTTCTTTTGCAGCTTTATAAGCATCTCTACGTGCAGTTTTATCGGGAATTCTTACTGCTTTTTCGATAAGTGGGGTTAAGAAATCACTAACTGACTTTACAAGACTCTGATCTAGCTCTTTTTTTGTCCATTCAACTTTGGCTGCTCCAGCTACTTTTTGAAGCTCTAGCTGTATATTTATAAGTGGCTGCATCTCTTTATGAGCAAAAAATAGCGCTTCAAGAAGATCTGCTTCAGGAACCTGCTGTGCTCCACCTTCAACCATAACAATTGCATTCTTTGTTCCAGCAACTATCATATTGATATCTGAGTTCTTCTGGTCTGTAGCTGTCGGATTAATACAAAGCTTACCTTTGACGCGCCCTACCCTCACACAACCAAGAGGCCCCTCAAAAGGAAGATCTGATAGTGTTAATGCTAATGATGCACCGTTAACAGCTAAAACATCTGTGTCATTTTCTTCGTCTGCAGAAAGAACAGTAGCCATAACTTGAATTTCATGGCTGAAACCCTCTGGAAAAAGAGGCCTACATGGTCTATCCATTAGCCTAGAAACTAGCGTTTCCTTTTCACTTAGACGGCCTTCTCTTTTAAAGAATCCCCCAGGGATCTTTCCAGCTGCATAAGTTTTTTCAACATAATCGACAGTTAATGGAAGAAAATCAACGTCTTTCTCAGCTCCTCGACATGCAGTGATTAAAACGATTGAGTCGCCATATTTAACTACACACGAACCTCCTGCTAATTTAGCAATCCGGCCAGTTTCAAACGATAGAGTTCTGCCATGAAAATCTAACTCTCGTATCTCCATATTTTTTTCTCCTTATTTTTTTATATAGTGAAAGGATCTTGCTTACTTTCTTAAGCCTAAAGAGCCGATGAGCTTTCTGTATCGCTCAAGATCGGATCTCTTCACATACTCAAGTAGTCCCTTCCTTCGGGAGATTAATCGCATCATCCCACGTCTAGAGGTATTATCCTTAACGTGTCTCTGAAAATGTTTTGCTAGCTCTTCAATCCTATCGGTCAAAAGAGCAACTTGAACTTCTGGTGAACCAGTATCGGTTCCATGTACCTTGTACTGATCAATCATTTTTTTCTTGGACATCTTTCCTCGTCACTAACTAATTAATTTTATTTACTTTAATCGATAATTGATATCATTTAGCTAGGCAAAAGTCAAACTCACTGCCTTTTTGAGGAGAATACTGAGAAAAATCCACCTGAAAATGGCCTTAAAGAAGTTAGCCTAAAAAGTAGGTCTTTATGGGAGATCACTTCAACCTCCCTAACCTCTTTAAACTTTGGAAGGAATATAAATGCAGTGGCTAATCTTAAAACTCCTGAAACTCCTAATGCTACTAAGAAAACACTTTCTGTGAATCCTTCGCTCATACTTACAACTAAACTACCAAGCATGGCACCAATAAACACAAAAACAGCATTCACCAATGCAGTATAGGCGGCACATCTCCCTCGTTTAGCAGGAGAAACTGCATCAAATATGAAATTACTAGCAGCAAGGTTAAAACCAGCCCAAACAAACCCGGCATAAATCTGAACAGATAAGAGATAATAGAACGTATTATCGACTAACCACATAAATGGGATCACTGATAAGCCAATAGCAGATATGTTTAATATCTTCTTATTTCCAAACTTATCGGTAAGAGCGCCCCAATGCTGCATCGTTAGCACTTGGGTTACAAGTTGCCCACCAATTAAGAACATATAGGTTAGATAAGAGACTTTTAATTCATTTAATAGATAAAGTGGAATAAAAGGTCCTCCGACAACTACTGCACCGTTCATGATTCCAAAGAAAAATACAAACTTTGCAAAATTAGAATTAGGAGCACGTCTTATAAAATCGTATAAACTGAAAAAATCGCTGCTCTTAGTATGAAAGGGAGGGTCGTCATATTTACTCAAATAATAGGCAGAAATGAGTCTAGAGATTCCTGCAAAGACACATAAGCATGAAAACCCTATCTGAGGCGGAGCATAATTAAGAAACACTCCTGCGGCGAACATCGAAAGCAGAGTTCCTAATCCTGATCTTTTATTTCTAAACCCAAAGTACTCTCCGCGAATCGACTCAGGAACAAGATCTCCGATTAAGCTGTTCCAAGCAGGTGCACCTGCATTCCCGAAGGTATGATAAAAAGTGGCTAACACTACCAGAGCCCAAGCACCGTCTGACACTCCAGTCGCTGGAAGAGTTGCAATAAAAAACCAGGTGATCGCCTGCAAAGTCGCAAATATGCAGATTACTTTTCTTCTGCCATAGACCTGCAATCTTGTGCCTAAGATCTGAGATGAGGCTCCAAGAAGTGGAGGAATTGATGCAAGGCAGGCAATCTGAAAACTTGTTCCGCCAAGAAAAACTCCAAGTGCGCTAAGATAAGCTTCCCCTGCTCCTATCATTAAACACCAAAAAAATGCATCCCAAACTGAATAGCGAAGAGATGGGGGCAGAGTGGAAAGTTTCATTCTCGAGTAGATATATATTCGTTTAATGGTTGTACTGGAAGATCTTCAGATCGTCTGTATTACTGAAAAGAAACAAAACGGAGGTGGGGATGTCTGGTCTGGCTTTCTTGTCCTACATAGCTTTGGCGAAGGAGGAAGCCTGATCTAAAAGTATCTATCCCAACGCCTCCTGCATTACTTTACCTAAAAGTGCTGGGCTTCTAGTAAATTTCATCCCTGCTTCTTCAAAAGCTTTAAATTTAGCTTCTGCCGTATCATCCCCACCAGAAATGATTGCTCCTGCATGCCCCATTCTTCTTCCTGGAGGGGCTGATGCGCCAGCAATAAAACCAACAACAGGTTTTTTCATATTTGCCTTTACCCATCTTGCAGCCTGAATCTCAGCATCACCCCCAATCTCACCGATCATAACAACACCATCCGTGTCAGGGTCTTCATTAAACATTTTAAGACAATCAATAAAATTGGTACCGTTCAGTGGGTCTCCACCAATCCCTATACAGGTTGATTGACCAAGTTTAAGCTCGGTTAATTGAAAAACTGCTTCATAAGTTAAAGTTCCTGACCTTGAAACAACTCCAATTTTTCCTGGCATATGTATATGACCAGGCATGATTCCAATTTTAGCCTCACCAGGAGTAATTACCCCTGGGCAGTTTGGTCCAATAAGTCTTGTTCTTTTGCCCTCCATATATGCTTTTACTTTAAGCATATCTAAAACAGGGATCCCTTCAGTAATACAGATAACAAGATCCAGATCGGCATCTACTGCTTCCATAATTGCATCAGCTGCAAAAGGAGCAGGAACATAAATGACACTTACATTTCCTCCTGTTTTCTCTTTTGCTTCTATTACAGAATTATAAAGAGGAATTCCTTCAAACTCTTGGCCACTTTTACCTGGTCCAACTCCGGCAACCATTTTTGTGCCATATTCTTTACACATTTTTGTATGAAAAGACCCCGCTTTTCCGGTCATCCCTTGAGTAATAACTTTTGTATTTTTATTAACCAGAACGCTCATTAGGAAACCTCCTTTACAACTTTCCTTGCTGCATCATCCATCGTATCTGCAGTCGTAATTTTTAATCCTGACTCAGAGAGCATCTTTCTTCCTAGCTCAACATTAGTGCCTTGAAGTCTCACAACTAAAGGCACATTCAGGGATAATTCTTTTGCAGCAGCAATTATACCGCCAGCTATGATGTCGCATTTCATTATCCCACCAAAGATATTTACAAGTATCGCTTTTACTTTGGAGTCTGAAAGTAAGATCTTGAAAGCTTCTGTTACTGTTTCTTTTGAAGCTCCTCCTCCTACATCAAGAAAGTTTGCAGGCTCCCCTCCTTCAGCTTTGATTATATCCATGGTAGCCATGGCTAGTCCTGCACCATTGACCATACATCCGATATTTCCATCTAATGCGATATAACTTAAACCAAACTTTGAGGCTTCTAGATCTTTAGCATCTACCTCATCATAATCCATAAAGGTTTTAAGTTGTGGCTGTCTAAAAAGTGCATTCTCATCAACTGATACTTTTGCGTCCAGAATAACAAATTTGCCCTGCTTAGTTATAACAAGAGGATTAATCTCAAGAAGTGATAGATCGCTATTAATAAAAGAACTATAGAGGCCAGAAAATAACTTATGAAGGTCTTTTTGAAGCTCGAATGAAAGCTTGAGTCCTGATATTAATTTTACAGTATGGAACCCCTGATACCCAGACTTAGGATCTACCTTAACAGTAATGATTTTTTCGGGGTGTTTTGCTGCAACCTCCTCAATCTCCATTCCTCCCTCAGTAGATGCAATTATCGAAATACATCTATTCGCACGATCAACAAGTAAACTTACATAAAATTCTCGATCAATTTCACATCCTGCTTCAACATAAACTTTTCTAACTAATTTTCCTTGAGCTCCTGTTTGTGGAGTTACTAAAGTCATGCCAAGAATTTTCTCAGCATGTGCTTTAGCTTCTTTAGGGGATTTGGCAACTTTCACACCACCACCTTTACCTCGACCACCTGCATGAACCTGAGCTTTAACTACACAGATCCCGCCACCAAGATTATCGGCTGCTGCTTCAACTTCACCTGGGGTGTAGCAGATATATCCTTTTAAAACTGGAAGACCGTACGATAGTAAAAGCGCTTTTGCTTGATATTCATGAATATTCATGGTGGAAACGGTAACATATTAGGTAGTAAAGGTTCTAGGGGGTGAAAATTAACTTGGGGGTCAGGCTGATGGGGGTCAGGCCGGTAGGCCTGACCAGGCAAGAATTACGTCTGGTCAGGATCTATCGTCCGCGCCAGCGGACGAAGCAAAAATACTGCGGCCTGACCCCCAAGCTCCTTACTGCGCCTTCATCCCACTTCCCTGAACGATCTGAAGCAGTCTACCTTTTAAATAATCTCGGTTTAATCTTGATATGAATTTTATGGAGATCCCTTTTGGACAGGCTTCCTGGCATTCTCCATGATTAGTACATCCGCCAAACATCTGCGCATCCATCTCTTTAACCATATTGATGACCCGTGAGTAACGTTCAGGTTGCCCCTGAGCAAGGAGTCCTAGGTGAGAAACCTTAGCTGCTGTAAAGAGCATTGCTGAACCATTAGGGCATGCAGCAACACAGGCTCCACATCCAATACAGGTTGCAGCATCAAAGGCAGAATCAGCAGATTCTTTATCGATTAAGATCGAGTTTGCATCTACAGCTGCTCCAGTGTTTACAGAGATAAAGCCGCCGGCTTGAATGATCTTATCAAATGCACTTCTATCTACTACAAGATCTTTTATTACCGGGAAAGCTTTTGCTCTCCATGGCTCGATCACTATAGTGTCACCATCTTTGAAAGATCTCATGTGGAGTTGACATGTAGTTGCAAGCTTATTAGGTCCATGCGGTTTCCCATTTACAACCATAGAACATGAGCCACAGATACCTTCCCTACAATCATGTTCAAACGCTATTGGAGCCTCCCCCTTTACCTCAAGCTCTTCATTTAGAAGATCCAACATCTCTAAAAACGAGCTATCTGGGCTCACATCATTTACCTTATACTCTTTAAATGAACCTTCGCTGGTAGGTGTTTCTTGTCTCCAAACTAAAAGTGTTAGATTCATCTACTTATAGCTCCTTGTCTGAAGTTTAACATTTTCAAAATTTAGTTTTTCTTTGAATAGTTTTGGAGACCCATCCTCGCTCTTTCCCCAAACTGAAGCGTAGCAATAATCATCATCATTTCTTTTTGCCTCACCTTCTTCTGTTTGATACTCAGACCTAAAATGTCCACCGCACGACTCTTCCCTATCTAATGCATCTCTACACATTACCTCAGCAAATTCTAAAAAGTCAGCAACTCTTCCAGCTCGCTCTAAGGTTTGATTTAGGTCTTCGCCCGATCCAGGTACGCAAGCTTCTTTGTAAAATCTCTCTCTAAGCTCAGGGATCTTATTAATTGTTTCTGTCAGCCCAGCTTTACTTCTGCTCATACCGCAGTTATCCCACATCAATCTTCCAAGCTCCCGGTGGAATGAATCTATGGATCTATTCCCACGTAAGGACACCAACTTACTTAGTCGCTCTTTAACTTCCCTTTCAGTATCTAAAAAACTTTTATGGGTCTCTGAAATTCCATCAGGTTTATGATCAGCAAGGAAATCCCCAATTGTGTATGGTATTACAAAATATCCATCAGCAAGTCCCTGCATTAGCGCACTGGCTCCAAGCCTATTTGCTCCATGGTCTGAAAAATTTGCTTCTCCAAGTGCATAGAGCCCAGGAATTGTCGTCATAAGATTATAATCAACCCAGAGACCCCCCATAGTGTAATGTGGGGCAGGAAATATTCTCATCGGAGATTCATAAGGGTTCTCTCCAGTAATTTGCTTATAAATATCGAATAGATTTCCATATCTTGCTTCAATCGCAGATCTCCCAAGTCGTTTTATCGCATCAGAGAAATCAAGATAAACCCCTAACCCCGAGGATCCGACACCTCTTCCTTCATCACAAACCTCTTTTGCTGCCCTACTAGCAATGTCTCTTGGACTTAAGTTTCCAAAGCTTGGATATTTTCTTTCTAGATAATAGTCGCGCTCACCTTCAGGGATATCTGATGGAGATCGCTTGTCTCCTTTATTTTTTGGAACCCAGATTCGCCCATCATTTCTAAGCGACTCGCTCATCAAAGTTAGTTTTGATTGATGTTCCCCTGTTACAGGGATGCAAGTAGGATGAATCTGAGTGAAACAAGGATTAGCAAAGCCTGCACCTCTCTTATAAGCTCTCCAAGTTGCAGTTACGTTGCAACCTTTAGCATTAGTTGAAAGATAAAAAACTGTTGAATAGCCTCCTGTACAAAGAAGTACAGCATCGGCTACATGGCTTTCAATTTTACCTGTTCTTAGGTTTCTTGTGACAATGCCTCGTGCTCTTCCATCAACAAGCACTACATCCAGCATTTCAGTGAAGGGATACATTTTTACCCCACCCCTTGCTATCTCCTTTTCAAGTGCTGCGTATGCTCCAAGAAGTAGTTGCTGGCCTGTTTGACCTCTTGCATAAAAAGTTCTTGAAACCTGTGCTCCACCGAAAGATCTATTTGAAAGTGTCCCACCGTACTCACGGGCAAATGGAACTCCTTGAGCTACGCACTGATCGATAATATTTAGAGATACTTCTGCAAGTCTGTGAACATTTGCCTCTCTTGCTCTAAAATCTCCACCTTTAATCGTGTCATAGAAAAGTCTGTAAACACTATCACCATCATTTTGATAGTTTTTTGCTGCATTGATTCCCCCCTGTGCAGCGATACTGTGCGCTCTTCGTGGCGAATCCTGAAAACAGAATGCTTTTACCTGATAACCAAGCTCTGAAAGTGTTGCGGCAGCACTTGCCCCAGCTAGACCAGTACCAACAACAATAACTTTGTATTTTCTTTTATTAGCTGGATTAACAAGTTTTATTTTTCCCTTGTGACTTGTCCATTTTTTATCAAGTGGTCCATCTGGAACTTTTGAGTTTAACTCCATAAATTACCCTATTGGTGCTGAAAGTATTTGCATTGACGTAGCGATTGGAACCGAGACGAACCCGAAGAAAAGCAAAATTGCTAAAACTAGAGCCACACCTCGTATTATTGGATTAAGCTTTGGCCCATCCACTCCTAAAGTTTGAAATAAACTCCATGCTCCATGAAAGGTGTGGAATGAGAGGGCCGCCATGGCTAATATATAAAAAGCAACTACGCTCGGACTTTGAAAACCGTTCCATACGTTTGAGTAAACCTTACCATACTCGAATCCTCTAAAGTGAAGATCCCCAGTAGTAAAGTGAAGTATGTGAAATACGATAAAACTTAGGAGTATTATTCCACCAAACATCATACCCCTCGAGGCTAAAGTGGAGGATTGGTACTCTTGGGATTTATATCCTACGGGTCTTGCCTTACTATTAATTAAAGACAACTGAAAGGCCATGAGTATATGTAGCCCAACACAAACTAATAGCCCTGCTCTTGCAACCCATAATAGTGTCTCTCTTCCAAAAAGATCCGACCCCATTGTTCTTAAGAACTCTGCGTAATGATCCATCTTATGAACCCCGTCTGCTCCGACTCCTCCGAACATCTTTAGATTCCCTGCCATGTGGCCAACAACAAAGCCAAGTAGAGCAGCACCAGTCAGAGCCATGATAATTTTTTTACCAACTGTAGAACGATAAAAATCTAGTATCATAATATACTGATTAATTCTTGTACTCTTCCTGCTGAAGCAGCAAGTGCATCTTTTTCAGCTGAAGAAAGAGGAATTTCGATTATCTTTTCAACACCTTTTCCAGATATCATGACAGGAACTCCAAGGTAGATCCCTTTCACTCCATATTCACCATTACAATATACTGCGCATGGTCTGATCTTACGCTGATTAAAAAGGTAGGACTCAACCATATCTATCGCTGATGCAGCAGGAGAATAGAAGGCTGAACCTGTTTTTAAAAGATTCACTACCTCAGCCCCTGCGCCGCGAACTCTCTTCTCAATCTCATCAAGTTTTTCATCTGATAAAAACTCAGTTACTGGTATCCCTTGAACTGTTGTATAGCTTCTAACGGGAACCATATCATCCCCATGCCCACCAAGAACAAAAGCATTTACACAATCTACAGAAACACCGATCGCATCTGCCAAAAAGGCCTGATACCTTGCAGTGTCAAGAACCCCAGCCATTCCAACAACTTTTTCTTTGGGGAACCCAGTTTCTTTTTGCATCAGATAAGCCATTGCATCAAGTGGATTAGTAATTACAACTACAAATGAATTCGGTGCATTCTCTTTGATCCCTTTTGCAACTGAACGAATAACATCAGCATTTGTTTTTACAAGATCATCACGACTCATCCCAGGTTTTCTTGGTACTCCTGATGTTACGATACAGACATCAGCGTCCTTTATGTCCTTAATGTCACCTGTACCTGAAACATTAAAATCTAAGGAAAAAACAGGTGACAAGTGGGATAGATCAAGTGCCTTTCCTTTGGCTGTTCCATCCATAATATCAAAAAGAACAACATCTCCTAAATTTCTAAGACCACACAGAAGAGCTAGGGTTCCTCCGATCTGACCAGCTCCGATTAAAGCAATCTTATTCCTTTTTCTCATTCTCCTTTACTCCTTCGATTAATCCTAAAGTATTAAGTATCTGATTTGTATCCATCTTCTCAACAGACATGTTCTGAGTTCCGCTTCCAAGTACGACAAACTTTGATCCGCTTTCCTTTAAAGCCTTTGCAATCTCAAGCTTTACGATAGAGGCACCTCCTTCACCAGAAAGTGCCGCGACCTTCTCAGTTAACCCTTCTACCTCAGCATTACCGCGGGCGGTTATTGCTTTTGCTTCATTCTCTTTGGATCTAAAAAATCCGTCCCCACGTGCTTTGGCCTGCTCACGTTCTCCTTTGGCTTCTTCTAATTGACGATTTACTTCAGCCTGAGCCTGATTAAACTTCTCCTGCCCTGCTGCTTTAACTGTTTCAATTCTGAGTCTTTCTCTTTCGGTCTCTTCTCTTATTCTTTGAATCTCGTTTAATCTCTCCTGATAGACTGTTTCAACAGTTCCATTAGGTTGGAGTCTAGCAAACTCATTTCGCTGTAGAATCAGATCGGTAATGTTGACACCGTATGGCTCTAGTCTTTTTGCGACAGCATCTTGGGCTTTTTTAACAGCATCAAATCTTGACCCTTTAAGAAAATCTGCTGTTTGAAGTTCGTTAAGCTTAGATCTTACCTCTGCTCTAGTTACTGAAACCACTAAGCTCTTTATTGTATCGTTGTTACTAGCAAAGTTTTGAACAAGTTTAACAAGTTTCTCTGGCTCACTTGATACGTGATAAACAATGATTAGCTTTAGAGCTACTTCATTTCCATCAAGCGCTCTGGTGAATACATACTCGCCCCATTTACCTCCTAGCTCATCCCCAAGATTTACCTGTTGCTCTCTTGTATCGATTCTTACAAGGGTTTGCCACGGCATTACAATCGCCAGCTCGCCCCCACTTACAACTCCGCTCGCTACTCCACCACCTAAAAATCTGGGCAGATTATTAATAATGATTCCTCGCTCGCTGTTCTCTAATTGCTGAACCGGCAAGCTGCATCCAGTGAGTGTTATAAAAAGAAGGGTTAAGAAGATCTTCATTGCTTCTGACCTCCTAAGTTTGAAAGCCATCCACTAAGATCATAAGGGTTAATCTCTCTGACGACTCCTCCTCTGAGGGATTCTATAAACGGTGTGAATTCCCGTGCCACATACATATTTCCCCCTCGGGAAAGAACCGCAGCTTTTGCTTTATCAACCTCGGCCTCTGCTTTTGCAACTAACAGGTCTCCTTCTGCCATTTTCTCTGCTTCAATCCTTGCTGCTTCAGAGCGAATCACCTTTGCTTCGTTCTCCCCTTGAATTCTTAAAGTTCTTGTTTTGGCATCCCACTCAGCATCGACTGATTCTAGCTGAGCTTTAACATCTGCTAAAGCACTTGCAGTATCCTTTAGTCTTTGTTCTTGCTCTTGAAGGTTTTTATTGAATATTGCTTCATCGATTCTATCGTCTCTGTAGGTGTATCTTCTTAGTAGAACTGCCTCAACAAAAATTCCATGCGGAGCTAAATCTTTCTTTATTTTCTTCTCACCTCTTAGCAAGGCTGCATCTCTAATTGTAACATCGTAAAACTGAGCTGGCTTTAGTCCCCCAAATTCTTTCACTAGGTGTGATTGAACTACTTTGCGGATTCTTTCTTCCCAGTTTCTTGGATCAGAAGTTAGAGTCTGAAGGAGCCTGTCTGGGCCAGAGAACTCAACCTCGCCGATCTTAATTCCCTCACGCATGTATCTTGTAAGAATTGTGATATCGATATCTAAAACAACCCCCTCAGCAGCGGTAATCTCCAACGCCTCACTTTTTTGCCGATTAAAATCTGTAGCTTTTAATGTTTCAGGAATTATATGAACTTTTCTATAAAAAGGGATCGCAAGATAAAGCCCAGGCCCACCACCCTTTTCTGCCACACCCTGACCAGGACCCCAAAGAACTTGAGCGACCCCAAAATAACCAACGGGAACGATAGCGCCAAATGCTAAAAATAATCCGGAAACTAAACCTGATATAAGAATGGCTGTTATTAAGAGTTGTCGCACGGGAAAAAGAGTAACTCGCAAGATAGCTTAAGGTAAAGAGGTAATGAAATTAACCTTATAAAAAGGGATTCCAAGAGACGTTAGGCTGTCCTCTTCTGTCTTGGACTTAGGTAAGGATACAACACTAGCTCCACTTCCAGAGAGTTGCGCATTGGGATCAATATTGCGAATTTTTAAAAGATCTCCTTTAAGCTCAGGATAGGCGCTAAGTGCTGCTTCCTCGAGATCGTTTCCAAAAAGTAGTCGATCTTGAAAATCTATATCTTTGAATGGTTCTGAAAAACTTCCTCTAAAATTGGCGTAAACGGTTTTTGTGTTGCAGTGAATCTCAGGTACAAGAATAAAAAAACTATTTTTTGGTAAAAGAGCTGGATCAAGAAGGGTCACTCTCTCTCCTATTCCTTCTATCAGAGCTAAAGACCCACCTTTAAGAAAAAACGGAACATCAGAGCCAAGAGAGAGAGCCTGTTCTGTTGTCGCATTAAATTTCTTAAGTATTATTCCTGCATTACTACTTCCCCCACCTAAGCCAGCTCCAAGTGGGATCGTTTTATTGATGGTTAGTTTATAACCATCCTTAAACAGAGAAAGTGCTCGAGCTGCTAGATTTTTTTCTGGGTCTTCCAAATCTGGATATCCAGGAACATTCACTTCTTTTTGATTACTCTCTTCAATATGAATTTCATCGCAAAGTGAAACTAAAGCCATTATCGAACTTAGGTAATGATAACCATCATCTCTTCTGCCTGTAATTCTCAGTCCTAGATTAACTTTTGCGTAAGAGAGCATAATAAAAACTTTAGCCTGGTCAGGATCTCTCGTCCACGCCAGCGGACGAAGAAGTAAGATAGCGGCCTGACCCCCAAGTAGTATAGATTAGAATTGCCCATGCAGTCATTACTTGATCAAACTATCCGAATCTCGCAAGAAGGAGCTTTGCTTGCCAGAGAATTTTACGAAAAAAAATCATTTTCAATTTCTCATAAAGGTCATAGAAATCTTGTTACCGAGGCAGATCTAGCGGTTGAGGAGTTTCTAAAAGAAAGCCTATCTACACTTCTCACAAATTCGAAATTTCTGGCAGAAGAAACTGAAAGTTTAACCACTGATTTTAGTGGTGATGTTTGGATAGTTGATCCGATTGATGGCACGACTAACTTTACTCAAGGACTACCGCACTGTGCAGTTAGTGTTGCTTTAGCAAGAGATGGGGAAGTCCAGATTGGAGTTGTCGTAAATATCTTTACAGGAGAAACATTCTCAGCAGCAAAAAATCTTGGAGCATATAGAAACAAGATCAAATTGGCTCAGGTGGTTGAAAATCCCCATGGCTTGTTTCTCTTAGGCTTCTTAAACAGCGAGGGAGAACGGTTTGATGAGAATCTCAGTATTATTTCAAAGCTTAGAGCACATGTACATGAGTTTAGAAGACTTGGCGCAGCATCACTTGATATCTGCTATGTAGCCTGTGGAATTGCAGTAGCATACCTTGAAAGTGTTAGACCATGGGATATTGCAGCTGGAGCGTTGATAGCAAGAGAATGCGGCTGCTCTGTTGGCGCATATAGAGATGACCCACAGAATGAATCATTGCCTGAAGATTTGAGGAGCTTCTCGTTTTTAGTTGCTCATCCTCCAGCGTTTAATAAAATTAAAAAAACACTCTTATGCGGTTCATCCTCTTAGTATCGCTCATCATAAGAGTACTTCTTGTCGCTACTGCAAATTATATCCCTGCCTCCGATCAACGGGATTATCATGTTCTTGCTAAGAATCTTTATGATGGTGAAGGCTATATACAGATCTATGATGGAGAGTCAGAGCAATATAAGGGGGTAACATTCAGGGCATACAGAATGCCTGGCTACCCTGTTTTTGTTTCTGCTGTTTACACCCTTTTTGGTCCTAACCCAAAGGTCGCTATATGGATAAATGTCCTCTTTGACTCCATATCGTGTGCACTCATTTTTCTTCTAGCCTTACAGTACAGCAAGTGCTCTGCCTATATAGCAGGACTTCTTTTTGCCCTTACTCCCCTTTGGACTCCACTTCTAATGACAGAATCACTATTTACTATGCTTTTTCTGCTTTTAATATATCTTTCAAGATCTTCAAACAAAACTCTCCTGTCAGGAATATTAATTGCTTTTACTGTAATGGTAAGGCCTGTTGGTGTTTGCTTAATACCGATTTTTAGGAGAAAGAATCCTGTCTTGCTCCTGTTACCATTAATTCTTGCCTTATCCTTTTGGAATATCAGAAACTACAAATTATTCAATGAGCCGGTGTTTCTAACGACAAATTTTGGTCCTCATAACGCCCCTGACTTTGGAATCGATAAAGTTGCTGAGATAACAAGAATTAAGGATCAAGGTGAAGCAAAGATAAATTCTGAGTTGACAAGGATGATTATAAACAAAATTAAGGAGAATCCATCTTTAGGAGTTGAGGTATATTTTAAGAGGCTGTTTCAACTGTTTTCGACCGAACCCCCAAGTGAACTTCGATCATTACTCTGGAAAGGTGGCGTAAAATACCCTGAATTCCAGAAAGCTATAGTTTCCCTTATGCCCTATATATATATTTTGGCTTTGATCTCTTTACCTTTTGCCCTCAACAATAACTCTTCACTTACATTCTTACTCTTAAAATCATCTGTACTTTTCTTACTACTTCACCCACTTGTATCACATGGTAATCTTAGGTTCATCGCTCCATTGTTTCCAATTTTTTGTATCTTTATCGGAGGTGCATGGAAAAGGAAAGGATAGTAGTTTTCTTGATTTTAGTTCTTTGTTTTTTTGCGGGCACAAAGCGATCTAGATCTGATTTGTATATTCCTATCACGGTTTCTGTTTTTTTAGGCCTTCTCCTTAGAATTCTTTTTATTGATTTCCCCTATAACTACCACCACGATGAAAGATGGAAGGTAGAAGCAGTTTCTAGAATGATAGAAACTGGTTCGCTAAATCCTAAATATTTTCTTCATCCTTCGCTTCTTCTTTATCTTACTTACTTTATGAGTAGTTTTATTGACGATATTCAATTAGCGGGAAGGCTTGTAAGCTCTATAGCTGGAACCTTAACCATCGGGGTCTTGTATTATGGGTCACGAAAATTTATCGGTAAAAGCACTGCTTCAGTTGCGGCTTTTTTATTTGCTCTAAATCCACTTGCTATTACCTGCTCAAGATATTTAAAAGAGGATTCATTATTAGTTCTATTCACAACTTCATGTTTTTTCCTTGTACTTCATTCGAAGGTATTATCGGCTGTGTTTGCAGGACTTGCCTTGGGCACAAAGTACACAGGGGCTCTATGTTTCGGGCTTCTTTTCTTTTCAAAGCAAAAAATTTCTAAAGTACTATTAATGTGCGCAATCGGCGCAGTCGTTTTTATAATCACAACCCCATTCTCAGTTTTAGATTTTAATACATTCTTTGATGGCGTGATGTATGAAAAGCGTCATGCGATAATTGGCAATACTGTTCCAATCTCTATCTTCTCTCAGCTAGGGCTCTTTCATTTTTTTAGAGGAGTTCTTCCAAGCTATCTTTTTATAGGGGCACTATTTATTCCAATCGGTTTTGGAGTGCTGAAAAACCACTGGAGATGGATTACTTTGGGTCTTATCTTTTTTTACCTCCCTGCTGAGATCGTTCAATCAAAAATTGAGCCTCAACCAGAAAGATACATCCTTCCTGCGATTCCAATTTTGAGCATTTTAGCTGCTGGAGGAATCTTATCCTTTAGATTCAAGCCGGTCTTCTTAGCACTTCTCTCCCTACCGGGGATTTTTGGCACACTAGAGCTAAAAAGCGATTCAAGGGTAAGAATGCAAAAATTTATAGAGAGTAATATACCTAAAGATGCAAAAATTCTTATTGATAATCAGTTTAACTCACCGAAGCTCCCGGGATTCACAAACGTTCAGTATATGTCTATACGACCTCTTGTAAGAGGTTTTAGAGAAGAGTTTCATCCGGATAATCTACGAAAAAATGGATATGATTATGCTCTGGTTTCTAACTTTACCTATAGATGTCTTCTTTTTTGTAAAGAAGCTCCTAACCTTGCCAGAAATGGTGTAATAAGACTTTTTAGAAGACTCCCACTAGTTCATCAAGAAAGAGCTATGTTTATAAGTTTCGGTTTTCATAGCCCGACTGTTTCATTACTAAAAGTGACCAAAGATGATGAACTTCAAAGCACATACGAATTTGGTTTAAATCCTTTTTGGATTATTCCTGAGCCCTTTGATAGACTCTCATTTTTAGAGAGTAAAGAGTGACAACTGTTTTAATGCTTGGTGACATTGTTTCTTCGATGGGGGTAGCTGCCCTAAGAAGAAGACTTAAAGGACTAATCGAAGAACATAATATCGATTTTGTGATAGCAAATGGTGAGAATGCCACTGGTGGCATTGGCCTTGATAAAAAAACTGCTAAAGAGATTCTTGACTGTGGAGTTGATTGTATAACTCTTGGGGATCATACCTGGAGTAAAAAAGATCTTATTCAGACACTTGATGAAAAACCTCATAAAGTAATAAGACCAATTAATTTTCCAAAAGGCGCCCCAGGAGCTGGCTCTGCCATTTTTGAACTAAGTAGTGGCAAAACTATCGGTGTAGCTAACGCAATCGGCAGGGTGTTTTTTAATCAGGCACTTGATTGTCCATTTAAAGCAATAGATGAGCTTTATGAAGGTGAGTTTAAAAATTGCGATCTTAAACTACTTGATTTTCATGCAGAAGCAACATCAGAAAAAATCGCTATGGGATATCATGTTGATGGAAGATTTTCACTAGTTGTAGGAACACATACCCATGTTCAAACTGCTGACGATAGAGTTCTTCCTAAAGGAACAGGTTTTTTAACCGATTTAGGAATGTGTGGGCCTGATGATGGTGTAATTGGAATGGATAGCGATCAGGCACTGGGGAGATTTATTCAGGGTCTGCCATTTTCCTATAAACCAGCTAAGGGGATCCCAGTTATTTCTGGAATAGTATGTAAATTTAAGGGGTGCCTTGAGCTTATAAGAATAAGGGAAATGGTTAAGGTTTAGACTCTTACTTCCTGCCATTCCAGGCTGCTAAAATATTTTCAATCAGGCTAAACTGACCTGCTTCCCCCCTAGCATCTTGAACTAACATTCCATAGGTTTCACCTAGGAAGCGAAGATCTCCACTCATTCCCTTGATCTTAAAGCAGAAATGTAAGGGATCTCCTTCTTTATAACCTATATCAGGAGATATATGGATCTCGAGTTTCTCGCCAGGGTGCTCTCCTTCTCCAATCACAGGGATTTCTCCAATATAGTGACGACCAAGACTAACGTCTTTTCTCCAGGTTAAGCGACCGTCTTTAATGTCTTGTTCTAAAGCAGCATGAGCCTCATCGCCATCAAGTATACGTTCTTCACTATCGAGCACACGATTTAAAACACCAGGGAACATAGCCTCCAATTGTACTTGGATCTAAAGGGCTAATCAAAATGTTTAGTTTTCAACCAAACTTTCAGCAACCTTTCGTAAAAGCTCCTCGCTCCATTCTTCGAATTTAAGAAGCTCCTCTTTTACAACGATTGAATTGATTATTAGGTCTAGGTATTGAATCTCTTTTCTTAATTCTTCCATGTCATTGCCTCCGTGCCAAATGAGCTGTCGGTATGAATAGATAAGATATTTATAGTTTGGAGCATTTTTTTTCTTGGGGTCAGGCCGGGAGGCCTGACCAGACAAATGCTAGCTACTGCCTGGTCAGGCCTCCCGGCCTGACCCCCAAGTATTTTCAACTATTTAGCCACATTATAGGCACTTTTCTGTGCAGCTTTTAGTTCTTTAGCATTTTAAGTAACCGTTTAAGGTGTAGGAATTTATTGTGTATTTCGAAGCTTCAGCGGATAAAAACGTAGTATTTAGCCGATTCTTGTGGTCAAAGCCTGATCGGCTTTGACTGTCTTTTTAAACGGTTACATGTTTTCACCCCCGATTTGCTCCGCAAATCGACCCCTTAGGGGTTTGTAGAGACCCTAGATGGCTTGCGAGCTTATGACATGGTACTTAAACGGCAACTATTTTCATAAACTTTTCTAGTTAATATTCCGATATACTTATGGGGATGAAAGCTGAGGAACTAGCAATACCAATAATAGGAGCGCCATCGGCCTTTTCAGAGGTTATCCGATCTCTTTTACTTGATTACGGAAAAGGGAACTTTAAATACTCCCCAAATACAAAATTTCTGGCAAACAGAATAATAAAAGCACCAAGAGTTCATGTTCCGCTCTATTTTGCGTGCAAGACTTTTCTTGATACTGAAGCTGACTCACTAGAAGTTGAAGAGATAATGCAACTAACTAAACCATTTGCGTTAGCTTCTCTATTAATCAACCTCTACATGTTTAGGAAAGGGAAGAAAGCCTGCCCTGAAGATGAGTGGCCATTTATCTATGAGATGTACTTAGAGCAGATGGAAATTGGAGGATACTTCGGACAAGCTATTCCTGATGTTGGTCTCGGGTTTGGACTTCTAGTTGGAGGTCTTAGGCCATTATCCATGGTTGCTTTTGCTAGAGCTGACGAAAAAGCTTTTAAAAAATATAGAAGATCCCTAAAAGGTAAACCATACCTTTATGATAGAGAGCAGGAGATTCAAACATTTGGAACTTCACACATCGATGTTTGTGCCGTATTTCTTCAAAAGCTTGGCTTTGGTGCTTCAATGACAAAAGCATTCTTAGAAGCGCTTCAGGACGCTGTACTAAATGAAGATGACATATCAGGTGATTTTGCAAGATTTTCTGCTGCATACACCTGGATTGATTCTTTGGTACTTACAGCAAACATTCCAAGTTTTGAGGCTGATGATCCAGATAAGGATGAAGCTGCAATTACTACTCTATTAACTAAAGTGAATCAATTAAAAGATGAAAGCAAGGAGAATACCTGGACTGATAAAACACCTGACGAACATCCGCTTCCTGAAAAGCTTCTACAAGTAAGACCTAAAGGTCAAAAACCAACAGAGATAATTGAAACTAATGGTGAGATTACTCCCGTTACATCAAATGACGAAGAAGAGATCCCAGAAGAGATCGCTCGTGAGTTTGGGCTGATTAAGTAATCCTAACGATGGCGTAGATTAAGTTAATTTTTTAAACACAGAGGCCGCAGAGTTTCACAGAGTAAATACTCTGCGTAACTCTGAGAACTCTGTGTTTAAAATTTCATTTGAGAGGTTTTTTTCTAAACTCAAGAGTTCCGCACAATATTCACCAATCTTGGAACTTTTGAATTAGGTTGATAGACGGTAAATATTCTATCGTTTTCAGAGAGACCTTGTTCAAGCTCATTAGAGACAATATTTCTTAGATCTTCTTCTCCGATCTCAGGGTCAACCTCGACAAGACCTCTCTTTTTACCATTTACCTGAATAACAACAGAGACAGTTGCAGTTTTTAGTATTTCGCTATCCCACTTAGGCCAGGATGAGACCTTAACGCCTATCATTTCAGAGAGCTCACTTGCTAAAAATGGGGCATATGGCATCAACATCGATAGGAAAGCTGACACAGTATCCTTTGAAACCTGTTTTCCTGAGACTTCGTTTAGAAACTCCATAAAAGCAGCGATTCCAGTGTTAAACTTTAGCTCCTCTGTGGATTCAGTAACTTTTTTGATTAATTTATGCCTTGAGAAAGTTATATCTTTTGACTCTTCATCATCTTTTTGATCACGAACCCAAGAAAAAGCTCGCTTTAAAAATCTATTCACTCCTGAAATCGCTTGGGAATCCCATATTCGCCCAGAATCAAGGGGCCCCATAAACATAAGATACAATCTTAAAGTATCAGCTCCATATTCCCTTATTACATCTTCGGGATTGATAACGTTCTTTAAAGACTTGGACATTTTTGCAACGATCTGCTCTAGGATTTCACCAGTTTTTTGATGAACAGGCTTTCCATTCTCATTAAAAATGACTTCATCTACAGGGATTAATGCGCCTCGTTTATCTTTATAGGCATTTGCAAGAACCATCCCCTGATTGAATAATCTTTGAAAAGGTTCTTTAGTAGTTACATATCCAAGATCATATAGAACCTTATGCCAAAATCTTGCATACAAAAGATGCAACACTGCGTGCTCTGCTCCTCCTACGTAGAGATCAACAGGCATCCAAGATCTCTCTTTTTCTGGATTCCATGCTTCCTTATCGTTTTTAGGATCTATAAACCTAAGATAGTACCAGCACGATCCAGCCCATTGGGGCATGGTGTTAGTTTCCCTCCTACCCTTCTTTCCTGTTTTAGGACATACAACTTCTAGCCAGTCCCCAGCATTTCCAAGTGGGGACTCTCCTGATTCAGTTGGTTTATAGTTTTGAATCTCTGGAAGAATGAGTGGCAATTCGTCTTCTTTAAGTGCCGTAGAAGTTCCATCTTCCCAGTGAACTATCGGGATAGGCTCTCCCCAATATCTCTGTCTTGAAAATAGCCAATCTCTGAGTTTGTAGTTAACTACTTTTTTCCCTTTTTTATTATCAACTATCCACCCACCAATAACTTCTTTTGCTCTTTCGTTAGGCAGCCCTTCTATTTTTAGTTGTTGGCCGATTTTATAAGGACAAGGAAGCATGAGTCCTGGGTCAGTCCATGGCGTCTCACCTTCAATGACACTAGCGTACCTTGAGTCTGTTTCAAGAGGTGAAAGGACTGGTCTAATAGGCAGATTAAAAAGCCTAGCAAATTCAAAATCTCTTTCATCATGCGCAGGAACACCCATTACCGCACCTGTACCGTAACCCATTAGAACATAATCACCGATATAAAGTGGAACTTCTTCTTCAGTTACTGGGTTAATAACATATGACCCTGTAAAAACTCCGGTTTTGGTTCTATTTTCAATTGTTCTATCCAGATCGCTTAGTTTTTTTGCGTCATCGCAATATTTCTCAACAGCGCTTCTTTGTTCAGCAGTTGTGATCTGCGGAACGATTGGGTGCTCGGGAGATATGACAAAGAATGTTACGCCAAACAGAGTATCAACTCTGGTTGTAAAACATGTAAGAACACCACCACTTGGGACAGCGAAATCAATTTCAAAACCAAATTTTTTACCGATCCAATTTCTTTGTTGTTCTTTGATTGCATCAGGCCAGTTTACATCATTTAGTTCATCAAGAAGTCTATCAGCATATGATGTGATCCTTAGCATCCATTGCTTCATCGGTTTTCTAATTACATCATGACCGCCACGCTCGCTTTTTCCGTCTATTACCTCTTCGTTAGCGAGTACTGTTCCAAGAGCTGGGCACCAGTTAACCATTGCATCAGCGTAGTATGCCAAACGATGATCAGCTTGATAGTTAAGAATATCTTTTTCGGTTTTAATATTATCTGGGATCGGAAGTTCTTCTATAGGTCGTGCTTTATTGGTTTTTGGATCGAACCACGAGTTGTATAGTTTTAAAAAGATCCACTGAGTCCATTTGTAATAATCTTTGGTACATGTTTGAAGCTCTCTATCCCAGTCATAGCTAAGACCGATACGTTTCATTTGAGCTGTAAATTTCTGGCAGTTTTGATCAGTAATAAGACCAGGATGTTCTCCTGTATTGATAGCATGTTGTTCTGCTGGGAGACCGAAGGCGTCGTAACCCATTGGGTGGAGGACTGAGTATCCCTGTAGCCGTTTGAATCTTGAATAGATATCGGTAGCTGTATAACCAAGAGGGTGTCCTATATGAAGACCTGCTCCAGAAGGATAAGGGAACATATCTAATATATAGAGCTTCTTACTGGTAGGAAGACTTGGGGTTTTGAATGGTTTCTCTTTCTCCCAGATTGCCTGCCATTTTGGCTCTATTTCTGATGGATTATACTCGCGCACCATGTGGATTCTACAGTAAATAAAGTAAGCAGCACACTCCCAAAGAGCGTTCTAACCAATGGTATATTGATTTTTATCTACATCTTTGCGATTCTCACGTTCCTGATTTTGGACTGGTAGTTCAGTTGGACGTGGCGTGACGCGAATGCGTCAGGTAAGCCACGTAGGAAAACAATATAAAGGCGAGCTAGCGAGCCTTTATTCCTTAATGAGAACGCGAGTAGAGCGTTCTAACCATCGGTATATTGATTTTTATCTACATCTTTGCGATTCTCACGTTCCTGATTTTGGACTGGTAGTTCAGTTGGTTAGAACGCTCGCCTGTCACGCGAGAGGTCGCGGGTTCGAGTCCCGTCCGGTCCGTTTAATTATGCTACGCATAATTAAACGAACCAGCCGGTTCTCAAATTTTCTACCTTTTGACGAGACCAACGTCACGCGATAGAGGAAGCTCGGCTGAGAGAGCTTTTAAGCGACCGAAGATAAGAGATTAATAGAACAATAAAACTACGAGCTAGCGAGTGGTTTAACATTATTGTGGGTTCGAGTCCCGGCTGGACACGAACCCTAGAGACCGTAGGTCGCATATTTTTGCGAAGCAAAAATCAACAACAGAGCGAGTCCCTCAGACTTTTCACGAAGTGAAAAGTCCCGTCCGGTTTGTATAAGTTTATTTTTTACTTGGGGGTCAGGCCGGGAGGCCTGACCAATCCCACTTACATTCAATTCTAAATTATCAGTGCTTGATAACTGATTTTTGAACACAGAGTGCTCAGAGTTTCACAGAGTTATCCAAAACAAACTACTCTGCGTAACTCTGAGACCTCTGCGTCCTTAAGTTTTACCAAATTAAATTAACCACTTACGCCATGAAGGTAAGTGACATTGGCCGGGAGGCCTGACCCCCAAGTTTAGATATCTTCCGCGAGCTCTTTTAATAATCCGGTAACGATATTGTATGTTGGCTCGATTGTGTCTAATTGTAGTCTTTCGGAGGTAGTGTGTAGCCCAGAAACATCCATTCCAAGTGATATGCAAGGAACGTTAGGTGCGATATTAGCAAAGTGGGCTGGTTCGATTCCACCAGTTGCTCCACGAATTTGAACTTCTGGTATCCCAGATTTTTCCATTACATCTTTTGCTAGAGCTATTATTGGAGCTTCGCTATCTACTTTCCAGGGATAGTAGCTAAGCAGAACATTTGTTGTTGCAAAAAAACTATCTGCAGCTTGAGTATGTGTCGCAACAACTTGATCTAAATCATCTTTCGTACCTGCTGCTCGTGCAAGGATTCCAAGTATAAATCTTCCATTTTCAAATCTCATCTTGCCGAGATTTGAACTGACAAGCGGTGGGCCTTTTTTTATTACTCCATCATGAAGCACTTTAACTAGATCCAGTAGCGCTTTACCTGAGGCTTTTGTTAATGGAAGATCTCCTTCTTCCTTCTCTGATATTTTGAGCTCTCCAGTATCCTCTAGTAGTATTCTCTTAAAGCGATTTAAAGATTCTTTAACTTTTTTGACGCTGCGCTTAGACACTACGAATTCAAACGAAGCATCTGCAGGAATAGCATTCATAGCTGAGCCACCGGTTACATTAACAACTCTTGCAGAGCTAAAGTTATCGCAGACTGTTTGACATAGGAGTGCTCCATACTTTATTGCATTAGGAATTTTGGCCGTGATCATTGACCCGCTATGACCACCTGGTAACCCTTCTAAGGTAACTATTAAGCGTGCGGAGTTTTTATCTTTCTCCTCCCTTTCAGATGTCATACTTATTTCTAATCTTGCCCCTCCAACACAGGAAGTGGTGATCGATCCATAAGGAGCAGAATCAAGATTAATAATGCACTTTAAAGGCTCAAGCCATTTTGGATTAATTTTTGAGGCTCCAAGAAGTCCTACTTCTTCTCCAACTGTAACTATTAATCGTAAAGGCGGTCTATCAACCAACTCAGAGTCAGTTGCTAGTGCCATCATAAGAGCGCCAGCTGCTCTATTATCTGCCATAAGAGTTGAATGTTTAGCTCCAAGGAACTCTTTTCCATCATGAGTCTGTACGAAAAGCTCAAGGGGTGGGCGGGTAATCTCCTGCTCCGCTGGTAACTCTTCAGCTACAACACCATCAATATGGAATTGAAGTCCAACTGGCTTTGAACCTATACCTGGAAAATCAATAATTAAGTTGCCAGTTTCATCCTTTTCGAACTTTGCGTTATTACGCTTAGCCCAGTCTATCATGGCTTCTATACACTGCCCCTCAAAGGGATGACGTCTTGGAAGCTCAGATAAGAAGGCAAAATTTTCTAGTATTCTCTTTGTTAGGTCAGAATAACCTAAAGCACGAACCAGTTCGTAATTATTAGCTATTATTCGAGCATTAGCAGAACTTGGCTCCTCTGATAAAGCTGTTCTCGAAAGGTCAAGCATTACCTAACACTTTGACTTAGGTTTAGTTCTTAATCAACTTATATAAAATCTTAAAAAAAGTCAGGGCTGGTACCCTCATCCTAGTTGAATCTTTATGATAGTAAACCTCAACTGGTACTTCTTTTATTCTTAAACCGTGGCTTATTGCAGCTCTTAGAAGTCTAACATCAAAACTATAGTCATCTTCGTTGATACCAAGTGCTATTTGTAAGGCATCTTTATTTAGGACTCTAAAACCCGATAGACAGTCTGATATCTTAAATTTCCCCCCAGCCAGAAAGGTTTTAAAATTAAAAAGTCTAGTAAGAATTTTACCGGCGATTTTTCTCCCTGTTGGGATATTTGGTGAATTTAAATTCTTAACTCCTATCACAAGATCTGTTTCCTTCTCTTCTAGTAGCTTAAGACAATCTACAAAATTTCGTTGATTATCAGCACCAATAGTAAGCACAAGTTCAGCACCTTGCTCTAAGGCACTTTTAAAGCCAGTTTTTAAGGCAGCCCCGACTCCCATTTGTTTGGAGTGATTTATCATTTTAAATGAGGTGCTTATATCTTTCGTTGAGTCGGTAGACCCATCATTAACAATTATTCCATCAGTTAATCCGATATCATTGAGCCCAGACACCACGATACTTAATGTACTTTCAGCATTATAAGCTGGAATTACTGCCACTACCCTCATCTAATGTGGTAACCTAACATATCTAAAGATGGTTCGCTTCTTAGTTTTATTTATTTCGGTTTTCGCATATGCAGAAAATTCAGATCTTAAAAATGTTTTTCTGTTAACAGAGGGGAGATCTTTAAACGAGCGAATCGATATACTAACAAATCACTTTTTAGATAAACCCTTCATAGATTACCCTCTAGGAGAGGGCCAAATGTACGATGAAAGGCCAAGGTGGAGGATTGATGGATTTGACTGTGCAACATTTGTAGAAACCATAGCAGCACTTGCACTAAGCCCCGATCTGGGAGAGTTTGAAGAAACAGTAATAAAAGTGCGGTATATGAACAATGAGCCAACTTTTGAAACAAGAGCTCATTTCCCTGATGCAGACTGGAACAAAAATCTCATTAGTCGAGGATTAGCTCAGGATATTACTGAAAAAATAGGCTTAAACCAGTCAAAGATATATAGATACGAGATTAATCGGCGAGGCTGGTATGAAAAATTGAGCATTGAAAGAACTTTTCCCAGCTCACCTGCAAAATTATCAATCTTAAGATCTTTAGGCTCAAAGTATGGAGTAGAGCCTGTAGAGGTTCCTTATATTCCAATTACAAGCATCGTTACTCCAGACCCGAATGGAAATATCAGTCTTAAAGATTATGATCCAAGGCGCCCAGACAAGAGATTTAAGGTAAATCAGGCTCTGCTTGACAGAATCCCCTCAGGTGCCGTCTTTGGACTTTTAAGACCACAGCAAATGGATCCTAAAATATTTGGTACTAAACAGGTTATCTCTCATCGAGGTTTTGTGCTTAGAGAAAAGAATCTTAAATGGCGTCACATGACGATTTTTAAAAGAAGAAGCATTGAATCAGAGATGATAAAGGAGCTAATTTTTAGACTTGAAGATTCAGATCTTCTAGGTATTCAGTTTTTGGAACTTCAAGGATGAGAATCATAATAGAATCCCTGATGATTCTCTCAACTACAGCATGGCTGTCACCCTATACAAGCTTCGCTTTGCCAATTTTATTCACCATATTCTATATCTTTAAAACTAAAGCTCAGATAAATCATAAAAGCTTTTTAGTTTCACTTTTATTCATAGCTCTGTTTTTATGGTTAACTAAGTTTACACCAGCTACATTTTCTAAACTTTGGGATGGAGCGAATCACATACTACTAATCAGATATCTAGATGTTCACTCTACCCCACCTGACTCTTCACTATCACTTGCTTGGGGTGGTGAGCTTAAAGGTTATCCATGGTTTTTTCATGGTTCAATTTCCAGTCTTGGGAAACTACTAGGCATTGAAAGTGTTTTCTTAATACAACCACTACTACTTCTTAGCGTAACCTTTGCATCGCTAAGACTTACTCCCAAGGAAGCTTTTCTGTTTTGGATATCACTTCTTCCATCGTTCACCACAAACCAGTGGACTCAGATTGTGAGCCTCTCAATGCTTGTTTGTTTCATTCGTGGTGGTTCCCATATATGGTTGATACTTTCGTTTCTTTATCATCCGATTGTAGGTGCCCTTGGGGCAGTTTTAAGTCCAGTAGCATTTATAGCTCTATTTCTTGGCAGCCTCTTTTACATTGATGAATTTGTCAGAATTTTTTCTAAAGACGGAGGCGCGCTAGTAGAATCGACTTTACTCGTGCTATTAATCCTCGCATTAATTCGTCCAAAAAATAAATTCGGCTATGTAAGCATCTTTGCTTCTTGTTTGGCGCTACTACTTTGGGTTTCTGGAGCTACTTATTACTGGGTATCAAAGCTTGGATATTTAAGCACGATAATGATCCTGCTATCTCAAAAGAGACTTTGGATACTGGCATTGATACTTCTTCTCAATCTAAGGTATTACCCTAGCGGAAGACATCCAAGCTTTAAAACTGAAACTCTTAAATTAAGAGACAGTAAGTGCGAAACTCTTTATATGATCACTGATCCATATACAGCTGCCTGGACGGAAGCTCTGGTTTTTCCTAAAAAAGTTTCATTACTGGAAAATCAACCTAAAATTGCAATAAAATGTAAACATAAGATGTGCGATCCTGAGATAGAGAGTTTTGCAGTAAGAAACTCTCCAAATGATGAGTGTATAATAAGATGAAAGTCGGTCCTCTTTTAGTAGTCCTTATTACTCTGATCTTAAAGAATTATTATGTAAGTTTCTCGTTTAGAAACTTCATTGAACTTTTATCAGTTGATCTTTTCTTGCCTGGGATTATCCTTTTGCTTATATCTGAGAAAAAATCATTATTCCTAATTTCGTCATTTGCTGCTCTTTGGTATTTCGCTGACGCACTCACTATCTACTCAGTGAATGGAAGACTTACTCTAAGTCATATTATTGAGTTTGGAGATGCTGTTAATTTCTACAAACCATTTTTGCCGGTTTTGCTCATATTCCCCTTTTTAATAGCAGTGCTTTTTATAAAAGCTAACATTGGTAGGATAAAATATCTGCTCGGAAGTTTGTTTATTCTAATTTCGATAAGCTCGAACACTCCATTTAGATTCTATGCTGTAAATCCAATCTCCAAAAAGGAAGCTAGAAGAATTGATCCGAATTATCCTTATTCATTGCCGATAGAACTACCGAATCTTGAACTCCCAGGCGAGCCAGTAAATATAGTTATTATACTAGTTGAGGGATTCTCAGCTATCTATTCTGGTCACTACAATCCAAACGGTTCACTTGTACCGAAACTAGATAAGTGGGCAGAAAGTGGTGCTGTTTTCGAGAATTTCTTCTCTAACGGTGATTCAACCGATATGGGAGTTCTATCAGTCCTTCAGGGTCAGTACCCATTTAGGAGACTAAAGGGGGGAAGAAAGCTCTACTCTGACTCCAGTACTACTCCAGGTATTATCGATCAGATAAAAGGCTACAGATTGATTAGAATTGATGGAGCTCACACACTAGGCTTAAGATCAAATGCGTACTTCGAGTCTAAGGGTTTCGAAAAAATAATTGATTCTGGCTTTGATGAGTGGTTACCAGATTCTCATGTTTTAGATCTGAGTCTAAAGCACCTCTCCCCACCAAGCTTAATAATCACAAGTACTATGTCGACACATGTTCCATTTGCACCACTTAGAGGTGAAGGTGGAGGCGGAAAAGAGTCTGCCTGGGCTTATACTGATCACGCTTTATCTGAATTTTTAAGAGAACTAAAAAACAGCTCGAGATGGGATGATACAGTAGTTGCTATTACGGGTGATCATAGAGCCAGAGAGCCTGTCTCAAAGGAGGAATTAACTCTTTTTGGTGACTCTGCCTATAATCGTGTTCCCTTGTTTATATTGGGTGGTAAATTAAAGAGTTCTAGAATTACAAGTCCATCTCAGCAAGTCGATTTAATTCAAAATATTTTCAGACTCATTAATGGACAAACCGTTATAAGTTCACCAATAATTGTTGTAAATCGATTACAGCGAGGAGAGTTAAGCAAAACTGATGGTTTTACCCTTTTTCACGATAATCAGGCTTTTAACGGGTACATTGAAGGTACAAAGATATTCTGGGAAAAATTTCCTCCTCTCTTAGTTGACCCATTGATTCATGAAATTCGCTCTCAACCTGGGTCTAAATACGAAAACTCCTGCCCTGGGGTTCCATCGCTCATAAATCAGTCTAAAATTTTAGGTGTTAACGTTGAATCTATAACAAATAAAGGTAATAAATCTTTTATCCTTCCAAATATCGATTTAAGAGCTACTCATGATGGTACCTTCGGAGACACTAATGATTTCTCGGCTAAACTTAAAACATTTCTTGCTCCGCCAAAATCTGGGAAGTTTATCATTAGATTCCTTTATGATGATGGAATATGTGCATGGTTAGATAATAAACTCTTAGTTCAAGATTGGACTAATGGAGATCTAGAAGTTAAAGATGTAGCTGTAAATCTCAAAGGCACTGTTCCTCTTCAGATCGACTATCTTCAAGGATCATTCACCGGAACTCTAAGAATGTTCTGGAGAGAATACGGCGAAGATGAGTGGAAGGTACTAGATAAAGGAAATTTTTTTCTACCAGAAAACTAATCCCGTCTTCTTGGCCTTCTTGGTGGTATTACAGAATTAATATCTAGTAATTCATCAACCTTTTCTTTTGAGAGCCATCCTTTAGCCAAAACTAGATTATATACAGAATCACCAGAAGCCATCGCTTCTTTTACTATCTGTGAGCATTTTTCATACCCCAAAAGAGGACTTAGGGCTGTTACAATCCCATAGCTATTAACAACATATTGTCTACAGATCTCTCTATTTGCCGTTATACCTTTGATGCATTTTCTTGCTAGTGCTCTACATGCGTTTTTTAAAAGAGTAAGTCCAAAAAACATATTAAAAGCAATAACTGGCTCAGCCATATTAAGTTCAAGCTCACTTGCTTCACTGGCCATAGAGATCGTCGCATCAATTCCAATTAGCTGGTAACAGATCTGGTTAACTGCTTCTGGAATAACAGGATTTACTTTTCCAGGCATGATTGAAGAGCCTGGCTGCCTTGGAGGGAGATTTATCTCATTAAGTCCACATTTTGGACCAGAAGAAAGCCACCTTAGATCATTACAGATTTTAGATATCTGAACTGCTACCCTTTTTATGGTTGCTGAAACCTGAACAAACTCACCCGCATCTTGGGTTGCTTCTACAAGATCTTGAGCAAGCTTTAGTGGCAACCCAGAGATTTCACCTAATATCTCTGATGCAAGCTCGGCATACCCTTCAGGGGCGTTCAGACCAGTACCAATAGCCGTAGCGCCAAGATTTATCTCCATTAATTCATGAGTAGCTTTACCAAGTGCTTTTTCTGCTCCCTCGATCATTACTGCATAGGCCTTAAACTCTTGGCCTAGTGTCATAGGAACTGCATCCTGATTTTCTGTCCTACCCATCTTTATTACATCTGCAAATTCACGCGACTTTTCTATAAGTGCTTCATGAAGCTCTGAAAGAGCCCCAAGTGCATCTTTAATGTATCTTAAAGCCGCAACCTTTATAGCAGTCGGATATGCATCATTAGTTGATTGAGAGCAGTTTACATCATCATTAGGGTGAAGAAACTGATACTCACCTTTTTTATGTCCTAAAATCTCTAGAGCCCTATTTGCTATCACCTCATTGGCGCACATATTAGTTGAAGTGCCAGCACCCCCTTGAAACATATCAACTACAAACTCTTCGTGAAATTTTCCGGCTAATATTTCATCACATGCAGTTATTATTGCGCGTGCTTTTTTTTCCTCTAAAACACCAAGTCTCTGATTAGCAAGGGCGGCAGCTTTTTTAACCAGCACAAGCCCACAGACGAAATGATAGAAATTAAATAGTTTAATTCCTGAGAAGCCAAAGTTCTCGATCGCTCTTACAGTTTGTATTCCGTATAGTGCATCTTCTGGGACTTGCTTCTCACCGAGAGAATCTTTTTCAACCCGCATTTATCATTCCTTTAATGATCTCAAGCCATTTCGGAGGTGACCAGTTTTTTGAGATCCACATATCAGCATCAGACTCATCAGCTAGCTGCTCAAGCTCACGCTCTGGAAGATTTGAGAAGAGTACTATTTTTAGTTCAGGCATCGTTTGTTTTAAAAGTTTACAGATTGCCGTACCACTCATGCCTGGCATCTCTACATCTGAGACAAGTAGATCTACTGCATTGGTGAATAAGAAGGAGTGAATAACCTCCCAGCTTGTAGAAGTAATAACTTCATACCCTTCATGCTCAAGAAGATGCTTCATGATGTTTATAATCATCTCCTGATCGTCCAGGCAAAGAATTCGTGGTCTTGTTTTTTCTGGAAGGACAATTCCTTTTGGTTTTTCTGGCTCGGGTGCTTCTTCCTTCTTACCTGAGACTACATCTCTAAGAGCTATTTCGCACGACTTAAGAAAACTCTCTGCATCTGGAAATCTTGTATCTCTGTCTTTTGCCATCGCTTTTTCAAGAGTTTCATTCAAAGACTTTGGAGCATCGACTTTAAGTTTAGGAATCGGGTGGGTAAGAATCATTAGAAGAGTATGCATCATACTCTTTCCATCAAAAGGTGGAGAGCCTTCTATCATCTGGTAAAGCAGCACACCAACAGAATAAAGATCTGCTCTATGGTCTATATCTTTATCGCCACTAGCCTGCTCTGGGCTCATATAATAAGGGGTCCCCACTGCGGCTCCTTCCATTGTAACCCCTGAACTTTTTCTTTCTTTAAGCTTTGCTACTCCAAAATCAAGAAGCTGAATCTGATCATTTGGGAAAATCATTACGTTATCAGGTTTAATATCACGGTGAATTATTCCACGTGCATGGGCTGCATCCAAAACTGAAAGAATCTCCATAGTAACTCTTAAAGCTTTTGCTGGAGCAAATTTTCTTTCTTCATCAAGTACTACCTTTAGATTCTTCCCCTTACTAAACTCCATTACAAGGTAGTGCTCGCCGGTATCGGCTACGCCAAAATCTAGAAGCTTTGGAGCACCAGGGTGATTGAAAGCTTTTAAAGTCTCCGCTTCTCGTTTAAATCTCTCAATAAATCTTGGATCTCGGGCTAAACTTTGGTCTAGAACCTTTACAGCAACCTCAGCTTGGCTGTTAACGTCAGATGCGGCATAAACCTTACCCGAAGCACCTTCGCCGATCTGTTTTCTTAAAATATATTTGGCTGCAAATATTCCCTTCATTACGGAATCGCTTTGTAAGTTACCTTTAAAATCTCAACCTCACAGGCTCCTTTAGGAGTCATAAATTCAACAATATCTCCTTCCTCTTTATTCATTAAGGCTTTAGCAAGGGGAGACTTCCAGCTGATTTTACCTGAACCAGGCTCAATCTCATCCTCACCCACAATATATACTACCTTCTCCTCGGGATCTGCGTAGTTCACCGTGGCTCCAAATCTTACCTTCGTTCCACCTAGTGAGGAAGGGTCAATTACCTCTGCAGATTCTATTCTTTTGGCAAGGAATCTGAGCCTACTATCGATCTCTCTAAGTCTCTTTTTCCCATATATATAGTCTCCGTTTTCCGATCTATCTCCATTTCCAGCTGCCCAAGAGACTACACGTGTGACTTCAGGGCGCTCAGTACCTTTTAAATAATTAAACTCCTGAGTAAGAGCCTTAAGCCCCGAAGGGGTGATATAGTTCTTATCGGACATGCCTCTATAATAACCTGAACTAGACTCTGAGCGCCAAGATTGACTAGATAAGACCAAAAAACAGTAAAATTGCAGCTATAAGCCCGGGTAGAAAGAAGAACAGGAATATAGGTAGGGCTTGGCTTCTGAATGCTTTACTGTAACGAACAGCGCGATAGATTGAGGCAGCTTTAGATTGCTGCATGAGAGAGCGGCTTCTGTTTAGATCAGTCGAACCAAAGACATCTCCTGGTCTTCTATCTCGTTTTACAATAGGCGAATATACTGTGATCTTTTTAGGATCAAAGCTAAATCCTCCATCATCAAAGGGAGTTTGCGGCTTTCCACTCATACGATCTCTTATCCTCTCTAAGAAGAATTTTGCTTCAGGGTAGCATATTTACAAACCCTAAGCTAACCTATTGAATTTGCTGTTGAAAAGCATTGCAGCTTTGGTTTACATCACATTTTTTACATTTATCTGTCTGTGGGTCAGGAGTTGCTGTTCCTGTTCTTATTGATTCATTCATATTTTTCAGAATTTCCGATAACCATTCCTGCCTTTCTGTTGAATTTTCGATTCGCAGCTTTCTGGCCTTAGATCCTAAAATTACGTAGCCATAGGGTGGCTTTTTACCCTCAAATTCTTCGATTAGCCTCATATAAACTAATAGCTGCGCCACATATCTATCTCTTAATTTTTTAGCCAGTGGTTTTCTCTCCACTGGAATAAAAAATCCGTTCTCTACTATGATTGCATCAGGTCTGCCTGCAAGCCCTTGAAGCTCCGAAACGTACTCTCGTGTTGGATATGACTTAGCTCCATCTACACTGACCAAAGTAGTTTCTGTTTCAAAGCCCGTTAATTCACGTTGTGCGGCAACGAACGCTCTTCTAAGTACAATTGCTGTGCAACCAGCAAGAAGCAGAAGCAGAACCCACTCAGTTGCCAAATCTTAATCCCAAAAAAAGAAGTAAAATAAATATTGCTACTGTTGTAGCTATTCTGACCATTAAAAATAGGGTTTTTGAACGCTCAAGACTTGAGGCCCATACGCCGTGGAGTGTCTCTCCTTCAGGATTTCCGGCCCTTTTTTCAAGTCGCCTAAGCCTCCAACTTTCAGGACATAGAACAAATTCAGATACTTCGCCTGCTGAAAAGATCCATTTTCCTGAGTCCGAAAGTCTTGGCATTCGTCTAATTTAGCACTATTTTTACTTTAGCATTAGAGGTTTTGAACTTAGTCATTACGCACAATTCCAAGTGGTAGATTGCATTTATTAACCACAAAGATATGGAGAAGGATTCTTTCCCCTTTGTGTTCTTAGTGGTCTTTGTGGTTAATGAAGAAATGCTGAAGTTGTGGAAACACCTATCTATGACCTTGAAATAAGTCATTCAGATCCTAAGCATATATAATTGAACCACAAAGAACACAAATACCACAGAGAATGAGTCATTCCCTTCGTGTTCTTAGCGTTTTTGGTGGTTAGAAATAACAAATATACTCAGCATTACTAAATGTTTATCAAATAATAGCAAGGCCGGATGCAAGAAAATTAGCGAAAGGCTTGATTTTACATCGATTTTTTGAGATCCTTCCATGCTAATTTTTAACTATTAAGAAAATACAATTATGGCAAAATATACAGGTCCAAAAGTAAGACTATCTAAAAGAATCGGTGTCGCATTAACTCCTAAAGCGATCAAAGTTATGGAGAGAAGACCAGGTAGTCCAGGACAACATAAAAATGCTAGAAGAGGTAAGCTTTCTAACTTCGGCCAACAACTTCTTGAAAAGCAAAGACTCAGATTTCATTACAACATTTCAGAGAAAGCTCTTAGAAAGTATTTCCAGAAAGCAAAAAAGAAAAAAGGGAACACTGTTGATAACCTTTTCCAATTACTAGAATCACGATTAGACACAGTAGCACTAAGAGCCGGATTTGCTCCGACTATTTACGCTGCAAGACAGTTAGTGGGTCATGGTCATATTAAAGTTAATGGTTTCAAAGTAAATCTTCCAGGGTATCTTGTAACTGATTCTGATGTTGTTACGGTTACTGATAAAGGAAAGAATGTTCCATTCTTTCAGGCAAGTTTGCCAGCTGCAAATGCTCCTGCTTACCTAGAGGTCGATAAAGCTCAGGGTGCTGTGCGTTTTGTAAAAAAACCTGAAAGAGCCGAAGTTCCTGTTCAGTGCGAAGCTCCGCTAGTAGTTGAGTATTATTCACGCTGATAGAAATAACGGGTTCAGACCGGGAGGTCTGACCACACGTTATTATTGCCTGGTCAGGATCTGTCGTCCGCGCTAGCGGACGAAGCAAAAATACAGCGGCCTGACCCCCAAGAAAAAAACTAAACTGCTAATCAGTATATTTAAAAATTCACCAACCCCTTAAGCACCTTTCCAGAAATTATAGCAGCGCCACCTTTTTTAAATTCAATACTAACTCCATGTGGGCTTCCTGTTAATAGATAAGATGCTAGATATGGAAGGAGTGGTAGATGACTCACTATAACTGAGTAATCTGAAATATCTTTTGCAGCATCTAGGTAGTCGGCTTCAGGGGTTAATGAGTCAAGTATTATTTCTTCTTTAAAATCTCTAAATCTCTTAAGGACATCAGCAGTTTGTCTAGCACGAACATAAGGGCTAACAAGTAGTTTAAAATCACCACCAATATCCCTAATTAGTGGCGCTACCGTGGCCTCAAGTTTTTCAATTCCATCACCGGTTAAAGCCCTATAAGGATCGCCATTTGAGTGATAATCCTCAGCGATCCCATGCCTTAAAAGGACTATCATTAAGGATGCTTCCCGACTGCTCTATTTGGTTTTAGTATTCTAGCTCTTTCAACTCCTTCAAGAGCTCGCTCAAGAACTTCAGAAATATGCCTGACGAGAACGAAATTTAATTTTTTTCTCTGTGCCTCGGGGATTTCTTCAATGTCTTTTGCATTCTCATACGGTATTAAGACAGTCTTAATTCCATATCTTAACGCAGCCAAACACTTCTCTCTAATTCCACCAACCGGCAAAACAGTTCCCCTTAAGGTCATCTCACCAGTCATAGCAACATCAGCTCTAATTTTTCTGCCAGTTAAAGCAGAGATTAAGGCACTGGCAATTGTTATCCCCGCTGAAGGGCCATCCTTTGGAGTTGCAGCTGCTGGAGCATGAACATGAACATCACTTTTTTCATAAAATAGTGGATCGATCCCAAGCTTTTCTGCATGTGATCTAATATAAAATACAGCAGTCTGGGCTGACTCTTGCATTACACTTCCAAGCTGTCCTGTAAGAATCGTACTCCCCTTCCCCTTTGCTACGGATACTTCAAGCGGAAGAAGCTCTCCACCGTGGATAGTCCAGGCAAGTCCTCTTGCAAGCCCTATTACGGATTTTTGCTCATTTGATTCAGGGTCATACTTAGTTGCACCTAAGAATTTTTGAATCTGCTTCTCTGATAATACAGTGTGTGGTCTCTTCTTCTCTGCCTTTTCTCTAGCTATTTTTCTACATAATGATCCAAACTCTCTTTCCAGATTTCTAACACCTGATTCTCTTGTATATCGCTCAATTAAAAAGCGCATTGCTGCATGAGAAAATGAGGGTTTTAAGGTCGTAATACCGTTCTCCTTTAATTGTCTTGGGATCAAAAACCTCTCTAAAATTGAGATCTTCTCTTCGGTGGTATATCCGGGGATAAATACAACTTCTAGCCTATCTAGTAGAGCATCTGGAATTGTATCTACAGTATTCGCAGTAGCAATAAAGAGAGTCTTTGAGAGATCATAGTCAACGTTCAGATAATGATCTCTAAATTCATTGTTTTGAGCAGGATCAAGGACTTCTAACAGTGCTGAACTTGGGTCTCCTCTAAAGTCAGCGCCAATTTTATCTAACTCATCAAGCACAAACACAGGATTTGAGCTTCCAGCTTGCTTAATACCTTGAATGATTCTTCCAGGTAGTGCTCCAACATAAGTTCTTCTATGCCCGCGAATCTCAGCTTCATCTCTCATTCCACCAAGGGACATTCTAAAAAACTTTCTACCCATCGCTCTTGATATTGAACGACCAAGGGAGGTTTTACCAACTCCAGGAGGTCCGACAAAACAAAGTATAGATCCTTTGGAATCGGGATTAAGTTTTCTTACACTTAAAAACTCTAAAATTCTGTCTTTAACTTTTCCTAAACCGAAGTGCTCAGCGTCCAGTACTTTTCTAGCCTTTTGAATATCGAGAATATCATTCGTATAAACACCCCAAGGTAGATCAACTATCCACTCCAGATAAGTTCTTAAAAGTGCATACTCGCTTGCCTCTGGATGCATTTTTTCAAGCCTTGTCAGCTGCCTGTGTACTTCATTTCGAGCCTGTTCTGGAAGTTTAAGTGCGCTAAGGGCCCCTTTTAACTGCTCAAGATCATCAGATCCAGCTTCTTGCTCTCCAAGTTCTCGTTGAATAGCCCTAAGCTGTTCTCTTAAGAAATATTCCCTCTGTCCTTTGTTCATCTCATCGCGGGCAATATCCTTAATGTTCTCGTTTATAACGAACTGCTCAAGGTCGTTCTGAATTATTTCATCAACTGCTCGTATTCGTTTTAAAGGATTAAGCTCTTCTAATAAACTTTGAGCCATTGAAACTTCAATTCTGTAATGAGCTAAAATTAGATCCGCTAAAGTTCCAGGATCATCAACCTGCTCAACCATGAGAAGCATCTCTTCAGGAAGGTGTTCATACTGAACTAAAGTTTGAATATTAGCCTGAATTCTTTCTAGAACTTTTTTATCTTTGCTTGGTATTTTTTTTACTTCATTAGGAGTCTTAACCTCAATGTCTGAAATAAAGACACCTTCATTCTCCTGGATCTTTTTTATCTTACATCTAACAAGTCCTTGAAGAAGAACCTTTAGTCTTCCATCAGCAAGAGGAAGAGCTCTGACTAGTTCACAAACTACCCCCATCTTGTAAAGATCATTAGCTGTAGGCGACTCATCTCCTGACTTTTGAGCAAGCACTACCAAAAGACCGTCATTTGCTCCGGCAAGTTCAATCGCACGAGCACTACTAGCCCTGGTTAAATACATTGACATTAAAACTGCAGGAAATGGAACCAGATCTCTGGTTGCAATTGTAGGAAGGTTAGATGGAATCTCTAGCTCTTCTGTCACTCTCTCTATCATACTTCCTTAATCCTGTTTAGACACCAAAAATTACTCTGTAATGATCTCTCTTTGCATTCCAGTGAATGGTTTCAAGGTGTTATCTTGAAATTGAAGCACTGGTAATTTCCTTAAAACTTCACCCGAAGTGCTTACTCTAATCACACCTGTTACCCCTTGAAAATCACCCATTCTTAAAAAAGCCTCTGTAACAGGGATACCATTTTGAAAAGATATTCGAGCTGTTTCAGCTACCAATTTAATAATGTCATAACCTTGAGCAGCCAAAAGATCTGGCTCCTGGTTATATCTTCCAACATACTTCTGATAGAAATCTTCGGCTCCTGGTTGTCCTGAATATCTTGAATAGAACGATGGGAATACAGCTTTATTCATCGCGAAGCTTGAATTTTGAAGCTCTATTAAAGTATCCCAAGTTGCAATTCCTAAAGGAAGAACTTTAGATTTAGCTTTCTCAGGTAAGGCAGTAAAGAAACTTGCGGCGCTTCTTACAACATCGGGAAAGAAAACCGCTTCTATCTCTTCTTTTACAACGCGCGAAACAGCCTGACTCAAAGAATTTGCATCCCCTCTTTCAAAGCTATGAGTAAATCCAATTCTAAGACCAGCTTTTGCAGCACGATCTACAAACAATGTTGCCATCTCATTTCCCAAATCTGTATTTGGATAAACGACAGCAATCTTTGGATTATAATCTCGAATGGAATCTATCAGTGCTTCAACTTGGGATTCAGAGGTTGTACCGAATCGAAAAACTCCTTCTCCAGGGGTAAAGTTGCTTGATTTGGCGAGTGTTACGATTGGAATTCTTCTTGATTTAGCTGCTTTTGCTGCAAATCCTGCATGATCACTTGCAAGAGGGCCAACGAACATATCAATAGGCCCAAATCGTAGCATCTCGTCAATCGCTTGCTCTGTGTAACCAGGATCAACGCCAGCATCACGAATTGCAGGATATAAAAACTGATTATAAGTTATATCATCAAACACTAATTGCATTCCTTGAGACGAGCTCAGCCCTAACTGACTTAAATTGCCGGTTAAAGGGAGAAGAACGCCGACTGTAAATTTTGCATTTGGAGGTGGCATATAGGCGTTTGATTCTGGTGATGCAACTCTTACAGATCTTAGGGCAGATTCAATTCTTGGATCATCTCTCCATGGGGCAATAAAGGTATCAAGCTGTCCCGGTGGAACTGAAGAAAGAAGTCCTTCAAGAGCACGCTCAGCTTCAACATAAACAACACTTCCAATTCGGGCTTTATCCTTTGCATCAAGAAGCCATGCAACACCCTGCTCTTTCTCTGCTCCTTTGCTATATGCAATTCCTAAAAGCAGACTTGAATAATCGGGAACTCTTTCGATCCCTCCACCAAGCCTCTTGTAATAATCACTTAGAGCTCCAAGGGCTCGCTTTGGATCGTCTACTACTAAAAAAGTGCCAGCGATTCTTTGAATAAGAAGATCATCTTCTAAAACAGAGCCCTGATAATTTCTAAGAGCCCTAGCATAGGCACCTGAGAAAAAATCTCTATCACCTGCTAGTACTCTCGGATCTGAGATTATACCACCAGTGGAATCTCGACCCTCTCTCCAAAGTATCCACGAAGGAAATTTTGCTCTTGGTGCTGCTGGTTTTATAGGGGAATACGGAGCGCTAGAAATATTGGGCAATCTCCTTGGTTTTGAGCAGGAAGTTATTGCAAAAACAGCCAGTAAAATTATTATAAGCCGCATGGAGTTACAAACCCTGCGCGAATCAGTTTTGAGCTTTTTAAGCTCAAAACAGTATGAGCATAGCAGGGCTAGCGTGGGTTTGGCGAAGCCAAAACACGCCGAAGAAAACATTGCTTCGTTTGCCCTAAATCTTTCTATACTCAAAACCCACCTGCTCTTGGTATTTCTAACATGGAGAGTGATAAGAAACTATATCCCAATAGCACTCCTTTTAGCTTGTGGAGGAGGTGGTGGAGACTCATCTATTTCCTGCCCTGTTTTACTGTCTCCTTCAAGTTGTACCCCATCGCTAGAAGATAAAGTGGTCAAAGTTACTGTAGATGAATCAGATTTATGTACCGGGGTTATTTTAGATAATAGCAGGGTTTTAACAGCTGCCCACTGTGTTGTTGAAAAAGACAATGTTCTTGTAAATGGAGAGCCTGTTTCTAATATCACTATTCATCCGAATTATAGGAGGGATGATCAGCTGGGGGCATTTTTCTTTGATCTAGCTATTTTAGAGTTTGATAGCTTTAGTGAAAAGCTCGAAATCGGAAATGGAAGCAAAGAAGATATCGTAACAGCTTATGGTTATGGAATAGCAGAGAATGGATTAGCCGGGACACTTCAGCAAGGACTTTTAAAGATAAGTGATCTAACTCCTAATCATCTAGTAAGCGTAGGGTCAGATAATCAAGCTGAAATATGCTTTGGAGATTCTGGTGGGCCAGTTTTTAAGGATGGAAAACTTATTGGCTTAATCTCCTCGGGTAGCCAGCTTGCCTGTGGTGGAAATGATCGGGTTTTAATTACAAGGGTTGATGTTGTAGAGGAGTGGATTGAGGGAGGGCTGTGAAGCTGTCTCCTGCTTCCCCGTTCTCCGTCTCTCCGTTATCAGTTTTCCGACTGCCGATAGCAGTTTGCCGAAGGCCGACAGCTGAAAAGCTAAGGGGATTCTCACCCCTTCTTGATTAGCTTATATAGTGATGCAGCAAGGCTATCTAATAGTCTATAAGTCTCTGTATCTTTGAGATCAGCTATGTCAAATAGAGCCTGGCACTCTCTGACTGATCCAAACGCTATACTGAAGAATCTTATCTGATCAGCTCTGGTTCTTCTCCCTCTACCTTCTGCCAGATTTAATGGCACTGACAGAGCAGCCCTTCTTTTCAATTCTGCACACGGCTTTCGGCTAACGGCAAACTGCATCACTGAGAGACAGAGAAACGGATCCAAGACATCTAGCTGACCAGCTAAAAAGGGCTGCCTCTAGCATTGTGCTTAATCTGGCTGAAGGGGTAGGAAGAGAAACCAGGCCTGACCAGAGAAGATTCTACTCTATAGCTTTTGGTTCTCTTAGAGAGTGTCAGGCTATTTTAGACTTAAGCTATCCAAATACAGACACTATTGAGCTATTAGACAAACTTGCAGCCCATCTATATAAACTAATTCAATCGAGAAAGGGGTGAAGAACCCCTAATATTCTTTGTCTACTGCTTCTGTTCTCTGTATCTCTGTGAGCCGGTAGCTGTTTGCCGACAAATCCTTCAACTCTTTCCGCCTAAGCAAGCATTACAACAACAGCTCTCTTACAGCTTCATCAATCCTTCTTAAAACTTGATCTTTACCTAATACATGTAAACTTTCAAAAAGTGGTGGTGTTGCACTTGTATATAGTGTTGCAATCCTAAGAAGTGGAAAAACTGCTCCGACTTTTAGACCTTTTTTCTCAGCAAATTCTCTAACACTTTTATCTAATATTTCTATCTCGAATCCACTAAGCTCGGATATCAAAACTTTAAGCTCATTTAATAGACTAGCAGCTGATTCTTTAGTTACATCTTTCTTTATAACCTTATCCCACTCTCTTGATATTTTTTTATCAGTTAAAAACTCGATCATTGAAGGGATTTCAAGAAGTGTTTTTGCTCTTTCTTGAAGATGGGGGGAAAGCTCCAGGAACTTGCTTTTGATCGAATCTATCTCTGGAGAAAATTCTCTAACACGCTTATAAAATTCTTCACTTGTTAGATCGCGGATATATTTACCATTCATCCACTCAAGCTTTGATTGTAAGAATACTCCACTTGCGTTGTTTACCCTATCAAGTGAAAAAAGCCTTACTATCTCATCTTTTGTAAAGACCTCCTGCTCTCCGCCTGGTGACCAGCCGATTAGCATTACAAAGTTAAATATTGCTTCCGGTAAAAACCCTTTCTCTCTTAGCTCCCTTGAGGTCGGAGCTCCATGCCGTTTTGATAGCTTCTTTCCATCTTCTCCAAGAATCACAGGAAGATGTGCAAAAACAGGCGCTTCCCAACCAAAAGCCTGATATAAAAGTAAATGAATTGGTGTTGACGGAAGCCACTCATCGCCACGCATAACATGCGTTATCTCCATCTCATGATCATCCACAACTACTGCAAGATGATAAGTTGGAAAGCCATCGCTTTTTAAAAGTACAGGATCCCTGAGTGGTGGATTGTCCCAGGAGACAAGTCCTTTTACGGCATCCTGCATAGAGAGCTTTGGCTTATGAGGCATCTTAAAGCGCACAACGTGAGGCTTATCCTCTGGAACCTCTCTTGTTCTACAGTAACCGCTATAGCCAGGAACCTCGCGTCTTGCCATCTGCTCAGCTCTTTCTTTTTCTAGCATCTCTGGGGTGCAATCACACCTATATGCAAATCCAGTCTCTATGAGCTTCTGTGCTGCAGCTTTATATTTTGGAAGTCTTAGGCTTTGAATGTAAGGGCCATGCCTACCACCCTTTGGTAGATGAGCTGATCTCTCACCAAGCTTTTCTAGCTCCTCTTTACCAGGACCTTCATCTATTTCAATTCCAAACCAGGCAAGTTCATCTAAAATAAAACTAACTGCGCCTTCGACTTTTCTTTCTTGATCAGTGTCTTCAATTCTAAGAATGAACTCGCCTCCAAAGTGCTTAGCAAGTGCCCAAGCAAAAAAAGCAGTTCTAAATCCTCCAATATGCTGAAACCCCGTAGGACTTGGGGCAAAACGCGTACGCATTAAGCTGTTTTAACACTGATAAAGATAAGGGTGAAGGCCTAAGAAAAGACCTTCACCAAAACAACCTTCTATCGAACCGAGAGCCACCCAAGGATAGTTCCTGCAAAGTTTAACCCGGCGAACCAAGCCGCAGGCTCAACCTTGTGTTGCACCCACTCTGCCCCCGACACAAGTAGAAGACAGGTGCAAGCCGAAGCAAGCACAACAGGGCTGGTTGTGGCGAAGCCAAAGCTCAGCACGACGACACAAAGTAGCTGCCCCCACTGGATTGGAGAGAAGGTTTTAAGCCCTCCATACTCCTGTCCAAGCCATATCAGGGCTGCAACTCCCGCCAGTCCAACTCCAATCACACGAAGCACCTCGGTCAGTCCCGAGATAGCAAGCAAGTTTGCTGCGAAAGCAAGGCCTTGAAGCGCCCAGCCGAACTTGTAGTCCGTAAGGGCAGCCCAGATGCCTAGCGTCCCAGCAAAGGCCATGTAACCGGCCTTTACCTGCCACAGGTGTAGCAGGAACTCAGGGGACCCAGGAGCAAGCTCCCGGAGTCCGAACGACGAGATGGTAGTCGCGATATAGATCGCGATGCCTAGGGTAAATAATACCCTCTTGAACGTGTCCGTGTTCTTCATCACATGGAATCCTTGAGCAGCAAAGAGAGAACCTTAGTTCAGCACTTCACCCTCTAAAATTGAGTGTAATTCATTATTGAAGCCTAACCAAGGAAACCACAGATGATCTCTCTAAGTCGTTTACCACCCAGCGCAGAATTTTCTAAAACCTCCTGATGAGAAGGCTGAATGGAGGATAATCCTGCACCAAGATTTGTGACGTTACTGATTGAGCAACATTTTATAGCACCCTGATATTGCGAATTAAACTGAGCTACTGCCAGTATCTCTGGAACAGTTGACATTCCAACAACTAAAGGAGCATTTTTAATTTCTCCAATATCAAGAAAAGCACTTCTTTTGAGACTTAGATCGCGAATATCACTTGGATCTTCATAATTTGGACCAAAACGAAATACATATCCACCCTCATGAAGTGGGATCTCTTTTGCTCTCTCCTTAATTTTTTCCATCATCTCTTCTGAATATCCAAAAGCAGGTGGATAAAACTGAGAGCCGATCATCTCACCTGATAGCCCTGTAGATGGGTGATATGCTGGTGGTAGTTGAAAGTGAAAACTTGTATTAAGAACCAGATCTCCTATGTTGACTTTGGGATCTAAAGCTCCAGCAGCGTTAGTAATTAAAATATCTCTAACCCCTGCATTCATCATCATCCTGATAGGGAGTGCTACTAAAGGCCCAGGGTGCCCTTCATACATATGAATTCGTCCCTGTTGAAGAAGAACTGGTTCTCCTTCTAATTTTCCAACAACAAATCTTCCTGCATGCCCCTGGGCTCCAGCAACCGGTAACCCTAGTTCTGTGAACTCAAGACTTTGCGGAGCTTCAAGATCATTAGCGAGCCCTCCTAAACCAGAGCCAAGAACAACAGCTAATTTAGGTTGCTGTCCAAATAATCCATTACTTAGGAAATCCGAAAGTTTTTCTGTCCCCTGTTTAAGGGTTTTTAAATAACTTTCATTGTAAGCCTGCTGCCCTACTAAACTTGGATTAGTTATGATCATAGCTCTTTTCTTTACCAGCTCACCCTCCGCTAATCAAACCTAAGAATTGAGTCTCTGAGATCACAGCCACCCCAAGTTCTTGCGCCTTTTTAAGCTTCGATCCAGCCTCTTCTCCTGCTACAACAAAATCTGTTTTTTTACTTACAGAACTTAAAACCTTACCACCAAGTGATTCAATCTTATCTTTTGCTACATCACGGCTCATAGATGAAAGACTACCAGTTAGAACAAACGATTTACCAGATAAGATTCCTTCCTTAACTTTTGGCAGTTCACCTTTAACTCCTAAAGAAGCAAGTTCCCTTAATATTCCACCCTCTTCCTTAAAGTAATTAACTACAGAATGAGCTATCTCTGGGCCAATTTCATCGATAGATGATAGCTCTTCAAGTGTAGCTTCTCCCAATTTGTCTCCAAAATGGACTACCAATACTTTTGCGATCTTTTCACCAACATGCCTGATTCCAAGACCAAAGATGAGTCTATTTAATGGTAAACTTTTTCTTTCTTGTATTCTCTCGATTAAATTGCTTGCTGATTTTTCAGCAAATCTTGGGAGTTTCAAAAGGTCATCTTTTGTTAACTTAAAAAGATCAGGAATAGACTTAACAAGACCAGACTCCACTAAAAGCTCGGCAGTGCTGTCTCCAAGCCCTTCGATATCAGCAGCTTTTCTTGAGGCAAAATGTGTGATTTTTTGAACGAGTCTTCCTTTACAGTTTTGATTGGGACATCTTGTTAAAATTTCTTCAAAGATTAGTTTTGAGCCGCATAAAGGACAAGTTTCTGGAAACTTGTAAACATTCAATGATGGCTCTCTTCTTTCTAAAATTACAGATACAACAGCAGGTATAACATCCCCCTGTCTTCTAACAATAACGTAATCTCCAACCCGGATATCTTTTCGGGCTATCTCTTCACGATTATGTAAAGTTGCTCTTGAAACAACCACTCCAGCAACATTTACAGGTGTAAGTTCTGCCACTGGGGTAATCGCCCCGGTTCTTCCAACCTGTAAAGTTATACTTTCAATTTTTGTTGTAGCTTCTACGGGAGGAAACTTTGCTGCTACTGCCCATCTTGGAGTTCTAGCTCTCTCGCCAAGATATTCCTGCTCAGAGAGCTTGTCGATCTTTATTACTAAACCATCAACTTCAAAGGGAAGAGATTCACGCATTTTTAAGGCTTCCTTATATGAATCAATCACCTCTTCTTTTTTAGAGACTACTTTTCTGTAAGGGCTTAGCTTAAAACCACAATCACTTAAAAACTCCAAACTTTCTGAATGAGTATCTTTGACTTTATCAGGCGTTCCGTAAGCAAAAAAAGTAAGCGTCCTTGATGCAGTGATACTAGAATCTAATTGCCTTAAAGTTCCCGAAGCTGCATTCCTTGGGTTAGCAAATTCAAGCTCTCCTTCCTCTCTTCTTTGCTGATTTAGATCTATAAAATCATCTTTTAAAAACAAGACCTCTCCACGCACTTCCAAAATTTTAGAAGATTGTTTTCTTAATTTAAGTGGGATTGAAGGAATTGTTTTTAAATTGTTAGTTATATCTTCGCCTATTAAACCATCACCACGAGTTGCACCTCTAGCAAATATTCCATCTTCATATAAAAGCGATACCGCCACCCCATCAAATTTAAGTTCAATACTCCAAAATGATGCTTTCTCCTTTAAAAACTCTCTTAACTCCTCCTCATCAAGAGCATTGCTGAGGGATAGCATTGGGGTTCTGTGTGTTACCTGCTTAAACTCTTCAGCAGGTGGAGCTCCGACCCTTACGGTTGGAGAATCAACTCGTATGTACCCTGTTTCTTTTTCGAGTTTTTCTAATTCTCTTAAAAGCCTGTCATATTCTGCATCACTGATAATAGGCTTTGAAAGGACGTAATACCTGTATGAATGATCATTAAGCTCATCAACTAATTTATCTATCCGATCCTTCATACTCAAACACTTGATCAAAACCATTTAAAACTGAGTCAAATCTCCTTAGTACAGCCTCCCAGGAATACTCGGATAAGACATAATCTCTTCCAGCCTTTCCTAACTTTTCTCTATTATCCTTGTTAAGAAAGAACCTTGCTATCCCTTCCAGATCAGAAGAATCCTCAAAATAAAGCCCGCCTCCGCTTTTTAGGACATGCTCACGCGTTACATCACAAAGGGCATGCACTGCTACAGGAACCCCTAAGAGCCAAGACTCCATCAATACTATTGAAAATGATTCATTTCTTGATGGTTGCGCTAAGAATAGTGCCCCTTTTATGAGAGAGGCCTTTTCTTCTTCAGAAACTGCGCCGATATCTATGACCTTATCCTTTGCTCCAGGTCTTTGAATGTCGTCAAAACTTCCTCCACCTGCAAGAACTAACTTAACCTCATTTTTGATATTACTTTCAAGATAAAGATCAATTAAAAGATGGCAGTTTTTCCCAGTTTCTTTTCTTCCTAAATACAAAATATATGGCTCTTCGAAATAAGGCTTAACATCTTCATATGGACTCTTTTCAAAACCCATTCCAACTACGCCACCTTTAATTCCACCAAAAAGTCTTTCAGCCAATCTTTGCTCCGGAGCTGCGTTAAAAAGGGCTCCTTTAGCCTGTCTCATCATACTTCCTACAACTTTTGTGTAGGCATAAGGCTCATCATGAAGACAGGGGATCAAAATTGCTTTTTCTGGAACCGTTAATGATCCAAAAAATGTAGTTCCAAATAGATAAGGAGCAAAGAATATATAATCAAAATCTTTTGAATTTCTCTTGAGCCAAGTATATAAATCTCTCGAATTTACACTTTCACTCATCCAAGCTAGCTCTTCTTCAAGGGTTAGGGGAATACCTTCACTGAGTTTAATTTGAAGTGGGATCCAAATGTCTAAATTTCTTTTATCAACAGGAAATCTTAAGGTTTTTATTCCGTAAGCCAGTGCTTCCCCACTTGGATACTCATTTTCCCAAGTTCTATGATCTTTGGCACAGGTAGTTATAGCAACCACCTCATCACCTCTTTCTTTAAGCTTTCTTGCAAGAGAACCTACAAGTGTTTCAGCGCCACCGCCTATCTCTTCACCAAATCTTGGGATCACAAAACCAAATTTCACCAGCCGAGCTCCTTAAAGGTTTCCTTAATAAAATCATCCTGACATACTTTATACTCAACCCATTTTTTGGCTTCTTCTAAAAGCCAATAATCTTGTTTTGTTAATTTAGAAGCTAAGAATTCCACCTCGGCAGCAATAGATTTTGAATTAAAGATGTCGTTTGCATAATCGTGTCTAGCTTGGGAGATTTTTCCTGCCTCTCCCTCAAAAAGCTCTCTTATAATCATTCTTGTAGCAGTAGTTTCTTCCTTACCTGGATCTATCTTGTAAACATACTGATACTCCTTTCCTTTTCCATAATTTGTTGTAACAACAGGGAGTGAGGCTGCAAGACTCATTTCAATATATGGGCTAAGAGAATGATAACCTGAAAAAAGTTGAAATAAAGAAACCCCGCCATGCCTTAAGAGTTTTTTCCAAAGCCTAGGAGTTCTTGGATACAAGATCTCTACATTTTCAGCTTGATACTGAGCTTTTAGTCTTTCTGCTTGGGGAACTTCATCAGCATCAACGAGCCAAAACGACTTTTCAGCATCTTTAGAGCTTAACAAAAATATCTCAGGCCTCCACTCAAGTGAAACTCCTCCACAGTTTAGTAATGTTTTTGAGCGTTGAGGTATTCTTAGTGAATCTTCAGGAAGTATCGGAAAAGGAATATAATAAGCATCTGAGTTTGAGGCTATTCGATCTTCTACTGAGGTAAAAGCAACTTTGCCTGATACAGCCACCTCTCTTTCAGCAACGTTGCCGTTATTCTTCCAATCATAAAGAGGATCCCAAAAGTCTGTGTTTTTAGTTTTTAGCTTTTCTAAATTTCCCTTCCATGGGCTGTTATGAATTGGCTCTGGCCCTCCATAAGTAAAAAAGTAGTTAGTTAGAATTGTGACTCCTGGGGCTACTCCACAGAGAATTCGTGGAAGGGAACTTAGAGGGGAATCTTCTATTATATATATCGGTATAAGAGCGTTATCTCGAATAATCGAGAGTGGGTGCGATTTTAGCCAATTTGCCCCTTTTAGTTCATTTTTAAGGCAGGAGTAGAGATATTCTGATCTCGTTCCCCCTCCTATCCAGCCAAATCTCATCCTTAATTTTTACAGGAAATAGCGCTTTGATACTAGTCTTAGCTAGTTTCTTATTCTAACCTTTTTCTCCTTGGTAAATCCGGAAATCCCTGCCTCATTTGAGTACGCCCCCTTTATTATTACGTAGTCCCCAATCTGGAGTCGTTTAATAGCGTGTTTAGGTTTAGAGGTTGTTTTTCTCTTGAATTTTTTAGGAGTTTTCTTTCCGGCCTTTCTGACTTTAAATTCAAATACATACTGAGCTCCATCTTTTAGTGGTAGCGATGCCGTTAGAGTTCTACTTTTTTTGTTGAATTTAGTGGTTATCTTTTCAGGTGTTGATAGGGTGCTGCCGCCGCCACTGTTACCTCCTCCATTGTTATTTCCACCGCCGTTGCTATCAATAAAGAACTCCACCGACGATAGATCAGTCAACTTTTGTTCTCTGTTTGAAAACATAGTTGCAAATAAAGCACTCGCCTGAATACCAGAGATCGCACTAGCTCCTTTATCTTTAGTAGGAAGGGAGGAATAAACTCGTTTAAAGTTATATTTAATAAGGTTAGATCCTTCAGATAAAACGACCTGAAAAGTCACCTGCGATACTTCGTTTTGTACTGTAGGTTTGAATTCGAAGTTTTCCCATGAAATTATAAATCTTCTACCACCACTTGAACCAACCGTGTTAACTAGAACTCTGGATGCACTAGTAGGAACTAAATCAGCCCAAAGTGGGACGAGATAGTCATGCTTTAGTTTTTTTGAAGGGAGTGGTTCATTATCTGAGTCAGTACTACCCTCAGTAAAACCTGCTAATCCTTTAGGGCTAATAAAGAGCTTGGTGCGATCTTTACCGTAGAACTTAAAAGAAAACGGTAAATTCCTTTCTACTATTTGAGATGCTCCATTTATATCGATCCCACCATCGATCCACTCATAAGTCGACGATCTAAACTGATATGGAGTTGCAGTTGAAACATTGAACGCCTCAAAGCTTGAAAAATTTCCAACAGTGCCTTGAATAGAAAATGAAGTAGTTCCATTAGGAACTGCCAATACAGCCGAGTAAGTGTCATCATTTGGAGTTATATCCCCTGAAGTCCCATCGTCTTTCATGGGTAGATTTTGTCCTGCACCAGATACAGTAAGGTTAGAATTTAATTTCACCCCACATACCTCTGGAGTAGCAGTGAACAGATTATTCCCTTCTTTTACTATCATCCCATTTGAGGGAAGAATGTCCAAGATAACCTGGCGCAAACATTGCCCTGAAAATGAGACTATAAAATCAATATAACTGTTATTTAGTATTACTGAATCGATAAAGAATGCAAAATCAGAAACACTATCTCCATTTAGATTAAACTTGTGCCCAGTAAAAATAGGATGAGAAGAAACTATTGACGCATTCACATTTCCGCCCAGGGCGACTTCAAGGGCTTTTTGAAGTTTTTCGTTATCTATCACACCTATGACACTGCTATTTGCTCCAGATAGTATTTGAAGCTTTCTATCAAAAGAGGACTCTCCTACCTCAAGTATAAAATCAGGGACTCCGTCTCCATTAAGATCCCCAACAGGTAAACTCAGGCTATAGAGCCCTGATGGTGCTGAAGAGATAGAGCCTAGACCCTTACCTTTTAGAATAAAAACGGCGCTATCTGAGTAAACAGCGATATCATTAACCAGATCCCCATCAAAGTCTCCTGCTGGCAATATTTGCGCTCCGAACTGTGATGTTCCTGGACCACCGATCATTGCTGTAATAAAGGAGCATGTAGATCCATTGAAAAACAATAATGCTCCATCAGTTCCATACACAGGGGCACCTAGGGCAAAATCAATTGTATTATCTTGATTAGGATTAACGCCCCCTATTAATGAAACAATATCACGATCTAAAAAGTCTGGCGGAAGATCTCCTACACATCGACTTGACCCATTGGAATTAAATACCTCAACGTGCACTGGTACATCATAACTTCCAGATAGAACAACCAGTTCACTTTGTCCGTCATTATTGAAATCATTAAACGCAACAATTTGACCGAAATCACCCCACTCTTCTGTGCCCTCTTCTTCAAATAGAATTGAGTAATCACTCCCACTAATTACGTAGACCAACCCTATATCGTAATATGAAATTGAATCATGAGAAGGAACTCCTATTGCTATATCAGGATATCCATCCCCATTCATATCTCCTATATCAATCGAGTTGTACCCCTCATCGATTGGCAGTGTAGCTAACATTGAGCCATCCGATCCGCTTCTTATTCGTATCTCTGTGCTTGAACCATTTATATATGGATAAACGAAATCGTTTACTCCATCTGAATTCATGTCATGAGATGCATCTACACCCTCACCAAAACCTGTGACACCACTGCTAGAGTCACCAAATATATCAATTATCTCAGCAGAATATGCATTAGGTGAAAGAATAAGTAATAGTGGAAATAAGACATGCTTCATATAGACCCTATATAATTTTAATCGTGAAATTCTCCCAGAAGTTTCTTATTAGTCAAAAAAATTATATTTCCTGACATTCATTACGCGTTAAGGACTAAGCACTAAAGGCCTGAATGGATGTTCTATAGATATGCTTATCTGGTCAGGCCTCCCAGGGGTGACCCCCAAGTAGCCTGAACCCTAGCCTCATTAATAGTGTCAGTAATAATCCCCTATTTTTCTTAATTAACTTCACCAATTAGGATATAATAATGAAATGTCTATCCCCTCCTTCCTGGATGAAGCGCCACTGGTCTTAACCACCATCGGAGCAGATGGTAGATATTTGGGCTCAAAAGGAACTAGAGGCTTAGAGGTCTTTGGACTTAAACCTGGGGAAAGAGTTGGACAAAACGTTTTTGAGGCTTGGGCCCACAGACCTGATATCGTCGCTCACATAAAAAAAGCTCTCGGAGGTGAGTCTTTTACAACTACTATAGAAATCTACGGTAAATCACTCTTTCATATATTCTTCCCTGTAAAAAATAGTGAAGATAAAATCACCCATATTCATGTTGCTGTTTTTGACACTTCTGGTACTCATAGAGACGATGAGATCCCCTTAGAACGAGAACGAAGACTCAGACTACAACACGAAGCGTTAGTAAAACTTGCAAAAAGCGATGTACTAGATCAGCTCGATACTAAAAAAACTTTTGAGATAGTTTGCGAACTATCAGCAAGGTTTTTAGGTGTTGATACAGTAGGAATATGGTTTTTTGATAACACCCATCAAACATTAATAGCTGAAAACTTATACTCAAAATCAGGTAATTTTCACACATCTGGAGAATCTTTAAGGGTAGAAATAAACCCTGAGTATTTTGCAGCGATAGAAACAGAAAGAGTTATAGCTGTTAGTAATTTCACTACTGACCCACTCACAATAAAGTTCTCAGAGAACTATGGTAAACTGCATAATGTTCAAGGATTACTTGATTGCCCGATACTCCAAGGTGGAGATGTTGTAGGGATCATCTGTCACGAAACAAGCGAACAAAACAGAATATGGTCAGTAGATGATAAAAACTTTGCTGCCTCAATAGCAGATCTACTGTCTTTATCTTTAGAAAGACAGGCAAGAAAACGCTCAAGAGATGCCCTTGCAAGGCAGCTTGAAATTGAGCAGTTACTTGCCTCACTTGCCACGTCCTTTATCGATGTAGCTCCAAATAATATTCCTGATGAGATCTCAAACACACTAGGCAGAGTTGCTACAGCTTTGGGTGCAAATTATGGTTTTTTTCACTCTGAAGATAATGAAATATACGAATGGGGCGAAGGGAAAGCTAAGTTCAGTGAGATAACAACTCCAACTATTTCATCAGGCGAGACCTTTAATAATCAAAACGGAGTGGCACTTCCCCTGTATGAGGCATCGAAGCTTCTTGGAATAATAGGTTTTACCTCGAAAGAAAAACTTTGGGATAAAGATATTTTTTCAGTCCTACAAATTGTAGGAGAGATGTTAGTCGGAGCCTTAGCTCGGAAAAAGCTCGATGAAAAGCAGGCACTTCATTTAACTATTTTAAATGTCGTTCAGGATGCTGTAATCGTTTGCGATTTAACAGGCAAAGTTATCTTCTGCAACAAGGCTGCTAAGTCCTTAAATCCAAATCTGGTAGGAAATAGTTTTTTTGATACCTTTGAGGGAGCAAGAAATCTAAAGAATGACTGTGAATTTCTTTATACGACCCCAGAAGGGAATTCTGTAAATCTTTATGCAAGATTTCAAACGATAAAATCTGAGGATGGAGAGCCTAAACAGATCCTATGTGTATTGACTGATATTACTGAACGTAAACAGCTTCAGGAGCAAACTGAGAGAAACTCTAAACTTGAGACTCTTGGTGTTCTAGCAGGAGGAATAGCTCACGATTTTAACAATATTCTAACTTCAATTAGTGGCGCCATAACATTAGCAACCTTAAAACCTGACGAACTAAAGACTCACTTCGAAGTTGCTGGAAAAGCTATAGCCAGGGCAAAAGACTTAACTCAACAGTTTGTAACATTTGCTAAAGGCGGAGCTCCAGTACAAAGCAGGTCAGATCTTGGAGCGGTTGTTTCTGAAACAGTGGATGTAATTTCATCTTCTTTGACCTCAAACATACAGCTGAGCATTGAGGATAATCTACCAGAAGTTTCAGTTGATCGAAGTCAGCTAAGACAAGTTATAGAGAATCTGATTATTAACGCTGAACAGGCAAAAAGCCGTGGCTCAATAAATATTACCGTTAGACATGTGTCTATCCCTGATTATAAGCCTCTACTGTTTAAGTTTTTACCACATGGAAATTATGTAGCTGTTGAAGTTATAGATCAGGGCCCAGGCATACCTGATGAGATAAGAAGCAGGATATTCGATCCATATTTTACAACTAAGCAAAACGGAACCGGCTTAGGACTAGCAAGCTGTTTTTCTATATTGAGAAATCATAAAGGCGAGATCGCTTTTGAATCAAATTCCCAAGGCACAACATTTGTAATAATAGTCCCGACTTCTGAAAGCGAAGTAGTAGAAAGAAAAGAAGCTACACCTCTTTCAAAACGCATCCTTGTTTTAGATGATGAGCCTATGATTCGTGATACTACATCTCAGATGCTTTCAGTTCTAGGACATGAGGTTGTTGCCTGTGAGAGCGCAGAGGAGTTTATTGAGAACTTTAGAGCTGGGAAAAAAGAGGGTAATCCATTTAATCTTTTAATTATGGATCTAACTTTGCCCGGCGCATCAAAACCTGAAGAAACTCTTCAATCTATAAAAAATATTGATCCAAGCGCAGCAGTTATTGTTTCAAGTGGTTATTCCAATAATCCTTTAATGGCAAAATATAAGGAGTATGGTTTTTGTGCTGTAATGAGAAAACCATATTCGTTTGATGAACTAAAGAATATTGTTGAGGAGAATTAAATTTGAGATCTTGGGGGTCACCCCTGGGCAATGTCACTTACCTTCATGGCGTAAGTGGTTAATTTAATTTGATAAAACTTAAGGACGCAGAGGTCTCAGAGTTACGCAGAGTAGTTTGTTTT
>DDRT01000022.1:0-107231 GCA_002343185.1 Deltaproteobacteria bacterium UBA2409
CCTACTGCTACTAGAACCCCTACTGTTACTCCTACTAGGACTCCGACTGTTACTCCCACTCGGACTCCGACTAGGACTCCAACTGTTACTCCAACTAGAACAGCTACTCCGACTCCAACTAATACACCTATCACTGTGAACTGCACAGAAGATCCATTCAATGTGGATGTACTTGCACTCGATATTATTGGTGACACATTAGTTAGAAAGACAAAGATTGCAGGAAAACTTCTTGTGAACTCTGTTAGAGGAGATGAGAGAAAAACTATCAAGTTCAAACGTCTTGCAAAAAGAGAGTTAAGAGCTGCAAGGGCTACTTATACTAAGAAATGGCAGAACTTATGGTTTAATGTTCCTGCTAATGGAAAAACTAATAATATAATCAACAACTGTTCTCCAACCTGTACATTGCAGAATAACGTTGCTCTTAAAAATGACCTTATTGGAAGTGCTGTTTCTATAGGTGGTAACGCAGATAAGCTTCTACGAAAAATACCAAAGAAGGCAGCTTCTAAATTCCGTAAAAAGGCTAAAAAACAAAGGGCTGCCGTATTCTTAGAGGTTGATAACTACAAGAAACTTTTAACTGCTCTACCAGATTTAAGTTGTAAGAATTAGTGGCTCAAAAGCTTAACTGAAAGGCTAAATTAGCCGAAACCTTATATAGCAGGTAGCCCATACGAGAGTTGCTCGAAGTCATGTCTGGTCTGGTTTGGTTTTAACCAGACCTTGATCGTATTTCTGCTTTGTCCGCTCACGCGGACAACAGATAGGTCAGTCTAAAGACTGACCAGACATGAATTTCAAATTAACTCCACCCCTGCTGAAGAGAGGTTTATGAAAGCTGTAAGTCCATTGAAACGAAAAAAGCGTCTTGAAAAAATAAGAAAACAGGTTGTCCAGGGAAAATACAAAGTAAAGAGCTCTATACTTGCCAAAATGCTCATACTGGATGGACTGCAATAGATTATGATGAATTGCCCAAAACGTGCCGAAATCTTAAGGGTTCTAGGACCCCCAGGATAGCGGAGTTTGATAAAAATTAGGTTAATACTAGACTCCTATTATGGGAGATAAAAAAAATACTGACAAAGTAGGGGGAGTTTGGTTTTTTCTCTCTCTACTTTTTCTTTTTCTATCAACCATAATTCTCCTTCCAGCCTGGGCTAATACTTTATTTTCAGAACTTACTTTTACGCGGTTTAGAGCATCAGTGGGCGGAATAATCTTTGGGGTAGGAATCACAGCTCTTTTTCTTCGTGGCCCCATTAGCACACTCATTCATGAATTGAAGCATAAGGTTCTATCAGGTCTAGTTGGTAATAAAGCAAAAAAGGTGAGTATTGATGGTGAGGAAGGCGCCTTTGAGTATGAGTACACAAAAGATACTGCAAAGTATAATGCGTTCATTTCACTTGCTCCTTATTTCCTTCCACTGTTTGTAATTTTACTGATCCCATTTTGGGGTTTTAGGTTTGGATGGGGAGAAGCTACGAGAGTACTAATTCTCTCAGCCGCCTGGGCAATTGATCTTACAACAGGCGTTAGAGATATCTCGCCTCATCAAACAGATTTCAAAGATATCGTTGGTGGATTTAGAGTTGGGATCATTTATGTTGTCTTTATGAATATTCTGATAGCTATGATCTTAACAGCCTGGATTGCTGGTGATTGGGATGGGGTGTTAGGACTATTCTCTGAAACATTTGTTTGGGTCACTTCGGTAGTTATGTGGATTAGGGGATAAGGAGTTGTACTTGGGGGTCACCCCTGGGAGGCCTGACCAGGCAAGAACTACGACTGGTCAGGCCTCCCGGCCTGACCCCCAAGTAGCCTGACCCCCAAGTTTTTCCTACAACCTCTCCCCTTCTTTAGTCTCAACCCAATCAAGATACAAACCATGAGCCGGGGCAGTTGGTCCTGCTGCACTTCTTTTTCTAGTTTCTAATATCTCTTTCATCGTCCGATCTTGAAAATTACCGTTTCCGAATTCAATTAATGTCCCAGTCATGATTCTCACCATGTGTTGCAAAAATCCTGAGCCTTCTATTTCAAAGACTACAAAGTCCCCTTCTCTTTTTACTGCACTCTTATATATCTCTCTAACTGTCGTTTCAGCAGAGCAGTTTGCCCCTCTAAACGAAGAAAAATCATGTTTACCAACAAAGCTTGCTGCCTCCTTATTCATTCGCTCAACATCAAGAGCTTTACTTAAATGAAGCGCTAAACCTTTATGAAATGTTGGAGGTGCCCTTCTGTTTAGAATCCAATATGAATACTGTTTTGATCTAGCAGATTTTCTTGAATTGTAATTCGAGGGAACAATATCAGCTCTTAAAACCCCTAACTCTCCCTTTAATAGACTACTTACAGCATGGATTAATTTATTAAGATCAGGTTCTTCGCTACAGAAAAAATTAATTACCTGCCTTCTTGCATGAACTCCACTATCTGTTCTTCCCGAAGGATACACAGGAACAATAGGCTCTTTTAAAACAACCGATAAAACTCTCTCAAGCTCACTTTGAACTGTCTTTAGATTAGGCTGCCACTGAAAGCCATAAAAGTATCCCCCATGATACTCAACAACAAGCCTTACATTTAGTGAACGTTCTTTTGCTGAAGCCACAGTTCTAAAATTTGTACTACGTTAAGAGCTGCTCCTTTTCTAAGGTTATCTGCAACAACCCAAAAATCACATCCCCCATGTTCATCCATTCTGATTCGACCAACATGAACTGGATCAGATCCAGTCACATCAAGGGGAAGAGGATATTCTTCTGTATGAACTTCAAGTCCTGGGGCACCTTTTAGAGCTTCAACGATTTCTTCCCTTGTGACATTTCTTTCAAAATCTACACTTACACTCTCTGAATGTGAATGAAATACTGGAACTCTAACCGCAGTGCAGGTAATTCTTAGATCAGGAAGATTTAAGATTTTTCTTGTTTCATCAATGACCTTTTTCTCTTCTTTGGTGTAACCAGATGGCAAGAATGAATCTATCTGAGGTATCAGATTGAACGCTATCTGGTGAGGAAACACTTCAATTGGAACCTCTTTTTGCTGAAACACTGCTAAGCTCTGAGCCCAAAGTTCATCAAGTGCATCTTTTCCAGCGCCTGATACAGATTGATAGGTTGAAACAACCACTCGCTTAAGCCCTGCAAGATTCTGAAGTGGCTTTAGAGCAACAACTAACTGAGCAGTTGAGCAGTTGGGATTAGCAAAGATCCTGTGATCACCATTCACAAGATCTCCATTTACCTCGGGAACTACTAATGGAACTTTTGGATCCATTCTAAATCTGCTTGAGTTATCAATAACAACTGCGCCATGCTCAGCAGCTATTGGTACATATTGTTCAGCTAGATCATTTGAAAGCGCAAATAGTGCTACATCAACTCCTACAAATTTTTCAGCAGAAAGTTCTTCAACTTTTATCTCATCATCACGGAATCGATAAACTTCACCTGCAGAGTTTTTACTTGCTAAAAGAGTCACCTGCTTTGGTTCAATAGAAGAGCTTTCTAGGATATTTAATATTTCAGAGCCTACAAGCCCTGTGGCTCCAGCAATCGCAATATGAGGTTTCATAGTGAGGTTAGTATAACCCGGATAGGGCAAAATAATCTAACTTATCTCTTTTTAGATTTCTTGGCGGGTTTCTTCTCTATTTTCTTGGTAACTGGTTTTTTCGTTGCTGGCTTTTTATCCTTCTTAACCTTAACCCTGGGAGCCTCTTCCTCTGCTTCCTCATCGTCTGATTCATCTTCTTTTAAAGCTTCTAAGGATTCCTCTTTCGACTCATCTTCTTCTGGCTTCAACCCCTGAAGGGCAAGTCGCTGCTTTTCATGTCTTTCATGTATGTGGTGGAGCTCCTCTTTTTTGGATGACCAGGTAACACCATCTAGGCTATAAAGCTTTAGTGCCTGACCACCGAAGGACACCGTTTTTTCATGATATTTAGGTTTTTTCGACACTCTGACTCTCTGTATATAAAAAAAAGATGCTAGGTGAAATAATGAAATTTTGGGAAATGCAACTTTCATGTATCCTACAGGGATAAATGAATATTAAATGGCCTAAAACCGTAACTGAGCTTCATGTACACCTTGGAGGCTCTGTGCCTCTTTATAGACTCTGGGAAATAGCGGTCGATCGGGGGATCAGAGGGCTTGGAAAAGGATATGAGGAATTTATCGATATCCTCCAGATTCAAGATGGAAAGGTTAAGGATTTAGATAGCTATCTTGAGGTCTATGATACGATAGAGCTTATACAGTCCGGCCCTACAGCAGTTCGTGAGAGTGTAATAATCGCCATTCACCGAGCTTTTAGAACCGGAGGAATGCCCTTAGTAGGCCGTGGGGGAGAAAGCGGTTCTCCTGAACCACTGTTTCATATTGGAAGACTTGAATTACGTTTTAACCCACTGAAAAGAACAGGCGCTGTTTTTCTTAAAGGAAAGCATGCTGGCCTCTATGATGTAGATCGAGTAATCCGTGCTGCCTGCGACGCGGTTGAAGAAGTAGAGCTTGCATTTGGTGGTAAAATTAGAGCAGGGCTTATTTTTTGTTTCGGTCGTGATATGGATCTCGCTGCAAACCAGATTCTAGCTGAAAAAACAGCTCTTTGGGCCGAAAAACGACAATCTATCATTGGGATTGACCTTGCTGGCCCAGAATCGAAGAACCCACTCTCATCGAAAGATGCCCTTTCTCAAATGAAAGAGGTTTTCAATTCAGTTCCAAAAAGGCTTGGAAAAACTGTTCATGTCGGGGAAACTAAACACGTTACCCTTGATACCTTCATTAAAACCATTGAGGCATTAAACCCTAGTCGAGTAGCTCACCCTATAGCGGTGTTCTCCCCTTACTGGGATAAAAAGGATGATCGAGGGCTGAAACTTCTAAAAGAACGAAAAATCGTATGTGAGCTGTGTGTTAAATCGAATCTTCTTACCCAAGGGGTACCAGATATCTCCACCTATGGCCGAATGATCTCGACATTAGACGATTTTGAGATTCCATACACATTCTCAACGGATGCTCCATCCCTTCAAGGAACAAGCCTTGCTCAGGAACTCCTAATGCTACTCGATGCTGGTGCAGCAACTCCTGAACAGATACTGCGTGCACTAAAAACTGCTGATGAATCTACTTTCCTCGGTACCAATTTTTAGTTGAACGTCGTAAGATCCTGTAAATCACTATGAATCTACAAGATGTACTTAATCGGGGAAACTTAGGCAAATCTCGAAAAACAAAAATAATTGCAACAATTGGGCCCGCTTCAAGGGATGAAGCGATGATTGAAAAGTTAATAAAAACTGGTGTGAACGTTTTTAGACTTAACTTCTCTCACGGAACCCATGATGAGCATCTAGAAAATCTAAATAGAATTAGAAAAATTTCTTCAAACTTAAATATCGATGTTGCTATACTTCAGGATCTTGCAGGCCCTAAAATTAGAATAACCCCAGTCGATGATACAAAAGTACTATTAAAAGACGGTGAGGTAGTTAGGCTTGCTTTATCATCAGGCCAGATTTCTAACAATGAACTTATCTATGTGGAAGGTGTCGATCCAACTAAATCTGTCAAATCTAAAGAGCGAGTTTTTCTTGCCGATGGAATCATTGAGCTTGTCGTGGAATCAGTCTCAAAGACTGAAGTAAGTTGTAAAATAATTAAAGGTGGAAAACTTAGATCAAGAATTGGTATCTCCTTCCCAGATAGTGAGATAGATCTACCCGCTGCTACCGAGAAAGATTTAATAGATTTCGATTGGGCATTAAAAAATGAGATCGATTTTGTTGCTTTATCTTTTGTAAATTCCAAGAAAGATATTCTGACTTTAAAAGATAGAATGAAGGATGCATCTTTCAAGCCAGGAATCATAGCAAAGATTGAAAGAAAAGTTGCACTTCAGAACATAAAAGAATTAGTTCAAGTCTCTGACGGTCTTATGGTAGCCAGAGGAGACTTAGGCTTAGAGCTACTTCCTGAGCAGGTTCCACTTGTTCAAAGAGAGCTAATTGAGCTTGCTAACCACGCAGGAATCCCCGTGATTGTCGCAACACAGATGCTATCATCTATGGTAACAGCTATTAGACCTACAAGAGCTGAAGTTTCAGATGTAGCAAATGCTGTGATGGCTGGAGCTGATGCTGTGATGCTTTCAGAAGAATCTGCTATTGGAGATCATCCAATTAAATGTGTTGAATTTTTAGATAGAATTGCAAAAGAATCTGAAAGAAGTTTTGCCTTCGAAGAGTATCGTTTCAGACTAAGAGACGCAGATAGGGAATCTGTGCCTGACGCTATTGCATATGCTGCTTGCGCTGCGGCTGTAAAAGTTAGAGCTCAAGCACTCATATGCTGCACTGAAACGGGTAATTCAGCTAGGCTTTTGGCTAAATATAGACCCCAACAGCCTCTATATGGAGCTGCAGTAAAAGATGCAGGTAGACGAAAAATGTGTCTGTTCTGGGGGGTAACTCCTATTAAATATCCACCTACAAAGAGCCATTACGATGAGATAGATGCTGCTCTTTCTGCCGTAAAGGAAAGAGAAGGACTAGGGGCAGGTTCGCTAGCAGTTGTTACCTCCGGACTAGCCGTTGGGAAACCAGGTTCAACCTCTGTAATAGAAATTAGGGCTATTAGCTAAATTTTCGGGTCGCCAGTTCCAACGAAAGGGAGTAAAAAACTAGTAAAGAGGTATAGTCTATGGGTGTAGAAGAATTTATCGGTGAAGTTGAGGCAGCCCAGCTCTCAGGGGTTAACACAAAAACTTTGAACAGATTCGCTTTAGCTGGATATTTAAAACCAGAGGTTGATAGCGATGGGTTTAAGCTTTATTCAAAACGTGAGCTATGTTCTGTTTTTAGAATTAAAGCTCCAAATGTAATTCAATTTACAAGAGAGCCTACAAATGAACAGTCCGCGACTGAACAGTCCTCGACTGAACCCGAACTACCGAATGAGCCAGAACTCTCTGAAGGCAACGTTGCCCTAAAACCTGATATAAAACCATTAGAAATTAATTCATCAAGTAGAGCACTAGAAAGTCTTGATTACGAAAATGAACGGCTTCGCGCCATTAATGCGATGAGTGATCAGTTACTAGAGCATCTTGAAAAACGAATTCATGATTTAACTAAAGAAAGGGACTGGCTTAGAGCGCAGATAGAGCAATTAAACGAACAAGTTTCAAGAGATCAGGTTTTATTACTCACTCAAAGTCAAACAATCGCTGAAGTTTTGTCTAAGCAATTAAATAGGCCTTCACTCTTCACTAAAATTGTAGGGCTTTTGGGGTTTGAGGAGAAACAGAAAGCTTAGGTTTCTCGAATGAAACTAAAAACACAGAGGACGCAGGGTTTCGCAGAGTAGTTACTCTGTGTAGCTCTGAGTCCTCTGTGTTCAATTACAAAGTTTGACTCCTTGTGTGAATGGCCCCGAACGGCTAGTGGGAATTAAGAAGGGGGTGAACGCGCGATCAGCGCGAGAGGGGGCGGAGCCTGTCGCCTGCGCCAGCAGACGAAGCAACAACATAGCCCCCTGGCCCCGAACGGCTAGTGGGAAAAATCACGCTATTTCTTTAGATCTACCGAAACTCTTCTATTCACAGCATGAGCCCAATCAGCATCATCAGCGAATACTGGTTTCCCCTTTCCGAAACTGACTGTTGAAAGTCGCTCAGCGGGGACACCATTTGCAATTAACTCATTTCTTACAGACTCTGCTCTTGCCTGAGCTAAAGATTGATTATACTCGTCCGTTCCTCTTGCATCAGCATGACCTTCTAGAACTACAGTTACCCCACCAGCATTTTCCATAAGGTACTGTGCTAGTCGTTTTGTTTGTCCCTGTCCAAGGCTGGAGAGAGTGCTTTTATCGTAATCAAAATTTACATCAGGATAAATGATACTAGTAGATCCACCAGCTACTGCTGCAGTGTCACCGGCTTCCTCGTTATTGTAATTGAATGGAAGTACAGATCTACAATCTGGAATTGAATCATCCGCAGAGAAACACTCTGGCTGTCTATAATCATAAGGCTCTCTCCATCCCATCACACCTCTTGTAGTTTCAGAAGAAGAGGCGAAGTAACTTAATGGTCGTGTGACACCTTCTCTTAAAACCCAACCAATAGGATGAAAAATATATCCGATTATGCGAAGTGGATGGCTTTCTGATTCTCTGAATCTTGGCGACTCATGGTAATGGGTTAAAGGATAGTGCTCTACAGGATATCTTTCCTGAGCGAGAAGACTTGATACGACTAAAAGTAAAACCAGAAATCTATTCATAAATGACCTCGATTAATAAAAAACCTCTCTTAAGGTACCACGATCTATTACACTCAAGCACTACCAAATATTGTTAGATGATCTCATTTACAGTTTGTTTTCGTTTGCTCAGTAAAACATTGTTAGTTTTTATTAGAAATGCCAGCTCGCTTTTACCCCAATTTTAGATATTCAAAGAGTCGCTTAAGTGACAATAAACATCTATTCTCACATAGATGCAAAAGCTATCGAGATCTCTACTCTTGGAAGCGTCAATCGGTTTAGGGCTTGGAATTCTGAGCTTCCTACTTTCGATGATTATGTCCGATCGCGCACTATCAGTACTTGGTGCCCTTTTCCCTCTCTTTCTCTCTATATCTTCCCTAAGCACAGGTGGCTATCTTTTATCGATAATATTAGCTCTTGCTAGTCACTTTGTTTTGTTAAGTTTGGAAGGTTCTGAATCTTTTCTGTATCTATTTCCTGTCATTTGCTTCTTAATTTCCGTTCGAATATCTAAACTACTCACCCCTTTAATCCTTGGAGTAGCTTCTTACATTGGATCAATAAATTATCCAGACCAACTTGAGTTTGTCTATGGAGTCCTATTCGCCTGTTTTCTTGCCGGAACAATAAGACGATCATCCTGGTGGTCAAACCTTATTGGATCTTCTCAACCACGAGGTTGGCTTTCGTTCGCTGTGCCCCTTCTTGTTATGGCATCCTTAGCGCCATTCATTTTAGATCTTTTGCCAAACTATCTTTTATCACCATATCTGTTACTAATTGCTGCCGCATCATTAGGTTTCCTCCCTAATAATGATGCACCATACGACGCTGACTCTCACCGCAATATCCTTGACTCTCTTTTAGCTCGCCCAAGAGGTTTCTCGGGCTTCGGTAAAGATTTTTGGGAGCGAAAAGATAAAGAGCCTGTAGATGCTGTTGCTCTGACATCAAGGCTAACAACTCAGCTAAATCCGAGCGAGAAAGCTAATCCTCTATCACGCTATGAGGCAGTTTGTGCTATCTCAAAAGGTGGTCGCATCTCGTTTTTAAACAGAAAAATGAGAGATTATCTTGGAATTAAGGTTAATCAGGTAGTTGGTAAAAACATTGAAGAGCTTGGAATCGACCCATCAATTACTTCATATCTTTTAAGACTGGTTGAACGAACAATTAATCTCAGGGAACAGTTGGGTGAAATTAGAATTGCCTTACCACAAGGAAACAGATTTTTCGAAGTCAAAACAATGAAAGCAGATGCACTTGAATCGTCATCTCTTTCTGATGCACCAGACTCTATAATCATGGTCTTAACTGATATAACAGTTAGACGTACCATTGAATCTCAGGTTCTAAAGTCACAAAAACTTGAAACCTTAGGAGCTATCTCCATCAAAGCAATCGAAACCTTAAGAAAGGCTCTCTCCAAACTTCCTAATAATCTTGAGAAAGAGCTCGAAGAGATCAAAGATCTTACTCTTCAGCTTGATGTTTTTGCTCAAACAAATTCAACTCCAAAAGAAAACACTGACGTCTCGCAGTTAATTCAGAATCACCTAAAAGTCTTAAGCTCTACTTATCATATCAACCATGAGATCGCCCCAAACGGCAGATATCAGGCATTCATCGATAAAGCCCAAGTTTTACAAGCAGTAACTAACTTAGTTCTAAATGCTGCTGAGTCTTACGAAAGTGGAAGGAAGGGTTCTGTCGATATATCGATTTCAAATGAAACTCTTACTGAAGAGGTCGTGGGTCTTCAATTAGGTGCAAGACCAGGAGAGTATGTCCGCATAAGAGTTAAAGATCAGGGGGTCGGCATGACTCCAGACACTCTGCAAAAATCTTTCGATCCATTTTTCACTACAAAAGCTGGAACAGGTCATCACGGGTTAGGATTATCAACTGTATTTGCAATTGTAAGAGATCACGATGGTTTCCTGACTGCGGAATCATCTTCTAATTCTGGAACAACTATAAGTTTGTATCTGCCGATTAGTGAGAAATAGATCGGAGTCAGGCTACTTGGGGGTCAGGCCGGGAGCATAGTGTCTGGTCTGGCTTCAGCCTGACCTTTTCATAAAGGACTGGTAAAACCAGTCCAGACAAATTCTTATCCTCCCAGGCCTGCCCCCCAAGTACTAACTAATTCCTTCCCACCACAATCACCTCTTCCTCAGTAACTACACAGTCCATACCAACATCCCACTCATCGACAGGGACTCTTTCTGCAATCTGAAGTGACCAACATATTCCAACCTTATAAGCGGCAAGCATCGTGGATCTCATTAAGAAGCGATCGTAGAAAGATTTTCCGCGACCTAGACGTCTACCCTCTCTATCGAAAGCTAAGCCTGGCACGATCACAAGAGTGGACGCGCTATTTGTAATATCAAACTCTCCCCCTACACCTTCAACTGGTTCCTTCACCCCAAAGCTACCGGGAATTAGTGAGGAATCATGTGTAATCTGCAAAAACTGCAAGCTTTCTCCACCAACAACTCTTGGGAGATAAACCGCATGAGATGGTAAGATCTCAGAGATCAGCCAGGATAGGTCAATCTCACCAGCAAAATGGTTCACATAGGCTAGAACATGCTGAACATCATCTTGAGCTTTTATAAAGTCCCCTAAACTCCTGCAAACCCTTCTGCTAGCCGCTCTAATCCACCTCTCATCAAGGCCATTTAAGAGGGTCGTCATTTGCGTACGGAGTTCTTTTTTCTTCACCGCTACGGAGACTACACAGCAAAGCTTTTTTTGAGTAGAGGTCATATAAGTCATCTAAATTCTTGAATATTTTGAACATATATTACTGCACGAGTTTTTTTTAGTATTCCTATTGGCAGACACTAAAGGTAATTCGCAGATAGGCCGATGAATTAATCTGGGACATGAGCATAATTCAAGAATTTACCCTTTCCATGAGCCCTGGCGAACGCGCTAAGGCAAGCTTTCTGATAGTTGAATCAGACTCGATGGATAGAAGCAATCTAAGGACTGCTCTAAAAAGTCTCGGCTTCACTCAGATGACCGAAGCGCCAAACCACATGTCCGCAATAGAGAAATTTCAAGAAAGAAAGATTACTCACATAATATTTGAGGCTAAAAAAACAAATATGCCTACCAAAGATTTTCTGCAAAGAATCTTTGAGATGGATTCTGAGGTCGTAGCACTACCAGCATCGAACGAACCAAACGTCGATGATGTGTTTGAGCTTTTGATCATGGGTGCCAGAGGTTATCTTGTAAAACCATTTACAATAGAAACTGTTGATCAGGCAGTAATTCAGGCAAGTAAGGGAGAGCCAATTGCTGATGCAGTTTTACAGGCAAGAGATAGAAACGAGGCTCTTGTTGCACTGATGATCACAAGCTTGGACAAAACAGCAACTTTGATGAGACAAGCCCAACAGTTTGAAACAGCTAAAAGAGAGCTTCCAAAGGCAAGAGCAATGATGGCTAGATCTTCTGAACTTGCTAAAACCTTTGCTAAAGGTGGAGACGCAGGACTCATAGAGGCTTTAGAAAGATTCTGTATTGAAAGAAGTAAAGGTCCGGCTACTAGACTTGGCCGACTTAGAAAACGGCTTTCATCTGTTAGAGTTGATGATGAGGATGAGGCAGCTGCATAGAGCATCTCTCGTAATTACTGATCACTAAAAAGTTACTTGCCTGGTCTGGCTTTAGCCTGACCCTTGCTTAGGACTGGCTTCCTACTCCGCTAAAGCTACGAAGGACAAGTTAGCGGAGTAGGAAGCTTCGAAGGACAAGAAAACCAGTCCAGGCAAAGAAACCCTCTCGCAGAGCTAAACATTCGCATTAAACACTGATTAGGAATTATGAGAGATACTATAGAAATCACTGGTTTGCCTAAAATCTTTAAAACACTACAATCTGTCTATGCTATCTAAACTAGTATTATTACTTTGTTTCCTATCATTAAGTTTTGCAGATCCGCTTCAAGAGATAGAGGAAGCAATAAGTAAAGATGAGCCCAAAGATAACTTAGCTGATTGGGTAGACCCAAGCACTCCATTTGGAAAGGTTCTGCTAAATTCAGGGCCAACAAGTGAGCTGTCTGAATGGCTTGCCCCTAGCCCCAACGGGATAAGGGAACACAAAAGATCCGTAAGAAGAAAACCAGAATATCTACAGATTACTCATGAGTATGAGAGTATGAGATCTAAGGCTCTAATACGTATCAGGTTTTATCTGCCATATCCAAAGTATGGACCTATGACTGAATATGGCCTCGTAAGTGAGTTAGCCGAATTATTTCCACCGAAAAGGGGGATACTCTCCTCAGAATCAATTTTAGTTGGTGAGATACCAGCAGATCTTTATCATGAGCCAAGAGGTGCTTGCTCAATTCTAATCAAACTTCCCAAATTCAGCTTATTCGAAGGAACTATCAATGATTGTACACATAGTAGCGAACTAATTGGACTTATAGAGGCACTAAACCTTAATCCTGTGATTGAAAAGTTGAAGGAATAGTATCTTGCGGACAGGCTATCATCTTAATTATTCAACTAGCTAACTATTTTTAAATCACTAAGAACTCAAAGGGGAAAGGTTCATTCTTAGTGGTCTTTGTGTTCTCTGTGGTTCAAAATAAAATGCTCAGAATCTGAATAACTCATATCAAGTTATCGATAAGTATTTCCATAACTTCGGCATTTTTTTATTAACCACGAAGACCACTAAGAACACAAAGGGAATAGTTAGGGCAAATCCTCACAACATCAAGAACCTTTCAGCTCTTCGTATCTAAACTTAACTGTTTCAAGCTCCGCGGAGATAGCCCCATATATTCGAGAAGCTAAAAGTTTTCTTTCAGCTTCGCTCTCGATAGACTGAGCAGATAAAAGTTGCATTGTTAGTTCATGAAGGGGCTGCCTTGAGGTTGGTCCTGCTTTCTTAGTAAGAGAGTCTAAAGCGACTGCAAGCTCTTTTGCCTTTTCTTTTGCTGTGACTGAGCTATCTACAAAATCCCTTAAAGCAGAGTCAATGGACTTAAGAGTCTCACTGACTTGCACTGGAACTTCAGCCCCACGCGAGGACTCATACCGAACCTTTGCAAGTTCTAATATCTCATTTAAAGGTTTTGACTCACCTCTACAACCAGCAAAAACAAACAAAGCTAAAACTAACCATCTCATCATTACACCTCTAACCAAAATCAATACATTCAAGCTCGCCACGTGCATTAACTGGGGGTGATGCAGGCAAGCTCACCGTAAAACGCGTCCCTGAGTTTACTCGACTTGCTACCTGAATGGTACCCCCATGTGCCTGAACTATACTACGTACAACGAATAGTCCCAAACCAGAACCCTCAACCTCGGAATGTCGTTCTAATCTCGAAAATCTTTCAAACAGACTCTGCACTTCGCTAGGCTCCATACCATGCCCTGAGTCTTCTACTTCCACCTCAACCCCATCCTGCTGCTTTCTTGACCGCACAACTACTCTACCCCCTGCTGGGGTAAACTTTAGTGCATTGCTTAACAGGTTACCGATCACCCTTCTTATTCCCATCTCATCGCACATTATCTCTGCCTCACTTGGCTCTACCTCTAAAGATAGTTTTCTTGAGGTAGCTATTGGCATAAATTCATCTACAACAGAGGTTAAAATTGCTCCGAGCTTCTTTTTGGTAGGCTTAAGTCTAAGTGATCCCTCTTGAATTCTTCTGGCACTTAAAAACTCATCAATTAAGTTTATACAATTCTGTACAGCAGATGCTATTCTAATCACAAGTTGATAAGGCTTTTCTTCTTTAGAAAGCATTCCCTGCAATAGTTCCGTTGAAACCCTTATAGCCCCGAGGGGGCCTTTTAGATCATGGGTAGTCGTAGAAAGTAGCTCACGCTGAAATCTTTCTCGTCTTTTTTGATCAGTTCTATCTCTAACCCAAGCTACTAAAGATCCTGCAACTCCAGTTATGCTTACTTCAAAGGCTCTCTCTTTTATTGAAATCTCAAACGAAATTACTCCACCATCTTGAGCATGGTCTTTAGGCAACCTTTCAAGTAGGACACTCCTAAAATCTGAATCTAAAAGCTTAGTAAAAGATATAAAACCCTGATTGCCGTACTTAATGTCACCAGCTGGTGTAAGTACTGCTAATCCATCAACGCTACTTTCAATGGATACCTTCAACAAATTCAGATCTCGGAGCAATTCTCTACGCTCTCGGTCAAGCTCTGAAAGTGCGTACTGTCTGGCTAAAGCTAATTTAAGAAGATTCGAAAAATCCTGGTTAAAGTCTTTTACTAGGAAATCCTTGGCTCCCTGCCTTAGTGCCCCTACAGCATCTGATAAGGCAGTTGATGATGTAAGAACTATTACGGGAATAGTCGGTGAAACAGCTGCTAAAACACCTATGTGGCTAATTCCATCACTATCTGGGAGCTGAAGATCCGAGATTAGCACACAATCAAGAGAGACCTCACCAGCTAGGAGCTTTTTTGCCTCCTCGACCCGCTCAACATGTATTACATTAGCTTCCTCTTCCTTTAATGCCCGCTTAATTAAAAGTGCATGGGCTGGATCATCTTCTAGGAGGTAAATCTTTTTAAACATTAGGGTCGTCTTGACCTTACCATAGCATCTCAATACGATGTCAACGTGATTAAACCCGATGCTTGGATATTCGAATTAGGAAATAAGGGTGGAATTAAGCCTTTTATAGAAGAGCATGTTAATCCAGCCAGCTATGACGTTACATTGGGCGATCATTGGATCTGCCCAACTAGAGAACCTGAGGAATTTAAGGCTGATAGAATTACTCTATTTCCAGGAGAGGTCGTTTTAGCTACTACCCGGGAATACGTCCAGATGCCTAGAGATGTCTGCGCAGATCTTAAACTTAAGAGCAGCCTTGGCAGACTTTGGCTTAACCACAGTATGAGCGGCTGGATTGATTGCAACTTTCAGGGCGAAATAACTCTTGAACTTCAAAACCTAGGTCCCCATCCACGGGAGCTAGTAACCGGGATGAGAATTGCACAGATTGTGTTTATGCAGATGGAGCGAGAGCCACTTGTAGCATACGGAGAGAGCGGAAAAGGCAATTACCAGGGGCAAAGAGGGGCTACAAGAGCCTGGAGCAATGAATTTTTTCCAATTAAGAAATGACCAAGATTAGTTCCCTTGTAGAGGATGCAAAGGAGATCGTATCTTCTGAAATATTTGATGAGGCACGAATAGCCTCATTTTGTGATAAGGTCGACTTACTTCTGTCTACAAAGCTTTCAAAAGAGGCCGAAGAGGATTTAAAAGCACTTATTTCTCTCTATCAAATCATAATTGATCGTGCTTTAAAGGAAAAAGCGGGTATAAAGTTAAAGATGAAGGAGTTAAAAAAACGAGGGGATGGTTTAAGAGCTTATCTGAGACCATCGCACAGATTTGAACGAGGTAAAAAAACATGAGACTTTTTATATTATTAATCGCGCTTTCTGGTTGTGGATATACGTTCTCAAAAGGCGGAACAATCCTGCCTCAAGAAGTTAGAAAGATTGCTATCCCATTAGTGGATAACCAAACAGTGGAATCCGATTTGGGTCGTCTTTTAACTGACGCCCTTCGGGAGGAATTTGAAAGGTATGGAGCTGTTCAAATAGCAGAGGAGGCATCTGAGGCTGATGCGATACTATCGGTCGTCGTTGAAGATGTAAGAAGAGAAACTGCTTCTGTTACCCGTGGATCTCAGAGTGATCTTCAGCTAGATGCCTTTGTAACCCTCTCCGCTAGTCTTGAAAAAACTAATGGTGATCTTTTGTGGAAAAGAAATTCATTTGTGATATCAAAACCAGTAGGTACATCAGCCGGAAGTGTAGTTACATCGAGCCCGTTCTTTCAGCGAGGATCGTTTGGAGCTGCAGGACTTGTTGGACAGAGCTCAAGAGAGATCGCCCGTGGCCAAGAGCAATCTGTATTTGAAGAGATTGCGAATGAGGCAGCTAGAAAGATCTACGATGAAGCTGTAGCTGAGGATTTTTAGGTTAGCTTAGGGTCACAAGGCCGGGAGGGCGGGATAAGTGCCTGGTCTGGCTTTAGCCTGACCTTAAACCCACTTTCTCTTTGTCCGCTGGCGCGGACAATAGGTAAGGACTGGTTAAAACCAGTCCAGACAGATTAGAAGCTCCCGGCCTGACCCCCAACAAAAATGCAGGAATCTTACTAAGACCTTACAACAACCCAGCTAACGACTCTAGAGAAGTTTGACTTACTCTAAACTCAGGAGCTTCAGTTTGAGGCTTAAGTTCTTCGCCTTCTACCTTAACTCTTCTTCCCTGATACTCACCTATTCCACTACCAGCAGGAATTAGTCGACCCATAATCACGTTCTCTTTTAGTCCGCGAAGCATGTCTACTTTTCCAGCCACTGCAGCTTCAGTAAGAACTTTTGTTGTCTCCTGGAAGCTCGCTGCTGAGATAAATGATTCAGTAGATAATGAAGCTTTGGTTATACCTAAAAGCATAGGCTCAAAGGTTGCAGGAGTTTTACCTTCTGAAGCTATCCTTTGATTCTCTTCAAGTACTTTTAGCTTTTCAACATTATCTCCAAGGATAAACTCTGTGTCCCCTGTCTCAACGATCTTAACGCGTCTTAACATCTGACGTACAATTACTTCGATATGTTTATCATTAATTCTAACCCCTTGGAGCCTGTAGATCTCCTGTACTTCATTAACAAGATAAGCAGCTAAAGACTTAACACCCTCAATAGCTAAAATGTCATGTGGGTTTATAGCTCCATCTGTTAAAGTTTCACCGGCTTTAACGCGATCAGACTTTTGAATACTCACATGCTTATTCTTAGCTACGAGATATTCTCTCTCTTCTCCAGAATCGGCTCTAACAACTAAACGCCTTTTACCTCTGACATCCTCTCCAAAATCGACAACTCCGTCGACCTCTGAAACAACAGCAGGATCCTTAGGTTTTCTTGCCTCAAAAAGCTCAACAACTCTTGGTAGACCTCCGGTAATATCCTTAGTCTTAGTTGTTGCTCTTTCTCTCTTAGCAATAACGTCTCCAGCATCAATATCGCTGTTATTCTCAACAGTTACTCTTACACCAACCGGTAAGTTATAAACTCGAGTCTCGCCAGTTTCTCCATGAACAACAATCCTTGGTTTAAAGTCGGCACCACGATCTTTTGAAGCAACGATCTCTTTCTCAACGAAACCTGTTCGTTCATCTGCTCTCTCTTCAACCGTGAATTCATTTAGATCAAGCCATTCAACACGACCTGCAACTTCAGATAGAATAGGAATCGTGAACGGATCCCATTCTGCTAGTAGTGCGCCTGATTTGATCTCCTCTCCATCCTTAACTTTAAGTCGAGCACCATATACAAGAGTGTGTCTTTCCCTTTCTCTTCCATCTTGTGGATCAATAACCAAGATATCAGATTTTCTGCTCATTACGACCTGAGAGCCATCCTTTCTTGTGGTTACCCTAACATTCTCAAGCTTAACATTTCCTGCAAATCTTGATTCTAAGAATGTTTGTTCAACTCGACCTAATGCAGCACCCCCAATATGGAAGGTTCTCATAGTAAGCTGCGTTCCTGGCTCTCCGATTGACTGAGCTGCAATAACTCCAATCGCTTCACCAATATTAACAACGTGTCCTCTTGCTAAGTCTCGACCATAGCAAAGAGCGCACACTCCATGAGAGCTCTCACAGGTAAGCACAGAACGAATTAACACTGAATCAATTCCAGCCTCTGAGATTTTTTCGCACTTAATCTCATCGAGCTCTTCATTTCTTCTGACAAGTGTTTCGCCTGTTATAGGATCAACTATATCATCAGCAGCTACTCGGCCAAGAATTCTGTTAACTAGAGATTCAATCTCCTCTCCACCTTCAACCAATGCTTCGATCTCTAATCCTTCCTGAGTTCCACAGTCAATCTCGGTAACAATGCTGTCTTGTGCAACATCAACAAGACGTCTTGTTAGATATCCAGAGTTAGCGGTCTTTAATGCAGTATCTGCTAGACCTTTTCTGGCTCCATGCGTCGATACGAAGTACTGCAATACGGATAGTCCTTCTCTTAGATTAGCTTTAATTGGCTGCTCAATGATCGAACCATCTGGCTTAGCCATCAGTCCTCTCATACCTCCAAGCTGCTTAATCTGCTGAACTGATCCTCTTGCTCCAGAGTCTGCCATAATGAAGATAGGATTAAAGGATGGTCCCTTCTTAGATCCAGTCTCTGATTTAAACTCTGCTGTAGAAATTCTTGTCATTAACTCTTCAGCAATCCTGTCACCAACATCAGACCAGATATCGATAACTTTATTGTATCTTTCTCCAGCAGTAATAAGACCTTCCTGATATTGGTTCTCAATTTCTTGAACTTTAGAATCTGCATCAGCAAGAAGTCTAGCTTTTGCCTCTGGAATAGCCATGTCATTAACACCTATTGAGATTCCAGCTACAGTTGCAAACTTATATCCAGTGTCTTTTAACTTATCAGCGAGAAGAACTGTGGCTTTATTGCCTGATATTCTAAAAGCTTCATCAATTAGGTTTCCAATGTCCTTCTTCTTCATCACTTTGTTGAAGTGTTTAAAGGGAAGAACTTTCGGGCAGTGAGCAAAAAGAAGAACTCTTCCAACTGTTGTTTCATGTAGAGAGCCATCAATTCTGCACTTAATTGCAGCTTGAAGTTCAACCTCTCTTGCATCATAGGCAATTGTAACTTCATCTTCACTTGAAAATGCTTTTCCTTCGCCTTTGGCAAAAGGACGCTCTCTTGTCATGTAATAAAGTCCAAGCACTATGTCTTGGGATGGAACAATTATCGGTTTTCCGTTAGCTGGGCTTAGGATGTTGTTAGTTGACATCATGAGTACCCGGGCTTCTACTTGCGCTTCAATTGAGAGTGGTACGTGAACAGCCATCTGGTCACCGTCAAAGTCTGCGTTGTATGCAGTACACACTAATGGATGAAGCTGAATAGCTTTTCCTTCAATTAGTAAAGGCTCAAATGCTTGGATACCTAATCTATGTAATGTAGGTGCACGGTTTAATAGAACCGGATGCTCTTTGATTACTTCATCAAGGATATCCCAAACGACTGGTTTCTCCTTTTCAACCATCTTCTTTGCGCTCTTGATCGTTGTTACATAACCACGTTCTTCAAGCTTATTGTAAATGAATGGTTTAAAGAGCTCTAAAGCCATCTTCTTAGGCAAACCACACTGATGAAGCCTAAGCTCTGGTCCTACTACGATCACTGAACGCCCTGAGTAATCAACACGTTTTCCAAGAAGATTTTGACGGAACCTTCCTCCTTTTCCTTTAAGCATATCACTTAAGGATTTTAGTGGTCGTTTATTTGGGCCTGTAATTGTTCTACCTCGTCTTCCGTTATCAAAAAGAGCATCTACCGATTCTTGTAGCATTCTCTTTTCGTTTCTAACGATAATATCAGGAGCACTAAGCTCAAGAAGTCTCTTTAAGCGGTTATTTCTGTTGATAACTCTTCTATAAAGATCGTTTAGATCGCTTGTAGCAAACCTTCCACCATCAAGTGGTACAAGAGGTCTAAGATCGGGTGGAATTACTGGAACAACCGAAAGAATCATCCAGTCAGGCTTGTTTCCACTTTGTTGGAACGATGTGAGAACTTTTAATCTCTTGGAGATTTTTTTCTTTTTTGCCTCTGAATTTGTATCTTTAAGATCAGCTTTAAGTTGCGTAATGGTTGCATCAACATCTATAGACTGAAGCATCTCTAAAATTGTGTCTGCTCCCATTCCTGCTTTGAATTTAACCCCGAACTCTTCTCTGGCAGAGCGATACTCTTTTTCAGTTAAAAGTTCTCCATACGCTAAAGAAGTGTCACCTGGATCAGTAACAACATAAGATTCGAAATAAAGAACCTTCTCTAGATCTCTTAAAGACATATCGAGAACTGCACCAATCCTGCTAGGTAAGCTTTTTAAAAACCAGATGTGCGCCACCGGGCATGCAAGCTCAATATGACCCATTCTTTCTCTACGAACTTTGGATTGAATTACTTCAACACCGCACTTTTCACAAACAACACCTCTGTGTCTTAAGCGCTTATATTTTCCGCAGATACATTCATAATCTTTGACTGGGCCAAAGATCTTAGCACAGAAAAGTCCATCCCTTTCAGGTTTTAATGTCCTGTAATTGATAGTCTCAGGCTTGGTCACTTCTCCAAACGACCAACCACGGATTGTCTCTGGCCCTGCAAGCGAGACTTTTAGTGCATTAAACTTGATCGGATTTTTAGGTTTTTCAAATAAACTAAATAGGTCTTCCATTACATCTCCCCTGCAACTGTTTGAAGTTCATCAGCAATAGACTCAACGCCTGTTACGATATTAGGATCTTCAAGCATCTCTACTTTGAGTCCAAGCGCCTGAAGCTCTTTTAGGGTCACGTTAAATGACTCTGGAACTCCTGGCTCAAGCACATGCTCGCCCTTAACGATCGACTCATACATTCTAGTTCTTCCAGCCACGTCATCAGATTTAACAGTTAAGAACTCTTGCAAGGCATAAGCAGCGCCGTATGCCTCAAGTGCCCAAACTTCCATCTCTCCTAAACGTTGACCTCCAAACTGAGCCTTACCTCCAAGCGGTTGTTGAGTGACTAAGCTGTATGGCCCAATCGATCTTGCGTGAATCTTATCATCAACTAAGTGATCAAGTTTGAGCATATACATAATGCCGACGGTTACTTTTTCTTGGAAAGCTTCCCCAGTACGCCCATCATATAAAGTTGACTGACCACTCTCATCAACATTCATCGCTCTTAGAAGACCTCTAATGTCCTCCTCTTTTGCTGCATCAAATACTGGTGAAGCAAAATGAACTCCGTCCATCTCTCTTCTTGCGTATTGTATCAACTCAGCATCAGCGAACTTTTCGATAGTTTTTGAGTTTTCCTCTTCCTTATAAACAAGGCTTAAGACTGATCGAATTTGAGCTGCGGCTTCACTTCTCTTAGAAGAACTGACTCCAGGTAGCTCAACTCCTGTCTCAGGATCAATTACTTGAGATAGAATTTTGCGTATCGATCTTCCGATCTCCCAGGCAGCACGTCCTAAGTGAGTTTCCAAGATCTGCCCAACGTTCATCCTTGAAGGAACTCCTAATGGGTTAAGCACCACATCAACTGGGGTTCCATCCTCGAGGTAAGGCATATCTTCAACAGGAAGTACTCTTGAGAGAACTCCTTTGTTGCCGTGCCGACCAGCAAGCTTATCTCCTACCTGAATTTTTCTCTTGATTGCAATAAAGACTTTAACCATCTTAATTACACCAGGAGCTAATTCATCCCCCTCTTTGGCGCGCTTAATCTTATCATTTAAAAGCGCACGACGGTTATTAATTAACTGACCAGTACTAACTACGATCTTGTTAAGCTTTTCTTGAGTATTTTCTTCACCGATCTGTATATCTCTTAAATATTCAAACGGGATTGTTTTAAGTAGCTCAACAGTAATCTCGGTTCCTTTGGCGATAAGCTGCGATCGCTTATCATCAACGAGCCTAGCAGTTGTGGTTTTTCCAACCAACAGTGACTCAATCTCTTTCATCGCCGCGTCGCGAATAGTGTCGATCTCATCTTTAAAGTCTTGCTCTAGTCGTTGAATCTCTCGCTTTTCAAGAGCTAACGCACGCTCATCTTTTTCAGCACCTTTTCTCGAATAGATCTGAGCATCGATGATCGTACCTTCAACTCCTGGAGGAAGCCTTAATGATGTATCTCTAACTTCACCAGCCTTCTCACCAAAGATTGCTCTTAGAAGCTTTTCTTCAGGACTAAGTTGACTTTCACTCTTAGGAGTTACCTTTCCAACAAGAATATCACCTGGGACAACTTCTGCTCCGATTCGGATGATTCCAGCTTCATCTAAGTTACGAAGAGCCTCTTCTCCGACATTAGGAATATCCCTAGTGATCTCTTCTTTTCCAAGCTTTGTATCACGTGCAATACACTCAAACTCTTCGATATGAATAGAAGTAAACACGTCCTTTTTGACTAGCTCTTCACTCAACAGAATTGAGTCTTCGAAGTTATATCCACCCCAAGGCATGAAGGCGACCACAACGTTCTGGCCAAGAGCAAGCTCTGCCATATCTGTGCTTGGTCCGTCAGCAATAACCTCACCGGCTTTAACCTTCTCTCCAACTCTAACGATTGGATGTTGATTTAAAGATGTGTTTTGGTTGCTCCTTCTAAACTTAAATAGGTTGTAGATATCTACACCTGCATCAAGCGGATCATCTGTTGTCTTATCGGCTCGAATCACAATTCTTTCTGCATCAACAGAAACAACTTTACCAGAGCGTTTTGCAACAACAGTTGCACCTGAATCTTTAGCAACAGCTCTCTCCATTCCGGTTCCAACCAGTGGAGCATCAGCAACTACACAAGGAACTGCTTGACGTTGCATGTTTGAACCCATGAGTGCTCTGTTTGCATCATCATTTTCAAGGAACGGAATTAATGAAGCTGCAACAGATACGATCTGTTTCGGACTCACGTCGGTTTTTGTAACTTCGGAAGGAGTAACAACAACGTACTCTCCACTCTTCCTTACGGCGACTGAAACTTCGTTAATCTTATTTGTTTTAGGATCAACTTCGGATGCTAGTGCTATTGTCTCTCTTTCTTCTTCTAAGGCAGAGAGATAAATAACATCATCTGTTACTTTTCCATGGCCATCTACAACCCTGTAAGGGCTTTCTAAGAAGCCAAACTCATTAACTCTCGCGTATACTGCCAGAGATGAAATAAGACCGATATTTGGACCTTCAGGGGTTTCAATCGGGCAGATTCTACCGTAGTGAGTTGGGTTTACGTCACGCACCTCAAAGCCTGCTCTATCTCTTGTCAATCCTCCTGGGCCTAAGGCTGAAAGACGTCTCTTATGAGTCACCTCAGAAAGTGGATTAGTTTGATCCATGAATTGAGATAATTGAGAAGAACCGAAGAACTCTTTTACTACTGCTGCTACTGGTTTGTAGTTAATAAGATCTTGTGGAACAAGAGTATCAATATCTTGCATCCCCATCCTCTCACGCACTGCTCTCTCCATACGAACCAGACCAACTCGGAATTGATTTTCTATCAATTCCCCTACTGCTCTAACCCGTCTGTTACCTAAGTGATCAATATCATCGATTGAGTACCTTGCAGCATCTGTTGAGTTTCTGAGTTCTAGTAAATATCTAACTGTCTCTAAAATATCGTCAGCTACCAGTGTACCCCCAGCTTCTGGTGGTGGTTCCTTACCTTGAGAGAGATAAAGCTTGTAATTTAACTTATATCTACCTATCTCAGAGAGGTCGTATCTATCAGGATTAAAGAACAGATTTTTAAATGCAGCACTTGCTGTTTCAGGACGTGGAGGATCTCCAGGTCTTAGTCTTCTATAGATTTCAACAAAGGACTCAATCGTTGGTTTCTTAGCCAGCCTTGCGTAAATATCTTGTTTTTCAGGGTTTAGTTTATCTGTAACTAATGTTTTCCAGAGCGCCTCACCAATATGGTGATCATCTAGGTAAAGTACCCTTAAAGTCTCTAAGCCTAAACCTTTAAGTTCAGATATTGTTCCTTGCTCGACAACTTCACCCTTAGCATTTACCTTATCTGCTGAGAGTTCTTCTCCCGCTAAGATTACAGTTCTGATCCCTTCACAAAGTGCTTTACCATCATTTTCATTTAGTGCAGTGATAGCAGCGCCAAGCCTTTCTAAAAGAAGATCAAAGCCAACTATGACTTCTCCTTGTTCAAGAAGTTTTTCATTAGTCTTTGGGTGAGTGATATCTTTTTCAGCGACAACAACTGTATCTGCTGAAATCATTCCAGGAACCGAATCAGGATCAATCTCAACTGAATCGATACCCGCTTCTCTCATTCTTCTGATTACTGCTTTGTTAAACTTACCACTTTGTTTAACAAGAGTTTTTCCACCACCTTTAACTTCTCGGAATGCCTTTTGACCTTCTAACTGGTCTGCTTTGAATGCTTTAGTTACAACTCCACGCTTACCGAAAGTTACTTCATCTATCTTGTAGTATTTGGTAAGGATCTCATCAGCCGAGAGTCCAAGTGCACGCATAAGTGCTGTTGCGTTAACTTTTCTTCTTCTGTCAATTCTTACATGAAGAATGTCTTTTACATCGAACTCAAAATCGATCCACGAACCTCTGTATGGTATTATTCTAGCAGCATAAAGAAGTTTTCCTGATACGTGGCTCTTTCCTCGATCATGATCGAAGAACACTCCAGGGGAACGGTGAAGCTGGCTCACAATCACTCGCTCGGTTCCGTTTATCATAAACGTTCCGCGTTCGGTCATTAAAGGAATTTCACCAAAGTAAACTTTATCTTCTTTAAGTGCGCTTAAAGTTCTATTCCCAGTTTCAGCATCAACATCCCAAAGTACCAAGTTAATAGTTACTCTTAGTGGTGCCGCCCAGGTCATTCCTCTGTTTCTGCACTCATCTACGTCGTACTTAGGCTCACCAAGTTCATAGCCAACAAATTCTAACGATGCAGTATTGTTGTAATCTTTGATTGGGAAAACTGATTTGAAGACTTTTTGAAGACCGATCTCTTCACGACGGTCTGCTTCAACGCCAAACTGTAAAAAACGATCGTACGACTTTTTTTGTATTGCAATAAGATTAGGAACCTCGGTAACTTCTCTTATGCGGGAGTATGAATGTCTTAGTCGTAAATTCGTTTTTAGTTTCATTATATTCTCCTATTTCTGGTTCGCCTTCTAGCGAAGACGAGACATTACTCACACTTTATTTATTTTCAGAACGACAAGTTCTGAAAAAATAAAAACCTACTCGGCCTATTTAACCGAGGATCGAAAAACCAATAATTTGAATCGTTTTAACTTTCCCAAAGCTGGTACTGAAAAATCAGAGCCAAAATAGTATAAATACCAAATGATTTTGGCAAGACTCTTGCAACATCCCTAAATATATAAATTTGCCAGGGTGATGATAGCTTTCATCACCCTTCTAACCCCCCTATTACAAGGGATTAGCCTATTTTAGAGATGCTTTAGCGCCTGCTTCCTCTAGCTTCTTCTTAGCTTCGTCAGCGTCTGCCTTAGCCATTCCTTCTTTAACGACTTTTGGTGCAGCATCTACCAAGTCTTTAGCTTCTTTAAGACCTAGTCCTGTGATTTCACGAACTGCCTTAATAACCTTAACTCGGTCTGCGCCTGCATCATCAAGATGAACGGTAAACTCGGTTTTCTCCTCTGCAGGAGCAGCAGCTCCAGCGGCTCCACCCATTGGCATCATAGCCATTGGTGCTGCAGCAGTAACACCAAGCTCTTCTTCTAGTCTTTTAACTAGTGAAGCAGCGTTCATAAGGGACATACCCTTGATATACTCAACTACATCGTTTTCACTGATGCTCATTATCTAATCTCCTTTAAAACTTAACTTTCCAATTTTGCTTTTTGTGCATTGATTACCTGAACAACGTTCCTGCTTGGAGCACTAAGTACCTGTACTAACTGAGTAGCAGGGGTTTGTATCAACCTTAATAGTGTAGCAAGCAATTCTTCTTTTCCAGGCATCTTTGATAATGCTTCGATCCCTTTTTGGTCAACGAAAGCACCATCTACCCATGCACCACGAACCGCAAAAATTTCCTTGGTTTTCGAGAACTCCTGCACTACTTTTGCTGGAGACACCGGATCAACATCAGAGTATATCAAAAGAGTTGGTCCTTCTAGTTGAGAGAAAAACTTTTGAAACTCTCCCGCTTGATCATCTGCGCCGATTGTTTTCTTTGCAGCAAGCCTAGCAAGTGTATTTTTTGTTACTCTTGCGCCAGCTCCTTTCTCACTTAAGCTTTTCCTGAGAGTAGTAATATCTCTCACTGATAAGCCCTGATAGTTAGCAATTAACGCTATCTGAGCACTTTTAAGTTTTGACTCAAGAAAGGCTATTTCGTTCTGTTTCTCTTCTCGATTCATAATTAACCCCTTAGCTCAGCTGGCTCCACTGGAACACCTGGCCCCATAGTTAGGCTCATCGACACTTTCTGTATGTAAACACCTTTGCTTGTTGAAGGCTTTGCTCTTTGGATAGCTCCAAAAAGAGCCATCAGATTATCCTTAATCTTCTCGCCACCGAAGGATGCTTTTCCAACAGATGCATGAAGAATACCTGCCTTATCAACTCTGAATTCTGCACGACCAGATTTAATTGATCTTACCGTCTCACCTACTTCGAGGGTAACAGTACCAACTTTTGGTGATGGCATTAATCCTCTTGGTCCAAGTAATTTTCCAACTTTACCAACCTGCGCCATCATATCAGGAGTAGCAACAACACTATCAAAATTAAGATCTCCCGCTTGAATTGATGCAACAAGATCATCTGCTCCAACAATATCAGCACCAGCAGCCTTTGCTTCCTCTGCTTTTGCTCCTTTAGCAAACACTGCAACTCGGATTGTTTTTCCTAATCCATGTGGCAAAGAAACACTTCCTCTAACGTTTTGATCGGCTTTCTTAGGATCAACTCCTAAGTTAACTGCTACATCTACGGTTTCATCAAACTTCGTAGATGCAGTTTCACAAACGAGCTTACAGGCTTCATCTACTGGGTAAAGCTTACTTCTATTAACTTTTGCTTTAACTGCTTTCATCCTTTTCATAAATTACTCCCGAATGTCGATCCCCATGCTTCGAGCAGTACCAGCGATAATTCTCATCGCCGCCTCTTCTGTATTGCAATTCATCTCGCCCATTTTGATTGCTGCTATCTGTTTAAGATCTGACTTCGAAACTGTGCCTACCTTGTCTTTATTAGGAACTCCTGAGCCCTTCGCCGCCTTTGCTGCTTTCAGCAACAAGAACGAAACTGGTGGAGCTTTGATTTCAAAAGTGAAAGAGCGATCTTTATAGACAGTAAGAACCACTGGAGTTAATTGTCCAGCATCTTTTTGGGTTCTTGCATTGAACTGTTTACAAAACTCCATGATGTTAACGCCATGCTGACCGAGCACTGGACCAATAGGAGGAGCTGGATTTGCTGCGCCTGCTTTAATCTGAAGCTTAACTACTGCTGTAACTTCCTTAGCCATAAATCACCTTAAACTTTTTCTACCTGTAAGAAATCTAACTCTACCGGGGTTGCACGACCGAAAATGCTTATAAGCACTCTCACTTTACCTTTGTCAGGCTTAACTTCTTCAACTTTACCAGTGAACTCTGCAAATGGGCCTTCAATAACTTTCACAGTATCATTCTCCTGGAAGTTAGCTTTTGATCTTGGAGCTGCACTTCCTTCTTGTTGAAGAATCTTCTGCACTTCTTCTTCACCCAGAGGGGAAGGATCTTTTGCATCACCAACAAAGCCAGTTATTTTTGGGGTTTCTTTTACTAAGTGCCACGTATCTTGATTCAGGCACATCTGAACAAGCATGTACCCTGGAAAATATTTTCTTGTGCTTGTTTTCTTTTGGCCTTTTACCATCTCAACTACTGTTTCTTCTGGAACTCTAATTTCGCCGAAATAATCTTCAAGATTGTTTTGTCTAATTCTAAGCTCAAGAGCCTGTTTAGCTTTCATTTCAAAGCCAGAGTGAGCGTGAACAGCGTACCACTGAAGTGGTTTCTTATTACCTGATTCCACTGAACTGTCTTCCATCACGGTAGTAACGCTCCAACTAAACGACTAAAAACAACATCTGCAAGAAAGAGATAAAGAGAGATGAAAGTGATGATTATTACTGTGACGATCATCGCTTGAGTTGTTTCGCGTCTGGTTGGGAAGGAGACTTTTTGAATCTCGCTGACAGATTCTGTCAGAAAGTTTCTAACCTCTTGAACTTTTGATACTCCCTCTTCCGCCACGGCTACTACGCTCTCTAATCTAACTTGCTGAATTTCTTCTATAAATTAATGTCAAGCCGCCGCGCCCGTGATACCAAGCTGCGACACCAAACAACGCTAATTCACACGAAGAGGCGAGAGTTTAGCGAAATTCGCATTCTTGGGCAAGTGGTGGGATTGGTAACTTTATATAACAGCTCAGCTAATTTAAACACGCCCTGAGGGAATCGAACCCCCAACCCCCGGATTTGGAATCCGGTGCTCTACCAGTTGAGCTAAGGGCGTATAATCAGCCTTTGGAGCCCACGACGGAAATCGAATCCGTGACCTCTTCCTTACCAAGAAAGTGCTCTACCGACTGAGCTACGTGGGCGCGCAACCCCCTAGTATGACTAAGCATAGACGGGAAGTAAACCACATGACATTTGTTTAATAGCTTGATATTGTCACTCGCTCACGCTGGCATAGCTCAACTGGTAGAGCAGCTGATTTGTAATCTGCAGGTTATGGGTTCAAGTCCCGTTGCCAGCTTTGAAGTATTGGGGTAATTTTTCGGGCTCATTTAAAATCCTCGCCACTTATAAAATCTGATCTTAAAGATCAGTTTTTATAATGGGCGGAAGTAGCTCAGATGGCTAGAGCATCAGCCTTCCAAGCTGAGGGTCGCATATTCCGAAGGCTTTGCCTGAGGAATTAAAAAAGGGCGAGCCTTTTAGGCTTGAAGGCTGCAAGGCCTGAAAGCCTCGTCTTCCGCTAGTGAAGTCTTATCGCTTCTTATAAGAGCTGATCTTACAATCATCAGTTCTTATAATGGGCGGAAGTAGCTCAGATGGCTAGAGCATCAGCCTTCCAAGCTGAGGGTCGCGAGTTCGAGCCTCGTCTTCCGCTCCATTTTTTTACTCAACATTTGATTATGTTGAGGGAATCGATCGTGAGCGAAATAGAACGAGCGACCCGAGAGGGTCGCATATTCCGAAGGCTTTGCCTGAGGAATAAAAAAAGGGCGAGCCTTTTGGCTTGAAGGCCGAACGGCCTGAAAGCCTCGTCTTCCGCTCCATTTTTTTTGTTCATCTTCTGACGAAGATGAGACGAATTTTTTGTTCATCTTCTTTCAACATCTAACGATGTTGAGACAGTTTTTCGGTGAGATGCCCGAGTGGCTAAAGGGGGCAGACTGTAAATCTGCTGGCGTACGCCTACGGCGGTTCGAATCCGTCTCTCACCATTTTCTTGGTTCGTCTTCTAGCGAAGACGACACAGGTTCTGGTTCCTCTTATTTTCTTTACCAAAGACGGATTCGAACCCGCAATTCCGGAGGAATTGCAAAATAATACTGGAATCCGAACCTTCTTCGAAGAAGAAGGTTCTCTCTCACCATTTTCTTGGTTCGTCTTCTAGCGAAGACGACACGGGTTTCTGGTTCCTCATATTTTCTTTACCAAAGATGGATTCGAACCAACAAAAATTTCACTTGGGGGTCAGGCCGGGAGGCCTGACCAGACAATGGCTAGCAGTTGCCTGGTCAGGCCTCCCGGCTTGACCCCCAATAAATTGACTATCTGTACTCACCCGCAGAATCCTGCATAGAATTAATACCATGTTCACCGTAACCCTTTTTGGCGCAGGAAAAATTGGTGTCTCAATTGCAACGATGCTTTCTAACTCGGGAAGGTATTCTGTAAGAGTGTGTGATATCGATGAGACTAGAGCAAAAAAAGTTGCTGAGGCATTACCGTCATGCACTGGATACAGATTAAATCTTGATGATTCCGATCTTTCCAAGAAACTTCTCGAGGGTTCAAAAGCTGTAATAAGCGCGCTACCTTTTTACGCAAATCCAAACGTTGCTGCTTTAGCTGATAAATGTGGGGTTCACTATTTCGATCTTACTGAAGACGTAGAAGTAACTAAGAAAGTCACTGCACTAGCAGTTAAATCAAAAACAGCATTTTTGCCACAATGTGGTCTAGCACCTGGATTTATAAGTATCGCTGCTGCTCACTTGAGTTCTAAATTTGAAAAAGTCGATGAGATTAAAATGCGAGTTGGGGCACTTCCACTTTATCCAAGCAATGCATTTAAATACAACCTTACCTGGTCTACTGAAGGGTTAATTAATGAGTATGCCCAAAGCTGTGAGGCGATTGATGATGGCAAAAAACAGATAGTGAGGCCACTTGATGATCTTGAGACTTTTTCAATGGATGGAGCTGAGTATGAAGCTTTCAACACATCAGGTGGATTGGGAACACTTTGCGACACAATGTTGGGACGGGTAAGAAAATTAAACTATAAGTCTGTTAGATATCCAGGTCATAGAGATATTGTAAAATTCTTAATGCAAGATCTGAGGTTCAAGGAAAAACAACCTGAGCTTGTTAAGATCTTAGAAGCAGCAATTCCTAGTACAAAACAAGATAAGTGCATTATTTTTGTTGAAGTATCAGGGATTGAAGGAGGAAAATTTACTCAAAGAACCTATGCAAGCACTGTTTATAATAGAGTTTTATTTGGTGTTCATTTTGGAGCGATTCAGCTAACTACTGCTTCAGGAATTTGTACTCCGCTAGATTTACTTCTAACCGGAAAGATAAATAAGCAGAGTGGCTTAGTTAAGCTTGAAGAGATACCTCTTCCTCTCTTCCTAGATAACGAGTTTGGTTCTCATTACAGAGACGAGAAGGCTTTATCGGGTATAGCTTAGCTCTTCTTTAGAAGATCTCTGATTTCAGTTAACAGCACCTGTTCAGCAGGAGGGGCAGAGGGGGCTTCTTCTTTTGGTTTACTCAATTTATTGATTGCTTTAATGAACAAAAAAATCGCAAATGCTATAATGGTGAAATCAAAAACCTGTTGAATAAATTGTCCGTAATTTAACGTAACAGCTGGCTCATTCCCTGCTGCTTCAACTAGGGTTAGCTTAAGTTCAGAAAAGTTCACACCACCGGATATTAGTCCTAAGATAGGCATAAAAACATCGCTCACTAGCGAAGAGACAATCTTTCCAAATGCACCACCAATTATAACTCCCACAGCTAGATCAATAACGTTTCCACGCATTGCGAATGCTTTAAATTCCTGAATGAATGACATTTCCTATCTCCTTAAAACTGCAACAGCCTCAATATGCGCCGTTTGGGGAAACATATCAAATAGAGTCACTAGTTCAAGAGTAAGTCCTTTTTTTTGGAGAATTTCTATGTCACGACCTAAAGTAGCGGGATTACAACTCACATAAACAATCTCATCCACTTTACTACCAAAGGCTTCAACACATTCTTTTGCGCCACCTCGTGGAGGATCTAATAGTACCGAACCTTCGATAGTGTTTTGACGGGAGTATTTCTCTGCCTGTGAACAGATAAACTTTACGCCCTTGCCTGTAGCACGCTCTACTAGCTCTCTACTTGACTCAACTGCAATTACTTTTTTGCCAACTTGGAATAAAGGAAATGAAAAATTTCCACTACCTGCATAAAATTCAGTTATAGATTCTCCTTGAATGTTTTTCACTACAAAATTTACCAGAGCTTGATTAGCTTTTTTGTTGACCTGCGAAAACAGGTCATAAGATGGAGTTTTCTTATAACTCAATATATTTACTCCTGATGGAGGCTTAGAATCTGGCTTAAACCTTCCCTTAATTGGCACAAGATTAACCTCTCCGTCTTGCCTTAAAGAAAGTTCTATCTGCTCACAATATACAGTTTCAGTGGAGCACCATCTAAGCACTTCAGCTAATTTTTCCTCAACTATCGGACACTCTTTAATTTCTACAACTTCATGGCTTCCAGCTTCAAAAAAACCAACTTTTCCATCTCTACTAACCTGAAGCCTGACTCTGTTTCGGTAGTGATACTCAGGTAAATCACCTCCATACATTTGTATCTGATCCGGTTTCGCAATTTTTAGTTTTGTTGAAAATAGATTTCTTACCATCTCAAGCTTTGCACGTCGCTGCTCTGATATGGAAATAAACTGAAGATCACATCCACCACAAACTCCAAAATGTTTACACTTTGGAGTAGCTCTTTCCTTAGAAGGCTCTGAAACTATATCTCTTGCTATACCTAATATAAATTTATCTTTTTCTTGAACAGGCTCAATAAGGACTGTTTCTCCAGGTGCGACAAATCTAGTGAAAACTTTTTTGCCTTTCTTTTCACCCTCAATTACTTCGCCTACAAATGACCCATCAGAGGAGAGTTTTCCAAACTTAACTGTCAGCACTGCGAGCTATTATAACAGCTTGCAGGATTTGGAATAACGGCGCAGTTCTTGCCATTAGAGGTGATGTATACTCTAGATGTACCGGCAACTTTCCTTGCAGCAGACGCTATAGAACCACCGCCCTTCTTATCACCGCACCCTGTTGCGCCATAAAATCTTGATGAATATTCTCTCTCGTTTCTTGCATATACTCCAAGCCTAGAGACAAGCTTGCCATTTGCAGCATATACAGAGATGCAATCCCCACTTGGAGCTGTAGTTCCACGGCGTGTGATATAACTGGTGCTATATCTTCTTGGGTCACTTGGAGGAAAATGATTTGAACCAATTGACTTCCAAATTTCACCACCTGCGATTCCTCTAACTTTAGTGCAAACTGAATTTATTCCGCCTTTATTACTGCTAACAGTAATTTTATGTCTCTCCTTACCGCTTTTATGATTTGTTACCACTCGCTTGTTGTTGCAACTAAAAGACTTTATTTTCTCTGGAGTCTTTATTGTTTTTGTTGACCCGGATGTTAGGAAAACCTTAAGTCTCTTTCCCTTAACTTTAATTAATGAGTCTTGAAACCCATCTTTATCAAGGTCACAAGCATATCCAAATGAGGCTAAAGCAATAATACAAAATATAATAGTTCGCATACAGGTAAACTAATAAAGATTCTTAAGTTTCGAAAGAGCTATTGAAGAACTTTTTTAATAAGTGACAGTCCGTAAGCCAACTCATCTTTTTCAATAATTAGTGGTGGCGCCACACGCATGGTGCTTTTTCTTGTGTCTTTAGTGATAACTCCAAGTTTTGCTAACTCTAGGCAATATTGATAGGCATCTCCAAAATCTTTAGAGACTTCAATACCTATCATAAGCCCACGACCTCTAACTTCCTTAACTTTCTTGAGATTATAAGACGATAGCTCTTTCATAAACCAATCTCCAAGCTCTTTTGCTCTTTGATGTGGCCTCTCTTCTTTTATATAATTAATCACCTCTAGCCCTAAAGCGCACCCTAAAGGATTTCCACCATAGGTGCTTCCGTGAGAGCCAGGTCTAAAAACTTCCATAACATCAGCAGATCCAACAACTGCTGAAACAGGAATAATTCCAGCTCCAAGAGCTTTTCCTAGAATATAAATGTCAGGCAAAACACCTTCTGCCTCACAGGCAAAAACCTCTCCAGTTCTACAGAAACCAGTTTGAACTTCATCTGCTACAAAAAGAATATTTTCTTCAGTGCAGAGCTCCCTAAGTTGTTTTAAGAACCCATCTGGAGGAATATTTATTCCACCTTCTCCCTGGATAGGTTCAATAATTATAGCAACTGTGTTTTTTGTTACTGCGCTTTTTACTGCATCAAGATCGCCAAAAGGAACAACTTTGAATCCCGGTGTAAACGGACCAAAATTATTCGTGGCCTCCCCAAGTGTTGCAAAGCTGATAATTGTTGTAGTTCTTCCACCAAAATTTCTATCAAAAACTATAATTTCAGCAGACTCGACCCCCTTTTTTTCATAGCCCCATCTCCTTGCAGCCTTAATGGCTGTCTCAACTGCTTCAGCACCCGTATTCATAGGAAGAACTACATCAAGTTTACATAGTTCTGCTAAAGCTTTTGAAAAACTCCCTAGCTTGTCATTAAATACTGCGCGCCCTGTCAGGTGTAATTTATCGATCTGTTTTTTTGCAACTTCAGTAAATCTTTTATTACTGTGACCCCAGTTAAGGGCTGAATAAGAAGATAAGAAATCAAGGTACTTCTTACCCTCAACATCATACATCCACACCCCTTCAGCTCTTTCTATAACTACTGGTAATGGATGATAGTTGTGAGCACTATAAGCCTCAGTTAAGGCTACATGCTTCTGGGATTCCATAACTCTCATTATAGGATCTTAATCGTCTTGCTGCACTAAAAATAACTCTACTTGGCTGAGCCTGGGTATCTAGGGAACGGAATTACATCTCTTATATTCTGCATTCCAGTGACATACATCAAGAATCTCTCAAACCCTAAACCGAATCCAGAGTGAGGCACTGTTCCAAATCTTCTTAGATCCAAGTACCAGGAATACTTATTAGGATCCAAATCTTGTGCTTTCATTTTTTGAAGCAGTACATCAAATCGCTCTTCTCTTTGAGAGCCTCCAATAATCTCGCCAAGTCTTGGAACAAGTACATCCATAGCTCTAACAGTTTTTTCATCCTCATTTAATCGCATGTAAAATGCTTTTATCTCTTTTGGATAGTTTATTACTGTTACTGGCCCTTTAAAGTGCTCATCCGTTAAAAACCGTTCATGTTCTGATTGAAGATCAATTCCCCATGAAACAGGAAATTCGAATGATGTCTTAGATTTTTCTAAAATTTTAATAGCCTCAGTATAGTCTACTGTTTCAAATTTTGACTCGGATACTTTTTGAAGTACTTCTATATGATCATTACTTGTCCATTCTCTTTCTTGAAGAAACCGAAGCTCTTCATCACAGTTCTTGAGCACATCTTTAATTAGGTAGAGAACAAAGTCTTGAGCAAGCTCCTGATTATCCTTTAGTTCATAAAAAGCCATCTCAGGTTCAATCATCCAAAACTCAGCTAGATGTCTTGTTGTGTTTGAATTTTCTGCTCTAAACGTCGGGCCAAACGTATAGATCTTTGAGATAGCTGTAGCGTATGCTTCTCCTTCTAGTTGCCCTGAGACTGTAAGACTTGCCTCTTCACCGAAAAAGTCTTTTGAGTAATCAACTTTTTTATCTGAGGTTAGCGGAACCTTATCAAGGTCAAAGGTGGTAACCCTGAACATCGCTCCTGCTCCTTCACAATCAGATGTAGAAATAATTGGAGAGGTTAAATAATAAAAATCACGATCTTGAAAATACTGGTGAACTGCAAAGGCTGCTCTTGATCTAATTCTTGCAATAGCACCAAAAGTATTTGACCTTGGCCTTAAATGGAGATGTTCTCTTAGAAATTCTAAGGTATGCCCTTTTTTTTGAAGAGGATAATTTTCAGCGTCAGATTCTCCAATTAGTCTAACTTCTGACGCATGAAATTCATATCTCTGACCTTTAGCAGGTGAATCCTTCATCTCACCGAGGACGATTACAGAAGCTCCGGTGGTAATTTTAGCTGCAACTTCCTGATACCCTTTAGTCTCAGGAGCTATTACAACCTGAAGCCCTTTAATCGAGGTACCATCATTTAAATCAAAAAATGAAACACTTTTAGATTGTCTGTGGGTTCGAACCCAACCTCTAACCATGTTTATTTTAGGTAGTTCAGGTGCATTTATTAGATTTTTAATCATTGAACATAGAGCTTATCAGTTAGAACCCTCGATTTGAAGATCTCTACCGCTTTTTCGTTTGCCGTGCTACCAATAGGGTTCAAAATGGCAAAGAAAAAGCTCTCAAATCTCCATAAGTTCTTCGTCGTTGCAGGTGTGTTAATAGTTGCCCAGGTGATTTTCGTGTTTTTATATGCGGGAGATGCCTCTTATGAGACCCCTAAGGATGCAATTCAAGCTCAGGCTAAAAATTTAGATCCTAAAAAGCAGATTACTATAGCAATTTTAGATTATAAAAAGCGTCGTGGTGAACTTCCAAAATCTCTTCAGTCCTTAGTTCCTCAATATTTTGATTCTATCCCAAATGATCCTGAAACCAAGAAGCCTTATACATATTCAGTTGAAGGGAAAAAATTCTTTATTGGTGAGAAAAGATCATCAACTGTTGTTGGTCCTGATGGTTCCCAACCAATTCAAAATGCACTAGAAGTTATTAATGCTGATGCGATAAATGCAAGACCTCCTTATGATCCTGAAGGTAAAAGAGATCCTTTCAGACCATTTGACCCAGAACCAGCAAAGGGTGTCGACTTAGACAAAGCACCTCTTGAACTATACTCACTTGATGATTTAAGGGTCACAGCCGTCGTTGAAGTAGATGGAGAACCTGCTGCAAATATTCAGGTACCGACAGGTGGAGGTTATTTGATTAAAAAGGGAACTAAGATCGGTCAAAATAGTGGTGAAGTTATTGAGATTCTTTCTGACAGGATAATTGTCCTTGAGACATCGTCAGATTTCAGTGGTGATGAGAAAACCAGGCAAAGAGAGCTCGTTATCAACCGATCAGCAGTAGGATCTAATAAACAAATTCCGGTCAGGGAAAAGCGATAAATTGGTGGGTGGCAACTAACTTGGGGGTCAGGCCTCCCGGCCTGACCCCCAAGAAACCTAACCACCAGCCATTAACCTATCCAAATTCCTAAAACTTAGTGCTTCTAACAGATGTGATTCTCCTACACTCTCTGAACCATCCCAATCAGCAATCGTTCTTGAAACTCTCAGAACTCTTACGATTCCTCTCATTGTTAGATTAGTTTTCTTTAGAATAGCAGATAGTTTTTGATTGCTATTTAAGGTTGATAGCATCTCTTTTGAAGCTAAATTAGCATTTAATACTCCAGAGCGTTTTAATTGCTGCTCTCTTATATCAATTATTTTCTCAAGTAGTATCTCCTCATCGTCAACTTCCGAAATATATGGATCTACTCTCTCGACAGACACTTGAAGATCAAATCTATCAAGCATAGGTCCTGAAACTTTGTTTAGATATTTCTGGATCGAACTTTTTGAACAGCTACATCTAGGATCACCAAAGTAACCACACGGACATGGATTCATTGCAGCAATTAACTGAAAATTCGCGGGATATCTTTCTTTGCCTCTTACTCTTGAGATCTCGACATATCCTGCTTCTAGTGGAGCTCTTAACGCTTCAAGAGCGCTTCGTTTGAATTCAGGAAACTCATCGAGAAAAAGCACGCCTCTATGAGCCAGGGTAATTTCTCCAGGCTTAGGGGGACTTCCTCCTCCTATTAAACCAGCATCACTTACTGAGTGGTGGGGAGATCTAAATGGAGGTAGTACGCTAAGATCTTTTGAACCTCGTGATAAACTTTTTAAAAATAAAACTTCATACTGTTCTTCCTCACTAAGTGGTGGAAGTAGGTGTGGAACTCTAGAAGCAAGAAGACTCTTCCCACACCCTGGTGGTCCAACCATTAAGAAGTGATGTCCACCTGCGACAGCAAGTGTTAGAGCTCTTTTAACTTTTTCCTGACCAACAATACCGCTAAAAGGCTTTAGTTGTCTTTTTGATTCAACTTTGTTTTGAATATTTAATTTAAGACTTTTATGATCCTTTAATGAACCAACCAACTGCGCTAGGGAATCTGTGCCCCAGTAACAAAAATTATCTCTATTAATAAGATCATTTTCATTTTCTTTTGGAAGCACTACCCCACTGAAACCTTTTTTTTCAGCGCCGAGGCTCAACGCTAAAATTCCTGAGACTCCCCGCACTTTTCCATCAAGTGATAGCTCACCAAAAACTGCTCTATCCTGAGGGATGGGAGATATTTCATTTGTTGCAACTAAAACAGCTAGTGCTATTGGAAGATCGAACCCAGTGCCCTCTTTTTTTACTTCAGCCGGTGCTAGATTAACTGTGATATAATTTGGAAGCTTCACTCCCAAAGCATGAAGAGCCGAAAGTACCCTTTCTTTTGCTTCTCTAATAGCTGTATCAGCTAATCCTACAATTACGAATCTTGCGCTTTCTGCATTTGATGCAGTTACCTCGACTGTTACTGGGATAAACTCCATCCCCTGAAGCACCCCTGATATGACCCTACCAACCCTCACTATTAGTCTATCGGACTATCAGTAAAAAAGTTTCCTTGGCACCGATTTCGCATGATATTGCTCTGAGCGGATAGAAAGTGGTTTTTTCTGCCGCTCCCCTGGCTTATGCCTGGAAGATTTTTCCTATGGATGCAACTGACTCAAATGACCTATGGAAGTTTATACCGCCTGAAGAGAAGGTGCATGCCTTGACGAAATCCCAATCATCAGGGTTTTCTGCATCACTTTTTGCGATTGCTGTGGCAGCAACATTAGCAGTTGGACTACAAGAGGTTTGGTTATTTTATGGATCGTTGATAATTTCCCCATTAATTTATCAACTAGCGGCCGGAAGATCATGGAGAAAACTAAAGCCAAAAATGATGCTCGAATATCTTGCTGCTCGATCTGCTGCAAGAAGATATGCATTCTCAGTTAAAGGTGAAGAGCTAACTATTAAACTCATGTTTCGAGGCACCGTATCTGAAGAGTTTAAAAGGGATGAATTAAATCAGGCTCTAGAAGATAGTGTCTTCGGTAACAAAGAAGCTGCTGTTTGGATCTCACTGTTCCCTGATTCTGTAATTCTAATGCAAGAACAACCAGGTGGAGCAATGATAAGATTCGGTCACCTTATAAACGATAAGCTCGAGGTATCTTCTACCTCCGATGGTTACGATAATGATCTGGAGGTCATTCTTTCAAGTAACGACATCAAGAGGCCTACTGATAAAAGATATAAGATCAAAAGTGATTCTCCGGCAGCATTAACTGTATTCCTAAAAAGACTTGAGGAATATAAATCAAAGCAGAAAGAATCTTTTGGCAAAACAGTCGCGCTACCTCTACCTTCAGCTGTTGCGGATGACGATGATGATGATTTTGTAAGCAATTTTTAGTTTTCCAAAAACTTTAATTGATATACCTTACCCTGGTGAGAATATTTGCAGTTCTTCTCTTAGCAGGCACCCTAAATGCTGAAAATCTGTTCCAGATTCAGGGTGCAAATTTTATTGAGCTATCTTCCTGTAGATTTAAACTAACTACATCGTTTGATACTGATAGTTTTAGTCTTAAAGATCCAAATAGGTTTGTTGTAGATATCCTTGGAGCCAAAATTAAAAAGAACGATAATATTGAAGTTGAAAGTGAGTGTATCACTGGGGTCAGAGTTGGCACTCATCCAAAGTTTGTAAGATTAGTTTTTGATCTAAAAGATAACGTTATTGGCGAATTCAATAATGGAGAGATTCTTCTATACAATCCCCAAAAAGCTTTAATATCAACATTGCCTCCACCAACTCTACCATCTCCGACATTACCTCCACCGACTCCTCTACCGTCTCCGACATTACCTCCAGCAACAAACACTCAACCAATTCCAACACTACTTCCCACTCAAGCTGTGCCAACTTCAACTCCAACCGTTCATACACCAACAAAATCTCTAGTCGGAAAAGAGAAAGTATTAACAAAGATAGAATTCTTAGCTCATGGAGCCAGAGTTACCTTTTCATCAGAGATCTCTTTTAAACAGAGTAAAGGTGGTGTTGAAGTATTTAAGATACATATACCAGGCGCATCTTTAGGAAGTGAAAAGGTGCGGCATCCATTTTTTGCACCGCAAGACATACCAGGAATTGTAAGTATCGTTCCGATTGAAGCTTCTGACGGGGTGACACTTGAAATAATCGTAGAAAGAAACACTCAAGTTTTTGCTTATAGAGATGGGAATCACTTAGAGATTAGGAAAGGATAGTGTGGGGGTCTCAGTCTAGTCCTTGCCTGGTCAGGCCTCCCGGCCTGACCCCCGTTTTTCCTCCCGGCCTGACCCCCGTTTTTCTGCTTCGTCTGCTTGCGCAGACGAGAGATCCTTCCAGCCTGACCCCCAAGGATCTATACAAGCGCTTCTTTAACTTTCTTTGCCAAAGACTTCAGCATACGGCCAGCTTTAGCAATATCTTCAACCTCAGAATCTCTGATTCCTTCAATCGTTCCAAAGGTTGATAACAGTCTTCTTTTCATATCAGGTTTTAGCCCTAATACTGAGTCAAGTTGAGATCTCATGACTCGCTTTTTTCTCTTAGTTCTGTGGAAGTAAATAGCGAATCTATGAACCTCATCTCGAAGCCTCGTTAATAGTCCAAAAACCTTTGAGCCATCCTTTAATGGAATTGAGTCACTTTTATCTTGAAGAAAGACTCTCTCTTGAGATCGATTAATACCATCTAGAGTTCTAGCTTTTGCAATGGAAATAATATCTACCTCAACACCCACTTCTTCTCTAGCTTTAATTGCCATATCAAGTTGCTGTTTACCTCCATCAATAACAAGAAGATCAGGAAGATCTTGCTTAGAGTGCAATCTTCTTTTTACAACCTCATAAATAGCGAAAAAATCATTCTGCTCACCTTGATTTGATATAGTATACTTTCTGTACTGATCCTTAACTGGTGATCCATCGATGAAACACACACATGCGCCTACAATGTCTGTTCCTTGAAGGTTTGAAATATCTACTGCTTCAATCCTTCTTGGAACCTGCTTTAAGCCAAATAATAGCGATAACTCAGTCGCAGTATCTGAATACTCAGCTTCTTTATTAAAGTAAGATTCGAACGACTGTCTGGCATTCAAACTTGCTATCTGAAGTAATCTCTTAGCGCTCCCTTCTTCTGGACTAATAATTACTACACTCTCTGATTTAGATCTTAGACCTGCTAATACAATCGACTGATTCTCAAAAACTGTTGACGTTACTACTTCTTGAGGAACCGGTCTTTCATTATAAAACTCTGATATTACCCCCTCTAATAATGATTCGTCATCAACTTCAATATCTGAGAGATAGAAAAACTTAGTATCAATAATCCTTCCCCCACTCTCACTTAGAACACAAACAGCTGCCTCTTCTCTATCACGGTGGACTGCAAAAACATCTCTTCCGGCACCTGAATGCTCTGGAGCTCCTCCAGCATATTTTTCTAATGTTTCAATTTTATCTCTTAAACTTGCAGCCTCTTCAAAACGTAGCTCACTGGAAGCTATCTCCATCGCATGAAGAAGATACTCTTTAGTACTTTCAGTCTCACCCCTTAAAAGCGATATGGCCTGCGTAATCCAAACATCGTAATCAACTTTATTTACAGGCAAACAACAGGGCCCTGCGCATCGTTTAATCTGATATTCAAGACAAGGTCTTGTTCTGTTAAAAAATACCGAGTTAGTGCAGGTTCTTAACGGGACAACTGTTTTAATAACATTTAATAACGATCTTAAACCTCCGCTGAAGGTGAATGGGCCAAAATAAAGCGCACCATCAAACTCGGCTTTTCTGACTAATTCTATTCTTGGCCATGGATCATTTCTGTCAATTCGAACGTGATAAAATGCCTTATCATCTTTAAGTCTAATGTTATATCTTGGTTTGAAGCGTTGAATAAGATCTCTTTCAAGAACAAATGCTTCTTCTTCAGAGTTTGTAACTAAAACTTCGATATCATCAAGCTTCTGAACAAGATATCTAATCTGATACCGTCCATCTCCGGCTCCAAGATAGTTTCTTACACGAGCTCTTAAATCTATGGCCTTACCAACATAAATTACCTCACCTGCTTTGTCCTTCATTATGTAGACTCCAGGTTTTCTTGGGATCGGTTTTGATTTTAAATGATCGAGCATAATTTTTTTATAAGCTTAGGGAGTCAGTCTACTTGGGGGTCAGGCCGGGAGGCCTGACCAGGCAACTGCTAGCATCTGTCTGGTCAGGCCTTCCGGCCTGACCCCCGTTTCTTGCTTCGTCCGCTGGCGCGGACGACAGATCCTTCCGGCCTGACCCCCTAACTAGCAAGCATCTTTTCTAAGTTTATCACAATATCCCGTAATTCAGCAGCTCGCTCGAATTCTCTATTTTTTGCGGCCTCAAACATCTCGGCTCTAAGTTTCTCCACAAACTCCATTGCTTTATCAGGGTCAGAAGGGAGTTCTCCAGGTAAGATCTGAAGAAGCTTATCAGCATCATCGACCAGTAAACTTCTCTGTATCTCACTTCTTGCTGAGCGTGGAGTGATTCCATTAGCTTTATTGAACTGGTCTTGAAGTTTTCGTCTTCTGTTTGTTTCTGATACAGCTTTTTCTATCGAATCAGTAATTTTATCTGCATAAAGAATTGCCCGACCATTTATATTTCTTGCAGCTCTTCCAATCGTTTGAATCAAAGATCTTTCACTGCGTAGGAATCCTTCCTTATCTGCATCAAGAATTGCAACAAGTGATACTTCAACTAAATCTAATCCTTCACGTAAAAGATTAATCCCGATTAATACATCAAAATCACCTTTTCTGAGTCCTCTAAGAATTTCGACTCTATCGATCGCATTTATCTCTGAGTGAAGATATCTGCATTTGATTCCAATGTTTCTTATATACTCTGCAAGATCTTCAGCCATCTTTTTAGTGAGAGTTGTAACAAGAACCCTATCTCCTTTTTCTACTGTGGCTCTGATCTCACCTAGAAGATCATCAACCTGATTTAGAGCTGGTCTAATTGTTACAACAGGATCCAAAAGCCCCGTTGGGCGATTAATCTGCTCAACTTTATATTCACCGCTTTTTTCAAGCTCATATTGGCTCGGTGTGGCTGAGACAAAAATGATCTGTTTAGCCTTAGCCCAAAACTCTTCAGCTTTAAGAGGCCTGTTATCAAGGGCACTTGGAAGTCTAAAGCCATGATCTACTAGGGTCTGTTTTCTTGCTCTATCCCCTTTATACATTCCTCCAAGTTGAGGAACCATTACGTGACTCTCATCAATAACCAGAAGAAAATCGTCAGGCAGGTAATCAAGCAGAGTTGTTGGAGTTTCACCTTCCTTTCTTCCAGCAAGATGGCGGCTATAGTTTTCAACACCAGGACAAAATCCCATCTCATATAAAAGTTCAAGATCGTACATCGTACGATTTTCAAGCCTTTGCGCCTCTAGTGCTTTTCCCTGGCTTAAAAGCTCTCTTACTCGATCTTTAAGTTCTACTTTAATTCCTTCAAGAGCAGCTTTTACTCTTTCACCACTAGTTACAAAGTGACTGACTGGGTAGATATGAGCTATTTCTCTTTTTTCGAATTGTTTCCCTGTGATCGAGTCTATCTCGTGTATAGATTCAATCTGATCTCCGAAATAAGTAATTCTATATGCCTTTTCATCTTCATCTGAAGGGAAGATGTCAAATACCTCTCCTCTTACTCTGAAAGTACCTCTACCAAACTCATCTGAGATCCTCTTGTACTGAAGCTCAGCCAGTTTTCTCGAAAGATCTTCTCTAGGAAAATTCTCTCCAACTTTTAAAGACACCATCAATTTTAGATATTCTTCAGGGGCTCCTAAACCATAAATACAACTAACACTTGCAACTATAATAACATCTGTAGATTCTAAAAGTGCTGTAGTTGCAGCATGACGCATCTTATCGATCTCTTCGTTAATCCTTGAATCTTTTTCTATGAAGGTATCGGTTGAGGGAACGTAAGCTTCAGGTTGATAATAGTCGTAATAGCTTACAAAATATCTTACTTTATTTTCAGGAAAGAACTCTTTAAATTCACTAAATAGTTGGGCTGCTAATGTTTTATTAGGAGCTATAACTAAAGTAGTTCGATTTTGTTTTGCTATTACGTTAGCTATTGTAAAAGTTTTTCCTGAACCGGTGATTCCTAAGAGAGTTTGATGAGTAACACCATTTGTTAAGTTTCTTTCAATTGACTGAATTGCCTTCGGCTGATCGCCAGCAGGGGAGAAGGGGGCTATCAAGCTAAACGGTTTGGTTTCTCTATTCACAGGGGATTTTACAATAAACTCTACTAAAGGTTAAAATACTTTAATGAGTTCTGCCATCTCCCCAACCCGTAATGACGACTACCCTGAATGGTATCAACAGGTAATAAAAGCAGCCGACCTTGCTGAAGCTTCACCAGTTAGAGGGTGTATGGTCATTAAGCCATGGGGTTATGGGATCTGGGAGAAGATTCAAAAAGACTTAGACAGGCGTATTAAAGCTACTGGCCATGAGAATGCATATTTCCCCCTTTTTATCCCTCTAAGCTACCTTGAAAAAGAGGCCGCTCACGTTGAAGGGTTTGCCAAGGAATGTGCCGTAGTAACTCATCACAGACTTGAAGAGAAAAACGGTAAACTTGTCCCAACAGGAGAACTTGAAGAGCCTCTAATTGTCAGACCTACTTCAGAAACCATTATTGGGGAGTCTTTTTCAAAATGGGTAAGATCATACAGAGATCTTCCTTTATTAATTAATCAATGGTGCAACGTCGTTCGATGGGAGATGAGAACAAGGCTTTTCTTAAGAACTGCTGAGTTTCTATGGCAAGAGGGTCACACAGCCCATGCCACTAAAGAAGAAGCTCTAGCTGAGACTAATCTTATGCTCAAAGTCTACAAAGAGTGTATGGAAGAAGCGTTAGCTTTATCAGTTTTAACTGGTGAAAAACCAGAGCATGAAAGATTTCCTGGAGCAGAAGTAACTCTTTGCTGCGAAGCTATGATGCAAGACAGAAAAGCTCTTCAAGCCGGAACTTCTCATTACCTTGGCCAAAACTTTGCAAAAGCAAGCAATATTAAATTTGTAACTGAATCTGGTACGGAAGAGTATGCACACACTACTTCCTGGGGAGTTTCAACAAGACTAGTTGGCGGTGTTATAATGACTCATGGTGATGATGACGGTCTTAGACTTCCTCCAAGAATAGCACCTAAACAAGTCGTAATAATTCCAGTTATCCCTAAACCAGAAAATCAAGGGTCAGTGCTTGAGTATGCTGAAAAAGTTAAGTCGGCTATCAGTGATGAATTTTATAATGGTGAAAAGATTGAAGTGCAGGTTGATACCCGTGACATGCGTGGGGGAGATAAAAACTGGCAGTGGATTAAAAAAGGTGTTCCTGTTCGAATTGAAGTTGGTCCTAGGGATGTAAGTGAGGATAAAGTTGTTCTTTATAGAAGAGATAAAGAGCCAAAAGAAAAATCATTTATGACGATTGGTGAAGCTAAAGGTTCGATTTCGGATATCTTAAATCAAATTCAGGCTAACTATCAGGCAGATGCTAGAAATCTAAGAGAAACCTATACAAGATCTGATATTGAGAATTTTAATCAACTAAAAGAGTTTTTTACCCCTAAAAACCCTGAAAAGCCTGAAATTCATGGAGGCTTTGTGCTTGGATACTTCTTTGATTCAAAAGAAGTTGCTGATAAGCTTAAAGAGTTAAAGCTTTCGGTTAGATGTATCCCATTTGATCAAGATGGAACTGAAGGCACTTGTTTAATTACTGGTAAGAAGACAAAGATAAAAGCAATTTTTGCAAAGGCATATTAGATAAGCCCTTCTGCGGCGCGTTTTGGCTTTGCCAAACCCGCGCTCGCCCTGCTATACTAACCCCGTTTTGAGCTTTTCAAGCTCTAAACTAATTCGTGCAGGGTTTATGTGGTTTGTTACATCCTTCTATAAGTTCCATAAGTTCACCGACCTAGAAGCCTTAGTTAAAGAGCTTGAAGGTAAGTTGTCAGAGTTTGAAGGTTTATTTTTGGTTGCACATGAAGGGATGAATGCGACTGTTGCAACAAAAAATCAAAGCTTGATTATTCCTTTAAAAAAATACCTAGAAAATTTGGTTGGAACTATAGAGTGGAAAGATTCAACTTCTCATAAGAGACCATTTAAAAGACTTACAATTCAGATAAGAGATGAGATTGTAACTTTAAAACGACCAGATCTCGTGCCAGAAACTTCTCAAAATAATCATCTTTCTCCTAGTGAGTGGCATAAGGTCTTAAAAGATGAGTCTGAGTCGATCGTTTTAATCGATACCAGAAACGATTATGAAACTAAGATCGGTAAGTTCAAAGGAGCACTAGACCCAAATATTCATCATTTCTCTCAGTTTAAAGATTTTCTAGAGAGTTCAAATATCGACAAAGATAAAAAGGTTCTCATGTACTGTACGGGTGGGGTGCGGTGCGAAAAGGCAATTTTAGAGATGCAACAGCGTGGATATGAAAATGTCTATCAGCTTGAGGGTGGAATTTTAAAATATCTAGAAGAGTATCCTGATGGTTTTTTTGAAGGTGAGTGTTTTGTTTTTGACCACCGGGTATCAGTCGATTCAAACCTTAAGGAATCTAGCCGCTATACACTTTGCCCATTATGTGGAAATCCAGGGGAGCGTAAAATTAACTGCTCAAATTGTGGAAAGTTTGCTATTGTCTGTGAGAACTGTCTTGTAGATGCTTGCAGCAAGAACTGCCGGTATCATCTTGGGGGTAAAAATGGGCGCCAGCTTAAAGAGAATCATGCATGAGGTTCGGTATCTGTTTGAAGAGACCCCTCCAAAATTAGAAAAAACGTCTAGCGAATTAATCGATGAGCTAAGAGCTACCCTTTCCCCTGAGCAGCTTCCAGGCTTTGAACATATAGTGCTTGAGCTTGAGAGAACTAAATTTGAGCTTTCACAGTATAAGCACCTAATTGCAGATTTAAAATCCAGGCTAACTAGGCAGAGTTACTAGAAGGTTCCCTATCTTCTTTTTTAAACAAAGTGTAAAATTCTGCCCACTATGGGCGATCATCAATATGCATTTCAGATGTACAAGGTCAATAAAACCTATCCTGGTGGAAAGCAGGTTTTAAAGGATGTTTCTATATCTTTCTATCATGGGGCGAAGATCGGGGTTTTGGGTCTTAATGGCTCCGGTAAATCAACTCTTTTAAGAATTTTTGCAGGTGTTGAAAAAGAATTTAGTGGCGAAGCCTCCCCTGCTCCAGGAATAACGATTGGTTTTCTTGAGCAAGAGCCAAAGCTAGATCCAGAAAAAACAGTAGATCAAATAGTTGTTGAAGAAGGCCTTGGTGAACTTTCAAAGGCTATGAAAAAATTTGAGAAGATAAATCTAGAGCTATCAGACCCAGAGCTTGATCCTGATAAAATGGAAAAGCTAATTGAAGAACAGGCAAAAGTTCAAGAGATTATCGAATCAAATAATGGCTGGGAGATGGATCATACAATTGAGTTAACACGTGATGCCTTAAGGCTTCCTCCAGGTGATTCAATCGTAAAAAATCTCTCTGGTGGTGAAAAAAGAAGAGTCGCTCTTGCAAGATTACTTCTTCAAAAACCAGACATGCTTCTTCTTGATGAGCCTACTAACCATCTCGATGCAGAAAGCGTTGCATGGCTTGAGCAGTTCCTGCAAAGCTATACAGGAACTGTAATTGCTGTAACTCATGATAGATATTTTCTTGATAACTCAGCTCAGTGGATCTTAGAACTCGATCGTGGTCAGGGGATCCCATGGAAAGGAAATTACACCTCCTGGCTTGAGCAAAAAGAGAAAAGATTAGCACAAGAAGAAAAGGCTGAGTCTCAAAGGAAAAAAACTCTTGAGCGTGAGCTTGAGTGGATACGAATGAGCCCTAAAGCAAGACAGGCTAAAAGTAAGGCACGTATCAGTGCTTATGAAAACCTACTTGCTCAGGATACTCCAGAAAAAGTCCAAGAGCTTGAAATTTATATCCCATCAGGACAACGGCTTGGAGCAAAAGTTATAGAGGCTTCCAGTCTTTCAAAGCGTTTTGGAGATAAGATCTTATTTGAGAATTTAACCTTCTCGATTCCTCCAGGAAGTATTGTTGGAATAATTGGTCCAAATGGTGCAGGAAAAACTTCACTTTTTAGATTAATTACTGGCCAGGAAAAGCCTGATGCTGGAACTATTACAATAGGTGAGACTGTGCAGCTTGCCTACGTCGATCAGTCTCGAGACACACTAAATGCAAACCGGGCTGTTTGGGAAGAGATCGCTGATGGGCCAAATGAGACTATTATGCTTGGTGGACGAGAAGTAGCCTCAAGAGCATATGCTGCTAGGTTTAACTTTACCGGGCAAGATCAACAGAAAAAGGTTGGTGTACTTTCTGGTGGAGAAAGAAACAGGGTTCACCTTGCAAAAGTTTTAAAGGAAGGTGGAAACGTTCTTCTTTTAGATGAGCCTACAAATGATCTCGATGTAAACACATTACGAGCGCTTGAAGAAGCAATCCTTAACTTTGCAGGATGTGTTTTAGTTATTTCTCACGATAGATGGTTTTTAAACAGAATTGCTACTCATATCATGGCATTTGAGGGAGATAGCCATGTAGAATTCTTCCAGGGCAATTTTGATGATTATGAGGAAGACAAAAAACAACGTCTTGGTGCTGACGCAACTCAGCCAAAGAGAATTAAGTTTAAGAGTATTCCTGTTTGATATAAGGTTTCATAGATGATTAGATATCTGAGTTTAGCATTCCTCGTTTCCTGTTCAGGAGCCTCCTCAAATGAGTGCGCTTCTAATCTTGATTGCGGCTCTGATCAATATTGTAGCTCCACATCTTGTAGTGAAATTGGAAGCTGCAAACAAAAACCAGAAGTTTGTGCTGAACTTTGGGCTCCAGTTTGTGGTTGCGATAACAAAACTTACTCAAGTGAATGTCATGCTAATGGGGCAGGCATAACCGTTAAAAGCCAAGGTGAGTGTGAGCCTACTAACAGCTGACGATATTAACTTGGAGTGTCTTAATCATGGCGCTACAAAAATAATAAATAGGTTCACTCAAGATTCTAGAGAGATAAAAGAAAATGATTGTTTTATCTGCATAAAAGGTGAAAAAGTTGATGGCCACTCCTTTATACCTAAAGCTACAAATGCTTCTTGTATTATTGGCTCCGATAAAGAGCTACTACTTAAAGAATCAAAAAATCATCCTTCAAAATATTTCTTTTTTGCACCTGATGTTCAAAAAGCAGTCCAAAACCTTGCAACCTTAGCTAGAGATAAAAGTGGTAAACCCGTAATTACTATCACTGGGGCAAGTGGAAAAACTACTACAAAGGATCTACTTGTTCACCTCTTATCAGGCAAACTAAATGTTTTATTCACCCCAGCTAATAATAATAATCTGTGGGGCGTTCCACTTGCTCTAATTAATATAGAAAAAAACACTGATCTCTCTGTTCTTGAAACTGGGACTAATCATCCAGGAGAGGTTTTAGAGCTTACAAAAATCTGTAAACCTAACTCAACTTACACTACTAGCATTGGAGAAAGTCACTTAGAGTTTTTTAAAGATATAAATGGGGTTCTTTCTGCTGAGACAGAGCAGTACCAGTGGATGAGAGATAATATTAAAGATCCAAGATTTGTAGCTAACCTAGATGATCCATTGCTCGATAAATTCTTTAAAACTTTTAATCCCACAGTAACTATCTCTACCAGGTCTAAGGCTGATTATTCTCTGAGTAATCTTGAGCCTCTTGATGAATCAGGAAATTTTGGTTTCAAGTTCTCACTTAATGCTCCTGATAGTAGAGCGTATGACACCTCTTTAAATTTCCCAGGGTTTTACAATTTACAAAATGCTCTAGGAGCAATTGCTTTAGCGCATCCTTTTATTTCATTAGAAGAGATCTGCTCTAGGCTTCCAAGTGCGACTGTTACTGGATTCAGATCTAAGATCTTAAGAACAAAATTCGGGTTAATTTTAAATGATTCTTATAATGCAAATCCCGCTAGCATGCGAGCTGCATTCTCTGCCTGCTTAGATATCAAAAATAACCCTAAATCCAAAGTTAAGAATATCATTGGAGTTTTAGGTGATATGAAGGAACTAGGTGAAAATGCGGCACTCCTTCATCAAAGGCTTGCTGCAAACACCACAGATTTTAGTCAGATTTTAACATGTGGTGAATTCGCAAATGCTTGGAAAATCGGAGCCCCAGATAAAACAATCGTATTTTCCTCAAAAGAGGAAATTGTTGAGTATATTAAGGAAAATACAGGTCAAGACTCTCTCATTCTCATAAAAGCATCGCACGGTGCCAGGTTCGATTTAATAGCTTCACAATTAATTTCATAACCCTTCCTAATCAGCTCTAATAATTATCCCTAGTCACCAACCACAAAACCTTGGATTTAAGAATATTAACTATTTTTCTTGAATCAGTTCCTCTACCTCAAGCGACTACTTGCCGACTTCACATCGGTGGCGATGGGGTTAATCCGCAAAATCGTTGGCTTAATATTATTTTTAGGTATAGCCCAAGCCCAAACATATACAATTAAAATCACTGACGGAAACATTGGAATCTCGGGAGTTCAGGCCTTCGGGACAAATGGGATAAATGAAATACCAGCTTTATTTTCCGACTCAAGCGGAACAATTAAAATTGATACATCTAGCTTGTCCAGCGGTACTCCAACTGTAGCCTTAGCTAAGCAAGGAAGTGGATTAAAATTCTCTCCTTCAGAGATTCAGCTTTCTTTAAATAGCTGCCCTGGATACACATGTCATGTAGTAGGAGTATTAGGAGACGAAGAATCTACTATAATACAGTGGCGAGTCAGAGCTTCAGATGGAACCCCAATTATTGGAGCCCCTGTAAATCTAGGTGGAAATAGCTGCGCAAGAGCTACGGATAATTCAGGGTTAGTAATATTTTCTTCAGTTAAAAAATCAGGGTCATGTAGCGACACTGATAGTAATCCTAGCAATGACAACCTTCATTTAGTTGTAAATAATCCCCTTGGTAAAGTATGTACCTTCACTCATTCCTCACCAACTTCTTTGTGCACAAATGCAGTTCATCCTGAGGGATTAACAGTTGCTAATTGCCAGGATGGAAGTATCGACCCTCCAACGTCCACTGTTGAGTATGAAATAAGGGTTAAGCACTTTCACTCACAATCTCCTTTAGGCGGTGTTACTTTAGATGGAAATCATAATTTTGGAATGGCAAGACTGACTAACTCACAAGGTTACTACCGCTTTTTTGCTAGCTCCTTAGCCACTTATGATGTTGTACCAACACTGCCCGGTTATGCATTTTCACCTAGTGTCTTATCGATTGATCCAATTTCATGTCCTAAGGTTGGAACAAGGAGAATTTGTGAGACTAAAGCAATTCCAACTCAAACCAAGGCTTCTGCACTTATAAAAGCCTATATACGAGACACTACTAACAAACCACTTCAAGGGTTCAGCGTTGATTACAACAATAGATGCTCCCCTCTTCCAAGATCAGACGCTTCAGGTTTTGTGTATCTAGCATCAACCAAGCAATCTTCCTGTGACAACAATAGTTTCAAACTACTTGCTTCACAAAGTGGATGTTCTGTTATTGGAGGCGATGAGATTAATCACTGCCCAACTCTCTACTCAAATCAGGTAAACATCACAGTTGCCTGCGGACTTCCTCCAACAGAAGAATTTACAATCTCAGGTAAAGCCTTTGACTTAGATGGAACACCTTTAAGTGGAATAACAATTCTAAAAGATGGCTCATGGGGAGCCACTACAAACGCAGATGGAAGTTACTCAATATCAGTTCCTGCAAGTAAGACAGTCAAAATTGCCCCAGATCATCCCTTAAAAGCTTTCGATCCAAAGTTAATTGGATTTGCAGGAATATCCAAAAATTTCAGCAATATTCATTTTAATGCAGTAGCCCCTTTTGAAACCCTAAGTGATAACCCTGATAATCCACTTTGTGACGCGCAACCAACCTATACGATCAGTGGGTTTGTTTTTAACGCTGATGGAACTCCAATGGCTGGAGCACAGATCTTAAATAATCATGAACAAGTAGCTATAACTAATTCTGAAGGTGCATATACAATAACAGTTAACACCTATACAAGTAACTGGATTACAGCAGAAAACAATAACAAAAAATTTGATCCTGCTGGATACTCGTTACCTAAACTTGTCTGTGACAAACAAAATATAAACTTTAAGGAAGTACAAAAACCAAGTGTGCTTTTAGGTGGTACTGTAAGAGATTCAATTGGTCTTCCAATACAAGGAGTTTCAATTTATCTAAAAGTGGTTTCCGATGGAGAGACACAAGAAAGAACAACTACAACAAATAGTGAAGGATACTACCTTCATACTGCTCTACAAGGCTCAAGTTTTGAGCTTTCAGCTGATTTCGGAAACTTTACCTTTACACCTGATAAGCGTAACGGCACAGCTGATTCAAGTTCATATACAAATGACTTTACTTCATTACAGACGATTGCAACCCCAACTCCAACACCAACAAACACTTTAACACCCACTCTTACTCCGACTGCTACTAAAACCCCAACCATTACTCCAACAGCTACTAACACAAAAACCCCGACCATAACCCCGACTTATACAAATACTGCAACTCCTACAAGAACCCCTACCATTACACCTACTTCAACTGTGACGCCTACTCCGACTAAAACGGCAACTGCTACAGTGACTCCGACTCCTACTAACACAGCGACTAACTCTCCAACTGCAACTGCTTCAAGCACACCAACAAAAACCCCTACGAGCACGAAAACTTCTACTCCTACTAGTACCCCTTCAAGTACACCGACTGAAGAGCCGCATGATTGGCTATGTCACTGCCCTCCAGGATTAGAGGGTAACAACTGCATTTCTATGAGGCTTCCAATTCCTGCGATAGAAGCTCATCTTAGACAGCACGATCATGACTATCTAGGTCAATGCTCAACTCCAACAGCAACTGCGACTAAAACATCTACTCCAACCAATACCCCTACAAACTCACCAACAGCTTCTGCAACACCTACTCCTTCAAACACTGCAACATCAACCCCAACCTCTACTCCAACATTTAAAGCAGGAGCACCTCTTCCTCCATTTACTGAGCATAAATTGGATGGAAAGCATGGAATTGGACTTTCAATGGTTGAGATGAATAAGGTTGCCCATTTCAGCCACTATGGAAGGGACGGAACTTTAAAATATACAACACATAACGGACAAAACTTTAACACTGAAACAGTTCTTCAAAATGTTTATGATATCTTCTCTGGGTACTCATCAAGAACAGCGGTTGTTGTTAATGACTCAGTAAATATTGTCTTCTACGATGGTGTTGAAAAATCTGTAAGGCATGCTCGCAAAACATCTTCAGGATGGACAAATAATTTAGTTTCACAAAATGCTGAGAGTCCAAATGCAGTTATGTGTGGTAGTGATATCTGCGCTTGCTATAGAGATACTGCTTCAAACTCGTTAGTTTTTGCAAAATTCTCAAATAATAGCTGGTCAAAAGAAACTGTTTCTCATAATTCAGGAAAATTCTGTGACATCGAAGCAAAAGGAGCAATCGTTCATCTTAGTAACTCATCAGAATTACTAGTTAGTGAAAAATCGACTCAATGGTCAACAGAAACCATCTCTACTTCAAATGTTCGCGAATTTCCATCAATCCATAGAGCAAACAATGGAAGCTTAAGAGTCTTAGCTCATATGGGGACTGAAACCTCCTATGATGGATCGGCTATATTGTTTGAAAAGTCCACCACCTGGACGCAAAAAACTGTTGATTCCCCATATGCAGGAGGATTCCCTGCTATTTCTGAACTTTCTGATGGAAGTGAGCTTTACGCGAACAGATACCTAAGACACAGTGCACTCTTTGGATCAGCAAGCTTTGTTAGATTAACTAAGATTGAACCTTTTACTTACCCAATCTGGAAAATATTCAACGATAGAAACTACTGCACAGGAAATAGATACTATAATCAATTAAGTGTTGCGAATGATGATACAATCTATCTAGCTTATCATTTCCAAATTGGTTGCAACGAGAATTTTGACGGCATAGTTCTTCATATTTCAGGAGCTGAGCCGACCCCTACACCTACAAACACACCTACTAACACCCCAAATCCATCACATACCTCGACCCCTAGTCCAACGCCTACAAGCACAAATACCCCAACTGCCACTAGCACTCCGACTGCTACTCCTACTAGCACACCGACAGTTACATCCACCCCATCAGCACCTAAGTTTGCTCTAAGTGGTGAGTTTAAGTCTGCCTTAAATGGAAGAAAGCTTACAGCTGAAGAGAAAGATGAATTGTCCGAGGCCGGATTATTCGTAGTTGCAAGACGACTTGATGCAGAGGATGAAGTTTACTCAATAAAAGTTGATGATAGTTTTTCATATTCTATTTCAGTTCCTAAAGGGCAGTATTTAATCTATCCAGGAGCTCAGTTTGCAAAATTAAAAGTAGTTTCAGTACCAGCTAAATATACTCTAACTGTTGCCAGTGAGTTTACAGGTCTTCATTTTGCTGCAGTAACTTCAGATTTTGCTAAACAGCAGGGTGGTGCAGCAGCTCTAAAGAAAGGCTTAAAAGAGAAATTAAAAGGGAAGAAAAGGTACAAACCAAGGAGAGCTAAATCATGAGAATTTTAGTTTTGCTTATCTCAACTCTCGTGATTGCCGAAGAACGACAGTGTTTTTCTGGGCAATATATTCTCTCTGTAAGTAGTCTTAAATCTAAAGCAAAAAATGAACTTAAATCCGCTAAAGATATTCTTCCAATAAATACAATAGCTACTGAGTCTACAAGAGAAGCCATACTAATCGAAACTAATAACTCAGATGGCCAAACAGAAGAATTTAGTAGAGCCAACTTTTTGTGCAGATTCCTAAACGATAGAATCAGATCTGAAAAGCGAAGTAATAGAAATGGTCTTAGAAGATTTCCTGCTTCGTGCGAATGCAATGAAGCAATTTCAATGTTAAATGTTCCAAATGATCAACATTATGGTCTTCTTTGGGGATTAAATCAGCAAGGCAATATTGATTCAAATGCAAAAGAAGCTTGGGGTCTTACTACAGGTTCAAAAAGTGTTGTAATTGGAGTCCTTGATACAGGGGTTGATTATACACACCCTGATATCTCTCCAAACATGTGGGCTAACTCGCAAGAAATTGCTGGAAACGGAATTGATGATGATGGAAACGGTTATGTAGATGACATATACGGAATTAATGCGATTTCGAATTCCGGAAATCCTATGGATGATCACGGGCACGGAACACATTGCGCTGGAACAATTGGGGCAAAAGGAAATAATGGGATTGGTGTTGTAGGAGTATCGTGGGAAGTTTCAATGGTAGGAGCAAAATTTCTTCCTAAAAACGGATATGGTTCATTAATGGACGCCGTTAAAGGACTAAATTATTTTGCTGATCTTAAACAATATAAAGGTGTTAATCTTGTAGCTTCAAACAATTCTTGGGGTGGTGGTGGATACTCAACTACTCTTTACAATGCAATTAAACGTCATAGAGATTTAGGTATCGTATTTGTTGCTGCAGCCGGGAACAGTTCCCAGAACGTAGATCTTTCTCCGTCTTATCCAGGTTCTTATAATCTATCAAACATTATTAATGTAGCTGCTCACGCTAGTAGTGGAAGCCTTGCAAGTTTTTCTAACTATGGGGCCAATACAGTTCACATATCAGCTCCGGGAGTCAGTATAGCTAGCACAGTTCAAAATGGTGGTTATTCATATATGCAAGGAACCTCAATGGCTGCTCCACATGTTTCAGGAGCGATTGCTCTTTTAGCTGCCTATAGACCAGGGCTTGATGCAACGATGTTAAAGGACACAATATTAAACAATGCAACTAGCCTTGGATCACTCTCTGGCGCTGTTATAGGACAAAGAGCACTTAATGTTCATGCCGCACTTTTAAATGCACCGCAGGGCGTTCCAACTAATACTCCTACACCAATTGCCACTAGCACCCCAACCACTATACCTACCCCTCAACCTACAGCTACTGCAACCCCAACTCCTACTCCAATGAAGCCGTATGCTGGAATACAGGGAGTCATTTCAAGCTCCTCAGGGCAGGCTCTTTCAGGAATACAGGTAATGGTTCATAACATTGATACCAATGCTCAAGAGGTCAGATTCACTGATTCAAATGGAGGTTATTCACTCTCAGGGTTAAAAACTGGTCAGAGATATATTCTGTACCCATCTTCTAGTGGTCATTCTTTTAATCCAAGTCACTACGAAGTAACTTTGGTAGACGACATAGGAGTTAATTTCTTTAGAAATAATATTACTGGTTATTCTGTAAAGGTTCATCTTTTATCAAAAACGAAAAGACCGATACAGGGAAAACAGATTATAGGGCATCCAAATTTGGGCACGATTACAACAAATCATCTCGGACAGGCTTGGTTTCATGTTCCAATAGGAACAAACTATAAGTTCACAGTGAACGACCCAACACTTCCACTTAAAGTTAATGAACTAACAGGCACAGTTCATGGTGATGTTGATCGTGTGTTTGTCACATTTACTGATTAACTAAAGATCCATTGCATACTTTTTAGGTTTTGCTCTGCTTATATAAACCCTAACATCTCCGCCAATTTCAACTGCTGGCTTTTCCCACAGATATCTACTTTGAAATGTTCTATGTTGGAATGTTACTGGGCATTGAGCTTGTGCTTCCACCACCCAGGGGCTCTTATCATTAACCTTGAAGCTTTGTTTTTGAATATTAGTTACTCTTGCTGAAACAGATAGACCACTAGACTTTAGTTCTTTGAGTCTTGTTTCATGACTGCTTCCAACTTTATTGATGAGCCAATAAATTAGAAGCATTATTGTACCAAGAAAAACAGTTAGAACTGATACAAAATAGAGAGAGAAAAAAGTACCCAAGCTTGGCTCGTGGGTTATGGGATCTAGAAACACAGGTAGGGTTTCACCAACTTCAAACGGCGTTGGGCTTTGACTTATTGGATGAAGATACTCTCTAAAACCAACTTTTGGATCTTTGTATCTAATCTTTGGTTTATAAGTAGTAGAGTCACTTCCACTTACTGTTACAATCTCAATTACCTGCCCTTCAACTTTGATTGCAGTTTCTACCCACTTTGAATTCTTATCGTACCAATAGATTCCGAAACCGACTAAAAGCAATCCTACATACAGTAACCATCTGGCTTTTTTCATACATGCCGATCATATCTACTTTACCGATTAGAGGTAATATATCTATCGATAATGATTGGGGGTCAGGCCTCCCGGCCTGACCCCCAAGACATTATCCATTACCCCCAAATATCTGCTATTCTACCCCCCATGAAGCGGCTTGGAATCTTAGGTGGCGGTCAATTAGCGCAGATGCTTGCATTAGCCTCACTTAGAATGGGAATTAAAACCAGAGTTTATGCAGAGCCTGGTTCTGAGAGCGCAGCTTCTGTTTGCCCTGATACAGTTTATGGTGAGTACGCTGATGTAAAGTCACTTGGTATTTTTTTAGACTCTGTAGATGTAGCAATCTTTGAGAGCGAGTTTATTCCTACTAAGTACCTAAGGGATTTTAAAAATGTAGAGTTTCTTCCCTCACTAAATTGTATCGAGATACTTCAAAATAAGTTATCTCAAAAAAAATTAATAAGCGGACTCTCCTCCCCTAAATTTTTAGAATGCACTGAATCAAAAGAGATATTCCTTCAAAAATGTTCTGAAGAATTTAATGGAAAGTGTGTTCTTAAGTGGGCAACACTTGGGTATGACGGAAAGGGTGTAAAGATCTGTAGAACTAAGGATGAGATAATGAACTCATCTGATTTTTGCGACCAAGTATTAAAAAGAAATGGTGGTCTTTTTGCTGAAGAGTTAATTGAGTTTGAAAGAGAGCTTGCCTGTATTGGGGTTAGGGATAAAAACGGAGTTACTAAGACTTATCCAGTTGTTGTGAGCGAGCAGGATAACGGGATCTGCTCAAAAGTTTTTGGTCCAGCTGATGAAATAGGAGTGGCTAACACTACAACCAGCAGAGTTTCTGAGATTGTTAAAGAGATAGGCGAAAGAGCTGAGATTATCGGAGCTTTCGGGGTTGAGTTTTTTGAGAAGAACGGTGAGGTTTTTATCAATGAGATAGCACCTAGGGTTCATAACACCGGGCACTACACTCAGGACGCTGCTTTTACCTCACAGTTTGAAAATCATGTAAGAGCAGTTTTAGGATTACCTTTAGGATTAACCTTGGTTCATAGTTCATTTATTATGCTAAATATTTTGGGTGAGAAAGGAGAATTTAACTATCCAAAACTTTCTTCAAATTTTCACCTTCACTGGTATAATAAATCAGAGCATAAACTAAGACGAAAGCTTGGCCATATTAACGGAACTGGCAAGATAGAAGATTTAAAGCGCGAAATAAGTGCTTTTAAGCTATTCAAATAGGGTTCGGTTGAATCAGATTTTCTGATAAACTATTCAGTCTAATGAAGAAAAAGAGTACTAGGCGAAAACCGACTGCTAGGGAGGATATTTCCGAACGCCTTAGATCTAAAATATCAAGTTCTAAGGTTGCGGTCATAATGGGTAGCGACTCAGATTACCCGATAATGGAAGGTGCTGTTTTGGCACTTAAAAGTTTTGGGATTGTGCCGGAAGTATCTGTGGTCTCTGCACATCGTACACCAAAAGAGATGGTTGATTTTGCTGAAGGTGCAAGGGGTCGAGGCATTAGGGTAATTATTGCCGGTGCTGGAGGTGCTGCACATTTACCAGGTATGGTAGCGGCACTTACAGAGTTACCTGTAATTGGCGTTCCAGTTCCAGTTGGACATCTTCAAGGGGAGGACTCGTTATTATCGATTGTTCAGATGCCAAAGGGAGTCCCTGTTGCAACAGTAGCGATTGGCAATTCATACAATGCAGGGATCCTTGCAGCACAAATTTTAGGAGTTTTAGACTCTACTATACTTGACGAAGTCGCGCGGTATAAAAAAACTCTTCGAGCAGAAGTCATCCAAAAATCTAAGAGACTTGTTGAAAGGTCCACCTTAAGGAGAGCCGAGAAACGAAAGGCAAGTAAGTTCAGAAAGAGATGATTTTAGGCTTTACTATTGAAGACCTGATAGCCACAGCGTACATCATGCACATCACTATACTAAACCACCAAAAATGATGCTGAGCATTCAGCCAAAAATATGAAAAGAGAAATACCAACGCATGAAAACCTAGTAGCAACCATGCTCCGAAGTATCTAATCAACCTTGGGTAACAGATTAAAAGCACAGTCATATCAAAATACCAGGTAAATGGGCTTAGAATCAGGGATAAACATAGGAGCAAAGGAAGCATTGCTTCTAATTTTGCTCGTTTATGAATCGCTCCCAAAAAAATCGCTATTGGGACAAAAACATATAACCAAATTGATAGAGCAAAAGAGTATCCAAGATCAGGTTCACTTAATAAGAACTGTTCTCTGATCGAAGTAGTAATAGTTGCTGTTTTCCACTGCCAAGGTCTGAATATTATCTCAGACTTTGGTTGGTCTAACATCGCAATAAGCCAATTTTGTAGAATTCCAGGCCAGATATACAGCGTCAAGATAATCAAAGCAGATAAAGCCGCAATTCCCTTTATGATATAGCCAAATTGTCGTGTAGTTATGATCCACGAACCTAAGAAAGCACCAAGAATTAAAAAAATGTGTGGCTTCACACTAATTAAGCATAGGCTCAATCCAAAAAGCCAAGCTTTCTTTTGAACCAAGCCGTAAAACACTAGAATGGTTCCTAGCAAAAGAAACAAACCTAACTGCCCAAACTTAAGGCTATCAATTAAAGGAGGGAACGAGGCGAGAACGATTATGAAAAGCACCCTTTCTAAGAATCCTGATATAATTGATTCCCCTCTTAGCAAAAGAAAAATTGAAATTGTTAAAATCCCGATATTTAGAACTGACCAAGCAATCTCTGAATACTTATAGTCCATCCATAAAATCGGAGATAAAAACAAAAGTAGCCAGGGCGGATTCCACATCATTACTGTTTCAATAGCACCCCTATCTCCAAAGTAACTCTGCTGAAAAGCATGCATAACTTCAGGTTGATAAGGATTAAGCCCTTCGGTTACTAACTGAAAAGCAGACCAATATTGGCGAAAGTCGATCATCATTCTCTAATCTCTTGAGTGTTCTTAGGTACTATAAACCACTCAATTAATAATACGTAGAGGCTAACAGTTGAGTCTCGAGGAAAAATATAAGCACAAAGCCAAGTTTACCACTTGAAATACAAAGGTATTATCCTGTACTCGTAGTTAGTGACCCAAGTAGTAAACAGCTCATCAGTTATTTCAAACTATCTCGTTCTCAGGATATGGACTCTAATTCAAATTGTATCTGCAATACTTTGGATGCAAAATTTTAATAATCAATCTTTTGCCATAATTCTTTTAGCGCCATCTCTTTTTTCCATTCTGATGATAAGAAATCTTATAAAAAATACTGATTTTAAATTAAACTATTTCGATTTTTCGATCATTGGATACTTTTTTGTGCTCATAATTAGTCATTTATTTAATGGTCTCCCATACTCAACCCGCTTAGTTACTTGGATATTCATAGTCTCGAGCTGGTTCTTTTGTCGAATCGCACAGAATAATTATAGTCATTCAAAACTTGATATATATTTAACCACCTTATTAATTTGCATCTTATCACTAATTATCGAAACCAATGACAATGTATTATCGATCTCTCTAGCAGCTTTTATTGTTTTATTGAGCTCTAGACACTCTGATTTAGCAACTGCCATGCTGATCGTACTACTTTTTATCGCACAGTTCGTTTATGAAAATGACTCTTCTTTGATAGTTTTTCCACTTGCCTTGTCTATAGTGCTTGTAGGTCGAGCTAGAGCTCTCGCAATAATCCTTTTAATATGCTGTACAATTTTTCTATATTCAAAACGGATCAACTATAATCTTCCCCTTGGAGAGCGAGATTCATTTTTAGTCCAATCAATTAGAGCATTTCAGGAATCTCCGGTAGTAGGAAGAGCCTCCTGCTCGACTTATTTTACTTCCATCCTTCCTAACGGCAAACTATTCTATCACCAACATGGGCACAATATTATCACAACCAACATATGTGAAACTGGAAGCCTTGGCGTTTTTCCTCTCTTATTATTCCTGTATGCAATATTAACAACTTGGAGTTCAATGGTGTTTCACCAAAAATTTTTCTGGTCACTATTTGGAACTTGGTCTTTTTTTGATGACCCATTCAATTTTATACCTATAGTAGCTCTGACTGGTGCACTGCTTAACCTTTTTACTAACTTAAAAAAATGAATTGGGCTTATAGACTCACTGAAAAAATCAATCCGGAGACATTGGCTTTACTTACGATCATAGCAGTACTTAGTTTACTGACATTATTCAATCTGCTACATATCACTCAATTGCCCTATCCGATCAACTATGGAGAAGGGCCACTTCTGGATCAAATCATTCGATTATCTGAAAGTGAAAACATCTATAGACAGAGGTTCAATCCCACAGCTCAAACAATATCTAACTATCCTCCATTAATGCACCTGATAAATGTGCCATTTATAAAATTATTCGGTCCAAATTATTACTTCGGTAGAATAATAAATTTATTCGCCTTAATAGGATGTTGCATTTTGATATTACTAATCTGCAAGCATAAGACTAATAATTTACTAGCAGGGATATTTGGGGCTTTGGCATTTTTTAGCCTTGGGCGATTGAGCACATGGAGCACCACACTTCGTGTAGATTCGATCGCTATTTTCTTTGAGGTTTTAGCTATTTGGCTTACCATCAATAGACCCATAACTATTACTAACGTCAAAGTTACAGCATCTTTGACCCTTTTATCGATCTTAACCAGACAATCTAATGGTATTCTTGCTTGCTTTACTATCTTGTATTTATTGGCCTCAGAGAGGAACAAGGATTTCTTATTACAATATATCAAATGGCTTATACTTCTTGGTATAGGAGCATTGCTGTTTCTATATTTACTCTTTGGAGATGGTTTATATCTTCATTTAGTTCAATCAAATGTGAATAAACTTTCTCTCTCTCAGCTATACGCTTACATGTACGATTTTATTAATTTAGCTCCAGTAATATGGTTTTCCTTACCTTTACTAACCTATTACTTATTAGCAACTAAAAAATCTAGAGGCATTCTAAGAATGGGGGTCGTAATGCTTCTTGCTTCACTTCCAACAGTAATAGCAATGAGCAAAATTGGATCTGCATCCAATTACTTGATGCATTTTGGAATCGCTTCATCTTGTATAGCTGCATTTGTGTTTTCACTTAGTAATTCCAGGTGGATCAAAGGGATATTATTGTTCGCTCTAGTAGTTCAAGCTGAAAACGGAAGGAATATTTCTGGTTCATCTTTCATATCGGATAGAAACATCGAAATGATGAAAAAGCTATCAAAGAAAATCAAAGATACCACCGGCTCTATCTTTGGAGATGAAATAATGGGCTACCTCCCTATTAATAATAAAAAAATTCAGTATCAACCTTTTGAGATGCAACAAATTCATCATACAGGAATTTTTCCTGAAAAATACATTTTACATAGATTGCAGTCTCAAGAATTTGACTTAGTCGTAATAAGTAATGTTAAACGACCCAAAATTTCCAACGCTCAACGATGGTCAAGGCGCCAATTATTAACGATTGCTCGCTGCTATGAATTTGAAGAAAGAATTTTTACTGAATATATTTTTCATTCAAAAGCTAAATGTTCGAAAATTAGTATAAAGACTAAGAGAATGCTGTCTCGTATTATCACCTTAACAAACAGAGTAAGTAGGAGCTAAGCCCTTGCACCTTCACTTAGATTAGCTAAGTGACCGAATGCAAGGATCAATGCCCCAGAGATTGTGAGTAACTCGGTAGTATCATGGAAGAGTATTCCTGCTACTAATAGAGCGCTGCCAAGATAAGCAGCTTTTGAAGCAAGTTCTTTTTCACTGCGCACTACCAATGCCCAAAGGCTCACAGGGATAGCTACAAGAGCAAAACCAATATGAATAATTTCACTAGTCCAAAATGCACCAAAGGCAGGAGCAATAGAGAGAACTAGACTGGATAAAATGCAATGAATGGCACAGGCACATGAAAGAGAGATTCCAAATTTATCAAGCATCCTGCGCATAGAAGTAGAATACTAACAGTTATTGCAACCTAATTGCAAATAGAAATCTGCATCCTTTTCTTAAAAATAATGCCTATAAACAGTTATATTTATTATGCTTTTTAACTATTTTCTAAAGAACCCCACTTTTCTGTCGACCTTTAATTTACAGGGCAAGGAGCCCTAAAGGAGTAGTAACAACATGGAAGTAGCAGCAATAAATACCCCACAAAAAGTAGCATCGATTTATGGTGAAAACCAAAGAGTAGATCCCCGCTCTTCAAGTGACGCACTTGTAATTGAGCTAATGAGTAAAAAAGACCCTCAGAGCTTTTCTCTTAATCTCACTGCCCAGGAGATTGTAGAAAAAATTAACGAGCTATTAAAAGATAAACTACCCGAGGGAGTCGAGAGCCTTGATCCAAGCGAAGTTACCCCAGAAAAGACTGCTACAAGGATAGCTGATGGTGCTATTGCCCTTTTCTCTGCCTACAAAGCACAGAACCCTAACCTTAGTGAAGAAGAACTTCTTGATGGCTTTATGGAAACAATTAGAGGTGGCATTAAACAAGGCTATGAAGAGGCTGCCGGGATCCTAGAAGGCTTAGGGGCTTTTGACTTTGAAGGTGTAAAAGCTGGCATCGAAGAAACTATGAAGCTTGTTGAGGAAAAGCTTCAGAAATTCGAATCTGAAGTTAGAACTTCATTTGCCGCAAAAGAGGTAACTAAAGAAGAGCTGCTAAAGCAAGCTGCTTTATAAACCCGACCTTGAGTTGAATTTTGAGCAGAAGCGAGAATTTTACTACGTCTTGGGTTTACCTAAATGATAACCCTCACATGAAAAATGTTTAAAAAGAGTCTCAAGGAAGTCGTGCATCAAAATCATCGCTCATAATAAACATCCCCTTTGCTGAACCGGGCTTTCTTTTACCAGATGCTGTATTGGCGATAACTAATCGAGCTATGACCTTATCTCTGTAGGAAATTAAAAGCTCCTCATCCTTCATGACTCGTTTTAAAAGTTTTGATAGATGTGTCTTTTTCTCGTAGGTTGTGTATTTGTTTTTCTTCTGTGCCACTATCGTTGGAATAAACTAGACCAATAATCTTGTTAACTAAAAATAGTAAGCGGGGGTTTGAAGTCTGTCTGGACTGGTTTTAACCAGTCCTTATTTCTTATTAGCTTCTTCCAGGATGCCTACCCTCTTTTCGTGCTCCTGACCTAGGCTTACCAAAGGATTTCTTATTGGACGATCCAAACTTTTTCTTACCCTTGAAAGATTCTTTATTTGACCAAGAATCTCTTTTCGGTCTCTCAGTTCTCTTATTATCAGTACGATCGCTGCTCTTTGAATCTTTAAATGGCCTCTCATTAGACGAACCGAATCTGCCTATAGGAGCTCTCGGGGTAAACTCTCTTTTCTCGCCATTTCTTTCAGTTCTAAAATTCCGGCCTCTTTTCTGTTCAAAATCTCCCCTTTCAGAGCGATCTCCTCGGCTTGAATCATTAAAGGATCTTCCATCAGTTGATCTCTTATCTCCTCTAAAAGATCTCTTTTCAGAGCCCTTCCATGAATTAGATCTTTCTCCCCTATTCGAACCGTAATCTCTTCTTTGACCACCCATACCAGACTTTCTGGAAGATTTCAGATGCTTATCTGTTTCTTCACGTTGCTCTTTTGAGCTTCGCCCTGTTGTTCTAGCCATCAACCTTTCAATTGAGCGCCAAAGAGACTCTTCTTGTGGAGTAATGAAACATACAGCTCTTCCTGCTCTTCCTGCTCTAGCAGTTCTTCCAATTCTATGAAGGTAATCTTCACCAGCATAAGGAAGATCATAATTAACAACTAAGCTAATCTCTGGAACATCGATTCCTCTTGCAGCAATATCAGTTGCAATCATCACCTTAAATCTGCCCTTTCTTAACCCTTGTATGGCAACTTCTCTTTGTTTTTGAGATCTTCCGCCATGGATCTGACAAACTTCAATCTCTTTTTCTCTTAGTGAATTAGTAAGCTTATCAGCTCGCCTCTTTGTTCTAACAAACACAAGAGAAAGCCCTTCAGTTTCACCGATTTGATCAAGCAAATTTTGTAGTTTCTGATCATCTTTCACCCTAAGTGGAACTTGGGTAATTTCACTTACTGGCTTTACAGTTGAACCAACCGTTACTCTTTTCGGTTCATTAAGCCACTCGTCTGCAAGCGCTTCAATGTCACTAGGAAATGTTGCAGAGAAAAGCAGAGTTTGTCTCGTTTTAGGAAGTGCTTTTCTTATAATTTTTAACTGCGGAGCAAATCCCATCTCAAGCATCCTGTCTGCTTCATCTAACACTAACATCGAAACATCTGATAAAAGTCTTGGGAACTCTTCAAGATGATCCACTAGTCTTCCTGGGGTTGCTATAATAATTTTTGGATCTCTTCTAATATCTTTTCTTTGAGGACCTGAGCTAACACCACCTATTAAAATAACTGGACGGAACGACTGCTTTCTTAATGTTAGATCAGACATTACAGTTGCAATTTGTCCAACAAGCTCTCTAGTTGGAGCAAGAATTAAAATTTTTGAATTTGGATCTTCAAGAATTGAAGCAACAGCTGGAATACCAAAAGCGGCAGTCTTTCCAGAGCCAGTTTGAGCAGAAGCTATTAGATCATATCCCTCAAGAAGAATTGGGATTGACTCTAATTGAACAGGAGTTGGGGTATCGAACTTCATCTTTTCTAAAGCAGAGTTTAAAGGGCCAGGCAGAGCAAATTGTGTAAAAGTATTCATATCATCCATATTTAATAGCATTAGCACTTATGAATTCATTGTCTGGACTGTCTTTCTTGTCCTACTAAGCCTACGGCGAAGGAGGAAGACTGACCTTTACTAAAGAGAACCTCGGCCAAGGCATGGTCGCTCGTTTCGGAGTCAACTTTATTGGTCGGATTGCTCATTAACTCAGACAAAAAACATCAAATGTTCTAAGCAGGTTTTATTCTGAATAAAGCTAGCAAGTTCTTGCTATGAATCGCGGGGAATCTTTTAGAATTCTTTATTCAGTCAGCAACTAGAGCTAAATGAGCGATATTGATACGTTAATCAGACTTGGTTACATTAACATAGAACTAATACTGAGTCGAATATGCTAATCAGAGCATCCCAGCCGGATTAAAGCCCTGTCTTTTTATGATTAGCCCATCTGATCCAACAAATGCACCAAGCGTGGCACCATCCATTGCAACTAAGGATCCATTGCCACCTGCTCCGAATAGACTTCCACCGGCACCTCCCCCCGATCTTGTTCCAGATGTTACGGTACCAGCTCCTTGAGCTCCGGTGATTGCGCCACCTCCAGAAGCTGAAAGATTTGCATCATTCCCAGAGATTGTTTGCGCTAGAATATGAATTAATCCACCGCCTCCCCCACCTCCTTGAGCGCAAGAGGTTGAGTAGGCTCCTCCTGTATTGCCACGAGCTCTTATTGGGCCAGAATGATCAACCGTTCCTGCTGAGGCAAGAATTATGATACCTCCTGCTCCTCCGCCTTGGCAGTTTCCGCCATAACCACCATTTGCAGAAATTAATCCTGTTCCGCTCACTGTAATTCCACCCTGACAATAGATTGCGAAACCACCTCCTCCCTGACCAACGTTAGTGGCAGAACCGCCGTATCCGCCGCCGCCTGCTCCACCAGCAAAAACTGGGGGTCTTATAATACTTCGACCAATTAAAGAATCTAAAGCCAGTGGTGCATAACCACCTTGCCTGTTGTTTGAGTTATCACCAACCTCTCCATTTCCAGAAGACTGGGTGGAAAATCCTTGGCTTGCTGGTCTACCGAGTCCTAAGGTTGAAACACTAGCAGAATTCCCAGCAGTTTCTACTTGGATTGTACCATTAATTGTTGCTGTGCCAGTGCATCTGATAATGGTACCTGATGGGACGGTTAAAGTTACACCAGAGTTAACAGTGAAATCAGTGAATTGAAGATTATCATCATCTAAGTCTTCATTTGCTGAGACAACTCTTGCGCCGGCGCTGCCATCTCCCCACGCTGCATCCATTCCGTCTTGACCATCTGATCCGGCAGCACCATCCGCTCCATTAGTTCCATCTTGTCCATCAGCTCCTGATGGCCCTTGGAAAATTGAGGTGTCAAGAACTTCAATATAACCTGAAGGGCACGTCGATCCCGTTCTTAGAATTTTCTTAAGAGCTACTTTTTCATTTTTAACAGCCTGCTTTTTCTTGATGCAAAGTTTATCTGCAAAAGCAGGTGTAGTAATTAATAAAGCAAGAATAAGTAAACGTATCATAAGCTTTGATCTCCAAGATTAAGTAGTCGACCAGCTAGCTGATCCACTAAATAGATCGGCATGATTTCTGGTAAAAATTCGTAGATGTTTTTTGTTAACTGCTTGCACTTTCCTGGTCAGGCCTGCCGGCCTGACCCCCGATTTATTTCTTCGTCTGCTGACGCAGACGACAGATCCTCCAGGCCTGACCCCTCAAGATTCCGTTTGTCGACCTAAGCAGCAAACATAAGCAGAAAGCTAATTAAAGGAAACTCTATAAAATGCCATCTAACGTGAGCTGTTTCTTTATCTCAGCAAGGTATTTGAATTACTGAATATGGCACTCACTTAATAACAGTCATTGTAATTCACAATCTGAGGAATTGCTTGAATGGTAATAACCGATTTCATGTCTGGTCTGGTTTTAACCAGACCTAAAGAAATCAAAGCTAAAAGCTTCAGGCAGAAAGCACCGTGTGAGTAGTAACAAGGTGGAAAGCCCCACATCTCGTTTCTATAGCGAATAGCCCAGAAGTAGTTTTTATCCCAATCAACTGCTACAATTCTCCCTGTGAAAGTCCCACTTTTAGACATCTCCCCGCAGCATAGTCCCATAAGATAAGAGTTAATCTCTGCCTTAACTAAAATTAGATTAATCAAGAGGCAGCTTGGAACCCAAGCTAGGTTTGTAGTGCCGTGATATCTTACCTAGTTTATGATTCAACTTTCATGTCGTTTGTTGACAATTATGAAGTTACCAAACTTGATCCATAGCTTTGAATTCCAATCATTTGATGAGACCTTTAACATCGTAGGGCGTGCGCCAAACTCATTAAGGACAGCTTCGTATGGATGAAGCCAAACATCTTTGAAATAGAAGCTTCCAAAAAAGATTTGCACCAAGCGCCAGATTCCAGTATTCGGCAATGTAGGTTCAACCAAAAGCAATCCTCGCTTGGATATTTTTAGCAGCTCCTCAAGAGTATTTTTAATCTCTTTTCTATCCACGTAGCACAAGACCGCGTCACTCAAAATATAATCGAAACCTCCCGAACGACTTCCTAAAAGAGTTTTTAAATCGGAATCGGTGACATTAATATTCTTTAATCCCCTTTCGCACATCTTCTCATGAGCCAATCTAATCGAGGGTTCATTTATATCTATGCCGGTAAGCCTAGAGTTCGGGAATACCTCTGCTATGCGGATCAGGTTCTGCCCAACCCCACATCCTATCTCTAAAACTGTAAATTGATCTTTTTCATCTTGCCAATCCCTGAAAATGGAAATGACTCTATCACGATGCGGGTGGTGGAGATTTTCAAAACTTAACACGGCTTTCTCGATATTACGGTTCTTCCACATATCAGTACAAAAGCTAGTCCCTTGCAGGAACCCACTAGCCATACCCAATGCCGTTCTCAGCCCGCGCATTTACCGTCGAACCTCACGAAAATATTCTCGGCTACTATGTCTATTTCGAAACTACGATTTAATCCTAGTAAAAATTTAAAGAGGGAAGCACTGGCGCCAGTGCTGTATCTGTCATGAAGCTCAACTATCAAGACTTTAACACTTTTTGCCCACAGATTTTCGCTTGTAAAAACGTCTCGCTCCGCACCCTCTATATCGAGCTTGACAATATCAAATTGAAGGTTCATTTCATCGCAAATTTTATCAATCGTTAAACCAGCAATTGAGTTGTTTCCTTGCTCGACTACATTCACCCGGCGCGAGCATGCTGCACTGGAGGAATTAACCACCGCAACTGTGCATTGACTGCCCATAACTGCAGAATGCAGAATTCGTGAGCGATCCTCAAATTTACGCAAGTTTCTCGCTAACTGTTCAATATTATCCGCATCGGGCTCTACGCTGACCACAAAGCTTTCCGGAAATAAGCTTAGGAAAAACACCGAAGCAAAGCCCACATTAGCTCCCGCATCTAGAATGGTGATCTGTTTATCTACTGAGTTTAGAAACACTGAATTATACTCGTCCTCAATAAATATCCGCTTTAGCAAGCTAAGATCAGAGGTGTTAGGACGAAGCTCTATGTCTGCATCCTCTAAAAGAACCGTTACTCGTTGCTTTAGATGCCTATTTAATATTTCAATTTTTAAGGCATTGAAAAACCCGAGTTTCTCCCATAGTCTGAGTAACCAAGATATGGAATTTAGTAGCTTACGCAGTGACTTCACTTGTTAACTCCATGATGATACAAAAATCTGGCAAAAATCAAACTAGGGACAATACCCTGAGTCTTGAGTATGTTACTTGTGACCTTTGCGAAAGCATCGAGTTTGAACACGTTTACTCTAAAGGAGATGACACATATTTTACTACGCTGTTTGATTTTCCAGTAGTTAGATGTAAAAACTGCAAACTTACTTTTGTTAATCCCAGACCTAGCAGTGAGTCGATGCGCGCATTTTACCCTAAGCCTTATTACGAACGAGGCTCAGCAGAAAATACAACGCGATATGAGGCATATATGAGCTGGATTCGAGTTCCCCCCTCAGCGCGAGTTTGTGAGGTGGGGTGCGGTAGGGGAGATTTCCTAAAGCTACTGATCGAAAAACACCAACTAAAAGAAGCAGTCGGCATTGATCCGTACGCCGCCTCATTCTTAGATATTGATGCAAAATTTTTCAAATCAACCCTAGTTGAGGCAAAACTCGAATCTGGGAGCTTTGATGTTATTATGGCTTGGGCAGTGCTTGAGCATGTTCATGAACCGCTGAAATATTTTAAAGAGATCTCTAGAATTTTAAAACCGGGGGGTCACTTTTATTGCCTTGTTACAAATGCTAATAGCATTTATGGCAGATTTGCTTATAAAGAAGACGTACCGCGACATCTTTATCACTTCTCGAAACGTTCTCTTAATGAATACGCTTATAAAGTAGGTCTGCAATTAGATACTTATAAATTGAGTAATTCCATATACAACGGACGAGGCAACGGTACTTTTTCTCATTGGGTGCGTAAACTAGTAAGATTGCCTTGGTACTACGAAATCACCTCCCAATCTGAATCGCTTCGAAGCAAGATTGTAAATCTCGGTAAATTACTTGATCGCGTTATTTTTAGAGGCAACTGGGAAGAAACATTAGGCATAAGCGGTATAGCCCACGTCTCCTTTATAAAATCTGAAAATGGCTAAGTCCCAATCGATGTACAAAACCTCTAGTCTTCTTTGGTTTAGCCAAATCGCCGGAATGATAATGGCACTTGTCTCTTCGATTTTAGTAAGTCGTTACCTAGGTCCAGAAAATAGGGGTATATTCACGATGACCTTCTTAATACCCAGTTTAATTGCACAATTTATGTGTTTTGGACTTGGTACCTCAGGGGTCTTTTATCTTCGCTCAAATACTGACCGAAAAGACACATACTTCACTGCCCTGCTACTATTGACACTAATAGCTTCAGCCACAGGCATATTTGCGGTTTTAGCTCTAGGATATTTTAATCCTCAATTTTTGAAGGACATAAACTTAACTTTCTGTTTCTTTTTCACGGTAATTTTGATTATTCAGGGGAATCTAGTCCCTGTTTTATTAAGTCTCTCATCAATTAACTTTTATGTTACTTATCAAGTAGCTAACCAGGCGGTAGTTACCGCCCTAGTCTCTTCTGTTGCAGTTTTAACCGAGGACTTAAACTCAACCTTAATATCCAACCTAACGGCTTCTATTATTGCGGTAATCAGTTTAATGATTTTACTTCTAAGAACTTTTTCCATAACGGCTTTAAGCTTAAATCCTATCAAACATTTAATTTCATATGGTTTTAGAATGGTAATTTCAGATGTATTGGATTTGACCTATCGACGAGCTTCATCTGTAGTGATTGCCCAAAGGTTTGATATGCATTCTCTGGGTATCTACTCAGGAGCATTCGGGATAGTTGAAAGATTGTGGACTATAACCGATGCTATTGGAACCGCAATCTTGGTTCGGATCACAGACACCGCCAATAGCGCTAGATTTTCACTATTGCTGCGCACACTCGGTGTGGTCTCAATAATTTTGTTCCCTATTTTTGCGGCTCTTTGGATATTAGCTGATCAGATTATTTTGATATTATTTGGAGAGGCATTCAGGGATTCAATTGAACTTTTTAAGTATCTAATAATCGCAATTTTCTTCGACGGAATAAGAAGAATTATTCAAGGTTACTTTAAAGGAACCGGAGCCGGTAAGGTTCTAATAATTTCAAACTTAATCGCTACATTACTTATTGTAATATCCTTCGCCTGCATAACTTTCGATAACATTGCAAGTATAGTTAAGATTCATATTTTTGTTTCTATCTTTTCCTTACTCGCCTGTCTATTCCTAGCTCATAGAACCAAAGAGAATAAAAGATGACAGTGAGCGTTTTAATACCTGTGAGGAACGGGGAAGGCTTCATCTGTGAAGCACTTCGCTCAATTCTTGCGCAGACCTACAGAAATATTGAAGTAATTGTGATAAACGACGGCTCTACAGACTACACCGCGGAATTGATCACTAAATACTTTCCTTCGGTAATATTACTAAACCAGCGAGCAAGCGGACAAGCAGCTGCGCTCAATTCAGGGATCTTACATTCAACAGGAGAATTTATTGCCTTACTCGATTCCGATGACGTCGCTGATCCCAAGAGGCTGGAAATTCAACTTGAGTATTTAAAGGAAAATCCAAACGCAGTATTTTGCTTCAGTGACAGATTCAACCTTTATTCAGATGGCAGCAAACTAACTAGGGTTTTCCCCCGTGAAATGAAAACTATTCTGGATCTGCTTCGTTACAACTTTGTGACTCGATCTACCGTAATGATCAGGCGCTCCTGTCTAACTAGCGGAATTTATTTCGACGAAGAAATAACTGGAAATGACGATTGGTTAATGTGGTTAAAGCTACTCTGTAGGGGAGATGCCATTTACATTACTAAACCACTAGTTAATTATAGAATTCATGATAAAAACATTAGTAAAACTCGACCCAAGCGATTAGTTCACCATTGTTGGGTAAAATTAAGAATGCTTGAGAAACTATGCGAGGAAGAGAGCATTAGAGACATACTGCGTTCGCGATGGATGAGCGCATGGGTTATGTATAAGCTATCAACTGTCTTTTATGGAAAACTTGGAGAGTGGATTTTCTCCAAGTTAATACGACTTGAGGAGGAAGTTTTTAGAATAATCGATCGAGCCAATAAATCACATACTCAAAAAATTTTTAGAGCTAAGGATTTCTAGCCAGCTTAGTGTAGACATTCAACATCTTATCCATTTCAATTTTAATATTATTTCGCTCTTCAATGGCTTTTCTGTTCAAACTGCGCGCGTTCTCTTTCATTTTATCATCATTAATAGCCAAAATTATTTTTTCAGCAAGAACAACAGGATCCGAGTGTGGAATTATGTACCCTGTTTCTCCATCCTCTATCCAGTCTCGAATATCCCCAGTATCAGTGTTAATTATCGGCAACCCTGTAGACATCGCCTCCGCCGTGCTGCCAGCCAGTCCACTCTCAGATAAAGAAGTTGAGACATATAAATCTGAAACCGCCAAGGCTTCTGCCACTTGTTTTTCATTTAAGCGACCGAGAAATTGAATTGAATCAAACACTCCCAACTCCCTAGCTCTATGCTCCAGTTCTCCTCGTAATGGGCCATCGCCACCAATCAAAAAACGCATATTTGGCTCCGCCTTAACGACAGCCGGCATTGCTTCTATGAAAGTTATCACACCATGTACTTGGGTCAGGGTTCTTATGCTTATAATGACCTTTTGATTCGGGGTGAGATTATACTTACTGCGCAATTCATTTTTATCAGAGCGTGGTGCAAATATTTCGGTGTCGGTACCAAAGAAAGTAATAATGATCCTAGAGGGATCAACCCCCATGTCTAGAAGAGCTGTCTGGGTGTTAATTCCATCGCAGTGTATCATGTCGCTTGAAACCAGTGCTAGCTTTGTTAGAACATAATATACAAGGTTATTTCGCGCATGTATCAGAATATCAGAGCCCCAAGGAGTAATAAGCCTAGGCCTTGCTCCTGCTAGCATCGGCAACCAAGAATAGGTATTAGCGGAATGAGAGTGTATCACGTTAGGTCTAAAGTCATTCAATAATCTATTCAATTTCCACAAAATACTCGGCAAACTTAGAACTCTAGGAACGAATAGTTTTACTCGAGGGTCGGTAGCTATGATTTCTAATCTACAATTGGGATAATCAGCGGCGCTTGCCTCAGTATTTAAAGTCACTACTAAAACTTCGCAGTCTCTTGCCGAAAATTGGCTAACCCACCTCTTCAGGTGCATTTCGGTAGCATCCCCAAGAAAACACACTCGCATCGCTATGCTCCACCGTTATTTAACAAACTACAGAGAACTCCATTAGGCATGATAATAAGATAAAATAACACGACATCGCGAAAATCAATTATTGGTAACCAAAAAACGACCAATGAAACACAAAGAATAACGGCTCTTCGAGTTGGCGACTTACTTTTTAAACCTCGAATCAGTAATATGGAAAATATTGTTACCAGTAGCGATATACCTATAAAGCCCGTGTCTACTATTAATGCAGTCATCATATTTGTACCAACGTTGTCGAAATTCGTATTGGTCATTCTGAGTAGATAGCTTGGGTTATACTCCAACATAAAATCAATTAAATATGGCCCCAAAACCAACCCTGCTACTGCATAGCCATACCCGAACATGAAAATAATCGGTGACTCCGAGATCGCCCTAACGCTTATTACCAAATGGGAATAGCGGTCTATATCACTGGTCTTACCCTCGAGATCGTCAGGCGTGGCCAAAGTCAGGAAAATTTTACCGAGGTTAGTTGATAAAGCGTCTAAATCTATCAAATCTTGACTCAAATACGCAGTGGCAACTAGGCAGCCAGCAATTACAGTGGTAGGAAAAAGTCCTTTTAGTCGATGAAACGGAACAGACACCAGCAGAATGCATATGGAAGCAATTAGCCCAGCCCTAGAATCATAATAAAGCATGGTAAAAATGCATAAAAAAAGAGTACCCATGACGAATACACGGTCTCTGAATCCACCTCTTGAAAGGCATAAACAAGCAGGTATCGACATAGTGACCACAGGAAAGACAGCATAAGCCGTCGTAGACCAAAGAAGCTGTGTGTCAGAGCGAGGTTGTTGAATATCAAAACGATCAATTCCAAAAAAAGTCTCTCCAATGGCACCAAACAGCAAATAAAAGAGAAAATATGCAAAATTGACTACTAAGAGGGTTGAAATGAGCGGACCGGTCTCGAGGCGAAAGCGGGGTCGGACGGATAGCAGCCAAGAGAAAACCGACATCGATAAAAAAAACAGGAGCCAACGCATCTTCCGCATTTCTTCAAAAATTACCACTCCCCTTACTGCCTGAAAGGCCAAATAGAGCATGAGCAAATGAAACGCTATTGAATGCATCCTCTGCAATTTAGTAAGTGATGCGGGACTCTCAGATCTAGTTAACGCTAAAAAAATCAGACCAAAGGCAAAAATTATCTCATCTGTAATTGTCAGATCATGGACATAAAATCCAGATGAAAAGAGAACTCCAGCAATTAAGATAGGGAGAAAATTAGACTTTCTGCTGGTTAATATAAATAAAGAAAATGCTAGAATGGTGAGGGAGGCGACAAATAGAGCAAAACTCATTTCATAGTTCCGAGGATTTCTAATTGGTGTCGAATCTGAGGGTAAATTTCTCTTGCGCTGACCTCCCTATCGAAATAGTCAAAACTTCTTTTTCTCATTTCTCTTAGTTTATCCGGAGAAGCTCTCATATCCCTTATCGTGCGCGCTACAACGTTAGGTTCATTTAAATTACCTACTCCAATTCCATTCTTTTCCAGGAGATCACTAAGCTCTCCCCGACCATTGTAGAACACAGCTAAACCCTGCGACAGATACTCAAAGACTTTGTTGGGTATGCACACTCCCGAAGTTAGTGCTCCGCCTTTCAAAAAACACAACCCAATATCGGCGATACTAAGCTCTCTCTGAATCTCAGACTCAGAAAGCCAACCGGTAACCCTAAGATTAGATTTAGCAGCAAATGAATAATCCCCGACCAAAGTAAAACTAACTTCCCTATCATCGATCAGTATATCGGCAACCTGATCCAGTAAATCAATATCGTAGCTGGATCCCGATGAGCCTATAAAAATGCAGTTAATCTGCTCTTTTCTCTCGATGTCAGAACCTGCAATAACAACATTTGGCCTAAGATAGCCGAGCATAAACACCCGATCCATACTGTGGTCGGCTGGTAATCCCAAATTCTGGGCAAACTTCAACATTCCGGCACTTACGGCGATTCGCATATCGGCGTTCTTAAAAACTGGAGTCATCAACCGCCGATAATATCCAACCAGTGGATTAACAAGATAGCGAGTGCCATATGGGAAATAATCTAGGAATGTTTCAGGCCAAGGGTCTCGAACATCAATAACAAACTTTACCTGATGAAAAGCGGAGTAATCATAAGCCGCTCTGCATAGCTCCGGCGAGGGATAAGAAGAAAAAATAAGATCGGGTCTTCCCAACTTACTACTCACCTCTCGAAAATGCCGAGCTACATCGCGGTGGTGAAGAACTCTATTTAAAGAAATATTACGAGTATACCCCCGTCCATTCAAAAGCTTGACTTCATAATTTTCTCTAACGTGATATTGTTCAGAAGGATAATTTCTGTGTGTTTTTTTAGAATGATCGAACCTACCTGCAAACCAAATAACCTCATGCCCATGGTCTGCCAATTCGGCAGCCAACATGGCTGATCGCATCAATCTGGCACCACTATCCAATAAAGGGAGCGGCTCCGCATCCTGGGTAATCCAGACTTTCAAACTAACCTCGCATAAAGATCGATCAACTTAGGATATAAAATATCCTGCGAGTATTTTTCCACCAATTCTCTGCCATTGCTGCGCCGATTCTCAGCTAGCACCTTCTCAACCTCATGGCTTAAAATGTCTATATTGCGTTCAAAAACGCCTCCTATGTTAACACCAAATAATTGCGCTCTGACGTCCCCTACGTCTACAGCAACTACAGGCAAGTTACAGGCATTGGCCTCACGAACAACATTGGGGGAGCCTTCTTGATCCGACAAGAGAAGCAAAAGATCTGATCCGCTCATTCTAAGTCTCATGCCATCTCTACTGATTCCTCCTTTTACTATCTCTAATCTAGAATCAGGATACTTTGACTTGACAGAACAAAGGATAGATTCAGCCAGATCCAACCGCTTTCGAGGATCACTGGCATAAAATAATAGAACCTTTTCCTCATTTCTCCATCCCAAAGTTTCGCGAGCCAAAACTTTTTTTATCGGAACAAAAAAATTGAGATCTATTCCTGATGGAATCACCGTACTGTTTCTAAACCAAACATTTCGAGCGATCTCTTCCGATACAGCGACGACACAATCACTGAGACACGCGGCCACAAATGAAAGCATCCTCTGTCCCAGATTTCTAAAAAACCCGTCATATTTGGAGGTTAATATATCACATCCTCTAAACGTCACCACCAAAGGTCGTCCCTGCTTTGCAAGAACTCCCAGAAAACCAGTGAGGGTTCCAAAATGCGAATGCACTATTTGCGGATTCCAAGTTTTGATAACTCTTCGTAACTCTACAAGGTCCCTTAACGCACTAATTGGATCGCAGCCACCTTGAATCCAGAATCGAAGAACTTCTACGCCATTTCTTTCTAACCAATCGCATTGCTCAAGAACAAAGGGCATGGCACCCTGTTTTCCCCTACCGGGTATGATCGCTAAAACTTTCATTCTTTGACCAACAAAAAAACCGATTTAAATCCTAGCTTTGGAAAAAGCTCTAGAATACGACAATCAACTATGTCGATCATTTCTATTCTCTGGGAAACGATAGAAGTCTTGTAAAATAAAAGACTGATGATATGAAAAACCCTTTTCTCGATTAAACTAAATTTAGGTGGGGGCAAAGTTTCGTATCTCAAGACATTACTAATCGACCACTTGGTCCTTCTCCCTCGCAAATATCCAATGTATCTATTTAGATTAAATATCCAGTTATTTCCCAAGCATTCAATACCTAAGAAGACTCCCCCTTTCGTCAAAACTCTGTGAGCTTCTGAAAATGCAACGCTAGCTCTAACACTCGAAAGGCTCTCATGATCAATCACAACATCAAACGAGCCGTCTTTGAGATTAAGATTTTCGATATCCATTACCTCAAATCTTACGTTACTCAATGAGGCTCCGTTCTGCCTTGCTAGGCTAATAGCAGCCTCGGAAACATCCACTCCTAATACTTCCTTAGCGCCAAATTGTGCAGCTAAAATTGAATGTTTTCCTTCTCCACACCCAATTTCGAGTACCCTCTTTCCTGGACATATCTCTTTCATTTTCTGGATAAAATAATTTTCGCTTTCAGCAAGGAGACCCTCTCGAATATTTGGATCTACAAAATTTTGCCGTGCGGAGTATATCTCCTCATACATTTCCAGTTCTTTTTGCTTTCTCAACTCCACTGGTATTTACCAAATCACTAGCATATATTGACGTATATGAAAAAAATCCCCTACTTCAACTACAAAGCCCTTTTTGAAGCTGATAAGGAGAAATTCTCCGATATAATGATATCAGTTGCAGAGCGTGGTGCATATATCGCCTGTGAAGAATTGGCTGAATTTGAGTTAGAATTAGCAAAATTTAGTGGCTGTAAATATGCAGTAGGAGTTGCTGATGGGACAGCCGCTATCATTATAGCCCTAAAAGCCGGTGGAGTCGGAGCTGGAGATGAGGTGATCGTTGCTTCTCACACGATGGTTGCAACTGCGTCTGCATGCGCTTGGATTGGCGCAACTCCTATTTTAGTTGATTGCTTAGATGACCACTTAATGGATCCAAAAAGTGCTAAAAAAGCTATAACGAAAAAAACAAAAGCAATAATGCCAACACAGCTAAATGGTAGAGTCTCTGAGATGAATGAAATAAGGGATCTATGTAAAGAAAATAATCTTTTACTATTTGAAGATGCTGCTCAAGCTTTAGGTGCAAAGTATAAAGGCCAGTGTGCAGGAACTTTCGGAGTTGCTGGAACAATCAGTTTCTATCCTGCAAAAACTTTAGGCTGCTTTGGCGATGGTGGAGCCGTTCTTACAAATGATGAAGAAGTATACAGAAAAATAAAACTTTTAAGAGACCATGGAAGAAACGAAAAAGGCGAAGTTGAATGTTGGGGGCTAAATTCAAGGCTTGATAATATTCAAGCTGCAATTTTGCTCCATAAACTAAAAAGCTATCCACAAGCAATTGAAAAGAGACGAGCCCTTGCTCATGCATACAATGAACAACTTTCTATGATTCCTGAGCTTCTTCTTCCTCCAGCTCCTGAAAATGGAGATAGATATGATATCTATCAAAACTACGAAATCGAAGCTGCAAAGAGAGACGAGCTGAAAAAGTATCTTGCTGATAATGGTGTTGGAACTCTTATTCAGTGGGGTGGAAAGGCAGTTCATCAATGGAAAGGTTTAGGGTTTAATCTTTCACTTCCAAGAACGGAAAAGCTTTTTGAAAGATGTTTAATGCTTCCGATGAATACATCTTTAAGCTTTGAGGATGTTCAGTATATCTGTGAGAAGGTTAGGGAGTTTTATAACTAGGCAGTTTGCAACCTCAATCTCATAACTAGCTGAATTTATTGATTTAGACATATACAAAATGCATTGCTACTATTAAAATTGCATGACGAAATGTATGTATGATCAGCAGATTACGGATCTTTTTCATTCTAAATTTTTCCATTATTAGCCCGTAAATCACTCTACTCCGCTCTAAATTCTCTTGAATTCCGGTTGACACTAGCGTAAACTATAGTTAACATCTTGAGATGGAGGCTGTCTCGCGAGAGCTGGTAATGCTGCAAACCTCTGATAGTAGAGTGCCGTTTGAAGAATGGCTAAGCAGTCTTAAAAGCAAAGCATATGAAAGTGCTGTGCTCGCGCGACTAGCTAGAATTGAAGATGGAAACTTTGGAGATCACAAATCCGTCGGAGACGGCGTGTTTGAGCTCAGGATCCCCAAAGGGCCCGGATTAAGGGTTTATTATGGACTTGATGGTAAAACAATTGTGGTTTTAATCGGCGGTGGAGACAAAAGCTCTCAAGCTAAAGATATTAAAAACGCCAAAAAACTTTTTAAGGAGTATCTAAATGAGATCTAAACCTTACCTCCCAATCTTACTTGAGCGCCTAAAGGATCCCGAATTTGCGGTCAATTACTTAACCGAAGTGATTCAACATGAAAATCAAGAGGCTTTTATGATTGCCCTGAGACACGTAATTGAGGCGAGACAAGAGAATATGACGGATCTTGCAGATGAGATAGGAATTACACGACAAGGACTCTATAAAACTCTCTCTGAAGAGGGGAACCCAAGACTCTCAACCCTCAATCAACTGCTAAAATCTCTAGGAATGACCATAAAAATTACTGGCGATATAGCGGCATGAAAGTAGTCCGCTTGCTCAGTTGCGATTTCTAGACCTGCGCAAACCCAATATACGGATCAAAATCTAATCTTTTAATCTCAATATTTCGGTTCTTAAAGAACTCTAAGGTTGCTTGTGTCTCGCCTGGCCAGATCGGATTATCGAGTTCATCAAAAGCTATAATTGCTCCTTTTGGCATTCGTGGAACAAATGTCTCAAGAGCAACTTTTGTTGGCTCATAAAGATCAAAATCTAGAAATAATAATGAAACCATCACATGAGGGTTATCCTCTATAAATTTAGGTGCGGTTTCTCTTATATCTCCCTTAATAAGCCTCACCTTCTCCATATGACCTAAGAATCTATTATCATCGTGAATCTTTGATAGCTCCTGAAGCTCCTCAAAACACTGCGCTCTAAGATCCCCTTCTTTTGGTACATAAGAAGCACTTTTGTCCTTCTCGGAGATCCCTGTAAATCCCTCAAAGGTATCAAAACCATAAATCCTTCTCATTATGTTGTTTGGCTCAAGAATCGAGGAGAAATGAAGCCACGAGAATGTTCCAAAACCGTTATTAACCCCACACTCAACTATAGAACCTTTTACTGGAAGAATTAGTTTAAAGATCTCATATAAAGCTAAAAATCGTGTGACTCTTTGTCTTCTTACATATCGCGGAAACTCATCAAGTCTTGTTTCAAGGGTGTTTTTACTCTCAGAAAATTGAGTGGATATCCTAGGAAGGATTGTTTTTTCAACCTCGCTTCTAAATCCACCTGACGGTTCCTTCATAATAATGAATTTTGCCAGAGAATCAGGAAATGGTACAGTTTGAACCTTGTGCTAGCTAAAAGAGTCAGAATTCATGCCCTAAACATGACATCTAATGGCGGAAGTGCACATCTTGGCTCCTGCCTTAGCTGCGCTGAAATCCTCTCTGTTCTCTACCGAGATGTAATGCGAATTAATCCAAAAGATCCAACATGGAAAGAACGAGATTTATTTGTGATGAGCAAAGGTCATGCAGGTGCTGCTCTTTATGCAACCTTAGCTGAGTGTGGATTTTTCTCTGTTGATGAACTTCAAAATCATTATCAAAACGGCTCTATATTCTCTGGTCATGTCTCTCATAAAGGAATCCCTGGAGTTGAAGTTTCAACAGGCTCACTTGGTCATGGACTATCAATTGCAACAGGGATGGCTCTTTCTATTAGTAAGAAAAATGAGAATAGAAAAGTTTATTGTCTTCTTAGTGACGGTGAATGTGACGAAGGAATGACGTGGGAAGCCGCACTTTTTGCAGCGCATCATAAACTATCAAATCTTTGTGCAATCATAGATTATAACAAAATTCAAAGCCTTGGTGATGTAAAAGATGTAATCAACCTTGAGCCTTTCTTGGATAAATGGCTTGCTTTTGGATTTGATGTACTTGAAGTTGATGGTCACTCAGAGAGTGAGCTCTTAGATGCTTTTAATAAAAAATCCTCAAAACCAAAATGCATAATCGCTCATACTATAAAAGGCAAAGGTGTTTCATTCATGGAAGGAAAGCTTTTGTGGCATTATAGAACTGCTAGGGGCGAAGAGTATGAGGCAGCCCTTAAGGAGCTTTCAAAATGAGAGATGCCTTTATTGCTCAGCTATTAATTGAGGCTAAAGAAGACCCATCTATTATCTTAATTACTGGGGATTTGGGGTTTAAAGTTTTTGATGAGTTTAGAGAAACCCTTCCTAATCAGTTTTTAAATGCTGGAATAGCAGAGCAGAATATGATTGGACTTGCATCTGGGCTTGCTTTTGAAGGATGGAAACCCGTTGTTTATTCAATTGCAAACTTTCCATCTCTAAGAGCTCTTGAGCAGATCAGGAATGATGTTTGCTATCATAATTTGAATGTGAAAATTGTTTCTGTTGGAGCAGGCTTTAGTTATGGGCAGCTTGGAGCAAGTCACCACGCAACTGAAGATATAAGTGCACTAAGAGTTATGCCAAATCTTAATGTCTTTTCTCCTGGAAGCACTTTTGAATCGATCAAATGCACAAGATTTATGATTGAACAGAATGGGCCTGCATATTTGAGAATCGATAGGGGTGGCTCAAAAGATGACTCAAATGAAGACTTTAAGTTTGGCAATTCTAGAACTCTAAGAAAAGGAAAGGAGATAACTTTTTTTACTACTGGCGGGATCGTCTCTGAAGTTCTTATGGCTGCTAGTGAGCTTGATGCTTCAGTAGTTTCATTTCCAACAATCTCTCCTCTTGCACTCCCAAAAATCAATGAAAACGAGCTGATTGTGACTGTTGAAGAACACTCGATTAAGGGCGGATTCGGAAGTGCCATCCTAGAGGCTTTCAATGATAGTGGTATTAGATATAAACGTTTTCTTAGAATCGGGGTTCCAGGTGTATTCTCAGAGGTCGTTGGCGATCAGGATTATTTAAGAACACTATTTAAACTTGATAGTAATTCAATTATCGAAAGAGTCCGTGAAGCGCTTATTTGATCTCTTTAGTTCGTTGTTAGGTGTTCTTATCACTCTTCCAATAACTATTCCTGCAATAATTGCCGTTTTTCTCCAAGACTTTAAGTCTCCTTTTTATCTAGGAAAAAGAGTTGGGGAGAATGGAAAAGAATTCTCGATGATAAAAATTCGCTCGATGATAGTTGGTGCTGATAAAACAGGCGTTGAATCAACCTCTTCAAACGATGAAAGAATTACTAAGATTGGTCAATTTGTAAGAAAATGGAAGTTAGACGAGCTCTCTCAGCTTCTAAATGTTATTAAAGGGGATATGAGCCTTGTTGGCCCAAGGCCAACAACTAAGACCAGCGCAGCTGAATTTTCTGATAATGAAAAAAAAATTCTCTCCGTAAAACCTGGCATCACAGATTTTGCTTCAATAGTTTTTTCTGATGAGGGTGAGATTTTAAAGGGCTCGAAAGATCCTGATGGAGACTACAATAAGTTAATCCGTCCATGGAAAAGTAAGTTAGGTCTTATTTATATCGATAATCAAAATCTTATACTGGATATCCAACTAATCCTCCTAACTATTCTAAACTTCATAAATAGAAAATGTGCTCTTAAGATCATTAGCTCAAAAGTTCTAAGACTTAGTGGAGATAAAGAGCTGGCTGAAGTGTGCTTGAGGGAAAATTGCTTGTAAACGCTTTTTAAACACAGCTATCCCGCTAGCATATTGATGTATATGCATCGTTCTTTGCCAAATTTCGAACTAAACCCTTCCAAACCCAATGTAAGGATCAAACTCAAGTCGCTTTATCTCTATATTTCTACCTTGAAGAAATTCTAGTGCTGCCCTGGTCTCACCGGGGAATATCGGATTATCAAGTTCATCAAATGCAATAATTGCTCCTTTTGGCATTCGTGGAACAAATGTCTCAAGAGCAACTTTTGTTGGCTCATAAAGATCAAAATCTAAGAACAAAAGACTAACCATCACATGAGGGTTATCCTCTATAAATTTAGGTGCGGTTTCTCTTATATCTCCCTTAATAAGCCTCACCTTCTCCATATGACCTAAGAATCTATTATCATCGTGAATCTTTACTAACTCTAAAAGCTCATCATAACAGTGAGACTTAAGGTCACCCTCTTCAGGAACATAGGAGACTGTCTTATCTTTCTCAGTGATCCCTTTAAACCCCTCAAAGGTATCAAAACCATAAATTCTTCTCATTATGTTATTTGGCTCTAAGATAGATGAGAAATGAAGCCATGAGAATGTTCCAAAACCATTGTTAACCCCACACTCAACTATAGAGCCTTTTACTGGAAGAATTAGCTTAAAGATCTCATACAGAGCCAAAAATCTTGTTACTCTTTGTCTTCTTAAATATCGCGGGAACTCGTCAAGTCTTGTTTCAAGGGTGTTTTTACTCTCCGTAAATTGTGCTCCGATTCTTGGAGGGATTTTTCTCTCCATACCACCTTTACTCATAATCATAAGACTGCCAGACTCGAGCATTATGGTACAGCTTTTGGGAGTCTCGTCCTTAACAATTTTTTAGACTTTCTCTCGCCATGATTCAACTTTCCAGAATTCATAAATCCTTTGGGGAACAAACCCTCTTTGATGAGGCTGATTTTGTTTTAAATAAAAAAGAACGCGTTGGGCTAGCAGGGAGAAATGGTTCAGGTAAATCAACTCTATTTAAGATTATAACTGGAGCAGAACATCTTGAATCTGGAACACTAACAATCCCTCGTGGATACAAAATTGGGGAACTCTCTCAGTATTTAAGGTTCTCCTCCCCTACTATCCTTGCTGAAGCTGCTTTAGGTCTTCCAAAAGAAGAAAGAGACTTAACATATAAAGCAGAGATAATTTTAAATGGCCTTGGATTTAAAGAAGAAGAGTTCTCTCGTTCTCCAGACTCCTTCTCAGGGGGATTTCAAATAAGGATTAACCTTGCAAAGCTTCTTCTCTCAGAGCCAGACCTTCTTTTACTTGATGAGCCAACTAACTATCTTGATATTGTGACCTCTAGATGGCTCGCTGAAACTTTGAGATCTTGGGAAGGAGAGCTAATAATTATCACTCACGATAGAAGCTTCATGGATAGTGTAACAACTCACACTGCCCTTATTCACCGAGGTAAAATTAGAAAAGTTCAAGGTGGAACAGCAAAACTCTATGAACAAGTAGCCCTTGAAGAAGAGATCTACGAGAAAACAAGAGCTAATGAACAAAAAAAACGAGATGAAATTCAACGTTTCATAGACAGGTTTCGCGCAAAAGCAAGTAAAGCTGCTCTTGTTCAATCAAGAGTTAAAGCACTTGAGAAGATGGAAGTTAAAGAAGCTCTAACAGAGGAAGATTCTTTAGAGTTTAAATTTGCAGAGAAAGACTTTCATGGAAAAGTTCTTCTTGAAGCAAAAGGGCTTTCTTTTGGGTATGATACACCTTTATTTTCCGATCTCACCTTTTCAGTAGCAAAAACTGATCGAATCGGAATTATCGGGAAAAATGGAAAAGGAAAATCAACTCTTTTAAAGATCCTTGCTAGAGAGCTTAAGCCAAATAAAGGAGAAGTCACTACAAACCCTGCAACAGTTCTCTCCTATTTTGGTCAAACAAATGTTGAAAGACTTAATCTATCAAGAACCATAGAAGAAGAGATCACATTTGCTCAACCTAATCTTCATAGAACAAAGGTTAGAGCCATTTGCGGCACGATGATGTTTGAAGGAGATGCTGCTCTAAAGAAAATCTCTGTTCTATCAGGAGGCGAAAAAAGTAGAGTTCTTTTAGGAAAAATTATTGCGACCCCATCGAATTTGCTTTTACTTGATGAACCAACTAATCACTTAGATATGGATTCGATCGATTCATTAATGGATAGTATTGAAGTTTTTAGTGGCGCAATTTTACTTGTTACTCATGATGAAGAGATTTTAAAGAAACTTTGTACAAGACTTATAGTCTTTCAAGGTGATAAGCCTTTTGTGTTTGAAGGTGGCTACGAATCATTCCTTGATAGAATCGGATGGGAAGAAGAAGGCCCACCGCCATCGGTAAAAAAAGTAAAAAAAGAAGCTCCCGTAAAAGAGCCTAAAAAGAAATCAATTAAATCTATCGAAGATAAGATCCTTAGACTTGAAGCAGAGCAAAAAACACTTTCTTTAGAATCACCAACTGAAGCTTTAAAGTGGTATGAGCTTCAAGGGGAGATTGATAAGTTGTATGAAGAGCTTGAATAATTGGCTCACTATGTAACTAGTTGTTAAGTATCGAGAATAATTGGCTATATTCATTAAAATTCCCTTAAGGGTAGATCTAGAATGATGTTTGAAATAGATTAGTTCGCTTCAACTATGGAGCATATTCAAACAAACACTGATCAACTTGCAGGATTATTCAGGTGCAATCCACGCATAAACTCAGAAAATGAGATCTCTGTTCCAAAAGATCTCGATGAATTCGCTTATGTAATTCATCCTAAGTTTGGTGAAGGGAAAATACAAAAATTAGTTTCTGGAAATGCGCCGTTAGTAATAGTTGACTTTGCTGATGGTACAAAAAAGAAACTTCAATTTTCTTTAGCCAATCTACAGTTCAAAACAAATCCTCCCCCCTATCAAGTGGACTCAATAGAACCTGAAGAATGTATAAAACCATTTAGTGGTCAGTATCTAGCTACTGGGGCTAATGTTGTTCATAGTGGAAGATTAGATCTTGGAGTAGGTGTTGTTATTGGAATTCAACCAAGTTCATTAAATGAGAATCAGTTTGTTGTTAAGGTTTCTTTTCCTTATGGATATCTTAGACCGATCATTCTATTAAATCAGGATGAGGGTGTCTTCTTTCTAGTCGATGACATAGAAGACAGAAATCTACTATCAAGGTTGTTGTATCACCTAAAAGAATACTGCTCTCATAAGACTCAAAAAAGATACGAGCAGGCTAAAGGTGAACTAGAAGCTGCATCCAATATTTTAGCAAATTGTCGAACAGTAGAGCTACAGGGCGAGAGAGAAGTTATCTCTGATCCAATAGATGATCTAATACTAGAGGATCCCGATCTGTTGATAAAAAGTAACCGAGGGCCTGCACCGATATTTCACCCAAGAAATCCTAAACCAAAAGTTGAGCCAGATTCTAAAATTTCAATAAATGATACTCCCCCAGAACTAGAACCAGACACTGCTAATTTAATAAAAACAGTTGTTGAGTTATGTCCGGAAGTACTTAAACGAGGGCATACTTTTGGTAATCTGTTAAGGAGATCAAATTCTGGTTCAGTATTAAAAGATGTAAGTTTTGAAGATGCGTTATCAGCATTAGACGATAAAGTTTCACAGCAACTTCGTGATTTGCAAGATCAATTAGGCGAGCGTCCGCATGGTAAAATTAAAGCTTTAAGAGAAGAGATAAAATACCTAGGAGTGATTCAAGTTTCCATTAAGAAGCTAGTTATACTTCAAGGAAACATAGACCAATCGCTGGTCGAAGAAACAAAAGCATATAAAGATTTTCTAAAACTATTTGAAGGAATAAAAGAACTTGCGAAATCGTTCCCAAATGATCCTCCAGAGGCTCAAGAACTTGCACTCGTACTTTACAAGATTGTTGGAGGAAAAAGAGCTCCAACAAGAAATGAATCATTATTAGAACTTCCTGATGCTCTAGATCAAACAGATACATATCTAGATGCGCTTAGAAATTTTCTTGAAACTGCCGATTCACCCTACGAATTTCACAAAAATGTGAGGGGACTTCTAAAAATAGCCTCAAGCCTCTCCAAAAAACTTTCTTCGAATATCATGACAGGTGTGCTCAAGAAGTATGAACGTGACATAGTTCTTTGGACTCTTTGTTCCTCTTTTTGTAAAAGATTTAAAGAACTTGCTACCCAAGAACCACTACTAAATCAACTTGGTAAAAGAGCTAAAAATATCAACATAACTCATGATAATTCCCTCGAACATTACCTTGCAGATCTAAATGTTGTTGCTCACGGAATAATTGATTCTGGAGCCAAAGATGAGCCACAATTTAAAAGACGAACGGAAGCAAACCAAGTTATTGCATTCGTCGAGCGTGTTGCTAAAGAGCATGGTATCGAGCTTACGCATACTCCAAAACTTACAAATGAAGATGCTCTTAACAGTGCAGTTAGAATTTTAGCTTCTATAGCAAAAACTTTATCCATTCATACAAAAGATAAGAACTTACTCAATTCTCTCGTTGATGACACCGAAATTACTCCTTCTGTATTAGATGCTAAAAAATTAACAGAGGCCTATCTACTAGCTGCTCAGGTGGCTAGACGTTCTAAAAATCCGGAACAACAACATGTTGCTATTCAACTACTAAAGATCTGTCGCGATATGGCAGGCTCCACTATTGCTCTACCAAAACTTTCTGCTAGATTTGTACCTATTCAGTCAAATGAAAGATTAGATGCCGCATTAGCTAAAGCTAGAGGTGTAAGAGGCAAAATTCTAGCAGATACTGATTCAAAAGCTTCTGAAATTACAGATCCAATCATTGATTCAATATTGAAAGCAACAGCATCACTCCAACCTGGAAGATATAAAAATAGAATTGAGCATGCTTGTGGAAAACATCTTGAGCAATCTGGCTCAGAGCAATACATAGGTAATTTAGAGGAGTTAAATAATCTCATTAAATCTGGGTTAGAGGCTCTAAGCGAAATTCAAAAAGAACTTCCTCAAATCGGACAAAGAAGAGTTCAAAAATATATCACCCAGCTAGAAAGTATTAGAAGTGCTCTCTCAAGAGGTAACATGATCACGTCTAGCTTTCCTTCTAAAGAGGCACTAGAAGAGCTCTGCACATTTTCATTTACTAAACACCAATATGAACTGCTCTGTGAGACATTTTTATATCCAACCACTCAGCATCGAAAATGGAATCATAAGTTAAGAATATTTAAAGCAATATTAGAAAATTGGGATGAAGCTACTCTAATTCTCCCAGATACTAGGGAAGCTTTAGAATTGTTAGGGCCAGATGTGAGCTTTGCTCAAATCGATCACAAAACAGTTCAAGGCGTATTCAGGCTTTTTGATGACTTTGATATCGCTCATCTTGGAGACAGCTCTCACTATGTACTAACAGAAAAGGGTAAAAAACTATTTAGCAGGCTAAAAGTACAAAGAAGTAGCACAGAAATTCTATCTGAGAATCTAACTAAAATTATTAAATCTAACCCAGCTAGCTTAATAGACTTAGCTGAAGGTTTTGGTACTAAAGACCCAGATTACAAAAAAATTCTTTTAGCTTTGGTAGATCCGAGCATTAAAGTTTTTTCTCCTCTACCAAGTATAGATGAAATCTTTAAGCCAAAGGATGTTACCAAATCACAAAGAAATCATTACGAGCATATTGTTTCAACTTTTAAAAATGCTGGTTGCATGGTTCTTGGTTCAGATAGAACTTCATATCTGCCAACAAATGCTTGGGTACGCTCTGCTGAACAATTAAGGCTATTCTTAGACCTAAAATTAAACGAGGAGTTAGTAGAATTTCATCTTGAATCTGTACCTACTCTTCCTATAACCAAACCAGATATCTCCACCTTACACTTAGCAGAGCCGGTCACTACAGAATCGACTGAATCGATTGAAAATCCATTCTTTGGGTTCTCTGGAGTACAGGGTTCAGCAAGAGCCTTATTTCAACAAAAAACTATATCTCAGGAACAATATGAAGCTCTGCTAGTAATCGCCGTAATTGCTGATTCTGGCGCTATGAGAGGTTCAAAATTTCCAAGTTATAATGAGTGGTTAACTAAATCAGAGGTTCCTGTACCGATCGAATCTTATAATTTAGCTTTCTCACTCCTAAAGGATTCTAACCTGATAATGGGCAATAATTCATTTGCGCCAGGTGCAGAAATTCTGTTTAGGCAAATGCGAAGATTTGTTCCTAATGATACATAATCCAATATTAGGGTAATAACTATCGCAAGAGAATGTTAAAACAAGTTTATCCTCAAAAAATTAGATCTACCCTTGGTACCCGGGGGAGGATAGACGATTGCATGAATTCAGAAGCTGCCCTCGTTAATAGCGAGACATTCGGGTTAAAAATTCTTGATAATGCTTGTTTTAATGGAAGTTGGGCGAAAACGGAGGATTCTGGGCACATTCATCTAAAATGCAAATTTAATGATTATACTATAACTTTAAAACAGAATGGAGATCCTATTACCCGAGAATATAGTCCAAGTGGTTGTATTTATTCATGCTCAGTCACACAGGGTGTCGACACAGTATTACTAGTCTTGGATGATTCACTCATTGCCCAATCACGTTTTCTTTACGTACATAAAAAGCACTTTGGCATTGAGCATGTAGCAGATCCCGATAAGAGCTTATTCTGAAAAGCTCACATTTATAATTCCTTTAAGTTCAAGTGAGTGAATTCGTCTTAAAAATTCATCACGAAGCTCAGAAGCTCCATCTATCATATCTAATGATGGATCATTGAAAACTTTGTGCCATATCGTTTCATGGCTTTCTCTCGCTCGCAAAATCTCAGATAAACAGTGAGTTAATCTTTCAGGTCTTCCCTCAAAAGCAATGAGAGTAGCTTGAGCCATAAGCGCATCTTGTTCACTTAAAGCTTCTATCCATGGGGTCCATTGTTGAAGTCTGTCACATAAAGCATAAAGAGGAAGTGCTGTTTCCATTAACTGCAAATGAAGCCTAACTCTTTCTCTTATTTGTTCTTCAGTGCCGTGTTCGACAAGAAACGTCAAAGTGTGCGTATGCTCCATATCTTTGACATATAAGGCCCATTCACTGATTGTCATCGGCAATTTAGGTCTGTCCTCATGCGGAGGAGGGAGTCCGCGAGTTGCTCCAAGAGTCATTCGCAAAAGATCTATAACATCTTCAGGGGTTCCTTTGTTTTCATGAAGGCGTGCAACTAAGTCTTTTATATCGCTTCTGAGTAGATCAACTTTTGTGACCTTATTTTCAGCTCTAGATTCCTGACATTCACGTAAGGCTTGTCTTACTTCTTCCTGATTACCAGTTGACACAACTTCAAAAAACTTTACTAGACTAGATAACTCTACAAATAAACTATGAGAAATAGGTTTATTTTCTAAAGTTTCTGCAACCTGCGCTAATTCACCAACCAGCGAACCAAATATTTCCTGATCTTTGTCATTTAACGTGCCTACTACGGTATCTACTCCTAAATCATCTCTTAGCGAAAAGGCACGTTCAACCACAATTAAAAATTGCTCCATATCATGAAGTGCTATAAACGCTTCCCATCTGTCTCTTCTGGATAAACCCTTGAGCCAATCATCAAAAGAAGAATAATGATGAGATCTGACTGGGCTCAGTTCAAGATCTTCAATTTTCGCAAGTTCTGTCACTATGGCAACTAGTTCTTCAATAGATTGAGCCGCTGATATACTATCCTCTAACTTCTTTAATAATTGCACTCTGTCTTCAGGGAATATACCTCCAACATCAACAACCAATTTTCTCGTAAATCCGTGAACATCAAATCGAGCATCATCAGAGTCAGGAAGTGCGATTTCACCATAGAATTCTGAACTTGCTGCGGCAATTGCAAATTTCTGTCTTTTTCCGAAATCACTCTCTTTTGTTAATGCGAATTCAATTAGCCTTCCAACTGCTTCATAATCAGGGAGATTTTTTAAGGAATTAGCAAGACTTTTAAGAGCAATCTCTCTACCCCTTCCTTTTTCAGGATCCGAGATACCAGCCCTAATAACAGTTATAACATGAAGGTAACTAGAATATTCAATTAATGAATCAATTGATGACTTACCGAAGTTTTCACCAGCAATTAACTGTTCTTCTAATTGAAGGGCATTGATTACTCTGATTCGATAAAATAAGAGTGGAGCCTGAATAAATTTTAATGCAGCCTGTCCCAGTGTTATACTACTTATCCTTTCCCCAGTATCATTGAATCCCTCTAACTCAAAAAGTCTTGGATTGATTACAAATGGCTTACTTGGAATTCCGTGAGTTCCAATCAACATCGCACTACGATCAAAGTCGATATCAAGCCTGGCATAAAGATCTAACTGATCATCAGGAACACCTTTAAAGGCACCCTCAAAAAGTCCCATTAGCAATCCATGTACATCCCGAGGTGTTACACCGTCGGGCAGTGCACTATTGGGACTGGCACTTAAACTAATAGCTCTACCTACTGCTGATGCGACTTTTGGCCCGATACCTGTACTTGGCATGATGGATCAAGATATCACTATTTTTAACTTTAGTTAACAAAAATCAGAAAGCAGGTTCGACCTGCATGAATGAAAAAATTTCTCCGAATTTTTTTTGATTGGACCCAGACGGGATCGAACCGTCGACCTCTACAATGCCATTGTAGCGCTCTCCCAGCTGAGCTATGAGCCCTTAATAATTTAAATCCAAAAACCTTCTCTATATCATAGCCAACAGCATCACGGGGAGAGCGCTACACCCCCGGAGGGAAAACACGGGCGCTCCTAAAGCAATCGCTTTAGCGATTGCTCTCCCAGCTGAGCTATGAGCCCTTAATAATTTAAATCCAAAAACCTTCTCTATATCATAGCCGACAGCATGACGGGGAGAGCGCTACACCCCCCGGACGGGAGGAGCGAGTCACGCGAAGCGTAATCGAGCCCTAACAGCAGAAGATTGCGAACTAGTGAGCAATCTTTCCACTGTCTGGCGCTCCTAAAGCAATCGCTTTAGCGATTGCTCTCCCAGCTGAGCTATGAGCCCTTAATAATGGAAGCAAGATAATACTTGTCTATGTAAATAATGCAAAGATGATCTGGATCTCGGGGGTCAGGCCGGGAGGCCTGACCAGACAAATGCTAGCAGCTCCCTGGTCAAGCCTTCCGGCTTGACCCCCGAAAAACTGAATAGTTTGAATTAGACTTAATCAATTCACATACTTAAAGCAATTTTTTTAGAACACAGATCCGTTGATAAAATCTATATCCTTTTTAAGTTAAGGAGTTAACACCTATGAAAGTTATTGCTTTATTATTTCTTATCTCTTCAGTTTTTGCACAATCCTTTGGAGAGCCTCCAGTGTCTAGTTATGCAAAATGTGCGAAGGATATTTCCACACTAAAGGCGCTAAAAAAAGTGTTAAAGGATGATTACACAAGAATAGCTGAAAGCACCGGTCTAAACAGAGCCAGAGTATCAATAAGATTTAGACGTGGAAGAGTATCGATCGAGCAATTACCTTATTCATCAAGATCCTTTGGACTAGTGCCTTCTCTAACCATTGAGAGCAATGGAACTTGGGTATTCGGACTTGAGGAGGTAGAACCAAGTCAGATCAAATGTGAATATCGATACGAAATATTTTTAACAGTTACAGGGATTGATAACGAAGGTGACAGAGTAAGGGTCAGAACTCCTGGAAAATTACTAAACCTGTCAGCTCCAGCTATCTACTCAGTTAAGTAGATAATGCTTCAATTGTGAGGGGTGCGTTCCCCTCACAACGATTATTTACCAGAATAAATGTTTCTTTTTTAAGCTCAGTACCTCTTTTTATCAGTCTTTTTACATCCTCTCTCATTTCACTCTGAACTTCTTTTATTTCATTATATGGAGAGAATTTTTTAACTGCATTTTCGTAGGATAGTCCTAAAGGAGTTAGTAATCGTGCGATAAAAAATTCACTCTTTAACCCTCCAGCCCTTGCAGCCTGCTCCATCTGAAATTTCAATCCTGGCATTCTAAACCAATGATTAAAACAATGTGCAACATTAAACTGGTTTAACAAATCAAAATACTCTGCTCCAAGAAATTCTTTATTTCTAATCTCAACAGCAAAGTTAAATTCTTTTGGCAATTTTAATAATAGATCTCCAAGCACTTCGGGTAAGTTAATCGACATACTTGGAAACTGAAAAACAAAAACCCCCATCTTTTTTCTTATTTCACTCTGAAAAAATGGTTCTAAGAATCTAATTAGAAGTGCTTCGCTTAAAAAATTAGAATTCTTGCTACCTTTCTTTGATCCATATTTAGGAAGATTTGGGAAAACCGGAATAGTTATCTCCTCCCAGACTTTTGCAACAAACTTAAAATCTTCTGGTACCTGGGAAGAATAGAGCTCAAGTTTCTCCTTTTTTGGAGGGGTATAAAAAGTATGATCTAAAGATACGGTTTTAAACTGCGGGTGTTTTGCGTACTCAGCTAAAGCCTCCTCCTTAAACTGTTTTTCAGACTTGTACGCCTTTTTATATATCTGCCCCTTCCAACCTTCATAAATCCAGGAGCTTGTACCGAATCTAATCACACTATTTACGATAACCGATCTTAGGTTAATAATCTTGTATGCCTAATGAGCTTGCTCGCATATTTTTAACAGAAGGAAAGGAAAAGGCTGAAAACCTTTTAGATTCTTTAATATCAAAATATAGATCTCCAGCTGGAATTATCTCTAAAGAGGGAGGGTTACTTTATCTAAACTTCGCTCATCTTTTGTTTGTTAGCGATAACACTTTAGAGGGGATTGGTTACTTAAACAGAGCAAGAGAAATTCTTGAAGCTGAAAGTTTAAGTGAAGATGAAAGAATAAGACTTCAAAATACTATTGCAGCATCCTATCTTGCTCAGGGTTTCGAGCAGGATAATTACACTCTGATCGATAATCCAAATGAAGAGCAAATACTTTCAAACGCGATCGTAGTTTACTTTTTAAAAGACAAGGCTAGAATACTAGAACTAATTCAAAGTACAGTTAAGATTCCAACTGACCAAAGGGATTCGCTTATTCCAACCTTCTTTGGTCTAGCAGAAAAATGTGACCCGGCTTCAAAGGAGCAGATTATTGCACTGCTTGAACGATCAGCTTATGGAAATCATGAGCGGATAAGTGCACTAAAAGAGAGCCTACAAAAAGAGTTAAAAGTTGCAAAAGCTGCACTAGTTGATATTGAGCAGTGTTTAGTGGACAAAAGTCCAAAAGAGGCTCTAACTAAGGCTAAGGCACTATTAGAAGATAACATCTTTGGTGTCACTAGAATCGAGGCTCTAAGACTAAAGGGTGATGCTGAATTAGAGCTAGAGCGACTTGAGGATGCATATGAGACTTTTGCAGAAGCCTATCAAAGAGTAAAAAATGAATTAATTTCAGATGAAGCACTTATTGCTGATATCACTCACAACTATGGACTGCTTGAAGCTGAAAAAGGAAATCAGAAGGCTGCACATGCACTACTTAATGAGTCTCTGAAATTAAAGTTTGAAATATTTGGGCCTAGTCACGAGCTAACTCAAAAGACGCAAGCTGCACTTGAAGCTGTTTCAGAGGGAGCAAAGAGTGCCCCGGCTCCTAAAAAATTGGATCCTCGAAGTTTAGCAATTGAGATAAAAAAACATCTTGAAGGCGATGAGTTAAAGGATGCTAAGAAAAAATTAGATCAGCTTATAAAGTTGCTTTAATGAACTTGGGGGTCAGGCCTCCCGGCCTGACCCCCAAGTTGTTATCTACTTCTCAAACCCACACTCTTTATGAGTGCCATCGCAGTAAGGCTCGTTTTGACTTTGGCCACATCTACACAGAAATGCAGTCTTTTTAGTTTTTGTTTCATTTCCATCCCCATCGATTAAAGTCACTGAGCCATGAACCTTAAGAGGGCCACCTTTGATTATTTCAAGCTTAATCTCTTCTTCCATAATTTCCCTAAACCCTACTTTATTTGTGGAATTTTAGCATTTTTTCTTACCATTCAATTCTAACTTATTGATATTGCTGCATTTTTCTCGTGTCACATAAATAATTTCACTGTCATATCCCTCTTTAGATGGAAGAAGTAGTTGTTAATCCAATAGCCCAAGGAAAGATTGTAGAGATTGCTGTTCCAGACACATTCCTTGCTGAAAAGCTTCAGCCAGCAAATCGTGGTGAGCTTGATGAAGCACGAAGGAAACTTGCCGAACAGGCAAACCCAAAACGAGAAAGCACTCCAACAAGTCATAGAGATATAAAAGAAGAGATGAGGATAGAAGTTATTCGTCAAGAAGAGCGCAACTTAAAGAACGCATCTCCACGTCCAGAACCTCATGCAGCTGGTAGAGTTACACTTCCAAAAGAAGACAGTCTTTTAAAGATTGTTCAGGGTGGTGCTTTTAACAGCCAGCAAGATGAAGCTGCCTAAGCCATTTGCAGTAATCAAATAAAATTAATAGTATCGAACCCTTAAAAGGATAGTTTGATATGAAATATGATGTTAAAGATTTAAACTTAGCCGAGCTCGGAAAAAACAAGATCGAGTGGGCTGAAAATGACATGCCTGTTCTTCTAAGAATCAGGGAGAGATTTGCAAAAGAAAAACCATTTAAAGGTGTAAAAGTTGCTGCCTGTCTTCATGTAACAAGTGAAACTGGCGCACTGATGAGAACTCTTAAAGCTGGAGGTGCTGATATTGTTCTTTGTGCTTCAAACCCTCTAAGCACCCAAGATGAAGTTGCAGCATCACTTGTAAAAAACGACGAGATCCCGGTTTTTGCAATTAAAGGTGAAGATAACCAAACTTACTACTCTCACTTAAACTCAGCTCTTGATCATAAACCACAAGTGACTATGGATGATGGTTGTGACTTAGTAAGTGTACTTCATAAGGAAAGAGAAAATCAGGTTCCGGATATAAAAGTTGGAACAGAAGAAACTACAACAGGTGTAATACGTCTTAGAGCTATGAAAGAACATGGTGCACTTAAGTTTCCAGTTCTTGCAGTAAATGATTCAAAAACTAAGCACTACTTTGATAACAGATATGGAACAGGACAAAGCACAATCGATGGAATCATAAGAGCAACTAACGTTCTTATGGCTGGGAAAAATGTTGTTGTTTCTGGGTACGGTTGGTGCGGTAGAGGTGTTGCTAACCGAGCGAAAGGGCTTGGTGCAAATGTAATTGTAACAGAAGTTGATCCACTTGCTGCTCTTGAAGCATTAATGGATGGCTTTCAGATTATGCCAATCTCGGATGCTGCAAAAGTTGGTGATGTGTTTATTACAGTTACTGGCAATAAAAGCGTTCTTGATACAACTCATTTCCAAGTAATGAGAAACGGAGCTCTACTAGCAAACTCCGGTCACTTTGATGCTGAGATTAACCTTAAAGGGCTTAAATCAATCACCGAAGGGCAGCCAAAGCAGGTAAGACCTTTTGTTGAGCAGTATTCACTTAAAGATGGACGAAAGCTGAATGTTTTAGGTGGTGGAAGGTTGATTAACCTTGCTGCTGGCGATGGACACCCAGCATCTGTAATGGATATGAGCTTTGCAAACCAGGCTCTGGGCTTAGAGTACATGCTAAAAAATGCTGGCAAAATGCCAGTTGATGTTCACACGATTCCTGAAGAGATAGATCGTGAAATTGCAAGGCTAAAATTACTTTCCATGCATGTAGCAATTGATATCCTAACAGATGAGCAGGAGCGCTACTTAGCTAGCTGGGAAGAAGGGACTTAACATCGACTAGCTCATTCTTTGATAGCTCATTTAAATCTGTCAGGTTTTCAATTAGCTCCTCAATCGGATGAGTTATAGAGGGAAGTCTCCTCTCAAAAATATTAAGCTTATGTTCAGTTAGATCCACAATTGAATCTAAAGCAGCTTTTATCATTTTATAAGTCTCTCCTCTTTTTACAGGGCTAAGAACACCTTTTGTGTAGTTCCATGATTCTTCTTTACTACTAGGTCTGATTCTAATATTTTGAATATCGCTCAGGCTTGACACGATCTCTTTAGGATCCCCATCTCCCTCAATAAAAACATACCCTCCCCCGTCAGGAGTAAGTGTAAGATTGTTAGTTACGATCTTAGGAATAAGCTCTACTTCTTTGGCGATTCTCGCTGTTTCTTCTTCAAAAGAAGTTGTACTGACAATGAGTCCAGCTTTTAGAATAAATTCTCTTCCGCTATCTTTAATTTTTAGAAATGATCTTTCATCAGAGCGATAAGAAATCCCAACATCAAGCTTATTTAAAGCAAAAACTCCCTCACTTCTTGCAGCTCTTAGAAGATCCAATGCTAGAAGTCTTGAATTTCCGATATAACCATCTTCTAGATCTTTTAAATTGATGTTTACTCTGGCTGAAAATCGATCGCACGGATTGTTAGAGATTTCTCCTCTGACTCTAGGGCAATATTTTAAATATTTCGACTTAACCCAAAGCTTACTAGACCAGAATGGCTCTATCGAGTCACAAAAATCACCTATCAGAACTACAGTTAACCCATTTAAGGCAAGTTGGTGCGCTACGGATATTCCTAGAATGTCACCACCTAAAACCACAACATCGATTGACCCAAGTCCTCCCAAAAACTCTATAATCTCGTCTCGGTTAGAATAAGGATGGACCAAAAACTTTTTTGGTCCATGAACAAAGATTGAGTAGTATTCTGCGAAGCTCACCTGACTATCCTTAACATGAAACTTTCGGTATAAATATATAATGGTTTCGTTTTTATCTACATTACAGGAGGCTACTCCCGACCCGTTTTTTGTTCTTAATGACCTTTACTCTAAAGATCCTAAAAAAGAGAAGGTAAACCTTGGAATTGGAATCTATAGAACAGAAGAGGGCAAAACCCCTCTTATGAGCGTTTTCCTTGATGAACTTGTTGCATTTATAGAGCGGGCAAGAGCAGGAGAAATTAACGCAGGATACTTAGGAATTGAGGGTCTTGCTTCTTTTCGTGCTGAAGTGCCAAGACTTGTTCTTTCTGATGAAAGTCGTGCCCTAAAAGAAGGTCGAGTTCAGGTTATTCAATCTCTTGGTGGTACTGGAGGAATGTTCTTAGGTGCCAAACTTCTTGCTCAAGAACTTAGCTTCAAGCAGGTATTTGTGAGCGATCCAACCTGGAGCAATCACATGAATATCTTCGATAGAGCAGGCTTTCAGATTAGCACCTACCCCTATAGAGATATTGAAACAAACGAACTCGCTTTTGACAGGATGCTCTCTGCAATAAAAGAGATGCCTCGTGGCTCGGTGATTCTATTTCACCCATCATGCCATAACCCCACTGGAATTGATCCTACTGAAGCTCAATGGGCTGAAATTTTAGACTTAGTACACAAACAAGAACTTTTTCCATTTTTTGATTGTGCCTATCAAGGGCTTGGTGAGGGAGTCGAAGAAGATGTTTTCCCTATTAGGGCTGCTGACTCAATGGGACTAGAGTTTCTAGTCGCTGTCTCATTTTCAAAAAATTTATCTCTCTATCAACAAAGACTTGGGGCTCTGATGGTAGTTGGAAATGAAAAAGACGCTCTTCATAATGGTGTCGAAGTTGTAAAAGCAAGAGTAATAAGAGCTTCCTATTCTAACCCACCCGCTTTAGGGGCTACTGGAGCAGCTGCCATAATGTCAGATGAAAAAAAGAAACAGGCTTGGTTACTTGAATTAAAAGAGATCAGAGATAGACTTAAAGAAGTTAGAGGTAAATTTGTTGGTGCTTTATCAAAAAGGGGACTAGCAAGTGAACATATAGCTAAACAAAAAGGAATGTTTTCATACACAGGACTTAGTAAAACCCAAGTTTTAGAGCTTAGAGATAAGTACAGTATTTATATGACAACTGATGGACGAGCTAACTTAGCTGGTCTTAATAACTCAAATATTGATTACGTTGCTGATGCTATTTTTGATTGCTCTAAGTAGTTGATTTTAATAGTTAATTTTATATCCGAATTTGGTTGTTAATAGGGCATAGGTATTCCATACTCTAAAGGTATGAGTTTTAACACTGAAAGCGGCTCCTATCTCGATCTTGAGCACACAAATGACGACGTATTTCTAGAACCTGAAAGAAGATTATTATTTGCAATCTTTGAAAGAGCAGTTAGAGATTTTCTCTCTGACTCTGAGCATTATGAAGATGCAAAATCTTGGTTCTATAATAAAGAAGATTTTTATACATTCTCATGCCCTTGGATCTGCGACTATCTTGGAATTGATCAGGAAAGATTAGTCGAGAAGGTAGAGAATCTAAGATACGTCTGCAAAGCTCGCGGTGGTGGCACAAGAGAGATCTACGAGATCTTAGGCGATTACACTAAGTTTGGAATGGCTGCCTAGAAATTAACTTAGGGGTCAGGCCGGAAGGCCTGACCAGGCAACTGCTGGCCTTTGTCTGGTCAGGCCTTCCGGCCTGACCCCTAAATACAACAAATCTATTTCCCTATATCTCTTCTAATCTGTCGCCCAGCAAATTGGATCATATCAGCTGCTCTATAAGCATTCTGCCTTGCACCTTCAAGATTCTCACCAAAGCCGGTAATATTCAAAACTCGTCCGCCATTTACAACTATCTGACCCTCGGCGTTCTTTTTAGTCCCTGCATGGAATATCGCTATATTTTTAAGTGAGCTCGCAAACTCAATTCCTTCAATTACTCCACCTTTTTTTACCTCTCCAGGGTAACCAGGTGCGGCAAGAACAACTGAAACACAAACTTGTTTAGAGAACTTAACCTCTGGAAGCTCTCCTTTCGTTGCAAGAGCATAAAAAAGCTTCGCTGCGTCACCTTCAAATCGAGGTAGAATGCTCTGCGCCTCTGGATCTCCCATCCGGCAGTTATACTCAACAACTTTTACACTCTCTCCATCGATCATTAGCCCTGCATACAAAAACCCACAAAATGGAGTTCCTCTTTCGCGAAAACTTTTTAGTATGGGAGATATTACGAGTGTTACTAATTCATTAGTCCTTGAGATATCAATCCTTGGAGTTGGAGAAACCGTGCCCATTCCACCTGTGTTTGGGCCATCGTTATTATCAAATATTCGCTTATAATCATGAGCTGTTGATAGAGGAACAACCCTTTCTCCATCAGTAGCAATTATAAAAGAAACCTCCACTCCTTTAAGAAACTCCTCAATAATTAGCTTACCGTTTACAGAGAAAACCTGAGGTAAAGAAGATAGCGCCTCCTCTTTTGTCATGGCTACAACAACACCTTTACCAGCTGCTAATCCATCAGCTTTGAGAACATATGGACTTTGGGTATTTTCAATATGCACTCTTGCCTCTATCTCGCTTGTAAATTCTTTATAAGAAGCTGTAGGAACACCACTTTCAAGCATTAATTCTTTTGCAAATGCTTTAGAAGCTTCAATGAATGCAGCTTCTCTTGTTGGGCCAAAAACTGGGATCTTACGCGCTATTAACTGATCCGCTAATCCCAAGGACAAGGGCACCTCAGGGCCAACAACAACGAGATCAACTTTCTCATCCACTGCAAGTGCAACTAAGCTATCAATACTCTCCGCTGATATATCTGGATAACATCTAGCAAGACTTTCTATGCCGGGATTACCAGGAGCACAAAGAAGCTCATTTCCTCTCATCGAGTAACAAAGTGCATGCTCTCTACCCCCACCACCAACAACAAGAATCTTCATCATTCACCTAATGTCTAAAATGTCTATACTTTGAAAACAAGAGTGCAATATTAAACCTATTAGCCTCTGCTATTGTTTCTTCATCCCGCTTTGCGCCGCCTGGTGCTAGGATTGCCGTAACTCCTGCTTCACCTAGTGCTGTAATTGAATCAGGGAATGGAAAGAACGCATCGCTAGCACAAACTGACCCTTTAGTGGAATGTCCATGAATTTTAGCTTTATGTAGACATAGCTCAACAGAATCAATCCTGCTCATTTGACCTGCACCTATACCAATTACAGAATTTTCTTTTGCAAGGACAATCGCATTTGACTTAACTTTTGCACAAACCTTCCATGCAAAATTTAACTCCTTTAACTCATCTTTGGTTGGCTCCCTTCTACTAACAACTTCATAGTCAGAACTAACTGTATCGCTTGATTGAATCAAAAATCCTGAAGCAGCAGATCTAAGCTCATAATCCTTGCTAATAGAGGAAAAGGAAACGACTCTTAGGTTCTTATTCTTTGAGAATCTTATTAATGCCTGTTCTGTAAAATCTGGTGCAACCACAATCTCAGCAAACTCACTTGCTATTTCATCAGCCTCTTCAACATCCATTTTTTGGTTTACTACTACAATCCCCCCAAAATGACTTCTGGGATCAGATTTCTTGGCGCGCTTCACTGCCTCCAGTAAAGAATTTCCAGTTCCAACGCCACATGGATTTGTGTGCTTAATGATAATTGCTGTTGGAGCATCGCCAAAAAATGGCTCGATTAAACTAAATGAAGCATCAAGATCAAGTAGATTATTATAAGAAAGCTCCTTTCCTTGATGTTGCTCCCATGGAAGTTCCTTAGATGAAAATCTCTTATAGAAACCTGCTTCTTGGTGAGGATTTTCTCCATATCTTAGATCCTGAAACTTAGTTAATACTTCTCCTCCAATAGAGCCGGAAGATAAAAGTTTTGCTACAGAGAGTGTATCATCAGCTAAAAGTGAAAATGCTAAGATTGCTTTTTCTTTTTTGTATTCAAACTCTAATGCTTCAACACTTTTTGCTTCAATAAGCTTATCAGTGACCTCATTATATTGTGATGGATCACTCACAACCAAAACATACTCACAATTTTTTGCAGCAGCTCTTAAAAGTGTAGCTCCGCCAATATCGACTAATTCGATCTGCTCACGATGAGGCATCTCCTTTTTAGCCTTACTTCTAAATGGATATAAGGTTACAACCACAACATCTATTGGAAATGCATCGATAGATTTCAGATCGTCCATATCAGACTTTGAATCGCGTTTAGCTAGAATTCCGCCATGAATTTTTGGATGAAGACTTTTTACTCTTCCCCCAAGGATCTCCTTGTACCCTGTGTAATCCTCAATCGATACGCTTTCGATCCCAAAAGAGTTAAGATATTTCCCTGTACCAGTCGTAGTAAGGAGAGTAAATCCTAATGAGGTCAAAGTTTTCGCTAAATGCTCTAAATTAGTGGTGTCTGAAACCGATAAAAGTGCTGCTTTCACAATGTACCTTTACCATAAAAGATAACGAAAAACACTTTCTGCTACAGTCAGCTCCGAGCCAAATTCTGACTTTGCCCCTTTAAGAAAGCTTCTGGCGGATTCTAAGGAGTTGATTTCTCTATCCCCTACAACTCCAATTCGTCCAACAAGCCTTTCTTCGCCCTCTCTAGGCAGTGGGTCCGAGCCTGGAAGAACCCCTTTAAAGACTTTAAAATCAGCCAAAAAGTGCTTATATAGTATCTTTCCGCAATAAACATCGTTAGCCAAGGATTTAATAATTTTTCCTCTCTCTCCTAACCACTTACCTGGAGACCATGGGATAACTGGAACGCCATCAACTTTTAGGAGAACATCTTTTGCTCTTAATCCATCTTCTATAACAGTAGAGCTTGCAAGGTTAAGAATTTCGATCTTTTCTGATGTTACTATCTGATACCCAGAAACAAAGGTAATACCATCAACTCTTCCTATCCCTTCACTTATAGTTTCAAATGTTGGATATACAGTTTTCCAATCAGGAGCTAACCCGAATCTGTGAGTAAAAAACAGGATGCCTCCTGTTTCGAGATTCTTTTTGGCTGTTTCAAGAAAAACTGACGGCGAATAGTTGTCATAAAAATGTACATGGCAATCTGCTTTTCTCACCGGAGTACCAATATATCGTTTATAGACCAATCATGCCTTGTAGTTTTTCCAAGTTGTTTAAAAAGCATACATTTAACTGTCGCAGGCTCCTCAAGTATTATTATTGTGTTACTTGGTGTTACAAAATATGGGTAAATTGTATCAGCATAAAATAAAACCCTATCAGGATGAACTTTTAGTTTATTCTCCAATGATTCTCCTGTAAATTTTTCTGGGCAATTTAAAGACCAAGAAAATTCTAAAAGCCTAGGATAATCTGTATGAAAATGCCCAGTTTTTAACTTTATACCACGAATCTTCTGTTCAAAATTAAATTCAACAGCTACCCATTCTCCTCCGTTTTGAGGCCCTGAAGTCCATCTATCATCTCCGGAACCAATTGCTTTTACATCTCCCGTAGATGCAAAAAGTCTACTTGAAAATCGCTTGACGCTTTTTTCAGTCTTAAAATTTGGGGCTCCTCCGGATTGAATTTGATTAAGAATATCAGGATTAGATCGAACTAATTTTGATGATGGGCTTCTAAGGGCTCTAGAAACCATCTCAGTCCCCTGAGGAAGTGAAACTTTAGGCTCTTTTACAAAAATAGGATGTCCTATGTATAGACTCCAAATTAAAACCAAAACTGAATAGGTTCGTATTTTCCAAATTGAAGATCTAAATAAACTAGCTAAGCCGATCCCAAAAACTACAAACTGAACAGGAATATATGACCAACCAGGTATGATCCTTGAGATAACTGTTATCGGGGATAGTTCAGTTCCTATTCCAGGAGGGTAGGAAAAGTAATCCAAGAATAAAAGTAAGCAGCAAATTTTTACAATTTTATCGCTAAAACCAAACAGCAAAAGAGCCAGTGCTGGTAACAGAAAAAGTGTGCTTAAAACTTCTCTGTCAATAAGCAATGGCCTTGGGGTAGCTCCTATCCAGGCTGCAACCTCAGGATAAATATCATTCAGGACTCTGGCGTTGTCAGGATAATTTGGAAAAATCGGTGGAGGATAAAAGATGAGAATCAAGATTGGGATCAGAATTGTTCTGAATGAAACAAATCCGGAAAGTATAGATAAAGGCCCAGATATAAGACTATACAGCAGAGTAGAGATAAAATTGCCTTTAAATCTATATAAAAAAGGAAAAGCAGCAACTGCATGAAGTAAAAGTGCATCTGCTCCAAAAGTTAGAAGAAAACTTGATAGAAAAAGAAATACTCTATCAAGGCTCCATCTGTTTAAATAAACACCTACAAAGAATAAACCTAAAGTAAAGAAAAAGTAATAATCAAAACTCCAGGGAATTCCAAAAATCCTATAAAACCCATTACTTGTTATATGAACATAAGAACTTCCAAATTCCGGAGCACACATAAATGATGGGTACTCAGGAACAAAACTGTTTGAACAGGGTTCAACAGAGATTATTGAGAGTATGAGGAGGATAAAACTTAAAAAAATCATAGTCTCTTAAATCCTGATTTAGCTTTTATCGTGACGGGTAAACCGACTTTGCATTCTGAAAGGGCTAGAAGTGGCATTCCTGGGATAAGATCCTCTCTTTTAGATATCTTGCAATTATCTGCCTCAAGAAAGTAGTGATAAGCAAATGAGATCAATAAGTTTTCTGATCTAGGGATTAGTGTAATAGAGCTGGTTTGTTGAACTATAGAATCTGCTTCACCTTCGATTACATAATTACTCTTATTTTGTCTCTTATAGACAACAAACTTTCCAAACTTTCCAACATTGGGATAGCCTAGTTTCGAGATAGTTTGTTTCCATTTATCCTCGTGAGCTATTACGAGTGTTGCATTTACAAGGGTTAAATATCTTTCGATTCCCTCAAGACCTTGACGTAAGAATGGTGCTGGAACAAGTTCTGTGTACCACCAAAGATTATGAAATGGGCTTGATGCTACAAGAGGCTTACCCGACATAATTGATAGTGGAGCAAGATGCCCTCTTTCAAGCTCATGAAGTACAAACCCAACAAATACAGCTCTTCCCTCTCCTGTATGGGTCTTTATGGCTTCTGAGAGCTCTACAACACTTTTATCTCTAAAAACATAGTCTTCAGCTGATCGCCTGTTGATTACGCCTAAAACTGAGAGGCAGCTTGCTACTAGAAATCCAAAAACAACAGCCGAGGCAAACACTCTTTGGCTTAAAACCTTCTCTATCCCCTTTACAGCTGGGAAAAGCATAATAATTCCAGAAAGTACTAGCATCCGATCAAGCTCTAGCTGAGGTTTATAAACCTTACCTAGAGTTCCAAGAGCCCAAAGCCAGAGTATTAAAGAGGAAAATAAAACGATCTGTTTTTTGGGTAGTAGCAACATGCCTGGAAACATTAATAATAAAATTAATGGATTCATGTTTCCTAAAAACTCTCTTAAAGACTTTTTAGCCTCAACATCCCCGACCCATTTTACAGATCTAGTTGAATGTGCAGGTTTCTCTTCTACTATCCCTGAATCTCTAAATTCCATTGAGTGTTCGGGAAGTTTTAAATAAGTGCCGACCTTTGAAACAGATAGAAATACCAAAACCCATGGGATATTTATCAAACAAACAAAAAGAATTGCCCATTTAATAAAAACAATTCTTAATATTGATCTCAGATAAAAAAGAATGCCAACCAGAAGTGGAATGATGGCTAAACCACTAGGGGTCCAAAAGATCATTAATGTCCCGGATAATGAAAGAAGCGCAACTTCAATCTTTTTAAGTTCAAGCTCAGAGATCATCTTCACTAAAAGCCCTACTACTAAGGGCATTAAGCTTGCAGATGTTACAAATCCCATTGAGCCATATTTAAGCCCCCATCTATACCAGATAAGTGAGGTAGATACTGATAGGAGTGCCCCTAATAGCTGTTCACGTTTTGAAAATGATATGGCTCTCATTCCAAGTGCTGTTGATAATGGGAGAACTAAAAATAGAACTCCTGATACTAAAAAGTTATAACTCTTTTCTAGTGGAAATATCTCAATGATAGGTAAAGCTAAAAAATATAGATTTAAAATACCTGTAGCAAAAAAATCTCTTGCATCCATCCCAAGATTCCAGAATGGATAGTAAAAAGGAATAAAAGGGAATTCTGATTTTAGCAGTGCAAGTCTAAAGAAAACTGGCCCATGATCGTCACTAAAAATTATAACTCCGCCCTTTGTGAATTCATAAATACAAAGTGCTAAAAACCCAAAAACTAAAGACCTTGCTACCGGTAAAAATGCCATTCCAACCGCTGTGAAAAGAACAATCACACCTCTTGTTCCCTTTAGAAGCTGCCATTCTTTATCAATCCAGTCTGTGAAAAATAGTGGGATTAAAACAAGGGCAAAGGGTTCAATCCTAATTCTGATGTTTCGTAGTCCAAGTAAGAGAAGAGGTAAGCAAACAAATAAAAATGGGTATCGAAATGCTCCAAAGATTGTAAAACCACTTGCATCCCAAAATCTTGCCCAACCTGCAACGATTGAGAAGATTAAAAGTGCTAGCCCCCATGAAAACGCCATTGTGTAAGTTTTATACACTACAAGATGCTCGTAAAGACCGTTTGCTAGGAGTGTGCGAGAGTGCGATAATCAGTACCTGATGAAAAAGAGCGATTCCCCTGGTTTTTTTCTAACAACACTTGAAAGTGCTCTTGGTTGGGCAAGAAAATATTCTCTATTTCCTTATCCATTCGTCACTGCATGCTGTGGAATGGAATATATGGCTGTTAGCTGCTCACATTATGATTCTGATCGATTTGGTGCAGCTCTTCCAAGATTTACACCAAGACAGGCTGATCTGTTGTTAGTCGTTGGAACTGTTAATCATAAATTAGCCCCTGTTCTTCTTAGGGTTTATGAACAGATGGCTGAACCTAAATGGGTCGTTGCATTTGGTGCATGTGCCTCATCTGGAGGGTTTTATGACAACTACACCACAGTTGCTGGGATTGATAAGATATTACCAGTTGATATGTACATACCAGGTTGCCCTCCAAGACCTGAAACCGTAATAGATGCCATAATGCACCTTCAAAAAAATATCCAAAAATCCCGCCAGCAGATAATCCCGGAACACGGTGGTCTGCAACCGCATCCTGAACTGCCAAAATTACTTGGTGATCCGATTGATACTTCGAGAGAAAAGCGAGTTTAGGAACTTATAGCCAGATTTCTGCTCCTGTTGTCCGTATCTCTGTGATCCGATAGCTGTTTGCCGAAACCGACAGCCGAAAATTTAAGGGGATTCTCACCCCTTCTTGATTAGCTTATATAGTGATGCTGCAAGGCTATCTAATAGTCTATAAGCATCTGTATCTTTGAGATCAGCTATGTCAAATAGAGCCTGACACTCTCTGACTGATCCAAACGCT
>DDRT01000022.1:107571-166891 GCA_002343185.1 Deltaproteobacteria bacterium UBA2409
GGTAGGAAGAGAAACAAGGCCTGACCAGAGAAGATTCTACTCTATAGCTTTCGGTTCTCTTAGAGAGTGTCAGGCTATTTTAGACTTAAGCTATCCAAATACAGACACTATAGAGCTATTAGACAAACTAGCAGCTCATCTCTATAAGCTTATTCAATCAAGAAAGGGGTGAGGTGCCCCTTAACGTTCTCTATTTCTCGGTTCTCGGCTATCTATCAGCCGATCTCCGAATTAAAAGATCCCCCCCCAAGTACTAATCTAGTTTCCACCTTTCAGTATCAAACACTCTTGGCCATCTTGAAGAACTGCCGAAATTTGTGAGTTGCGCTGTTTTATCAGACTTTAGATCAGTAAAATAAATCTCATAATTAGAGGTATAATGATCATGTTGATTTGGAGGACAAGCTCCAAAGAATACAAATCGATCCTGAAAAGCTTCAGGGAAATATTCTTTTTTATCTTTTAGATCAAAAATCATTTTCTGTTTATTGATAAAGCGGTTTCCCTTCTTCCCTATCTCTACCCAAAGCAGATGATCTTTAAATTCTGTAGGCTGGCAACCATTTCCTAAGAGCTCCTTTTCATCAGTCTTCAGATTATATCTCCAAGCGTTCCATTTTCTTGGAACAGAAGCTGTAAAAGCAATCCAATCACCAAAAACTCTAGGCTTTGCGATTAATGCTCCTTTAAATCCACTATTCTCCCTGGGAAAGATTTTAGTAGTTTTACCAGATTTTAAATCGTAGGAATGGAAACTCTTCTGATTTTTTTCAAAAAAAACCTGCTCCCCATTTGTTGAAGGAAAGGTGCCATCCTCAATTAAAAGCTCAGGAGACTTGCCTTTCCGATAAATCCAAATATCTGCTCTTGAGTCTCTCTGAGGCTTATCAGCTACTGCATACACAACAAAAGATCCATCTGGCGACGGAAAGGGGTACATCTCATGAGCCTTTGTGTCTAAAATTGTGTGAAGCTCACCCTTCTTATCAAAAGCAAATAGTCCGAAATTGCCACTTTTATTTGAATCAAAGATAATTCCTGTTGGAAGTGCTAAGAGCGATTTGCAGGCTATTAGAATTATCAGAATCACCATCATAATCTTGAATAATAAACTAACCTACTTAATAGCGCACGAATGGTAAAAATGCTCACGTTGTGCAATAATTCGCCGTGTATTTTTCCATGAATATTTTGCAGTATCTCCTTCTAACTTCTGCTTTAGAAAAGACCGCTCTCGTCTTTGGAAAACTTCATGTTGCCATCGTTCATTTTCCAATTGCACTTTTAGTGATTGCCTCATTACTAGAACTATTAGCATGGGTTAAAAAAACTCCTAATCCAACTGCTTATCTTCTTCTAAGACTTGGTGCTATTAGTGCTGTCTTTGCAATCGCTTTTGGTTTTCTAAATGCCGAGTTTCAAGAATTCTATGGTGAACTTGAAGATGCTTTTGTTAATCACAGAAACTCAGGAATTTTAGTTGGGATTGTTGCAGTAGCTGCCTTATTCTTAGGCAGTTCCGAGGAAAGGAGATTAAAAAAGCCTTACAGAATTTTGACCATTTTGGCTGGACTTCCAGTTATAATTTCAGCTCATTATGGAGGAAAGCTAGTTCACGGAGTTGATTACTACTCAGAAGCTTTTAAAGACACTCCATTAGAATTTTTTTTTGCTGGTTCAAAAGCTCCAACAACAATAAATGACCCAGCAGCAATTTCAAAGCTTGAAGAATCTTTTCCGCCGAAACTAGAAGAGGTTAGCTTTGAAACCGAAGTAAAACCTATATTCCAGGAAACCTGTGGTAATTGTCACTTAGGCGGGAAAGACAAGGGTGAATACAAGATGGATTCCCTGGAACTTTTACTTAAAGGTGGCGAGTCTGGGGTTCCTGCTGTGATTCCTGGTAAAAGTAAGGAGAGCTATTTAATACACCTTGTTGCAGCTTTAAACCCAAACAAAGTAATGCCTAACAAGGGAAGGAAACTTACAGCTGAAGAGGTTAGTGTTCTTAGAGCCTGGATCGATCAGGGTGCTAAATGGGAAGGAAGTCATGAACTAGTACAATTTACAAAGGCTCGTTTTGAACCAAGAAATATTGATGCTCCTGATTCTTCTTATCCAAATCCAATTGATAGATTTATTGATACATACTGGAAAGCGAACTCAATTACACCTCCAAAACTCTTAGATGATGCCAAATTCTATAGGAAGTTGTCTTATGATCTAATTGGTCTTCCACCAACTCCTAAAGAACTCTTAGAATTTCTATCTAATAATGAGCCAGACAAGCGTGAGAAACTAATTGATTCTCTCCTCAGTCGAAATATCGACTATGCAGTTCACTGGCTCTCCTACTGGAATGATTTACTTAGAAACGGATATACAGGTCCAGGATTTCTACATGGTGGAAGAAAAGAATTCACGGGATTTCTTTTTAAATCACTTCTTGAAAATAAGCCGTATGATGAATTTGCAAAAGATCTAGTAACTGGCGAAGCTGGGTCTAGTGGTTTTATTAAAGGCATTCTCTGGTGGGAAAAAAATGAGGCTGTAAACCCTAATGAACATCCTGCAATGCAGGCAGCTCAAAACGTAGGTCAAATTTTTATGGGGGTAAACGTTAAATGTGCCTCCTGTCATGACTCCTTTACAGATGCATGGAAACTTGAAGATGCTTATGGACTGGCAAATGTTTATGCAGACTTTGCCCTTGAAATAAATGAGTGCAATCGTCCAACGGGAGAATTCACCAAAGCTAGGTTTTTGATACCTGAACTGGGAGAAATTAAGTCACCGTTAACCAATTCTCTCAGTGAAACTATCGCTTCTGTTAAACTACAAAAAATCAAAGACACTGCAAAACTTAGAGGTGAGATAAAAGCAATTCAAACAGCCAAAAAAGAAAGGATGACCAAGCTAGCAAGCCTAATGACCTCTAAAGATAATGGTAGATTCTCAAGAACCATAGTCAACCGATATTGGGCGTACTTTATGGGTCGAGGCTTAGTTGAACCGATTGATGAGATGGACACAGAATCTTGGAATCAGGATCTTTTAGATTATCTCGCCAATTATTTCGTAGAAAATAACTATGATACTAAAAAGCTATTTAAGCTGATTGCTTCTTCTTTTGTTTATCAATCAATTAGCTCTCCAAGTAAAAGCAAGTATGAGCCTAATGATCTGTTTTATGGCCCAGTTGTGAAAAGACTTTCCGCAGAACAGTTTCTTGACACTCTAAATTATACTGCTAAGAGAACACCAGAGATAAGCACCGAAGAAGGCGATAGGATTGTCAGATTAGCACAACGCAATTTAAAAGATTTGATTCTGTTTTCTCATGAGTTTCTAAATAAAGATGAGCCACATGAGGTTAAAGTTGATCTAAACAGTGCTAAATCAGTTATTCTTGCAGTTGTTCCAAACCATAAAGTTCTAAGCAGACTTGAGGCTCTAGCTAAAGTTCATAAAGAAGTAGCAAAATCCGAGCAGATTAGAAAGTCGATTGATAAAACTGTTGGAAGTTCAGTAGATAAAAGAGAACAACTCGAAACTCTTCAAGAAGAGCTTGGTAACAAGTTAGAGCATGCTGTTTGGAGTGGCTTAGTATTTGAAAGAAACGGAAAACCAATTTCAATAGAACCAACTCACTTTGTGGCCGAAAATAATGATTTTAGTTTCGGAAAAACTGTTGTTATAAATGAAAAGAAAGGAGAACAAGGACTAAGCGGTCTACCTGCATACTTTGTAGAATTTAACACGGAAGGCGCTGATAGTTTAAAAGCATTAATAGGGCTCGATAAAAGAGCATTAGAATTTGAATCAAAGTATCAGTTTGTTATTCTGAAAGATTTTCCTCTCAGATCTGCATTTTTACACGATACTGAACTGTTAAATTCCCTAGGAAGACCAAAGAGGGATCAGGTGGTTACAAGACGAGATTCAACTCCTACCGTAATTGAGGCGCTAACTCTTACTGTTAACTCAGACTTCAATAACCTTCTAGAAGAAATCGGTAAAAGAAACCTCTCTACTAAGGATCTTTTCTTGACACTTTTATCAAGAGAACCAACAGAAGAGGAAGCAAAGCTTGCTCCAAATTCTGATCTCATTTGGTCATTAGTTTTACTTCCGGAGTTTCAACTACTATGAAAAGAAGAGACTTTATAAAAAATATAAGTGCTGCAACCTTAATGTGCGGTACCCCAAGACTTTCTTTTGGATTAGAGAAGATCGCACCAAAGGCTGATCAAGTCGTTCTACTTTGGATGGCAGGAGGCATGGCGCATACAGAAACCTTTGATCCAAAACCTCATAGCGAATTTAGAAAGCAGATGCTTTATCACAAAATACGTAGCACCTTTCCTCAGATTGATACTGTTGTAGATAATATAAAAATCACAAAAGGTTTAGAGAAGATTGCTACGGTCATGGATAGAGCAACCTTAATTAGATCATTTTCACCTCCAGATCTTGGCCATATTCTTCACTCAAGACACCAATACCACTGGCATACAGGCTATATGCCTCCTCAAACGATTGATGTTCCACATATAGGTTCCGTTGTATCAAAATTGCGGGGAAGGCTTAAGCCTGACATGCCAGCTTTTGTTCACATCGGGCAAAGACTTGATATAGATGGTGCTCCTGAAGTTAAAGCATTTTTAACCCCTGGATATTTAGGCTCTGAGTTTGCACCCCTTATAATACCTTTTCCTGAAAAGGCTAGAGAACAAATAAGTGCGGGAATTGATACAAGCAGATTTAAAAACCGAAACAAATTATTCAAAACCCTCCTAGAAAAGTCTCCAGTAGGCGAATATGGAAGTGGTTATCATAAAGATTCACTCCTAAAATCAATTGAAGATAGCTACCAACTAGTTACTTCTCCTTCAGCAAACGCCTTTAACATATATGATGAACCAAAAGACATTCTAGCGAAGTATGACACGGGAATATTTGGGAGAGGGGTTCTTTTAGCTAGAAGGCTTATTGAAGCAGGAGTTAGATTTGTCGAGGTTACAACCGAGCATGTTCCATTCGGAAATTGGGACACTCACAACACTGGTCATGAACGAACTATTGAGATGAAAAAATGGATTGATTCCCCTGTCACTCAGCTTGTCCTTGATCTTGAAGAGCGAGGCCTCCTTGATAGAACTCTAATTATACTTGCAAGCGAATTTAGTAGAGCAAGCGTGAGGGAACCAGATAAAGTACAAAAAGATGACCCTGGAATGCTTGTCTGGAATAAAAGCCAATTTGGTCTCCATCAACATTTTACAAAGGCAGGTTCAATCCTGATGTTTGGAGGAGGAGTTAAAAAGGGATTTGTCTATGGAAGGTCTAGTGATGAAGTTCCCTGTGAGACCATAGAAAATCCTATCACGATGATTGATTATCATGCCTCAATGTATCACCTATTGGGAATTCCTTCTGATACAAGTTTTGAGATCGAAAAACGTCCATTTTATGTAACTGATAATGGTGAGGGTAAAGCTGTTACAGCACTATTTGCTTAGATCTGAACTACGTTTAAGCCGTATCTTTATTTTAAGAACCCGAAGAACCCACTCTTTTTGGTTTTCTTTACTTCCGGTGCTGGAGGTTTTCTAAGCTCTGTAGCTGCGTCACTTTCTTGAACCTTGACGTTCGGTTTTTCATCAGGTTTTCCGAGTTCAAAAAATAATGGGGAAACATATCTTGAAATAGATTCAACCTGATGTTCATTGAATTTTACTGTGTGCTCTACTCCAGCATCGACTTGTATCGGTGATTTGTCCCGTGAATAAAGTACAGCTGCACAAAAATCTCCGAGTAAAAGTGAGATAACATGATTTGTTTCATGTTCAAACTTTTCAGCCCATTCTTTAAAAAATCTTTGGTTTGAAAAGCATACAAAGGAACTATCTGATTTTTTAACTTTAATCTTAACATCCCCTGTTCCCATTGCAGGAGGCGCATGGGTTATTGGAACGTACATCAGTCTTTCTGATAATTTCTGAGGGACTTGTCTAACTGCTTCCGGATCACCATCAGCAACCCGTTTTAGAAACATATGAAGAAGGTTTTTCTGCACCAGGGTTTCCTCACTCTTTTTCTGGAAAGTTAAAAAACCTGCTTACTTAAACCTTTCGTTGATTGTATCAAAACAAAAAACCTTAGTCGCGCCTGTATCGAAAAAATGTTCTAACCGATATAAAAGGTACTCTGTGAGCATAATTCGTGTACTTTCAAAGGCTTATCCAGAGCCTAAATCAGAGCTAAATTTCTCCAATGAATACGAGCTCTTAGTAGCTGTAGTTCTTTCTGCTCAATGTACCGACAAGAAAGTAAATGAGGTAACCCCAATACTATTCTCAAAGTACCCGACTCCAGAATCGCTATCAAAGGCTAAAATTTCGAGTATTGAGAGTATTATTAGGCCTATTAATTACTATAAAACTAAGTCCAAGAATCTGCTTGGATTGGGCAAAATGCTTTATTTTGATTTTAATGGGAAAGTTCCAAGATCTGCCGATCAAATTAGAAGGCTTCCTGGTGTAGGGCAAAAGACTGCAAATGTTGTACTTGGGGAACTAGGAGCAGCTAAAACATTTCCTGTTGATACCCATGTTTTTAGAGTCTCAAAGAGACTTGGATTTGCCACGGCTAAGACAAGAGAAAAAGTAGAAGAAGAGCTAAAGGAAAGATTTGATCGAAGACTTTGGAGAAAACTTCATCATTGGCTTATTCTTCATGGAAGAAGGATTTGTAAGGCTCAAAAACCCTTGTGTAGTGAATGTAAGCTAGCAAAGTTTTGTCCATCGTATCCGATTGGGTAGAGGTATTATTTTTTAAGTCATGCTGGGAAGGCTAAACTTGTCTGGTCTGGTTTTCTTGTCCTACATAGCCTTTGGCGAAGTAGGAAACCAGACCTTGGCTTTAAGGACTGGCTGAAGCCAGTCCAGACATAAATCCTCCCGGGTCCGATCCCCAAAGTAATTATGATTTAAGAACACTAATTGCCCACTCTTCTAGTGGCGAAAGTTCTCCTTCGCATTCAAATTTTTCTCCATCGGAGAAAACACCCTGAATTGAGTATCCAGTTTCGGTTTTTGTAACAGACAAAAGCTTTGCATCATCTCCAAAGCCATTGGAGCCAAGAAGAATATCTGTTGCTCTTTCCTCTTCCTCTCTCACACTTTCTTAAAAATTACACTGGCATTTGTTCCGCCAAAACCAAACGAATTTGAAAGTGCAATCTTAATCTCCTTATTTCTAGCTGTATGAGGAACATAATCAAGAGTATTCCCTTCACTTGGATTATCAAGATTTATAGTCGGTGGAACTACGCTATCTCTGATGGCTAGCACTGAAAATGCGGCTTCAATAGCCCCAGCAGCTCCTAAAAGATGTCCGGTCATTGATTTTGTTGAACTTACTAAAAGCCCCCGGTGAGCCCAATCCCCAAATACTTCTTTAATACTATTAGTTTCAGCCTCATCATTTGCAGGGGTCGAAGTTCCGTGGGCATTAATATACCCAACCTCACTTGGAGAAATTTTAGCATCCTTTAAGGCTTCGCTCATACACTGCACAGCACCTCCACCACCTGGAGCAGTTATATGAAATGCATCACAAGATGCTCCATATCCAATAACTTCAGCTAAGATATTAGCACCTCTTTTTTTAGCACTTTCCATCTCTTCAAAAACTAGAATCGTTGCTCCTTCCCCCATTACAAAACCATCTCGATCTTTATCAAAAGGTCTTGAAGCCTTTTCAGGTTCTTCATTTCTTGTAGAAAGTGCTTTCATAGAGCAAAAACCTCCGATACCGATCGGTGTGATTGTGCTCTCAGCACCACCAGTAAGAATACAATCCTGTATGCCGTATTTTATCATTCTATAAGCTTCACCGATTGCATGAGTTGCAGACGTGCAAGCACTGGTAATTACAAAGTTAACACCTTTAAGCCCATATTTTATTGCTATGTTTCCTGGGCCAAGGTTTGATATCATTGCAGGTATGAGAAACGGAGAGATTTTTCTTGGACCTCCTTCCATATAAGCACTGTGATATTTTTCTAGTGTTGTTAGTCCGCCAATTCCAACCCCAAGAAGACATCCCATTCTTTCAGGCTGATAAGCTCCACTAACTCCAGAATTTTTCCAAGCCTCTGCTGCTGCAGCAAGAGCATATTGAGAAAATATATCTAGTTTTTTTACCTCTTTTAGTTCAACAAAATCTTCTGGTCTAAAATTTCTTACCTCCCCTGCGATTCTGGTTGTAAATGCTGAAACATCAAACCTTGTAATTGGGGCGATACCTGACACACCTGACTTTGCGTTCTTCCATGCCTCATCGGTCGTGTTTCCAAGTGGTGATAAAATTCCAATTCCTGTAATAGCAACTTGCTTCATAATCTGAGGGAATTTATCTGTTTTCTCTGAGATACAAAATAGAGGGGCAACTAAATAGCTGAAATTATTCAGATAGTGCTATCTTAATATCTGATAATTGCACCCCTTTTCCTGCCTTAACGGTTAAAAGCACAAGTCTATCTAAAAATCGCTCTAATGAGGCTATATCCCTACCCATTCTACTCAGAACATATTGCCTCTTTCTTCCCTCGAGGCTAATGCCCCGCTGTCTTGCTAAAGAGTCAAACAATTTTGGTATTTCATCCTCAGCCGGATCCCCGATATTTAGCCAAATAGCACTCTTAACCCTACTACCTACATGAGGTTCCAGCTCTAAACTTTGGGTTGTCAGTGAAGCCACTACTTTTGAATTAGAGTTCTTAGCATCTTCAAGAAAAGACACTATTAGTCCAATATCATTTTTATAGTCCTTAAGAAGCAGATCGAAGTCATCAAGAAGAACAAAATCGTTACTCGTAAAATTAAATCGATCAAAGAATTTTGATTCTATATATTTTGAGTGAGTATTCATTAAGCTAATTAATAAATGAGTTTTACCCGATCTAGGCTTGCCGGTAAGTAAGAATAAACCTTTATCTTTTGTTTTTATGATTTTAATCGTGTCAGCGATCCCACTATGCTCAATAAAGCTTCTTCCTTCATAAGCTATAGTTGGTCTTAAGTTAAGTGGTACCTGCACTTAGCACCCTGAAAATAAATGTTCTTCGGGATTCTCCATTGTGATCTTTGCATTTGCACCTAAAGATACAAGTTTTAAATCCAATCCATCATATCCCCTAAATAGATGATAGGGTTCAAAAATTTTAGTTTCACCTTCAGCAGCTAAAGCGGCTACTACAAGGGCAGCTGCAGCTCTTATATCAAGCCCAGAAACTGGAGCACCTGACAACTTACTTCCACCTGAAATAATCGCTGTATGATCTTGAATTGCAATCTTTGCTCCCATTCTTGAAAGCTCAGCTACATGACCAAACCTACCTTCAAAGATCTCTTCTCGTATTGAACTTTCTCCTTCAATTGTTGTTAAAGCAGCCATTGTTACTGCCTGAAGATCTGTAGCAAAACCTGGAAAAACTTCGGTAGTTAAGTTTACTGGTTTAAGATTACTAGAAGCTTTTACAACTATCCCATTATCATTAATAGTTATCTCAAGGCCGATCTCCTTCATCACATCTAAAAATGAACCAAGATGCTTTGGGTCGAAACCCTTAATCTCTATATGCCCTCTGGTAGAAGCTGCAATCATAGCGTAGGTACCAGCTTCAATCCGATCGCCAATTACAGTTACATCTGTTCCACTAAGTGACTCCCGCCCTATTATCTCGATTTCATCAGATCCATGCCCTTTAATTTCTAATCCCATACCCCGAAGCATTTCCCCTAGTGCCACTACTTCAGGCTCTTTTGCTGCACCCGAGATCACAGTTCTTCCTTTGGCTAAAGCTGCTGCAAGAAGAAGCTGATGAGTTGCGCCAACAGAAGTAAATCGTAGATTAATTTGAGCGCCATTTAATCCATTAGGTGCATCAGCATCTACTACCCCATGAACAACCTGAATCCTTGCACCCATTTTTTCTAATCCTTCGAGGTGAAGATCCACAGGTCTTGCCCCGATACTATCACCACCAGGAAGAGCAACTTTCGCTTTTCCTGCACGTGCTAGAAGAGGTGCTAAAACCCAAAAACTAGCCCTAAGAGCTTTTACCAGTGAATAACTTGCCTCAACTGAAACTATCTTTGGGGTTGATATGTGAATTAAGGATCCCTCCCTTTCAACAATAGATCCTGAGTGTGCTAAGAGTTGTAATAGAAGATGAACATCATGGATGTTTGGGACATTTTTAAAAGTACACCTCTCTTCAGTAAGGAGCCCAGCAATTAAAAGAGGTAGAGCAGCATTTTTTGCTCCACTCACCGTGACTGTGCCGTTTATAGGACCATTTCCTGTGACTGAGAAGTACTCCTGCATTTGAACCAGGAATCATACGACATGCGGGTTTACAAAACCATAAAGATATAATGTCCTGATATTATTATGTTTATGGTTAAATACACAAGATTTTCGATTTTATAGTTGACTATAGTCATCTACGATGACTATACTTGAAGAATGCAAAAAATAAATGTCTCCGAGTTTAAAGCAATCTGTCTTAGGTTGCTTGAGCAGATTAGGCAAACTGGGCAACCTATTGAGGTCTTAAAAAATGGGGAGCCTCTGGTAGTTGTGTATCCTCCTATAAGTACCAAAAAAAGAAAAAAGTCTTTTGGCGTATTAAGGAGTTCTATTAATGGCACTGTTGGCGATCTAATAGAACCTGTTGATGATTTTAACTGGGATGCTATCTCAAAATGAAGTTATTGCTTGATACTCATATCTGGATATGGCATCTCATCGGGAGTAAAAAACTAAGTCATAAGCATAGAGAGCTTCTTGAAGACGATGATTCGGAAATTTGGCTTAGTCCAGTCAGCATATGGGAGACTCACCTTTTGATAGAACGAGGACGCCTTCCTGTTAATCAAGAACCATCTGAATGGATAAAAAGAACATTGATAGAATTTCCATTGAAAGAGGCTAGTATGACCTTCTCAATAGCTACTAGGTCACGAGAAATTCTCTTAGATCAAGGAGATCCAGCAGATAGATTTATTGCTGCAACTGCGGCTGAGATGAAGCTAACTTTAGTTACTGCTGACAAGAGGCTAAAAAAATGTCGGGATGTAAAGACTGTTTGAAAGCAATGGGACTAGGCGCGGTCACGAAGAAAAGTTTTTTGAACTTTATATACTCACCTGAAAGCACCCTCAATAAAAACTAATCTTAACAACCCTCTCAATACCTTGTAGATCTTTAAAAGTCTGAGCCCCCTTAAACCTCTCCGCTTGACCTATTCCACATTCAAAAATTAAAGCCCCACCAGGGTTTAAAAACATAGGTGCGTCTTTCACCATTCTATCGATTACATCAAACCCATCCTCTCCTGCATAAAGTGCAATATCAGGCTCATGTTTCGTGCTCGGATCTGCCTCGCCAACTGGAACATAAGGAGGGTTAGATACTATAAGATCAAATTTACCTGCTATATTTTGAAATAGATCGCTCTTCTGAAGCGCTAAGCTTTTAATTCCGTATTTGTCTCTATTTTTAGCTGCTACCTTAAGTGCTTTTTCGCATAAATCTGATCCAACAGCTACTAAGCCCTCACACTCAAGACAAAGTGTAACAATTACGCATCCACTTCCAACACCAATTTCAAGCAATCGCTTCCCTGAAGAAAGAAGTTTTAAAGCCTCTTCAACCAAAATTTCAGTCTCTGGCCTTGGCACTAATACATCTTTAGTAATCAGAAAATCCCGACCGTAAAATTCCTTTTTCCCTGTCAGATATGAAATAGGAATAAGTGTTTTTCTTTCATTTACAAGATCTAAGAATGTATTCTCCTGCTCTTTAGAAAGCTGTATATCATTATTCGAAATCAAAAATATTTTATCTACTCCAAGAACACTTTGTAGAAGTAGTTCAGCATCTAAAAGAGGGGTTTTTGATATGTCTTTAAGATCTAAGGCTGCTTTTCTTAGAATTTCCTTTATCAATTTAACTCTGCTCTAAGTGCTTCGGCCTGATAGTAAGCTGTAATAGGGTCAATAAGAGGATCAAGATCTCCTCCCATAACAGCATCTAGCGAATGAAGTGAAAGTCCTATTCTATGATCCGTAACTCGTGACTGGGGGAAATTATAAGTTCTTATCTTCTCTGATCGCTCGCCTGTTCCAACCTGGCTTCTTCTGTCATCTCTTCTTTCTAAATAAGCAGCTTCCTGTTTTGCTTCAAGAATCCTTGATCTTAAAACTCTCATCGCTTTCTCTTTATTTTTGTGTTGACTTCTCTCATCCATCATCACAACAACAGTGTTAGTTGGGATATGAGTAATCCTTACTGCTGAGTCTGTAGTATTAACACTCTGTCCGCCTGCACCTGACGATCTAAAAACATCAATGCGAAGATCGTTTTGATTAATATCGACCTCAACTTCTTCAGCCTCAGGAAGTACGGCCACAGTTATTGTTGAAGTGTGAACTCGCCCTTGGGTTTCTGTAACTGGTACTCTTTGAACTCGATGGACCCCTCTTTCATATTTTAACCTTGAGAAAGCGCCTTTACCTGAAACAAGCGCAATTACCTCTTTATATCCACCACTAGTTGCATCACTTGCACTTAAGATTTCGACTTTCCACTTTCTTCCTTCACAATATCTTGTATAGGCCCTGAAAAGCTCAGCAGCAAAAAGCCCAGCCTCATCGCCTCCTGTACCTGCCCTCACCTCTAAGATTACATTTTTTTCATCATTTGGATCTTTTGGAAGAAGAAGTTTTTGCAATTCTTTCTCTAGTCCTTCAATCTCACCCTCAAGGAGTCTTATCTCCTCCTTTGCTATATCCTCCATTCCCCTTTCATTCAGCATTACCTTAGCACCAGCAAGCTCTTCTGTTGCCTTTTTATGAGCACGATATGTGGCAACAATTTCACTGAGATCGCTATGCTCCTTAGTGAGCCTCATGAGCTCCTTAGGATTTCCTGCTATCTCAGGTTGAGTCAATTTATGAGCGATCTCCTCGAATTTTACTTCGAGGTCTCGAAGTTTATCCCACATATGCGTTTAAAATTTCTTTTGTAAAGTCCAACCTAAACTGATTTATCTTTTTATTATTTCTTGATGGGTGGACTCTATTTGTTAACAGAATTATCGAGAGATCTTTAGCTGGGTCAATCCAGAGAGAACAACCAGTAAATCCATTCACCCCAACAGAGCTTTCGGTTAAACCAGATGTGCTGAATCCATTTTCTTTTGATGGGGCTTCCCATCCACATCTATATGGCGAATTTGGATCCAGAGGAGACCATGCTTCTTTTAACAGTCTTGGTTCAATGAAATTTGAGGCGTTTTTCAATACTCTCAAAAGCTCAACTGCAAATCTGCTTAGGTCAGGGGCATTACTAAAGACACCTGCATGCCCAGCAATTCCTCCCATTGCCCAAGCATTATCATCATGAACCTCGCCGCAAAGCACTCGTTTTCTCCAAGAACACTCCTCAGTTGAAGCAATCTGATCTGTTACTGGATGAATTCCTCGCCTTCTAATCATAGAGAGATCAATATATCCTGTGCTCTTCATTTGAAGTGGAGTGAATACATATTTTTGTGCAGCACGATCCAAGGACATTCCGGTTAATAGCTCTATGATATTACCCAAAAGCATCAGCCCTAGATCACTGTAGATAGTTCTCGTTCCTGGTTCGTACTTAAGAGGAAGCTTTTGAATCTCAGCATAAACATAATCTCTTGCAGACCTACTAGTCATTATTCCAAGTCTTGGACCAGCATTTTCTTTAATGATCTCCTCGAAAAATGGCGCCCATGGTGGAAGGCCTGAAGAGTGATTAAGTAAATGTGAAAGTGTTACTTTAGATTTTCCTAAAACACCAAAGCCCTGTAAGAATCTTGAAACCTTATCTGATAAAGATAACTTTCCCTCTTCAATTAATTTAAGAAGAATTGTCGTTGTGACAAGCACTGAGGTAATCCCAGCTACATCGTATACTGTATCCAAAGTGACAGCAGATGATTCAGCACTTCTGGATCCTACTGCTTGAGCAAAAATTCTATCTCCGCCTCGAGTTACATAACCAACAGCGCCGGGGTATGTGTGGTCTAGTACACCCTTATTTAATAGATCTACTACTGTTTGGAACCTTTCTTTTTGCGCCGCTTGAGCCATCAGGTGAATGTAACACGGTTCATGCTGCAAGCAAGGCCGACCGAAAAATCTTGTCCTAACAAGGACTTAGGGTCAATTAGCCTTTAATCTAAATTTTAAGTAGACTAATAGGCACTTAGGGGGATGAGATTTTTTGAGACTACCCCTTGAATTTCTGGCTTACAGTGCGCATATAGCTTGCGGGCAAAAGTCCGATTTTAAGTTTTTTTTAAACTACATATGGAGGAGTAATTATGGCGAAAAATAAAATTCGTCCACTCCAAGATCGCTTAATCGTTGAGCGTCTTGAGGGTGAAGAGAAAACAGCTTCTGGTATATACATTCCAGATACTGCACGTGAAAAGCCACAGCGAGGAAAAGTTGTTGCTGTTGGTAAAGGAAAAGTTAAAGAAGACGGCACCGTTCAGCCGCTTGATCTTAAGTCTGGCGATGAGATCCTCTTCGGAAAATATGCTGGTACCGAGATCAAGATTGATGGAAATGAGTTCCTCATCATGAGAGAAGATGACGTGTTAGGCGTTATTGAGGCTAAATAAAGGAGTATTTATGGCTAAAAAAATTAAATTTGGACTGGAAGCCAATGAGGGCATTCTCAAAGGTGTAAAAGTTCTTGCAGATGCAGTAAAAGTAACTATGGGTCCAAAAGGACGTAACGTAGTTATTGAGAAAAGTTTCGGTTCCCCAACTGTAACAAAAGATGGTGTAACAGTTGCTAAGGAAGTTGAGCTAAAAGATAAGTTTGAAAACATGGGCGCTCAGATGGTTAAAGAAGTTGCTTCTAAAACTTCTGATGTTGCCGGTGACGGAACCACCACAGCAACAGTCCTTGCTGATGCTATTTACCGTGAAGGTATGAAGCTTGTTGCTGCTGGACATGACCCTATGAGCCTAAAGCGTGGAATCGATGCTGCTGTTAAAGTAGTAATTGAAGAGCTTAAGAAACTAAGCACTCCAACTAAAGGTAAAAAAGAAATAGCACAAGTTGGTACTATTTCAGCTAATGCTGATAGCGAAATCGGTGAGATAATCGCTGAAGCTATGGAAAAAGTTGGTAAAGAAGGTGTTATTACTGTTGAAGAAGCAAAAGGCCTTGAGACAACTCTTGAAGTTGTTGAAGGTATGCAATTCGACCGTGGATACCTATCACCATACTTTGTAACTAACCCAGACCGTATGGAAGCAGAACTTGATAATCCATACATTCTAATTCACGAGAAGAAGATCTCCAGCATGAAAGACCTTCTTCCAGTGCTTGAGCAAGTTGCAAAATCAGGAAAACCACTCTTAATCATCGCAGAAGAAGTTGAAGGGGAAGCCCTTGCAACTTTAGTTGTGAACAAGATCCGTGGAACATTACAAGTTGCAGCAGTAAAAGCTCCTGGATTTGGTGACAGAAGAAAGGCAATGCTTGAAGATATTGCAATTCTAACTGGCGGAAAGTGCATCACTGAAGACTTAGGTCTTAAGCTTGAAAATCTAACTCTTTCAGATCTTGGACGCGCTAAGAAAGTTCAGATCGGAAAAGATGACACAACAATCATCGATGGAGTTGGTAAGAAAGATGAGATCAAAGCACGTGTAGAGCAAATTAAGGCTCAAATCTCTGAGACTACATCAGACTACGATCGTGAGAAGCTACAAGAGCGTCTTGCTAAACTAGTTGGTGGTGTTGCAGTAATTCACGTTGGTGCAGCTACTGAAGTTGAAATGAAAGAGAAGAAAGCTCGCGTAGAGGATGCTCTTCATGCAACTCGTGCGGCTGTTGAAGAAGGAATCGTTGCAGGTGGTGGAGTTGCTTTAATAAGAGCAAGCACAGCACTTGATAAGCTAAAACTTGAAAACGAAGATCAAAACTTCGGAATCAAGATAGTTAAGAAAGCTTGCAGATCTCCTCTTTGGACAATATCTGAAAATGCAGGTGTTGAGCCAGCAGTTGTTGTAGCTCGTGTTGAGTCTGAGAAGGGTTCAACTGGCTTCAATGCAGCTTCAGAGGAATACGAAGACCTAGTAAAAGCTGGTGTTATTGACCCAGTTAAAGTTGTTCGTACAGCACTTCAAAACGCTGCGTCTGTTGCAGGCCTTGCTCTTACAACCTCATGCATAATTGCTGAGGAGCCAAAAGATGAGCCTAAAGGCGGCCACAGCCACGGTGGAATGGGCGGAATGGAAGGAATGATGTAATCGTTCTTAAATTACCGCTAAAAAGCCGGAGCCTTTGCGCTCCGGCTTTTTTTTGTCGATAATCCATTTTAAATAGACCTCTTGCATAATCATTCATGAAGTTTCAAACAGTTATAGAAGAGGTCTATTTGCCTATTTTATTTGCATTTTTGCTTGCGCAAAAATAGCTATTTGACCTCTTGCATGTTATGCAAAGGTCAAATGTACCTGCCAAACCTAAAACTTGATCATGTGGCAATCGCCGTTAGCTCTTTAGATCCATACAATCTCAATAACATAGAAACCATATCCGATCAGGGTGTAAGGGTTGGGTTTATAGGAAACTTAGAAATTATCTCTCCGTTATCTGAAGAATCCTCCGTTTCAAGATTCATAAAAAAGCATGGCTCAGGAGCAATCCACCATATAGGATTTAGAGTTGATGATCTCATTGCATCGATCTCAGAGCTAAAATCTAAAGGGATACAAATGATTGATAATGCTCCCAGGGCTGGAGCTCGAGGTAAAAAAATTGCCTTTTTACATCCTAAATCAACTGGTGGAACTTTAATTGAGTTATGCGAGTAGGAGTTTTTGGTGGCTCGTTTGACCCACCACATAGTGGTCACCTAGAAGTTGCTAAAGCTGCAAAGATTCAAGGCAAACTTGATAAAGTTTTATTCATTCCTGCTAAGCAAAGTCCTTTAAAGGATAAAGAGCCTATAACAAAAAATAGAATTGAATTACTCGAAGATTTGATAAAGGGAGTTGATGGATTTGAGGTTGATCTATCTGAAATAAATAGACCTTCCCCATCATTCACTATAGATACTTTAAATAATTTAAAGACCTCTGATTCAGAGCTATTCTTGATAATTGGTGCTGACTCTGCAGCAGAGTTTACTCGCTGGAGCAGATATAAGGAGATAATTTCAATCGTTTCAAAGATTCTGGTTTATCCCAGAAATAGCTTAAAATTCGACCTTCTTCCGAAAATGGAGCTATTAGAAGGCGCTGAGATACCGATCTCGTCAACAGATCTACGCAGGGTTTTTTAGCCCTACAGAACGTGATACACTGAGAACGCCAATGAGAGCCCTCTTTCTTATTTTACTACCTTCTATGCTTCTGGCTGATTGTCAGTCCTTGCTTCAACAGTGTTATCTTAAAGAGCAAAGCGAGCGATCTACCTGCCTTGATCAAGCGATAAGAGATAAATCGTGTGCTCAATCTGAAGTTGCCTCTTTAATCCAGGAGCGACTTTCTCTGACCGGGATAAACTATGGGAATGGAGACTCCCTCAGCATAGATACCGTAGATCATGCATGCATTAAGAATTTCGATGACACTTTATCGTTAGAGTTAATTAAGGGAGCAGTAGGAGCAGAATCAATTGCCAGTCTACACGAAAAGCTATCTGGCTGTGCTCAGCGTGCTTCGATAGACTTGTTTAGACCGTGATCGTCCCTCCATCAGAAGAAGCAATTAGTGAAGCCGTAAAACTCCTTCAGGAAGGTTCAGTTATAGGGTTACCAACAGAGACTGTTTATGGTCTGGCTGCATCAATATATTCAGACGACGGATTAAAAAAGATCTATTCTCTAAAAAAACGCCCTAAAAGTAATCCATTAATTGTGCATACTCATTCAGTTGATGGAGTTTTAAGTGTTGGAGAGCCAAGATCCTCTAAATTTTTCTTATCACTAAGTGAGTTTTGGCCAGGTGCACTTACACTTGTAATCCCAGCTAAATCGAACCTTTCTCCTTTAATTACTGCTGGACATGAAAGTGTAGCTGTAAGGATTCCAGCACATCCTGTGGCTTTAACCCTTCTTGATGAGCTTGGTAGTCCAGTCGCAGCTCCAAGTGCAAATAAATCTACTGCGGTGAGCCCAACCGAAGCTATTCATGTAATTGAAGAGCTTGGCGAAAATATTTTTGTAATAGACGGAGGCCCATGCTCAGTTGGTCTTGAATCAACAATTATCTCCCTACTCGAAGAAACTCCTAAAATTTTAAGACATGGAGGAATTCCTGCTGAGGAAATTGCTGAAAAATTGTCTATACCTCTAAAATCTCTTCTCTCTGAAGGAAAAGGTAAAGCTCCAGGCCAAGAGAAGCTTCACTATGCCCCTAAAACCCCACTTTCAATTTTACCAAAAGATTTCTCACCCTCAGGCAACATTGGAATTTTAACTTTCACAATGTCACCTCCAAAAGGTGTTAAATCAAAGCGTATAGACAATCCAAAACACTTCTATGTAACTCTAAGAGAGTTTGACAAGCTTGGTCTGGACAGAATTTATATTGAAGAACCTAAAGATTCAGGGCTTGGTAGAGCGCTAAGAGAGCGGATTCATAAAGCTAGTCACTAGGCTAATTTTTCTATAGCATTGTTGTCGAATGGGCAGCTTAATTGAATTTAATGATACTTTGAAAATCAAAACCGGATTTCCAGAAAATCTAGAGATCGGAGGTGAATATAGTTTTTCACTGGACGATCGCAGAGTTTTCCACCTTTCACCTGTAAGAGTATTTCTTGTTGAAGAAATTAATGGGAAATGGAATTTTAGAGGACATGCTCAAATTTTAGAATTCACAGTAAATGCGATTACAAACAAGACATCAGGAAAATTTATAGTCTCAAAAATTTACACACATGAAGAGAGTAAGACGATTAACAAACTAGAATCACCAGAAGGAAAGGCTTATGAAGGGAGTTGAAATAAAATCACTTATATCTCATGGAGATGATAGAGGGTTTTTTAGAGAAGTTTTCAGAGCGACTGAATCAATCTTTATGGGTGGTGTTTTTGGCCAATGGTCTCACAGTAAGATGGAGAAAAATGTTGTAAAAGCCTGGCATTATCACCATGTTCAAACTGACTGGTGGTATGTGCCATTTGGCGAGGTAAGAACTGTTCTTGTAGACTACAGAGAAGAGAGCACTACGTTCAAAGAGAAGCTCGAGTTAAATATGGGAGAGTCGAATCCAGTATGTGTTCGTATCCCACCAGGAGTACTTCATGGCTGTAGGGTATTATCAGCCGTTGCGCATTTATTTTACATTACAAGCCATACCTACGATCCTAATGAAGAGGGACGATATCCATATAATGATCCTGAGATTGGATACGACTGGGGCGAGCCTTGTATTGTAGCTCCAAACGATACAAAAAGATTTATACCGCTAACGAATAGAAAGGCTATTTAGTTTGCTAGCTTGGTGGTCACCTAGAATTTGTCTGGTCTGGCTTTAGCCTGACCTTAAATTAGGTCTGGTTAAAACCAGACCAGACAAATGACAGGAGCTCTGACCTGCTTACTCAACCCTTACCAGCTCAACATTCGCTCTTGGAACTGTTAATACTGCTCCTTTTGCTGTCTTAATTCGTAGTACCCTAGCTTTAATTTTTGATTCAAGGACCTCCGGTGTTTGTGGTAATTCTACAATCTCTCCTATTACACCAAAGTTAGGTTCTCTGATTATTCTAGCATTTTTACCGATCTCAAACTCTTCGTTAGAAACGCTGTCTTCAATCTTATCTGTAAATATTATAACTTCTGGCCTTATAGCTCCTGCTCTAACTTGAGTGGTTCCATTAATCGAACAATCTGCTTCTTTTGATAAGATCTCCTGTATAAGTGGGTGCATCGTAAGCTCTCCAAAGCCTTCAGTCACTACTAGAGTCATTGAAATATCTTCCTTCCCAGTCATTGCTATTCCAACAGGCTTTCCTAAAAACTCTTCAATTGCACTATCTTCAACGCCACCAGTAATAAAACCAACTGCGCCTCTTAGTTGTGCCTCTAGTAAAATCTCTCCACTGGGCAGTGTTCCGCCAGCCAGCACTAGTCCAGTGCAATGTTGTGGAATGTCATTAATATGAATTTTATTTACGTTTTTAATTGGGAAAAGTCTCCCTGTTTTTTCTCCACCAACTCCAAAGATTCCTTGAATAACAGCTGCGGTACCTTCAATTACAACTTTCTGTTTTAGATCGCTCTCTACTACTTTTCCTTTTATATAGGCACTTAAGCCAAGCTCTACAGGTGGTAACCTGATCCCTACAGCCTGTTCAGTTATAAATTCTACTATTCCACTCTCTGGGGATAGAACAGTTGTCTTAAAGAGTCCAAAAAGCCCTGTTCTTTCATAGATTAGTTGACCTCTTATAACCTGATCTCCGATGTTAACCTTAATGTTCCCAGACTCCTCGGGGAGTCTCACCAAGATAAGTTCTCCCTCAATGGTAGTCTTAGCTACTATGCTATTAGGGGAAACTAGGTCTCCAATCTTAACAAGAATTTCACCATTTGAGGGTAGCTCTCTTACTTTTCGTATCAGCTGTCCTTTTGAGATAATCTGTCTTGGAGTTAACATGATAGCTCTCTCATAAGCTTATGGGTCTCGTTTCCAATTTTTAAAAGGGGTCTGTTACGTCCGTCTAAATAAAGATCAGGTGAAGACACTTGCTTTACTACTTTTTCACCAGGAATACCACTTACATTCACTTTTGTAGATCTTGGGATTACTTCCAAACGTCCTTCACTTTTAGATAGTTTTAAAAACTCCAGCGAGCCTGCAATTACCTCACCAACAAAACTTCCATTAAAGAATACTTGAGCCAACGGTGTACCATCTTTTGCCTTAAATTTTGGTGCCACAGTTGTTCCTATTGGCTTTAGACAATCAAACTCTAATACTTCAAAAGCTGCTTCTTCATTAATTTCAGCAAATACCCCTAAATGTGGAAGTAGAAAACTGTCATCGACAAAAAGCTCTGTTACCCCCTCTAGGGCGAAACCATCTAGCAGCATCAGTGCTGCAAATTTTCTATCAGGAGCATGACTTATTACTCCGCCTGAACCTATTACACAGTCAAGCTTCATAAGATCTACCAACATCTCCTCTTCTTGCTTGAACAAATCTCCGATTGTTCTTCTTTTTGTAATACCAGAGAGGGATACTGCTAAAGACCTATGATGATCGAATGAAAGCCTAAGAGCTTCTCTGCACATAGCCTGCTCAATCCATAGCTCATCCATCGCCTGAGGGAGCGTGGTTGGTCTAATCATCTTGTTTCTTATTCTGTTTCTTACTTCTTTTACTTCTACTGGTAGCCAGCGAAGCACATTTTGAAGCCCAGCTTCAAGAAGAACATAGGCGATGGAATAGCTCATTCCGAAATTAGCACTCACTGTTCTATTAAAAACAAATTGATCCTTACCTCTAAACATCGAAAATATATCTGTAGTTGCTCCACCAATATCTACACAAAGGCATGATTTATTATGATTCTCAGAGTATTTTTTTATTATATTTCCAACAGCAGTCGGTGTCGGAAGTATTGGAGAATGAACCATGCTCATCAGTTTCTTATAACCAGGCGAATGGCTCATAACATGAGATAAGAAAAGCTCATGTATCGCATCTCTAGCGGGTTCTACATTTTCTCTTTCAAGAATTGATCTAACGTTACCGACCAGATGTACATCGCAGATATCTTGTAGAAGCCTATCAATTTCTGATGCGATGTCTGTATTTCCTGCATAAACAACAGGTACTTTTAGTGAATCCCCAAATCTTGGTTTTGGGTTAGCGCCTCTTAAAATCTCAGCATTATAAAGTGGAAAATAGTTAGCCCCGCCGTCAGTACCACCTGAAATCAAAACAATGTCTGGTTTAAGGTGTTTAATACTAGAGATCCTCTCATGATCATCTCTCGGATCATCTACTGAGAATGAATCCAAGATAATCGCACCTGCTCCAAGAGCTGCGCGTTCAGCTGATTGAAGTGAGATCTTCTTTACTCCACCCATTACGATCATCTGCAAACCCCCACCAGCAGAGCTCGTGGAAAGATATTTATAGCTACCTAAAGGGTGACCAATTGCTTCTTCAAGTTCTAATAGAGCGTTTTTAACACCTATAGTTACATCAGCTACAGGTTCTTCTACCGTAGTAGGTGCTTCGCCACGACCTATATATTTCCAACGATCATTGCCTTTTCTAAATGCACGAGCCTTAGTTGTAGTCGATCCACAATCGGTAATTATTACTAAAAGATCGCTGTCCACCATTCACCCACTAAAAACTGAATTCGTTCTACTAAAAGAGCCATCCTGGCCATTACAGTTGAACCAAAAAACGCACCAAAACAGACCATGAGTAACAACCTTCCAGTATACCTTGCTCCATTATGTGCAGTAGATTCCCCCTTAAAGGTACAAAAAAAGTAGTACATAACTAAAAGTAATGTGATTACAAATATAGAGTTATTAACTGAGTCACCGATACTTCCAGGAACTACTAGTGGTTTAAAGCTTCCCAAAACTTGAGGTATCATTTCAGCAAAAAAGCCTTTTATAGAAAGACCAGCTGAGTAACCAAGTGAAATACCAATTACAAGCCTTGATAGCCAACTAACTTTTGGAATAAACACAGCGTAGTAAAATAATCCAAAAATTAACGGAATTATAAAGAGTAAATTCCAGTAATTGTAAGGGTTAGCGATCTCACCGTCGGGAAATACCTGAATATCAGCACCGATTAGAGGGCCTATAACGTTCGGATAAAGTAGGTTCCTAATAGTCAAAATCGGTAATAGGCCGGCTGCTACACCGATAAAAAGATGCTCAAAAAAACGATAGAAAGGATTCTCCTTTATCAAGAAGCTAAAGATCGCTAGGGTTCCAATTCCTGCAAAAACTACCGTCGCTGTTTCCATCCAACAATATTTCCTAAAACAACTAAACCAAGAACAACTAACTGTGCTACTCCAAGAGCTGTGTTCGAAACAAGTGCCCTATCTGGTTCTCTATCTTTGTATTTATCTCTCAGCAGATCAGAATACCACGCTGCTCCGGCAAGACCTTCAAGAAGCCCATTTAGTTGGCCTGAATCAAGATATATATATGCCTCTGGAATCGTTATCGAGGTGCATCCATGACCAAAAATCGGCACATACCCATCGGCTTGAAAGTACTGCACATATGTTTGAAACATTCCGACTAGACCTGTAAATTCCCCCAAAAATGAGATGTCCTTGATTGTCGATACTCTTGTGCTAATTGGATATGAGCTAAGAGGGGCACCCTTAACATCTTTTCCAAGAAACTCAGGTATATTGGGGCTTTTTGCAAGAGTTTGAATAAAGAGTCCACCCCCTGGTCTATATCCAACATTTACCCAATCTTTTCCGTACTGCCAACTCTCTCCTGTTTCTTTTTCAAGCTGCTTTGCTACATCTTCCGGAACAGATCGTAAGAAAGGTTCACTTATTGGAGTTAAAGAAAAAATAAAAACTGGTACTCGTTTTCTAAATAGATGTTCCAGAATAACCTGGCTCTGGGGAAGATTTTCAGCACTTGTTCCAGGCCCATAATCAAATGCTACAAATGCTACCCCTTTCTCATTTGAGACATTATCAACGACAGAAAATAATTTCTCGGCAACGGGCATTCTTGCAGGTGGAAGTGCTAATTTAAATCCAATAGGAATTCCAATGGTTAGTAATATTAAAATATAGATCCACCTAGTATTCATTTCTTCCTTCCAAATGAACCAGATTCAATTGAAAACCACATTCTAAATGCAAGCACTAACCCAGCTACTCCAGCTCCAATAGCGATCCCTCTAAATGCAGCACTATTTGGAACTTGCAATAACCAGTTCCTTATTGGAGAGAACCCTTCCCAGATCATTAATGTGAAACTTGTCTGACCACATACTACTAATACTGCTGCAATCATCATTAAAGATGCTTCAAGGCTCTTAACTCTAAAAGCCCTATAAGCAGCTGCTGCGATGTAAAATCCGAGCAGTGAAAACATCGCTGCTCCTAGAGGAACAAATACACCCTTATTTAGAAAATTATATCCATCCTTTATCCAAGAGCTTGTTTCCTCATTTACAACTTTTTGTGATGCTTCCTGAAATATTATTGAACTCTTATTAGCATCCTCTAAGGTAGCTAAAGAATCAGCCCTATCTCGCAGTTCAGGAATTTTTTTCATTTCTAATTTTAGAAGTTCGAGCTTATCGGTGGTCTCTACCTTTTCAGCAAATTTTTGAAGTAATCCTATGCTTGCTGCTCTTTTTGAGCTCTCCATGTTGAGTTTCCAGTCTCCTATAGCAAAGAAAGTCATACTGAAAAAACCAAGTAAAAGAACTAAACTATAAAATGCTCCTTTTTGTAGAAAAATAATCTTAGATCCATGTATTCTAATTAAGTTTATGATACCTAAACCAAAGGCCATTGCTCCGATAGCTAAGAACCCATAAGAAACAGACTCATGAATATTAACTAATCCGATCTCTTCATTAATCTCTTTTGGCAAAATAAACTCAACTACAAAGTATAATCCGGCGAAAAAAGTAAAGAGCCTTATTATTATCTCTTTATTCACCTACCATCCTCCTGTGAAAAGAAAACTTGGAGAAAAAGTAAAACTAGGAAACACTGCTTGCAAAGATGCACAAACTACTCCTATTACTATTAAAAAGAATACTCCCACTTTAATAAGATCTTGAGCTCTAACGGAACCTCGTTGTATCGGATCATCACTTAAGTATGCACTTGCCGCAAAAAGCTCCTCACCTATTAGTGTGTAATCACAAGTGGCTATAAAAAAAGCTACTTGCTCTGGGCTCACACTTGCAGCCACTTGCATTGCGCCAACTTGTTGACCTGCTTCCGCAAGTATTAAGGATTCACCTGCAAATGCCCCAAAAAGAAAAGCCGCTCCAACTCTCTCCCTATGAATTAGACCCATATAGCCAGAGGCAAACGCAAACTGCTCTTCTGAAAGGAACACTATGTTTCTTGGATCAAACTGAGAGCTAAGTCCTACAGATCTGTAAGCATCCCTCGTAACACTCTCCACAATCGCCATCGCTGGAGGATCATTCTGTGGAATAAACAACTTAGTTCGATATCTAGCACATGCTTGTGCTATGGCATGAAGAATACCCATCGCTGCATATAAGACTGGTCCAACGCTACTAAGTCCAGTTGAAAACGATACAGGTCTTCCAAGTTCAGCACTTCTCCCTACAGCTTCATAAACTGCATCTACTGCCGGAAGTCGTCTCACGTATGAAGTTCCAGCTCTTAGGCATCTATAAATGACTAAAGATACTATTAGTAGGCAAGCAATTATTCCAGGTGTTGCATGCTCTATCATCTTTCAAGCTCACTGCAAAGCAACTCAATCCTATCTGGCGACTCAAGAAACCACTCAATCTCTTCTGCATATCTCTGACCAAGGATAAGTTTAAACAAAGGATGAAAAATCTCCATTGAATATGACAATACCCTTCTAAGAGGAAGGTGTGCTACCAGTAAAAAAAGAACAAATGAGCTTAAGCCCATCGCTTTAATTCTGGTTGCTAAGTTCTTGATTCTCTCGTCCACCCTCAAGCTCCGCTCTGTATTTTCTTAGGCCTACTAATTTTTTAAATAATTCATCCTTAGAGAGTCCTTCAGCTTCTTTTATAGCCCTTAACCTACGTTGTATCCCCCCTTCTAACTGCTGTGCACGGACTCCCTCACCTCGTTCGGCAAGCTGAGCCCCTTCTGCAAGAAGAGGGATCTGACGAGTGAGCTCAGCCTCTCTTCGTAGGAAATTTCTTGGATTAGGTTGATTCCGTACTACCTGAAAAACTTCCTTTAAAACCTCAAGGTCACGCTTAAGTGCAGCTACCTGTTCTTCTAATTCAAGTCGACGTTCTTTTACCGATACAATCTCACCTAAGTCAACCACAAGATCTACGTCACTTTGAATTCTCCTTAGTGTTTTATTGGTATTTGCGGCACTGATTCTCACATCTTCGAGACGCTTCTGTTCCTCAATAAGTCTAGTTTGAAGTCTCTCTTCACTTAAGCATCTAAACTCTTTATTGTTTAAAATAAACTCTTTTGGCTCAGTTCCAAATACATGATCAGATTCGCCTAGCACCAAGAAAGATGCTTCTACTACTCCAGTGCCATCGACTAATGCACCAATTCCCCAAGTTCCTGCGGTTGTAGGCAATAAAGAAGCTCGTTCAATTAAAACGCTTTCATCGCTCTTTATGAACAGGTAGCTCTCTCTTGGAGCAAAGCTAAGCTTTATCTCTTCTGAAATAAGGCAGGAGGCCAATACTTCGGAAAATAATATCAATAAGAGCAAAACCTTCATTGACCACCACCTAAGTTTAAAAGTTCATAGATCTTACTATTTTCAGCCTCAATCTGTCGTTTTAATTCAAGAACCTGAATTGCTTCATCAGATTTTTTTATAACATCCTCAGAAACCTCCGGGACATTTACTTTAAGAAGAGATCCTATCCAGCGCCTTTCTCTTTCCAAAGACTCCCTGGATAATGATACGAGTTTACCCATTCCTGTTACCCGATAGGCAAGTTCAACCTGTCTGTTCATTTTTCTTAATTCAGAGTGTGCATCATTAAATTCTCGCTCAATCTGAGCTAAGAGAGCCTTTTCACGCTCTAGTCTTCTGGTCGAACTTTCCCTAAGTAGACCTCCATCTGACAAGAATCCTGTTAATTTATCGATCTCCGTTTTTTCTGTTTTTTCAATATCCTCTGTTTGACTTATTAAGAGTTGAAGCTTCTCGAATTCAAGCTGTTTAGCAAGCCTAAGTTTTATTTCAGATAACTCTTCGGCTGTTAAAAGTGGAATTGAAACACTAGAGGACTCTAGCTTTATTTTCTCGAGAAGTTTTCCTGATTCATATACTTCTAAAGCATAAGTAGAGTCTGATAAAACTTCTCCCCTTACTTCGACAACTTCATTTAACAATATAGGTTCGATTCCCTTAACCTCAACTGGATCTCCTCCAATCTTTGCAAGCCATATGAACACCCTCTCGCTCCCATATGGTCTGATAACTACAGCTGCATTTTCTCCAACACCGGTAAAAATTCCTTCATTTGGTTTTTCAAATCCGGTGAGTCCTCTAAAAAAATAAAAGTAGGCTCCAGCGAGGAGGACTAAGAGGACTAGGGCTAATCGGAACATAGGAGTTGATTATAGGGGTTTGGGGGTCAGGCCGGAAGGCCTGACCAGGCAGACGCTAGTAGTTGTCTGGTCAGGCCTTCCTCCGGCCTGACCCCCTTAAATAAAAAAGCCCGCTACTTTCGTAGCGGATCTGTCGTCTGCGCCAGCAGACGAAGCGAAAACAAAAAAAGCCCGCTACTTTCGTAGCGGGCTTCTCATTGTTGGCTATCCTAAGCCTTCAAGCTTCCTGTCGTCTACGCAAGCAGACGAAGCAGAAACAATTGTTAAAAGAAGCTCGAAACTTGGAAGATCCAACGATTGGTCTTGTAGCTAGCGATGCTAGTATCTACATGATCATAGTCAAGCCTTGAGTAGTTTAAACCTGCCTTAAGGTTATGACCCATCATATAGTAGTTAATCGCTGCACCGACTTCATTTACGTCATCAAGTGCTGCACCACCAAGTCCTGAGCATGCTTCGTAGATGGACTCATCATCACATGATAATAGCCCCCATCGACCAGCAATTTCCCATTTCTTAGGTTGGATGAAATATCCAACTTGAACATAGGCACCGTTATCAGAAACATCATCATCACGTGCATCTGACTCGATATCTTGCCAATAGTATTCTCCAACGATGCTAAGACCTTTGTACTTCATACCGGTATCAGCACTGATGGTTGTAACTTTGAATCTATCTGCTGCAACTGTATCAGTAGCAGGATAATCTTCGTCACTATACACATAAGATCCGCCTACATCCCAAGCAAAGTCTTCTGTATGGTCTATGTCACCTTCAACTCCACGTTTTTGACTTCCCATGATTGCAAAGGTTGTCTCAACTGAACCAGCATGTTTTCTATCAACACCAGGAAGGTTTTGACCTTCTCCAACGCTTAGTCCGTTATAAACGCCGGCTCCGATAGTCCAACGACCGTCCATAAGGTCTGCACCCATAGCAATACCTTGCTGACGACCGAAGTTAAACGCTTGAGTTGCTAGTGTATCTCTGTCAGCAAACTGAGCAGCAAAATCACTAACTCTGTACTGACGTCCTGCACCAACCTTGAACTGTCCAAACTTAATGTGTGACCAGTCACAGTTGTTCCACTGAACATAAGCATCAGAAAGATTTACTGTGTTTGCACGATCAGCACCACTACGTGCCCAATCGCCCTGGAGTATATACTCCCACTCACCGTCCATTGCTGAACCGGTCATCTCTACTCGAGCTAAGTTCATGTCAAAGCTTGATACATTTGGAGTACCAGACTCATCATCATTATCACTGAAGGTATATCGAGGCTGAAGTCCAACATTGAACTTCGTAGTAATTCCAGAATCCCCAGAATCAATGTTTGTGCCTTTATTATAATAAACCTTCGATTGTGCTGCACCTGAGGCAGAAGAAGCTTCTGCTCTTGTGATAACACCTTTTTCTACTAATAGTTCTTCGAGCGTTTTTGCCTGACTTGCTGCTGGAGCAAGAAAGAGCAAGGACGCTGCGATAAATCCATATTTACGCATAGTTGTACAACTTCCTCCTCAAATAACTTCGGAAGAAAAAATTACTTCCTTAGTTCTTGTTCGTTAGAACATTCACACGATTAGAGAGGCTGTGTCAAAGGACAAAATGCAAAAAACAAATGATAATAGGTTATATTTGCTAATAGTTAAAACACTATTTTATTATTCTTGCGGGAGCCCCTACCGCGGTTGCTCCAGGAGGAACATCGCTTAAAACTAAAGAATGAGCTCCGATGACAGCTCCATCCCCGATCTTAACCCCATCTAAAATCGTAGTATGAGCTCCGATCCAACAGTTTTTACCTATTACTACTCCACCCTTTAGCTCCATCGGCTCCTCAATAATAGGCCCTTCACCACGTGAGTGATTACCAGGGCCAATATAGCAGTAAGCTGCAACTAGGGTGCTCTCCCCGATAGAAACTTTTGTTTGAGTGGCGATTCTACAGTGAGTACTAATATTTACTCCTGATTCTAAGTGAACACTGCCACCCTTGGCAGTAATAATTGAGTATTTCCCTATTGAAACAAGATCTCCAAAAGTAATCTGTGCACCATCTCCCTTCGCTTCGATTGTTGCAAAGTCATCAATCATTACCTTATTTCCTATAGAGATCTGAGAAGGTCTCTTGAGCAAGATTCCTCTTCCAAATGCCGGTCTTATTCCACAGGATTTAAATATCTGACCAAGTGTAAGGGCTCTAAGAGCGAATCCAAATAGTCCAGGGATGTTAGAAAGGAAAAGTGTATAAAGCTCTTCCTTAATGAAATTTACCCAAGAATCTCCTGAAACTAATTCTTTATAGGTTCCAAAACCCCCTGTTGAATATTTTTTCTGCTGTTCACTTATTGCGACCATTTGCGTACCTCAACACTGCTATAACGGTCATTGCATCAAATATCTCACCAGATAGAACCATTCTATAAACATCTTCAAATGGAAGCTTTTTTACAGCTAAAATTTCATTAGGATCAGGTTCAGCGCTCACTTCTCTTAGCCCTCTGGCAATAAAAAAAACTGCTCTTTCATCTGAGATGCAATTTGAAAGATGCACCTCACCCCCAGGGAGCTCTTCCCAAGATGAAGCCTCAAGACCTGCTTCTTCTCTTAGCTCTCGTTTAATTCCATCAAGTGGCGATTCACCTTTCTCTATGCCCCCTTCAATTATCTCCCAGGAATAAACTTTAGTCGGATATCTGTACTGACCAACAAGATAAAGCTCTTCCTTTTCAGTAAAAGCTAGAACACCTGCTGCAAGTTTTTGAGCCTCAACCACAGTATAGGTACCTGGGTTACCTTCCGGATTAATTACGGAATCTTCGCGAATACGCATCCATGGGTTTTCATAAATTATTCTTCCACTAAGAGTCTTCCAAGGGTTCATTTCTCTACTATCATTGCACAAAAATTAGAGCTAGAAACTAGAGTTAGAAAGATCAATATATCCTGATGGCTATCGTATCCTCGATTCTCTCTAACTTAAAAAAAAACAAGGAACTCCTATGTCTAATTTTTCTTGCAGACTTTATCTTTTTGATTTTACACATCTGTCATCTTCATTTGCCTCTCTTTTCGAGCTACTTATTTTCGATTGAACAGGATGGATCATATGCAGAAGTTTACCAATACCTTAAAGAGTTTTGGATAGTTATTTGCTTGGCAATTATAGCAAACAGAGAAAACTATTGGGGATATTTGGCTTGGGCAGCTTTCTTTGTTTTCGTTCTACTTGATGACTCATTAACTATCCATGAGACTATTGGTTCAAAGATTGCACTAAGTATTTCTGATGAAAAATATTTCTATGGAGTTCGAACTCAAGATCTTGGAGAGTTATTAGTTCTTGGAGCAGCATTCATTATATTTGCACCTTTTATAGGTATTGCTTACTTATCCAAAAATAATGATTTTAGGGAGCTTACACGCGAAATTATTTTATTAGTTGGAGTTCTTGCCTTTGCAGCATTGGCAGTTGATTTCGTTCATGAATTTTTTTGGCTAATTGATTCAACTATCTTTGATACGATCGGAGCCTTTGAAGATTCAGTTGAAATGATCTCTATGAGCCTTATTTTTGGATACACCTTCTCCAAAGTTATTAGACTATCTAATCGGACAAAATAGAGGGCTTTGGTTCGGCTGTCGCAGCTTTTCTAAAAGCACCTTTTTCATCAGAAAGTTTGATTCTAAGTCTTAGGTTATTCGCACTATCTGCGTTTGCAAGTGCATCATCTAAGGAGATCTTCTTAGCTCTATACAGGTTATATAAAGCCTCATCAAAGGTTTGCATTCCAACGGTGGATCCTCGTTCCATAGCATCTTTTAGCTCTCCAATTTCACCTTTGTGAATCAGATCTTTCACTCTGGCAGAATCTAAAAGCACCTCAACAGCAGGAACTCTACCTCCAGCGGTAGCAGGAAGCAGTCTTTGGCTGATTACTGCTCTAAGGTTCAAGCTTAAATCCATATAGATCTGTTGATGCCTGTCAGCTGGAAATAAATGCAGAATTCTTTCTATCGCCTGGTTTGCATTGTTACTGTGCAGTGTTGCTAAGCAAAGATGCCCCGTTTCTGCACAGTGAAGAGCAGCTTCCATACTCTCTCTGTCTCTTATCTCTCCAATTAGGATCACATCGGGTGCCTGTCTTAGGACGTTTTTTAGTGCAATATGATAGCTCTCGGTATCCATCCCGATTTCACGCTGAGAGATCACTGATTTTTTATGGGAGTGAACAAACTCTATAGGATCTTCGATTGATACAATATGTCCCGATTCTTTTTCATTCCTGTAATCAATCATAGAAGCAAGTGTAGTACTTTTTCCACTTCCTGTTGCTCCTACTACAATAACGAGTCCTCTTTTAGTTAAGACAACATCTTTTAAAACTTGAGGAAGCTGCAATGATTCTATTGATGGAATCTGAGCTTTAATCTGTCTAATTACCATTGCAACAAGACCACGCTGTCTGAATATATTTACCCTAAATCTTCCAAAGTTTGGGTAGTAAAGAGCTAGGTTCTGCTCATTTTTCTCTTCAAATTCACGTTGCTGTCTATCTGACATTATACTTCTTGATAGATGCTCAGTGTCTTCAGGTTCAAGACATCTATTGCCTGCTGGTTTTGTAACTCCATTAATTCTAAATGCTGGTGGACTATCAACAGTCAGATAGATATCTGATGCACCTTTTTCAACCATTACAGATAGTAACTTCTCAATTTCTAAGCCTTCACTCATCTTTTAACACTCCCATCAGTTTCGTCGAACATCGCAGGATTTGAAGTTTTCTCAATCGCTGTTTCCCGCGATATTAATCCCCGGTTTACAAGATCTTTAAGATGCATCTCTAAGGTCTGCATTCCTATATTTTGAGAAGTCTGCATTACGCCAGGTATTTGGTGAATTTTTCCTTCTCTAATAAGATTCTTAACTGCTGTTGTTCCAATTAGAATTTCTAGTGCAGCAATCCTTCCCCCACCTGTTTTTTTACAAAGTGTCTGAGTAATTACTGCCTGTATTGATTCAGCAAACATCGCTCTTACCTGTTGCTGTTGAGCAGGAGGAAACACGTCAATCACCCTGTCTACTGTTTTTGGAGCACTCGATGTATGAAGAGTTCCAAAAACTAAGTGACCAGTCTCTGCTGCCGTAAGTGCCAACTGAATAGTTTCAAGATCTCTCATCTCTCCAACTAGAATAATATCTGGATCTTCCCTAAGGGATGCTCTTAGAGCATTAGAGAAACTTTTTGAATGTGGCCCAATCTCTCTTTGGTTTACTAGGCATTTTTTAGATGGATGAACGAACTCGATCGGGTCTTCGATGGTTAGAATATGACCCTCTTCTTTTTGGTTAATAAGATCGATCATTGCTGCAAGGGTAGTCGACTTACCAGAGCCTGTTGGGCCTGTTACTAAAATTAACCCTTTAGGTCTATTGGTAAGCTCTCCGATTATAGGTGGAAGACTTAGTTCTTCTATTGAAAGAATTTTAGTGGGAATTTTTCTAAATACTGCCCCCATCCCTCGTTGTTGCCTAAAAACGTTAACCCTGAATCGAGCCAGGTCTCCAAGCTGCATTGAAAAGTCTATATCACTAAATTCCTCAAAAACTTTTCTCTGCCCATCATTCATAATGTCATATAAAAGAGCATGAGTATCTTCAGAGGTGAGTGGAGGTGCTTTTAAGCGTTTCATGCTACCATGAATCCGCATCATGGGAGATTCACCTGAACTAATATGAATGTCAGAAGCATCTTGCTGAAATGCAAATTCTAGTAACTTTGTGATATCCATGTACAAGATAGTTATCGGAAGATCTTTTAAAAATATGAATATTCTGCTCCAAATTTTTCTGAGGAAAATGTAAGTAATTGAAACACTATTTTGCAAAAGCTTGGTTTATTGGTGAGCTTCTAAGAGATTCTCGTAGAACCATTGTAATCACTCATGACCAGCAAAGTAGAGAAGATTTAACCCACGACTTAGAAACAATGGTAGGGGAAACTAAACCTTTCCCCTCTTGGGAGCTATTGCCTTATGAAGCTATCTCCCCATCACCTGATATAACTGCTAGTAGAATTTCATGCCTAAATTCTCTTAGTGGGGATTTTTTAATAATAACCCAAAGCTCTGAGCTTCTAAGAAAAACTATCCCCTTAGAGCTAATTAAAGACAGCTCAATTAATTTGAAAATCGGAGGAAAAGTTAGTTCTGACTCTCTTGAAACTTTGGGATACACACATACTTCCTTAGTCTCAGAGGTTGGTCAGTATGGGACAAGAGGCGATGTTATAGACATTTTTCCAGTTGGATACAGAAATCCAATAAGACTTGAAGGGCGAGAAAAATTAGTCTCAATTAGAGAGTTCGACCCTGAATCTCAAAGATCTATAAATAGTCTAGAAAGCTTGGAGATCTTAAGAATAAGAGAAACTATGCTTCCAGACTCTTCCTTAATACCTGCTCTTGCAAAAGCCTCGGAAGCTCCACCTTCAGAGGAGAAGGACCTATTAAACAAAATTGATTCAGGAAAATTTTTTGAAGGGTGTGAGTGGTTATCACCAAAGCATTCAACAATCCTTGAGATCCTTCCAAAGGATACGAAGATTTTACTATTGGAGAAGGATAAGATCTATGAGGCTCTAGAAGAGGAAGAAAATCTCATACTTGAGAGATTTAACCGAATGAGAGAGGAGCACAGGATAGTGCTTGAACCATCAAACCTCTTCTTAAAAGCCACAAAGGTAAAAAATTTATTAAAAGAAAGTCAAAGTTTCGATTCTCTTTACACAAAAAAAGCTCCAAAAGTTCTCCCTCAAGCTGAACTTAAGATCAAAACAATTTCTAAGATTGGATCTGGAGATGCATTTTTACCTCTTAGAAACAACATAAAGGAATGGAGAAAAGATGCAAAACATCGAGTCGCATTTATTGTTGGAACCCGGGAGAGAGCTGAGAGATTTAAACGAATACTTCTTAATAATGTTGAGATGGATAGTCCAATTTTAGAGACAACATTAGTTAAGTGGTTCAATGAAACAACAGATCCAGTTGCTATATTAATTGGATCCTTAAAATCAGGATTTATCCTGAAAGATGAGGGGCTCAGTGTAATTTCAGAAGAAGAACTTTTTGGGGAGAGATCCTTCAGGCAAAAAAAAGCAAAAAGAGTGAGTCTAAAAAAACTTCTTGCCTCCTTAGGGAATCTATCAGAGGGAGATTATGTTGTTCATACTGACTCTGGAATAGCAAAATATGAAGGTATTGTTCATAGGAGTGGTGACGGATATGAGGGAGATTTTTTAGTTCTTAGGTTTGCTGATAGTAAACTTTTTGTACCAGTTCACAATGTTTCAAAAATTCAAAAATTTGTGGCTGCTGATGGTCAAGTTCCTCAACTAGATAAGCTAAGCAACCCCTACAAGTGGATAAAAACTAAAAAGAAAGTCAAAGATTCCGTAGCGGTATTAGCAGGTGATTTAATAAAACTATATGCAGCTAGAAGTGTCGCAAAAGGCTGGAGATATGATCATATCGGAGCCTTGGATGATCAGTTTGCAGAATCATTCCCTTTTGACGAAACCCCAGATCAGGCAAAAGCAATAGAAGAATCACTTAATGACCTTGCAAGTGATATGCCTATGGATAGGCTTGTTTGTGGGGATGTTGGATTTGGAAAAACGGAAGTTGCAATTAGAGCCGCCTATAAAGTCGCTCAACATAGAAGACAGGTAGCTGTACTTGTTCCAACAACGATTCTTGTTGAACAGCATAAGAGAAGTTTTGAAAAAAGGTTTGGAGGCTATGATATAGTAACAGAGGGTGTAAGTAGGTTTTCATCTCCTAAAAAAAATAAAGAAGTTTTAAAAAGACTAGGAGAAGGGGAAGTCGACATTGTAATTGGAACTCACAGGCTTCTATCGAAAGACGTAGTTTTTAAAGACTTAGGCTTAGTTATAATCGATGAAGAGCATCGTTTTGGTGTAAAACAAAAAGAAAAGTTCAAGGCCTTAAAAAAATCGGTAGATGTCTTAACACTAACTGCAACTCCAATTCCAAGAACTCTTCATATGTCTTTGTTGGATATAAAAGATATAAGCATTATTGCAACACCTCCAGCTGACAGAAGATTAATTAGAACCTACATCTCTGATGACTCGATTGTTGAAGATGCAATTCAAAGGGAGTTAAAGCGAAATGGTCAAGTTTTCTTCGTCCACAATAAGATTCCACAACTACCAACCTTTGCGCACAGAATTAAAGAGATGTTCCCAGAGGCAAAAGTTGCCTTTGCTCATGGACAGATGAATGAAAGGGACCTAGAGCTTATAATGAAGCAATTTCTTGAAAGAGAGATTGATATTTTAATTTCAACAACCATAGTTGAATCAGGTATCGATATTCCAAACGCCAACACAATAATAATCTCAGATGCTCCACACTTTGGGTTAGCTCAGCTATATCAACTTAGAGGCCGAGTTGGACGAAGTAGCAGGCAAGCATATTGTTATTTTTTAGTTCCTAAAACTAAAAAGCTTTCCTTAGATGCAGAAAAACGACTTGAGGCACTAAAATCTCTTGACGACTTAGGACTTGGTTTTCAACTTGCAGTGCGAGATTTAGAGATAAGAGGAGCTGGAAATCTTCTAGGTAAGGAGCAGTCTGGAAATGTAATTTCAGTAGGGTTTGAGCTTTACTCACAAATATTAAAAGAGGCAGTAGCAAACCTAAAAGGAGAGGAGCTTGAACTTGAGGATCTAATTGAGCCGGAGGTCAGATTCTTAGGTGGCGCCTATATACCTGAAGATTTTATCCCCGATATATCAGAAAGATTAATTCTGTATCAAAGACTCTCAGGTGCAAGAAGCGATGATGATTTTAGAGATCTTAAAGAGGAGATCTCGGATCGGTTTGGAAATCTGCCACGAGAGTTCCGAAGCTATTTCGATCTAATGCGATGTAGAGCTCTCTTTAAACAAAAAGGAATATTGCGAGCTGAGCAAAAGGATACTGAGATTCTACTGACTCTATCCCCAAGAGCCTCATTTTCCATGGATAAGCTTGAAAAAGTACTTTCTGACTCTATTTCTCTCTCAAAAAACCTTATCCTTTCAGTTAAAACTAAACAGGTCTTAGAGCCAGGCGAGATACTAGGGGTATGTTATGAGATTTTTGAAACTATTGAGGAATAGCTTCAAATAATTAAAGATATATAGGATGAGACTGATAATTTCCTATATACTTTTTGTCACCCCACTCTTAGCAGAGCCTATTGACTCTGTAATAGCTGCCATAAATGATGAGCCAGTCTTACTTTCCGAGATCAGGAACAGATATAACAATCAAAAGATATCACTAAACGATCTTAAAACTTCAGAAAAAGCCAAAGCTGCTTTTGATAACTACCTACTAGAAAGATTGATCCAGGTAGAAGCAAAATCAAAAGGACTCACAGCTACTCCAACAGATATTGATAACTATATTAATCAGGTAGCAGCTCAAAACGGCCTAACAAGAGATGGCTTTGAAAAAGCTCTCTCTAATCAAGGTAAATCGATTGAGCAATATAAGCTAGAAATCGAAAATGAAATTTTAAAAGGCAAGCTTCTATCAGGGGAGCTTAGAAGAAGCATTGTTGTATCAGACAGTGAAGCTTCTTCTCTTCTAAGAAAAGCAAAAGGAGTCACAGCATCGCCAATTGAAACTATCACCCTACGTCAAATAGTAGTCTCTAAGAAAAATCGTACTAAAGAAGAAATAATGGGTCTAATTACCACTATCCTCGGCGAGCTCAAAGATTCTGATTTTGAAGATGTTGCTAATGAGTACTCAGAAGGTGAATCAAATTTAGGCACTATTGAAGAGTCTTCATTATCAAAAGAGATCTTCGATGCGGTTGGTTACCTTAAGCCTCTTGAGCCTTCAGCCCCGGTTGAGGACTCTGAGAATGTGTATATCTACTTCATCGAATCAAGAACAAGAATCCTGAAAAATGATGAGTTTACAAAGGAAGATCTTGAGAAGGCTCGTGAGTTTCTAAGAGATCGAAAGCTTGAGTCCAGGATGAGTGGATACGTAACCGAGGAGTTAACAAGGAAGCATAGTATAGATAAAAAGATCTAAACCATAACCCGCTTAAGTACCTTATCAATATTTTCAGGTCTTATTGGTTTAAAAAGAATATCATTCATCCCTGCATCTTTCATCTTTGCTTGCTCCTCTTCAAGAACATGCGCAGTTATAGCAACGACAGGAATCTTAGATCCACTCTCTCTTAATTTCCTAGCAACTGTGTACCCATCCATGATTGGCATTGAGATATCAGTTAAAAGAAGATCAAAAGATCTGTCCTCTTCAAGAGTTTTAACTGCCTGGGCTCCGTCTTCAACACAAACAACATCATGCCCAGCTTCCCTTAGAAGATCTTCTAAAATAATTCGATTAGTTCTTGTGTCATCAGCCACAAGAATTCTCAAAGATCTTCCCTTACTTAGTTCATAGCTGCTCGACTTCTTAGCTCCATAAATAAGATCTTGAAGATCATCGATCAAAAATGGGCTTGATATGATCTTATCTAATCCAGCCTTATAAAGCCTGTCTCTAAGATCTAGATTAGTTGGACTTACAACTGCAATCATCTTAGGATTTATTTCTGATATGGTGTCTTCTTCTGTAACTATCTCCAGTTCACCATTGAGAGAGATATCTACACTGTATTCTCTTAGAACTTTAGCAACGGAATTTTCTCCAAGGAGCCTTACACTTGGAATCTTAGAACTGAATTCTTGAATCCCGACAAATGGGATATGAACAAAAAATGAGCTTCCCTTTCCTTCCTGGCTTTCTACCCAGATCTTTCCACCTTGAGCTTCAACTGTTTGTTTAACAATCGATAGTCCAAGTCCAGTACCTTGATAAACCCTGGTGATGCTCTCATCGGCTTGCTTGAACGGCTCAAATATTGATTGGATCTTGTTTTTTGGAATTCCTATTCCTGTGTCCCAAACCTTGATGTTTAAATTATCTTTAACCTCTAATCCGACTTCTCCTTTACTTGTAAATTTAATGGAGTTCCCAAGAAGATTTACAAGAACCTGCTTAAGTCTTGTCGGATCTCCTTTAACCTTGGCTGGAACATTTGGAGAAACAGATAGTTTAATTGAAACCCCTTCTTTTAATCTTCCTGCTACAGTTTCAAGAGCCTCTTTAGCAATTTTTCTAGGGTTAAATTCAATTGTTTCAAAGGTTAGCTCTCCCTTCTCCACAGCTGAAAAATCCAAAATTTCATTTATTAAAGTAAGAAGCCCTTCAGCGTTTGATCCCTGTAAATTTAGTAACTCAATAAGCTCTTTTTGATTATTTCGCTTAGTGAGCATTGAATTCAGTCCTATAATTCCAGCTATTGGGGTTCTAAGTTCATGGCTAACTCTGGCTATAAACTTAGACTTTGCATCGTTAGCTGCCTGCGCCTCAAGTCTTGCTGCTCTGATTTGACGAAGCATGTTGTTTATCTCTTTTCCAAGACGCTTAAACTCAGGACTTCCTGCTTCAGTAACATTAAGATCTTTGTACTTCTCTGCTCCTATTTTTTCTGTCTCAGTTCCTATTCTTGTAAGCGGATCTAATACTGAAGATTTAACAAACATTATAGCAATTACGAGTGTAATAACTGTGAAGAATAATACATATAGTGTAGCGGTATCCCGCGCATTTAGTCCCCGCTGATATATGTCTCGTGGCAGTTTAATCTCAAACTTTAGAATCGGCTTTTTATCTACTCCTCTAAGAACATCCTGAACTAATAGTGAGTCAGAAAAGAGCTTTATTATAGAGTGACTTGGAAATTGTGTTTCGATATTATCAAAAACAACAGGAACTTTAGTTAGCTCGTTTATTTTCTGAACAGTTTCCTCAGAAAAATCTCTCGTAAAGAGAATTGTTCCTTTGACTTCTGCTGTGCCTGCACTATCAGTAACTGGAGCTGCTCCTGCTAGAAGATTCCTTCCATCAGTTCTGATAAGCCCATGACTTGGTGATTCTGCAGCTTGCTTTGCAACTAGGAAGAGTTCTTTTGCTTCTCTTTCATTAAGCTCTGCGACTTCTTCTTCCCCAACTTTGAGAGCTCGAACTATATTCCCTTTTAAATCAAACATTATAAAATGACGTAGTCGTAACTGACTAAGAGCCTCAAAAGTTAAATTAGACTGTTCATATTCATCGTCTTTAGAATCAAAATAGGAGTAAGTGTCATCCCAGGCTCCCCACTCTTCAGCCTTAAGTGCTATTTCCTCTTTAAGTACAGTAACTGCCTCTTTAACTCTCTCAGCGTTTCTAAGAGCATTTTCATTTTCTAGTCGTAAGAAATCACTCATTATTAGTTGGTCAAAGACCAAATAAAGTGAACCTGCTAGAACTAAAAATGTGAGGCTTAGGTAAATTGCAACTCTATCTCTTAATTTCATCACAGCAAGGTATCGGGTCTCTAAGAGATTTACTTAAGTTAAACAGTGTTAGGTAAAATTACTAAATTTTAACTCAATGATTTCGATACTTTAGGGGCTTTTCTCACAGGTAATGATATGAATTAGTATCAATCTAAGCTAAACTCCTCATAACTTCTCTTAGGAAGTTTGCTTATGTCAGCTGCTGTTACTCCATTACTTAAACGAGCAAGGATCAATAGCTCAATAGACTGGGTTCATCCTAAAGTTACAGTTAGAGACACGCACAAAATTGGTCTTGGTCTGTTGGCCACTGATCTAATTCCAAAAGGCAGTACAGTTATTCTTTTTGGTGGAAAGATAATGACCTGGAACGAGGTTCTATCTCTTGATCCAGACATGCAGGATATACCATATCAAATAGCTGATGATCTTTTTTTTGGAATTGAGTTTAGAGAAGACCTAGGAGCTGGTGAACGAATTAATCACTCCTGCAATCCTAACTGTGGCTTTACTTCTGAGATGAAGCTTATAGCTATCAGAGACATTTATCCTGGTGAGGATGTAACGATGGACTATGCAACCTGTACAAGCTTAGAAAGTTACTCTCTTGTATGCAAATGTGGAGAAATTAATTGTAGAGGAGTAATCACTGGGAATGATTGGAAACTACCCATCATTCAAGAGAAACTTGGGGAATACTATCAACCATATTTAAAGGATAAGCTAAAACCGAAAAGTTTAAAGGAAAAGCTTGGAAGATTTTTAGTGAAATTAGGAACTTCGATTGAAAATAGTTAGATTTTTTATTGATTTGTACAGACATCACTGGCTAGCAACCCCAATAGCTGCCGTTGCTGCAATAGTGTCTACAACTTTGGCTGCTCTAATTATGGCGATTATTGCACCTGTAACTTATGAGCTATTAAGTAAAAGTCAGGCAATCGTGTTTCATGCACTTCTTGGTCCGATGCTTGCCTATATCTTTTACCTATCAGTCTACTATGGTGGGATGTTTTTAAAAGAAAGGCACTCACTTTATGATAATGGCGAACTCGATAAAGTTAAGTTCAAAAACTGGCTTCGTGTAGTAAAGTATGACTACATAGCTCATCTTCCTTCAGACTGTTACCTAATAACTCTAGCTGCAATTATGCAAGCAGGACTTGAGACTTCAGGTGTACACATATTTTTTGCTGTTCTAATAAGCCAATTTGTTGATGATTTTATTACCTTCTTAAAAGAACCTGCTCTTTGGGGTGGCGCTAAAGCTTTAGTCTCCTGGGAGGATAAAAGAGGTAAAACTTTGACTGGAAGTATAATTAAATAGTTTTTTTCACAATTCCTACACAACTCTCAACATCATTTCGATCCTGATATATCCCGAAACCAAATCTTAGATTATCTCCCCTTATGTCCGTAACAACATTTTTTGATTTTAGTTCCTGATATAATCTTTTTGAATTTTCAGATCGAAAAGTAAAAAAATGTCCGTGAGAATATCCGGGAATCTTAAGAAGTGAGCTTTTTAAACTATCAGGAATAAGCTCTAAGAAATACTCTTGAAGTCCTACAACATAACTATGGACATCCTCAATAGGAGGAAGATTATCCATAGTAGCATTAAACCTGTACAGACCACTCGGATCAAATGTTGCGCCCCAAAATCTAAAACAATCATTACTAAAAGGGACACCTGTTTGCTTTTCAGTCAAGGTTCCATAAGCGGCAAACCAACCTGTATTTGTTGGTTTAAATTTAGTTTCTTTAGGAATAGCCATAAAACATGCTCCTTCTCCACTTTGAGCATATTTATATCCACCACCAATATAAAAAATACGATTTTGGATTTCACTTAAGTCAGTAGGTAGCGCACAAAACCCATGATACCCATCAATTACTATCATCTTAGAGTCAAGCGATTTAACTAGACCAGCTAAATCTTGGACAACGAAACCTGTTTCAAAAAATACTTGACTTAAAAAAGTTATATCAAAGCTCTGGCCTTTAAATCTATCTTCGAAACTTTCAAATGGTTCAACCTGAATTCTTGTAACTTCAGCAAAACCACACTCCTCGTATCTAGCGATCTGTCTTCTAAAGCTATGGAACTCACCATCGGTTGTTAAGATCTTAATTGGTCTTTCAAAGCATGAAAGTAGTCTTACAACTAACTCATGTGTGTTTGGAGCAAAGCAGATTTGGTTAGGGTCTGATAAATTTAAGATTCTAGCTATATGATTTTGCGCTTTTGGGATTACCTCTCCAAAAATCTTATCCCATTTATTATCAGCATACTTTGCAGCATCATCCCAATAGGCTAGGTGAGCATCTCGACTTACATCCATCCATAAATGATGACTGTGGGCAGCAAAATGAAGCCTTGGAGAGTCAAGAAATCTTGAATATAGGTGCTTATACATTCTCATAAGGCTAAAGTCCGCCTTCCTAGAAAGCAAGCAATTCTTATGGTAAACCTCAGCATATGCCGTTTATACTAAGCGGATTAGTTCACACAAGGCTTCAAGGGCTCTTTGGAGAGGGCGCTCCTTATTCAACGGAGGTTATTTATAACTTTGAAAGCGGGCCACCTGTTAGATACTCCTCACATACTCTAAAACCACACAGCATTCCCCACATCGATGCGCCTTCCCATATACTAAAAGATGGTAAAACCATTGATGAGCTTTTCAAGAGTCCAGAGTTGTTTTACGGAAAAGTTACTGTTTTAAAATTAGAAGGGAATAATTGGAGACCCTTAGGAAATGGTCAATATCTTTGGGAGATAAAGCGTGAAGAGATCGATCTTTCGGTTCCTCCTGAAAGACTTTTTATATATCCAAGCTCTGCGCCTCTGACTAAAGATGGCTATCAAGATTCAAATTATATCTCTGTTCTCTCAATAGAAGCTGCAGAGTGGTTAGTATCAGATGGAAATTTTAAAGCGTTCGGCACTAGCTGGAAGTCGAGTGATTATCAGCCAGAAAGTAGAGAAAGACCGGTTCATAAAATTTTGCTGAGTAGTGCTGTTCTTTTTGAGCAATTAAAACTTCATCATGTGCCACAAGGAGAGTATTTTCTCTGCGGGTTTCCGCTATGTCTTGAAGGAGCAAGTGAATCACCACTAACACCAGTTTTATTTTCAAAAGAGGAGCTATGGATCTAACATACGGAGATTATCTTAAACTTAACCAACTACTCTCAAGCCAGAGCCCTTCAAGCGATGCTCATGAAGAGATGCTATTTATTATAGTACACCAAGCGTATGAGCTATGGTTTAAACAGATAATTCATGAACTAGATTCTGTAAGAACCTTATTTGATGCTCCAAAAGTTGAAGAAAAGGATCTTGGAATAGTTGTTTCGAGATTGACAAGGGTGATCGAAATTCAAAAACTTTTAGTCTCTCAGATACAAATAATTGAAACCATGACACCACTAGATTTTCTAGAGTTTCGCGGATATCTGCCAGGTGCTTCAGGATTTCAAAGTAAACAGTTTAGAATGGTTGAAAATAAGTTAGGGCTTCTATCAAAGGACAGGCTAAGCTACGGAAGCTGTCCATATCATGCAAGCTATACACCTGAAGACAAGAAGTTAGTACTTGAAACAGAGAATGAGCCATCACTCTTTACATTAGTTGAGCGCTGGCTTGAGAGAACTCCATTTACGGAGTATCTAGATTTTAATTTTATTCAGGTATTTAATGAAACCTTCCATAAGATAAATTCAGAAGATAAAGAATACATCGCTACTGCTGAAGGAATCACTGAAACAGAAAGAGAACTAAGATTAAAGTGGAATAATCAAGCAAGAGAATATGTAGAAACTATTCTTGATAAATCAAAATTCGAACAACTAAGATCTGAAGGAAAGTTGAGGCTATCTTATAAAGCCTTTATATCTGCCCTATTTATAAATCTTTATAGAGATAGGCCAATTCTGTTTATGCCATTTAAGCTTCTTGAAGCTTTAGTTGATATTGATGAACAGTTAAGCCTTTGGAGACACAGACATTCTCTTATGGTCCTACGAATGATAGGTGCCAAGATTGGAACTGGGGGCTCATCAGGACATGAATACTTAGCCTCTACTATCGAGAAACATTCAATATTTAAGGACTTATTTATGATATCAAGTTTTTATATTCCAAGATCCACTCTTCCTCCTCTATCACCACAAGTTGAAAGAGATTTAGGGTTTGCAAAATGAAGGTGGCTTGCATTGGGGGAGGGCCAGGAGGTCTATTTTTCTCGATTCTTCTAAAAAAAAGTAATCCAAGCTTTAAAGTTACCGTATATGATAGAAATCCTAGAGGGAATACTTTTGGATGGGGCGTAGTACTCTCTGATGAAGCCCTTTTGAATGTAAAAAATGCAGACTCTGTAATCTTTGATGAGATCAACCAGGAACTGGCTCACTGGGATGATATAGATGTCTATTTTAAAGATGAAAAGATAACCTCTTCGGGTCATGGTTTCTGTGGAATAGCAAGAGATAGAATGCTTGAAATTCTCACTACTCGCGCAGAGAGCTTAGGAGTTGAAGTTGTATTTGATCAGGAGATTGAAGATCCACTCTCTCTTAAAGCAGATCTAGTAGTTATAGCAGATGGGCTTTTTAGTAAGATCAGAAATCATTTCCCATTTAAAACCTCAGTTAGAAAGATGCGAAACAAATTTGTTTGGCTTGGAACAAAGAAAGTTTTTAGCAGCTTTACGTTTATATTTAAAAAAACTAAATGGGGATGGTTTCAGGCTCATTGTTATCAGTTTAATCAAGATACAAGCACATTCATCGTTGAATGTAGAGAAGAAACGTGGAAAAAAGCTGGAATCGACTCAATGTCCAAAGAAGAAGGAATTAAATTTTGTGAAGAGCTCTTTAGCGAACATCTTGACGGTAATCCTCTTCTAACAAAAAGTGCACATCTTAGAGGCTCTCATATCTGGATAAATTTTGAGCAGGTAACAAATGAAATCTGGCATCATAAGAATTTAGTCTTACTGGGAGATGCTGCCGCATCTGCACATTTTTCAGTAGGCTCAGGAACGAAGCTTGCACTTGAATCTGCCATTGCTCTTTCAAAGTACATTAATGAAGAAAATTCACTTGAAAGTGCTTTTGAGCGATATGAATCGGAAAGACGACTTGAAGTTGTTAAACTTCAAAATGCTGCAAGAAATAGTTTAGAGTGGTTTGAAACAGTAGAGTTAAGAGAAGATCTACCCCCCTCTCAGTTTGCTTATAGTCTTCTTACAAGAAGTCAAAGAATTAGTCATGAGAACTTGCGTTTAAGAGATAAAAACTATCTTGAAGGATACGAGAAAAGTTTTGAGAAGAGTGTTACGAGAGGGGAAGTCTTAAAAGCTCGCCCTCCTATGTTTGTTCCATATAATCTAAAAGGTCTTAATCTTGTAAATAGAGTTGCTGTATCTCCTATGGCTATGTACTCAAGTAAGGATGGAGATCTAAACGATTTTCATCTAGTACATCTTGGATCTAGGGCATTAGGTGGTGCAGGACTTATTATCACAGAAATGACCTGCATTTCCCCTGAAGCGAGAATAACACCTGGATGCGCAGGGCTCTACGAAGAACGGCATGTATCTCAATGGAAAAGGGTAGTTGATTTTGTCCATCAAAACTCTCTAGCTAAAATTGCCCTTCAACTTGGTCATGCAGGACCTAAAGGCTCAACAGGAGTGCCATGGGAAGAAGGGATGGATGAGCCTCTAAAGAATTCAAACTGGGAAATTATGGCTCCCTCTCCTATTTCTTATGGCCCACAAAATCAAACGCCAAGAGAAATGAACCGTTCAGATATGGATCTTGTAATTAAGAATTTTATAAGGTCAACTGAATGGGCTGAAAAAGCAGGTTTTGACATGCTTGAACTACACTGTGCTCATGGATATTTATTATCAAGTTTTCTTTCTCCTCTAACAAATAAACGAAAGGACGAATATGGCGGAAAAAACAGAGTTAGATTTCCTCTTGAAGTTTTCTCTGCCATAAGAGAAGTCTGGAAGAAACCGCTTTCTGTTAGAATCTCAGCAGTAGATTGGGTTGATGGCGGAAATACAATCGATGATGCTGTAGAGATTGGATCTGCTTTTAAAGAAGCAGGAGTTGACATAATCGACGTCTCAACAGGGCAGGTCTCAAAAGATCAAAAACCTGTTTATGGAAGAATGTGGCAAACTCCCTATGCTGAAATTATCAAAGCAAAAACCAAACTTCCCGTAATGACAGTTGGAAATATCTTTGAAGCTGATCATGTTAATACAATCATAGGATCGGGAAGAGCAGATCTTTGCCTTTTAGCAAGACCACATCTTGCAGATCCTGCATGGACAATAAAAAATGCTGCACTTCTTGGATATGAAGATCAGTGGTGGCCTAAGCAGTACACATCAGCGAAAAGACAGCTTGAAGTTAATTTTAAAAGAGGTATTAAGTGACTCACGTAGTAATTACAGGTGCAGGGTCAGGGATCGGAGAAGCTACAGCAAGAAGACTCGCTAAACGAGGTTTTTCAATGTCGCTTTTTGGTAGAAACATAGATTCACTTAAAAGGGTTGCAGAGGATACAAATTCAAAATTTTTCAAAGTTGATGTTACAAATGAAGAGGAAGTAAAAGAGGGTTTAAAAGAAGCTGTTTCAGCAAACGGTGAGATCTCGATATTAATAAATAATGCTGGCGCTGCAGAGAGTGCTCCACTATCTAAAACTGATAGAAAACTTTGGGATAGAATGCTTGGTGTTAATTTGACAGGGGTTTATTTGTGTACCAGGGAGTCGCTAATCTATCTTACTCAAGATGGATTAATTCTAAATATCTCAAGCACCGCTGGCCTAACTGGATATAAATACGTTACTGCATATTGCGCTGCAAAACATGGTGTAATTGGATTTTCAAAAGCACTATCAGAAGAATTTAAAGGTACTAAAAGAAGGGTAAATGTTATCTGTCCAGGATATACTGATACTGCTCTTTTTAGAGACTCAATTAAAAAAACAAGCGAAAAAACTGGTCGCTCAGAAGAAGAGATTAAAAAAGAATTTCTAAAAAACGCAAAACTCATTACACCTGATGATGTAGCTAAGGTTGTTGAAAATTTTTGTGACGAAAAAGTGTTAAACGGCGAAGTTAAAGTTGTAGGAGATTTTTAATGAAATACTCTCTTTGGAATGAAGAAGAAGGAGTTGGAACCATTACTCTTAATTATCCTGATAAAAAAAACCCTCTAACATTTGAATCATATGCTGAGCTTAGAGAGAAGTTTGTTAGTCTAAAGGAAGACACGAATGTTAAAGCGGTAGTTATTAGTGGTGCTAAAGAAAATTTCTGCTCAGGTGGAGATGTGCATGAAATTATTGGAAGGCTGGTTAAAATGCCTTTTTCAGATCTTCTTAAATTTACAACTATGACTGGTGATCTAATTAAATCGATCATTTCTTGTCCAAAACCAGTGATAAGTGCAATTGACGGGGTTTGTGTTGGAGCTGGTGCATGCGTTGCTATGGCATCTGATATTAGATTCGCTACAAAACGTTCAAAAACTGCATTCTTGTTCGTAAGAGTTGGTCTTGCAGGATGTGACATGGGCGCCTGCGCGATGCTACCAAGAATTATAGGTCATGGAAGGGCAGCTGAACTTTTATATACAGGGCGAAACTTCGATGGAACAGAGGGAGAAAGAATTGGGTTTTATAATAGTCTCTTTGAACCAGAAGAGCTTCTTGATAAGACAAAAGATTTTGCAAGAGTCTTAGCTCGTGGGCCTACAAAAGCTCATGCGATAACAAAAGAATCACTCAGAAAGGAGTGGGATATGCCTCTTCTTGATGCTATTACTTATGAAGCAGAAGCTCAGGCAAGGTGCATGGAAACAGGTGATTTTAAGCGTGCTTATGAAGCTATAATAAAAAAACAAAAACCAGACTTTAAGGGAGATTAATCACTTTGCTTCCATTTTTTGATGAATCACACACAAAACTTAAACACGAACTTCTTAATTGGATAAAAACATTTCCTGTTTCTAAGGAGGAGGAAGAAAAAAACGAAATTGAATCATCAAAGCGTTACGTAAAAGAGCTTGGAAAGGCTGGTTTTCTAAAATACTCTGTTCCACCACTTGACGTAAGATCAATCTGTATATGTAGAGAGACTTTAGCCTCTCACTCAGCCTTACTTGATTTTGCTTTCGCGATGCAAGGGCTCGGAAGTGGTCCTATCTCACTTTTTGGAAGCGATGAGGATAAAGAGAAGTTTTTAGTTCCTGTATCAAAAGGTGAAAAAATAGCCGCTTTTGCTCTATCTGAAATTGATGCTGGCTCTGATCCAGCAAGTCTCAAATGCTCAGCAAAAAAAGATGGGGATACATATATCTTAAATGGCACAAAATCCTGGATATCAAACGGAGGCTTTGCAGACTTTTATGTTACATTTGCAAAAACCTCTGAAGGGCTGTCCGCTTTTATCGTTGAAGAAGGTGTAGAGTTAATAGAGCAGGTAAAAATTGGCTCCCCTCACCCTGTTGCAACAATAGAATTCAAAAGAACAAAAGGAAAACTTCTTGGAAGTCCTGGTCAGGGGCTAAAAATCGCTCTTTCAACCCTTGATGTGTTTAGATCAACCGTTGGAGCTGCTGCACTTGGACTAGGTAAAAGAGCTTTTAAGGAAGCATCTCACTACTCAAAGACAAGAAATATTTTTGGACAGAACCTATCAGAATTTCAAATTACTCAAGCAAAAATTGCAGATATGGCGCTTGAGTTAGAAGCAAGTGAACTTTTGATTTATCGAGCTGCTTGGCTAAAAGATAGAGGCCAGGAAAGAATCACAAAAGAAGCCTCTATGGCGAAACTTTATGCTACTGAAGCCTCTCAGCGGGTTATTGATAACGCAGTTCAGCTTTTTGGTGGTCTTGGAGTAATGTCAGGTTCAGTTGTTGAAAGACTTTATAGAGACATTCGTCCACTTAGAATTTATGAAGGGACTTCTGAGATTCAAAAATTAATAATCGCAAAGCAGGTACTTAATGAAGACAATTAATCCATGGGGAATACCAAAAGGCTACTCGAACGGAATTCTAGCAGAAGGAAAGATTCTATTTATTGCAGGCCAAATAGGCTGGGATGAAAATGAAAAACTTGTAAGCTCTGACTTAGTTTTACAAACTAAACAGGCTCTTAGTAATATTACAACTATCCTAAAAGAAGCTGGTGGAACGGCTCAAAACCTAGTGAGGCTTACCTGGTATGTAGTAGACAAAAAAGAATACTTAGCCAATCAAAAGGAGATAGGCAAAGTATATAGAGAATTTATCGGTTCTCATTATCCTGCAATGTCGCTAATTGAAGTAAAATCTCTTCTTGAAGAAGGAGCTAAAGTAGAAATAGAAGGGACAGCAGTTTTGTGAGAGTTTTTTTATGAGAGACCCATTTGCAGAAAATTCTCTACCCCCAAAAGAATTATGGCCAGAGTTAATTAATATCCCTGACTATCCAGAGCATTTAAACTGCGCTTCCGAGATTCTCGATAAAGCAATTGAAAATGGTTTTGGGGATAAAATTGCAATTTATTCAGCAAAAGAAACATTGACTTACAATCAGCTTTTAACTCTAACAAATCAGATTGCGAATTTTCTTGTAAATGATCTTAAACTAAAACCTGGAAACAGAGTTCTTATTCATGGGCCAAATACATCTAAATTTGTAGCAATCTGGTTTGCAGTTCTTAAAGCTGGGGGAATCTGCGTTGCAACGATGCCTCTTTTGAGGGCAAAAGAGCTAAACTACATAATCGAAAAAGCTAACATTTCTCACATTCTTTCTGATGACTCAGTTTCTGGAGAACTAACAAACCCAACTCTTTTTTCCTCTATCACTTACGGAAATAGCGAGTTTAGTAATGTTAAAACAAAACCTACTGATGTAGCTATTATAGCTTTCACATCAGGAACAACCGGAAAAGCAAAAGCTACAGCCCATTTTCATAGAGATATTTTAGCGATATGCGATCACTTTCCTGTTTATACTCTTAGGGCAAGTTCAAATGATATTTTCTGTGGCACTCCACCTTTAGCATTTACTTTCGGGCTTGGAGGATTAGTTCTTTTCCCTTTTAGAATCGGAGCATCAACTGTTTTATTAGAAAAGCCTACCGATCTTCTTGGTGCTATCTCTGACTTTAAAGTAACTACACTCTTTACTTCCCCTACTGGCTATAGATCAATGATTAATCAACTCCCAACAGATCACACTCTAAAAATTTGCGTGTCTGCCGGTGAAAATTTACCTATATCTACTTTTAATCAATGGAAAGAAAAAACAGGTATATCGATAATTGATGGAATCGGAGCAACCGAGATGCTTCATATTTTTATCTCAGCATCAGGATCTGAAATACGTCCTGGATCTACAGGAAAAGTGGTTCCTGGATATGAGGCTTGCATTCTGGATAGCGATGGTAATCCGGTTCCAAACGGCGAGGTTGGTCTTCTTGCAGTCAAGGGACCTACAGGATGTCGGTATCTAAACGACGAAGATCGCCAAAAGCAATACGTAAAATTTGGTTGGAACTACACTGGGGATGCTTACATAAGAGACAAGGATGGTTATTTTTGGTTTCAAGCTAGAGCAGATGATATGATAATTTCAGGTGGGTATAATATCTCTGCAAATGAGGTAGAAAATGCACTCTTATGCCATCCTTCAGTAAAAGAGTGTGGTGTTGTTGGAGTGCCTGATGAACTTAGAGGAAATATCGTAAAAGCATTTGTTGTTTTAGGTGAAAATAAAGTTACAGCTCCAGAGCTTCAGGAGTTCGTTAAAAAAGAGATCGCCCCATATAAATATCCAAGGGAAATAGAGTTTGTAACAACACTACCAAGAACTGAAACAGGAAAACTACAGAGATTTAAATTAAAAAAATAGTAAAACTGGGGTCAGGCCTCCCAGGGGTGAGCCCCAAGTAGCCCTTATTTAATGCTTCAAACTAGGAATGATTCCTTCAGCTGCTTTTCTTGCTTCTTCAACCATTAGCTTAATCTTATCAAGCTCTGCTTCTTTTATCTGTTTATTTCCCTTCACATTTTGTTCAATTTCTTTAACCATCTCCGCATAAGTAATTGCTCCAATTTCAAGAAGCATTCCTTTTAGAGCATGTAGTGATCCAGTTAGAAAACTTGTATCAGATGCTTTAGAGAATTTATCTATCTCACTTAACTGATCTTTACTTGACTCTATAAAACTCATAAGGACTTCTGCCATGAGTGCAGGTTTCCCTAGGCTTCTTGCTTTTAAATCTTCAAGATCAATTATTCTAAGCGATCTTTGAACCACCGAATCTCTTCTCTCAAGAGCTAGCCCAATAAATAGAAGTATCTCCTCTGGTGAGATAGGTTTCTTTAGAACATCATCAAAGCCAGCAAGATTTTCGATCTCAACATCATGAGCCGAAACAGCAACTATTAGACTCTCGCATCCTAATTCTCTTACCTGCTTTACTGCAGGGAGCCCATCTAAGTGAGTCATCATTAGATCGCAAAATATTAAATCATATGAATCATCTTTAGAAACTCTTGAAACAAGCTCAATTCCATCACTTGCCTCTTCAACTTCATGACCAAGAGACTGAACAATCTCTCTGATTCTAACCCTCGAAGTAGCAAGATCATCTACAATTAATACTTTAAGCGGATCTCCAGACTCCCAACTTCGCTCTATCGCTTTATACGGAGTATCTATCCCAAGCATACAATCGCTAAATGACTGCGAACTAAAAGGTACTGATAAAAATCTTGTAAACCCAGCCTTAAAAAATAACTTTTTATCATCAAGCTGGTTTTGTCTTAAAAGAATTACTATCTTCTTCTTATCAACAGAATTGAACCCCTCAAGACTATCTCTGATGTCATCACCCTCGACAAATATAGTATCCATTGTCATATCTTCTGTAGGGGAATTTAGAGGAATTGGTCTTGCGCCGTGAAAGAATCCTAGTCTTCCAAGAACACAGAATATGTCTTTGGATGTTGAATAAAAACCAAAATATTTAGGAACTTTTTGTGGAATTTTTCCGGGTATATCAACACTGGCTATAAATGATCCTTTTATCTGAACCCCACCATCAGCACAAAGTGAAACTTTTAAAGTTCCCCCATTTTTCTCACAAATTGTTTTTGCAGCTCTGATTCTTCTAAGCTCCCCTATTGTTCTCACATTAAATGAGTCTTTTTTATAGTTTGGAACAGCTGTAATGCTAACAAACAGCTCAACCATGTCACCAGGCTGAGCCTCAACTTGAGTCATTCCAAATGAAACAGTTAACTCACCTTTTTCAATAAGCTCAAGCCCCTCTTCAGTAAGCAATTTTACAAGAGACAAAATTGACTTTGGATTTGAAGCTACAGATTGAGGAAGACTAGGATCAATTAAAAAATGAAGTATGACTGGATTGTCCTTATAAAAATGCTCCCCAAATAATTCTAAAATATCTTGAGATACCTGCTTTAGATTTACTTTTTTCAAAGGAACTTCAGTTTCATCTCCCACAGTAATCTGGTCTAAATTGCTAAGAATTCTAAAAAGTAAAAATCTTAATTCTGAAGAATCTTTTGAACTAATGGAAAGTGAGTCGATTTTTTGGGTCAAAGAGGCCAAGAGTCCTGGCACCTCATTTTTTAGCGCGTTCTCCAGATCCTTGAGTCGTTGTTTAAGGACACTATTCTCCTCCTCAAGCTGTTCTGTAAATAGTTTCTTTAAGAAACGCATGGCTTTAGAGGTATCGGTATTTTTCGTAAGTTTCTTTAGCTAATGTCTTTTACCTGTTATAAGAGAGCCTATGAATCCACAGATATTTAGAGAGTACGATATTAGGGGTTACGTAGGTAAAGACTTAAGCCCAGAATTTGCTTATACACTTGGCAAAGCTTATGCAAGCTTAGCTCACGATAATGGGAAAGACTCAATCGCAATCGGGTATGATGCACGAGAGTCCTCACCAGTTTATGCGGAAGCTCTTACTAAGGGGCTAACAGAATCAGGTATATCAGTAGTTCACTTAGGCTTATGCCCAACTCCTGTAATGTACTACTCGATCTTTAAATATGGATATGGTGGCGGCATTCAAGTGACTGGCAGCCATAATCCCTCTGATATGAATGGCTTTAAGCTTTGCTTAGGCACTCACACCTTAAGTGGTGAAGACATTCAGGATCTCAAAGCTCGTTGTGAAAGGATTCATAAGCCATCTGCAACTAAGGGTGGTACAGAACAAATTGATATTATTCCAACCTACATCACTGAGATTATCGGAAATGTTAAACCGTATCTTGGATCCCGAAAATTAAAGATTGTTGCAGATGCAGGTAACGGAGTTGGGGGCTTAACCGGCATTGATATATTAAAAGGTTTAGGGTGCGAAGTGATCCCATTATTTTGCGATCCAGATGGAACATTTCCTAATCATCATCCAGATCCAACAGTGTTAAAAAATCTAACAGTGTTAATTGATAGAGTTAAGAAGGAAAATGCTGATTTTGGAATCGGCTGGGATGGAGATGCAGATAGAATTGGAGTAGTAGATAATAACGGTGAGCCAATTTATGGGGATATGCTGCTACTTCTTTATGCAAGAGAGATTCTAAAAGAAAAACAGGGAGCTACTATAGTTGGGGATGTAAAATGCAGCTCAAAGCTTTATCAAGATATTGCTCATCATGGTGGTAACCCAATTATGTGGAAAACAGGCCATTCCCTGATCAAGGGAAAACTCAAAGAGACCGGTGGAGAGCTTGGTGGAGAAATGAGTGGTCATATCTTCTTTAAGAACAGATTCTATGGATTTGATGATGCAGTATATGCAACAGCCAGGTTCATAGAGTTAATGAGTAACACACCAAAAAAAGCATCTGAATTATTGAGTGATCTTCCTAAAACAGTTTCAACTCCTGAAATCCGAGTTGATTGTCCAGAGGAGATAAAATTCAAAATCGCTGAACAAGCAAAGGAGGCTTTCCCGGAATATACAGTAAATACTATCGATGGAGTGCGCATAGAATTCCCTCATGGCTGGGGGCTTGTTAGAGCTTCGAACACTCAGCCAGTATTAGTAATGCGATTTGAGGCAACTTCAGCTGAGCTCTTAAAAGAGTATCAGACTTTAGTTGTATCTCGAATTGAGGACATAAAGAGTAAATTATGAAGCGAGTTTTGCCAGTTTTGATTTTGAGTCTAGGAATCGCGGTTGTATTAATAGTTATGGCTTTTATAGCTAAGGATAGATCCCCTACTGAGGTTTACTCAATCGAACCAAATCAAGGCAGTAATGAACATAAAGAGCCTGGTGATTATGTTGTTAAATATTGAGCTGTCAGCGTTTGTCTGGTCAGGCCTTCCGGCCTGACCCCCAATACAATGTTATCTAAGGAGTCCTAAGCTTCTTTTCTATTTCAGGAATAAACCCTGCGCGAATCAGTTTTGAGCTTTTTAAGCTCAAAACTGCGAGAGCATAGCAGGGCGAGCGCGGGTTTGGCGAAGCCAAAACGCGCTGTATAAGATATTGCTTCGTTATCCCTAAATCTATCTATAGTCAAAGCTCATCTGCGTTTGGTATATTTATCTCCTCTGGTTCAGAAATTTTAATAAATACCACGGCACTTCCTGGATTATCGACTAATATGTACCCTGGAAATTCCTCATTAAAGGAGGTGATAAGCCATGCAAAATCGGGATCGGTTAATTCATGTGAATACACTGGGCGAACCATTAAACTCCTCCATGAGTTTTGGACACTTACTTTGCGCTAGATATCCCTTGGCCCCCCCAAGGACTATCTTATCTAAGTACTTCGGAGAGCCATTAGAATTACTTGATACGAGAGTTTCTTAATTTACCGGTATTTTTTTGCCTCAAAACATTGATAATTAAGGCTTTAGCCACTTAAACTAGCTTTATAGTGGAAGTAATCACAAATCATAATCTGACTGCAAGATATATAGACGAAGACGCCCTTAAGATTATCCAGAGATTAAAGCGACATGGATTCTCAGGTTACATTGTTGGTGGAGGGGTTAGGGATCTTCTTTTAGGTAAAACCCCTAAGGATTTTGACATTGCAACCGATGCAACTCCTAGGAAAGTAAAATCGATTTTTTCAAACAGTAGAATAATTGGTAAACGATTTAGGCTGGTTCATGTTTATTTTCGAGGTGGAAAATATCTTGAAGTTGCGACTTTTAGAACTGATTCTACTGAGACTGATAATGAATTTGGAACAGAAGAGACTGACGCTAAAAGACGAGATCTAACTATTAATGGCTTATTTTTTGATCCACAAACTCTTCAAATTATCGATTATGTTGGTGGATTTAGAGATATAGAAAATAAGACTATCAGAATAATAGGCGAGCCAGATCAAAGGTTCACTGAAGATCCAGTAAGATTACTAAGAACCATAAGGCACGCGGCTAGGACTGGTTTTGAGATAGAAGGCAAAACAAGAAAATCACTAAAAAAATTAGCTTCTTTAATCAAAGAGAGCTCACCTGTAAGGGTTTATGAAGAGTTTAAGAAAGACCTAACCTCCGGATATCTATACGATACTATTTGGTTAGCTTGCGAGGCTGGTCTTGCAACCTATTTACTTCCAACGATTGATACCAATCAGGACGGATTATTTAGAGCCGAATCATCCTTCTCTGAAGTTTTACGAAAACTTGATGAGCAAAATAGAGGGTTAACTTCAGTTCCCCATTCTATTATGCTTGCTGCACTTGTTTTCTTTTTAAAACAACCTCTATCAGACACAACTGAATGTGCAGCACGTTTTGATTCAACGGAAGATATTAAAGAGCACATCAAAACTTCTTTTTCTGGACTTTTTGTAACAAGAAGGGATTCTTCTGATGTTGAAAACTTACTTTCCCAGTGGCTTAGAATATCTCAAGCAAAAAGCAGAGTTAAACATAAAGCAGCAGTGCCCGCTGATTACTATCATGATCTACAGTTTTTACTTACTATATCAAATTCGGTTGATCTTGAGTTCTTTAGACTCTATAGACCAGGAAGGATGAGGCGATGATCTTAGGAGTAATACCAGTAAGACTTGAGAGCGAAAGACTACCAAGAAAGCCTCTTGCTGATATTGCCGGAAAATCACTTGTTCAAAGAGTATGGGAACAGGCATCAAAATCTAAGAAACTAGATAAATTAGTAGTTGCTACTGACTCTGATGAAATTATTGATGTAGTTAAAAGTTTCGGTGGAGAATTTGTAAAAACTTCTAACAAGCCACGGACTGGAACCGACCGGGTTTATGAGGCCTTCAGTATAACTGAAGGTAATTTTTCTTTTGTAGTAAACATACAGGGCGACATGCCATTTATAAATCCTGTTTTAATAGATTCCTGTATCGAGTTACTCGAATCTTCAGGCGCCGATATGGTTACTCCCGCTACTCCTATTATTTCAGATGAAGAATTTTTCCGAGACTCCACTGTAAAAGTTGCTATAGGCAATGAAGGAAGGGCTCTATATTTCTCGAGAGCACCAATTCCCTACCCTCGTCACCGCTCAGACCCTTTAGGCTTTAAGCATATAGGGCTATATGTTTTTACTGCCAAAGCCTTACAAACCTTCCCCTCTCTTCCTTCTTGCGAAGTTGAAGAAAGAGAAAAGCTTGAGCAGTTGAGAGCACTAGCTTCGGGGTTTGATATCAGGATTTTTAATGCCTCTCCTCAACTGACCACACCTGGGATCGAGGTAGATACTCCTGCTGATCTTGAGCGGGCAAGGGAGTTAACCACCTGTTAACTTTGATTTTTTTCCCTACAAGACTAAGAATTAAAAAGTGTGTATAGTCCATAAAACCGCCTTAGAAAATTTGGTTTAAGTATGGCTCGTTCCACAAAGTTTATCTTTATTACCGGAGGAGTTGTTTCCTCCATTGGCAAAGGACTATCAAGTGCATGCATTGGTGCACTTCTTGAAGCGCGTGGGCTAAAAGTCACCGCGATGAAGCTTGATCCTTACATTAATGTTGATCCTGGCACCATGAGTCCAATTCAGCATGGAGAAGTGTTTGTAACTGATGATGGTGCGGAGACTGACCTTGATCTAGGCCATTATGAACGGTTCATGAACGTTACAATGTCTAAGCTTAACAATTTCACAACTGGCCAGGTCTATGAAACAGTGATTGCTAATGAGAGACGGGGTGATTACTTAGGTGGAACGGTTCAAGTAATTCCTCATGTTACAGATGAGATAAAAAGACGAATTAGAGAAGGTGCAAACGGATTTGATATATGCCTGGTTGAAATAGGTGGAACTGTTGGTGATATTGAAAGCTTACCATTTCTTGAAGCTATACGTCAGATGAGGCTTGAAGTAGGTCCTCAAAATGCAATCTTTATTCATGTAACTCTGGTGCCATACATTGCTGCCTCTCAAGAGTTCAAAACAAAGCCTACTCAACACTCAGTGAAAGAACTCTTAGGGTTTGGAATAGTTCCAAATGTTGTAATTTGCAGATCTGAGGAGCCTATTGATTCAAAACTAAAGAAGAAGATCAGTCTTTTTTGTAACGTAGCTGAAAATTGCGTGATCAATGCTCCGGATGTAGGAACAATTTATGAACTTCCACTTGTATTTGAATCTGAAGGATTAGATGACAGAATTGTTGAGAGTTTAAATATTTGGACAGGATCCCCAAATCTTTCCCCATGGAATAAAATAGTTAAGTCCGTTGTAGAACCAAAGCGTGGAAAAGTTACAATCGCTATGGTTGGGAAGTATGTAGAGCTCGTTGAAAGTTATAAAAGTTTAACTGAGGCACTTCAACATGGTGCAATTGCAAATGATTGTGCACTTGAGATTGTTTACATTGATTCTGAAGAAATTGAAAAAACTTCAGTTGAATCAGTAATAGGCTCCCAAACAATAGATGCGATATTAATCCCGGGCGGATTTGGCTCAAGGGGAAGTGAGGGAAAAATCTTAGCTGCTAAATATGCTCGAGAAAGAAAAATTCCCTACTTCGGCATATGTCTTGGGCTTCAAATTGCTGTAATAGAGTTCGCAAGGAATGTAGCTGGGATTGAGGGAGCAACAAGCACTGAATTTAATCCAGATTCTGAGCATAAAGTAATTGATTTCATGGAGTCTCAAAGAGCAGTCAGCAGAAAAGGCGGATCAATGAGATTAGGTGCTTATCCCTGTGTGCTTCAGCCAGGATCTTTAGTTCATAAACTATATGGCTCAAAGGAGATATCAGAGCGTCATAGACATAGATATGAAGTAAATAACACTTACAGAAAACAGCTAACTGATGCTGGCTTAGTTACATCTGGTGTATCTCCTGATGATTCATTAGTTGAAATGATAGAACTAAAGTCACATCCTTGGTTTGTTGGAGTTCAGTTTCATCCTGAGTTTAAATCTAGCCCTAAAAACCCACATCCTCTATTTAAGGGGTTTATTTCTGCTGCTCTTAGTTTTAGAGATAAGCGAAATAGCTCTGAGAAAGTTACATACAGCCAAAGCTCCGATCCTACATCGTTGGCAGTTGGACAGTAATTAGCTTTGAATACTTGGGGGTCAGGCCGGGAGGCCTGACCCCCGTTTTATTTCTTCGTCTGCTTGCGCAGACGAGAGATCCTCCCGGCCTGACCCTCCCAAGCGCATCTATTACTACCCCTCTTTAGATCAACTAATAGTTTAAAATACAACCAGTCAGGGGGAAAATGTGATGGATAGTTGAGATCGTCAAATTATCGTGTTGATCCAATTTTTATACTGACTAGGCTCAGTAAGCTCAAACTTTCTTCCTTTAAAAGATTCATATAGAGCTCGATGCCTAGCAAGTCCATATTCGTCAGAACGAGTTTCATACTCGCGAACCCATTCTATAAGTTTTTCAAGATTCTGATTCTGCTCCTCTTGAGAGCTGAACTTCTCTGGCTCCCATGGTCTTGCACGACAGTGTGCTATACATTTATCAACACCAGGGTTTAGAAAAACAAGTTCTTCGCAATAATCAAGAACTCCTGTAATTATATCTGAATAGCATCCTTCTATGATCCAACTCTTATTTTTTTCGATGAATCGCTTAACCTCAGCGATACTTTCTTCAATGGGTCGCCTGACTGCGCCGTTTTGAAATGCAACTTCATCTAATGAAAGTACAGCAACCTGTTGACGCAATTGTACTTCTCTCGAAAGAGTACTTTTACCTGATCCAGCATTACCAATAAAAATTGCTTTCATACTTTCAAAGTTTGTGAATATAAGGTGAAGAACTCGCCAGTTTTCACGCCAGAATTATCTCTCTAATCGACACCTTGCTCAAGTGTCATGAAATTCTGAGTTGAGTAAATGCCCCCCCTCCCTATCAATGCCACTTACATTCAATTCTAAATTATCAGTGCTTGAGAACTGATTTTTGAACACAGAGTGCTCAGAGTT
>DDRT01000022.1:167064-206215 GCA_002343185.1 Deltaproteobacteria bacterium UBA2409
TTAAGTTTTACCAAATTAAATTAAACACTTACACAATGAAGGTAAGTGGCATTGCCCCTCCCTATGGGGCAGTTTTCTTAAATTTTAAAGATTCTTGGCTGCGCTCCGGTCTTTGCAACCAAGGTTGATATTGTATCATTAGCTTCTGCCGAATGATGTTCACCTAGCTCATAGCGATTATTCCAAGTCGCTTTAGAAAATTCCATTCCTTTGTAAATTAATTTCCTGTTTCCTTCCGAATACCTTAGAACAATTCTTGGAAACGGACCGACAGATCTCCAAAGTTGATGTAATATCTGATCTTTGGGTTGAGCCAATAGTGCAACGACAATCACATCATAGTGACCATGAGTTCCCGCCGTATTGTCAGTCGGTAGTTCGACACTTTCTGCACTTTGATGAATGACTCGAATTTTTTCCGAGAGTGCTAATTTACTAATAATTTCTTTTGAGATCTCGCAGGCTTCCATCGAGTGATCAAAACAGTCAACGTAAGCACCTGTTTTTTGTTCAATTAGTATAGCTGATATTGGTAATGGGCCACTTCCTATAAACAAGACTCGATCTGAAGCTTTAATATTTGCAAGTTTTATCTCAGCTTCGATCAACCGCTTGAACCGGTCATAAAGAATATATTCTTTTAATTGTGCATCACCTCTTAAAAAGAAGTCCGCAAAAGATGTTTCAAGATTTGTTTCAAACTGCTCATAGAGCTTTTGCGCTAGTGCTATACGCGCTGAGTCCAAATCAGGAGGTAGGTCAGATTGATCAGCATCCACTGAAAGAAGAAATTCTTCGAGTTGGGTGCCGGCGGTATGAACAACGCTTGAATCATGAAAATTCAAACCTTCCAGGGAATTAACAAACTGTACAACTTTTACCTCACTTGATACGCCCATAATTATTCCCGAAGGAAATTGTTTTAATCCTTATGAGCTAATAAGGTTAGCTTTCCATTAGTTCCCATTTGAATATCACCTGAAACAATATCCTTACTCTGAAAAAAATCTTTGGTAAATTTCACAACTTCTGACGTATCGAATGGTTTGCAACTGTAAGCATCCACCGTAAAAAAGCTACATTTTCTCCATGCATAAACATGTGCACCGGATTCAGTCCAAGCAACGAATCCATTCAGTTCGAATAGTGGGACTTCAGGATTAGACCATTCATCAGGTGGCCAAGAATATGGGCCTGAAAATATTCTCATGTCCAAAAGGACTGATAGCTCGTTTAAGTATCTTCTTATTGTCTCTCCGTCTGCTTGAATAGAGAAATGCCCCTCCATCACGATGCGCTGACGGTAGATTGTTGGTTCTAGGTCTTTCATAATCCTTTAGGTGACAACGGTAAAACGCACCAGATTCTAACCCAAAAAACTTTCTTAATCATTCAAAAAATTCAAAGGGTTACAATTCTGCGTGGCGTTGATTGTTATACCGCTTTCATCATCGAAGTACATAAGCACTGCCTTCGACCAATGCTGTTTTTCGTTCTATTACTAGGCACTCTGGGTTAAATTGCCAGTGATCGATAAAACCTGTTCGCTTGGGATTATTTGATTCTCCAACGCCTGTAAATTCACCTACTACAAAGACATCGAGACCATTAACGAAGATTCCCTCTATTGAGTGAAAACCATCAAGTTTTCGTAAATGGCGAAAGAATTCATCGATTTGAGGCTTTCCAGAGTAAACTTCGCCTGCGCGGTTATACACGGCCTCCTCTGCAAATAGCATCATCACATTGTCTAACTCTCTGGCATCGATCCAAGAATAATAGTTTCTTAAATTTTGCTCGACTCTACTAGATATTTGAAGCGATAAACTTGATTCGTTTGGCCAGTCGCCAGCTTGGCCATCTTCATCAATAAATAGGGGAACAGACAACATCATCAACAACTCTCGAGCGGTCTAACGGGGCGGCGGCATTACCGGACGACTCCCTAGGAAATATACCATAATCCCACCGTTACTCTAGTGGGGGGTTGTTCCGGTAAATGCCGTTGTTCGGCGCGCGCGTAGCGCCGACGAACAACAATGCCGCCGCCCCGTTCGGCGTCGCGGGTATATGCCTAGCATCTGCACTCCAATTTTAAGCGCGAGCGCATTCTAAGCATTCTATTAATATTTATTGAATTTATAAGAGACTGCACGCCACAAATGTTTAACTAGGAGGCGCGAGCGCGACGCCGAACGTCTTAAGTGTGCGGGAAACGGGGCTCTTAATCAACCAGAATTACCGCGAACCTTTGCGCCTCGTTTCTCCGTCACGGCTTGATAGTTCTACGCCGGGTACCCACTTAAGCTTTGGCTTACGTTTCTCAGCAGAGCAGTCCTTTAAGTAAAGATTGATCAAGTTCTGGTATGGCATGTCAAATTCAGCTGCCAACAACTTGAAGTAATCAATTACGCTCTCATCAAGTCGGATTGTTATCTGCTTTTTGAGCTTGGCAGCGTAAGGATTTTTTACGGCATTGGAAAAACCATATTCTTTTCTCATAATTTCACCCTGGATAAGATCGTTGCTCTTTTTTAGTTGCTTTGCGTGCTGAGATAATTCGAATTACCGAATCACTTTCTCGATAACAGTGGCAAACAATTAGTAATCTCATTTGGCTGCTGAGTAAAATAAAACGATCCTCTTCCTTAGAGTGATCGGGGTCTGGCGTAAGCTGAGCATAGTCGTCATAAAACACCGATTGTGCTTCTTCGAAGGAAACACCGTGCTTACGACGATTTTGCGTCGCCTTAGCTGAGTCCCAGGTAAATCGAATATTGCTCACATAATTATAGTATAATTATTATAAGACTTTGGCAAGAACAGAATTCTTAGGCATAAAACGTTTTGCCTGACTGGCGCGCAACCGGACAAGTCTCCCAGTTATGCCGATCTTTAACAGCACAACCTGCCTAAGTATCTCAATACCTGTTCTAAATTTCTAGGTGGTGCACTTCGGTTTCAAACCTAGCACTCATCTCGGGTAATTTGACTTTTAATCTATTTCGTCAAAGAGCGAGTTGCAAGACGCTCGCGACTCATACCCCATACTGTAAGTGGCCCGGGCACTACAAGATCTCCTCCTTCATACAAAAGATAACGAGTGCTCGACAACAATAAATACCATTGAGATATATTTCCACCTTTGGCCATGAAATATGCTGTATGAGCGACTGCTAAATCCTCAGAAGGAAGATCAAGCCAACCTCTGCCTTCTAGTTCATCCAGAGGTAATCGAGTAAATTTATTGTCGAACTCCGCCATAATTTCGAGTGGGTGAGAAAGTTTCTTATAAAATAAACTGCTATTCTCCCACAATATTAATTGATAAGGAGATATAGGTCTTCTATTAAAGAACTCTAGAGAAATTCTCTGTGCCTCTAACAGAAACTGAAAACGACTTACCCCCTCCGGTAATGTCACGGCTATCTGCAATTCTCCTAGAAGCTTAATCTTATATTTATCAATGAAGTCCTTAGTTACAAAATCAGCTTTTAGGTTCTTCGATACAGCTATATCGACTCCGGCAAGTGCATCACCCTTTGGGTCATATCGTGCGCTTTCAAGTTGCATTAATAAGGCTCTTGAAAGCCCTGGGCCGATAGGACAAGGTTTAGCTGGCTCATCAACCAGATTCTCGGCTTGCTGTATCATTTATTTTATTGCCTCCGTTCCATCTTCCAAAGTTTAGAAAATCCTATAGACATCTTCACTTTTCATCACCACTAATGTCGCTTAGCAAAGTCGAAATATTTGATCTTAATCTAAGTGACTTGAGGTATAATATATTCGGTAGATTCTACCCTATACTCTACCCCTATTCAAATAATATGTCCTTATTCTTCCTCGTTTTCTGACAAAAACGCTGCTTATCCTCACTTTTGTAGACAGCCTAATAATCTTGTATATTCCAGTATGCCTAAATCAAAGCTACTTCTATTTTGTGGCCCCTGTCAGATTGAATCAAAAGAACATGCTCTCTTTATAGCTAAAGAAATTAAATCTATAACAAACGACCTTCCTGTAGAGCTCTACTACAAATCGTCCTATGACAAAGCAAACAGAACTAGCTTAGAAGGAAAACGAGGAATTGGAATCGATGAAGGGCTCTCAATTCTATCAGCAGTCAAATCTGAATTAGGGTTACCCGTTCTCACTGATATTCACACACCCGATGAAGCACTAAGGGTAGGCAAAGTTGTTGATATTATTCAGACCCCTGCATTTTTATGTCGACAGACTGATCTGTTAATTGCCGCAGGAAAATCTGGAGCAGCTGTAAATATCAAAAAAGGTCAGTTTCTTTTTCCACTTGATATGAAGTTTGCTGCTGAAAAAGTTGCTTCGACTGGAAATAATAAAATTTTTCTTTGCGAAAGAGGAACTTCATTTGGATATAGAGATTTAGTATTTGATCCAAGGTCGCTCGTTTGGATGAAAAGCTTAGGGTATCCTGTAATTTATGATGCAACACACTCTGTTCAAGTAATGGGTGGTGATAATGGTAGCTCAGGTGGTCATCGCGAGATGATAGTTCCACTTGCAAAAGCTGCTGCTGCTATTGGTGTTGATGGAATATTTATTGAAACTCACGAGGAACCTAAAAGAGCACCAAGCGATGGAGCTTCAATGCTGCCACTAAAAGATCTTAGAAAAGCGTTAGAGGATATAATCAGGGTTCGAGGTGAATAGAAAGAAAAGTTTAATAGTAGCAGCCTCGGTGATTGTTGCCTTTTTTCTTGGTGTGATTTTCCTTTTTAAAAAACAGACCTCTATCTCTACTCCTATTGGAGAATTATCAGTTGAACTTGATCTCTCAACTGGCCCTAAAGTAGTACTTAATAATTTTAAAAGAAGTGAATCAAAAGATGGGAAAAAGCTCTGGGAGATAACTGCTGAAAAAGGTGTTTTCTCACCTAATACCCAAGAAGCTCAGGTTGAAAACCCTAAACTACAGTTCTTTAAAAAAAGTGACGTAACTGTGACTTTGACCTCAAGAAAAGCAATCATTAACTTCGATAATCAAACTCTGGCAAATGCAGAACTATTAGAAGAGGTACTTCTAGTTCAGGATAATCCAAGCTTTATTATGACTGGGAATAGAGCTCTGTATGATCAAAAGCAGGTTTTAATCCCAGGTCCCGTTACTATAAGATCTGATAGTTTGTTTATTGAAGGGGAAAACTTAGTCGGCGATGTAGAAGCCGAAGTGTTTACCTTAAAAAATAATGTAAAAAGTGTCATTAGGAAGGAGTCATGATTTTTTTCTTATTCATACAAAACCTGCTTTTCTCTGAAGCAACACTAAACTTAAAATCCTCCAAGGAACCTACTTATATTGAAGCCGAATCTTTAACTTTAAATCAAAAAGATAAAAAATTTATTTATCAAGGAAAAGTTAAAGTTACCCAAGGTGAGATGACCATCACAACAGATAATCTTGAAGGTATTTACAACGATAATAATGAGATTCAAACACTTAACGCTCTAAAAAATGTAGTCATCATAAAGGGAGAAGCTCTACGAGCGACAGGAGATAAGGCTGTTTATGATGCAAAAACTGAAATAGTAACTCTAACTGGCAATCCTGAAGTGACAGAAGGAGAAAGTCAGCTTTTAGCTGATGTGATTAAGCTATTTATAGCTGAAGACAGGAGTGAAGCTGAAGGCAATGTTAGGATGAAGTTAGTTAAAAAAGAGCAATGATCGGAGCTGTATTTTTTGATATTGATGGAACACTAGTTACATCTGATGGAAAACTTCTTCCATCAACAAAAAAAGCGATTAATATCCTCAAAGAAAAGAGTATACCAATCTGCCTTGCATCAGGAAGAGCAACACTTGGAGCTCTTTGGTTAATTGAAGAGCTAGAGATTGAGCATCCTTGCATGTTCCATTCAGGAGCTGAGATTTATGATCCGATAAAAAAAACAACTCTGGTATCAGCTCCACTTACCAAGGATGAGACAATTACTCTGATAAAAGAGTGTAGAGCGAATAATCTATATCTAGAGCTCTACTCAGAGAATTCATATTATGTAGAATCTCAAAACAACCTCACTGAGATTCATACTGAGCTTTTAGGAGCTCCCCCCCGAATATGCAGCTTTGATACCTTAGATAAGGATTTTGTTAAAGGAGTCATCGTAACTGATTCGCCTAATAAGCTGGAAAAAGTAAAGAATCTAAATCTAAAAAATCTTAAACTAGGAATTGCTCCAGGTTCAAAATTTGAAAATATTCACTTCTCAAATGTTACTAATCAGGCTGCCTCAAGAGAAAATGCATTTAATTGGTTTAGTAATTACTTCAATCTTCACAATCAAGACTCAATAATATTTGGAGATGCAACATCAGATATACCATTCATGAAGCTTTGCTCCTTTAGTGTTGCAATGGGGAATGCTGAAAACTCAGTGAAAGAGTTAGCATCTTTTATTACTCACTCAAATGACGAAGATGGCATTTATCATGCAATTTCAGTATTATTCCCGGGTGATGAAGTTCTTAGCAGCAGATAGTGTTTCAAAATCATACTCAGGCAGAACTGTAGTATCAGAGGTTGATGTGGGTCTTTATGCTGGAGAAGTAATAGGCCTTTTAGGCCCTAATGGAGCTGGAAAAACTACTACATTTTACATGATGGTAGGTTTAGTCGCCCCAGATAGCGGAAAGATTCTTTTATCTGGAAAAGACATAACAACCCTTCCAATGTATGAAAGAGCAAGACTTGGAATCGGGTATCTTCCTCAAGAACCTTCAGTCTTTAGAAAACTGTCTGTTAAAGAAAATGTACTTGCAATTCTTGAAACTATGGAGTTTGAGTCAAAAGCATCAATGGATGAGCGAGCACTTGAACTTCTAACTGAGCTTGGCATAGAAAAACTTGCTGATAACAGAGCAGGAAGTCTCTCTGGGGGAGAAAGAAGACGGTGTGAGATTGCAAGATCTCTTGCTAGATCTCCAAGCTTCATTTTACTTGATGAACCATTTGCTGGAATCGACCCAAAAGCCATTCAGGATATTCAGGAGATAATTTACCATTTAAAAAGTAAGGGAATTGGAGTTCTTATTACCGACCACAACGTAAGAGAAACTTTAGGAATCTGCGACAGAGCATATATTCTAATTGACGGAAAGGTGCTTCTCGAAGGTAAGCCTAATGAGATAGCATCTAATCCTGATGCGATTAAGTATTATCTTGGTGATAACTTCTCTTTGTAACGCTCAAACCTTCACCCTTGATAAAAATAGATCTACTGTAAACTTTGAAATCATAACACCTATGGGTTCAATTCTAGCAGATGGGGAGCTTGTGAGTGGGAAATTAAATAAGCAGGAAAAAAGCACAGAGCTTGAAGTCACAGGAAGAAACTTGTCTCTTAAAACTGGGTCTCTATCGGCCAGAGCTATGGTTAATGCTCTCTTCTCAAAAGTACTAAACTCACCAGTCTTTGCTAAAGGAATTATTGCGCAGGATGGACGAGCTCAAGCTACAATCCAAGCTCAAGGACTTACTCATAAACGCATAATCCCAATTACGCTAAATCAAATATCAAAAGATGAGATACAGCTAGTTGGCAGATTTCCCAGGGAAGACATTCTGTCCCTAGAAGGAAGTGCCGTATTTAATCTTTACTTTGCAAGATCATGATCCTAGGAATTGCATTCAAATTCCCTGATATGATCTTTGAGAGGTTTTTAAAAACTGCCAGGGAATTTTTATCTAATGAAGAGATCGTAATATTCGTATCAAATCCAACAGGAGAAGCTAGGGATATTTTTAAACAATACAATGCATCACTCGTTGAAGTAGACAGTGCTAACTATCACCTTCAAACCTGGAGATATGTTCTTTATGAAAGATATCTAAGTGAGGTAAATCCTGAGTTTGTTTTTTTAACAGATGTTAGAGATGTAGTATTTCAAGGAGATATATTTTCTAAACTAAAAAAACTCACTTTCGATCAGTGCTTTTTCCAAGAGGGTAAATTAATCAGAGATTGTGAAACAAACTCTCTATGGATAAAAGAAGGTTTTGGAGATGATCTTTACGGAAAAGTTCAAGATGAGCCTATAATTTGTTCTGGTACGACCTTTGGTACTCTAAATGGAATAATGGAATATCTAAAAATCATTAATCAAGTTGCTCCAAAAATAATGTCAAAGAATCTCTCAAGGCCTGACGGAATAGATCAAGGAATACACAACGCACTTATTAGATCTGGAGCTTTTAAAAATTACAAAATTTTCTCAAATGATAATGGCCCAATAATTACCCTTCAGTATGCTGAGCATAAAATTAATAACAGAGGGTTCGTTACAAATTTATCGGGAAGCGTGCCCGAAGTAGCCCATCAAATTGACAGAATGCCCAGGGAGATGATTAACCAGATTGGAAAGCTTCGCAGTTTTCCAGTAATTGACCTTATAGCCACAAGAAATATCATTGAGGGAAGAGAAGCTCTCGATTTTTCTGGCCTAGATATCTGAATTTACTAGATAAATTTCATTTTTTTACTAGCAACTGATTTCCCAGTAAAACTTTATTCTAGGGATGAGTGCAAACTTTGTGCCTTATACCTGCATCATAGATTAAGGAGTTTACTATGGCGCTACAGGTTCGCTTAACACAGGGGCTACGGCAATCACTTACGATGACGCCACAGCTCCAACAGGCGATTAAGCTTTTACAGCTTAACTATCTTGAATATCGAGACGCTGTAGAACAAGAGCTTATTGAAAACCCACTACTTGAAGAGATCCCACAAGAAGAGCCTTCAGAAGAAGACGAGAAGAAAGAAGAAGTCAAAGATATGGAGGCCTATCTAGACAGGCTCCAGGAGTCTAAAGAGTATGCTGCACCAGAAGCACAAGCAAGTTTCGAATCATATACAACAAAGCCTGAAACTCTTCAGGAGTATCTTTTAAATCAGCTTAGACTCTCTGATACGGATGATAATTTAAAACGTCTACTTGCTCATATAATAGGAAACCTTGATTCAGACGGATATCTAACCTGCGAGCATGAAGAGCTTTGCGAAAGTTGTGGATGTGCTATTGATGAACTCCTTGCTGCACTTGAAATTCTAAAAACATTTGAGCCATGCGGTATTGGAGCAAGAAACTTAAGTGAATGTTTATTATTCCAATTAGACTCCATGGGACTAGGCGAAAATTTAGTTGCATCTATTGTACAAAGACATCTTGATAAAGTTGAGAGAAGAAAATTTGATCTGATTGCTAAAGAAGAGAACTGCTCTATAGAGGAGATAGCTGGAGCTATTACGATACTTCAACGCCTTGAGCCAAAACCTGGGAGATCCTTTGGAGAAGATGCAACAAGATACGTTGAGCCTGATGTATACCTTCATAAAATAAATGGAGAGTATGTTATTACATTAAATGATGATGGCATTCCAAGATTAAGAATCAGTGATCATTACGTTGATCTTCTTAAAAGTGACTCTTCTGAGCAAAAAGCATATCTACAGGAAAAATTAAAATCTGCATCTTGGCTTTTGAAAAGTATTCATCAAAGACAACAAACCATTTACCGTGTTTCACAAAGTATTGTTAAGTTTCAAAAAGAATTCTTTGATAAAGGCATATCTGCCCTTAGACCTCTAGTACTAAAAGAAGTAGCTGAGGATGTAGGAATTCATGAATCTACTGTAAGCAGAGTAACTTCAAACAAATACATGCACACACCTCAAGGCGTTTTTGAACTTAAGTTCTTTTTTACAAATGGACTTTCGAGCGCAAGTGGTGAGACTACATCATCATCTTCTATTAAAGAAAGAATTAAGCAGTTAATTGCAAACGAGGACAGTAAATCTCCACTAAGCGATCAAGATATCGGTGAGATATTGGCTAAGGAAAATATAAAGATTGCAAGAAGAACTGTAGCCAAATACCGAGAAAGCTTAGGTATTGAGTCGTCTTCGTTAAGAAAACGAAAGCTCTAAAGTCTTGAGAATATTTCTATTATATCATATCCTTAAATGTTGATATGAGGCTTATTACTCTTAATTTAACTTTCAAACAGACTGAAGCGACTGACCCAATCCGTGCATATGCTGAAGAAAAAATAGTTCCTACTATTCAAAAATTCGTGCATCACGACACTGAAGCACACATGGTGCTAAAGGTAGAAAAGCTCAGACACCTTGCTGAAATTTCATTCCATGTTGATGGACATGATTTTGCCTGTCACTCTGAGAGTGACGACATGTATACATCGATAGATAAGTTAAATAGTACACTAGCCGAACAACTTAGAAGACATAAAGATAAACTCACAAGGCATTAGAAATAATATGACAAAAAAAAGTTTCGTTTTCACCTCTGAATCAGTTTCAGAAGGTCACCCAGACAAAGTATGCGATCAGATAAGCGATGCAATCTTAGATGCTCACCTCAAAGGAGATCCTAAAAGTAGATGTGCCGTTGAAACTTTAGTTAAAGACTCAAATGTAGTTATTGCCGGAGAAATTACTTCTAATTGCGAAGTTAATTATGACAAAGTAGCAAGGGAAGTAATTCATGATATCGGCTATACAGATGAAAATATCGGGTTTGATGCTCATAAATGCTCTATTCAACTACTCTTAAGTAGACAATCAGCTGATATCAGCATAGGTGTTACCGAAGGCGAAGGAACTTTTAAAGAGCAGGGTGCTGGTGATCAAGGGTTAATGTTTGGCTTTGCCTGCAATGAAACTCCAGAGTTAATGCCACTTCCAATCTCACTTTCTCATCAGTTAATGTTTAGCCTTGCTCAACTTAGACATAAAGGATCTGCGCCTTTTTTAAGGCCTGATTCCAAATCTCAAGTTTCAGTAAGATATGAAGATGGTAAGCCGATCTCAATTGATACAGTAGTTATCTCAACTCAGCATACTGAAGATGCAACTCTCAAACAGGTTGAAGAGTTTTGCGTTGAATCAGTTGTTAAAAAAGTTATCCCGTCTGAGCTTCTAACAAGCAGCACTAGATATCTAATCAATCCTACTGGAAGATTTGTTGTTGGAGGCCCTGTTGGAGACTGCGGGCTAACTGGAAGAAAGATCATAGTTGATACCTATGGAGGCTATAGCCGTCATGGTGGCGGAGCGTTTTCAGGTAAAGATCCATCAAAAGTAGATAGATCTGCTGCTTACATGGCAAGATATATAGCCAAAAACGTTGTAGCTGCTGGTTTAGCAGAGATGTGCGAAGTGCAACTTGCCTATGCAATCGGTGTTGCAGAGCCAGTTTCAGTATATGTTGGAACTTTTGGATCAAATAAAGTTCCTGAAGAAAAAATTTCTGATGCGGTAAGAAAGGTATTTAGCCTAACTCCAAGAGGTATAATTGAGTCGTTAGAGCTTCTAAGGCCAATTTATAGACCTACTGCTGCATATGGTCATTTTGGAAGAACTCCTCAAGGTAATGGTGCGTTCTCTTGGGAGAAAACAGATAAGGCAGAGGCTTTAAAAACTTCCGTATGAGAGTTTTAGTAGCGGCCGATGGTGAGTGCTCGCTAACTAAAGAACTTCTAAATACTAGAGTTGGCAATATAGACAAAGTAGTAGTTGCTGATGGAGCGCTAAGGCACATTGATGCCTTAGGGCTTACTCCAGATTATATTATTGGAGACTTAGATTCAGTAGATAAGGACCTTTTAAAGAAGTATCAATCCTCAAAAATAGAAAAATACCCAAGAGACAAGGACAAAACAGATCTTGAAATTGCACTTGAGAAAGCACTAGCATTTTCGCCTACTGAGCTGGTTTTTATCGGTATGTTTGGAGGAAGAATTGATCATCAATTCGGAAACATCCTTCTTTTAACAACTCTTAAAATAAAAAAGATAATGATTGAAGACTTTGATACTACTTCATATGTATTAAATGATAAAAACGTAATTTCACTTTGTAAAAGCGCTGGATTCTCACTTATACCGCTAACAAGCGAAGTTACAGGAGTTACTATATTGGGCGCTAAATGGAATCTGAGAGATCATAGACTTTCACTGGGCTCTCCTACAGCTCTATGTAATGAGTTTATAAACGATACAACTCAGATTTCAATAGAATCAGGCTCTTTGTTAGTTGTTCAAAGACACTAGCCCGCGCCCCACAACATGATGCGCAATTTTACCTTTTTCTAGCTCCCAATCCCATTTTCTATTTAAAATCTCCTTCCAACCTGAAGGGATAACTATCGGGGAAAGATCAAGAGAGCCCCTTTCAACTGAAACCCCATCAGAAAGATATTCATATTTTTCATCATAGATGAGCAAAGCTCCCCTTCTTGCTTGTTTAAAGACATCAGAGGCATGTTTAGCCTGAAGCTTAGCTTCAAGCTCTGGAATTGATCTTCCAACAAGCTCTCTAAATAGCACTGATAGCTGGCTTTTTAAATTAAGTGAGATAATTAGATCTGCTTTGGGATATGTTGGTTCACTTGGGAATGAAAACTCATTAACATTTTTTCTGATATTTTCTGCCCAAACATTAAAAACACCTGTTACATCCGAGCATATAGCATCTACAGGGACTGAGTTTACAAATCTTGGCCAGGAGGCTCTTGCTCTTGGGTCAGCATCAAGAAGAATTATTTTTTTTGTAAACTGAGAAAGAATCTCTAAGTCACAATCATAAAGCCGTCCTGCCCCTAAAACTAAGATCGATTCCACCCCGCCCAAAGTTCGAAGAAAGTCAGCAATTAGTAATTTTGTTTTATTTAGATGCTCCTCCCAAACACCTGTTTTAAATCGTGCTTCAATTCCAAATCCTTCATTAATAAAAACTCTATTTTTAGGGTATCTTAAGTAGTACCAAAAGTAAGTAAATGGTGAGACCTTCAAGGAATTGTAATCCTTCCTAGAGGAGCTCCTTTTGTTGCTCCTGTGACACTTGGAATAGAGGTTTCTAAACCACAAAGCATATCATGGGCTAAAATTGCAAAAATCATACTTTCCCTTGCCTTCCATGAAACCCCATAAGAATCAATTAATTCAACCTTCTTTGAACTTAAACGCTCCGAGATTCGAGATCGTAAGTATGAATTCTGAGAGCCTCCTCCACAAAGAATTAAATTTCCTTCATAATGTTTAACAGCTTCTGATATACAATATGCAATAAACTCTGTAACTGTAGTGAGTAGGTTTGATGATAAACCATACTGAGAGACTATTCTTCCCACAAAAGAATCACCATAAGCTTCAAGGCCAGTAGATTTTGGTGGTGCTTTTTTAATGAATAAGTCGTCTGCTATTAGTTCCTTAAAAATGTCTTCATCAATCTTGCCACTTGCTGCAATTGATCCATCAGCATCGTAATCTTTTCCTGCAAGTAAGTGTGCGAGCCTATCAAGTGGTGCATTTCCAGGGCCAACATCAAAACCTATAATTTCACCCTGACCAAGCACAGTGACATTCGAGATTCCTCCAATATTTAGAATTAATTTAGGCGAGTCATTTCCAAAAAGCCTAAGATCCCCATAGGGCGTTAAGGGAGCCCCTTCTCCACCTAGTACAATGTCACGAATTCTAAAATCAGAAACAATGATTGCTCCAAGATCTCTTGCTAAACATTCAGGATAACCAAGCTGCAAGGTTGATCTACTAGAATCGCCGATTTTATGGTGATAAACTGTCTGGCCATGAGTTCCAACACAAAACACACTTTTAGATGATTTCCTTGCAACTGATGAAAAAAATTCGCCTATTTCTCTGTTTAAAATGCTGACCTCTGAGAGCTCACTAACTTTTTTAATTCTTTGTTTTAGCTCCTCTGGGTATGGCTCTGAAATAAATTCTACGAGTGATACTTTGCTTTCACTAATTTCGACAACAGAAACATCCACAGAATCAGCGCTAGTTCCAGACATTATACCCATAGAGAGGCACGGATTTGGTGGTGATAAGATAGATCGCATAGGAGAAATTTTCATGATATAATTATCAGATATTACTATGAGTGCTTTTACAAGACGAAAATTCTTAGCTGGACTTGGTCTTTTAACTCTAGCTTCTAGCAAAGCTAAGGCATCAAGTCTTCCTGCTACTTCTGCTACTAGAAGCAGATATGCTGCTTCCCTCACTAAAAGACAAACTGTTTTAAGAAAAACATTCAGCAGAAGACAGGCAAATCAGAAGAAAAATAGTGATGAAAAGCGATATGGCAGGGTTTCGCTTTTTACAAAAGGCCTTCCTCATGATTCAAATGGACTTGCAAGCTCAAGGTCATTTTCGCAACTAAAAACTGCAATGAATTCTGGAAAACAGAGCGATTTTGAAAAAATCAACATGGGTGGGGCAAAAAGGTTCAAGAACCCATTAGCTGCTTATACATTTGATATGCTTGGGTGGGATGGCTGTCAAATTTCTATTCCAGCTGCTCCATCCGTAAAGAGTAAAGAAACCGCAGCTGAGATGATTGAGCTTTACTGGATGGCTTTAGCAAGAGATGTTCCATTTAATGAGTATGACTCAAATCCAATAATACAAGGTGCAATCTCGGAGTTAAATTCTCTTCCTGGCTATAAGGGTGTTAAGCCAGTAACAGCTCAGAATATTTTCAGAATGAACATTGAAGGATGTTTATCTGGTCCATTTATTTCTCAGTTTCTTTTAAAGGATATTCCGACCTACGCTCATACAACGAGCGCTGCTATTAAAACAGCTAAACCAAATAAGGATTATCTGACTAATTATACTTTCTGGCTTGCAAACCAAAACGGATTTCAACCCGGAGTTGTCGAGTTTGATAACCAAAATAAATACATTAGAAATGGAAGAGACTTAGGGCATCTTTTCCATTTGGATTATATATTTGAAGTCTTCCTTAATGCTGCAAACATCATTAGAAATCAAATAAAGGCGCCTCTTGATTCAGGAAATCCTTATGTCTCCTCACTTACAATGGATGGTTTTGGAACATTCGATTACCCTCATCTTTATTCACTCCTAGGTGAAGTTACCACTAGAGCTCTAAAAGCTTGCTGGTATCAGAAATGGGCGCATCATAGACGATTAAGACCAGAGGCCTATGGCGGATTGGTTCACAACAAAATATCCAATGGTGTAGATGCTCCTATAGATGACTCAATTTTAAACTCGAATGCAATCGTAGAGACTTTTGATAAGTTTGGTACTTACTTATTGCCACAAAGCTACCCTGAAGGATCCCCTGGGCATCCGGCCTATCCTTCAGGTCATGCAACAGTTGCTGGAGCTTGTGCAACAATTCTAAAAGCTTGGTTTGAAGAGACAACAACTGTTCCTAATCCTGTTTCCATATCTTCTGATGGGCTCACTCGAAGTTCCTACAACGAAGCGCCACTTTCATTAAGAGGAGAAATTAATAAGCTAGCGATGAATCAATGTATCGGCCGCTTAGTATCAGGAGTGCATTATAGAAGTGATGCAATAGAAGGTTTATTTTTGGGTGAAGAGATTGCGATTGGTATCTTAAGAGAAGTTGCAAGGCTTTCAGTCGAAAGAGACTGGTCGTTAACATTTACAAAATTCAATGGAAGAAGAGTCAGAATTAGGAAAGGTTGATATGCCCAGCGATAATGAGTCTTGCCTTACGGCAAAACTCTGTACCGCTGGAGCATATAATGTTTCTGGCTCGTTTGCTTGCGCAGACGACGCTTATCCCCAAACACAGAAAGTTTTGAAATTAGCAAAACACTCTGTGTTTGGGGATAAAAGATTTCTAAGAAGGTGGATTAATCCATATTTAGAAAAGATCTTTTCGATTCCTGATAGATTGATTGATGACTCTGATAAAAACCTTACTAATATTCTAAGTGAAAGAAGCTCCGAATTTAAGGAGACATTTATTGAACCCTGCTCAGGATCGGGGGCACATTTAATTGAGTTAGCAAGATCTAACCCTGAAGCCTTTTTTGTTGGTTTTGAAAAACGATATAAACGAGCATTTAGAACTGCAGAAAAGTCTGACGGTCTTAAAAACCTTCTTGTAATACGAGGCGAGGTGGATCTATCACTATTTAAAGATAGTTCAACTGCTGGTGTATATTTAAATTTCCCTGACCCTTGGGAAAAGAATCAAAAAAACCGTGTTCTAAATAAAATCTTTATCGATGAACTATCGAGGATTTTAGCTCCTAATGGATTCTTTTCCTATAAAACAGACCATAAGGATAGCTTTGAGAGTGCTAAAATAGCTCTAAGAGAGCGTTTTTTGATAACAAACCTAATAGAGAATGCCTCGAAGGAAGAATCTGGTTTTCAGACTGAATTTGAGGGGCTATTTAGATCTAAAAATCTTCCTATATTTGTCCTTCGCGTCAAGCAAAATCGGTCAAATTAGAAGAGTTATTTTTAAAGCTCCGATTTTTATATCGTCCTTCACCAAAAAGACTGAAACTAAACTGTACTAGGTACGCATCGTAAAGGTGGAGGTAGTAATATGGAACAGGTTCAAACAACTATAGGTGATTTAATTGAGGCGGTTACTCAGATAGCTCTCGAGGCTGGAAAGACTGAGGCAGAAGGTTATGAACTTGCTTCTCTAACTCTTACGAAGATTCTAAGTAAGAAACGATCTAAAAAATCAATCTCGCATTAATCGTTTTAGGGTCATTAGTTTTATAATTCGGGGGTCAGGCCGCCCTGTTTTTGCTTCGTCCGCTGGCGCGGACGATAGATTCCTGACCAGGCAACTGCTAGCCTTTGTCTGGTCAGGCCTTCCGGCCTGACCCCCGTTTTTCTCTTCGTCTGCTGGCGCAGACGACAGATCCTCCCGGCCTGACCCCCAAGTAAACAAAAATCCACCTAAAGCTTAGTATGTCTTACAATCTCGCCATCAATTAAATAGATAACATCTTCAGCGATATTAGTTGCATGATCTGCAATACGCTCGAAGTTTCTAGAGATTGAAAGATAGCTTACGTAAGATTCAATATTATCTGGATCCTCTCTCATTCTGTTTTGAAGAGTTCCATAATTATTACGGTGCAAATCGTTAACTTCTGAATCTCGCTCCCAAACTTTTCTTGCTAAGGAAGTATCTCCTTTGTGAAATGCAATCATGCTGTCTTTTAATAAAGATATACAAAGAGCAGACATCTTTTCGATTGGAATTATAAGTGGGAGTTGTTTTCCTGCTATCTTTTGAACTCTTAGGGCAATACTAACAGAAAGATCTCCAATTCTTTCTAGATCATTATTAATTTTTAGTGCTGCAATAACACTTCTTAAATCTTGGGCTACAGGCTGGTAAAGTGCCAACACCCTAAGACAAAGCTCCTCAAGTTCAACCTCTGCTGAATCAATCGCTGTATCACCTGCAACAACTTTCTGAGCAAGATCAGATCTAAGCTCTAAAGCAGCTGAGGCAGCACCTTCAACGGCTTTACATGCAAGTCCAGCAACAGAATCTAGTTTTGCCCGAATCTCTTCTATAGAACGATCTAAATGACGTAACATTATCCAAATCTTCCAGTTACATAATCTTCAGTTTGCTTTTCATTTGGATTTTGAAACACTTGCTCTGTCTCTCCATATTCTATCAAGTAACCCTCATAGAAGAATGCAGTCTTCTGAGAAACTCTTGCAGCTTGTTGCATATTATGAGTCACAATAACTATTGTGTAATTTTCCTTTAGAACGCCAATTAATTCCTCGATTTTGCTGGTAGATCTTGGATCAAGCGCAGAGGCTGGCTCATCCATTAAAAGAATCTGAGGCTCAACTGCTAGTGCTCTTGCGATACAAAGCCTTTGTTGTTGTCCACCTGATAGACCAATACCACTTGTATGAAGTCTGTCTTTTACCTCATTCCAAAGATCTGCTTTTTTCAAACTATCTTCAACAATCTCTTCAATTTTGTTTCTATCCCTTAACCCATGAATCTTGGGACCATATGCAACATTCTCAAAAATTGATTTAGGAAAAGGGTTAGATCTTTGAAATACCATCCCTACTCTTTTTCTAAGGGTAACTACATCAACCGAATTTCCAAGTATCTGATTACCCTTTAAAAGAATCTCTCCCTCTACACGTGCACTTGGAATTAGATCATTCATCCTATTAAAGCATCTTAAGAAAGTTGACTTTCCACACCCTGAAGGACCAATAAGTGCCGTTACTTCTTTCTCTGGAATATCCATAGAGATATCAAAAAGAGCCTGATTATCACCGTAAAAGACAGATAAGTTCTTTACTGAGATGCATAACTCGTGAGCTTCTTGTGTTTGTGCAGTTACCATTACTTGTTTCACTTCTAGCCTTGTGTATATTGTTTTTGAAACTTCATCCTAATAAAAACCGCAAAAGAATTAAGCATAACCAGTAAAACCAATAAAACTAAAATTGCTCCAGCTGCATTTTCATGAAAAGCTGCCTGAGGCCTTGATACCCAGTTAAATGCCTGAATGGGCAATGCAGTAAATGCAGAAAATACAGAATCAGGAACAAAAGCTACATAGGTTAACGCGCCTAAGCAAATTAGTGGGGCTGTTTCACCAATAGCTCTAGATAGAGCAAGTATACACCCAGTCATGACCCCTGGTAGGGCATTAGGAATTACCTGATTCCAAACTGTCTGCCACTTTGTAGCACCTAGAGCTAAACTTGCTTCTCTAAAGCCTTTTGGAACCTGCCTTAGAGCTTCTCTTGAAGCGATAATAATTACAGGCAAGATAAGCAGAGAGAGAGTAAGAGCTCCAGCAGCAACACTTCTTCCTAAATCTGCAAATCTAACAAATAGCTGTAAACCTAGAAGACCATAGATAATTGAAGGAACTCCTGCAAGATTTGCTATATTAAGTTCTAAGATCCTTGAGAGATAAGATTTATTTGCATATTCCTCTAGATAAACTGCTGCAAAAAGACCGATTGGAACTGCAATAATTGCCGTAAGAGCCATAAGATATGCACTCCCTGCTAATGCAGGAAGAATTCCAGCTTCACTAGGTTTTCTTGAAGGGTACCCAGATAGAAAACCTCCAGAAATTTTTGGAAAACCATCGCTTATTACATCCCAAAGAAGAGTAAAAAGAAAAAGGATCGTAAGAATTAATGCTGTCAGAGCAAGCCCTAAAAAGATCTTCTCTGCGTGTTTTTTTGCAAGATGTGGTTTCATCCAAACATTCGCTGGTAGCGCTCTCTTATTCGTAAACTAACCATATTTAAAACTAATGTCATGACAAAAAGGACTGCTCCAACAGCAAAGATCGTTTGATACTCAATCGTTCCATGAGGAGTATCACCAAGAGAAACTTGAACTATATAGGCAGTCATAGCTTCAATTGCTTTTAGTGGATTAAAATGAAGTGCTGGTTGTTGCCCAGCAGCAATCGCAACGATCATCGTTTCTCCAACTGCACGAGAAAGGGCCAAAATACAAGAAGCTGTAATTCCACCAATTGCAGCAGGAAACACAACAGAAAATACTACCTGTAATTTCGTAGCTCCCATTGCATAGCTACCCTCTCTTAAACTTCTTGGAACAACATAAAGAGCATCCTCACTTAAAGATGCAACCATCGGAAGGATCATTATCCCCATCACCATACCAGGGGCTAGAGCATTAAACCCTTCAAGGGTCGGTATTATTGATTGAAGAACTGGTGTAACAAATAAAAGTGCAAAGTATCCATAAACTATAGTAGGAATACCGGCTAAAATTTCTAAGATCGGTTTTACAACTTTTCTAGTCTTTGGATGAGCAAATTCACTTAAATAAACAGCCACAAGTAACCCTAAGGGAAGAGCAACACACATAGCTATAAAACTTATTAAGAGTGTCCCACAAACAAGTGGCCAGATACCAAAACTTTTATGATAAAAAAGAGGAGTCCATTCTGTACTTAAAAAGAATTCGGAAAATGAAACTTTTGTAAAAAATCCTGCAACCTCATAGCACAGTATCGCTACTACTCCAAAAGTAGTTAAAACCGATACCGCTGCGCAGAGAAAACATAAGGATTCAATTAACTTCTCAGCAACTGTTTGGATTACTCGCCTGATTGGCTTTTCGGTTTCAAGAGTCTTAGCAAAACTCACATTGATACCTTAAATGAGGGGGCGCTAAAAAGCACCCCCTAATTTTTGTTACTTTGAACCGGCTTTATATAGCGCTTCTAGTGAAATACCTGCCTTATGTCCCTGACCACCAAACACAGAGCCAGCTTCAGCACCATTAACGCGCTGAGCAGCTACCTGGTAAAGAGAAGGACTAAGAGCAACATAGCCTACTTCACCCGTTAGGGTTGGAGCCTGTGCGATATAGAAGTCAACAAAACCTTTAACTTCTGGTCTCTTTAACGCATCTGTTCTTACATAAGTGAACAAAGGCCTTGAAAGAGGTACATAAGTTCCGTTTTTAACATTGGCGGAGCTTGGCATTACTGCACTTTCACCATCTTTGTTTATAACTGGAACTGCTCTAACTGCTGCTTTATTCTCTTCATAATAAGCAAGACCCATATAGCCTAGAGCTCCCTTATTTCTTGAAACCCCCTGAACGATAACGTTGTCATCCTCTGTGCCGGTATAATCTCCTCTTGAGAGATCTTCTTTACCTACTACTGCTTCAGTGAAGTAATCAAAAGTTCCTGAATCAGTACCAGGTCCAAAGAGCTTTATTGGCTCATTCGGCCAGGTTGATCTTACCTGATTCCAGGTCATGATCTTACCTTGGGCTTCTGGCTCCCAAAGCTTCTTAAGCTCTGCAACTGTTATATCTTTCATCCAGGTATTGTCTTTATTAACAACTACTGAAAGTGCATCGTAAGCTACAGGCATTTCAACATAATTAATGTTATTTGCTCCACAAGCTTCGATCTCTGTTTGTTTAATTGGACGTGAGGCGTTACTGAAATCAGTTTCACCTGCACAAAACTTTTTAAAACCACCACCGGTTCCCGAGATTCCTACTGTAACTTTTACATCCCGGTTTAACTTTCCGAACTCTTCAGCTACTGCCTCCGTAATAGGAAATACAGTGCTTGAACCATCTGCTTTAATTGTGCCAGAAAGTTTCTCTGCGCTCACGCTGAAGCTTAAAGAAACTAAGGCTAATCCAACTAATTTTACTCTCATTATTTTATTCCTCCTTATAATGGAATTGGTGGGTTAAACCCTGCGCGAACCTGTTTTGAGCTTTTTTAAGCTCAAAACAGTATGAGCATAGCGGGGCAAGCGTGGGTTTGGCGAAGCCAAAGCACGCCGTCGAAAACATTGCTTCGTTTGCCCTAAATCTTTCTGTGCTCAAAACTCACCTGGGTGATGGTTGTGTACCATGGTGAGCGAGAATTGAAAGAGAAATTTAATTAAAAATTCAACTTTTTTAAAAGCCCTATATTATTGGGCACTTACCAAGTTCTAGCCCATCTAGATCCAGCATTATCATCAGTGATTCTCTCTAGTTTTCCATCTTTGGACACGAAAAATAGCTGATATTTACCCTCTTCATGAGAGTGATCATCTTCATTTGTAGCGCTAAAAATCACGCCGCCATTAAGAGGAAAAGGGAAATATTCATGTCCAAATTCTCCATCTAGATCATGAACCACTGAGATCTCTTTAGTTAATAGATCTGCTTTAAAGATCCCTGAGCCAGATTTTGATTTTTTATTATTAATAAAAACTATCTCATTTTCCGATAAAAACTCTGGCTGACAACCATCAGAGATTTTTTCAGAAGTCTTTAAGTCAAGATCTATAACCCAAACATGCCACCTTCCACCTCTATCTGAAGTAAAAGCTAGCTTTGATCCAAAAGCTCTTGGTTTTACAATTTCAAAACCGTTCCAATCTGGAAAGTCTTCAGTTGGAAATATTACCTTTCCTTTGTTATCAACAATTTCTTTTCTATTTCGTTCGAAAATAATTCTTCCATCATCAAGAAAACTTGGAAATGTTCCATTATTTGCAACTAAAGAATCTTCTCCTGTTTTCAAGTTTACTAATCTAATATCACTTTCAGCGTATCGCCCTGCACCTTTTGCACTGGCATAAACTACACTTTCAGCATTTAGGTCAGGAAACATCTCATGCCTATCTGGAAGATCGACTATTTTTTCTACCCCCCCTTCGGTCAACTTATATATACCAAATGTCTCACCTCTTCTTGAATCAAATACGACTAAACAGCTATCTGCACAAAATGAAGGTTTATTAACCACACCCTTGTATTCTGAAATTTTTTCTTCTCTCGGTAGAAGTAAATACGTTAAAGTTCCAACCGCAATCAAAAGTCCTATAAATTTAACAAGCATCGGCTTTCTATATCCAAAGTTTGCTGCTTCAACTTTGGAAAATGGAGTAAGTAAAATAAGTAGGGATACTAATCCGATTGAGTATCCCCAAGCTTGGGTAACAAGATGATGAGAAACGCTTGTTGTTTTTGCTAAATCAAGCGGAAACCCTAGTAATGAAAACACTGTAATCCAGGCACCCTGATAAGTTCCGATACCTGCAATTCCTGAAATAGGTAAACTTGCTGACATCTCAGCAACGCACATCCCTAAGAACATTGTATGAAAGGGAAGCTCTGATAGCTGATATCCTCTAGGAGTTAGAAGAGCTAAAAGAAGAGCCCAAAGTCCTAGATATTTAAAAACTCTAACTCCAAATGATAAAAGAAGAACCTGTCCAAAGATATTTGCTTTTGAAACTGATTCTATTTCACTTTGAATTTTTTCTAGAAACTTAGAGATTTTTCCGAGTCTAGTAGGAATAGTTAGTTTTGTAAGTTTTGGAAGATACCAGATAAAGGCTCCCATTATAGTTAATAAAATAACTCCAATAATAAGGAAAATTAATGGTGAAAATTCTGTGCTACCTATTGAGAAAAATGCAGCTAAAATTATCATTGGCGCAATCGCTACAAAATCAAAAGCAAAAGCATATCCAAACGATGTAAGAGCTGCTGGAGCAGGAACACCAAGTCTTGAGTTAATTAAGAACACATATACAAGTGTTCCGATTCTAGCTGGCAAAAGATCAGAACAGAGATTTCTTACTAAGACTACTAAAAACATCGAAAGTTTGGATGTTGAGTATCCAGAGATTGATAAAAGCAGAAGATATCTCCAAGTGCCACATATACTCATCGATAAAGAAAATAAAATGAATATAACTACCCAACGTTTATCAGCTTGAATTATAAGATCTAAGACATCATTAAATGAGATAGTCTGAAAAATATAATAGAGGATTGAGAACGTGACTAAGAGGCTTAAAAAGTAAAGAGCTGCTTTTTTCATCAAGAAGCAAGTCTTGCAGGCTACAAATAAAAAGGCCACCCTTGACGGATGGCCCCCGAGATCAGCATTTTAGAAGAGGCTAATTTCCCATATCAAAAGGTGATCTGCCGCCTCTCCATTGTTCAATGATTCGTCGCTCAGCGCATTCTGAGGCCGTACGAAAAATATCCCCAGGCAAAAAAGCGAGCCGCGATTGCTTTTGTGCCCCTAGAGAAAGTCGGCCATTCTTTTGATTAGGTATTAACTCTCTAAAAGTGACCCAATCATTCTTCTGTTCCATTTGTTTTCAAGCTCCCATAATTGGTGTTTGAAAACCTTACCCTTAAGCAAAGATGCCTAAGAAAAACCTAGGAACAACCTATAACGTAAGTACCGTCTCCGATGCTCACGTCAATTGAACGACCTGTTCTATTAATGGATATGCGCAATTTAGTTGAAGTGGTGCACGAAGATTTGACTAAGAAAACTTCTTATGCACCAATCATTCCCAAATTTCTTTAAAGAATTCAGTATTTAAGCTATTATATTGCCCATGAAAGCAAACGATCTTCGAAAAGGAAATGTAATCCTATACAACAATCAACCCTACAGAGTTATAGATTTTCACCACCACACACCTGGAAATCTGCGTGCAATGGTTCAAACAAAGCTTAGAAATCTTTTAACTGGCAACCAGACTGAAGTTAGATTTAGTGCCACAGAGAATATTGATGAAGCAGATGTTTTCTACAGTAAAGCTACTTATCTCTACTCTGATAACGATGGGTTTCATTTTATGAGAACTGACTCATTTGAGCAGTTTACTATGAGTAAGGAAGCGCTTGGCGATTCTGTTTATTATCTTCAAGAACAGATGGAGGTTGATCTTACAGATTATAATGGTGAGCCAATTGGTATAGTGCTACCTCAAACTGTGGTTCTTACGATTGTTGAAACTGAGCCAGAGCTTAAAGGTGCAACTGCTAGTAACTCTCCAAAGCCTGCTAAAACTGATACTGGCTTACAAATAACGGTTCCAGCATTTGTTAAAGAAGGTGAAAAGGTTGTAGTAAATACTGTTGAAGGCTCATACATAAAAAGAGCTGAGTAATTGATTAAGATCTAAAACATCGTATTATCAATAAGTGCTAAGTCCTGTATTTAAAACGATAGAATCAGCAAGATCTTCCTATAATCCAGTTACTGCAAGAAAAGAGTTACTAACGGCCTGGGCCGAGCTTGTAGCATCTGTAAGTTCTGGGGCTACAAACTATAGCTCCTTACATAAAGCAACCCTTTCTAATATCGAAAAGCTTGAACTTGCTTACAGAATTACAGACAGAAAAGAAGGAATTTGTCTTGAAGAGTCTGTTAAAGATCTTTTTGATTCAAGCTTTGACCCTAAGGAATCTAGTAAACTAGTAAAATTTCTTTTAGAAAATGGTTACAAGAAAGTTAGTGACCTTGCCAAAATTCCTCTAGCAGAGTTTGATGCAGAATTTCCAGAACTAACTGCAAAACAAAAACTTATGATTAGGTACATGCTATTTAAGCAGTATGATGTCGTATTACCTTCTCCTCATGGTATTAAACCTAGAGAGCTTGCTGAAATTACCTTCCCTACCGTATACACTACAGAACCTATACTTCAGACTCAAAAAGAAGGGCTTGAAAAATACCTAGCAAGATCTCTATTCAATACATTTATCGATCTTGCTTCTAGGTTTCCTAGACCATTTTCACTCCTTGTAAATCCAAAATTTCTAAGAGAATTGTTAAATAATGATATAATTTCACTTGCTGATTTTTTTGCAATGCATCCAAGAAAATTAGATGTTATTACACAAAATGCTTTCCCTAAGGATATTCAACGAGCTAAAACCACATTTAATGCTGCTCAGCATCTTTCAAGATGTGTTAGGGAGCATTATTTAATTCATAAGGAAGAAGAGCTTAGAGAAAAAGCGGAGCAAGCAAAAGAAAAGTTAGCTAAAAAGTGACTACACTATCGCCTGACTGGTCTGGCCAGACAAATTCTTATCTTTCCAAAATGCAATCAACTCTCAGGCGTTACAACTTTAAGATTAGCCCACTCTTTTCTTCCCGATCCCATTGACCAAACACCAGGTTTTCCTCTCTTTATCTTATTTGATCCAACATCAGAGCAATCAATCTGCCAAGAAGATGGCGCTTTAGTTCCATCAGGCCAAAGTTTTGCCCTAATTCTGGTTAAGGCTTTTCTGTTTCTAATAACAACTCTAAATCTTAGCCAATCTCCAACTTGTGGGGTTACAGTTGAGTCACAAGTTCCAGAGAGTGTGTAGGCATTATCTGGATGAGGAGCTACATGAAAAAACTGATTCCCTGAAAACATTCTGATACGGTAATAAGTATCAGACCTCGGATAATCAGAATAAAAAGTTACCCCTATTCCACCATCAGAATCTAAGATTCGCATTCTTCCAGTGTAGGTGTAGTTCTTAAATCTTGATGCTTTATTCTTTCTATAATGAGAGTGGATATTTGTTTCAGTGGATTCAGTATAAAGCCGTTTCGATCTGCCAACTCTATCAATTCCAAACAGAGAGCTATCTTCAACAAGAGAGTTATTTGCTCCTGTAGAGATAAAGTTTTTAATTCTTCCGAGCAAACTATACTCTTCAGCAGAAACGCTAAAAACAATTAATAACAATACTAGATACTTCATGTAATTGAGTTTATCTCTCATTTAGTAACTAGGTCTACCAAAAAAATCACTAAGTGAGTAAAGTTATTCTGTGCTCTTATCTGTTTCTAATTTATCCAAAAAATATGGTGATTTCCTAGCAGTAAACGATATCTCATTTTCTATTAAAGAAGGTGAGATATTTGGCTTTTTAGGATTAAACGGTGCTGGGAAAACTACAACACTTAGAATGCTTGCAGGCATCTTAGAGCCTTCTGAAGGAGAGATTATTATTGGTGGACATAATCTTGCCCTTAATCCGATCGAGGCAAAAAAAATAACTGGCTACATCCCTGATAGACCTTATCTATATCCAAAACTAACAGGGCAAGAATTTTTACAATTTATTGGAGATCTATACGAACTCCCTAGAAAAGAAATTCCAGAAAAAATTTCTTTTCTTCTAAAGGAATACTCCTTAACCGAATGGGCTCACGAGCTCATTGAGTCCTACTCTCATGGAATGAGGCAAAGACTTGCAACCTGTGCTGCACTTCTACATGAGCCAAAGTTTTTAATTGTTGATGAGCCGATGGTCGGGCTAGACCCTCAAGGAGCGAGATTTCTTAAAAATTCATTTAAAGAGTACGCAAAAAATGGAATGGGAATTTTACTTTCAACCCATTCGTTAAATGTTGCTGAGGAGATAACTGATAGACTTGCTATTATTCATAAGGGAAAGATTTTAATCCAGGGCACTCTTAGTGAAATTAGGTCTCAGAGTGGCAAAGAGGGTTTAAATATAGAAGATCTATTCCTAGAACTAACGAGTTATGATTCTCGTAGCCCTTAAACCAAAACTTTTATCTACAAAGAATACCTTTTTTGGTTCAAAAAAGCAGAAGAATATAAGTCTTTTCATTATTTTTATACTGATCGTTACATTTATTACTTTATTTTCATCTGGGTTTAGATCTGTCCCGATCATTTCACTTTTAAAAGAGCAGATAAAATTTTCACTAACTGTTGGTATTTTTATATTGGCAACTGTTACATCTCTTATTAGGGGGATCTCACTTTTATTTTTATCAGCAGATACAAGCCTTATGCTCTCTTCTCCTGTATCAAGAGGAGAGCTTTTTAAGATATTTTTCGTACAAATTCTGGCCTCAACTCAATGGACAGTTTGGTTTTTTCTGGCTCCATTAGGGCTTGGTTTTGTTGCCGGTGGTGGTTCCATAAATTTCATACTTGAAGCAGGTTCACTTCTTATTTCATCTCAGATTGCTGGAACCTCCTTATCAATAGTGCTAGCACTACTAACAACCTCTCTTTTCCCAGTAGTGAAACTTCGTGAAATTGTTATTCTTTTATTCTTAGTTTTTCTTATTACATCAAGTCTTGCAGCTATCTTGATGAAACTAACCCCTGATTCACTTTCAGTTTCAATAGAGTCAATGCCAACATATGAGATAGAAAATTTTATTATTTTCATTACCGCCATACTGGCTTTACTATTATCAAGAGCAGTCTTTATTAGAAATTTCCATAAGGTTTACTCAAGTTTAAGTGACCATAGAAGAGGAACAACCTTAACATATGTTCCAATTAGCGTTCCTTTAATTGGTAAAACACGTGCGATAGTTGGAAAAGAATTAAGACTTTTTTTAAGAAATCCATCCCAAGTTGTTCAAAGCTTAGCATTTCTTGTTGGAATGTTGCTTTATCTCTCACAGTCAGTTGTTGTTGGGCGATATTCTGGAGAGCCCGTGGTGGATCTAAGTAAAGCTTTCATACATGCTTTTTTAAGTAGTGTTTTTATAGCGTTTGTTGCTGGAAGGCTTGTTTTTCCATCTTTTTCTTTAGAAGGCCAGTCGATTTGGATGATTATTTCAAGTCCAATTACTTCAACTAAACTTATCTGGAGCAAGTGGAGCATATGGACTGCGATATTACTGAGTATTGGCGGGATTTTTTATCTATCAAGCTCACTTGCTCTAAACTTAGATCTTGGAATGATTTTATGGGGGTTATGGTTATTTGCGATCTTAGTTTGTGTTCAGGTTATGATCTCACTTTCATTTGGAGCAGTGTTTGTACGATTTGACTGGGAACACCCTGGGGCAGTTACTGGAGGATTAGGAAGTTTTTTTACCTCAATATTTTGCTCAATAGTAACAATTGGAATTGTCATTATTAGTGTATCAATTCCATTAATTAGTTCTGTCAATTTCCCTAATAAGAACCTTGTAGTTTTAGCACTGTACATCGCAATAACTCTTATCTCTTATTGGCTAGTCGAAAAAGCTGCTCAGGTTGGAAGTTCTGCAATAGAGCAGTTTGGAGAGGCTAAAGCAGGGAGGCTTGGACTGTTACGTAGAAAATTTCTCACTAAATCTACCTCTTTAACTCAATCAAAGCCCAATTAAAAAACAATCTTTCTCGGCTTGGATTCCCATTTCTGTCTTTCAATATAATAAAGATCTCATTTTCTGATTTGATCCATGTTCCTTTGGGAACATCAAACTCATACTTATTTAAATTTGATTTAGTTAAAGGGACGCTCCCTATTTTATGAAAGTTTCCGTAAATTTCTAATTGAACAGGTTCAGAAGATCGAGTGGTTCTTCCAATATCTATTGCAAATCGGGTATTTACATTTTGAAAAAATGAACTCCCCTTAAAAGTACATGTTATTAGAGGTTCTTTAGCTTTTCTTACTTCACCAAAGACCTGCCCCTTGACACAACCACTCTCTGAAAGTCTAAAGACTACCTTTCTGGATTCAAAGCCTTCTAAAGTTTCTGTGCCTTTTATACCCCCCAAGATTAGTAGCAGTGGCTGCTTTCTTAGAATTCCCTGTGGACCCTGATTAAACTCAACTGGATTTAGTTCTTTATAATAATCAAATTCAATCTTTGGTATCTGATCAGCCCTGGTGAACAAGAGGTATGGAGAGTCCTTAATTGAATCCAGGGTAGAAATTCTTCTTGTCCTGACTAAGTTAGCAAAGATTCTCTCTCTAGTTGCAAGATCCACTGAATCGTATTCATATCCCCTTATCCCTGGATATAGATCAAGTGCACGATGTACAACTTCATCTATCTCTATTCTTGGAGATGGAACTATGACTTTTTCAATATTACGCTGAAGGAATACAATCTCTTCTAGCAACCCGATTGCTATTAAAAATAGGTAAAGAACTTTCAATTTCATGTTCTTTGTTTTTGTAAAATTATCAATCAAAATGCTAAGGAATCCTCCAATAATAACTGCACATGGAAATAAAATTGGGTGCATATACCAAACCAATCTCGATGGAAGTATGGAAAAAACTGCGAAAGGCAGAGCAATCCAAACTAAAAAGAACAGAATCTTTGAATTTCTCGCGTGCTTAACCAGGAAGTATAACAGTGCAGCTCCAGTTAATAGGATAGGAGTAAACTTTCCAGCAAAAAACTTTTTTAGATAAAATAACAAATCATCTTTGTTATGAAATCCATTCTCAAATCGTGAGACGATCTCATATCCTACCATCCTTTCAAACGCACCTTCAGTAAGCAACATGTGTGGTACAAACCAAAAAGCAGGAATAATTACCGATGTAACTATAGCTGTAAGATAAAATATTTTTTTCGAGCGAATATCAGTTTTAAACTTTCCGGAAAGAATTAGCCAAGCAAAATGAACACCGAATGGCAAATATCCAACTACACTTTTAGTTAGAACAGCAAAACTGACTAAAAACCCTACTAATAGGCCGACCCAGACTTTTGTGCTTTTTGCTCTTTCAGATTGAAAAAAGAGAATCAGCATGGCTGGAATACAAAAGAACATTAACTGAATATCCAAGGCTGCAAAGCGCAAACCATTGGCAAATAAAAATGCCCAACAACTAAGTAATGTTAATGATGCAAAAAAGCCGGCATTTATATTGGAAAATAATGCAGCTCCAACTAAATATGCAGATATAACAATAATAGTTCCTTCAAAGGCATCAATTAGTCTGTAACTTATTATAGATTCGCCAATTAAATTTGAGACTAATGCTGATATCCAGAATTTTAAAGGAGGCTTATAAAAAAAAGGTTCCCCCTCTCTCGTAGGCATCCACCATTTCGCTGACTCCTTTATCTCTTGAGTGACCTGGATATACCAACTTTCATCAATTCCTGTACCAGTACCAAAATTGGCTCCACTATCAAGGTTATAGAAACATAGCAGTGCTATAAGAGGGGCCAAGACAAATATATGGACAATAAATAGATGTTCTCTATGCACTACAACGCAGATAATCGCATAAACTAAAAATAAATCTCAATTGGCTGTTTTTTCTATATCTACTTCTCCAAAATTAGCCATAAATCTGTTAATTAAACCTTATGGCTCTGATAGCAAAACAAGGAAACTTACCAAAAACCCCTCATACTGAATTTTACGTAATACCCGATGTCCTGGCACTTGAGGAAATTCAAGGATCTTATGGATTTAGTGGAGCATGGTCCAGGAAGATTCATGTAAGAAACTATCCAACGCAAGTTATTAAAGATCCAAAACTAGCAAACTTTTCCTTTGCTCCAAGACTTGAAAGCGAAGCGCCTTTTCAACCCTATTTGATTCATTCAATAAACATTCCATATGAGAAAGATTTTCTAACAGGCAGGATCTATCTTTGTGCTGGCACAAACTCAAACATGAGTATAATTAAAACCGAGAAATCATTTCCAAAAGACACATACTTCAAAAATGGAGAACATCATGAGCTTTTCTTTATTCAAGAAGGTGAAGGAGTTTTAGCTTCTGAATTTGGAGAGCTTAAGTTTAAAAAGAATGATTATATAATTGTTCCAAAAGCAACTACGTACAGAGTTGATCTCACTTCAAAAAAAGTATGGGCGCTATTAATTGAATCAAAGCTACCAATTGAATGGCCAGCTCACTATATGAATCAAAGTGGCCAGGCTCACATGGCAGCTCCAGTCGTTGAGACTGAAATTGAAATACCAGTGCTACAACCGTTCAAAGATGAAAAGGGAGAGTTTTTAGTTTTTGTTAAAGCACCATGTGGAAAAGTTACAGAGACCGTTTTAGGTCATCACCCCTTTGATGTTTCTGGCTGGGAAGGAGCACTTTATCCATTTATCTTTCCAATTTTAAATCATCATGGAATCGCTCGTGAGATTCATACTGCCCCACCGGTTCATCAAACTTTTCAATCTGGACAGGTTCCACATAACGGATTTTCTCTTTGCTCCTTTGTACCTCAAATGGAGGGGTGGCACCCAAAAGAGGTTCCTGCCCCATATGCACATCTAAATGTAGATAGTGATGAATTTATGTTTTTTTGTAATGGGTCTTATGGTGCAAGAAAAGGAATTATTCAAGATGGCTCTATAACGCTTCACCCAGGAGGAATTGCTCATAGCCCTCATGGCCTTGCTGCAAGGAAATCTTTAGATTCAAGAGGACAAATTTCAAATAGACTTGCAGTGATGCTTGATACCTACTTTGACCCTCTTGTTATTACAAAAGATGCTCTTAAATATGCTGATTCTGATTATGCAACAAGCTGGAATAGAGCCGTTGATGGAGTAACAGGAACATGAAAGACCCACTAGCAATTGAAGGATTTGACTATGTGAGGTTTTATGCTGAAAACGGGAGGCAATCCGCTTTATTTTTTGCATCAGCTTTTGGCTTTAAGATAGAAAGCTACAGAGGGCCTGAGACTAAGCATTTCGAATCAGCTGACTATCTTTTAACACAAAATAAAATAAGGTTACTCATCTCAGCTCCTATTAGATCAACAAGTGAAATTGCAAAGCTTGTCTTTACTCACGGAATGACTGCCTCTGATGTGGCCTTTAGAGTACCCGACTGTGAAGCATTTTTTAATGAAGCAGTAAAAAGAGGGGCAAAACCAGATAAATCTCCTCAAACAACTGAAGATCAGTTTGGAACTCTAAAAACAGCTTCAATCAAGGCATACGGCGATGTAATTCATTCAATTATCGAGCGTTCAAATTATAAGGGTTTTCTTCCTGGCTTTGTTCCTTATGAAACTTTCTTTTCACACCCTAAGCAATCTGAACTTTCAGGTCTTAAAGTTATAGATCACGTGGTTGCTAATGTTGAGCTAGGGAAAATGAACCATTGGGTAAAATTTTACGAAGAGGTTTTAGGATTTTCTCAGTTTCAACATTTCTCTGATAACGATATTTCGACTGAATACTCTGCTTTGATGTCAAAAGTGATGTCTGGAGGAAATGGCAAGATTAAACTCCCGATTAATGAACCAGCTGAAGGAAAGAGAAAATCTCAGATTGAAGAATATCTTGAATTTCATAATGGCCCAGGGGTTCAGCATTTAGCATTTGCGACTAATAATATTATAGATGTAATAAGATCATTAAGAGAAAGAGGTGTAACATTCCTTTCGGTTCCTAAGACCTACTATGACGAGTTGCCTTCAAGAGTTGGCTCAATTAAGCAGGAGCTAAAAGAATTAGCAGAACTCGGGATTTTAGTTGATAGAGATGATGATGGTTATCTTTTGCAGCTATTTACTAAACCACTTCATGATAGACCAACATTCTTTTTTGAAATAATCCAACGTGAAGGCTCTCAGGGATTTGGAGTTGGAAACTTTAAAGCACTTTTTGAAGCTATAGAAAGAGATCAGGCACTAAGAGGAAATTTGTGATCGCTGCATCTCTTAAAGATGGCACTCTCTGTTTTAAAGAAGGGGATAAGCATTGCAAAACAAACACCACAATGCTTGAGTATCTACGCTCCGGTAAATATATAATTCAAAGTGAAATAAATAGTCCCGATCTTGGTGCCCCACTTCCTGAAACTTTCTGCTTTCTTGATGGAAGTGCTTTTTTAAACCATATTGAACTTGCAAGAAAGGCTCGAGGAGCAGAGCTTCCAAAAGATCTCTATACTATTCCACTTATGTATCAAGGAATTAGTGCCCCACTTCTTGGATCAAATGAGAAAATTCCGCTAAGAAACTTTGAATGGGGATTAGACTTTGAAGCTGAAATAGGAGTTGTTCTATCAGAAGTTCCAGAAGGAATAAGCAGTAAAGATTCACTTAAATATATTCGCTTCTTATGCCTATTTAATGATTGGACCTATAGAAATCTTCTTGGAAGAGAAGCTGAGACCGGTTTTGGCTTTATTCAAAGTAAACCTGCCTCTTCTTTTGCACCATACTTGGTATCACCAGATGAACTTAATTTTTTAGATGGAAAATTAAAAACTAGAGTCAAAGTTTATAGAAACCACGAATTATATGGAGACTTAGATACTTCAGAGATGTTTTTCTCTTTTGGAGATCTAATAGAGTTTGGAGCAAAAACAAGATCACTTCCAGCGGGAACTATTATTGGAAGTGGAACGATCTCTAATAAAGGTGGCTTTGGATGTATAGCCGAGAAAAGAGCAGTTGAGATGATAGAAGGTAAAGAAGAGCTTACGTCGTTTTTAAATACTGGTGAGGAGATCGTTATAAGTAATGATATTTTTGGGGAGTGTAGAAATAGGATTGTGAGTTAGTATTGTTGGAAGTCGGCTGCTTTGGGGTCAGGCCGGGAGGCCTGACCAGGCAGGAGCTAGCAGTTGCCTGGTCAGGCCTCCCGGCCTGACCCCAAAAAACAATCAATCGACTCTCTAATAGAAAGACACCGGCAAAGATTCATCCACCATACTCTCCCAAGGATCAACCATTATAGCAGCATACTGCTCTGCCCAATCATCAATCGCCTCTCTAATGTGGGCATACTGCTGAAAATCTTTAACAGGAAGTGCAGATAATTTATCGATCTCACGATCTTTAAATTGCATTACGACCTTTCTTTCGCTTCTTAATATTCCCTCTATTGCGATTTCTCCCTTCCCAAATGCTTTAATAACACTTCCTCCAGGGACAAAAACCCCTGCTGCCGTTCCAAGAGTATTTACTACTGGATCTGTAGGGACTATATCAGTAATTGCTAGTTCTAAAGTTTGCTCTGAGGGTTCAGAGCTTATTTTGATGGGATGATCTTTATAATTTGAGATCGCCATCTCAAACCTTACTTTCATATACCTTGCTATCTCTTCAAGCTCCTCAGTTCGCTCTTTGGCTTCACGCTCAGAGATTGCTCGTTTTTTCACTCTCTCTTTTGCAATATCAAGATATACTGGTCTTATATAAAGTGAAGATCTCTTTGGCTGCTTTTCTCCAATCCAGGCTGCTGCAAATGGGAATCTTTCATCTCTCATCTCAAGCTTATAAGGATAGGGGATGAAATCAGTTGTTTCAGGGGTAGAGGCCTTTAATATAAAACATCCAGTAATAAAGATTAGTGGGAGGTACTTCATTCTGATAAAAGCTCCTCAATTTTTGAAGTAATCTTTAAGCTAGTTGGTGTAGTGAAAGCTCCATAACGTCCCCTTAGCTTTCCTGATCTATCAAGTAAAAACTTTTCAAAATTCCACTTTACCTCTCCAGTGTAAGGTTCAATTGAGGTAAGAAGTTTAAAAACCGAGGATTCCAGAAGTGCTGATTTTGAGAAAATTGGAAATGTAATATTAAATTTTTCACTACAAAACTTTAAGATCTCGGCGTTATCTCCTGGCTCTTGATTACTAAAATCATTACTAGGAAATGCTAAAACAACGAAACCCTTTTCTTTGTATTTTCTATAAATTTCTTCTAACCCTTGATACTGGGCAGTAAATCCACATCTAGAGGCTGTATTAACCACTAATACGACTTTTCCAGAGAACTGGCCGAAGTTTATCTCTTTGCCTGAAATATCTCTCTCTTTTAAAGATAAAAAATCTTCAGCATGAGCAAAAGAGCATAGAAGCAAAAAAATTACTCTTATCATCCCCACCCCTTAGGAATAGAAACTAAAAATGGCTTATCTGATAATGTTTCATGAGTTTCGATGAGCTGATTTTTACACTCTATAGTCGTACCATCTTCATGGATTTGAATTGTTAGTTTTCTAGGGACACTGTCATAATCACCTAAAGAGCCACTTACCAAAACTACATCGTCAGTATCTCTTAATTTAAAAGTTGAAATTTGACCTGATTCTCTCATGATTTCAAGACCGCTGTTTCCAATAAGCTGCTCGGTCTTTTGTGTCTTATATCCTTGATAGTTATCAAATGGGATAAATCCTAAGATTAGACTAAGAAATTTTTGTGGGGGAAGTGGAACATTAATCTCTGTAGTTATTGGAGTAACGCCTTCTTTTATTATCACAGCTTTTTTCTCGGCCTGAAGTAATAGAACTGATCTTTCTCCAACTTTAGATATAAACAAAGCTAGCGAGTGCGGTATAAGTTGTGGTGGAAAGGTTTCAAGTCTTGTTGATCCATCCCGTCTTAAAAGAATCACCTGTCTTATCTCTGATGAGCCGAATCGTGTATTAACAAAACAGGTATAAAAACTTCTAAAATCAAAGTGCCTGTCTAGTCTTTCTTTCTCTTCGTGAACTAACTTTGAAATTTCACCTATTGGTTCACCAATAGGTGATACAGGACTTGGAAGTCTAAAGCATCCACAAAAAACAACTAAAAGCAGTAAAATTTTCAAAAGTCTTTTAACCTCTCTCGATCTTCCTCTGGTAGCATAGAACGAAGTAGTTCTAATTCTTCGCTATAAGACTCTCCGTTCCTTTTTAGCGCCTCCACTAGGTGTTCCAAGATTACCTCGTCCTCTTTAGCAGCCTCATGAGCCTTTCTCAAGATTACCACAGCATCTCCGAATCTTCCCTGTCTAAATCTTAGCCATCCGAATGTATCTAAAAAATAGGGATCCGCAGGTTTAACTGAAAGAGCCAAACTTATTAACTTTTCTGCTCTTTCGAGCTCCCTACCTTCTTCAATAAGTACGTAAGCAACATAATTTGTGGCATCAACATTTTTAGGGTCCTCCCTTATGACCTGTTCCATTATATTAAGTGCCTCTTCCCTTTTCCCTGCTTCTTCAAGGGTGAGCCCATACATAAACAACAGTCTAGGATCTGAACCAGAATCTTCTTTGCTTAAAACCTCTAAAGCTTCATCATATTTTTTCTGCGCCCTAAGTACTGAAATATATGGGAACAAAAACACTTTGTTTCCTGAATCAAAACTGTACGCTTTTTTAATCTCGGCTTCAGCTTTTTCAAGCTCTCCATTCTCCTGATAAATTGAAAAAAGAATAGCCTTTGCTTTTGGAAATAATGATGAGTTTTCAGGAATTTTTTCTAGCTCTGTAATTGCTTCCCCCTTTCTTCCCTGACTAAAAAATACAGTTGCTAGTGCGTATCTTGCTTCTGAGTGATCAGGTTTTTTAGCCAAAACAAGGCTAAGCTCTCTGAGGGCTGCATCATAATTTTTATCCTCCATCTCAAGTAAAGCCAATCTGTATCTTGTGTCTGTTGGGTCAGACTCAAGTGCCTCAAGTGCTTCTAGATGAGATCTTGCAGAATCAAAATTTTTCTCCTGCAAAGATAGTAAGCTTAGAAGTTTTCTAGAAGCTATATGGTTAGGTTCGTAAACTAAGACAGTATTGAGCTCTGATTTAGCACGTTTAATTTCATTAACACCAAGAAGCAGTCTTGCAAGCTCAAACCTCGCACTTGCATTCTTTGGGTAATCTTTCTTTACTGATTCAAGAACTTTTATAGCTTCTTTTTTATCACCTGATAATTCTAGAGCTCTTGATAGATAAACTCTTTGTACTAATCCAGAACCACTTTTTTTCAGTCTTGAAATGGCTTCTTTATAGTCTCCAAAGTCAAGCAGTATTGCTGAGAGGAGTACAGTAACTGAAACATCATCTGGATGTGAGGCACTAAGAGTTAAAAGAATATCTCTTGCTTCTTCTTTTTTTCCGATACTCTCCAGTGCTCCCGCTTTGAATAATAGAAGCTCCTTGTCATTTGGAGTTGATAGAAGAGCAGTTTCTATCTCTTGAAGAGCCTTATCAACTTTTCCATCCTTTACAAGCAATTCAACAATTTTTTTAACTAGAGGAGTTGGAGGTTTCTCCATCAGCTCTCTAGCTTTTTCGAAATTTGTAAGAGCCTTATCATGCTGATCTCTTTTACTCTGAAGTTGCCCGATGATTACTGCTCTTAAAGCCTCAGAGCGTTGTTTAAGGCTAGTATCTCCACTTAGTTTAGGGTTTTGGAGCGCTCGAAACTCTGCTGGTTCTTTGGTCGAACATCCAACAAAAAAGGTAATGAATACGACTAGAAAGCGCATGATCCTATGGACGTTTTGTATCATGATTCAAGTTTTAGTACACTATTAGGGATATGGATTTAAAGATTGGATTAGCAGAGATGCTATGTAACGGCGTCATTATGGACGTTGTAGATGCTGAACAGGCAAAGATTGCTGAAGGCGCTGGCGCTGTAGCAGTAATGGCTCTTGAGAGAGTTCCTTCTGATATAAGAAAAGAAGGTGGTGTTGCAAGAATGAGCGACCCTGCACTAATAGAAGAGATAAAAGAAGCGGTCAGTATTCCAGTGATGGCTAAAGTTAGAATTGGGCACTTTGCTGAAGCTCAAATATTAGAAGCTATAGGTATCGACTTTATTGATGAATCTGAAGTCTTAACTCCCGCAGATCCGAGATTTCATGTAGATAAATTTAAATTCAAAACCCCTTTTGTATGCGGAGCCTGCAATCTTGGAGAAGCCCTAAGAAGAATAAATGAGGGTGCTGCATTAATAAGAACTAAAGGTGAGGCAGGAACAGGAAATGTAATCGAAGCTGTTCGACATCTTAGAGAAATTAATGATCAGATAGCTGAACTAAAAGATCTTAATGATGACTTACTTGGCAACAAGGCAAATGAATTTCGTGTTCCATTTGAACTTGTAAAAGAGGTGCAAAGAATAGGTAAACTTCCAGTTCCAAATTTTGCAGCAGGTGGAGTGGCAACTCCTGCTGATGCATCACTTCTAAGACAACTAGGCGCTGAATCAGTTTTTGTAGGGTCAGGTATTTTTAAATCAGAGAATCCTTCTCTTGTTGCTGCTGCAATTGTTGAAGCAACTGCTCATTATGATAATCCCGAAATTCTATTAAGAGTTTCTAGAAGGCTTGGAAAGGCGATGCCAGGACTAGAGATTAAGACATTAACTGAAAACTTTGCCCCTCGTGGGTGGTAATGTGTTTGGTGTTTTAGCTGTTCAGGGTGCTGTTACTCCTCATTTAAAAATCCTTGAAAAGGTTAATGTTCCTTTTACAACAGTAAGAACTTCGGAAGAACTAGCCAGCACAAGCAGGTTAATCATTCCCGGTGGCGAAAGCACTACGATGCTCAAAATACTGAGACAATCTGGACTTTGGCAAAGCTTAATGGAGTATAAAAATCCGATATGGGGGATCTGTGCTGGCGCAATTTTGCTCTCAAAAGAAGTAACTCATCCAGAACAGCCGTCTTTAGGGTTTATTGAAACAAAAGCGATAAGAAACGCATATGGCTCTCAAAGAGAATCATTTACAGCAACAATCGATTCAAAATTCAAACTACCACCTGTTGATTTTATTAGAGCACCTAAGCTTTCTCCCTTAAGTAAGAATGTTGAGGTTTTAGGAACTCTTAATGAAGAACCAGTTCTCATGAAGCAGGGAAGAATAATGATTTCAAGCTTTCATATTGAACTTTGTGGAGATCCGACACTTCATTTGTATTTTAATGAGATTTGATTTTTGATCGTTTCCTAATTCTTGGATCGCCGTCTCTCCGTTCTCCGCATCTCCGTAAGCTGTTTGCCGAAAGCCGACAGCTGAAAAGCTAAGGGGATTCTCACCCCTTCTTGATTAGCTTATATAGTGATGCTGCAAGGCTATCTAATAGTCTATAAGTATCTGTATCTTTGAGATCAGCTATGTCAAATAGAGCCTGGCACTCTCTGACTGATCCAAACGCTATACTGAAGAATCTTATCTGATCAGCTCTGGTTCTTCTCCCTCTACCTTCTGCCAGATTTAATGGCACTGACAGAGCAGCCCTTCTTTTTAATTCTGCACACGGCTTTTCAGCTAACGGCAAACTGCATCACTGAGAGACAGAGAAACGGATCCAAGACATCTAGCTGACCAGCTAAAAAGGGCTGCCTCTAGCATTGTGCTTAATCTGGCTGAAGGGGTAGGAAGTGAAACAAGGCCTGTTCAATGAAGATTCTACTCTATAGCTTTTGGTTCTCTTAGATGGTGTCAGGCAATTTTAGACCTAGGCTATTCAAATACAGAGATTATAGAGCTATT
>DDRT01000014.1 GCA_002343185.1 Deltaproteobacteria bacterium UBA2409
AGGGTGGCTCCAAACACCCCCAACTTGCACAGGAGTTAGTAGTTCTTAAAGCAAGAACTCAAGCTTCTCAAGCTGCTGCTCATGAAGTGGGGCAGATTATTGAAAAGGCGAAAGTTCCTACTCCGCCAATTCAGCTAGTTTCTGAGGTAAAATCTGGTGGAAAAGTTATCGAGTTTCCAAAAAGGGCTGTTGGGTAATAGAAATTAGCCAAGGAAGCTTAGCAATTCAAAAATAGGTATAATCCCAAGGGTAAATGATCAATAGCCCTGAACTGCATAATGCTAGAATTCTACCCGATCCATCTATTCTTCTATGGTCAGGCGTTAAGGAATTGACCGAGCAAATCTTAGAAAGTTGGGATAAGAGGTCATTCGAGATTAAAAGCTTTATAAGAGCAGCTTTTGCTGAACGACCAGAAATCGCGATTGTCCTTGCTGATGCAGCAGTCCTAGATGAAAGAGGAATTAAAGTACTGGTATGGATGGCGGAAGATTCTAAGGAGAGGTTTTGTCCCGCTAAAAGAGCACTGGCAGGTCTAATATTACAGGGGCTTATAAGTGAGGATGATCTTGAGAGTCATTCGCCAACTGCCAGCCAGTCAGTTAAAGGTATTATTGAATCAACATCACTTTTAACTCATTCAATGGATGAGAACTTACTTGCTAAAATTAAAAATGCAGTACTAGAAAGGGGTGAACGATACAGAATTTCTCGATTCGTATCACAAGGCACTAAAGAATCTGAAGCCCTTGATCATGCAGAAGAGATTGCTGCACATTCAAAAACTTTTTTTATTGCACTGCATCAATTAACTCAGGTTGCGTACAATAAGCGAGATGACTTAGATAAACGGCTTTTTGCATATGATAGAATTTGCATCCTTCAAAATGCATTAGGTAATAGACTAAAAGAAACCCCAGTTGAAGCATTTCAGATTATTTTTTCCCCATTTGGAACAATGGAGGAACATTTGAGTCAGTTAAGTTTAATCGGAGTATTTCGGGGCGAAGAGAATGCAATAATGATCCGTGCTGGGCTTAAGAATGAATATTTCAGAAGTTCAAGCCTCCAATGTATGGCGTACTGCGCTCTTGATACAGTCTCTCCATTAAGATTACAGCTAATTCAAGCCATAGCAGCTAATGAAGTATCCTTAGAAGAAGCTAAAAAAGAGATAGCACATATTCATGGGGATAAGGCTGCAGCTAAGTTTGGCTCTGATTTTAATAAACTAAAAGATTTAGTTAATAACGATGCAGTAGGATTATCGTTACAACAAGAAAAATATTTAGCCTCATCGAAGTATAGTAATATTCTAGATTCTACACTCGTACACTTGGCGAATAGAGGGTACAAAGTTCGGCTAACTCAAGCACAAAGGCTTCACGTTTTAGCCTTAATTCGCCAGAAAGAAGAAGCAGGAGAATATAAACCTAGCTTATATCGAAAAATCTGTCTTCAGTTAGGGCTTAAAGCAGGGCCATCAAGAGAGCTTCGTGAAATTAAAAACCAGATAATCGAACTTGAATTAGCGAATATAGGAAATGCCTGTCATCGAGTATCTGCTCCAATTTTATTTCGCTTAGACCCAGCGTCTCATGAACTAATTAGATTTTCGATACTGTGGAGGGCGATATCGGCAGAGAAGTCACAATTTCCCTATTCAATTTTAAGAGCAAATCTCCTCAGGGTGTATGATTATTTTACGAACCGTCCGGAGACTCCAGTTCAAGATAAATTGCTGTGGATAATTGATAGTATTAAAAGCGAGGGTTCAATTGTTAGATCAGTAGTTTTTGAACTAATAAATTCAACTCAAGATAAAGCACTTCGATATTTCTGTTCAAAGCGAGGAGAATTAGCTTCAATTCATCAAGTTTATAATTGGGGTGCTGGCAATACGGCTGCATTTACTGATGGATCGAACATGGTGCTAGTTAATCTTTCCTCAGGAGAACCAGTCTTTGATGGAAAACTGTCAATTGAAGAAAAACTAGAGTGTAGGAATAGTAGAGTGTGGCTTGTTGTTAAATCAGGTAGGACAAGGGCACTTCTTGACACTAAGACAGGAGAGCTGTTCTGTCCAAAAATCTCAAAAGTCTTAAAATTCGATCCAGCAACTTCGGTTGCTTTAATTAAGTCAGGTCGAACAATTACAGCTTGGAATTTAGAAGAGAAAAAACCAATCGCAGATTGTAGTTTCTTTGAAAGGATTTTAGCGTTGCAAGACAGCTATAATGACACACTAGTTGGTAATGCACTTGTTTGGGGGATATACAAGAAAAATCATGTAGTAATGGATCTTATAACTGGTCATACATATCAGTTTCCACATATCTTAGATGCTCGCTTTTCAAATACTGGTAATCCTCTAGTACTTGTTAGAACAGGTAACGATCAGGAGCCATTTATGTTTAAGGAATGTTTCCATCCTGGGTGGTTCTCATCGCAGCCTGTAGTAAGTGGTTTTTATAAGAAAATTGATCTAATTGGGATTGGGGAGAAGGGCCCTGTATTTATTTATCTTGATTCAGATAATATTTTTTGGGTAAAAGATTCTGAGAAGGAATATAAATTAGAATCTTTAAAAGAAATCTACGGCGATTATTCTAGGCTTAATTTAATAATCAGAGAATTGACAGCTGACTCTACTATGTTGAAACGACACTATCTTTCGAGGTCACCTAAATTTAGACTTTTAAACAATGGACTTTTTTATATTCAAGATGATGGAAATTTTATTGTAGACTATAAGAGGGATAAAACAGCTCATTTAAGATTGTATTCAGACTATTTAGATCTTGAAAGGGCTTATTCAACTAAAAAGAGTGTTTATATTTATGATAACGGAGCTGGACTCTTTAGAGAGGCTGAATGGAGTAACCCACTAGGGCCAGTTCTAAACTCAGCTATCAAAGATTATGTAGTTGGAAGTGGTGGATACATATATGACTCATCAAAACAAACATTAACTGGCGGTGCTGGAAAGATGATAGTCAAATATGGAATACAACATTCAGTCAGATGTTTAAATTCAGATAATATTATTTTATTTCGTTTTCATGGAAAGCCTCTACTTCTGACTAATCATGGAACTTACGAAAGTCCAAGTGGAGAATATTTCTATTCAAGTAAAGATCTGTTTCCTGATCGACCAGAGGATACTATTAGATGGATCTTCTGATGGATGAGCAATTTTAGGGACAATCTTTCTACGCTCAAAACTCACCTGCTTTTGGTATAATTACTAACCCATCCTTGTTAAAAGCCTTACAGGAGCTCCAGTAAAAGCTGAAACAACAGGCACTGGTCCTGGCCCAAAGGTTCTATCAATTAATGTTGCCCAGGCAAGAACAGGGATACCTTTCATAGTAGCACGTGTATGAGCTTCAAGGCTGGATCTAGCAGTAGTGATAACGTCAGTAACTAAGATGGTTTCATGTCCACGATATTTTTCACCATGACCATTGGATATTTTACTTTCTAAATACTGCTCAAGGGCAATAACATGACCTTTTGGTGCGTAGAGCTCCGCATAGGTTGCATAAAGTCTTTCAGCAAAAAAACTATACCCACCAGGCAATTTTAAAAAAAGTTTTGGATGATTTGGATAAAATAGATCTTTAATTCGCCCACTAATATACCTTGCGCATGTATTTAGCTCGTCCTCGCCCAGATCCTCTACCCTGTAGTAAGTTCTACTCTCACACCGACCTCCGATAGGAACTGGGTCTTCAAACTCTTCAGTTATCGTTTCAAAAATTTTGTTAATCTCTTCAATATCAATTTCCATACTTCACCGCAGAAAGAGCCTGAGACAGTGATGCCTGGCTATTGTCCCTAAAATATTCATCAAGCCTAGGAACGATAGCAGAGGGTCTTGAACCTTCAACATCATATAAAGCTTTTAAAGTCCTAAGACCTTCGTGTACCTTGTTTGGATTCTCTTCAAGGTAATTAATCGTTAACTCGGTAACCTTTGATGCATCACGAAAACCTTGAAGGTAACCTGCTATAAACTGCTCTTTTTGAGTCTGATTTAAAAGTTTCCAAGTTGAGCCAAATGCATCAGCGTAGGTAAGGGTGCTGGTAGCTAATACAAAGAGTATCTTAATCATCAGCATAAAATAGCCTAAATTGAGTGACTTATGCTAGATTTATTTAAAGTATGATTAAACGCCGAAAGACAAGGTCAGTAATGGTCGGAGACCTGATTATAGGTTCCGAATCCCACATCTCTGTCCAATCAATGTGTGCCACTCGAACTCAAGATGTTGAGGCCACTATAAGGCAGATAAGGCTTATAGAAGAGGCCGGGGCTGACATTATAAGGATAGCCATAGATAGTAAAAAAGACGTTGAGGCTCTAGCTCAGATTAGAAAATCTGTTCCAAAAGCGAGGCTGGTTATAGATCTTCAGGAAAACTATAGGCTAATAACCCTTGTTGCCCCTTACGTTCAAAAGGTTAGGTATAACCCCGGACACCTTCATCACCATGAAAAAAGTACTCCGGTAAAAGACAAAGTACGCTTCTTAACAGATACTGCAAAAGAGTTTAACTTGGCTCTTAGAATTGGTGTAAATTTTGGCTCCCTGGATCCTTCTAAAAAAAATGAGGCCAAAAAGGATGAGGCGGAGCATACAGATGCAGCATTAGCCTCAGTAAGAGAACATATTGGGTACATGGATGACTTTGGATTCAAGAACTTTGTTGTTTCCTTAAAAAGCTCTGATCCAAACGAGGTGATCGATATTAATAAGGCGTTTGCAGAAGAATTCTCCGAAATTCCCATTCATTTAGGGGTAACCGAAGCAGGAATGCTCCCAATGGGAGAGATTAAAACCAGAGTAGCTTTTGAAAACTTACTAGCAATTGGAATTGGAGATACAGTTAGAGTTTCGTTGACACTGCCTAATACTGAAAAAAACAAAGAGATCGAAGTCGGTAAAAAGATAATTGAGGATGTCTATGCAGGAAGATTCAGATCTGTGCCTAGATTTGTTCAAGAAGGACTCAATATAATATCTTGCCCTAGCTGCTCTAGGGTTGAGAATGAGGCATTTGTTGAGCTAGCAAAAAAGGTAAAAGAAGTGACTAGCCAATATGCGGATAAGAATCTTACTGTTGCGGTTATGGGATGCAGAGTGAATGGCCCTGGGGAAACAGATGATGCAGATTTGGGACTTTGGTGTGCTCCGAATCATGTAAACTTGAAAAAGAGGGGAGAGTTACTAGGTGCATTTTCCTATGAAGAGATCGTTCCAAAACTACTTACTGAATTAGAGTCACTAGCAAAATGACAGTTGGGATTGAATCGTTAACAGATGAAGAGAAGAAGATAGCAGAGTTATACAGAAAAACTGCGGCTCCTGCCTCGTTGGTTGTTGGAATAATAAGAACAGAAAATCCTGAGAACCCAAGAGTTTTAGTTCTTGAAAAAGGTGAGATGAGCCTTCTTAGGTTCTCAGATCACGTTTTAAACTTGAATCCTGAAAAACTTTCTCTACTTTATGCAGTTCAGCAACGGGCTGCCAAAAAGGGAGCTTTAACTGGGGTTAAAGCTTTCGGAAAGACCAATGTGATATGGGTTAGAAGGCAACACTTATCATCTGTTATGACAGAAGGGGATCTTGAAACGCTTTCAGAGGCTGATGCTATAAGACTAATCCGCAGTGTTGGTGAACTTCATCGATCTGGAGTTGTTCATGGACATCTTTCACCATCTAATCTTTCAAAAACTATCCCCTGGATTATTTTAGATCCTGGATTCTCTGGACTTGGTTCTGGTAGGGAGAGCGATTATTTAGCACCTGAGAAAGAAGTGAGTGTTGGAGGTGATGTATATTCTCTTGGAATGATTCTCTCAAAAGTTAAAAACGCTTTTAAAGAAAAAGATAAACAGTTTTGTATCGAAAGAATGCTTAGAGCTGATCCATCAGAACGCCCAACTCTTGAGGAGGTTTTAGAAAGTTTAGCTGGAGAGAAGGTTAGCTTTGCCCCTGCACAGGCAGTAAAAGAAAGCTCAAAAAGACCGATTCTGTTTGCGCTCCTAGGAATATTAATCTTAGGAGGTATCTGGTTTGGTAAGGATCTTGTTTTATCCCAATTTGAAGAGGACTTTGATGATGGTTCTGACTATGTAGGGCTACTAAAAAGCGGACAACCCTCTCTTATGGCTGAAGTAGCTAAGGCTGCAAGTGTTCATAAAAGTTCTAGAGCACAGCAGGCTATCTACAAAGTTGTGATGGAAGGTTTTGAGCATCCAAAAGTCAACTCTAACTTAGTGAAGCTAGGGTTTCATGAACAGTGGGAGGCTCAGCTATCAAAAGATGATAGAGCTGCGATTATATCACTAGCTTTTTTGCCTCTTCTACCTGCTGATTCTTTAGTACTACCTGAAGCCTCTAGACTTCATCCATCTGTAGTTTTTTCTGTTCTGGGCTCTTTAGATGTTGAAAGTGAAGGAGGGCATTTCTCAAATATTTCTCCCAGTAAACTAAGCTCACTGCCTGAGCCATATGGAGCTCCGTTTTCTGGACTAGAAGACATCGGGGTCACCCATATGGAACAGGGGCCAGCTAGGGCTTTGGTTCATATTTTACTTGGGAATATAGAACCAAAGGTTTTCAAGGTTTATTTTGATGGATATTCAGATCTCTCATCATCATTAGTAAGATTAAGATACTTACTCCCCTTTTTAGATCAAAAAAGTATCGATCTTCTTTGGAGCGAGATGCAGGCTCAGGCAACTCCTGTTGCAGGGTGGTTTTTTATCTCTGACTTAGCTGGCTGGAGTAAGGTGACTCCAAAATCAAAGCTTGGAATTATGGCAGGACTATTTCCAGAGAATATAAGACTTGAGCAGGCGCTTGACCTTCTGCAGTTTCCACTCTCGTCGGTTGTATCTGAAGCGTTGCAGTTCTTAAATGGCAAAGCACAAAATGAACTGACAAAAAAATCATTGAAGGTTCTTACCGAAATTAAGTTAACAAGAGAGCAGAATATATCTTTAGGTAACATACTATTTTTAGATTCAAAACAAGCTGCTCCATTTCTTAAAGCTTGGCTTGATACAAGACCAGATCCACAGGCAACTTTGGAGCTTCTTTTAGCTCGTGATACATCTGGTAAGGACGATTCGCTAACCTTAGCCTTAGGACAGTATCTTGTTAGGAATGATTTTAAAGCTGGACTTAAAGAGTATGCAAGAATGGTAACCCATCCAGACTCGTTTGTTAGGTCTTTAGGATATGTTCGACTTAATCCAGAAGATCCAAAGGAGAGGATGATTCTTGAGCGAGTACTACCACTTGAGGATGACCAAAAAAATAAAGCACTAATTGAGGAGCGCCTTAAGAAGTGAGAGCTTTTGTAGCTCTTATATCTGCAATTATTGCTTTTGTTGCGTGGCAAAATTTTGGAGAGCCTTTTTTAGTTGATGCTATAGAGTACGCAGTTGGAGCTGCTAATATCCTAAAAGGTAATGGGTTTGTAATAACGATCAATGGGGTTAACTATCCACCAAGGTACCCACCATTTTTTTCATATCTGATCTCCCCAGGGTTTTTACTTCTTGATGAGCTAAGGGCAGCAGCAATTATTCCGAGTATTCTTTTAGCAGTAGGGATCTACCTTTCTGGTGAGATCTCCTACAGGATTTGCGGAAGTAGGTTAGCTGGAGTTGTCGGAGCTCTTGCTGCCCCTCAGTTTGTAAACTGGGGAGGTATGGCTATGACTGATTCGATTCTAGCTATAGTAACACTATGTTCTTTGTATCTTTTCATCCGAAATTTCGAAGGTTTTTGGTATGTTTCATTCTTGCTAGCTTTTGGTGCAGCTTTAAAGTTTATGGGAGTTCTGCTCTATATTCCCTGGATCTTTCGAGCTTTAGTCCAGAGAAGAATATTAGATCTTCTAAAACTATCAGTTCCCCTTGGTATAATAGTGGCGCTTAATTCTTATTATCAGTATTTAACCTTCGGAGATCCTTTTAGGAGCGGATATCAATATTGGGTTACAGTTCCCTATGATTTTTTTCATCTTACATTTTCATTCGATTACCTAACGACTAATCTTTTAAATCTAAAAGCCCCATTTGTAACTAATGTGCTACCATTAATTCTTTTCGGATTAGTAAAAAGTGATTTTAGTAGGAGAATACTTATATGGTCTCTTCCTTGGTGCCTCTTTTTGCTTATCTATTTTTATAATGATGTAAGGTTATATCTTCCTGTATTGCTACCCCTCTCTGTCGCACTCTTTATTTTTTTGCACCAAAAGCTTGGTAGAATTTTTACTATCATAGCTCTAATTGTCGGGATTATTTACCACGCTTCAAGAGATCCTGTAGGAGTTGTAATTGAGCCACCAGATTCAAGTGGAAGAATTATTTCTAATCGAAATGCTGCTTATATAAATTACTATTTTCCTAAAAATAAAGTTTTACCTAGAACCAGAGGGGCTGAGTATGCCTCAAAGGTTATTATGAAAAAAGCTCCAGTATTGGAGGTTATACCTAAGAATCTTAGTGAAGTTAATCGAGAGGAGATCTATTCTCAAGGGATATCAATTTTTCCAGAGGTTTTTGAGGAGTGATGGTACCTATAAACCTAAATCAAAGGAGATACTCTAATTGTGATTTCAACACAGAGGACGCTGAGTTTCTCAGAGTGGGTACTCTGTGTAACTCTGCGCCCTCTGCGTTTTAAAATTTAATTCTAAGATCGAATAAGCTCTGGGCATAAAAAAAGGGGCAAGACTAAGCTTGCCCCGTTTAGCTTTCTTTTCAACTAACTAGATTAGTCGAAACCGATTCCTTCTGTATTGAAGAAAGTCATAACGAAAGCACGTAGTATGAACGCACCAACTGCAACTACTAAACATCCTAGTGCTGCACGATACTGTCCAAACGCCGAGCTAAGAATCGCTCCAAGTCCTGCGCATACCATTACTAATACCCCGAATGATCCTTCAAGATATGTAAAGATTCTTGCAACAGCACTTGCAATTCTTTCGTCGTTGTATTCACCAACATCGCTAGATACTGAATCAAGCTGAGCCAAAGCTCCTTTTGCTGATCCTAATGCTAAAAGTGTTGTTCCTACTAAAAACAGAGCAAACTGAATCTGCTCTTTTGATGGATTTGTAAAAGCAGTATAGGTTTTAATCCCTAATTCTCTTACTCTTTCTACTAACCTATTCATAAAATATTTAAACTCCAAAGCTCTTTATTTTAAACGTAGGGCGTGACCCCTACCCAGTTTCTATAGAGGGATATGCAAGGATAGTAGACTTGTGACTCATATAAAAGTAAAATTTTTATGAGAGATTTTCGTAGGTTAGGTATGATTACGGCACTTGGGGTTGTTTTAGTAGTAGTTGGGGTGCTTGGAACCCTTCTTCCGATACTACCTGGAGCACCTGTTTCTTTCCTTGGATTCTTCCTTATAGCTTGGGCTGATGACTTTGAGAGGGTAGGAGCAGGGGTACTTGTCTTCACAGGAACACTTGTATTCCTCGGACAGATTTTCGATTTTATCGCTACAAAGTATGGAGTGTCGAAAGCAGGAGCCTCGAAGTATGGAGTATGGGGTGCATTATTAGGAGTTCTTTTTGGAATTTTCCTAGGTCCTTTAGGCATAGTAATTGGCCCGGTTGTAGGGGCAATTATAGGAGAGCTTCTATTTCAGCGAACTTTGGTGAGGTCAGGGATTATTGGTGTTGCAGCTGGCGCAAGTATTATTGTCTCTTTGTTTGTAAAGATGCTGCTTTTATTGATCGCAATCGCAGTTTTTGTGGTTGAGTATTATGGAGGGTGAAATCGGGTGCTGTTTAATTCACAGGTTAGAACCACCTAAGATACAACTTTGATATCCACGAATGTCTTGAAAACTCAAAGAATTTCTACACCTTGAACGGTTACAAAAATGGCGTCAAAGTGTAACCTTTGACGCCCCAGGTTACTCCCCCGCGCGGGGAGGGAGTTAGGGGAGTTCCCTTACATTCAGTATGAAGTTTTTTGTCAGCTTAGTGCAATCAAAGTTAGTTAGGAAAAGCTTGGATTTTTGGTGGTAATAGAAATTGGGAGAAGGGGCGAGAATTTCCTAAAAATTTCGGCTGTCGGCAATCGGGGAACTGCTTTCGGCTATCGGCTCACGGAGAGACAGAGAACTGAGATGCGGAGAGACAGATAGCGAGGAGACAGAGACACCGAACAATTCGAAAACTATCCTTTCCCCGCCACCTTAGCTACCCAAATACTAATCCCATATAAAATTAATAACGGTACAGCTAACAGAAATTGACTCATCACATCTGGAGGTGAAAGAACGCCTGCTACGATAAAAATTCCGACTATCGCATATCTTAATCCATCAATTAGAGTTCTATGAGTAATTGCACCACTCTTTGTTAAAAAATAACTTAGTACCGGCATCTCAAAAACTAACCCTAAGCCAACCGTAGTTTTTACAGTCATATTTAAATATTCAGTTAGTCTTATCTCGGGTGTTACCCCCATTATTTCGTATTGCGATCTAAAAAACTCAAATGCAACTGGAAGAATAATCTCAAAACCAAACCATGCACCTGTAAGAAAAAGGGCAGTTGAAAAGAAAACAAATGGAGTAACTAATTTTCTTTCACCATCATGTAATCCAGGTGCTACGAACTTCCAAGCTTGATAAAAGACCAGTGGTGATGCGATCAATAATCCAACAAAAACAGAGATCCAAAGTCTAATTGAAAACCCTTCACCTGGCCCTGTTCCGATTAATCTATAACCTTCAAATCCTGATGAATGAGGACGTTTTAGTAATTCTAAAACCTCGGCGGTGTATGAAAATGCAATTACAGCACAGATCCCAACACCAATGAGACAGATAATTAGCCGTTTTCTTAATTCCCTTAGATGTTCAAAAAAAGACATCTCACTCATGTTCTTCTTTCTCGGTGGTAGCAGTAAGAGTTGATGAGATCTCTTTTTTTATCTCTTCAGCGGGAGTGTAAACAGCATTGTATACTTCTCGTCTTAGATCGTTTGATTGCCTTTGAAGACCTCTGAAGGTGTTCATAATTGTTTTAGCAACTTTAGGTAATTCGTCCGGGCCAAACACAATCAGTGCAACTGCTGCTACTACCAATAATTCTCCCCAACTAAGTCCGAACATTGCCTTTTCCTAATTTAATATGAATAAGATACTGGTAAGCGAATAGGGAGGGAAGGGTGTCACTGAAACATTTTCTGAGTCTTCCAAAAGTAGGGGTATTTTTAGGTAAGATTAACTCCAGAGGCACAATGCTTCCTGATAAAGAGCCACTATAATTACTTAAAAGATTGATCAGTGCTTTAGCCCTCTTTATTGAGAAAAATTGAAGGTGGGAGCGATCTAAGATTCCCCGATCTTGGTACTCAAAAAAGCCAAACAAAATACTAAGTCTAATACTCCAGTGAGTTATGTTGGGCACTGAAATTAGAATCTCATTTGGAGAGAATCTTTTGACAGAATCTAACAGTACACTTTCAGGATCTGGCATATGCTCTAAAACATCTAAAAAAAGCAAAGTATCGTAGTGCTTGTCTGGCACATCATTAAGGGATGAATAAACTGTTCCTGGCTCAACTTCATCAACGGTTTTATAAGGAAGATGTTTTTTTATAAATCCTGAGCCAGCTCCAACATCAAGAATCGTTCTTTCCCTATCCTTTAGGAGATCTAAAGCCCAAGTGTGACTAGAGCCGAAGAAAAGCTTTTCCTGATACATATCGAAGTTAAGTTTACATATGTTTCTCCTACTTGCCCATGTTTTTGTTCGCAAACTGTGGTAGGATTTTCCCCTTCATGTATCACTCAAAGCTACACTTTCACTTTGTTGGAATCGGCGGTTCTGGAATGTCAGGACTTGCTGAAATTGTGCTTGGCTTAGGCTTTTCAGTCTCAGGTAGTGACGAGAAACAGTCAGAGATAGTCTCAAGGCTAATTAAGCTAGGCGCTAATGTCCAGATCGGGCATAGCGCTCAAAATCTCCCTCCAGAAACATCGCTTGTAGTACTTAGCTCAGCTATTAAAAAGAATAATCCTGAGGCTCTTGAAGGACTCGAAAGAAGAATTCCTGTTATAAAGCGTGCTGAGCTTTTAGCAGAACTCATGAGACTTCATTACTCAGTCGGAGTAGCAGGAAGCCATGGGAAAACAACAACTACTAGTCTTGTTAGTTTAATTCTTGAAGAGGGTAAGCTTGACCCTACGGTAATCGTCGGAGGTAAACTTGCTCACCTTGGTGGTGGTGGACGCGTTGGAAGGGGTGATTATCTGGTTGCAGAGACCGATGAAAGTGATAGGAGTTTTTTACTTTTAAAACCTACAATCGCAGTTGTTACTAACATAGATAAGGAACATCTTAACGCCTATACATCTTTCGAAGAGCTTGAAGAGAGTTTCCATAGCTTTGTACTTTCCATTCCATTTTATGGGTTAGCGGTTCTTTGTTTAGATGAATTAAGAGATCTTTGTAAAAAATTAACTCAGGAAAGACCTATTAGGCTTCTAACATACGGATTCTCTAGTGATGCTGACATTGTGGGAAGTGAGCCAGTAATTAATGGATGGAGTACTGAGTTTAGTATCAAAGTCAAAGGGGAGGAGTTTGGTAGAGTTACAATTCCCGTTCCTGGAAGGCATATTGCTTTAAATTCCCTTGCTGCTGTTGCAGTTGGACTTGAGTTTGGTGTTTCAAAAGACAAAATTATAGATGCACTAGGGAAATTTGAAGGGGTAGGAAGAAGGCTTGAAAAAATAAAAGAATACAATGGAGCTTTGATCGTAAGTGATTATGCGCATCACCCTACTGAAGTTAGAGCTACTCTTAGTGCTCTTAGAGCTTCAAGTCCAAATTCTAAAATTATAGGAGTTTTTCAACCGCACAGATACTCCAGACTTAAAGATACACTTTCCGAATATGCAGGAGCCTTTGATAAGTGTGATAGAGTATTTATTACTGATATCTATGCAGCAGGTGAAGAACAGATTGAAGGCATATCGCCGGAGGCTTTAGTTTTGGCTTCAAAGCATAAAAACCTCTCTACTTCTGGAGATCTTGTTAATACTCTAAATATCCTAAGAGAAACCATTTCCCCTGGAGATCTAGTAGTTTTTATGGGGGCAGGCTCTATTGGAGGCGCTCCATACGAGCTATGAAGGGAAGAGATCTCACAACTATAAAAACTGGTGGAGAGATTAAGAAACTTTATAGACCAAAAACAGTTATAGAACTCATAGATCTATTAAAAAAATTCGAGTCTTATAAAATTCTCGGTTTTGGAAGTAATCTTTTAATCAGTGATGAAGGGATAGAGGAGCCAGTAATATCCTATCAAGGAAACAGTCTTGAAATTAATGGTAAAGAAGTGATCGTGGAGGCTGGCTATGGGCTAATGTCTTTAGCAAGAAAAACTTCTGAGCTTGGACTTTCAGGCTTAGAGTTTGCCGGCGGAATTCCAGCCTCAGTTGGAGGAGCTTGTTTTATGAATGCAGGCGCTCACGGTGGAGAGATAGGAGATGTTTTAAGTAGAGTATGGTTCGTAAAAGATGGTAGGGAAGAGAGTTTAGCAAGATCTGAACTTAAGATGAGTTACAGATTTAGCGGAATCGATGGCTTAGTCACTAAAGCACAGTTTTCTCTTGTAGATTCCAGTAACTCTAAAGAACTTCTAGCTAAAAATTTAGCCTACAGAAAATCTACCCAACCACTTAGTTTGCCATCTTTTGGGTCAGTTTTTAGAAATCCTGATGGTAAAAAAGCAGGTCAAATTATCGAGTCTTTAGGATTAAAGGGCTTTCAGATAGGAGGAGCTAAGATCTCAGAGCTTCATGCAAACTGGATAGTAAATCCTCTAAAAAATGCAACAAGTAGCGAGGTAATGTCGTTAATTCAATATGTTAAAGATAAGGCTATAAATGAGCTTGGTTTAGAGCTTGAGCCTGAGGTAGTAATGTGGTTTTGATTAGCAGACTAGCATCGGATAACCTATAGCCGTTATGCGTTTTGTGGCTAATCTTACAGATACGGAGTACCTGGCTCTTCAAATTGGTGCAACTTTTGATAGTGATCTTTTTCGTGATTTTAGACCAAGTATTGATACGAATGATTCTAATGAGTTTTCAGAGTGGATAAGAAATCTTAGAGGCCTTGAAGAGGCTGCAAATGCTCAGAGCATGGAGTATTCCGATGCTGCTATAGCTGCAAAGCAAGCTGCAAAAGATGGAAACTGGGTCTTATTTTCAAAAGCTATAGGTTCTATGAAAGAACCGCCTATAAAATTAATTGAGTTATTGAATGAGTGTTTTGGATATTTTTTAGAGTCAGGAAATATTTCTGATAGCAAAGTCCTTGCTGACAAACTTCTTGGGTATTCAGGAAGAGGAGAGAGAGAAAGAAAGATTTTCGAAAAGCAGGGAACAGATCTTGATCGGATAACTGGGGTACTGGCTAGATCTGATCTTTCCAGTGAAGATTTCAGACACCTTGGATCAGTTGCAATTTCATCCCCTCAGATTCGAGAGGATTTTATTGATGCAGTAAATCGAGATTGCGATAAGCCTAGAATGTGTTGGGTAGCTCCACTTGGAATGCGAGCTCTTCTACAGGATAATTTTAATGATCCGGAGAGGTTTCCAATTGCCCTTGGTTTGTTGAATTCGACATTGAAAAGCCCTGGGATCGTTAAAACCCTGATTGACGAGGGGATCAAGTACAATAGAGTTGCCTTCGACCAAGATAATTTAAAGTTAGCTTTTGACTCAATAAAAGATTATGAGCCGGAAGGTAAAAAAGAGAGTTTTGAGTGGCATCTTTTTAAGGCTAGGGCAAAAGTTCATCTAGGTGAGTCCTACCAGGATCATATCGAAAAGGCTTATGAGCTCGCAAATGAATGCTCCTGGGCTCACTCGAGATATGTTTCAACTACAAGACAGGCGGCTATAAATCAGGTGAATTCTTTAGTTGAAGAGCTTAAGCTCTAAATTCCCCCCTGTGGAATTACAAGTCTCCATGTTAAGCTTGGTTATTGCGGTTTATGAAAAGGGTTTTTCTTTTAATACCATTTTTGGGATCTCTCTTCTTTCTCCCTAAAGATGCTCTATTCGATCTGATTCACCAAAAAGAGATTCTATTTGATGGAGATTCGCTATCAGGAACAGAAAAAGCTCTTTCGAGGCTACCAATCGAAAAAAGTTTTTTTTACTGGCTTTTTAACCCTACTGAGATAGAGGAATCTCTTGAAAGAGAGCCTTCTATATCAAAGGCGACCCTTTCAAAATGTGGGCTTAGATGTTTTTTAGTATCAATAAAAAAAAGAGAACCAAAGGGTGTAGTGATTTCAAACGATGGAGCGATCTGGCTAGTTGGAGATGATGGAGGATTCATTAGAAGAGCAGCTAAGAGCGATCTTAAGCTTCCCTTTATAGGAGGTATTTTTGTTGATAACCCAACTCCTGATCTTGCAAGAAGAAGAGTCCAGTCGAGTTTAAGGACTTTGGATGAGCTATCCAGTGTTGCTAAAATCAAGAGAATAGAAATTTTGCCAAGAGGAGAGCTTGATGTTTTTGTAAAAGATGTCCCTATCAGAATAAAAGATGGGTCAAAGAAGGAATTTGAGCGAGGGGTAAGAGTAGTAAATTTCTATAAGGGGGGCAGTTTAAAGAGGGTCGATGCTACTTATTCGAAATTCGTGGTTGTTGAAGAGTCCTAAATCCCCCTTGCATCTATTCACATAACATCGTTTAATTTTCCCATATAAGATGCCAAAAAAGAGTAAACCCATAGTAGCCCTTGATATTGGAACTTCAAAGATTTCAGCTGTAATTGCCGAGCGAGGCGATGAGGTTAAGATACTTGGATGTGGTAGTTCAGTCTCAAAAGGAGTCAGAAAAGGTGTCATCATCAACATTGAGAGCACAGTAACGGCTATTAAAGAGGCTCTTAGTCAGGCTGAAGCGATGGCTGGGGTAAAAGTTAAAAGTTGTATCGCCTCAATCTCAGGAAGTCATCTTGAAGGATTAAATAGCCATGGGGTTGTTGCAGTAAAATCTGGTGAAGTAACACGAGATGATGTTGATAGGGTAGTGGATGCTGCAAAAGCAGTAGCGATTCCACTGGATCGGGAAGTTCTTCATGTTATTCCACAAGAGTTTATTATTGATAATCAAGATGGGATCCGAGAGCCTGTTGGAATTTCAGGTGTAAGACTTGAAGCCAAAGTGCATGTTGTAACAGGCGCAATATCAAGTTCACAAAATATTATTAAATGCGCATCAAGATCAGGTTTAGATACTGATGCGATTGTTGCATCATCTTTAGCTGCCTCAGAAGCTGTGGTTACCCCGGAAGAGATTGAGCTTGGAGTATGTGTGATGGACATAGGAGGCGGCTCTACTGATATCGTTGTTCATCATAATGGCGCTGTAAAGCTAACTGCTGTAATGCCAGTTGGGGGAAGTCATATAACGGCTGATATAGCAGCAGGGCTTAGAACCCCAGTGGCTTCAGCAGAAGAGATTAAACTTAAATTTGGAACATGTCTTGTAAGATCTAGAGCGGATGATGAATTGTTCGAGGTTCCCTCAACAGGTGGAAGAGATGAGAGAAAATATTCAAGAAGAGATCTCGCTGATATCATTCAACCAAGAGTTAATGAGATCTTCTCTGCTATTTACGGATTCTTAAAAGCTCAAGGTTCAGAGGTTTATCTTTCAAGCGGGATAGTATTAACAGGCGGGACTGCATTGTTGCATGGAATACTTCCACTTGCAGAGGAAACATTCAGGTTGCCGATTAGAATCGGTTCTCCTTCCTCGAAGATTTCAGGTCTTAGCGATCTAGTTCAAAGCCCGGAGTTTTCAACTTCAGTAGGTTTGCTATTAAGAGAAACAGGGATGGCTGAACGAAAGAGTCTCTCAGGATCTTTCTCTAAGGTTGCAAACTGGTTTAGGGAGCATTTTTAAGTTTTCCATATAAATTAGAGTTTGGTCACAAGCACTCTCAAAAACGAGTTAGGACAGGCAAAAAAAATTTTACTTGGGGGTCAGGCTACTTGGGGGTCAGGCCGGGAGGCCTGACCAGGCAAATGCTAGCAGCTGCCTGGTTAGGAATCTATCGTCCGCGCCAGCGGACGAAGCAACAACGGGGCGGCCTGACCCCCAAGTTTCGTAACCACCATATCAACTCGCCATAGCCTGATTAAACCACTCCATCTCTTTTTTTGTTCCGACTATAAATCCGGTTCTTTCATGAATAGAGGATGGTGTCAGGGATAAAATGCTTTGTTTTCCATTACTGGTAAGTAACCCGGCTTTTTCAGCAATGTATGACACTGGCATCGCCTCATATAGAAGTCTTAGTTTCCCAGTTGGTTTACTTTTTGTTGCTGGGTGCATAAAAATACCCCCTTTTTTTAGAGTTCTATCAAAATCTGCAACTAGAGAGCCAACATATCTTCCTGAGTATGGCTTTCCTCTTTCATGAGTCTTTAAAGAGTTAACGTAGCTTTGAACATTAGCTTCCCAATCCCATCCATTTCCTTCATTTACACTATAAGTGTTTCCTGATTCTGGTGCCTTGATGTCAGGCTCAGTCATAACAAACTCACCTAAAGAAGTATCAAGTGTAAATCCTCTAACAGGTCCTCCAGCGCAGAAAACCAAGCTTGTTTGAGCTCCATATACTGAATATCCAGCAGCGACTATATCACTTGCCGGCCTTAAAAACTCATTCTCAATTCCTAATCTCTTAAAGATTATAAATATCGTTCCAACAGGAATATTAGTTCCAATGTTGCTAGAACCATCTAGTGGATCGAAAGCAACAACATACTTTCCAGATTTAGACCCCCTTGTTACAGGAAGCACCTCATCTCTTTCTTCAGAGACCATATGTCCAAAGCAGCCTGCAGAGCCTAAGACCTGCTCAAGAACCACATGAGATTCTTCATCAAGTTTTTGAGTTTTGTCTCCTGAGGCGTTCGTTTCACCTGTGTAACCGTATAGTCCCTTAAAGCCTGCTGTTTGAACCATCTGAGAGAGAACTTTTATCCCGTAACAGATTGCAAGCATTAGCTCAGAGAACTCTCCTGTGGCTACTTGGGCTTCCTTTTCATCTTGTCTTATTACACGTGCAAGGGTTCGTTGAATTGGTAGATCCATCGGGTAAATACTATCAATAGAGTAATAATTAAGTCCACTATACCGATTTAAGTCTAAGGTTTTATCTGAATCAGTGCTATGAGTTTCGCGGATAAGATTAAAAGGTTAGGTTTAGGTGCGGTTTTGTATTTCTCTATTGATACTCAGTTCTTCTGGACTAGCCCAAGCTCTTTTAGTTCCTAATCCTCTTGAAAATTTCAAGATCCAAAGCTACTGCAAGGATAGTTTTTTGATCTTGTTCAAGACCGGCAAGGTGCTTAGTAAGTCAAAGTTAAGAAAGTATAAGAAACAAAAGAGGTTCAAAAAAAAATTTAAGCTAGCCAAGGCTCGATGTTTCTCTTTACCTGCTCCTACAAATACTCCTGAGCCGATTACATATTCAGAATGCGAGAATCCAATTGAAAGCACAGATTCAGGTCAAGATATAATTCTAAGACCTAATACCTTCTTTAATTCCAATTATAGTGAAATCAAGCATTTGGCTAAAGCTTTCAGTATGCCTATGAGTCTGAGAAAGAATACGGGCTTGAGCGATCATGAGCGAGCCCTGCAACTTCAAAAAAGTGTTGAATTTGGAAATATCGTTGCAAATGCAAATCCAAACAGAAGAGTAAGAATTGTTCTCAATCCATGCAATTTTGATTTTTCTGCAATTCCTCCCACAAAAGATACAGATCTGAATCTCACAGAAAATCAAAAACAAGAGTTAAAAGCTCTTAGACCCAAGCTATTGATAAAACAAAGTAACATATCTATTGAAGGTGTCCCGTCCAAAACCAAACTACACTACAAAAGCCCATCTTTAGCGCAGGATGTTAGTTGCGGTTCTGATAGATGTTACGGAAGAGTGATCCTAGTTGTAATTAGAGGCAAGAATAATATCGCAGTATCAGGAATTCATTTCGAAGGTGATATTACATCTGAAGATTTTTTTAATCCTGCCAGACACCTTCATGAAAATTACCTCGCCTTAGGAGCCTCGAAAGGACGTTATGCAATGGTTATGGTTGGATACCCAATAACAAATCTTCCGACTGCAAACGGAGTAGTTTTTCAAAATAACAAATTCTCTAAGATCAATCTAAGAGCAATAGAGGTTCAAGGTAATGCAATTTTAAAAAATAACACCTTTGAGGGTGTTTTGCCTGTTCCTACTGGCACACCAAGTGGAAGTTACCAGAATCAGCTAAGTTGCTTTGCAAATAAAGCTCAGAGTTTTTGTTCACCTGAGTCGCCTTCTCTACCAACTGGACACTCTTTTGGAATGAATTGGCACTCTGGAATTGGGTTATATGGTGTGGGAATTGAGCCTTCAATTATAGAGAATAATCAGTTTTATGGACTCGTAGAGGGGATAGTAGGTAAAAATTTATTTGAAGGTTCAATCATATCTGAAAATATATTCGAACTAATTGCTGACCACGCGATCTACTTGATGGGTACACAATATAAGAGTGAGATCTCTCGAAATTATTTTTTAAGTGTTCTTTCTCATGTAATAAAGATGGGAGCTCATTCTACTAGATTGTCTGCAGGTGAAGAATCAGGAGACTTGGGCGCTTTCCAAATGATATTAAAAGATAACGTATTTTCAAAATTCCGTGGTAGTGCTCTTTTTCTCTCCGGATCCTTTAATCAGATCTTAGACAACGTCATCTTAGATGATTATGATCCTTCTGGATGGTTCAATAGGGAATGGCTTATTAATGGTCAGATTTCAAGAAATCCTGCTGTTTGGATCTCTACCTATGGAGGAAATACAAACAGAAACATCTGTGGGTACTTCAATCATTCAGAGGGTAACTTAATACGGAATCTAGCTGCCTCTATACCTGATATTTTCATTCAGCAAATGGATGATTCTTCTTGGGAAAGTTGTAGCGCTGTTACATTAAAGTCAGACAGAAGTATAAATTTAAATCAGATAGACGGAGCAGGTTTGATCTATTTTAGATCAAGAGCTTCCTCAGTTTTCAATTCGCAATTGCTCTATGGAAATGGTGCTGTCTTAGCTGTAGAAAAGTACCCTCCGCGGTGTGGAGGATGTGCTCGTATGGTTTTAAACTAGGGGCTAAGTATCGAACGTTACCTTGATACTAGATCCGCCACCCTCTCTTTTTTCAAATTCGAGTGTAGCTCCAGCAATTGTAAGAAGTTTTGAGGCTATAACAAGTCCAAGTCCAGCACCTTGCTGCTCTCTTTTATCGCGGCCATGTTGTTGAAATTCCGCTAGTGATTTTTTCACCTGAGATGGATCTAGTCCACATCCTCGGTCATGGATAGTGACTGAATTTTGAGCTATTTCGATCATTATTTCCTTAATCGAATCAGAAAATTTCACTGCATTATCTATTATTCTACTTAGAGCATCAACGAGATGTGGCTCAAAGGCGCAGATAGTTCCTTCACCCGCACTTCCTTTAAGAGCTATAGTGAAACCTTTATCTTTAAGTTCGGCTCCCCATCGTTTTATAAGCATATTAATTACAGATGAGATTGAGATATGGCTTTTTCGTTCATTGAAGATTCTTTCAGTAATTCCGGCTTCTATCTGTTGAAGTTGAATAAAATCAGATACTAGCTTTTCTAATCTTGCTCCGCTTCTTCTGATTGCCTCTAAAAGCTGAACTGTTTTATCTTCTTCGTCTTTTTTTGATTGATCAATCAAAAGTTCTGCTCCAGTGTTGATAGCAACAAGTGGTGTTCTTAGTTCATGGCTTAGCGTATGAAGCACCTGCTTTCTGTATGAGTTGTATTGCTCTTTTGAAGCACCTGCTCGTTTTAGCTTACCTTTTACGACTGCTAAAAGCTCTTCTGGTTCAAAAGGCTTTACAAGATAATCATCAATTCCAAGCTCAGAACCTTTCGCTCTTTCAAACTTTTGATCAAGTGCTGTAAGAAAAACAAATGGTATCTGAGAGCAGCTAGGAGTTTTTCTTAATGTATCATAAAGCTCATAGCCATCCATTTGTGGCATCATCACATCGCAAAGAATCAGATCTACTGAGTCGTTTTCTAATAAGCTGATTGCTTCTTTTCCGTTGTTGGCTACAGATACTTGAAAATTAGCCTGTCTTAATAGGGTACTAACGACCCCTGAAACCAGGGGATTATCATCAACTACGAGAATTTTGTACCGCTCTTCCATGACCGCTCTATATCGATGTCGACAAATGGGAAGATTATCTAAAGTGGAAATGACGAAGGTTTAGCATTTTCAAACTTGGGGGTCAGGCCGAAAAGGCCTGACCAGACAGACGCTAGCATTTGCCTGGTCAGGCCTTCCGGCCTGACCCCCAAGTAAAATATATTTACCTGCCCTTAACCTATCCCCCGAATCTCAACCTGAAGGAGATCTATGCTTGCTTTGAGTTGCGATAACTTAGTTCGCTCTTCTTCAACAAGTTTAGGATCAGCTCTTTTTGAAAAATCTGAAGACAACTTAGCTTCGCAAGAATTAACTCTTAAGATAGTTTCATTCAGTTCTTTTACTAAGAATTCTTTGTAAACAGCTTTATTTTTAACCTCACAAAGTACTTCTCCGCCCTTATAAGGTTTTTTTAATGGGTCATTAATTTGATCTAAAACAGTGACTCTTGCGATCCCTTCTACTAGGGCTTTTTCTTCTATTGATAAATTATCTACTGAGATATTCATCGGGGAGTAGGGTGCGCCAATTCCAGCTTTTACCTGTCTTATGGCTGTAATTATATCAATTACCCTCTCGATATTTGTAGAGCCATCAGAGTTGAAATTAAACTCCCATGATTCTTCAGCTAAAGTTTCCTTATCCTTTAAAAATGGAAGCTTCAGATAGATAGCTTCTGTAATAAAAGGGATAAATGGATGTAGCATTAAAAGAACAGCTTTAAATGTTACTGCTGTTACATACTTTGACTCTGGCTCATTAGCCATCACCTTCATCATTTCAAGATACCAGTCGCAGTAGGTAAACCACACAAAGTCATAAGCTAAGTCAGCCGCTTGCGGGATTGCGTAGCTTGATAATCTCTCAGAAACTTCGGTAAAAACTCTAGCAGTTTTATCTAAAATCCATTTTGAAGATTCAAGTTTTATTTCTGTTGGTTTGACAGCTTCTAATCCAAATTTAAGTTCAATAAGCTTTGAAGCATTCCAAAGCTTATTTGTAAATTTGCTATAACCTTCAATTTTCTTTGCACTAAATTTTAGATCTATGCCAGGAGAGGTTCCAACTATCATTCCTAGTCGTAAGGCATCAGCTCCGTACTTTTTTAACATCTCTTTAGGTTCAATGCCGTTGCCTTTTGACTTGGACATCTTCTGTCCTTTTTCGTCTCTAATAAGGCCATGAAAATAAAGATTCTTAAAAGGAACATCATTGAACCTATAGGCAGCAAATAAGATCATCCTACATGCCCAAAAAAACAGAATATCTCTACCCATCACCATGGTGTGAGTCGGGAAGTAGGGTGATGTAGTTTTAAGATCAAAAAGTCCGGCAGCAGAAACAGTTGTATATGGCCACTGGCCTGAGGAGAACCAGGTATCGAAAGTATCAGTCTCCTGAACCCAATCGGCTCCCGGTGAGTCAATTGAAGCTTTTATCTCAGCACCTTTGGTCCAAATAGGGATCTGATGCCCCCACCAAAGCTGCCTTGAGATGTTCCAGTCTTTCAAATTTTCAAACCACTTAATGACTTGATCGGTAAAGTTTTCAGGATAAATTTTTATTTTGCCATCTCTAAGCAATTTTAATGCTCGCTCTTTTAAATTTAACTCGGGTTTGTCTACCCTTAACCACCATTGCTCAGATAATTGAGGCTCAATCACATCTTTCCCTCGCTCCGAGATTGGAACTTTGTGTGTGATGGTTTTAGTGTTGACTAGATCCTCACCTAAATTTTCAATTACTTTTTTTCTTGCCTCATTCACAGAGAGCCCCGCGTATGGGCCTGCAAGCTCAGTCATTTTGCCGAACTTATCAATAACCTGACGCATTTCTAACCCTGCTTCTTCTCCAATCTCATAATCAAGAAAATCATGAGCAGGGGTTACTTTTACGATTCCGGTTCCAAATAATGGATCAACTTTTTTAGTTGCTATTATTGGAATTTCATATCCAAGAAGAGGCACACGAACTTTCTTGCCAACTAACTCTTTATATCTAGGATCAGCAGGATGAACTGCAAGTGCTGTATCTCCAAGTAGGGTTTCTGGTCTTGTAGTTGCAGTAATTAAGTCAAATCCAAAAAAAGGAACTAAGACTGTCCCGTCTCTGGTTACTAGCGGATCAGAGATCTCATGAGAAAATACACAGTAATTAGCGCCATTAATCTCAAGTAGATCGCCAATAGGTAGTTTTTGACCCTCTATAAACATTGCATCAGATGAGGTCTTTTGAAGGTTAAACTCGGATTTTTTAATTGGTTTCCTGGATATAGTTACTCCTTTGTATCTTATAAACCAAAGAGATCCTTTCTGTTCTTGATACTCAACCTCTACATCTGAAATAGCGGTTTGAGAAAATACAGACCAATTTACAATTCTTAGTCCTTTATAGATCAGACCGTCATTCCACATCTGAATAAAGGTTTCATAAACAGTTCGGTTAAGTCTCTCGTCCAGGGTGAAAAACTCTTTATCCCAATCAGCTGTGATTCCGATGCTCTGTTCCTGAGCTCTCATGTATCCGGCTCGGTCTAAGCAGAATTCAGAACATTTTTTGTATAACTCCTCTCTGGCTAATGTGGCGGGATCAATCCCTTCTGCTTTAAGCTTCTTCTCGTAAACAACTTGAGTTTGAATCCCTGCATGATCTTTTCCTGGAAGAAGAAGAGTAGGGAGACCTTTAGCTCTGTAGAATCTTCCTAAAATGTCCATCGTGACATAACCAAACACATGTCCTAAGTGAAGCTCCCCATTCGCATTAGGGGGAGGCATAGTAAGAACAAAAGGATCTTTTGAGGAAGATTTTAGTGAGCCAACATTCCTTTTAAGCCAAAGTTGATAGATCTTTGGCTCTTCTTCTTCAAAGTTAAAAAACTGACTCATATCGCGCTACAGAAAACCAACCATATAGAAGTGACAAGCAAGAAGCTAATGATACAGCAAGTGAAAGAGCCATAAGTGTAGATATCACCATATCAAGATGTTTTGGATAAAGACCTGAAAGAGCAACTGAGAGTCCAACCGAAAAAATAATTGCAAGAACTACCACGAAAGACTCAAGCTTCGAGCCTTTGGCTCTTAGAAACATAATTAAAAACCATATATTAATAAGTAAAAGGATCTGTCCTAAAACTGGGACAAATAGTGCAGTTGTTAGATGAAAAGGGGTAAGTAGGAAGCTAAGAGTTGGGGTAATAAAACTAAAGGGGAGCTTTGCCCGTTTTGCCCTTAAAATAGCCCTTTCGGTACGTTCTAGTTTATCCAGTAAATTCATATTAAGAAATTCTACCAGGCTGACGATATCCTATTTATGACCATTTTTCTATTGGCTCTTTCGATGCTCCTAGCTTATGCCACAATAGTGCTACCGGTGAGAGAAGCAAAAAGAGCTAGATCAAAACAAGCCTTTGATGATACTTACAGAGCCTTTCAGCTCTACTATATCAAAAAGCACTACCCTGAGGTTGAGGATCTATCGTTTGAAGAGATAAAGGGTAAGTTCAATATTAGATCAGCTTATAACTCACTTAGTATAAAAAACTAAGCAGCTCTGCACAAAATATTAAGCTGTTTTCTCCATATATTTCGAGTCGGCTTATTAGTTAATGCCTGATTTTATTCATCATATTCTAAATCATGAATATTAAGCTCCCCTAAACCTAAACCTAGTCCAATTAATACCGATTTTTTAATTAGACCAAGGATTTAGGTAGATGCCAATAACAATTGGAACCAACATAGCATCACTACAAGCTCAAAGAAGGCTTAATGAGTCTGATCCGTCAAGACTATTTGAAAAGTTAGCATCAGGAATGAGGATTAACAGAGCAAGTGATGATGCAGCAGGACTCGCAATTTCAGAAGACATAAATCTAAGAACTAGAGTTTACACTAAAGCCATTTTAAACGGGAACGATGCTCAAAGTCTTCTTTCTATTGCAGATTCGACTTTAGGAAATCTTAGCACAGTTGTTACTAGAATTAGAGAATTATCGCAGCAATCTGCAAATGGAACATTTAGCTCAACTCAAAGAGCATCTTTAGATGCTGAGGCTCAGGCTCTTAAAGATGAATTTTTTAGAATCAGCAGATCAGCTTCTTTTAATGGAATAAATCTCTTTGATGGAACACTTGGTGATGGAATTAGATTCCAGTTGGGATTTGGTACTGATGGAAGTTTGTTTTCTTCAGTAGGTGGAAAACTTGGTACTGGGAGTATTGCAGCGGCCTCCGGTAGTAATAGATATACTTTAGAAGGCACTACAGCGAGTGATGTAGCACTTGGTGATCTTAACGGTGATGGATTTGCTGATATGGTTACAGTGTCAGGAACTGGACTTGCAAGCTATTTCAATATCAGACTTGGAAATGGTGATGGTACTTTTGGAGCAAGTACAAGCCTAGCTTCTATTTCAGGGAGTTCAAATGCCGTAACTCTTGGAGATCTTAACGGTGATGGATATTTGGACATGGTAGCTGTTGGAACTGGTGGAGGCACTGCTCAAGCATCGATCAGGCTTGGTAATGGGAATGGTACATTTGGAGCTTCAACTACCTATACTTCTATGGGTGAATTCGGAGTTCAGTTAGCAGATCTAAATGGAGATGGGGTACTAGACCTGGTAGCCGCAGGCGGAGCAGCCGCAGGTACTATTGGAGTAAGACTTGGTGTTGGTGATGGAACATTTAGTACTCTTCAAAACTTCGGTGGAGGGGGAGTGTATCAATAATCAGATCTATTTATATCCGATCTAAACGGTGATGGTAAGTTAGATATAGGAGTTATTGATACTGGAAGAAGTGGATATGCTACAGTCTATTTCGGAAACGGAAATGGAACATTTGGCGGAGTCGTCTCTTACAATATGGGCTTTTCGTCTGGGACTGGAATATCTGCAGGCGATTTAAACGGAGACGGAATTTTAGATCTTGTAGCTGTAGGTAATGCAGGTTCGGGTTATACCTCTGTCAGACTCGGAAATGGTGATGGAACATTTAGGGATGTAGTATCGTACGCCGATGTAATAGCTCAGCAAGAGATGATACTTGCTGATATGAATGGAGATGGAAAGCTTGACGTAGTTTCTACGGGATTTTTTGGTGGTGAGGGCTACGCAACAATCAGGCTTGGAAATGGCGATGGAACCTTTGGTAGCTCAACCAGTTTTATCTCCGATAAAGCATCCTCAGCAGGATTGTTTGCAGGTGATATTAATGGGGATGGGGTATTTGATATAGTTACAGCAGGAGTATCAGATGGTACAGCAAGCTCTTCAGCTCTTTTTGGTTTCACCCGTGATGGGGTTTCACCAATTCTTCCATTTAGCTTAAAAACGAAAGCTGAGTCCCTTCAGGCTATGTCTATGCTTGATAGAACTCTGTCTAATCTTTCACTTCAGCGGGGAGTTATTGGAGCTTCTCAGTCAAGAGTAGGTATTGCGATTGGGAATCTTCAAAGTGCAAGAGAATCTTTCGTTGCAGCTAGATCTAGGATTATTGATCTTGATATTGCAAGCGTATCAGCTGATATGATCAGAGTTCAGATCCTTCAAAAGACTGCTACTGCAATTTTAGCGCAAGCTAATCAGGCTCCAAAGCTTGCTTTAAGTTTGATAGCAGGGAAAGAGTCTAAGTTATAATTGAAAATTCTTTGTGGTTCAATTGTATATACTTAGAATCTGAAAGACTCATTTCAAGGTCATCGAAAAGTGTTTCCTTAACTTCCGCATTTCTTTATTAACCACGGAGACCACTAAGAATACAAAGGGAATGATTTGCTTCCAGGTTACAAGCCTAAGCTATCGTAACATCCTTTGAAAGATAAACCTGTTGAATAGCGTTTAATAGCTCAACACCTTCTTTCATTGGACGCTGAAACGCTTTTCTTCCAGAGATTAGTCCCATTCCGCCAGCTCGTTTATTGATAACAGCAGTTCTAACAGCATCTTGTAGATCGTTACTTCCTGAGCCTCCACCGGAGTTAATAAGTCCGGCTCGTCCCATATAGCAATTAGCTACCTGATATCTTGTTAGATCGATCGGGTTATTAGTAGAAAGCTCGCTGTACATTCTCTTATCCAGCTTTCCGTAAGAACTGCTTCCCATGTTTAAAGCCTCAAAGCCACCGTTTTGCTCAGGCTGCTTTTGTTTAATTATGTCAGCTTCTATTGTTACTCCAAGATGATTTGCCTGCCCTGTAACATCAGCACTTGTTTCATGATTAACGCCGTTAACCTTAAAACCGCTGTTTCTAAGATAACACCAAAGAATAGTTGCCATTCCAAGTTCGTGAGCCCTTGAAAATGCTTCAGACACCTCAACAATCTGTCTAGTTGATTCTTCGGATCCAAAATAGATCGTAGCTCCAACAGCAACACACCCCATATTCCAGGCATCTTCTACTTGGGCAAACATCACCTGATCATATTTATTTGGAACTGTAAGAAGTTCGTTATGATTAAGTTTTAGAATAAATGGAATTCTATGAGCATATTTTCTTGCACAAAGACCTAAGACTCCAAAAGTAGTAGCAACGGCGTTGCATCCTCCGCTTATAGCAAGTTTTATAATATTTTCTGGATCAAAGTAATCGGGGTTCTTTGCAAATGATGCACCAGCACTATGCTCTATTCCTTGATCAACAGGGAGAATTGAAAGATACCCTGTTCCTTTAAGATTACCTGAATCAAATAATGACTGTAATGATCTTAAAACTTTTGGATTCCTGTCAGATTGAACAAAAACCCTTTCAATAAAATCTGGCCCAGGAAGAGTAAGTCTTTCTTTTGGGATCGTTTTACACTGATGGGTTAATAACGACTCATCTCCAAGAATTTCAACTATCGACATAATATTCTCCTTTAAATGATTCTTTTGCCTAAGCCACTTTGTAATAGCCTTATAGCAAGTTTTGCTGTTTTCTCATCCTTATCAAGCTCAGGATTATACTCAACAAGCTCAAGACTTAAAAGATTAGGGATAAGTGAAATCTCTTCCATTATAAAGTGAGATTCTCGCTCAGATAAGCCTCCAGCAACAGGAGTCCCAACTCCAGGGGCTATTTCAGGATCGCAGGCATCAAGATCGAAAGAAGCAACAACTCCATCAACCTGTTTTGAAAGATTTTGAATTGCCTCAGATGCAACCGAGCCTATTCCTCGAGCATCGATATCTCTCATAGTATAAAGCTTAATACCTTTTTTTCTGATGTATTCTTGCTCAGGTGGATCGATATCTCTAACAGCAATGTATGTAATGTCTTCAGCCTTAATGCTGGGTGGTGATTTTGTTAACGACGGAACCTCTCCAAGAAGTGCTCTAAGAGTCATTCCATGAATATTACCAGAAGGGGTGCACTTATCGTCATTTATATCAGTATGAGAGTCTATCCATAGAGCGCCGATTCTTTTCTTAGTGATTAGCGCAGCTGTTTCGATAGTTGTAATTGAGATAGCATGATCGCCTCCAAGAACGAGAGGTTTTTTATTTTCCTTATAGCACTGAGCTATTTTATCTTTAAGATCCTCATGAAATGATAAAAACTCTTTTAGATTTTTAGGACTTCCACCACTTCCCTCAGAGAGATAGCTTGGAGTAACAACACCGCCAAGTTCTATTAAAGGATCAATTAACTTTAAAGTATCAAATAGCCCATGCGATAGAAGTACATGAGGACCAAAGGCCGAGCCCTTTTTGCTTGATCCTAGTCCAAATGATGCGCCTATGATTCTAAACATAGTTACCTATACCTCTTTACATCCAAACTTGGAGGGATCGGGGTTTTGTTGACTATATAATCGGCAAGGACTCTCCCTGCTACAAGTCCGGTCTGAAACCCTCTTGATCCGTGTCCTAGAGAGACTAAAACATCTTTGGATATTTCTCCAACTAGAGGCATTCTATCTGGGGTATTTAATCTATAGCTAACCCTGCCACCAATATAAGTACTATCAATATTTAAAGCATTTTTTAAGCCTTTTAAAATATAGTCCTGTCTTATTAATTCATCATTGAAAACTCCATGATCGAAGCTTGAGCCAACAACTCCGCCTGGAAGTATGTAGCCTCCGTAGGCGATCGGAATGTTTATTGTAAGGGGAGAGATGAAGGCCACTTCGCCTCTGACTCTCTCGAGTGGGAGGTTAAAGTTAGGAGTTCCCGTGCAAAAAATTGTTTTTTGAGGCTTAGGGGTGCTAACTTTACAGTTAAACTTAATATCAATTTTGTCTGATAAGATCTTAAGAATTTTATTTGTCTCGATTGACCCTGCATTTTTATAAAAAATTACGGACTCATAAGGGATCTCTATTCCAGCAAGCTCAGAAGCTTTCTCTCCTGAAATTATAAGTTCAGGGTTACTTTTTTGAAGCCGTCTAACTTTTTCGCTGGTAGGTAGATGAATCGACCCTTTAAATGCAAACCCGAGCTTTTTGTATAAAGTGATCGCCTCTTTAGTTATCCATTCCATTTCCTTTGAACGTTCTGTGTTTGAAAGAACAGGATTGATTAGCGCTTCTTTGTTTCCTGATGCTCCAGCTCCAAGATCGCTTGCTTCTTCGTAAACTACTACTTCCTCACCGTACTGTTTTAAGAAGTAAGCGCAGGAGAGCCCTGCAATACCTGCGCCGATAATAGCTACCATTTCTTTCCTCTAAGTTGTCTTGATGCCATAATTGGCCACGATGTTCGCACTTGCTGGGGTTTATAATCTACTTTTTGGTTTTATATGTATATTCTTTCCAAGTTTAATTTTTGAGACTCTAGGGATTCAAAGCCCTGACTATATAGCGTTATGGCAATGTATAGGCCTTTTAATCGCTATTTTTGGTGTTGGCTATCTTGTTGTATATGGAGATCCTCACAAACATTGGCTAGTGGTTCTACTAGGATTAATGGGGAAGCTTGGGGCTGCTTTAGGATTTATTTACACACAAATTGCCGGAACCCTTCCATTTGAATTTATTTACTTAGTTATCATAAACGATCTTATCTGGATCCCATTTTTTGCTTTAACTCTTAAGGCAACATATCAGGGGTATCTTGATACTCTTGGGGCAGAAGCGTTGCCACTTGATGAGTCTCTTAGAAAATTTATTGTTGGAGGCGAATCACTTTATGAGCTTTCATATAAAAAACCATTGCTTTTGATTTTTTTGAGGCATGCTGGTTGCGCGTTTTGTAGAGAAACTTTGGCAGCACTTAGTAAAGAAAAAATTGACGATATGTTTACAGTGGTAGTGCATATGGGAAGAGATGTCGACGGAAACTATTTAAGAGATAGGTTCAAACTTCCATGGGTTAGTTTTGTTAGTGATTCAGATAGAGTTTTATATAGATCTTTCGGGTTAAGACGCGGCACTCTGTCGCAGCTATTTGGTCCGCTCGTTTGGCTTAGGGGGTTTAATGCTGCAGTTATAAAAGGGCTAGGAGTTGGGGTCATCCAGGGGGATGGGTTTCAGATGCCTGGAGCTTTTATAGTTCACAAAGGTAAGGTTATCTATGAAGAGAGAGCAGCTTCCGCAAGCGATCTTCCGAACTTTGAAAAGTTGCTTTGCGTTCAACCAGCCAATGAGGGGTGAACGCTGTTTTAATTGCTAAAACATTAATTCCTCCTTGTGCAAGATCTTAGGTATCTGCATTCTATCTTCAGATGGAATCAGGCGGAGAGTCTGGTTCTAAAACCGTCTTCCGAGAGGAAGAATTTTTAGGAGAAAATATGAATAAGAAAACTTCTTTTGCAGCTCTAGCAGCATCTGCTGCACTTTTGATGGCTAGTGCCCCTGTTATGGCTGATGCCTTAACAAAAACCGATTCAGAGATCCGTGCTTGTGGCGGACATGAAGGATGCTGCGCTGCGGAAGGTTGTGAGGCTCATGATTGTCACGCATGTGAAGGTCATGATTGCGAAGCTCATGAGTAGGCTTTAGTCAAAACTGTTTTTTAGCTATCTTTGTTCCTGTATGGGAAGAGAGATAGCTCCGTTTACAACAGATGTTGAAATAGACAACTTCGATGAGATCTTAAGTGGTGCATCAGAGGTTGTTGCGGCTCTGGAGGAGTGTTCGAAAGATGGCTCCTCTCCGTTTTCAAGATTGCTTAACACAAAAGGCGATCAGATAAGTGAATGGGAACATCTTCCACCTAAAGATTGCTACGATCCTGAAACTAGATCTCAATATTACTACCATGTCCATAAAAAAGAGGAGCGAATCGCTGGCGAGCATGGCCATCTCCATATATTTCGAGGAAGCGATATTCCTTCAATAATTCCAATTAGCGAAATAGGGGAATCGTCACATAAACCTAAAAAAAGAAATCTAACTCATCTTTTTGCCTTGGCTTTAGATAGTAAGGGGGCCCCGATTGCGATTTTTACCACAAATCATTTTGTCTGTGGTGATAACTGGTTGTCCAGTGATGATACAGCTAAACTACTAGAGGGCTTTAATATTGGAGTCAGTGAGCCTGATCCATTGATAAACCTTTGGGTTAATGGATTAGTGAAGCTTTGTAAGCCATGGGCAAAAGCTCTTCTTTTAAGAAGAGACCATGAGTTCAATAAAAGAGCAGATCCTGATTCGCCTTTTGCAATCTATAAAGATAGATCTTTTGAAATTCCAACCTCAAGTTATTTTGATTTTATTCAGGTGATGGAGTTTTTAAATCAGTAAAATTTTTACTTCTGTTGCTGTCCTCCGCCTCTCCGTTATCCGATAGCTGTTAGCTGAACGCCGAGAACTGAAGATAGAAGATTCTTGGCAGTCAGACCTCATCACCCAACCTCGATCTCACCCCTAACCAATGCAGCTAAGATATTCATATCTTTTGGAATGGATTCAGTAAGATTTACACTACCTTTTTTTGTAACCAAAATATTATCCTCAATTCTAACTCCACAAGATCCACTGAGATAAACACCAGGTTCAATTGTTATCACCATTCCTTCTTTGAGTTCATTTTCTGCAGATTCTCTTAATGGCCCAACATCGTGAACATCAAGTCCAAGGCTATGGCCAATGCTATGTGGGAAGAATTTTTTATAGCTCTTTTCTTTTAAGTGATTAACAACTGAGCCTTTCTTTAAAAGCTTAATCGCCATTAAGCCCTTAATGATCACTGTTGCAGCAGCTTTGTGAACATCAGATAAAAGAACTCCTGATTTTACATTACTAATTGCGGCTTCTTGAGCTTCAAGAACTATGTGATAGATATCAATAAGTTTTTGAGATACTAACTCTCCTCCTACGGGAAGAGTTCTTGTCACATCAGCGCAATATCCATCGATACTTCCGCCAAAATCTAAAAGAGCAAGTTCTCCCTTCTTAAGGGCTCGATCGGTTGGTGAAAAGTGAAGCACACTTGCATTTTTTCCACCTGCAACAATCGTATTAAATGAAAGCTCTCCCCCTTGGGCACGGATCCAATACTCTAAAGTAGCAGCGATAAAATTTTCAGTAACTCCAGCAGTTATGAATCTTGCTGTTTCAAAAAAACTTGATGCAGTTACTGCTACAGCGTTCTCTAAACAAGCGATCTCTTCCTTTGATTTGAAAAGCCTTAACTTGCTTGATACTACTTCAAGCGGGGATACATTTTTTGGAAGTACTTTTCGCGCATAGTATGGCCTGCTAAATACCCACTGAGCTACAGCCAAACTGAGTCCCCCATCAATAGTTTGATGATATAGAGTTTCATGATTTTCAATCTGTTTTTTAAGTTCACTAAGAACAGACTCTGAAACTAGAAGTTTGGCACCTATTCTTTTTGCTATGCTCTTTGGATCCTCTCCTAGTCCGTCCCATAGAGCCTTATCCGAGTCATGTTTTGGCGCAACAAGAGTCGAATCTCCTGATCCTGAAACTACCAGTGTAACATCTTGATTCTCCGTTCCTGTAAAATATAGAAGATCCGAGTTTCTATAATTTGGATAGGTTGTATCATTAGATCTGAATCTGGATGGATTTCCACTAATTATTGCAACTCCAGATTTTGTCATTATTGAAACAAGACTTTTAATTCTTTTTTTGAATATACTCATAGCTTAGGAGTCTATGATTGATGAGCTTAAAATAACAGTTAAAAACTTAGAAGAAGTTTATCAGCACGTTCACCATGCAGAATCACTTAAATTTCTTGAGGCTGGACGGGTTTCATTTTTAAAGATGGCCGGTTCCTCGATGGAATCTCTGATAGCTTCTGGGATATATCCAGTTGTAAGAGCTATAGAGGTTGATTATTTAAGAGAGATAAAAACAGGGGAGATTTTAGTCAAAACTTGCATTAAAGATGTTAGTGAACGCTCAGTAGTTTTCGAGCAGGAGCTTTTTAATGAGCGAGGTAAGATGGCAATTAAAGCATCGGTAGTTTGCATGTTTCTCTACAAAGAGCTTGGTAGAGCAGGGGAAGTACCTATAACCTTCCGTGATTACAGGCAAAAATAGTGCTTTGCGCCCTTTAAAAAAGGGAGGCATCTAAAAAAGGGTGATGACTAAGGTAGCAATACTTTTCCATGACCAGGAGATAGCAAGCCTCTTTGCCGAGCTTTCTAAGGCAAAGGGTGCGGTAGCCCGTATTGTCGAATCTACTAAGCAGATCAGCCTTACCGAAAAGATTATCACAGAGGCAAGCTTTATAGACTCTATACCTCAAGAAAGGTATTCAGAGACTCTTCTTGTAAGTAATGGTCAAGAGTTTTCTCAGTTTAGTAATACCCTTAGACGTCCATTAACTGAAGGGAAAGTTATAAAAGCACTAAGTCAGCTTTTGGACTAAGCCCCTTTCATTTGCTCTATATCACTTATATCCTTGTTAGTTGAATGTTGAAGGAAAACTGGCGTTTAATTTCACGTCTTGAGCGTGCCGGAGATTTTGCTCTTATCTGCCTATCTTTTGTTGCTGCTTACTACGGAAGATATAGCCTGGTCTTTTGGAATGAGAAGTACAATCTTGGTTTGCCCCTATTTGGTGAAGAGCTAGCCCCTCTAAAAGATTACGCTCTTATCTTAGTTCTCTCGCTGTTATTTTTCATGGTGGTACTAAGCCTTCTTGGTGCTTATGCCAGTATGAGGCTAACCTCTCCCATCAAACTTCTTAGTATAGGTTTGGCAAGCTCAGCAGTTGTATTCTTACTACTTGCAGCAACGCTTTTTATTCTCAAAGTTGAAGTAAGTAGAAGTTTTATTGCACTGTTCTGTTTGCTTGTGGGACTGCTCTTAACACTGGAAAGATACATCGTCTTAGCGATTTTAAGATATTTTAGAAGAAGAGGACGGAATTTTAGAAATGTTATCGTTTGTGGCGGAGGTGAACAGTCAGCACGACTACTTGAGGAGATCTCATCTAGAAAAGAGCTTGGGATAAGAGTGAGAGCAGTCGGGGTTTTTGGTCCAACTGAGTTATCATTCTCTCCGTTGATTAAAGGTAAAGAATCGATAGAGAAAGCAATTCGTGATGGTGCAATAGATGAGGTTATATTTGCTGATGTTGCTCAATATATGAAAGAAGCTGAAAGTTTTCTTGTTGCCTGTGCTGAGCAGGGGATAGAAACCACTGTTGTTGCAGATCTTTTCTCAGTAGGGGTGGTAAAATCTGGGTTAAGCTACTTTGGCGGTATGCCACTTATCCATTTTGAAACGCCACCTGGAGATAGATGGGAATTGAGCATTAAAAGAGGTTCAGATATCGCAATATCGATTATTTTATTAACTTTACTTCTTCCCATCTTAGCACTTATTGCGATCTTGGTGCGTGTAACCTCGGGAGGTCCAGTTTTATTCAAGCAAAAACGGGTTGGGCTTAATGGCAGAATATTTTCCCTTTATAAGTTTAGAACCATGGAGAAAGACGCGGAAGAGAAACTTCATCTTTTAGCAGATAAAAATGAAATGGATGGACCAGTGTTCAAAATGAAAAACGACCCCAGAGTAACGCGCCTTGGAAAGTATCTGCGAAAATTCTCACTAGATGAGCTCCCTCAGCTATGGAACGTTCTAAGGGGAGATATGAGTTTGGTTGGCCCAAGACCGCCTGTTCCAGGTGAGGTTAGTATGTACGAGAGAAAAGATAGAAGACGGCTTTCAATGAGACCTGGATTAACCTGTACATGGCAGGTAAGTGGTAGAAACGCTGTTAAAAGGTTTGAAGATTGGGTCAAAATGGATCTAGAATATATTGATAACTGGTCACTGGGCAGGGATTTTCTGCTTCTCTTAAAAACTCTTCCAGTAGTCCTCTCGGGTAAGGGTCAGTAAGATGAAAAAATATGTAGATAACCTAAAGGCGCAGATTGAGATTCTAAAAACAAAGAATCTTTCGCAATCAGAAAAACACGAAGTAGTCACGCTTTGGACCGAATCTCTTATGTTGGATGAAACAAAAGGTAGAGAATATCATTTCTATAAGCGTCTCTCAGGGGCAATAACTAAGCTAAATTCTCTCCTGGCAAGAAAAGGGCTGCCAACCGCAGAGTTTCCACCACCTTACGATCCAAAGAGTAGGGCAGAGGCGGTAAGTGAGATTCTAGGAGAGTGATTTTTATCTCTGGTCAGTCTTTCTTGTCCCCCGAAGCCTTTGGCGTAGGGGGAAGACTGACCTTTTTAAGGACTGGCTTCCTTCTTCGCTAAAGCTACTTAGGACAAGAAAGCCAGTCCAGACATAAATCAATGCTATTTGACCACGGCCAAAAAAATCGGTATATTCGGCGGCTTATCCATGAAAACGTTATCTATTACGAAAAAACAGGCAGAAGAGGGGAGTAAGTGGCTTCTTGTTGATGCAACTGATGTTCCGGTTGGAAGATTGGCCACCAAGGTAGCTACATTGCTAAGAGGAAAGCATAAGCCAACATATACTCCGCATATAAACTGTGGCGACTTTGTTGTTGTTATTAATGCAGAAAAAGTTAAGTTCACAGGCAATAAAGAGTCACAGAAAAAGTACTTCCGTTACACTGGTTATGCTGGTGGAATTAAAGGGGTAGTTGCTGAAGATCTTAAAGAGAAAAATCCAGTACAGATCGTCGAGAGTGCCGTAAAAGGTATGGTGAGACGTGGTGCTTTGGGGCATCAAATATGGAAGAGATTAAAAGTTTATAAAGGTGCTGAGCATCCTCATGCTGCACAAAATCCTGTTAAGGTATAAAGTTTATGATTAAAGGTGGATACATTCACGCAATCGGCAGAAGAAAAAGAGCAGTGGCCAGGGTTTTTTTAAAAGCAGGCTCAGGGGCTATTACTGTTAATGGAAAGAATTACGAGTCCTACTTTGGTAGAGAAGCTCTTAACAGAATAGTTAGACAACCACTCGAGCTTTCAGAATTAACTGACAAGATAGACATCAAGGCTACAGTGGTCGGTGGTGGCTCTGCTGGTCAGGCAGGAGCAGTAAGACTTGGGCTTGCTCGTGCACTTATTCAATTTAAAGAAGAGTTAAGAGGCAGCCTGAAAAAAGCAGGTTTCTTAACAAGAGATTCCCGCGAAGTAGAACGTAAGAAATACGGACTACATAAAGCTAGAAAACGCCCGCAATTCTCGAAGAGGTAGGGTCTGCACTTATTTCTATACAGTAATCAATCCGTGGTGGATTGCGATCTTCACTAGTTCAGCATTAGTTCTTACTTTTAGTTTCTTTAGAATGTTACTTCTATGTGTATCTACAGTTCTGGTGCTGATATGGAGAATCTTCCCGATCTCTCGGTTTGGTTTTCCATCTGCAAGATAAGTTAAGATCTCAATCTCTCTTTTTGTTAGAACCTTAGCTAGTTGCTCTGGTCCAGCTGTTGGTGATGGTTCAGCAAGAAGTGCTTCAGCAACACTTGGACTAACATAAGTTCTGCCGTCTAGTATTGAAGAAAGTGCAAATAGTAGCTCGTCTAGCTTTGCGTTCTTTGGCATAAAGCCGCGAGCGCCTGCTTTAAAAGCTGCTCTTATATTTTCAGCACCCTCATCAGCAGATAGAACAAGCACCGGAACTCTTGATCCGACTTCTTTCATCTTATCAAGTGCGCCGATACCATCTAGTTTAGGCATCGCAACATCAAGAATTAAAAGATCTGGTGTAGTGGATTTTAATACTGAGAGTAGTTCCTCTCCGTCAGCGGCTTGGCCGACAACCTGATAATCTCCGCGATGAGCCAACATCGCACAAAGAGCCTCTCTTACGACGCTATGATCATCAGCTACGATGAGACGTTTCATACATTCTCCTCCCCAAAGTTTCTAAAATAGGAGAACGGCATTCTAGCTAAAATACTTAAGGATTTTTTCATGGATTTTATTAGATGAAGAGGTAAGGTATTGAAACAATGATTAAAAAAAGGGAGCCGACCTGACCAGGCGCTATCCTACTCTCCATCATTCCTGGGCCTAGAGCCAGCCTCTTTTGAATGACGCTTTTGGTTTTCAGCTCTAAATTGTTCAATTAGTTGAGCTAGCTCTTCAGGGCTTCTAACACCGTAGAAGAATACATCACCTTCACCTTGAGCAGCAGTACTTACTTCAAGGGTTCCGAAATTTAACATTCTCCCCCAAAAAGATTGAACTACGTTTACGGCTCTAATATCACTATATTTAATTATGTGGATGTAATATCGAAGAGCGATCCTGCCACCAATATGCTGTAAGATTTCCCGGCCTAAAATATACTTATCGTTAAACCTTCGACGGATTATCTCCAGTAAAACCAAAGCGGGAGGTAGAGCGAACCATCTCGGTGAGAAGTTTAAGAACTGAAGAACCGATCCACCAGCCCCTCCCGAAAAAAATGCGGTAAGCGAAAATGAAAAAGTAGCTAAGATTAAAAACAATGCAATTAATGGAAGGAGCGAATTAAATGACCTATAAGTTGCAAGTAGCTCCTTGTCTCCCTGTCTGGATGTGATCTCTTCAAAAGCTGGATATGTCACGAGCCGTATAATGCCATTCTGTGGCTTCTTAGGATAGTCAGACATTTCCGGCATCCCCCTTGCACAATTACTAAACGTGGACACTAAGGTTCGAAGGAGATCAGGTACTTAGACTCTTGGGGAGTCAAGTATTTGACGCTTCGATCTTAGTTTTAGGCAGAGGTTTGGCGCATGGATGCAATACAAATTGGAAAGATTATCGCTGATGTAGGGGTCGCCTTGAGCGTTGTTTATTTAGCGGCCAAGGTCTTTAAGGGTGGTATTAGTACCTCACTTTCAAGAAAAGTGGCGGGGCTTGAAGATAACCTGAAAGATATAATTCGTCGCTCTGAGGATACTGCTTCTTCCCTTGAAGAATCGATCGATAAAAAACAACGAAACCTAGATAGAGCAATCACTGAGCTTGAAGCTATAGAAAGTCGTGTAAGCACACTTATCGAAAGAGGCGAAAAACTTGTCAAGACAATTGAGCAAGCAACCGGCAAGGCAACCTCAGATCTTAAAGAGATAGCCGTTACAGCACAAAAGATAATTCAGAAAACTCACATAGAAGTAAATATGGCTAGTAACAAGATAGAGCTAGCTGATCCGGTCATAGAAGAAGAAGTTGCTGAGCCTCCAAGTTTTACCCTTAGCTCTAAGATAGAAAAAGAAGTTGAACCTTCAGATCTTTTTGAAGTTGAAAGACTAGCCGGAGATCTTCTGAAGGCCGGCCGTGACATTGAATACGTAGCAGCAAGAACAAGACTTCCAATCGATAGAGTTGAGGCTCTTCAAAGGGCAAGTGATCCACGTTTAGGAGCTCTTGGTGCAATGAGAAGAATGGAGCAGACACTATAATGGACTACGGAACCTATTCGTCAGCATCGGCAGGGATTGCATACTTAAGGCGGCTTGAGGTTGTTACTAACAATCTAGCTAACGTTAATACTCCTGGATTTAAGGGTGAGTATCTAAAACAGGAACAACAACCTTTTGAGAAGACTCTTGCTTCTGTTTCGGGAGATCCTATTGCAAAACCAGATCATGATCGTTATGGCGGAGTGTCTCAGTTTTCAACATTTACTGATTTCTCATTGGGCTCAATTCGACAAACAGGTAATCCACTAGATGTTGCATTAAAAAACCCGAATGACTTTTTCTCAGTTCAAACTCCTCAGGGTGCTAGATTTACTAGAGCTGGAAACTTCACAATAAACGGGGCAGGTGAGCTTACCTTGCAAGATGGCTCCCAGGTCCTTGGTGATGGAGGACCAATCACAATTACAGGTAGCTCCGTCAAGATTCATGCAAATGGTGGGATCGAGGTTGATGGAGAGGTTGTTGGAAATCTCCAGGTGACTAGATTCTCAGATCTTAAGAATCTAAAACCAGAAGGCTCCTCTAGATTTAAACTAGATGGTGCTGGAGGAGAAACAGTTCCTGCAGAAGTAATTCCGGGCTCTCTTGAAGGATCTAACGTTGGGGTAATCCCAAGTGTAGTAGAGCTTATCACAGTAAATAGAGCGTTTGATATGTATACGCGCACTGCAAGGAACATCGATGAGATGAATCAGATGTCGATTAATCAATTAGGAAGAGGAAGATAATATGATTAGAGGACTTTATACTTCAGCAACTGGTATGACGGCTCAGCAGATGACTATTGATGTTATCTCAAACAACTTAGCCAACATTAACACAACTGGATTTAAGAAAAGCAGAGCAGAGTTTCAGGATCTTATGTATCAGTACCTAATGGATCCAGGGGCTCCAACTTCTGAATCAACAAGAAGTCCATCAGGTATTGGAGTTGGGCTTGGAGTTAAATCAGTTGGAACTCAGAGAATGTTCAGTCAGGGAGATCTTGTTTCAACAAGTAATCCTCTTGATGTTGCAATACAAGGGGAGGGATTTTTCTCTGTAACTCTTCCTGATGGAAGTACTGGTTATACAAGATCTGGGAACTTTCAACGAAACAGTGAAGGAGTGGTTGTTACAGCAGAAGGATATGAGGTCTCTGGAGCAGGTACGGTCCCTGATAATGCAACTTCGATAAGTATTAGTGAGGATGGACAGATTAGTTATCTTCTTCCGGGAACCCAGGCTGCAACAGTAGCAGGAACCATTGAAGCAGTAAGATTCGCTAATAACGCAGGTCTTAAGGCTATGGGTGGAAGTATATATGTTGAAACTGAGTCTTCAGGAGCTCCAGTTGCAGGAAGCTTTGGAGATGATGGTTTTGGAAGAATCACTCAAGGATTTCTAGAAAGCAGTAACGTGAGTGTTGTAGGTGAGGTAGTTCAGATGATTACTGCTCAAAGAGCCTATGAAGCAGCAAGTAAGGGGATAAATACCTCTGATGAGATGTTGAGTCAGGCAATTAATCTTAAGAGGTAATAATGAGAGTTTTAGCAATTTTATTACTAGCAACTAGCGTCTTTTCGAATGATTTTATTGTAAGAGTCATAGGAAGAGATAAGGCAACAGTTACTAAGCCAATCATAACTCTGGCTGATATAGCTGATGTTGAAGAGATGTCGAGTGGTCAGGATGACCTAGTAATTGGTATCAAGAAAGTTCAGGTAGGAACTGCAGAAAAAGCAGGAGAAACTATCGAACTTCAGGCAAGTAGTATTCTTGATGCTCTTCGAGATCAGGGTATAAATCTAAGAGATGTAGGCTACTCGATACCTAAAACTGTAAAGGTTACCAGAGCTGGGCGGGAGATCTCTATTAAAGAAGTTAAAGAAGCGATAGAAGGATACTTCTTAGATCAAGGGAAAGAGGCAACGCTTAAAAAAATCTCCTCACTTGAAGGAATTAAAGTTCCACCAGGTGATATTACTCTTGAACCAATATTTAATGGTAGAAAGCGAGATGGAAATTCACACTTTGAAATAAGTTTAGCACAAGATGGAATAGAAATAGGAAAATTCCCTGTAGTAGCAAAAATTGATGAATTTAATGTTGTCCCCGTTGCTTCAAGGCAGGTTGAAAGGGGAGAGATAATTGATGAGAGTTCTATTGAGATGGCTCGAATGAATTTAAGTGAACTATCTGGTGAATTTATCTCCGACGAAAGTGAACTGATTGGAAAGCAAGCAAGAAGCAGGATTGAAAACGGAACACCATTTAGAAAGATGTATGTTGAAAGAGCTGTTGCTGTTGAGAAAGGGAAGAAAGTAATTCTGTCATATAGTTCAGGTACCTTTGAAGCATCAGCAACAGGAATTGCTCTGGATACGCGCGGTGTAAATGAAGAAATTCGTGTCCGAAATGAAGCATCAGGAAAAATAGTGAGTGGTATTGTAACAGAACCAGGAGTGGTGAGGGTTAATTAGGGAAATGAATATGAAAAAAGCGATCTACTACTGTATTCCAGCGATTTTAGGATGCTCGGTTTCAACCCCGCCCCCTAAAAGCTACCCTGCCTTAGAGTATACTAATGCACTAAAAGCTAATCTTAATCAGCAAAAAAACGATCAATACGGACGAGCACGGGTTTCGTTTGCTAACCAGGAAGTAGAAACAAACATGCCGCAGCCAGAATTAGGCTATACAGTCCAAGAGTCATCAGCCCCTTTAACTAGAGATTACCAGAGCCCTCTTCCACTTGGAGACCCTGGTATTCAGGCAAGTCTTTGGAGAGAGAGTAGACGAGGAACCTATCTATTTCAGGACCATAGAGCCTGGCAGGCTATGGATCTGATCACAATCGTAGTTTCTGAAAATATGTCAGGATCAACTGATGCTGATACTGAAATTACAACTGAGTCTGGAATTGAAGCTACTTTTGAGCAGCTTCTTGGAGTTCCGCAGTATCTTCTAAATAAGATCGACACCTACATCACTACAGGAGAAGACGGAAGAGCAGACACTACTCAACCGCTTGTTAAGGGCGGTTCGAAATCAACATATAAGGGTGAAGGGGAAACAACCAGGACAGGGGCGTTGAGAGGTAAAATGTCCGCTATGGTTGTTGAGGTACTTCCAGCAGGAGTCTTAAGAATCGAAGGGAAGAAGATAGTCTCTGTTAATGAAGAAGATCAGGTGATGATTATAAGTGGGTTAGTTAGACCAAGCGATGTTAACTCAGCTAATGAGATCGACTCATCAAAAATTGCCAATATGAGAATTGATTTCTTCGGAAAAGGAACAGTAGGGGATGCGCAACATGGCGGATGGCTTGGAAATATTGTGAGGAGAGTATGGCCTTTCTAAGATACGTAGTTGGAGTTCTTTTTTTAGTCAGTGTTAGTTTTGCAGCACGGCTAAAAGATATAGCTCAAATTGAAGGAATGCGTGGTAACCAGCTTTATGGATACGGCATTGTTGTTGGTCTTAATGGAACTGGTGACGGAAACGGAAGCGAGTTTACTCTAAAATCGATCTCTAACATGTTAGAGGACTTAGGAATCAGAGTTGATCCAAAAGCTGTTAAGGTAAAAAACTCAGCTGCCGTTATTGTAACTGCAACTCTTCCCCCATTTGCAAGGCCTGGAACATCGATTGATGTAACTCTTTCTTCACTTGGTGACGCAAAAAGTCTTCAGGGTGGGACGCTTATTATGACTCCACTGCGCGGTGCAGATGGAAATACTTATGCAGTTTCTCAAGGTCAGGTAACTGTTGGTGGATTCTCCGTAGGTGCAGGAGCTGACTCAGCGACTCAAAATCATCCTACCGTTGGAACGATTTCAAATGGAGCAACGATTGAAAGAGCTATTCCATTTGATCTATTCCAATCTCAAAGAGTAAGAGTGGTATTAAGAGAAGCTGACTTTACAACTGTTACAAGAGTCGTAAAAACAATTAATGAGTTTCTAGGGCGTCCATTTGCTGTTGGAATTGATGGATCTTCAATTGAAGTCCCAATAGCTGCAGAGTTTGTAAGAGATCCTATCGGGCTTGTTGCTAACATTGAAAACCTACAGGTTGAGGTAGATACAAACGCAAGAGTTGTTGTGAATGAAAGAACAGGAACTATAATTGTTGGTGATAATGTAAAAGTCGGTAAAGTTGCTTTAGCCCACGGGAACTTGAATATTGTAATAAGAGCTGAAACCCAAGTTTCTCAACCAAATCCACTTTCTGAAGGGGAAACAGCTGTGGTTCAAAATCAGGATATTCAAGTTGGAGAAGAGGATAGAAGGCTGAACTTAGTTGGTGGAAATGTAACATTAGGGGAGTTAGTGAGAGGATTAAATGCTCTAGGAGTAACTCCTAGAGATCTGATCTCAATCTTTGCAGCACTTCAAAAAGCAGGGGCTCTTCATGCAGAGCTTGTGGTGATGTAACTATGAAGAGTGTATCAATTGAAGACACATTACTATTAAAAAATGTGCAAGCCACTTCTAAACTTTCTGATAAGCCTTTAGATCAAAAGGGAAAAGAAGCGGTGAAGGCAGCAGAAGATTTTGAGGCACTACTTTTGCAACAGATGTTTACAAGTATGTGGAAGGGTACAGCTGAAGCCTCTAATGAGGAATCACTTTACCGGGATATGCTTAACCAGGCCTTGGCAGCGGATATGGCTAAAGGCAAGGGATTGGGGCTTAAAGATATGGTTGTTAAGGAGCTTGATAAGGATAAATAGCTGATTTAATTCAGCTTTATTCTGGTTGGAACATGGAGACCAATTTAGGCATCTTAATAAGAACCAAGAGTAGCTTTTTTGATGATATAAGGGTGTTATGAAAGTAAATGGAAATGATTCAAAATTAAAGGGTATCTTAGGTGTTGCTGATGATAGAGTTACAAAGCAACCGATCGATAGAAAAAATTCTAAAGCCATTGATACTGTTGATGTTCAAACAGCAGTAGCGATAAATAAAGATCTTTCACCAGAAAAAGTACTAGAAGAAAGAGAGGCAAAGTTTCAAAGAATTAAAGCCCAATATCAGGCTGGTACATACGTAATGCCATCAAGTGAAGTTTTAGCAGAGAAAGTAGTTCAGGGAATTTTGGAAGAAATTGAGCTATTCAAGTGATAAACTATCGTAATTTTTTTCTATCAAGTAAAAAAATTCTGGAGCTTGAAAAGATAGTGCATGAAGCACTTGGTCAAGCACTAAAAGATCTAGAAGAAGGTGTTAGAACTTCAAAAGAGCTTTCAACTGAGTCTCTTCAGAAATTAATAGAAAAAAGTGAGGAGCTGCTGCTGAAACGTAAAGCCCTTATGGAAACTCTTCCAGAGCCAGATACATTAACAGAAGTCTTAAAAGCAAAGGGCACAAGAGAAGAAAAGAGAGCAATCTTGCCTCTAATTAAAAAAGTAAAAGAGATAGTAAGAGAGAACGAAGAGAGAGCTCAAAATGTGCAAAACTTAGGTTCCTTTGCAAATCAGCTTGCAGGAAGCCTAATTGGAATCTTTCATTCAGCTAGACATGGAGTTTCTAAGAAATATACTGGAAGTGGTACTGTTGAAGAATCTTATCATCCAACAAGAAAAGATAGTTTTATAAAGAAAGTTTAGTTCTATTTAATGTAAAAATTAGAATTTTAGTAATTTACAACGGGGGTCAGGCCGGAAGGCCTGACCAGACAGACGCTAGCATTTGCCTGGTCAGGCCTCCTGGCCTGACCCCCAAGCGGCCTTACCTATTTATCTTGAGCGTGGATTATTATCACTTAGCTATCTAAGCTTACTTGTATTATTCCTTCGTCTTGTTCTACAGCAGCCAATCTTAATTTATTGTAGAAATTTTTTTCAGCTATATTTTCAGACTTTAGACCTTCGTTTACATGATCTGTAATATCTCTACATAAAATTGATTGAACAGGCACATTTAGCTCTAAAGGTTTAGGTTCAAAGCTGTAATATGTGTAAAGTGAATAATCAAGGCACTGAGTGCCTGCACCATTAGTGAATATTATTGGATAGCTAGCATTTTCAGGTATTGGATCTGCTACGGGAGAGAACTCAACTCGGTCAATTATATAAAATCTAGCTCCAACGCCTCTAATATTCCTAAAGTAGCATAGTGGGTTGGAGGGGAAACAATTATCAAGAAAGTACCTATCTGAATCTAAATTAATCTTAGTACTAGAGTCGCCTAAAACATGATCTTGAAGTTCCATTGCGACCAACGTATCATCGCTATCTTCGGGTCTATTATTATCAAGGTATTCTAGTAGTCTATAAAGTGATCTCGGGAACTGACTCACCTCTGTCTTAGCTAGAGCAAATTCAAGAGCGTATCGATTTTGTCTTTTAAAAAGATCATCAATTTCATTTGGAAGGTGTTTGCGTGCAGCCTCATGCTTTTGCCTGTCATCGCCTATTCTATTTCCAAGCACTTCAATCATGTCTGATTTAAGTTGTGAATCTTTCACTGAAGCTGTTATCTCAGCTAACTTTTCGATCCCTTCTGGGCTAATATCAACATGGCTAGTAAGCTTTGTAACTATTAATGGGGTATATGAATTATTTAAGCTTAAGCACTCATTACATTCAGCAAGAATTCTGAAGAGTTCTATCACTCCATCCTCAGATAGTCTTTGTCCTCGAATAGATAAAATCGGAGATGCTAAAGCCTCGATAGCAAGTTTTTTTGACTCGGCATCGAATTTTGACCCTAGTATTAGCTCAAAACCATCCTTGATTGGCTTAAGGGCAGCCTCGCCCCCTGCCTCCTCCTTTGCAGTATGATATCTTTTAAAGCTGTCCCCTAGATTGCCTGCAGCCTTTATTAGCTGATCCCCGGAAAGTGCATATTCTAAAGAGGAGAGGTCCTCGCTTATCCTATTTAAATGAGCTGTATTAATCTCCTTTTCTAGCACAACCAAGGATATGCCTACTTTTCAGCTATTTAGCGCATAAAATCTTTTATTACTTGGATGATAGCTAAAAATAGGGTAGATTAACCGTTCTAATATTGATTCTAAGGAGATTAAAATGAACTTTAAATTTAGTTTAATTGGAGCGCTTCTTATCGCTTCAGTAGCTTTTGCTGATGGAATCTGGGATCAGCCAGTTAAAAAATCAGCACCAAAACCAGCAGCACCAGTTGCTGCTGCACCAGCAGCTGCTGAGCCAGAAGCTAAGCCCATTGTAATGGATGATTCTGAAGATTGTGAATGGAAAACCAGATTCTCACCAGGGGTTACAGTTTGGTTTTTTGACGAAGAGGATACTTCTGTTGGTCCAAATTTAAGCTTTGAAGCATGGAGAACTGATATTCCATTAACTTACAGAGTTGGATTTGAGATCAGACATTTAGACCTCGATCAGGATGCTGCACTTGGTTCAGCTGAATGGCCAGGAAAACAAACAAAGATCACCTATGTAAGAGTTCCATTCTCTCTCGAGTACAGACACGAGATGGGAGATACAACTCTTTTCGCAGGTGGTGGACCTGATATTGTTAATGCAGCTAACGATGTGTCTGACACAGCAGTTGGTGCTCACTTAGGTCTAAGACTTCACCATGCGATCGACAAAAACTGGGGACTCTCAGTTGAAGGTGGATACATGTGGGGAGAGCTTGAAGGTCGTGATGGACAAGACATAGTACTAGATGGTGCTTATGTTAATCCGTCATTAGCTTATACATTTTAGTGTATAATGGCGTGTGAATATTGGGGGGGCCATAAATGCGCCCCCCTTTTTTTTGACCTCTCCCCAACCTTAATCATATCTTGAATTGGCTTAGCTCCTTAGCCCAGATGTTATATCTGTGGTATTTTCCAAGAAATTTTAATTTCAAAAACTTTCCAGTCTTAATGAATCCACTTGAGGCATAAACATTTTCGGCTTCAATTCCTTCTCTAGCTATCAGGGTAAGAACAACTTGCGATCCTGGCTCGTATGAATCTAGGGCTAAGTTTTCCCCAGTGTTTGATACAAATGACCATGCCCCTTTAGTCCAAGGCTTAAGTTTGTATCTAGCCGTAATGTCACTCGCCACAAGTTCTATGAATGCGAATGATTTATTTTCATACTTCTTTAACTTCTTAAGCTCATTTATTGCAGCTTCACCGCTTTCAGTTAGATTTGATTGATCAGTTGATATCGCAAAGAAAGCTAAAAGATGATCAGAAAGACTTATAGTGATAAATGAGAGCTTTCCTTGCTCGATATAACCCTTGAATTCCTTTTCAGTTTGAATTGTAAGTAAGGCATCAGGACTTAATCTCATATTTTGAATCACCTGAGCCTCGCGCAGATACTCTCTTGGGGGAGGAAAGTCCTTTGAAAAGATTTTGATTCGAACAAACTGTACTGGGTCAATAATTAGTCCATTTCTAGCCGCTAAAATTGCAGATGCCTCTCTTAGCTCTTCTATGGTTGGTGGCATTATAGGAATTGCCCCAGGATCGGTCGAAGGAATCAGATAGGAGTGTAATTTGAGCAGCGCATCTTTTAATTTATTTTTTGCAAGTTCAGAATAATCGTTTGCTAGCTTATGAATGTTTTCGGATACAGGCATTCTGTTTTCAAAGACATTCCAGGTTCCATGGTGTCTCCAGCTTGTGTAGTCTAGCTCGGCTCTGAGTAATTTTACAGCTTCGGATACAATATAGAAGCAATTAGCGAATTTATCGCTATTTCCACTCATTTCTTCAACAGCGAGTCGTAATATTCCTCTACTTAGAGTAATTATCTCTAAGTGGTTAGGATGTGTCGGGATTGCGCAATCAAGTAGCCTTGAGCATTCGCCAACAAATAGAGCTTTACCATATTCTGATAGATTGTAGGGTGAGCTTTTGCATAGGTGCTCCACAGAGTGAAGTGCTGCAGCTAGTGTATATAGCGATAGTACCTCTGCACGTATGGTTCTTTGAAGAATTTGTGGATGAGAGAGGGCTCTATGATAGATTGAGTCCTCATTTAGTGCCTCCTCATCAGAAAGTCCCAATCGGCCTATTTGAGAGGAAATAAAGAGTGTTACCTCAGAAATAAACGCACCAAGGTTGTAGGCTATCTGATCGATCCCCCAATTTGATAAGGACTTTTGAAAATCATTTGTTTTACTCACCAGCGGATTTAGACCAGCAAGAGCTTCGGTTTGATCAATAATCTCTCTAAGTTCTTCGCAGAAGTTTGATAAGTATAGGTTTACTGCATCTCTCCATTTCTCCAATGGTAAAAAGACTTGGTTTAATTTATGAAACTCAAGATGAGATCCTGTTAGCCAGTTAGCCTCTGCCTCAAGCTTGCCAAGTGTTTTGATAAGTCTAGCTACGCCAGGGACTGTTTCAATTACATTAATCAGATTGATTGGATCCAGGTACGCAAACTCAGCAAGCTCAAAGGGCTCGATAATTGGATTAAGCTTAGGGTGATAGACTTCTTTAAAACGCATAAATATATGCGACTCAGAGAATAACATTTGTAGGATTCTTACTCGCTTAAATATATTTCAATAGTTTTAGGTAGTTAGATGTCGCGATATTGGTGTCAGGGGCTGAGCTTAACAAGGAAAAATAGTTGCAATACCGAAATATATATTATATATATTACAGTATTCCAACTAACTAGGAGGATTCATGCTGCTCTTTTGTCCAAGCTCAGATTTTATTGATTTAAATATTCAACTCGAAAAAATTAAAAATCTCCCTCCTTATAAGATCAGGCGTTGGCAGGACGACCAAGGTTCGGCTCGAGGGGTTTTGGTAATCAATTCATTTTACAGAGGCTATGCCAGAGGTTTCATGAAAGTATGTGAGTCACGCTCCCTTAGTCGAGCGACAGAGGAGGCCAGGTTAGCTTCAAAAATGATAGAATCAAGTAGGTATGGTGGAGCATGTGCATGTCTAGTCGGTAACATTCAAGAGAGTAACATTGAAGAAACTAAGGAGAGGTTCATTAAAGCTGTATCAAATGAGTTCAATCTAAAATTGAAATCGAATGGTGAATTTCTTATTTCAAACTCAGACGCCAGCACAATATCTTCAGGGATATATGGGGTTGTATCAAAGTTCATGCATGGCTTGACTTGGTCGCCTTATGTTTGGAGATATTAGCGAAGCTTTGTATCAAGTCTCTATTTATCTTAGGATTAAAAGCGTAATGTAGTGTCTTAAGATTCTCAGGGTCTAGCTCGATTACACCATTAATCTTATTTCGAATCATAAGTATGAACGATTGATTTTTGGATCCTAATACAGTTTCCTCAATCATTTTTGCTCTACCTTCCTTCACATATCGGGAAATAAGAAAGCCTCTGGCATCCTGAAGCATATTAGAGCTATTAATGGCTAGAACGACAGTGTTGTTGTCTATCCAGACCTCGCCGGGTTCGCTCTCATTAATGTACTTTCTCAGCAGTGAGGCAAAACAATAAAGATCCTTTGTTGAAAGTTTAGCTAGAGCTCTAGTGAATAAGGAATTAGTGTCGTTCTCAACTTTATTGAACAGCTCAGATCCTTTTTTAGTTAAAGTTAATAGTACTTCTTTGTTGCTTGCTGGAGATCTACTTTTAGTTATAAGAGTTTTCTTCTCTAAGACACTTAGAATGTGATTCAGGGAAGAAGGACTCAATCTGAGTCTATCAGTTATACTTGAGGCAGTTGTTTGGTTAGCCCAATAGATCTCCTCAAGGGCGAACCACTGAGACGGTGTAAGTTTACTAGTCAGATAAGAAGATTTTATAAGACCTGCCCCGATAGTATATCTACGAATAGCTACTCTTAGCTCTGAATCATTCTTTCTTAGTTTCGAAGGTTCAAAATTGAGAGCATCGCAAAATTTTATAAAGTAACGAGTAAATGACTCTGCTTCTTGTTTTGTGAATCTACAGAGTTGATTCTTTACGAATTTATTAGACTCAGTATCATTTAGCCCGAGTACCTTATGTCCTGCCTCGGTAATTTTAAATGAAATCCTTCTTGCATCTTTCGAGAGATGAATTCGTTTGATCAATTGATTCTTTTCAAGTGAGCTTAGTGCCCTTGAAACTATGCTTTTCTCTAAACTGAAAATTTGACAGAGATTTAATGACGAAACTTGAGGATCAGAGTCAATTTGAATTAAAATTAAAGATTGAAGAGCAGGCAATCCTGTATAGAAATCTTCCTCAAAGAACCGATTTTTGATCTGCATTCTCCGCAGAAGCCGTTGAATCGAGAGTAATGGATTACCCATGCAATAATTACTATACCAAAAGCAGTTGACTTTTGAGTATAGAAGGATTTAGTACGATCGAATTAATAATCAACATCCCTTAAGAGCTTATTGATCTACCTAGCAAAATGAAAATCGTTATCTCCCCAAATTGTTTGGAGATAATCGATCTGGCCGCCGTGAACGTCTAAATGTCTCCAAAAAAGATTCATCCAGAATGATATCGGCGCATTTATAAAAGGATGATTTACTACTTTATCTAGATCCTCAAGTTTCAGTGATCTCATAGCTGCTAAGCCTTTTGCTACACCATCTTTTAGAACGTTAATAGCCTGCTCCTTGTTAGTAAGCTCTGCTTCTGCAGAAGAGATCTGTTTAAGTATTTCCTCGATAGGAGTGTTGTTGCTTTGACCGGTTAAAGGTTCGACTAGCCCTTGAGCTGCAACAGCACAGTGAGCAAGTATCTGCATAGGAGTCTTTGCCGATGGAGAGGGGGACCAATTAAGTTTATCATCAGGTATAAAGGTAAAATTATGAATAAACTGTTTTAGATTTTGCTCTGTAAATTGTATTGCTTGATCGATTGTGTTCATAAATAGAGAGTCTGATATAAAAGATGGTTCTTAGCAAATTTAACAATGAATGTATTTGGGCCTGGTAAGCCTGACCCCCAAGTATTTACGATGATCGAGCCCAGAGAATATTAATATTTCCAAATGCTAAGCTTTTAAGTTTTACCTCTTCAAATCCTAACTTAGTAAGTATTTCTTTAAGCTCTGAGCTTGAATAAAAGTTATCCGTACTATCTAAGAGATAGTTATAGGCATTAGGATCCGAGGAAAACAACTTTGCTATAAGTGGGACCCAAAAACCCGCATGAATTTTTGCAATAACCTTGCCGATAAAATTTTGAGCTGGACCTGATTCAAGGATCACTAGAGTTCCTTTAAGAACTCTTTTTATCTCAAGAAGACCCTTTTCTAAGTCTTGGAAGTTTCTGACTCCGAAGCCAACAGTGACAAGCTCGAAGCTCTTATCAGAAAATGGCAAATTTAAAGCGTCACCCTCATAGAAAAGAACGCTTGGGAATCTTTCTTTTGCAATATTTAACATCTCCTTAGAGAAATCTATCCCAGTTACCTCATTAGAGACCTTTTTTAGCTGTGGAATAAAAGCGCCTGTGCCAGTTGCAACATCTAGTGCTTTATTAATCTTAGGAAGACCCCAAAGAGCAAGTTTTCTCCAAAAATATACTCCTCCAAAGGTGATTAGTAGATTCACGAGGTCGTAGTTCTTAGCGACCCTATTAAACATAGATGAGATTATGGCTTTATCTTTCACGCACTCCCAAATCTCCCCTAATTAGGGCACAATTGAAAGTGTGGAAGATAAAATCGAGATTTTAAACAGGCAAAGCCCAGGTACTTTAGGTGACCTAATAGGCTTAAAGTTCACTCTGCTAACAAAAGATGAGGTCAGAGGCGAGCTGGTTGTTGAGAAGAAGCATCAACAGCCTTTTGGGAGGGTCCATGGTGGATTGAATGTAACAATAGCTGAATCGTTGGCTTCAGTTGGTGGATGGCTAAATGTGAAAGAGAAAGAGGTAGTAGGAATAGAGATAAATGCAAATCATTTAAAAGGTGTTAGTTCCGGGAAGCTTTTTGGAAGTGCAAAGCCAATTCGAATAGGACAAAAGATTCAGGTTTGGAATGTTGAAATTAAAAATGATGAGGGTGAGCTTACTTGTGTTTCTCGGATCACCCTTGCAGTCATATGAACGATTATTTTTTCTTCGAAGTTAAGGGTGATGGGATTTATTATGGCAAAGGGCCATTTAATTATCAGGCCGATCCAGCAGAATTTTCACTCTATGCACCTGATTTTTACCTAAATAATACTGCTCCATTTATTGTGCCCGATAGTTGGAACAAGGTTCCCCACTTTCCTAGTGCAGACCTTAAAATTAGTTGGGGTGAGATATTAAAAGATGATTATCAGGATAGGTTTAATCATTTTATTAAGTTGATCGACTCTGGAGCTATTGAAAAAGCCGTTCCAGTTGCTGAGCAGATTGGAGAAGTGATCTCTGGAGCCTTTCCTAAGCTTTCGGAATCAGGCAGTAGATTTTTTCTAAAAGAGGGTAAAAAAGTATTCTATGGTAGTTCACCAGAAGTATTTCTTTCAAAAAATGGAAATGAAGTTTATACAGAGGCTGTTGCAGGAACTGCTCTATCAAAGGATGCCTTCAATGAATCCCTTAAAAAAGAGCACGAGATTGTAATAAAAGATCTAAAAGAAAAACTGAATGGCGAAGTAAACGAACCTTCTCTATTTGAGTATGATGGACTTTTCCATAGGAAAGTGACTATCTCTGCTCAATCTGAACTAGGGATTGGGGTACTAGTAAGATTATTGCATCCAAATGCAGCTATTGGCCTTATGCCAAGAGGGGGAAGCCTTGAGGGACTTTGCCCAAATAGGGGAAGATTTGGTGCACCGATCGGTCTTGTGAGAGGAGATGAGTGGGCTCATCTAGTACTTGGTATTAGAAGTGTAGAAATAGAGCACTCTACTGCTGTTTTAAGAGCCGGATCGGGGGTAATTAAGGGCAGAAAGTTCGAGGAAGAGTACCAAGAGATAGAGCTAAAGATGAGGAGAATTAGAGGTGATTAGTGCTCTAAAAAAAGTTGGAGTTGAAGAAGTTATCTTCTGCTCAGGATCTCAGAATTCCCCACTTCTTTCAGGGCTTTTAAAAGAATTCTCCGTAAGAAGTCACTTTGATGAGAGAGGAGCAAGTTTTTATGCACTTGGAAGAATTAAGGCCACTAAAAAACCAGTGTGCGTAGTTACTACGTCAGGCACTGCAGTTGCAGAGTGTTTGCCTGCTGTCGTTGAAGCATACTATTCAGGATTACCGCTCATAATTGTTTCTGCCGACAGACCTAAGCGATTCATTGGTACGGGAGCTCCGCAAGTTGTTAATCAGGCTGAGCTGCTCAGTTCTCACTCAGTCGTCTCGATAGTAGAAGGAGATGGTTATGTGCAATTTAAACTAGACTCTCCCTCTCACTGGAATATTCATCTTGAAGATTCCACCCCCTCTATAGATGTGGAAATTCTGGAGACAAAACAAAAAACGGAAGGCAATCTTAATCAATGGCTAAAAAGTGTAAAATCACCGTTGGTACTAGTTGAAAAAATTCCAAGTCAGTACTTTGAAAAAACAGTAACCTTCTTAAAGACTCTTAGGGCACCGGTATATGCTGAGCCACGATCGAACCTTTTTGACAAAATTCCTGACCTGATAGTTGATGAGATAATTGACCACGATTCAATTCTTAGAATCGGCTCAGTTCCTGTAACTTCATACTGGAGATCGATTCCTGAAACTATTAAAGTTGCTTCCCTTGCTGGGCCGTATTTTGCTGGAATTGATCGTGAGCAGTTACTACTTAATTTTTCTGATGAAATTCTAAGCAGCCCCATTGTTTCGTTCGGGTTTAAGAATGAGGGGAGGAAGATTTCAGATAAAACAGACTTTGAGAAGACCGTTAACTCTATTCCAAAAGGATCACGTATTTACTTTGGAAATAGTTTGCCGATTCGAGATGCAATACGGTGCGATCTTGCTGGGCAGAGTGTAGAGGCAAACAGAGGTGCCAACGGGATTGATGGCCAGATCGCTACATTTGCTGGATTTATAAAGGGGGTAGGGGGATATGCCTTTATTGGGGATCTGACTTTTCTATATGATCTACCCAGCCTTACACTATTACAGGGAGAAGAATGCAAAATTTTTGTGATTAATAATAAAGGTGGTAGAATTTTCGAAGGACTTCCTAAGTATCAAAAATTGAGCGAGGAAGAGAAAAAAATAATTATTAGTGAGCAAAAATTCAACATTAGTGAGATTGCAAAAAGTTTTAGTGTGGAAATAGTAGAGTTATGTGGAAATTAGTCGACCTTGATTTTGAGGATGTAAAATATGAGACCTCTTCAGATGGAATCGCGAAAATAACTATCAATAGACCAGAGGTACGAAACGCCTTTAGGCCAAAAACAGTTTCTGAGCTTTTGATAGCTCTTGATAAGGCAAGAGATGATTCTGGAATTGGTGTTGTAGTTCTGACGGGAGAGGGGAAGGAAGCTTTTTGCTCTGGAGGCGATCAAAAAGTGCGTGGCGATGCTGGGTACATAGGCTCTGATGGGATTCCAAGATTAAATATTCTGGATGTTCAAAAAAGGATCAGAAGTTTGCCTAAACCAGTTATTGCAATGGTTGCAGGCTATGCGATTGGAGGTGGGCATGTGCTTCATGTTGTTTGCGATCTAACAATTGCTGCTGATAATGCAAGGTTTGGTCAGACTGGTCCGAAAGTTGGCTCCTTTGACGGAGGTTTAGGGGCAAGTTACTTAGCTAGAATAGTGGGTCAGAAGAAAGCACGTGAGATCTGGTATCTTTGCAGGCAGTATGATGCAAATGAAGCGCTTGAGATGGGATTAGTTAATAAGGTTGTTTCCGTAGATAGATTAGAAGAAGAGACAGTCGTCTGGTGCAAAGAGATACTAAAACATTCCCCAACAGCACTTAGATTTTTGAAACATTCCTTGAATGCTGACTGTGATGGGCAGATGGGGCTAGTCGATTTAGCAGGAAGTGCAACCTTACTATTCTACCAAAGTGAGGAGGCAAAAGAAGGAAGAGATGCCTTTATAGAGAAGAGATCTGTTGATTATTCAAAGTATAAGAGGTTTCCTTAGTTGCTAAAGATAATTGCTGATACGATCAGGGTAAAAACCTTAACTGCATCAATTATTCCTGTTTTGGTTGCGCATTTTATTTATGACGGACAACTTTGGGTTACAATTTTTGCTCTTCTTAGCGCCTGTTTTATTCAGATCGGAACAAATCTTTATAATGATGTAAAAGATTTCGAATCTGGAGTTGATACTTCTTATAGAATAGGCCCTAAAAGAGCCACTCATCTTGAGATAGTTTCCCCAAAAACGTTAAAGATTACTTCACATGGTTTCTTTTTAGTTTCGATCTTATTTGGAATTCCATTAGTGATTAAAGGAGGAGTTCCAGTATTGTTCGTAGGATTGTTATCTGTTTTTCTGGGATATGCTTATACAGGAGCGTTAGGAATTAATCTCTCAAGGTCAGGTATTGCTGATATTGCAGTAATTATATTTTTTGGTGTGATACCTTTGACAGTTCTCTCATATCTTCATACTGATGTAATCAAGGGTAGTTCATGGCTAGTTGGGCTTGGTTTTGGGTTTTTGGCAAATGTGCTTCTCTCGGTAAATAATATCCGAGATCTTGATACTGATAGAAAAGCCGGAAGGAAAACTATTCCTATAAGGATAGGTCAGAAAAAGGCAAGAATTTTAACCTCCTCACAGATGATCTTAGGAATTTTACTTCATTCATTTGTGGCTCCGATAACTATAGCTTCGTCCATATTGGGAGTTTATCTCGCTTACCGAATTTTGTTTCTTGAGGATTGGAATAAAACACTAGCCTTATCTGGGTTATTGCATTTATTAGTTGGGATTTTGATCATAACACATGGAACACTTCTGGATTGATTCATCTTCGAAAACTAAACGAGTTGCACTCTCAAAAGAGGGATTTTATCTCTCTGCAAAGACAGTATGCGATTATTTTCAGGTCTCTAGAACAGATACGTGGGGAGTTTGTATTCCAAAAACACACGTTGGAGGGCTCAGTATATATGCTAGATCTGAGGTTTCTGGTTGTAAGACTAAAGAGCTGGAGCAAAAATGGGAGGCTAGTGCAGCGCATGATTTTTTAAGTTGTGTTTCTATAGTTTCACTTGTCCCTACCCAAGTTTTTGATCTAGTGAAGTTAGAAAAATATGCTCCTTCCAGTTTAAGACTGGTTATAGTTGGCGGAGGGATACTCCATAATAAAAATGAAGCAGAAAATTTAGGTTACCCCATTGTAGAGACTTATGGAATGACAGAGCTTTCATCGATGGCTGGAGTTAAAGAGGGAGAAAACTATCAGATCTTGCCCCATTTAAAGGTGAAAGAGGTTGATGGAGTTTTGTTTTTTAAAGGAGAATCTGTAGCAAAAATTATCGAAAGAAACGGCGAGAGAAAAGTTATATCAGAATGGTATGAATCGGACGATCTTGGAGAGGTGTTGAGTGACGGGGTATTCACAATCAAAGGAAGGCGAGGAAGAGAGGTTAAAGTTTTAGGTGAATTAGTAAACCTTGAAGAGGTTGAAGCAAAAATCTCAGAATTTCTAAAAGAGAGATTTGTAGTAGTTTCCAGGTCTGATGAAAGAAAAGAAAACAATCTTTGTTTAGTTTCTGAAAAAAGAGTTGATATAGAATATGTTAACTCAAATCTCGAAGGGCTTTATCGCTTATCAGAAAATATAGTTATGGAGAGATTGCCACTGACTGAAAGTGGGAAGGTGGATTTGGAGAAGGTGAAGTGAAAGTTGCTTATGCGATACGAGGCGACTATGGGACCTAAGCCATGGATGAATATATCAGAATTCTCTTAATCTTTTTTTTAACGCAGAGTTCGCTGAGTAGCGCAGAGTTGCAACTCTGTGAAACTCTGCGTACTCTGTGTTAAATTTGTTTCCACCCCCCTAAAACAAGCCTATTAAGAATTTTTCTGATACTGCCGATTAGATAGCCATGTCGCAGAAGCGTGTGTTCCAGGTTGAGGAAAAATCTGAAAAAGATCAATTTTCTCACCTAGTTACAGGTTGGATACCTATAAATGGAATGCTGATGAGGCAGCTCTTAAAACGAGTTGCAGCTGGAGAGTTCGATAGATCCATAGCACCACTTCTTGATGAGTTAAAAAAAGATTTTGGGCTAATAACTTTTTGTCTTAGAAAAGGAATCGAGCTCGGATGGTTCTCAGTTAGCTTGCATCCGAATCCCTTTGAAGTCCTTTCAACCCTTACTGTAGATCAATTCCGAAAGCTTCTATCTGTTGGAGAAGAGGAGATTACAAATCACTCACTTGGTAATATGAACAGAGCACAGGCGCTTAGGCTGAAACAAACTGTGATTTCTACTACTACAGCAGAAACTCTTGCTCCAAGGGTAGGGGTGAATAAAGGTTTAGCGTATAGCACTGCTCTTGTAAGGCAGCTTGGATTAAATATTGTTGCTTGGAATTACCCAAGAGTGTATCAAAAAGCTCTAGAGAGCTGTAATTCGTCACAAGAAAATCTTGATAAACAGATTCTAAAAGCTCTTGGAATAAGCCCAAGAAATCTCGGGTTAAAGCTCTTGTTTCATTCAGATAGTCCACATGAAACATTTTTAGTTTCTGTAGGAGTATCACAGGTGGAAGGCAATAAAGATGGAGCATTAGCAGCTAGAATTTGCGAGGTAGGTGAGAGATTTGCTCGCGTTAGTGATCCTACCTATTTCCCCGCTGAAACAAGAAACCAGGGTGAAGTTGTAAAAGAGATTGAAGCATTTTTGGGGCCGCAGGGACTTTCAGTTTTACAATCTGCTATCGAAACAGTCGGAAGAACTTACACTACTAACAAGCCTCTCGAGCTAATAATCGATCCGAAAGAAAATCTAAAGGTTGCTAACAGAGCTGTAGCATCAAAGCTCGTGACCACTAATACATATTTAAATAAATGTCCTCCATGGCTGAGAGAAAGATTTGAAAAGGTTTATGCTGAAGTCACCCCAGGAGTACCGTCTCCAAAAGCACTTGAAATTCTAATAACTGACGTTATTCCAGAGAGTGGGTTCGTAAAAGGATGTGTATTTCTAGTCGATGGATCCGGGAAATATTTAGTGCCAAAACTTAGAATAGGCACAGAGCCTCTTGAAAGATACAAACCTATCTCACTTGCTGAGGCTAGTGCATCAGAAATTTCTTTAATCGATGCATTTTCTTCAAATCTCCCCCTAAAAGAGGAAGAGGTTTACATAAATGGGGAGCTCGTTTCTCATGTCAGTGGCCCATTCGGAACAGATGAAAAAAGAGGACTATTGTATCTTGAGCCTACAGAGAATCTTCTTCAAGGATTAGAGAATGAACCAATTGCATTCTTTAGAGCGATCAGACAGTGCTTAAATGATTGTTTGGCACTCAAAGATGGATAGCTGATCAATTTTCCTGTAATCTCTCTATGAGATGGAAACTGTTAATTATGATGTCTTAGACAGGGTAAAGCTTCGGTGTATTGAAGCTAGTAAAAGAACTTTAGAATTTTCTCCTCTTGGAAAAGTCAAAGGGCTTGGTGGAAGTGCTAATATTTTTTCTCTGGATCTTACAAATTTTAAAGATTCACTCTCTTTATCACTCATACCGGAAGGACTTGGTACTGCCGATGATGCTAGACCTGAAGATCTTACCCCAGATGAGTTGAGGGAATTTTGGTATAATATAGCCTTTAAAGTTCTCTCAAGTCTAACAAATGATGCAGCATCATCAGGACTTCAAAGTGTAGCAGTTGGTCTTTATCTTCCTTCAAGTACGCCAGAGACTGTTTTTACCGAACAATTTCTTGATGGTTTTTTAGATGGATTTGTTGAAGGATGTAAAAGAATTGGATGTGTATATCTTTCTGGGGAAACCCCACAGCTTAAAACAAAGATCTATCCTGGTATGTTAGATCTTGCTGGGGCAGTATTTGCAGTTGCGCCCCATAGAGCAGTTGATGGAAGTGAACTTGGAGTAGGGGATAAAATCGTTTTTCTAGAAAGTAGTGGCCCCCATGAAAATGGATTTACAACTCTAAGAGCATTTGCAGAAAAAGTTGGATATAGATCCAAACTGAAATCCGGCGTTGAACTTTGGAGAGCAATGAATGCTCCTAGTGTCCTTTATACCCCTATTGTTCAGGAGATCTTGAAACGGGGGATAAATATTACAGGATTCGAGCATATAACTGGTCACGGCTGGCAGAAGATAATGAGATCTAAAAGACCTCTTAAATATGTGATAGATAATCCACTACCTGTAAAAGAAGTATTTTCTTATTTCGAAGAAAAGCAGCAGATCTCAAGAAAAGATCTTGTTTCTATATTTAACTGTGGCGCAGGGTTTGCTGTTTTTTGTAAAGATGACCCTGAGAAAGTTGTGGCGATTGCTAAAAGTTACGGAATTAATGCCGCTTGTGTTGGGTACGTTGAAAGCTCAAGCGCTAGACAGGTTGTAGTTCCTTCCTGGAATGTGACTCTAGATGGTGATCAGTTTTTGTTAGGAAAGGGTTAGTTTAGTTCAGGCTGATAGGGGTCAGGCCGGAATAACGTCCGGTCAGGCCTCCCGGCCTGACCCCCGTTTACTTTCTTCGTCTGCTGACGCAGACGACAGATCCTTCCGGCCTGACCCCCCAAGTAAAAAGACCTTACCCAGGAAGAACTCTCTCTACTCTTCCGGCACGTGCTCGTAAGGATCCTGTTGACACTCTTCTGAGCCACACCCAGAAGGTGATTCTTGCATACCGCTGCTAGGATCAACACAGACACATCTAGTATTGTTTCCATCAGCAAATGTTACTTTGTTCTGACCCTCAGGGCACTCTACTTCGCAATTTGCAAGGGCAAGCCCTGCAAATAAAATTGTAACTAAAATATATCTCATAAATTTACCTCTCAAAATCTCTAACAAATAGCTCCTGCCTCAAGTACACAAATCTTGGCGTAATTGGAGGAAGGTTGGCTGCATTGTTAAAACTTACATCGTAGTTCCAGTTTCTAGTCGGTGGGTTGTAGCACTGGTAGCTCCATGGACCAGAAACTTTTCTTGGCTTACCTAAACTTACAAATGAACCTCTGTATGTTAAGGTTGCCCCAGTCCATCTTTCATGGAACCTTGGATAGTTTTCAAGACCCCCATTATATGCCCCTCCTTGACCACCTACACCATCAATGTTTCCTGTTGAATCAGTTCCTGAAAGAAAAGCAGCATTGATAGTCGTGCTTGATGCCTGTCTGTAATAAGGAGCATTAGTCGAGCAGTTTGTTAAGTCATCTTGATATTGAAAGCCACCAGCAGTGGTGTTTGCATCTGTTCTATTCCAGTTGTTAGATAACACATTCAAAGAATCTGACATCACAGCAGCTGGAATCGGGGAAACGCTATTGTAGCTTCCCATTACGTACATCGCCTGGTCTGATACTATAGTTAGTCCTCTTGGCCTTGGACTTCCTCCAGCAATCGAACTTAGATTTGCACCATTATAAACCCTTACTCCATATCTATTTGGAGTGTCCGGAACACCATCATCATTATTGTCAGGAGGATTTGAGTTTGGCCCAACAACAGTAAAGTGAAATACTAAACCACCTTCAGAGTCTTCATCTAAAGGTCGGTTAGTGCCAAACCAGTTCGTATTATGCAGGCAATCTAAAAGAGCACCAAGATCGACATCAAGTAATCTGATCCATGCACGCTCACGGTAATTATACATCTGATTTGCATGAACCACGGTTGTTGATAAAGTTTCACCTGGCCTAACAGGACAGGTTGTCGCAGTTGTTACTGCTGAAGTTCCGACACCATCAAGCACATAGTTTGGATCGACAATTTGTATAGGGTTAGCACCAGTAGGATTATTCGAGGCATCTACATTTAGAACGATTCTAAGATCTGCCCTGTTCCAGTAGATGGAACTTGCTACAGGGTCAAAGACCTCTGGTTCTGGAACTGTAACTTCTGGAACTCCTAACTGAATCATTCCGTTCCATGGCCCTAACGAGTTCGATAGAACTTCGGTTCTTGTTGGGCACGTTGGAACTAAACTTCTTGGACTTGCAGGATCGTAAACATTAACCGGGCTATTGTTGCAGGTTGCGTTGTTTTTACGACCCCTAAACAATCTTCCAGCAGCTGTAACTTGACCTTGTATTGTTAGTGAATTTCCATCAGAGAATAGATAGAGATCTCCATTAGTGTGTACAGGTCCTGATAAAACCATTGTAGGGCCCGGTAAGATTTCAAGATCCTTGTTGTAGAATGCAGCAAATTGAAAGAGCGGAACTAGTCTACTTTTAAATCTAAGTTCAAGAAGTGCTTCTGTATCATCTGAACCTGAATTGACTGACTCAGACCGCGCTGTATATCTGAACTCCTGTGCATTTAGATTTTGATATCTCTCGCCCGGTGGAATTGTTAAAACAGTAGGATTGTCAGGCTCTTCAGTGACATATGTTCTAACTTCGCGATTGTTTATATCAAAGGTCTCGCAAGCATAATCTCCATCACCATTATTTCCTCCGACACATGCATTTTCGGGGTCAGGAGAGGTTCCTGCAGGAACGTTATAACCTTGAAATGTATTTCTTATGGTTTGAGCTCTAAGATTAAGACCACCTTCTGCAGCATAAAAGCCAGACACCGTGCTTCTACTAAACCTTGTTGATTTTAAGTCAGTTTGAGTTGTGGCTACAAAAGCAGCAAGTATCGCTCCTACAACCCCTAAAAGCATTAAAACAACTGGAAGACTAAAACCTTTCATAACTTAAAACGACAAAATATTCCTTGGAAAAAATCTAGACACAACTGATTTTGTAATAACTCCACCTGGCTTACTCTCTTCTCCAGTAATTGACACTTCAATGAATTTTATTTCAGTCCAAGAATCATCAGAATCTAGGGACGTTACTACGGTGTCGTCCTGTAGTGTTGCAGTTATTGAAAAGCTTTGAACTCCAAACATAACTGAAAGTGGCTCATTTGTGTCACCATCTTGAAGTACTTGAAGCTCATCATCTTGAAGTCTATATCTCCACTCTTCAAGTACATAGATTACACTTGTTCCTGCAGGATAAGTGTTAGTGAATCCTGTAGTTCCTCCATTTGAAAGGGTCAGATCTGTTCCATTGTTAACTTGGTTATCTACTAGGAAATACTCGCCTTCTCTGGTTGCGATGTTGTAGGCATAAGCCCTTATTGTTCCCCCTTGAGCCAGCCTGTATGTGTCCCATCTTCCAAATGCAGTTTCTATACCACTAACCGTGCAACCTGGGGTTAATGAGGCATCATCAGCAACTGTGATATTAGGATTTAATTCCCCGCCTATGATGTCTTGGCAAACTGGAAGTGCTTCGTCTAATAAGGATCTTCTCACATAAAGCTCATCAGAAGCTCCATCAGTTATTAATATTGCAGGAAATCCCATTGGAAGATTCTCGCCACCGATTCTAATATCTGTGCCAAGAATATCGAGCGTGCCCCTTAAATTCTGATTTACGCGGGAACGAATCGCCCCTTCGGTAAATGTTCTTTTCTGGAAATTTATATTTCCTGTCATGGTGGCGGTAACCACTAAGGTTATAACCATCGCTACCATCATTTCTATAAGTGTATAACCTTTCATTACCTTAACTGAGTAAAAATTGTTTCTGTTTCAAAGGCTTGTTCATCATTATGATATACTGTCGCTTTAATATGACGAGCACCTGTTCCAGCGCACCAAGAGGGCTCCTCGCAATAAGTTGGGATTACTGTATATTGGGCTCCATCTATCTCGTAGACTTCTTCATCACCTACTCCATTTGCTGGCAGAGTAGATGGGTCTACAGCTCTAATTTCATCTAAAAAGTGCTGAGCTGCCATTGCTGATGCTGCTTTTATCTGGCTAAAACGTGTCATGGTAGCCTGGTTTGCTGTTGACTGGCTTATGCTAACCATGATGATTAAGAAGATTGATAGTGCCACCAAGGTTTCAAGTAGTGTAAATCCTCTCATAAAATTCTTACACCTCCTCCTAGCACAACCTGGATTTGCCTTGTGCCATAGTCATCTGAGACATCAATCACCGCACTACTATTAGAGGTACCTCTTGAGTTGTAGCAGATCTGCCATTCAAGGTTCGCAATACTCGCACCTCCTGATAAGGTTAATCTCATCTCAGGGTCTTCTACCTGCTCAACACTACTGCACGAAGTGCTGACTGTTGTCATAACTTCTGTTTCTGAGATTGGTACAATAGTGTAAGTCGATGTTGTAGCTAGTGCTTTAGCTCTAGCAGCCTTTAAAAACGAAGCAAGCTCTTCTGCTCCTCCTCTTGAAGGATGGTATAATGCTCTTGCGTTAATCATAGCCATACCGGCTAGGATAAAAGCTACGCAAAGCGTTGCCACTAACTCTATAATTCCAAAACCTCGCATCCACGGGCTTTTAACGGCTCAATAGCTGCCGAAAGTTATGGTTTGAAGCTAAAAGTTTTTACCGCGTATGATTTATTAATTAAATTACGAAAAGCTAGGATGAAAAAAGCTCCTTAGCCTTAGCTGAAGCTGTTGAGTGATCAACCATAGGGCTGGGATAAGAAGAACTCTTAGGCTCAGAATGGATCTCTTTATTAGATCTATTTCTTAACTCTGGCACCCACTTTTTTATATATACACATTGAAGGTCAAACTTTTCCTGCTGAAGCCATGGGTTAAATATTCTAAAATAGGGTTGAGCATCGCACCCGGTTGATGCTGCCCACTGCCAGTTTCCATTGTTCACACATGGATCATAGTCAACAAGTTTGTTTGCAAAGTATCTCTCGCCCCATCTCCATGAGATATGAAGGTCTTTACATAAGAAAGATGCAACGATCATCCTTACTCGATTATGCATAAAGCCAGTTTCATTTAACTCTCTCATCCCTGCATCCACAATCGGAAAACCTGTTTCGCCTTTGCACCATCTTTCAAAATCATCTTCATTCTCAGACCAGTTGATATTGTTATAGCGCTTATTAAATGCACCTTTAAATACATGGGGGAAATAAAAGGCTATATGATGAAAAAAATCTCTCCAGTATAGCTCCTGAATCATATGATGCTCTAAACCAAATGCTTCTTTGATAGAGTGATAAGTTTCTCTTATAGAAACCGTTCCAAATTTATGGTGAGCAGATAAATGGCTGGTAGCTGAAATGCTTGGGATATTTCTTTCTTCTTTATAATTTTGAAATCGAGAGATATTTTTCAATATCTCTGTTGCTGCACTTCTTCCTGCTCTTGTTTTTTTCGGCTCAAATAAGTGTTCATATGGAGCAAAGCTAATCTTAGCAGTATTAGGTTGCAGGATTTGTTTAATCTTATTTTTCTTAAAAAAAGGAGAGAACACTGTGTAGGGGGTTCCGTCAGTTTTTAATCCTGACTCAGGTGAAATAAGTAGGGTATCGTCATGTATCAAGCACTCTCTTCCAAGCTCTGTTACAACTGAATGAATTTTTGAGTCTCTAAGTTTAGAAAATGGAGTATAATCCCGATTGAAGCTTACTTTTTTTATACTTGGATACAGTTCAATTAATTTTCTTATCTCTTCCGCAGGATCGCCTGATAAAATTAAAGGTTTTATCTCCTGCAGTGCACCGCAAAGAAGTTCAAAGCCAGGGGTACTGAAGTATGGATTTTTGTCACTCTGATTAGGATCAAATATAAATACCGGAAGCACCAGCTCTCCTTCAAGGCTGTTTAAAGAGGTGTTGTCGTTTAATCTAAGATCTCTTCTAAAGATATGAATAGCTGTTGGAAACACAATATTGATTATTACCGGAGGCCTAGATAGTTAGCAAAAAAAGTGTATTGCCTTATGACCCTATAGGGGCGATCCTTTTTGCAAGGAAATGAAGCTAAATCAACCCATAGGGAAACTTGAATATGCCGCGATCTTTGTAAGGATCCCTCTTGGTCTTTATTTTATTATGGCAGGCTTACTGAAGCTTAACGATGTAAATGTGTTTATTGAAGTCGTCAAAAGTTATCAGATACTAAGTGGTAACGCTGCCACATTGGCAGGAATCCTAATTCCATATCTTGAGATAGGAATTGGGGGGTTAATGATTTTGGGACTTTGGACAACTCTAGCCGGAATAGTTGCTGGGGCGATGTTAACTAGCTTTATTTATGCCGTCGGAATTTCAGTTGAAGAATTGTTTAATAAGGACTTCATACTTCTTGGAGCAGCTATCTCGCTTCTTTTTTCAGGTCCGGGTGCTTTTAGTATAGACGGCATTAAGAAGTAGCCCTTGAATTCCCAAATTTAGTGATTATATGACAATTTAGGAGGACTGAAGTTATGAGGAGATTATATCCTATTCAACAACGTAGTCCGCTATTGTCTTTACACAGACAGTTAACGGACATTTTTGGTGATATGTTTGAAGGCTTGGAGCCACTAGGTGAGAAGCTTGGAGGTTTTTACCCTAAAGTTGATGTTCATGAAGATCAGGCTCAGTACACTGTAGCCCTTGAGGTTCCAGGGATTGATCCAAGGGATATCGAGATATCTTTAACTGGCAGTGAGCTGACTGTTAGGGGTAATAAGAAAAGTGAATTTGAATCAAAAGAAGGTGAGCTCAAAGTAGTAGAGCGTTCCTGGGGCGAGTTCTCCAGGAAATTTACTCTGCCATTTGACCCTGATTCAGATAAAGTTGATGCACTGTTCGATAAGGGTGTTTTAAAGATAATCATCCCTAAAGAGTTAAATGAGAGAGATAGACAAAAAACAATCTCTATCAGAACAACTTGAGACTAAATAGGTGCTCCGCTAGAATCTTCTAGTGGAGCACCTTCCCCCAAATAACAGATTTTTAGTCGCTGTCTCTGGTGGTAGAGACAGTATGGCTCTTCTTCATATTGCTCTCGGTCAAACCAGGAATTTAGGGATTGCTCATGTTAATCATAATTTTAGAGCTGAAAGCAAAAATGATCTTGAGTTTGTGCGCAATTATGCTGAGCGACTTGAAATACCTTTTTATTCACGTACTCTCGAGGTATTAGAATCGGGTAATAAAGAGGAGTTCGGCAGAAATGAAAGATATAAGTTTTTCAAAGAAATAAGAGAAAAAGAAGGATATGATTGGATATTAACTGCTCATCATAGAGACGATGTAATCGAATCGTTCCTGATGCAGATCCTTTTTGGGAGACGTGTTTATGGGATTGCCCCAAAAGATGAAAAACGTAAGCTCTTAAGACCCATTCTAAATCTAAGCCGTGATGAGATCACTGAATATGTAAGAAAGAATGATATCCCATTTATTGAAGATCCAACTAATGAGGATACGAGTTTTCTGAGAAATAAGATTAGACATACATTGATGCCTAATCTTAAATCACTCTTTGGAGATCAGGTTAGTGGATCGATTTTTGAATCATTAAGAGAGATTCATGATCTTCAGTTGGCACTTGAGTGGACTTTAGATGTTCCGAGTGAACCTTTTGGAACTAAAGAGTTTTTAAAAAAACTGCAAACCGAGCTTGATTTAATGCCTCAATTTTTAAAGCCATATCTGATTGAGCAAGTTCTACTACCAGTTCTTAACTATCGACTTGGTAAATCTCATAGAGAGAGAGCGTTATATTTCTTTACCTCAAATTCTCCGGAATTGCAGTTGCCAAGGGGCATTACTCTTAGAAGGCAGGGTGGTGGGGTAGTATTGATCAATAGTTTGTAAGCTGGATTGATTCAGATCAGCGCGTGACTATTCTGATTTAAGCTTGCTGATCTTTGTGGTTAATAAAAAATGCAGAAGCTGCGGAAACACTTTTTGATAACCTTGAGATGAATCTTTCAGATCATAATCATTTTATTTTAGAACCACCGAGAACACAAAGACCACGGAGAATAAACCTTTACCCTTTGTGTTCTTAGTGGTCTTTGTGGTTAATTAACAAAGTTCTTAAGTTGGGGAAACACTTTTTGGTAACCTTGAAATGCGGTTATTAGATTCTGGATAATACGACTTTGAACATACAGAACACAAAGATAATAAGGATCGTACTATTTATTTCAGCAACCTTAATGCCTCTCTAACATGCTCTGCTGCGATCGGCCTAAGCTGTTCTTCAAGCTCTGAGACAAGCGGCACTCTTTTACTCCAATAAAATTCAAAAACTTCATCTCGTTCTATAGGATACTGCCCTAAAACCTCAAGACCAGGATTTATCTCTTGCTCTATTATATCAAACATTAGTGGAGTGAATGTCCTAAAAGCGTCAGCGAGATCTTTTCTGGTATCATCTTCCATCTGAACAAATACCTCTCTTAGCTTATTTAATGAACTTAGAAGTCTTCCTGTGTAACTTAGAAGTTTAAATCTTAGCAGTGGAGGAGGGAACTTATAAGCGAAATATCTTGCAAGTGAGAGGGTATCTTCAAATCTGTCTAGAAGTGCAACATTTAATAAAGATCTGGCAAGTTCAGTCCTTCCATGATTTTGTACCTCAACTATCCCTTCATATTTTAATCCAAGGTATGTGTAAGAAGTAGGGCCTATGCGACCAGTTCTTTGTAATTCATCGCCTGTAAACCCATGATCCCGAACCGCCTCAAGATACTTAGATGCTAATGAATTTGGATGTGTATAGAGCGGTTCCGCATGGGCTCTTATTCTTTTCTGTTGATTTCTTGAGACCCTTTCAGTTAATAAACAAGCACTTACAGCCATGCTTTCAGCGCTGTACGGGCGATCTAACCATATCCGCTCAACATCTTGATTCCATTTGGTTCGTAAGAGAGTTGAGCCCCCGATCTCGCGCCCTATACGATGATCTGATGCCACCTCGAATTGATCATGGGACATGGCTACTAGCCAATCTAGATATGTAAACTTACCATTTAGGGTATTACCTAAGCTTGGAATTCCTACTGTAGAATGAAGTGGATGAGGAATTTTTCTTATTCTTGGAAACAACCCCCCGATTACCTCGTCTCTTGTGGGCCAAACGAGCTCTCCATTTTTTAGAAAAAGCTCTCTGACTAGTACATATGCAAGTGCCTCTTGCATTCTTAAGTCAAGCTCCGTAGCTCTTTTCTTGAGAAGCTTTTTAACTAACTCTAGAATCTCTTCTCTTAGATTTTCTGAAGATAGCTTTTTATTCCCCAAAACTAGAATCTTCTCCATAATCGCTTCATGCTTGTCTAGTGCATTTGCACGCTCACCGATTAATGTTCCAGTTGGAACAATTAAGTTATGTGATCCGAAGCTTTGTTTTGTTGGAGATTCTTTAAATGATCTTAAAAGGGTGGCATTTTCTCTTAAATTTGAAACCTCAACTTCAGTGAGTGGGATATCAGTTTCTCTCAGTTCGATTATATCAGATCTAACCCAGTCAATTATCCTGGCTATAGACACATCATCTAGCTTTGGATTTGCTCCATGAGTTTGTCTTACTGGTATTGGTTCATAAACCGGGGTATGAACATTTACGCTGCCTGTTTGCCCTGATTTTTTGGCTCTTTGTTCTACTCTGGACTTTACTTTCTTAAAAAGTGCAGCAAACGCAGAATATCCAGCAGTTTTAAGATTCTCTCCTATGTCTCCATGAAGAAGCTTTTCAAAATTATCAGGTCTTGGCTCTTCTATTATAGCTTTTAGCTCGTTTGGATTTAAAAGAACAAACTCATCAGTCTCATCTCTTGTAGCTAAGCTGGTTGTAATAACATCAAGACCCTGTAATTTGAGCCAACGTGCACAAGCCCTATAGCAGAGATGGTATATTTTATATATCTCTGGCCCATATAGATGCTGAGATTTTCTCCAGCTATCTTCATCAAATAAAGTGTTGTCTATATTGTATATTAAATGACCAAGAACATTAAATCTAAATTGATCATTATCAAGTACTATTGATGAATGAGCATACTGCTGAGACACCCAAGACTTTCCTACTGCTGGTAGTCCTACAATGCTTCGAATAGTGCCTACCACATTCTTGTTGATCTCTTCAGGTGGGATTAGTCTGTCATGAGGAGATAGCCAAAGTGGACGCTCGTTTTCTATAATCTCAAAAACAGTTTCTTCTACTAAATTGAACAGATCTTGATCTGTCTTTAAGATAAAAAGTAAAATTCCATCGAGATCTTGATCGTTTAACTCAATTCCTAGTTGATCCTTGAATCCTTGGATGTTTCGAGCTAGTCGCAAAGGAAGATCTTCAGGGATGCAGAGTAAATTGCCATATTTAAATTGCAGAGTGTCTGGATCCTGTATTTTTGAGACGTTCACACCATCCTTTATAGCTTTAAGGAGCTCGGAACGTTTGATATAGCTATTAGCTAGCTTAGTAGAGCTTCTATCTGGGGCTAGGTCTTCTGATATATACATCTGCTTAGAGTGTAAGTTATTTGTGTTTCTTAATCATTTTCTGGCTAATCATGCAGCCTTAGGAAACCAATGGCGCTTTGTTGGGCTAAAAACTTGAGCTGATGGAGGTTTGAAAATTGCCAAAATCTCCTCAATTGTTGGTCTTTTTGATGGATCTCGGCTCAAACACTTACTAATCATGGCACTTATTCTGGTTGGGATTATCGGATTAAAAATACTTGGGCAGTGAGCATCTAGTCGAATCTTCTTAGAAAATGTATCAAAAACATCTTTGCCACTATACGGTAGTTCTCCCGTTAGGATCTGATACGCGACCACCCCAAAGGCGTAGATATCACTTTTTTCGTCAAGCTTTCCGTCTAGAATATATTCTGGGGGAAGGTAATCTGGAGTGCCAACTAAACAGTTTTCAAAAAGAGGAGCATCTTCCATTCTGTATGATGCTAAGCCAAAATCCGCGATCCTAGGTCTCATGCCGCCATCGATTAGTATATTCTCAGGTTTGATATCGCGGTGAGTTATCCCTTGAGCATGAAGGGCGCTAATTCCTTCAGCAACTTCTTTAACCATTCTTAGTCCTTCATGTGCAGGAACGATTCCAAAATTAGGAACGATCAGATCTGCTAAGGAACCACCTTCATAGTAGCGCATCGAGAATGCTATAAATTCATCATCTTCATGAACAGAAATAGGTGCAATGACGTTTTTGTGAGTGATTCTTTTTGAAAACGCGATCTCTCTCTCTAGAATTTTTCTTGAGTTTTCAGCCACCTTTTCAGCGGCAGTTGCAATCTTTAAAACTACTAGTTCAGTGTTAGTATCCTCACAGAGATATACTGCAGAGATCTCTGAACTGCCTAGGCAGCGTCTAATTTTGAACCTTCCAAATAGTGTAGTTCCTTTTGTTAAACCTTCGTAAAAGAGCCTATTCATCCTGTACTCGTATCTATATAAAACAGTATTTTACTTCAGATTATTAATAAAGTGTTGGAAAATGGTTATTCTGCCTAATAGAGACCCCTAGAGATACTGCTAAAAATACCGATTAAATTAGTGGAATTAGCCACTTAAATGAGGTCACAGAGTCGGAATGAAGGCTCATATCCCTTTTAGTAAATGACAACTCCACAACTTGCGGACCAAAATACCCCAGAGACAGTACCACCTCCTGAAGGCGGAAGGGCAGCTGTTCAGCGCGATCTAGCCTCTGTCTCGCCTGAGGTTAAAGAACGGTTGAAGCTGACCCAATCTGAAGATGGCCCAAAAGGTTATGTTTCTAATAGACACACAAGTTCTGGGGCCGATGTAAGATGGTGGCAGGAGCAGATTAACGAATTTAGAAAATCAAAAGGCTTGGAGCCTATTGCTGTAACAGGCACCGTAGATCCAGCAACAACTGCTGCAATCAAACAGATGCAAAGGGAGCTTGGTGTTGCTGATGATGGTGTAATAGGCCCGAGAACTTTTAGAGCTTTTATGCGCAACATGTTTAATGTTGCAAAAGATGCTCTTATCGAAACAGGTCATGCTATTTTTGAAGGGTTTAAGAATAAGTTTGGATTTGAATTTTTAAGTGAGGATGATTTTAAGCGTATTGTTTCTTGGAGAAATGCTTATAGTCAACTTGGAAGTGGTTACTTTAAACTATCAGAGGAAGATCTTCCTTCAGTAGAAAGCTATCTTGGAAAAAATCCTCACCTTACTCAAGAGTTCCTAGATAAAGTAAAAGAGATGGCAGGTAGGTTAAACTTACCTCCTGAATGGATCTTAGCAGTAATGTCATTTGAGAGCAGAATAGATCCTCAAGCTGTAAATAGCTCTTCAGGTGCTACAGGATTAATTCAATTTATGCCTGAAACTGCACCAGGACATGGAACTACAGTTGAGAAGCTAAAACAGATGACAGCTATAGAGCAACTTCCCTATGTTGAAAGCTATCTTAGAAATTATGCTCCAAGGGTTAAGAGCTTAACTGATCTTTATCTCTCAGTTCTATATCCTAGAGCAATTGGAGAGGGATCAGATGGGGTAGTTTTTCAAAGGGGCTCTGCTGCATATTCACAGAACTCTGGATTAGACAGAGATAAAAATGGAGTTGTAACCCCAGAAGAGTGTGTTCAAAAGGTAATATACGCTGCTACCACTTTAACCGGTACAACAGGGGATCTTTTCAGAATTAGACAGGATAGAAACTATAACTGTGGACCTACAGCTTTTGTAAATGCAGTTGTAAGTGCAGGGTGGATTCCTCCGTCAGAAGCGGAGTCTCTACGAAACAGACTAACAAATTCAAGTGGCTGGAGGGTGCAAGGTGGAATGTGCCACTCAGCACCTGGAAGATGGGCAAGTTCTCTTTTAGGAAAAGACTGCGTAGTAACTGAATCAAATTTTGCTGATTTTATTCGTGCTCAACATGCACAAGGTCGCGCAATAATGGCATCTGCACATGCTGCATCACCACTAACAAATGGGGGTCATATTGTAGCTATCGTACCAAAAGAGGATGGTACATTTGCTAACCTAGATCCAAATACGAATAATATTAATAAGGGATACGGAACCCTTACTGAGGAGCAGGTTAATAGCTACTTTAAAAAAGCATGGGCTATTGGGTAAAACTAAAGTCCAAAAGCCACGATTGCTCCGACTCCAATCAACAACGATGCTAAAACTAGGATCCAAAAACTAAGATCTTTAGTTTCTTTACAGATATTTTGATAACAGACATTTGGGGCAGGAGCATAGTATCTGGCTATCCATGAACCAAGAATCAATGCTACTCCTATCGAGAAAGTAATCTCCTTGTGCTCACTTAGAATAGTTACTTGAGGGAATACAGAGATAAGCCCAGCAAGGCTAGCTCCCATTCCAAGAGTGACGAGCAATGCTGGAATCGCACAGCAAACTAAAGTACTCAAGCTTCCAAATAAAGATAGGAAAGCCCAGAGTTTTTTCATAAACGTTCAATGCTTACAACTTTATATCCAGCTTCTGTTATTACCTTGGTTATTGTCGGATCATCAACTGTTTGACCTTCCTTAATGTCAATAGTCACTTTCTTGTTATCGAGGTCAACATTGACTTTCTCGACTTCATTCAATGCTTGAACTTTTTTGGTAATTGCTTGAACGCAAAACCCGCAAACCATTCCATTTACCGAAACTAGCACTGTTTCAGCCAAACCAGGTGACACCACAGCTAATAAAATAAAAATTATTTTTTTCATAAAATTTCCTCTAAAAATATAACTGCAACATTAATGATCCCATCATCTCTCCGTCGTTATCTACACCAATCTCAGCAAGATAGGCATCATAGAAAAAGCGAGCTACTGGTCCGAACGACCACTCTTCTTCTGATTTGAATCCTTCTCTCTGAGCCTCAAGAATCAAGAAAGTATGAAATCCATCAAAAGGAGCTATATACGGAGCAACGCCAGCCCTGAATTTCATAAGAGAGTGATCAGTAGAACCTGACATCTCATAAAAATGACCTTCAGTTGCCGTGTAGAATCTTCTGTCTTCCCAATCTAGTTGATATCCTACGAGAGCTCCTTTGTTGCCAGCTTCGAAAGCAGGACCTCCAAGTAGATATATATTTGCCTGTGAATCGGGGTTGTTCCAGCGCTTTATTTGAAAATTGGCTGTTGGAGAGTAATAGTACAACCTTTCCTTATTTTTATCCTGAATAGAGTTCAAATGAGCACCGAGGGCGAAACGATTCGAAAAAGAATGATTGAAATGAACAGAATGGTTGTCTCCTTTAAATTCATAGTATGGCATAGAGCCCCCCTCAAATGTGACAGGGTGTGCTAAAGCCAAAGATGTAAATATAAGAGATATTGCTACCCTCATTACTAGTATAGACGTTATTTACCATTTAGATATTCATTTATATAGTCATCATTAGATGATTCCTAGACTTTTCGAACTTGGACCTATTCCTGTTAATTCATTTGGCCTTTGTGTGGCACTTGCGGCTTTTGGTTCTTCGATCTTGTTGGCAAAGTCATTTTCTAAATATGAGCTAGATTCAAAGCTTGCAGAAAAGTATGTCCTTTGGGGGATTGTATCAGGACTTTTGGGAGCCAGAATTTGGAGCCTTATTCATAGATGGGAGGATACTTTAAGAGATCCAATAGGTGAGATTTTTTCGAGTGCAGGATTTATCTTTTATGGTGGATTTATTCTAGCAACAGCCGTACTTATTACTATGAGCCGTTTGGATAAGATTCCTTTATCAAAGTTTTTAGATGCTCTGGCGCCAACCCTTGCATTTGGCTACGGGGTTGGAAGGTTAGGGTGTCAGCTTTCTGGAGATGGAGACTACGGAATTCAAACTGAATCTATTTTTGGAATGGCTTATCCAGGGGGAGTAATACCAACACCACCAGGAATTTTAGTTTATCCAACACCACTTTATGAAAGTACGATGGCTTTTTTGATCTGTGGTGTGCTTTTAGTTTTAGAAAGAAAAAAAGTTGCGCCATACTTGGTATTTGCTTGGTATCTAGTGCTTATCTCTTTTGAAAGATTTCTTATTGAGTTTTTGAGAATCAACCCAAAAATTTATGGGTCACTTAGTGAAGCACAGGTTGTAAGCTTAGGGCTTGTAGCTATTGGCTTTATGCTTTCTTATTTAGCTGTTAGGGGCACTTGTGGATCAGGTTATGGGGGGTCAGGCCGGAAGGCCTGACCAGACTTATTTCTTGCCTGGTCAGGCCTTTCTTAAATTTTCTAAAAACATGTTAGCATAATGTAGAAATGGCTAGAGCATTCACTATACCTTCATTTTATAGATCCCCAATTGTTTCCTCACTTAAGCGATCACGCGCGGAAGAAGATCCAAGAAAGAAAGATTTATCTCCTACAATCATCGAACATCCTGGTGTGAGATTTAAATTAGCAAGACACTTTGGGTTTTGCTTTGGGGTTGAAAACGCAATTGAAACTGCTTTTAGGGCTCTTGAGGAAAATCCAGGGAAACGGATCTTTCTCTTAAGCGAGATGATTCACAATCCAGCTGTAAATCGAGATCTAGAAGAACGGGGAGTCAGGTTTTTAATGACTACAGATGGAACTCCTATTGTTCCTCTGTCGGAGATTACAAATGACGACATAGTAATCATACCAGCTTTTGGCACTACAGTATCAATGCTTGAGAAGTTAGAGGGAATCAGAACTTATGATGCAACCTGCCCTTTTGTAGAAAAAGTTTGGACAAGAGCAAGACAACTTGGAACTCAAGGCTATACTATTATCATTCATGGAAAGCACTATCATGAGGAAACTAAAGCCACCTTCTCCAGAGCGGCTCTAGCTGGGCCCAGCGTAATAGTTAGAGATAGAAGCGAAGCTGAAAGACTTGCTAAATATATAAAAGGGGAGGGAGGAAATTTTTTCGAAGAATTTAAGGGTAAATACTCCAAAATGTTTGATCCAACAAAAGATCTTAAAAAAATCGGAGTGGTGAATCAGACCACAATGTTAGCTCATGAAACTATTGAGATAGCAGAATATTTTAAGGAACTTGTATCCAGTCTAGGATACGAATTTGCAGACACTAGAGATACCCTTTGCTATGCAACCGAGGAGAATCAAAGTGCTGTTCATGAAATGGTCAAGCAGGGTGGAGATCTAGCGATCGTAGTTGGTGGTTATAACTCTTCAAACACTACACACTTAGCTAAGATCTGCTCTAAATACCTACCAACCTATCATATTAAAGATGACTCGGAGATAATTAGTAGCTCAGAGATAAGACATCTTAAAGGCCAAAATGTGGAGGTTACCCTTGGATGGTTACCTGCGAATAAACCAGTAGAAGTGCTCATATCAGCAGGAGCCAGCTCTCCAGATTCCCTTGTAGATTCAGTAATTCAGCGTGTAGCTGAGATAGTTACCTAGCGCAATATTCGTCACTTCTGGTGACACAATTTGTTACTATCTGTTTAGGATCTAAATTTTATTCCATAATCTTAGGGGTTTATATTTATGGCATTTAGTTTGCTTCTTAAGCTATAAGAAGGAAGTTTATTTTATGAGAAAAAATCAGCGCGGATTTACACTTATTGAGCTTTTAACGACTGTCGCAATTATTGGGGTACTTGCTGGGCTCTCAGTGGCCTCATACGGACGTGCAAAACATATAGCCTCGTTCTCTTTGGTTGAATCTACAATGAGAAATGCTCGTACTGCCTCCGGTGCAGGTATTAGTAACGACCCACCCCAACTTAGAGATGGAGTTGCTGAAACTACAGTTGAGTCCCAAGCAGAGCTTTTAGCCAATGCTCAACTAAGAATCTATCTTACAGGACTTGTTATTCCAAATAATACCACCTTAACAGTTCAGTATGATCCAGCATGTCATGGTCAAGGAGCTGGCTGTACGGTTGAGTCAATACAGGTTGAAAATGCAAGTGCATGTCTTTATGAGTCGTTTCTTAGATTTGGTGACGGCTCTGAAACTTTAGTAGAGCTCCCAGCACCTGAGAATCCTTGTGGAGATGAGTAGGGGATACAAACTTACTTTTCATTGTTTTAGAAAATTAAGGCTATTTAAAAAAAATATCCTTGACTGAATCATAAAGTGAGGAAATTTTATTATAATTCTTCACAGCTTCACAGCTTCACAG
>DDRT01000008.1:0-398 GCA_002343185.1 Deltaproteobacteria bacterium UBA2409
GTTGGGGGTGTTTGGAGCCACCCTGTTTTTTTTGTGATTTTGAGTAAACGATAAAGGGTTTTAATCGATAGAACAGATGGATGGCAAGAGCTAGGAGAGACAGGAGGAGTGGGAACTATTGCGTAGTGCACGTGACTAATCGAGTGATTGAAGGGCTGCCCTTTGTAGCAAGACAGAGCATTAAGGAGGTTCTCCTAGGTATAATGGCTAGAGCTCAGGATAAGCACCCTATGCATATCTGTGGGTTCTTATTTATGGGTAACCACTATCATATGATCTTAGCTGGGAAGGCTCATAAGCTATCTCCATTTATGAACTTTCTTGATGGAGAAATAGCAAAAGCATTTCAGAGGCTTACTGGTAGATATAGGGGTAAGTTCTGGCAAGGTCGATACAAG
>DDRT01000008.1:673-38654 GCA_002343185.1 Deltaproteobacteria bacterium UBA2409
ACTGAAAGAAAAGACTTCTTTCATATACGAAAGAGCTACGAGAAGGCTTATGCCCTCAATGTGGAGCCTGATGCATGGAAGAGGTTTTTTGTTGAAGATGCTCCACCTAATCTATTTGAGGAGCTATTAGAGCAGGAACTAAGGACTGAACGTACGTCATTCTTAGGGGCTAGGGCGCTAAAAGAGCAAAGCCTAGACAAAGAATGGAGGCCAAGAAAGAGAACTAGAACTCCCTTTGTTATCTGTCATGATAGAGAGTTTAGACTAAGACTTATTCAAAGCTATAAATACTTTGTAGAGCAGTGCAAGGAGGCTTGGACTCAGTTTAAAGAAGGTTTTACAGATATAAAATTCCCAAGAGGATGTTTTATCCCCTCAAGATTAGCTAGAACAGGATAGATCTATCTAAATTCAAAAAAACCAGCTTAGTTCGCAATTAGATCAGACATAGAGTAATAAAAAGAGAGCTCTCTTATCTCAAATCAAACTAGACTAGCTAACTTCAACTGAGATTCTGATTACCGAAAATTTACCCAACCTCATTCTATTCTACAACAGGGTGACTCCATTATTATTCCATTATTATTCCCCCCCAATATTCCTCCCTCACATACACCCAACCACAGAGAACTTGGTGTAGAGAGTAAGGAAAGCCTATTCGACTAATTCTAAAATTTTATCGATGGTTGCTTTATTATCAACTCTAAGCCCCTCTTGCTGATGAATGAGTACGCCTTTCTTATCAAAAACGCTAATAATATTTGAATGTGAAAAATCTACAGGTGAAATTTTAGTGTATTTAACGGCCAATAGATTCGCAAAATCTCTAGTAGATTCGATGGTACCTCTTAAGAACAGCCACCGATCTCCTGACATTTTATTTTCCTGGCTTAGTTTTTTTAGCCTCTCTGGAGTATCTTGCTCTGGATCAATACTAACGAGTATATATTTCACATCACCGGAAGACTTCTCTCTAATCTGTGCTTCTAAACTCTTCATTTCACCAATCAAGATCGGACATGCAGCCTGGCAAGAGGTATATATCATCACCACAACAAGCACATTACCCTTAAGCTCAGAAAGAACGACCTCTTTCCCATCTTGGTTTTCCCACTTTGAAGGCAAGTGGTAAATTGACATGTCATCAAAATCTTCAGTAAGACCAACACTAATCAGTATCGTCAAGGCTAAAATACCGAATCCCATCTTCATAAAATAACTACTGATCATCTTTTGATAACTCTCCTTTATTTGGCACATCTGAACCCTAAATTTTTGATCGTATAATTAGCTTTTAAACTAGCTCTAAATGCATATCTCATGAAAAAAGCGTAATTCGAGAGATCGGAAGCGCCGACAGAACCTGCTGCACAAAATAATCCATCATCTCCTTCCTTTCTAGATTCACCAGATATTATCACAGAATTAAAATCCTCAACCCATTCCCACACCATTCCATGAATATCGTAAACTCCATACATGTTCGGCTCTTCCAACCTAACTTTTTTTAGATATGTTTTAGGTTTTTCGTAACTTGATAATATAAACTTGGTGAATTCAGGATCTTCTCTTGCATCTTTTTTGTCGTGGCTCGCCATAGCAACCATCTCCCATTCGTTTAATTTAGGCAGCCTCAAGCCTTTCGATTTGCAATAAGCCTTTGCGGCAAACCAGGATACATTAATTACTGGAAAATCCTCTTGTCCTTGAAGAATCTCTAGATCGGAAGTCCAGTGTTGAAGGTAGGATTTTTCTGCAAAAATCCCTTTGACATTGGTACGTTGCCATTCTTGATTATCCCGAACAAACTCTAAAAACTCCCGATTAGTAACTGGAGTTCTGTCTATATAGAATGACTCCACATCGACCTGCGAGCCTGTTTTTAATCCGTATGAGGGAAGATAGCTGCCACCTTCAATTTCAACCAATTCAGCGACAGCGTACCCCTTAAAGCCTACACTAAATAGAATAACAAAAAGTGCTCCAAGCATCCTCATTTGCTATTTCTAATCTTGCTCACCATCTCAGGAGTAACTTCAGTGCCATTGTTGCCCCAGCTATTGTAGATATATGTAAGAACACTGGCTGTTTCCTCATCTGTGAGAACCTGAGCTGGCATCACGCTGTGATATTTTTTACCATTAACAGTAATTTCCCCAGATAGACCACGTATTACAGCAGCTATAGCTCTATCTACATCTTCATTTAGATAATCAGCTTTCGCGAGCGGTGGAAATGCATTAGGAAGCCCCTGTCCATCAGGTTGATGGCAGGCAAAACAGCTTCTATCATAGATCTGTTGGCCTAGTTTAATCTTTTCGGCTTTTGAAAGTGCCACTGCTCTTACAGGCTTAGGCTCCGAAGGGCTGATTTCCTGAATAACATTCCCCTCAGGTCTATAGATACCAGAGAGCACTTCTCCGGAAAACACTTTATCGTTCCTATCTCCAGACACCTTAAGCATTCCCAGAGCGCCCTTGTTAAATGCTCTAAAGATTGAATGATCAACCAATATTAGAGTTGATGGAACCTCAACTCTAAAATCCACAATCGCCGCACCACCAGCTGGAATGAGTGTTGTTTGTATGTTCTCATTTATTAGATCCCCACCTTCTACATAAACTTTGTCAAAAACCTCTCCAATTACGTGAAAAGAAGATACAATATTCGGTCCACCATTTCCGACAAATAATCTAACAGTCTCACCAACTTTCGCAGTTAGCGCTTTATCTCCCGTAAGAGCTCCAACTTTACCATTGAAGACTACATAGTCAGCGTGCTCTGCAATTGCTTTCTGCATATCAAATGGTTGAAGCCCAGGATCTCCATAGTTACCCTTAGTATAAAAATCTCCCTGCATCACATAGTATTCTCGATCAACTGGAGGCAAACCACCCTCTGGTTCTACTAAGATTAGCCCATACATGCCATTAGCTATGTGCATACCCACAGGAGCGGTGGCGCAATGGTAAACATAAAGGCCAGGGTTAATGAGCTTAAACGTAAAGGTTTTTTTATGCCCAGGCGCTACGAAGGAAGCCTCGGCTCCCCCTCCTTGACCAGTTACTGCATGAAGATCGATATTGTGAGGAAGCTTATTATCTGGATGATTCTCTAAGGTAAACTCTACTTCATCACCAACCCTCCCTCTGATAAAGGAACCCGGAACAGATCCACCAAAAGTCCAAAAGATATATTTTACCCCATCACTAAGCTCTGATTCCCTCTCAACAATCTCAAGTTCAACTTTAAGCTTTTTGGCAGGACGATTCCCAACTGGAGCCGGAACATTAGGAGGAGCAGTAAGTTCTGCAACCATCTCTCCTTCAGTTTTGATTAGATCGTTTCTGGGATGTGATTTTGTATTTTTGTCCGGGGAATAGTTACACCCACTAAGAAGTAATACTAAAAGAAAAGCTATCTTCGTTTGCATAGTACCTATAAATCAAAAAAATTACTTAAAAACTTCTACTACATGATAGAAAAAACGTTCAGTATCATTTTAGCACATAAGAACTCAGTAGATAAATATATCTTTTGGCATATCTCAATTATTTTGGTGGAGAATGAGCATAAAACTATGAGAGATAATCCATAAACACATCTCTGGCATCAGGCAATTCATAGATCCCATCAGAACCCTGTTTTGCCTTATCCTTGAGCCGATAAACATTCTCGCCGCAAGTATAACAGGTGCATTTACTAAAGTGATGACATAAACACATTTTATCCTGAACTTTATTCCTGCTCTTCCAATCTGGATTAGCAGCCTTAAAGGAATCAATGTAAGCACATTTTCCCTCTCTTGATAACATATATCCAAAAGCTTCACAGGCTGGTCTTACATTAGATTCAAGACATGGACTACTCTTTAGCATTCTCATCAAATATCCGGAAGGAGAAAGGTTATTTACAACAAGATCGCTTTTATTAGCTTTAAAATATTCTTGCTTTACGTGCTCCGGTAGCCCTGATTCTTTGGTCACAGTGAGCCTGGTTGCAATTTGTACCCCAGAAGCGCCAAATGAAATGCTTTTTAGGGCATCTTCACCTGAAAAAATTCCACCTGCTGCAATGATAGGAATACTAAGACTAGCCTCACTAAGATAATTTGAGACCTCCCGAACAATGGTATTAAGATCAAATTTTTCCCAATCATCTCCAAAGCCTAGATGACCACCAGCAAGGGGGCCTTCAACTATTATATAATCGGGAAGCCTTGAGTGGCGTGAAGCACTTTTAAGAAACGCCCTAAGAGCTCTGACACTTGAAACTATTATTCCAATCAAGGTGTCATTGAATCTCGGATGCTCTTTAATAAGCCCCAAAGTTCCGAGGTGCAGGCCCGCTGATAAGGTTACCCCATCAATTCCGGCATCAAGAGCAGCAGTAAGTCTTGTCTTTAGGGTATCACTTGGAGCGCCCATTGTAAGTCGCTCCATTATATTTAAAAAAATGAGCCCATCCCCTTTTTTCCGGTTCATAGTTCTTTCAACATGTACTCTTTGGCTATTATAAAGATGCTCTAAGTCAAACTTCACTTGGCTCTTGTCCTCACAAAGTAAGGATAATCGATGTTTTTTCTGTTTAAGCTTTGAATAGTTAGTCTGATAAAGCTTATCGCTAACCTGCTGAATCATGGCATCTGAGATGTGACCAATCGCTCCTAAGTCGCTTGCTACAAGTGCAAGCTCTGCAGTTGAGATATTAACCCCCATGCCTCCAGCAAAGATCGGAAGAAAGCTCTTGCCTTTGAGTTGTAAACTGTGGTTCTGTAATTTCATTTTAACCTTGTTGTTAGACTAAACCCTGCGCGAATCGCAGGGCGAGCGCGGGTTTGGCGTAGCCAAAACGCGCCGTAAAAAAACATTGCTTCGTTTGCCCTAAATCTTTCTATATTCAAACTCGCCTGCTTTTGGTATATCATAATAGACATATATATCCACTAAGATCATGATAAAAGCAAACCCTAAAGTTTTTTTTCTTCAAAACTTCTTCTCTCAGCCCTTTAAGCCATTCTTTTTCTTTGGAAGCCTATATGCAGTTTTTGCTGTTACGATCTGGTTATTAGTATATCAACTTGGCTACAGCCCTGATGGTTTAAACCCAGTCTCCTGGCACTCTTATGAGATGATCTTTGGATACACCTTTGCTGTTATTGCAGGGTTTCTTCTAACAGCTATAGAGAATTGGACTGGGGTGAAACCTGCCTCCACAAAAAGTATCTTTATCTTGTTCGTCCTTTGGGCAGCAGCAAGGGTTCTTAGAATGCCTTTTATAATGGCTCCGTCGTTTGCATTTATATTTGATTGGTCATTTCAGGGGTTTCTTTTAGTTCATGCAAGTATTCCGATAATGCAAACCAATGCAAGGCAACACTGGGCTGTTCTGGGGAAGATCTTAATTATCTTTCTTATATTCCCCGGCATCGTTTATGCAGAGATCTTCAGTCTTTCAGAGCTAAGCAGTAACTTACAAAAAATCTGCCTACTTTCGATTATAGCTCTAATACTTACAATGATAAGAAGACTTCTTCCCTTTTTTATCTCTAAAGCTATGAAGGGCTCTGTTAAAAACTATGATGTTATTGATCGAATAAGCTTAGTTTTATTCTTAGCTTACATAATCGCTTTCATAGTGTCCCCTAGATTTTCAGCACTTATAGCATTTGCCCTTTTTGGGGTTCATCTTACTAGAGTTTTTTACTGGTATACTAATTTTATCTGGACAAGCTCTCTTCTTTGGAGCTTTTATCTTGGCTATCTATTTATAACTTTCGGATTTCTGCTTCATGGGCTCACCTCGATAATCGCTATCAATCCATTTTTATATCTACATGCCTTTGCCTATGGAGGGTTAGGTCTAATAACCCAAAGTGTTATGCTTAGAGCTGCGCTTGGTCACTCCGGGCAAAGTGTTCTTGCACCTCCAAGAATGGCTCAGATAGTTTTCATATTTTTATCAGTTGGATTAATATTTCGTGTGATTTTTCCAATTATCTTTCCTCAGAGTTATTTAACCTGGATCGGTCTATCAATGACTCTTTGGATAGTCTCTTTTGGGATATTGTCCTTCATTTTGATTAGAATCTTTACAATACCAGAGCAGAAGAAGGCCTCATTTAAGATCTTGCATAATTGAACCCACCACCCTCCTTGCAAGAGAAATACAATCAGGAACACTGGCGCCTTCGTAGGCATTACCACATAAGAAAATATCCTGAGGCAATAAAGAATAAAGCCTCTTAATCCTATCCCGGTGACCAACTTCATAAAGAGGCATTGTTGATTCAGATTTATCATTCCAAATCGCACCCATACTAACCCCTGATAATTTTCTGATTAACTCCTCAATCTGCATCTCGCTGCCTTCAGCACTACATGATGCTCTAACAAGAAGCATATCTTCTGGCGCTCTTTTTTGAAATTTAAGAGAGCTAAAACTTAAAGAATTAATTCCAAGATCACGATCAAACAGTAATCCTGTGTGATCAGGTATTTTACCTCGTATTGGATAAGCATAATAAAACAGTCTCGTTTTCTTCTGCTTAAATGAGCTAAGCAGATCTGAAGCCTCAGAGGACAAGCCATCTAAGTACTTAGCGGTGATTCTTGGCGGGGTAGCAAATATTACATTATTTACTTTCAAACTCTGATTATTTGTGAGCTTCGCTTTAAAACCCCCTAAGCTATCTCTCGTGAGATTTATTAAGGAAGTGCCAAGAAGAATATTATCTCTATTTCTTTGATAAAGAGATTTAGTTACCTGATTCATTCCTTCTTTGAAGCTCAAAAAACCTGGGCTCGATCTTTTTTGACTTCGCAACATTCCTCTAAGAAGGCTTCCATATTTTTTCTCCATCGCTGGAAACTGAGGGAGTGTGGCATTTACACTTTGACACTCACCATCAGCCCCAAAGATTCCCTTTACTAGGGGTTTGACTAATCTTTGAAGCATCTCATCTCCAAATCTTCGCCTTACAAACTGAGCTATTGATTCATCTGTATTGTCACGCCTCTTCTCCTGAAAAAGTTCTAAACCCGCTCTTAGCTTACCTCTCCACGAGACTAAACTTGTTGTAAGAAATGGGATTGCAGCTGTAGGAAGCATAAAGTAAAAACCATTCGGAAGATCTTTTATCTTTCCTTCTTTAAGAATTCCGGTTTTAAGTTTATTTGATTTTATCAGGTCCGATTTCAAATTTAATGAATCTAAAAGCTCAAATGTATCTTTATTTGGAACAAAACTATCAGGACCAAGTTCAACAACTAAATCACCTTTGGATAGAGATTTTTTAACTGTTTTAATTTTTCCGCCGATCTCATTTTCAGATTCAATTAAAAGTGAGCTAATCCCTTTTTTCTCTAACTCAAACTGAGCAGTAAGCCCTGAGATCCCTCCTCCCACGATTAAAACATTTCGGTTAATTTCAATGGACATCTATGTCCATTTATGCTACAAGTTTACTTGTTTGTCCACTATGAATAGATTTTCATTTAATGAGTATCCACTCTTAGTTTACTGGGAACTTACAAGATCGTGCGAACTTGCATGTGTTCATTGCAGAGCAGAGGCGATGAAACGAAGGCACCCAGATGAACTTAGCTTTAAAGAGATAAAGTATGTGTTATCTGAACTATCAGAAAAGCCTGTTCATTTAATAATAACCGGGGGAGATCCGATTTTACGACCTGATATTTTTCAGATCTTAGAGTTTAGTACAAGCCTTAATATTTCAACCTCCATAACTCCCGCAGGCACGATGAGGCTGGATACCGATACGTTGAAACGAATTAAAGATACGGGAGTTACTAGTTTAGGCCTAAGCCTTGACGGCTCTACTCCAAAACTTCATGACAACCTGCGTAAAGTAGATGGATCATTTTTGTGGACTACCAAAGCAATAGAAGAATCAGCCAAGATAGGTCTTCCTGTACAGGTCAACACCATGGTTACAAGCGAAACGCTATCTGATATCCCGGAGGTTTTTAAGCTGCTACATAAGTGGCCAATAATGAGATGGGCTCTGTTCTTTCTTATTCCAACCGGTAGGGGTGCAAGTCTTAATGAGATTACACCGGAAGAGAGTGAGCAATTTTTATCAGAACTTTATCAGATGGTTCGCGTGGCACCCTTCGATATAAAAACTACCGAGGCTCATCACTTTAGAAGAATAAGCCTTACTCAGGGTAAAGTTAAATCTCAAAGAATAATGGGTATAAGAGATGGAAACGGAATTATGTTTATCTCTCATACAGGCGATGTCTATCCAAGTGGCTTTTTGCCTGTAAAAACAGGGAACGTGAGGGAGGAGAAAGCTCTAAAGATCTATCAGGATAGCCCAATATTTGAAGCCTTAAGAAATCCTGATAATTTCGAGGGTAAATGCGGAAAGTGTGAATTTAGGTATGTCTGCGGCGGATCAAGAGCAAGAGCTTATGCATACAGTGGTGACTATCTTGGAAGTGATCCACTATGCCCGTATGAACCTAGAATACACCAAACGCAGGTGAGTGTTTAGTATGGAAAGATTTAGGGCAAACGAAGCAGTGTCTTTTACGGCGCGTTCTGGCTGCACCAAACCCGCGCTCACCCTGCTATGCTCATACATTTTTGAGCCTTTCAATCTCAAAAATGATTCGCGCAGGGTTGAACAGAGGCTCGATCTTAGCAGTTCTTTCTTGCTGCTTTCTTCTGAGAAAGATTTTTTAGTTGTTCTCTTACTGCCGCTGAGCTTGATACTTCACTAAGAGATGTCTTTGATGCCCAATCAAAAAATGTCTTTTTTAATCTGCTAAAACTTGAATGCAGTGGGCATGGATTTTTAAGATTACAGCTGACCCATCCTGAGATGCAGTGATCGGGATCAATTGTGAATCCACTTGCTTCCAGTATCTGACTGAAAGTAATTGTTGAAGGAGGTCTTGCCAGCTTAAATCCTCCGCCATGCCCCTTTTCCCCAACTAATAGCTTTGCACTTGTAAGCTTCTGAAGCACTTTTGAGATATAGCTCCTTGGAACCCCGGTTAATTGCGACAACTGGTCGGCATTGAGACTTGTCTCCCAAGGCATTAGAGCTATCTGAGCCATACACCTAAGGGCATACTCTTGCGTTTTAGGTAAAAACATACTGTTTCTGAATCTTATCACAGGATACATATAAGCTCTAAAGTCACTCTTTAATAGATATTAATATCTTTTGAATGATTATTTCAAATTATTAAATAAGATATTGATCAAAGTAAGTAGTCACTATATATAGTGTTTAAAGAGACTTATTACCACTATATATAGTGTTTTCTCAGGAGAATTTATATGAAAACCCTACCGGATGCAGTAATCAAAAGAGATGGATCTAAAGATATTTTCAACGCTCAAAGGATATTTAGAGCGATTGAAAGAGCAGGAAAAGCCACTGGCGAATTTAAAATGGATAGAGCAGCGACTCTTACAGACCACGTCGTAGAGAAGGTATGTGCTCTAAATAGAATACCAACTGTTGAAGAGGTTCAAGACAACGTTGAGGCAGCTCTCTTTCAAGAAGGCCTTCATCAAACAGCAAGAGCCTACGCAGTTTATAGAGAACAGCATGCAAGACTACGAGATAACAAAGCTACCTTTGTTGATGTAAGTGCCTCTGTTGATGAATATCTAAAACGAAAAGACTGGAGAGTTAATGCAAATGCAAATCAGGGATATAGTTTAGGTGGGCTTATATTAAATGTCGCAGGAAAGGTTACTGCAAACTACTGGCTAAGCCACGTTTATCCGCCAGAGATCGGGGCTGCGCATAGAGATGCTGATATTCATATACATGATCTAGATATGTTAAGTGGCTATTGCGCTGGCTGGTCCCTTAGAACATTTCTTGAAGAGGGTTTGAATGGAATAGAAGGTCGGGTCGAAGCAGGCCCCCCAAAGCATCTCTCTTCTGCAATCGGACAGATAGTAAATTTTTTAGGAACTCTGCAAAACGAGTGGGCTGGAGCACAGGCATTTTCTTCATTTGATACATATCTTGCTCCTTATGTTCGAAATGATGCCCTCGATTATAAATCAGTTAAGCAATTAATTCAGGAGTTAATTTATAATCTCAATGTTCCATCCAGATGGGGAACTCAAACTCCTTTTACAAATTTAACTTTTGACTGGATCTGCCCGGAAGACCTTCAAAAGCAAAAGCCAAAGATCGGGGGGATCGAGATGCCCTTTTATTACGGAGATCTTCAAACCGAAATGGATATGATTAACCGTGCATATATAGAGGTTATGACTGAAGGAGACAATAAAGGTCGTGTTTTCACCTTTCCGATCCCCACTTACAACATAACAGCAGATTTTCCCTGGGACTCAGAGAATGCTGATCTTCTGTTTAATATGACTGCAAAGTATGGGCTACCCTATTTTCAAAACTTTATAAATTCTGAGTTAAAGCCAAATATGATCCGCTCTATGTGCTGCAGACTTCAGCTCGATCTTCGTGAGCTTTTAAAAAGAGGGAATGGCCTTTTTGGCTCAGCCGAGCAAACAGGTTCAATCGGGGTAGTAACAATAAACTGTGCCAGACTTGGGTATCTATACAAAGGAGACTGGGATGGATTACTTAGGCGCACAGCAGAGCTAATGGAGTTAGGGAAGAACAGCCTTGAGATAAAGAGAAAGGTTATTCAAAGATTAATGGATGATGGCCTATTCCCATACACAAAAAGATATCTTGGAACATTAAGAAATCATTTCTCTACATTAGGGGTAAACGGCATTAATGAAATGCTGAAAAACTTCTCTGGGGAAGAAGTTTCAACTCAAGAGGGCCATAAATTAGCAGTCCAATACCTAGACTTTATAAGATCTAAGATAGTTGAGTTCCAGGAAGAAACTGGTCATCTTTACAATCTCGAAGCTACACCTGCTGAAGGGACTACATACCGCTTTGCTAAGGAAGATAAAAAACGGTTCCCTGAAATCATTCAGGCAGGGACAGAGGAGAATCCATATTATACAAACTCCTCTCAGCTTCCTGTTGGGTATACAGATGATCCTTTTGAGGCTCTTGAGAAACAAGATGAGCTTCAAAGAAAGTATACAGGTGGCACTGTGCTTCACCTTTATATGTCAGAGAAGATCTCCTCAGTTAGTGCATGCAAGAACCTTGTTAGAAGAGCTTTAGAGCGATTCAGCCTGCCATATATAACCATTACACCAACATTTTCCATATGTCCTGTACATGGGTATCTGGCAGGAGAACATCAGTACTGTCCGCGCTGCGATGAGGAGATCATGAAGAAAGTTGCATAGGAGAGAAATATGAAGAAAGAAGAGAAACATCCAGTTTTAAAAAATGAAGATCGACAGAAATGTGAGATCTGGACAAGGGTGATGGGATACCATAGGCCTGTCTCAAGCTTTAATACAGGTAAAAAGGGAGAGTTCAAAGAACGCTTATACTTTGTAGAGGCACGAGCTAAAGTTGGCTGAGTTGAAAGTTGGAGGATTTACTCCTCTATCCATGAGCGATTATCCGGGGCATCTCTCAGCAGTGATATTCTGCCAGGGGTGTCCCTGGAGGTGCAGGTATTGTCATAATACTCACCTGATACCAAATAAAAATTCGGGCGATATCTCATTTAACGATATACTATTGTTCTTAAATAAAAGACGTGGCCTCCTTGATGCCGTTGTTCTGAGCGGCGGCGAGCCAACGATGCAAAATGAAATTGTTGATGCTGCAATCGGCATTAAATCACTTGGGTTTAAAGTGGCACTTCATACCTGTGGTCAGTACCCAAAAGTGCTGGAGAAACTTCTTCCGTGCTTATCATGGATCGGCATGGATATTAAGGCTCCATTTCATAAATATCAAAGTGTTGTTCAACGAAAGGTGCTACCAGAACGAATCCTAGAAAGTATTAAATTAATCATAAACTCTAAGGTAGCCTACGAATTTAGAACTACAGTGCATAAAGATCTTTTATCAAAAGAAGATCTTTTTGAAATAGCCGGGCAACTAAACGAAATGGGTGCTAATGAGTATATACTTCAGGAGTTTCGAACTGAAGGGTGCACCGATCAGGAGCTTTGTAGCTCATACTCTGATCTGGCTCAGTATAATAAATCAAAGTACCGTGATCTTTTTAAATTGAGAGGCTTTTCAAATAACTTATAAAAGATTTCTATGAAACAAATTGCGCTAGCATAAATCCCGACAGCTAATCACTTTCAACAGAAACTATACTAAAATTGATGAGACTAGGAGATTTCTTGGTGTACGTCAGAAAGGAGCTATTTTAATTTGCGCCAAACAAAGTAGATATTTTTACTAAAACTAAAGAGGTAAGTATTTCTAATGCATATCCAAATTAAAATATGATCAAAGTTAGAAAGTTAAATAAACCAATTGGGGATCTGTTAAAAAGCAGCAAAACAACCACAAGACTTAATTGATCTGAAAAATCTTAGGCGAACTATAAGACTTCAAAAAAATAAAGCAGAACAAAGTCAGCTAATCTTTCTAATTTTACTTACTGCCCAAAATAAAGCGGTGAACAAAACTACTACAATCGCTCCCATTCCTTGATGAGTAACTCCTAAAACAATATTTACCCCAGTAAGTAGAGTTGCTACCCCTAGGGAAAATTGCACTAAAATTGAGGCAGAAAATAGTAGAATTAAAACCTTGATAAATCTTGGTGAGTCGGTTCTTAGGTAATACCAGCAAAAAGCAACTAATAGCAGTAACCATCCGAATATACGGTGAATAAACTGAACAGTAATTGGATTGGAAGTTAAATTTTTAAGAACCCCATCAAATATAAAAAGATCTGGTGGAATTAAAAAACCACTCATGAGGGGAAAAGAATTGTATATATATCCAGCTTTTAGTCCTGCTGTAAACGCGCCCCATAAAAATTGAAAAATTAAAACTATAAAGGTAAAAATTCCAAAGTAAAAAAGTTGATATGCTTTTCTTAAAGAGATCTCGCTTTTTAAGCTTTCAATCTTTTCTCTAAAAAGTAGCTCAAAAATATGCCACACAATTATGGATAGTAAAATTAGAGCTAAGCTTAAATGAGCTCCAAGTCTTAAGTGGCTAACTCTAGGAATATCCACAAGACCGCTTTTCACCATATACCAGCCCATAAACCCTTGAACCCCGCATAAAAGAACAAGTAAAGAGTATTTTAGTATCTCAGCTCTTGAGAGCCATCTAGAAAATACTAATAAAGGTAGTAAGAGTGCTATTCCAACAAGCCTCCCCATTATTCTGTGTAAATATTCCCAGAAGAAAATAAATTTAAAATAATCAAGGCTCATCCCCTTATTCTGAAGTTCATACTGAGGACTTTCCCGGTACTGATCAAAAAGCCCTAACCAATCTTCTTCTGAAAGTGGTGGCAATATTCCTGCAACAGGCTGCCATTCTACGATTGAAAGCCCTGAGCCAGTAAGACGTGTTATTCCCCCAACAACTACAGTCATAAAGACTAAGAAAGCACATATAGAGAGCCAGAATATTTTTAATTTTTTCTTAAGTGCTTGATTGTTCGACACACCTACTAACCTTTAATAATTTTAAAAATGAGAGGAAAAACAAAAATCCTCCGATAAATGCAATAGTGCCTCCAATACCCAGAATAGCAAAGCTAAGCTTCTGTGCGCTCGTTTCTATTATCAACCCAGAGCCGTAAGTTTTGCGCTCTACTCCGAAGTATCCAGCTGCAAACATACCTCCAGCAAAAAGAATCTGCCCAGGTACATAAACAATTATCGCTTTTCGTAATAAACTAAAAACTTTATTAGCTTTATTATTATCAATTAGCAAAGCTAAGCTTAGTCCCATAAATGCAACTGTTATTCCTCCAATGCTGGCATGATAGTGGCCTGGAATTCTCAGATCGGAACCTTCGATAAAAGCTCCAAAAATCATACCTACAACAATCAATGCGATACTTCCAATTAGAGCACTTTTCCCAGCAATGAAATTATTTTGATTCTTTGCTCCAATTAATTTTGAAAAATCATAAAGAAAAAACAATAAGTAAATTATAATACCCGGAAATATCCCCCACCTCATTAACCATGTGAATCCTAATCGATACTCACTACTCTCAATTGGGTTGAAAAGTATTCCCGGTAAAAATATTACTGGCCATAAAAATCCACATAGAACAACAAAAAAATTCCTCACATTAAGCCCTGGTGAACCCAACTGCTGAAGCAGTAACTGCCAGGCTATAACAAGATAGATTGCTGAACTATGTTGAAAAAGATGTCCCCCTCCCCACATTAATAACTCAAAGTACTCACTATCCTTAGGGGTCCTAAGGTAAGCATCAACTAATGTAAAAATCCCTAATATGAAATAGAGATTTGCGGAAAGAAGAGCGGGGCGCAGAGAAAGTAATTCACCCTGAGGTCTGAAAATTAGGTTAAAACTTACCTGAATAATACCAAGCGTGAGCCCAGTTAAAACTAAGAATAACCCAAAATAAAAGTATCGATGAGTGATTACTGGAATATAATTAGCCAAGATAATCTCAACTCCTGGGTTAGGTAATCCTGAGAACATAAATACTATTCCTAGAATGCATAGAATAGGTCCAATTGCTTCTGTGATACTTTTTTGTGAACCTTTGCACATTAGTCCTATAGGTATTGCTGTATGCCAAATTATAGTGGCTAGAATTACATGAATAACCAATGACCATCTTATCCATTTAACGCCTGGCAGCATCTCTTTAATAAATGGGATTTTTCCGAGCAGCATCGGTGATGTTAGAAACCCGCTTAATAGTAAACAACTAACACCAAAGTATACCCATAATTTTTGAGCATTAGGCAGTTTCATCTTACCATCCTTTAGTTATCTTTCAATTTAAAGCTATTCTGATCCGCAGCCAGATGTACAAGAGATACCCGACCGGGGAAAATATTAATACTTTGTTTTAGCTCAAGGTTTTTTGCAGTTATGCCAACTGCATCTATTGGAATAAATTTTATTAGTAATTCTGATTTACCTGGGGGAACGCTAATCTCCTCTGATACATATAGAGGCCCATCATTTCTAAAACCACCTGGCTTAACTACACGCTCAACTATCCGTTGACCATCTAAACTTACGAGTAGCTTATATTCTAAGAAACGACGCTCACAAAATTCAGGCTTTTGCATGTGAAGTGGTAGTGTTTTACGTTGCTCATCTGTAATTGGAGTGCATTTTTCTTCTACTTGACCGGTCATACGCCAAGCCAGTCTTAAAACACCTGATTGTTCATCTCCGGATTTATGTTTAACTGATGAAAAGAAAGCAACGCATAGGGTAAGAATCAATCCCCAAAAACAAGAATTGATTGCACTTTTAATTGAGCTTATAGACATGGATGTTTCATTGCTTAGAGCATCAATAACCTTACTCTCTTCACCCTCTCCAACAGAGATTAACTTTACTCTACTTGCCTCGACCCGCCCTGGAAGGCCTGGCAATCTTGTTCCATCCAGCCTTTCTCTTAGCAACATAAAGGCATCTTTATTTGTGCAATTTCTTTCGGGGCATGCAGCTAAAATTAAAGAATTAAAATAATATGCAAGATATCCAATCGTCCCCATGTGCAAGCTTCCCATGCAAGATACCGGGTAGAGCTTTATCTGTTTTGAATCTTTAGCAAATGAGGCAATAGTTTTTGCGGTATATGACTGATTAGTACAAGAGATTATTATAGTTTGATTAGATAGATCTTCTCCTAGCGCTTGAAAGTGCTCAATAATCTCTTTTCCTTGTTGGAATTGATCGGAGCCTTTTCGTCCTGGTGGCCCTACTGTCATTCTGGCACACGAAGCACTACAAAGACCGCAACTTACACACAACGATTGATCAACCTCTGCAACAAACTCAGATATACGCATACTCCCTTCAGTGCGCGGAACCATTTTTATAGCTTCATATGGGCAGTCGATCACGCACTGCACGCATCCATTACACTTTGTCTGATCAAGGTTAGATTTCGGGCTCCATGTAGATCTCGAAGGTCGGAAAATAATAGGAACTAAAGCCAATAAAAATAGAAATATTAGAAATCCGGTAGCAGCATAAAATAGATGATCAGACAAAAGCCACCAGGTGTAGAAAATATTCAAATTATATAAAAGAGCCGCATTGAGAAGATCAGCCTTTCGATCCAATGACGCGTTCATGATAATTGCTCCTAGGAGAAGCAATATTGCTAGACCAAGAAAGATTCTGCGGTTAGGAAACCAAGTTGCCCGAGCCATTCGGCTAGTATGAATCCAGATACCAAAAACCATTATTAATGGAACAACGACATGGATAAATAAAATCAGAAAGAAGAAAGAGCTTGGTGGCTCAGCTTGCTGGCCACTAAACGCCAGGCTTAACCGATCTGGCATAAGCCCGGTTGAATCGACAATCTGAGCAACTGCTATGCCTATCGCCTGTGCGTGCTGATCCCACACCATTATAAAACCTGTCCAGCCAGTAACTAAAACAAAGACAAGAAGCACCACCCCTGAGATCCAGGCAAGTAGACGAGGCCCCCAGGATTTTCGTTGAGCAAACATCCGAATTCCATGTAGCCCGACACTTATAAGCATAGCGTCAGAAGAGTATCGGTGTATGGATCTAAGAGTGCTTAAGAAAAAGTTTGAACTAATCCCTTGCATCGATTCATATGGAGCACCAACTCTGTAAAAAAAAAGTAGTAGAGTGCCCGTTACTGTAGCTATCGCTAGTAGGGCAACCGCTATCGTTCCGCTTCTGTAAATTGGGTTATATTCAGAGGTGAATAGGCGATTAAGCGCTCTGTCTGCAAAACTAAGAAGTTTTTCTGTTAAATCTCTCGTATATCGATAGAGAAGGCTAACTAAAGCCATGATTTAAGTTTTCCGCTCCAATATTCGCACAATAGCATCAGTTATCCACTGAGAAGGAACGTTGCCTAGTGCGTAGATTATCTGACCCTTAGAATCAACAATATTCGTCATAGCTGGGTGATCTACATCACCGGTTTTCTCATCTCTTTTAAAGGGAATTTGATAAGCATTAAGCACTCGCTCAACTTCCTGAACGGAGCCAGTTAGTAGATGTGCATTTCTTGGAAGATTTAATCTATCAGACCACGATTTAAGTGCCGCAACGGTGTCCCTGTATGGATCAAGGGTTATGAGAAGCAGCGACACTTCTTCAGAGTCAAAATGGTCAATTGCTTTTGTAAGATTACCCGTAATAGCTGGGCAGATCGTCTTACAGTTAGCAAAAGCAAAACCTACTATAGTTACTTTGCTTTTAATCTCACTTAATTTAATTCTTTCGTTGTGCTGATTGGTTAATTCAATGTCTGGAGCAGCTTTATTAATTACAGGATAGTGTTCAGGAAGTGGGCCGGTGAAATCGCTGTTGTAATCAAGAGATGCCATTCGCATTCCAGCCTGTACTTTAGTAGTCAGCCAAATTGACTGAGCTATAAGTAAAAAAGCAACAACAGCTAAAAGAGCCTTTCTTGAATTTGGCTCGAATATACTCCTAAAACTATTTCTAATATCATCACCCCAAGCAATGATCAGAGCCAGAAGCATCGACAAAGGTGCCCCTGTTAGCATTAGCCATCCGCCAGCATCCGGAAGTCCACTACCGGGAGCTGAACCAAAACATGCAATTTTAGCAGCTGATATCCATCCGGGAGAATCTGCTGATAAAGGCCAAAATGCTAGGGTCCACCAAGCGCTGGTCATTAAAATCCAAAAACAAAGTACGATAAAGGCAGTATGTCTCATCATCCAACTTTCCATAAGAAGGATAGAATCTTCCAGTTAAGGAAGTAGTACATTACAAAGCAAAAGAAAAATATTCCAACTAAAACTACCGTACCCTTTGCTCCGGTTTGATGAACAGCTTTTACATGCTGACCTTCATGGACTTGTGCAGGAAGTTTCAATAATCCCTGTGGAATGCCTTTAGATCCATTTTTGATAGATTCTTCTGTCAGTGGAGACCCAAAAAAAACTGTAGCAACGGCTATGATGCAAAATGATAGTGCGCCAATTGCTGCAAGCAGTCCCCCGATTCCAAAAACTACCTGAATAGCCCACATCGTTGGGTGGAACTCAACTGTAAATGGAGCATTAGCAAAGGTTGCATCAGCAAGCCTTCTTGGCATTCCTAAGATCCCCATATAAATTTTTGACATCGACATAACAGAGATTCCGATACCAAACATATAGGGTTGGAACTTTGCTAACCCCCAAAAAGAAATTCGTTTACGGAAGATAAGAGGGATAACGTAGTAGCTTGCTGCCATAAAGCAAAGCGCAGTGCCTCCTGCTACGGTTGCGTGAAAATGGCCAGGCAATCTCATCGTATTATGAGCAATGATATTTATCTGCTCTGTCCCTATCGTTACTCCTGTAATTCCACCAAGAAATCCGAAGATTATTATTGATAAAATTAATCCTGCAAATCCTGGATCTCCCCATGGGGCTTTTCTTAGCCATTCAAAAAATCCTTTTGTGTAACCTCTTAGTCTTAATCCAACCTCAATTCCCCCTGGAACTGTAAACCCGTGAATCATGCTCGCTAACACCGCAAGATACATAGCGTAGCTCGTATTCCAAACCTTCCAGGCAGAACCAAACCCTGGATCAACGAGCAGATGGTGGGCTGATGCCATTGATATAAAAAGAATATATAGGACAAACGCAAGGCGACTTACTTTCTCATTTAGCACCACGCCACCTACAGTGACCGCCCCTAAAAAATACCAAAGAGACACCATTGCTGCTACGTTGATCTGTTGAGATGAGTGTCCCAGAGCCCAAAATAATAGTCGATATAACTGAGCATCAAGTTCAATAAGTCCAAGAGACCAAAGAAATGTTGGTATGTAAGTAGCTGCACCATGAAGTAAGGTTATTACAGCAATTATTGCAGCAGTTATTGCTCCAAAAGTTACTAAGGGGACGCTTCCTTTGTAAGTTTTCTCCCTTTTTGCAACTACAAGTGATGCAAAAAATAATCCACAGACTATTAGAGCACCAACAGCAAATAAAATAATACCTAAATAATAAAGTGGATCAGCCCGTAATGGCACATATGAAGTGAAAAGAACATCAGCTTTTCCACTTAAAACCATAGTGTTAACAAGAATCATTCCTACGACCATTAAGACAAACGAGAACCATGCTAGTTTAGGGGCTGGTTGCCGCGAGTTTAGTAGGATAGGCCCTGCAAAGTAGAGAACGGCCATCTCAAAAAATATGATAAAGAATATGAGCATATTTAGACCGTGAAGGGTCAATATGCGATAAAACCAATCAGCAGGCAGAAGATGCACAGCCTGCCACCTGGTAAGCACTAACCCGATTGCAGCAACTGCCCCTATAAGAAGACACACAACTGCGATTACTGCGTTTGCTCTAATTAAAAGCTCGGAGCTCCGATTAACTTTTAGTCCGGTTATTCCACAGATCCTAAAACCTGGCGCGCTACTTGTTGTCATAAGAATCTCCTGAGAAAAATACTGCTCACCTTTACTCCACAACCTCAATCTTACCGACCATCATATGGTGCCCGATCCCGCAAAACTCGTTACATATAATACGAAAGTCACCAGCTTGATTGGGGGTAACCTTTAAGGCGTAGTCATATCCCGGAATAACCTGAAAATTGATATTCAGTGGATATAAACTAAAACCATGATTTAAGTCTGCTGAGGATAAGTGGAGTATGTATTCAGTATTTTTTTTAAGGCGAAGCACCGGATACCATTGCCACATACGTCCTAATAAATAGACATGCGCCCCTGGCGGTGGAGCAACGACCGGAATGTTCCAGGGGCCACCTTGTTTCTCTCCTGTTCCATACTCTTGAATGAAGCGCTCTACTCTATTTACATAATCGGTAGGATCAACCTTATGACGTATACCTGAAACGTTTTGACCTCCCCTAATATGCCACAGAGGCATCATAGCAAACAGGATTAAGCACCAGATAAAAGATAAAGTTATCCAGAATTTCTCTTGCTTTGGAACATCAGTCCACCATCTTCCTTCAGGTGATACCAATCCAGAATGTATTCTTTCGCTACTCATGAGTATATTCCTTTTTTAAGGGAGGGGTGCCTGGGGCATCTTAAAAATCTCCCAAATTCCCCATAGTGTGTAAAAAACAAGCATTACTAGAATTCCTGCTATTAAAAGCAAGAATGGCCGATCGAAAAGCTTTTGTATCGCAGGAATCTCGTCATCATTCTTTTCATCCATGAAAACCTCCAAAAAATTGGTAGTTTATTTATATCCTGTCAAAGGACATTTACATCTTTTATTACAATATATATTAAATTTAGAAGCAATAGACCTAAAAGCTAATCTTTAAATTCACCCATGCACATTAAGTTTAGATAAGAAAAAATTTGCATAGGGCTCTAAATTAGCGAGGATATCCATTAAAAGTCTGCCCTCTTGGGACTTGGTTTGCGTAAATGCATGGAATTATTTCCATACCTTTACTCTTAGAATCATTAGGATGTTAAGTGGCATACCAGAGCACTGCAAAAAAATGACATATAGTCCCCGCCATAACTGCTATATGCCAGAGGAAATGAAAATACTTTCTACGCTCAAACACAAAAAATACCACACCGATGGTATATGCGAGGCCGCCCATTAAGAGCCAGAACAAACCCTCGTGAGGAATTAAACTCCAGGCCGGTTTAATAACAAAGAGGATCATCCAGCCCATAAGTAAATATACTGCTGTGGAAAGCTTGTTGTAACGAATTCCGCCGAGAGATTTGATTATGACTCCTAGGATGGCGAGCGACCATAAAACTATAAATAGGGGCCATCCCCAATTACCGCGGAGTGGGCCGAGGGCAAAGGGAGTATAGGTACCTGCTATAAGTAAATATATCGCGCTGTGATCAAGAATTTGGAAAACTTTCTTAGCTCGGTTCCTGGCAAGAGCATGAAATAGTGTGGATGCTGTGTATAGAAGCAGGGCCGTAACTGAAAAGATAGCAGCCCCAACGAACGACCAATAACTTTGATCCCACTTCGAGTATAAAAAAACCGGGATAGCGGCAATTGCTAAAAAGGCTCCTACCCCGTGGCTGATAGAGTTGGCGATCTCTTCTCCCAGGGTTTGGGGACGCTCCGAAATGGATTCAATTTCATCTTTTGATTTCACAAGAGAATCATAGGAGATCTCGGGATAGGATGAAAATTGGGATCAAATTAATTCCCTCAGCCCAAAAAAATTTGTTCCCAAAAATCCTCTCCCAAAAATCCTCCACCCAACTCCGATCTAGTTTAACCGAGTGAGAGTTGACGTTATTAAAGTACTTGATTTATTAAACAAATAGGTTTGATTAAAAGTTGCGGTGCACCAATATTTTCTAATTTTATTTTTAATTTTTAAATTAACGTAGTCGTAGGATTCATAGGTTAGCTGAGTCCAAACAAACCCCTCAGGGGTCGATTTGTAGAGCAAATCGGGGGTGACAACAAGTTACCGTCCAAAAAAGTCTGCAAGGCTGACTAGGCTTTGGCCACAAGAATCGCCTAAAAGACCAAGCTTATTAGCACTAAAACTTTGTAATCCCTGACAAAAACCCCAACACCTTGAACGGTTATAAATTGAGAGGCTTTTCTGGTAGTATGCAGAGGTCTTGAAGAACATTAAACTAGATTTTCCAATATTCAGCAAAAAACCTGAGCTAGTTTACCTTGACAGTGCTGCAACAACACAAAAGCCAAGTTGTGTTATTGAATCTTTAAGAGAGTTTTATGAAACAAGCTGCTCTAACATTAACCGAGGCAGCTATTCACTTTCATTTGAAGCAACTAAAAAATGGGACGAGGCTAGAAACTCGATAAAAAAATTCCTTGGGGTAGCTCAAGATGGAGATCTAATATTCACAAAAAATGCAACCGAGTCCTTAAATCTTGTTGCCTATGGATTATCGAGTAGTTTAACACCAGGCGACCTGGTAGCGATTTCTATACTGGAACATCATTCAAACTTTGTTCCATGGCAGCAGCTTTCACAAAGATTTGGCTTTAAGCTTGAGATTATACCAGCAGATCTGGAAGGTAATATTGATGAAAGTTTTTTTATTAAAATCCTTGAGCGAGGGCCAAAAGTTGTAGCACTAACTCACTGCTCTCATGTGTTGGGCACGATTTTACCAATTGAGCGCTTAGGAAGACTTGCTAGAGATGCAGGAGCTAAAGTGGTTATTGATGGAACACAGATGGTGCCACATTCCTTGGTTAACCTATCGGAGCTTCCTGTAGATTTTTATGCTTTCTCCGGTCACAAACTCTTTGGTCCAAATGGAATAGGTTGCCTTTATGGAAAACTTACTGAGCTAGAGAGCTTACCTCCTTTTATTTTTGGAGGGGATATGATCTTTGATGTGACCGAAGCCTATACTATATTTAGTAAGCCTCCTAGAAAATTTGAAGCAGGCACGCAATCAATTGGCGATGCTATTGGGTTAGCAGCGGCTACAGATTACCTCGCTAATATTGGCATGGAAAACATAAGAAAGTACAAATCAGATCTAACAAACTACCTGATTGATTCATTAAAGGAGATTCCAAACTTAAAAATCTATGGTCCTAAAAATCAAAGAGCTGGACTCGTTTCATTTAGTATTGATGAGATTCACTCTCACGATGTCTCCCAGATATTAAGCTCAAGAGGTGTATGTGTGAGATCTGGTCAACACTGTGCCCAGCCATTAATGAGAAGAATGGGGATTGATTCACTAACCAGAGTCAGTGTTCATATTTATAATACCAAGAGTGATATTGATGCTCTTTGTTCAGGCTTAAGAGATGTTATAAGGATTTTCAGTTAGAATATGGACCCCGGCGATATATATACAGAGATTATTCTTGATCACTACAAAAGACCTAAGAACTACCGGGTACTCCCCTCTCCCACTCTATCTGCTGATGGCGGAAATCCTCACTGTGGAGATCAGGTTAGTTTTAATCTTTTAATTGAAGATAATATTATTAGGGAGGTTGGTTTTCAGTCTAAAGGATGTGCCATTAGTAAGGCATCGTCTAGTATTTTATCTGAAGAGCTAACAGGAAAATCAATTGAAGAAGCTCTTTCTATCTCATCAGAGAACCTTCTTGAGCAACTTGGAAATATTATTGATCTTAGAAAAAAATGTGCGCTGCTTCCATTGTTTATTGTGCATCAGGCTTTGATACGTTTTAAAAAAGACGGAACCAGAACTTTAGCTAACCTTGAGATCTGAGGGAGATTAGGCAGCTTGGCTGCGCCCTCTTTAGATTATTAAAAGTTGGAACCTCGATCGGTGCTGATTTTCTGGCAAAACACTCGATTCAATCTACCAACTTCTCCAAAATCCCCAGATCAACCGAATACAGAGGCAGGTTGTAAATTATTCTATTGTCTGCCGAAACTACTTCAAATGGTGCAAGTGAAACTAGAATGCCTTTATTTAAACCTGCAACCTGGTTATAGGCTTCTAATGCATAAAGGTGCTTCCTGGACAATTTTAAGCTTGCCTTACACTCAACTGGGATAAGGGTATTTTCAGTTTTAATAACGAAATCAAGCTCCGTGCTGCCCTGACTACCACTTTTCCATCCACTGATTGATAGCAAACCAGGACAGGAGATAATTTCCAGTAGCAAAGCATTTTCGATCAGGCCACCCAATGGAGTGCGCTGAGCACTGGTTTGCCCCGGTAGTACTGATATATCTGGAAATGGCATCTGCCTTAAATATTGAGCGATACCTGTGTCATACAGGTACCTTTTTGGATAAAACGTACTTGTTGTTGAATTTCCTTTTTGCTCAATTTCATAGGTTAATTTCCAAGCATTAAGCACACTGGATAAATTTCTGGCCAGAGCAAGCTTATCGGCAAGATGTGTATATTTTGATGAATATCCCAGGTTATTTGCCACCCCTTTCAACGCCTGAATAAAGATCTCACGGTTTTTGTATTCAGTTTTTCTGATGAAATCTTCTACCTGCGACAAGAAAATATCTGTAAGAATCTTAGCCCATGGTATTTTTTCAATATAACTATTAATTACTTCCGGCAGTCCTCCAATTTTAAGATAAATATCCAGCTCTTTAAGTAAAAGCTGATGGGTAAGATCTGATATTTTATTTTTTAATGGATTTTTCTTGAATCCCTCGAGTTCTTCCAACAGTGCATCTTTTTTAAAAGCTTCTAAAAATTCACCAAATGTTAATGGCGTAATTAAAATTGAAGTATAGCGACCTACCGGGATCCGTTGATTGTCCCTGAAAATTCGGCTCATACTTGACCCTGTTAAAATTACCTTACAATGTCGCCAATCCTCCTTAAAGCTCCTGATGAAGGCGCCAAGCTTTTCGCTTTCCTGCGCTTCATCAATAAACAGAAGATGGCCAGGTTCATCCTTTAAGCCGTAATCATTTTTTAAAAGTAGCTCTAATTCTTTAAATGTTTTGGCCTCATCGATCGCCCGTAAGGCCGACAGATCTTTTTCAAGATTAATCCTTACAGCGAGGGGGCTATCCTTAATTGCCGCTTCTACTATTGTAGTCTTGCCAACTTGACGAGCACCTTCAACTAATAAAACGTTTCGATTTTCTCCTTCTATAAAATTAGTAATATCAGCAAGTTGTCGTCGATTAAACATAAATCTATACTTTTAATTAGTCTGATTATTATAAATGTCGATTTTTAATTACTAATTGTACTAAAAATGTCGATTCTTGTAAATAATTATTTGATTTCTCGTAACTGCTTAAAAAGTTCGGGCTAAGCGACCCTCTTAGCCCCGAAAAGGAAAAAGCTATTTGATTTTGCTAAGTTAAGTGCTTTCTGGAGCATGATTCAAAAACAGACAACTTTTTTTGAATCGTATGTCAATAAGCAAATCAGGATCTTTAAAAGAGCCCCTACTCATCCCTCTACTTAAACATGTTTCTCTCTTTGATGATCTTAGCTGCAGATGTAGGAACGCTCTTCTCCCATTCACTATCTCCATCCCTGATTTTTTGTAAAATATCCCTGGAAAAAATAGTAAAATGCTCTGGGGAGAATTTTTGAATGGCTTCAATGTTACCAGAACTAAGAAGATGCATATAAAGATATTTTAAATGTGGAAGCACTCTAACATCCTGGGCAGTTACTAGATCTGGCAGTTCGTGATGCTCTGCTATAAGTTCTCTATCATCGATCGTAGCAAGATATCTGGTATATGCATCTCTAGACATCGGATAAACGTAAAGCTTGACTGAGGCTGCAAACAATCTGCCTAACGCTTCAAGGATTCCACCTTCAAGGTTCGAATAAAATTTCTCGTTAAAAATCTGAAGAAGTGAATTTATTCCCATCGCCATTCCAAGCATCTCATGGGTATATCTTCTAAAGTAACGGGTTAGTCTGTGATACTCGGAATAATCTGAGATTAGAACAGTATGGCCAAGTGAGCTTAAAGTATCAGCTCTTGCAATAAAGTCAGTATCATCAAAGGAGCCAGAGGCTAATAAATTTTTTAGAGTAATTTCAAATAAAATTACCGGATCTTTTTCTTTCACAGAGGGTATAGCCAAAAACTGATCAAGCGCACCGTTTAACATATCAACATTGACGTGGGTTACCGGTCTAAAACTTCCCCTTTGAACTAGTATGGGCCTTTTATAAAGAACCTCAGAAGGTTGAAGCACTCTTCCATCAGGAGAGAACATAATAGCCTCTGTTAATTCATGCTGAAGAAGCTTCAAGCTCATAAGTCTATTATCAACATGCGACATCTCAGGCCCTGAGAACTCAATCATATCAACTTCAATTCTATCAATTGAGAGTTCGTCAAGTAGACTTTCTACGAACTTATCAGGATTATCTCTAAGATATAGGGCTCCATACAAAAGATTTACTCCTATAATACCTAAAGCCTGTTGCTGAAGAAGATTATCCCTATCCTTCATCCTTACATGGATAATTATATTATTAGGCTGACTAAGTGGAGAACTTTGGAATCTAACTCCTAGCCATCCATGACTTTCGTTTGCTCCCTGAAAACTTCTTGCTGCTACAGTATTTGCAAAAACAAAAAAAGCTGTGTCAGAGCCACGCTTCGACGATAATCGCTCAAGTAACAAAAGATATTCATGATCCAGCATGTTCCCGAGACGTTCTTTTGAGACGTACCTTCCAACCCGTCCGTATATACTGTCACTAAAAGTCATGTCATAGGCTGATATCGTTTTAGCTATAGTCCCTGCTGCTCCCCCAACCCTAAAAAAGTGTCTCGCTACCTCCTGACCTGCACCGATCTCTGCAAATGTTCCGAAAAATCTTTGATCTAGGTTTATCTGTAAGGCTTTTCTGTCTGCTGTGAGAGGTTCCATGACCTCTATTATCGATCTAATTTAATGTTCTATCTAGGTTATTTTCATGATCACACAGAATGACCGCGTCACCCAACAGCCCTTTTTGGAAACTCGATAACTTTTCCACCTGGTTTTACCTCAGAAACAAGTTGAATTGGCGGAGCTGGAACTTTTGATTTTTCAATAATCTGCCCTACTTCATGAGCAGCAGCTTGGGATGCTTGAGTTCTTGCTTTAAGAACTACTAACTCCTGTGCTAGTAATGATGACTTTATATAGTCCCCATTTTCAGCGGCTCGGGTTAATTCGAAATGTCTCTTTTTGAGCTCATCCTCAGAGTCTTTCCAGGATGATAAAAAAATCTCTCTTATACGGTATAGCCCTGGCCCAACTGTTTTTGTTTGAGGGGAAGCTAAAAGATCAGTTAATTCTCGTACCAGTGTTTGATTTGCATCTCTCCATTCGGCTATCTGGGAATCTGAGGCCTGGCTCCCCTTGCCCATCGATGTGTATAGCCTTACCGCTTTTCTGCTTTTAATTAATAACTCGTGAACCCTCTCAACTAAGCTTCCCTTCTCCACCCTCCATTAATAACAAACTCACTTAAAAATGGAAGCCTATAATGAATCAAAACTTGCCAAGTTGCTGTCACCGATTAGGCAAAATTTTCCGGATAATACCCCAAATAGCCCTATAAGGGTCAGCTAATTACATTTGGCACTTGGCACTCCATTTGCTCAATAGCCTAGTGTCAGGCTTAGTCGTTGCCCCCAAGAAACAATTGGGCCTGGACAAATCCTTGTGGAATACACAGGGACACTACTGCGCTGGGTCGGCTGCTTTTCGAGAGTGGCCGGCCTTTTTTTTTCTGCTAGACTAGTCCCCTTCGTGAGAGTCTTTGCTATTCTACTACTATCTATTTCAGTATCTGCTCAAGAATCAGGTAGTTTTGGATCAAGTGGTTTTTTTAGCAGCGAAATCACATATGTGAAAATTCCAAAAACAATGGAGGTTAAAGTACTAAGAACTATAGATTTTGCTCTAAACAAAGCTACTGCCTCTCAGATATGTAAACTCTCTAAGGCAGTAGTTTGCATCAACGCCTCTTTCTTTGATGAAAATAATAAGCCACTAGGTCTCCTAATAACCAGAGGACTTGCCCTTCAAAATCTTCATGCAGGAGGCAACACCCTAACAGGGATCTTCGCTAAAACTAAGGATGGTTTTTTCATATCAGGAAGAAAAAATCTTTCCCTCAAATCAGCTCTTGAGGCTATTCAAGCAGGGCCAAGACTTTTTTCAAAGGGCAACTTGGTTGAAGGAGTACATCCACTATCATCAAGAAAACAATCTGGGGTTTGCGTAGACAAACAGGGAGATGCTGTTTTCTATCTTGTACGAAGCGGAATATTTGGAACGTCTCTAGAGTGGCTATCTGATCAATTTAAAAAACTTGACTGCGTTGAAGCTCTAAACTTAGACGGTGGGGGTAGCTCACAGATGTATATTGAGGGAGGAGCTTCGATTGAAGGTGATTATTCTGTTCCGATATTTTTAGGAGTATTTGCAGGTTTGTGACTTTGCGTGTGTTTGTAATAAAATTTAAACACAGAGGTCTCAGAGTTACGCAGAGTATTTACTCTGTGAAACTCTGCGGCCTCTGCGTTTCAAACTCAACTCAATTATTACTTAGCTGACTGATATTTCGAAAGTAAAGATCTAACTTCTTCGGCTTTGAATGGTTTAGCCAAAAAATCATTCATTCCAGCTTCAATGCATTTTTTCTTATCTTCTGCCATTGCATGAGCAGTCATGGCGATAATTGGAATATCAGGATAGATTTTTCGGATCTCCTCAGTCGCTTGATAACCATCCATCTCAGGCATTTGTATATCCATTAATATAATATCTACATCACCACTCATCGATTCGACAGCTTCTAGTCCTGAGCTAACAACGATGGGTTTATGGCCAAACTTATCTAATAGATTTGCAATCAATCTTTTATTTATTAGATTATCCTCAGCAATCAATACTTTTAAAGATTCACCATCATTGCTTTTGACTACTTCCTTAATCTGCTCCGGCTCTCCCTTCATCACGGGAATTGAAAACCAAAATTCGGATCCTTCTCCCTTTTTACTTTTTACCTTAAGTTCGCCACCCATCAGTTTGACAAGTTCTGCAGCGATCGTTAACCCTAATCCCGTTCCTCCATATCTTCTGCTTGTAGAGCTTTCTTCCTGACAGAATGGGAGAAATATCTCCTGTAACTTATCCTCTGAAATGCCTATTCCAGAATCGATTACCTGGATTTCAAGCCTCTCAGAATCACACTCAGATCTAAGAAGCACACTACCTCCCCTTGAGGTGAATTTTATTGCATTACCAATAAGATTACTTATCACCTGAGAAAGTCTGTGTTCATCTCCAACAATAGATTTATCTCCCTTGATCTCTAGAGATAGTTTTACTCCCTTTCTGTCAGCAAGGGGCATTAGAAGCTTCACTACCCTTAATAAGGTCTTCTCCACTTCAAAGGCCTGATCAATAATCACTGTTTTTCCTGATTCTATCCTTGAAATCTCAAGTATGTCGTTAATTACAGCAAGCAAGGTAACAGAAGAGTTACTTATGGTCTCAGCAAAATCCTTCTGCTCCAATGAAAGCTCAGTCATTAAAAGTAATTCTGCATTGCCTAAGATTCCATTTAATGGAGTTCTTATTTCGTGAGACATATTAGCTAAAAATCTTGTCTTTGCCTCTAAAGCTAGTTTTAGGTTTGTAATATCTGTACCGATACCAATTAAGCCTTTAATCTTTCCACTAGGATCTCTATGCGGAACCAGTGACAGCTCAACCCAAAACTCCTTTACTTTAAGCTCCCCCCTCCAAGACTCACCAGAGGAGAAGATCTTTTCAAGTGTTTCTAAAAACCAGGGCTCTCTAAAGTATCTTGTAAAAGGTGTCCCGATAGGATCACAGTCTAATAGGTTCTGAAGCAACTTGTTAGCATGAGTTACCACAAGGCTCCGATTACAAACAAAAACCATTGCATGCTCTCCAAGTGCAGAAATCATGTCAGAACGTTGTCTTATCAATAAGCCTTGGCTCCTTTGAAAATAAGCTCTAAACGCAAACAGAATTGCGATCCCAGAGGCAATGGCTGGAATAATTGATTTCACCTCTTATGATATCGGCGATCCGACCTACGAACTTTACCTAAACTCTGATACTGTACCTTGGCATATAACTGTTATTTGGTTTAATGTCCTAATATCATGAAGTTATTGATATCTTTAATCTTATTACCTCTTACCGTCTTTGGAACCGACAAGTTCCCGAAAATGAAACCCGGTGGATGGGAGCTCTCGATGAATATCCCAGAGATGAAGTTCCCAATTAAATCCACCTACTGCATCGATGAGACAACTCAGAACAAATTGCTTCAAAGCTCACAGAAAGATATGGGAAGTTGCGAAACTCCAAGGTTCAGTCGATCTGGTGACACATTTACAACCGAAACTACATGTCTTGAGGGTGGTAGAAAGGCAAATATAATATCTACTATGAACTTTAGTGGAGATAGTTTCTTTACAAGCAATATAAAAGTAACTTCAGATGATGGCACACAAACCCTAAATGGCTCCGGTAAACATGTTGGTGAATGTCCTACTGGAATGAACCCTGGTGATGTTAGAGTGATGAACTTTTCCCGGGAAAACATTGAAGCCATGATGAGACAGTTCAAACGCAGTTCAGCTTTGAGTATAGAAAGATTCAGGGCAAACGAAGCAATATTTTCTACGGCGTGTTTTGGCTTCGCCAAGCCCACGCTCGCCCTGCCATGCTCTCGCAGTTTTGAGCTTTTTAAGCTCAAAACTGTTTCGCGCAGGGTTTAGATGGCAGCGCCTCTACCGCCATTTGTTCAGGATCTTAGCTTAACATTAGCAACAGCTGGCGCTGTTGTTATAGTTGCACAGAAATTAAGAATTCCTCTTATTATTGCATATATCTTAGCAGGACTAGCTGTAGGTCCTCAGATTGGACTTCTTCCGACAGTTCTAGACCCTCACCACATTCAGGTGATGGCGGAAATTGGTCTCATATTTCTGATATTCGGGATAGGACTCGAATTTAGTTTTAGAAAATTAATCTCTCTAGGGCCAGCTCCAATTTTGATAGGAATACTCGCGACAGGAGGGATGATAATTCTTGGAGCCCTTTTTGGTACTTTATTATGGCTTCCAGAGTCGGCATGCCTAACTCTTGGGGCACTAGTGTCTATGTCATCGACTGGAGTGATTGTAAAAATTGTCCAAGAGAAAAGGCTTCAATCATTTGTCTTTGCACAGATAGCGATTGCGGTACTGATCGTTGAAGATCTCTTTGCAATTATAATTCTTCTTCTATTACCCATGATTGCTGGCTCAAATCAAGGCTCAGTAGTAACCGAATTGAGTAAAATTCTCGGGGTCAGCGTACTATGGATCTTTCTTGGAACTATTCTAGTTCCATCTATTATTGAGAGAATAAAAAAACTTTTGACAGACGAAGTGCTTTTAATTGGATCAATAGGACTGTGCTTAGGAGCTATATATGCAACCTCTTTTGTTGGCATCTCATCAGCTTTAACAGCATTTCTTACGGGTTCCATTTTAGCCGAGTCCTCTGTACATGAGCGGATAGAGCATCTAACACGACCCGTAAGAGATCTATTTGCCGCGCTATTCTTCGTAGCAATGGGAATGTTAGTTGTCCCTTCTCTTGTAATAGAGAATTTCACCTTAATATTAGCAATTACAATTCTTATTATTGTTGGTAAAAGTGCCCTTGTGGTCATCTCAGGAATTCTTGTTGGTAAGCACTTAACTGATTCTATAAAGTCAGGATTCTTGCTTTGTCAGATAGGAGAATTTTCAATCATTCTGGCAGCTCTTGCGGTTTCTATGGGAGTACTTGATTCGGAGTGGAATGCAATAATTATTTCTTCTGCGATAATCACAACCTTATTTACTCCAATAATGGTATTCTGGGGCCCTACAATTTCCAAGAAAGTAGAGAAGCGCCTACCAAAAAAAATAAAAACGTCCCTTTCCCAGTATTATTACTCTTTAGCCCATCTTCAAGAATCAAACTTAACAGCGAAAGAGAAACTTAAAGCTCTGATCACTTTCAGCTTTAATGGACTCCTAGTTTTTGCAATCTTTACTGTAGTAAGCTTGCTTCAAGGTGATGACACAGGATGGATTCAGGATTTTGGATTACTATTTCTAGCCTCATTACTTTCATCGCCTTTTTTGTGGATGATGATTCGCGCAAGCAGAATAAAAGAAGGAGACCCCGGCCAACGTTACTCATTTCTGCCCAACATACTTTATAGCATACTTACCGTTCTAGTTTATTCTTTCTTGAGTCATCAGCTAATCCCGGACTGGCGTAGCTTAATCCCAGTTGCTGCACTGATAGGAGTTTTATTAATAGCCTTCCGGTCAAAGTTACAAGATGTAAACCTCTGGTTATTTAGACAACTTTCTCCTAAACATGTCTTAGGTGAGATTCAATCTGAGGTTTCCTTAGGCCCATGGGATGAGCATCTCACGAGCGTAAAAGTGAGTGCAAATTGTGAAGCAGTTGAAAAAACTCTTTCTGAGCTCGATGTCAGGAACCGGTTTGGAATTAATATCATCATGCTTAAACGTGGCAATAAACAGATCGTAGCCCCATCAGGAGATACTAGACTACTCCCTGGAGATTCAGTTCTCATTCTAGGGACTGACAATGAAGCTGCCCTTTTTGATCAGTTCGTCTCTGGCACTGATATACACTCTCCCACAGACGAGCCGTTATTTGAGCTCACCTCTATAAAGGTAGAGAAAGGATCAAAATGGGACAATCAGACTATCAGCTCTTTAAATCTTTCATCTCAGATTAGAGCAGTAATTGTTGGTGTTGAAAGAGGTGGTGAGCGGGTCTTATCTCCTCAGGCCGACTTCGTTCTTAAAGCAAAAGATTTCGTCTGGCTAGTGCTGGATAAAGCAAAGCTTGGAGAGTTAAAGGAGATGTTGTGAGTTTTGGGGGTCAGGATACTTGGGGGTCAGGCCGGGAGGCCTGACCAGGCAACTGCTAGCATCTGTCTGGTCAGGCCTCCCAATGCCACTTACATTCAATTCTAAATTATCAGTGCTTGATAACTGATTTTTGAACACAGAGTGCTCAGAGTTTCACAGAGTTATCCAAAACAAACTACTCTGCGTAACTCTGAGACCTCTGCGTCCTTAAGTTTTACCAAATTAAATTATACACTTACGCCATGAAGGTAAGTGGCATTGGTCAGGCCTCCCGGCCCCAAAAAACTTTTCAATCATACCTCTGACTTGGATCTGGTATACTGTAAGTCTTAACGTTACCGTCCTTTAGTTTAACCTCAACAACTAGATCCTTCGGATACTCTGCTCCTGGTTTCGTAAATCGAAAATGCTCCCTATCTCCATTCGCTACACTACTAAAGGAGCCCTTCTCTATCTCCTCACCAGTTAAGCTCTTAAGTACTAGTGACTCGATGTTGCCAGTCATCTCTTTTGGAAGAAGAACAACAAGTGTTCCTCTGGTTTCAGAGATAGGTTTAAATAAGAATCCTTCAGCACCATCTAATGGATTTCCAGAACCACCTGGAATAGCCCCGGAAGCTGGAGTAATTCCATCAAGCTCTCTCATCTTAGCTGCTTCTTTTGCAAATGATTCAATCTTCTCTCTGGCCTTTTCTAATGCCTGATTTATCTCGAGAAATGCTATAGTTTCATCTCCCTCTCCACCCCGACCATCGTAAAGGGCATCGATATTGTCATCTAGCTGCGAAGCTGCGAAAGCTTCAGAGTAAACTTTGTCTGCATCTTCTTTGCTTATAACTTCAGCATCTCTGATTGATTTAAGGGCATTTTTTGCGGCATCTTCCCAGAATATATATCCATCCGCCCTCGTTTTAGCCGCAACTTCTTTATCTAAAGCTTCTTTATATTTACCAGCAGCTTCATCACCAAAAAGAACCTTCAATCGTTCCTGAATAACAGAGGCAAAGAGTTCCTCTTCATTAACATTATTTGCCTTTTCTACCTTTAAAAGTGCCTGAACATAGGCTGCAAAATCACCCACGCCTTCGGTTGGTTTCGGTGGCTGAACCCCTTGATTTAACTTAAGATCTGTATTGGTCTTATCAATATTATCAATCATCGCTCCTCCTTGATGGCTGATTGTCTACATCAGTTAAAAGCAATCACTATGCCAACTTTCGAAAGAACGTTATTCTCGGTAGAATTAAAAAATGCTCAAAGTTTCAATCATAATTCTACTTACCTCACTTTGCCTTGCGCAACGATTCAGATACATCGATTCTGCAGGTAATATTATATTCGTAGATAGCATTAGCGAAGTGCCGCCTAAATACCGAGACCAGGTTCTACCCCCAACCCCTACTCCTATAACCGATCCAAAGCTAATAAAAAAAATGGAACGTGAGCAGAAAAAAATAAAACCAACAAAAGCTCCTAAACCTACTAAAAAACCAAAAGCCACTAAAACTCCAAAACCATTAGTACTTCCTACAATAGCTAAACCACTGGCCACAGTTTTACCAACTAAAATTCCACCTCTCTCTGAGCCTGCCCCATCTCCATTCACATTACCTGGTATAGTCCCTGAGCATGGAACTGAGTCCAATTAAAGCAGTCGAATTAGCTGCGTCTAAAATTCCTGGAGTGGTTTCACTTGCCCAAGGAATCCCAAGCTTCGACACCCCAAGCGTGATAAAACAGTTCGTTTCGGAACAGCTTCTAACTGGTGCTTGTGACAGATATTCGCTTACAACTGGACTTCAGATTCTTAGAGAAGAGATCGCTCTTTCATTATCTCCTCTGAAATACGATCCAGATTCTGAGATTATCATTACGGTCGGAAGTATCGAAGCTATATCGGCATCTTTACTTTCAATTTTAGCACCAGGCGATAATGTTATAATTCCATCCCCCAGCTATGCCTCTTACCAAGGAGCTGTAAAGCTTGCTCGTGGAATTCCTAAATTTGTTCCACTTGATGAAGATAGAAATTTTGATTTTTCGTTAGAACTTATATCTGATGCGATTACTCCAAAGACTAGAGCAATTCTAATCTCTAATCCTAACAACCCTACCGGAACAATATATTCATCATCAGCCCTAAAGGAACTGGTAGAATTAGCTGAAAAGCACAATCTAATAATTATATCAGACGAGGTTTATGATCAGTTTTACTACAATGATCATATTCACCAAACACCAGCCTCATTCTCTAAAGATAGAGTAATAAGGGTATGTTCGTTTTCAAAATCATATGCCATGACTGGCTGGCGGGTTGGATTCGTTCATAGCGATAAGGCAAGAATTTCTAATGTTCTTAAATATCACGACGCGATGGTGACCTGTGCGCCGGTTGTCTCACAGTATGCAGCTTTGGCTGCATTAAAATATGGCAAAGATGATGTTAAAAAATTCCAAAGTGAGTTTAGGTCAAGAAGAGATAGGATGATCAAGTGGCTAGATTCATTATCTGCTTATTTAGATTACCAAACCCCACAGGCTGCCTATTTTGTTTTTCCTAGAATTAAAGACTCTGTCGAGTTTTCAAGAGATAGTAGGGCATTTTGTGAAAGACTTTTAAATGAAGCAAAAGTTGCAGTAGTGCCAGGCATTGCTTTTGGATCAAGTGGAGAAGGTCATTTTCGTATTTCTTATGGCAGAACCCCCGAAGCGATCGACGAGGGGATGGAACGAATCGCGAATTATCTTGATAAGAAAAGTTTCAAACCAAAGCCACCTAAGCCGCAAAATGCAAAGATGAGCATTCTTCAACTCTTAGCCAAAATTTTCATTAAACGGAACAAACCTTTCGTTGTTGGAATAGCAGGGACTCATGGAAAAACTACAGCGAAAAGAGTGATTAGAGATTACTTAGAATCAGAAGGAAGAAAGGTCAGAGGAGGTGTGCTCTCTCATAACACAGCTTCGGGGCTTCCATTTTCGATTTTAGGTATAAATGTATTTTTAACATCATCTAAGGCTAAAATTATTTTTACTGCAATTTTAAGAGCTCTTTTCAAAGTAGAAAGAAATAATATTTTAATCCTTGAGTATGGAGTTTCATCAGAAAGTGAAGCAAAAGTGCTCCTATCAATCTGCAAGCCAGACTTATTGGTGGTTTTTCCAACAGATGGCAAAGATATGCCTGGTGTAGAGGAGCTAAAAAAGAGCTGCATGAATGTAAAAAGCATTGAAAGTACTAACAGTTACGCTGAGGCTGCAGTAGAAATAGCTAAGGGTGTAAATGCGCTGTTTTCGTCAGAAAACAGGCCAGAAATATCATGTACCTAAGCGATAATTCATTATCGCTGGGTATTTAAAACGTCATTCTACGAAAATCACTTAAGAGTTCCAATAAAACATCCGACCTCTAGGATTAGGTATGTTTCTTCTAATTGGTCTTATAATGACTATAGCCTCCGTTCTTGGAGGATACATGATGCACGGTGGTAACGTAGGCGTTCTATGGCAACCGAGCGAATTAATTATTATCGGTGGAGCAGGATTATTTTCATTTGTAGCTTCCAATAGCCCATCAACAGTTAAGGGTCTTATTCCTGCACTAATAGCAACCCTAAAAGGAAGCGGAGTAAATAAAGAATTTTATACTCAACTCTTAGGGATGATGGCTAACGTTTTTGACGTAATGAGGCGCGAAGGCGTACTTGGAATTGAGGCAGATCTTTCGAATCCACATGAATCAGCAAGGTTTAATAAATATCCTAAAGTTGCTCACCATCATCACCTAATGGAAACCTTTACAGGTGCACTAAGACTTTTTGTTGACGGAGTTGTAAACGCTTTTGACCTAGAACGATTGCTTGATACAGAGCTCGAAACTCATCATGAAGAGGCTGGCATTATGCCAAGTGCAGTAAAAGTACTTGCAGACGGACTTCCAGCATTTGGTATCGTTGCAGCGGTATTAGGAGTTATCTTAACGATGCAATACTTAGATCAACCTCCGACTGTAATCGGTCAAAAAGTTGCTGCTGCTCTTGTAGGAACGATGCTTGGTATTTACCTTTCGTACGGCTTTGCTGGACCGATCGGAACAGCAATGGAAAATACAGTTAAGGAGGAAAGCGGCTTATATAAGTGTGTTCAAGCTGGCTTAGTATCTTTTGCTGGAGGCGCTCCACCTCAGGTTGCATTAGAGTTTGCAAGAAAAACTATACCCTCAGCTATACGACCATCCGCTGAAGAGTTGGAAGAGATTATAAAACAAGCAAAGGGGTAACAGGTGGCCTCAGCTGAAAAGCCTATAATAATCATAAAGAAAAAAGGTGGTCATGGTGGTCACCACGGTGGAGCATGGAAGATTGCTTACGCTGACTTTGTGACTGCGATGATGGCGTTCTTTATGGTGATGTGGCTTGTTAACACCGCTGATTCAGTAACTAAGAAAAACATCGCCTCTTATTTTAAACGCCCAGGGGTTTTTGAGCTTGGATCAGGAACTCCACTTGAAACAGGTGCACCTGGAATTCTTGAAGATGCCTATGCACCTCCTCAGCCGGAGGAAAAAGATGCAGAAGATGGCGTAGTTATGAGTCCTAGAAAAAGAGGCTATCAGGAGGGACCACTTGCTAAAGGTAAAGAAGCTGAAGATGTAACTGGCCCAAGGCCTGGTGGCGTAAAGGATCCAACTTCTGGTGGAAATCCAGCACTTGATAAGAGATTTATTACTAAACAGGAAGAGCTTTTAGATGGAATCAGAACGCAGATAGAGGCTTTGACAACATCACCTGAGTTCTTGGCACTACTTGGAGCTGTTGAGTTACGTCTTGATGCTGAAGGCTTGACCATTGAGATAATGGATGATGGAACATCAAGCATGTTTGCCGAAAGCTCTGCACAGATTCTACCTCAAGCTCAAAAAGCATTTGAAAAAATAGGGCAGATTTTGTCAAAAGTTCCAAATGAGATCGAAGTTCATGGTCATACTGATTCAAAACCATTTTCAACAAGACCAAACGGATACTCAAACTGGGAACTATCAACCGATAGAGCAAATGCTGCTAGAAGAATGCTTCAAACTTTTGGAATAGAGCCTTCTAGAATTAAATCAGTAGTAGGCAAATCATCAACTGAACTAAAAGTTCCAGAAGATCCCCTTGCTCCTGCAAACAGAAGGATAACCTTAAAGATGAAGATGCCTTCATCTCTTGAGGTAGATTTTAAAGAGAATCCAAGTGCTCTGGATAATATTGAGAATCTAGCGAATGCTACTCCAACACCAAAACCAGAGGTTAAAATTGAGGCTGCTGCTGCTCCAGAAGAAGTACCCACCAAAGAACCAGTACCAACTAAAAGAGCAAGTGATGACGTTCCAGTTGGAATGCCACGAGATAAGATCTTTGGGGATCATCCGATAATTGGACCACTTGGGTTGAGGTAAAACTACTTGGGGGTCAGGCCGGGAGGCCTGACCAGACAAGTGCAAGCAGCTGCCTGGTCAGGCCTCCCGGCCTGACCCCCGTTT
>DDRT01000008.1:38921-73606 GCA_002343185.1 Deltaproteobacteria bacterium UBA2409
CTCCCGGCCTGACCCCCAAGTAGTGCCCCCCCCAAAAAAAAATTTTTATCTATCTCACCACTTCAACTGAATCGGGTAGGTATGTAAGAATATGCCTAGCCATTTCGCTAATTACCTGGTCGGAGCTATTTACAGCTTTTTGAATATAATTATGACACTCTCTACTTATAATCATCTGACTTTGATCACCATTCCATGCTGCGCACTCAATCAGCTTATCATCAGCTAAAACAACCGAGGCAACGAATAAACTTAGTAACCATTTCATATCCCAATATCTAACTCACAGACTATCTTGACTCACTAAAAGTCATAAAATTCAAATAGTTACGAAAATTGCCTATATTTTCTATGAGATTTTTTGGGGATTGCTGAAAAACCACCCCTCTAGCATGCGTCTTAACTACTCGATGCGCTTAATCTTTCTATTACTTTTACCAGCTATTGTCTTTGCGCAAGATACTATACTGATCGACAACTTTCATGGTGGAAATATAGATGTAAGAGCAACCTTCCCTGAGACCCAAGATCACTCCGCAGTTAAGTACGGTGGGGCAATAGGCGAAAGTAGAACCATTGTTTCATCAAGATCTGCTGGATTTGAGGTGGGTGGGATTGTTTCGTTGGGATTTCCAGCTTATCAGCATATAGCCTCCTCCCAAGCTACCGGAACTACCATGCTCGTATGGGATGGTGACACAAACTCTTCCAGCATTAATTACTCAGGACTTAACGCTAACTTCCTAAGAGGCTTTGGTTTATGTCAGCAACTAAGGCTTCATATTATTAACTACGATTGGGGTGATCAAAAATACACTGATGTGAGAATTAGATTCTATAAACAGGGTGACGGAAATAGCTACGCTGAAAAAGTTATTAGGCTAAATTCGGTAATTAACAACACAACCTACGATCTTCCCTTCTCAGAATTTACTGTAACAGGCTCATTCTTATTTTCTAGTGTAGGAGCTATTACACTTGATGTTAGCGGCCCTCCAGAGAACGGAGCCGATCTTATTTTGCGATGGATCGTTGTTGGATGCGGAACTGGGGATCCAACACCTACTCCAACTATTACCCCAACTTTTACTCCAACCTCTACACCAACAAGAACGCCAACAGCTACCCCCACTCACACTGCTACCAGAACCCCAACAGCTACTCCTACCAGAACCCCAACAAACACCCCTAGCGTAACACCCACCTTCACTCCCTCGCTTACCCCAACAAGAACACCGACGGTTACCCATACTCACACAGCTACAAGAACACCATCTGTTACACCAACTAGAACTCCAACCAACACTCCTAGCGTAACACCAACTTTTACTCCCTCACTAACACCGACAATAACTCCTACTACTACTCCAACTCATACTGCTACTAGAACACCAACTATTACTCCAACTAACACTCCAACGAATACTCCTAGCGTAACACCGACTACTACTCCTTCACTGACTCCAACAAATACCCCTACTGTCACTCCTACTTACACTCATACTAGAACACCAACTGTTACCCCAACATCATCAAGCACCCCGACTAACACCTCTACTGCAACCATTACTCCTTCTCCGACCGCTACAAACACTCAGACTAATACCTCGACTCCTTCTCTTACACCTACAAGAACCCCTACCGCGACTAATACTGCAACTACTACCTCAACAATCACTCCTACTAATTCTCCCTCTGCAACCGCTACACCTTCATCAACTGCTACCAATACGCCTACTGTAACGCCATCTCCAACTCCAACTATTACACCAACACCTTCACTTTCACCTTCTCTAACACCTACAAGAACACCGACTGAAACATACACACCGACACAGACCTACACCCCAACTTTCACAGCAACGAACACACCAACCCCATGCACCGATGAGTCATGCCTAACATGCACAACTACAAACTTAGAAACTACTAAACTTAATCTCGATCAGGAGCTTGGACAGATGAAACTTGCGGTATTTAAGCTAACTAACCCAAGAAAAAATCCTAAAATTGCGAGAAAACTAAAACAACTTAGAGCAACTGCATCTGCTGTTTACTTACGTGGCTGGGCAAGCATTTGGAATGAAGTTCCGAATTCCGTTAAGAACTGCACACCAGTATGTGAAGCAGCTACGGTTTCATATGATGTTGTGACTCGCCCAGCGAGAGAAATAATGCAAATTGCTGTTAAGGCATTAACAGCTCACAGAAAAAGCAAACTCTCTACAAAGGAGTTAAGAAGACTTGGTAAGCAGTTTAATCGATCCTTACGTTTACTTGATTCTATGGAATCAACTGTTCTAACTTTGCCTTCTAATACATGTAGGTAGCACTTACCTCATCCTCATCTGAAATCTGGCAAGAAGAAGCTTATAAAGTCTTTCACCCTCTAAGTCTCTTTTTTTCTCCAGTAGCTCACCTATCTCACCAAGCACTGTTCCTGCTCTTTGAGAATCATTCACCAACAACTTAGTCGCTGCTACAAAAAAAAGAACAGAGATATCGTTTGGAGATGCTTTGAATGCCCTCTCACTCGAATCAGAGGCGGCCTCATAGTCTTTTGACCAAACCTGACAATAAGCCATAATTAAAAAAGCGGGAGCAAAATCGGGAGCTATTTCTGAAAGTCCGTTTGCGATACTTTCCGCTCTTTTTAGCTCTCCTGCCTCGACACTTAGCCTAGCTAGATCATAAAGAGAGAAGATCTCCTCCTCCGAATATCCTGAAACTATTTGAGCCACGATAGCACCACCTTCAACATTGCCTCTTCTGCGTTGATTCTTTTTAAAAGACTACGATCCTGTGCTGCAGCTTCTCGCTGCTCTGTTACACCTTCAAGTCTCGCAAAAAGGGAATTCTTAAATTTATATAAAGCAGTAGCGTCCCCAAGCTTAGGTAAAGCCGTAAATAGAGGTGATATAGAAAACTCATCAGGAGGAGAAAGAGGTGAGCGCTTCATTTGCGAGATACCACGTAACCAAATACACCTAAAGCTGATGCTAAAAAACCAATCACAAGAAAATATATACCAACCACTGTCATAAGCTTACCAGATGGAGCGAGAATAATACCTACCCCCAAAAAAACTAGAGTAAGAACACCTCTAAGGCTCCATTCAATTGCTTTTAAGTTTTTTGAAAGTTGTTCCTTTTGTATTTTATGCCAAAAATAAGAGCTGATTCCCCCAACTATAAGAGCAATTCCAAGGGCGATAGTCGAGACTAAGATAAAGTCTTGAGACTTGTAAGTTAAAAATAAAGCTCCAGAGCCTAAAAAACCAGCAACCATAATACCACCAGCCAAAAACCAAATGGAGCTAAAAATCTTACTCCACTTGTTATTACTCCAATCTGAAAAACTATATAAATCGAAAGTGCTCCTGCTAAGGAGTGCAGTGTTAAAGCACCAAAATACCAAGAAAGTATAAAAAACAATCCTAAACAGCCGGTAATCATTGAAGAGTCATCTCAAATAAATATTTTAGCTGTTCAACAAACCCTAATCCTAAAACCAATATCACTCCTCCGATTAAAACTCCCCTTGCGATATATTGTAACCCATCATCCTCTGCCCCGATGAGCTTAGATAAAATCATAGAAATAATACCTCCGACTAACCCAGCTATAGTGATCGGGAATCCAACTAGGACAAGCACACGAAACCCTTCCGAGAATATCACTTCATCCATAGTGAAATCCCTTCCATGATCTTATCTACTCCCGTTACAGATAAAAGAAGAAATAATTTGAGCGCCATAGGAATCGAGCTCTCAGATAATCCTCTCACCCCAAGCATCCCAGAGATATGAACTGAAAGTAGATCAATTACTACAAAGGGTATTAACCACAAAAGTCCGATCCTGCACCCCTCTTTAAACTGGAAAATTGCATAATCTTTAACTAAAACTCTAAGTTCTGAAGTTGAGTTATTGCCAAGTTTTTCCTGAATTTTTGAGACACTAACTCGTACTTCTTCTGATTTTCCTTGAGCTATCGCCTCATAATTAGTCTTATCAACTCCTAACGATACAGCAAGAGCTATTACTAGAACTACAAGCCCCATTCCAGAGCCCGTAAAGCCAATTCCGTACCGGAGTATAGTCAAAGCTGTAGCAGCAAAGATAAACGGGGAGACCAGTAAAGCGACAATCAGCCCATTAATTGTTACAGGGAAAAGCTCCACGAGGGATATTCTAACCATTCAATTCCTCTTCTGCCTATATGGAAGTTGATGGTAAGATCTAATGTATGAGGGTCATAATTTTACTTTTAGCCACAAACTGCATGGGAGAAATCATTAAATGCCCTGATGGAATATGGAGAGAAGGAAGTTGTACTGAATCCACAAAGCCAGCTGTTAAGCCTACCGTTGATAGCGATCTTTCAGAGAGAAGGCGAATATATACCGACCTAGATCTTGAGGCCTTTAGGGCAAGACGTGATGGAAGAGGAGATATAGACTTATCAAAGGCAAAAGAGGACTGCTTGGGAGAATCTGCAAAATTAGAAACTTGCAGAGCCACCGTTAGTGAAGTTTTTGAAAAGATTAAACCACTCCCTACTCCTATAGTTCAGGTTGTAGATCAATCTATCGAAAGCACTCAGGTTATTGTCGTTAATGAGGAGAATAATTTTGTTAGGCCAACTAGGCGACCTACTTATCCTACGGAGGTTCCCTACTCAAGGCCAACTGAAAAGCCAAAAAAATATAAAACACTAAGAGGTGGGGCTAGTAATTAGAGTGTTCAAGCCACAAGCATATACATGTCTGGTCAGGTTTTTAACCTGACCTTGACTCTTGTCCGCGCCAGCGGACAAAGCAAAAACAGGGCTAAGGACTGGCTTCCTCCTTCGCTGAAGCTACGGAGGACATGAAAGCCAGTCCAGACATAAATTAAAACCAGACCAGGCAGATCTTAATCCAACTCAATCAATCACAAAATTTCCGTGGCTTCTTCTGCCGTCCAATATCATCGTGACGGGCAATTCATCTGAGGTAGATTTAATAAACGGCGCTACCCCTTTGAAGCTGATCCTAACCAAAACTTTCTTTTTTGCTACAGACTTAACAGAAACATTACTTCCATCGGCTGACGATCCATTACCTCTACTATCAAGCTTGAATTTTATCTTTTTATCAGCAGCAATAACTGTAATGGAATTTGGAATTTTTTCTGATTTAAGCTTTGCAAAGAATTTAATATCTTTGCCCTTCTTTTGAACCTTACCCATTTTCAAAAATGGGTGCCCTGGTTTTACAACCAAAAGAAAGTCACTTCTTGATTCACCAAAAAAATTAGAGGTTAGTACCCCTAATTGAAATATTCCAGATTGCCTGGCTCGTCCTCTAAGAATTCCATTTTTATGAGAAAGCCATTCAGGTAGACCAAGCAAAACACCAGATGGAACTTTCGACCTTATATTGTCACCTTTTATAAAGTACAGATCTCTAACCTTGACTGGAGTTGGAGGAGCAATATTTACTCCGGTGACTTTTTCAGAGATCCAGAGCGCAACCTCATCAATTCTGGTATTAATACTGTCCGTTCCCCACTCAGCATTTCCGCCACCACCACAAGTTATCGAGGAGAGCACAGGTGAGCCATTCTGCTCATGAAATGCAGGTCCACCTGAATCTCCTGAAGCAGTGTTGGTTTCTCCGGGATCAAACTCCCACTCCACATACCCTTTTCTAACCAACTCAGTATTGGTAAACCCAACATTTAAAAATCCATCTGGTGGAAGATCGTTCCCCATCCCTGTTTGACCATCCCCTTCAAGGCCAAAGCCAAAAAGAGTAAGGGTGCTTCCAATTGGGGGCGGAGTTGATGCGATTTTTGATGGTGAAATATCAGCTATTTCTCTATTAAGAACTACAAGTGCAAGATCTACCTCGCCATATACACAAGCAGAGCCACGTCTATAAATATAGCTTGGATGAATTATTATCTCTTTTGATCTGACAATCTTAGTTCCAAGTCCTACTTCAACTGAATCCCCGAATCCTATTTGATCTCCAAGGCCATCAAACATGCAATGTGCTGCAGTTAAAACAACTTCTGGTGAGATCAATGCGCCCGAGCAGAGACTTCTTCCTCCAGCAATGACTCTGGCTACATGAGGAGCATCTTCAACTCTTATTCTTGTACCGTCTATGAGTGGAAGCGTTGAGGGGGTTTGAGCAAGGCATATACTTAGGCTCAATAAAAATATGAATGCTCTTAACATCGAAACTCTTCTTTATCATCAAATTTGACCTGTAAAAACCTGAAGAGTTTAACCTGAGTTAAAAAACTATAATTAGATATGGAATGCTAAGATACTCCTGGTACTCAAAAAAAAGAGTATTGACTGTTTCTATAGTTTTTCGATATACAATGACTATTATGGATTCTTCAGTTAAAACATCAACGCTGGCACCTGTTCAAAGGCAAACGCTTGAATTTCTTAGAAATTTTATAGCAGATAATGGATACGCTCCGCCATTAAAGAAAATAGCAGAGGCTATTGGGGTCAGATCAGCCTCTACGGCCCACTTTCACCTTGAAAGATTAGAGCAAAAAGGGTTTTTAAAGCGCCACGATGATGGAGGAATCGAGATTGTGGAGGTCTCTCCTATAGAGCTCTCACCAACAGCTGTTCCGCTTGTAGGAACAATCGCTGCTGGAGCCCCTATTGATGCTGTAGAGTCGCCATCCTCAATCGATATACCTGCCTGGATGCTTTCAGGAAAAGGTGAGGTCTTCTGTCTTGAGGTCAGCGGAAACTCAATGATTGAAGATCATATATGCGATGGTGATATAGTTGTAATTCGAAAGCAGGATAGTGCTGATGACGGAGACGTAGTGGTTGCACTTTTACAGGATAATACAGCAACTTTAAAACGATTTCGCCGATTGAAGAATGGGAAGGTAATGCTAATCCCATCAAATTCTGCCCTTCAGCCTATTACGGTAGATCCTATAAAAGGAGAGGGTGTAGAGATTCAAGGAGTGTTAGTAGGAATATTGAGGCATTTTCATTAAAGATAATTTAGTAGAAGGAATAATATGAGCAACGGTGTTAGTAACAATAACCAAGAGAAAGAGAAGAATCTTCAATCAGCGATAAGCCAACTTGAAAAGAAGTATGGTCAGGGAGCTATAATGAAGCTATCCCCAGAGGGGCTAGGAAAAGCGATAGAATCTTATTCAACTGGAAGTTTAGGTTTAGATATAGCATTAGGAATTGGTGGAATTCCAAAAGGGAGAATTCTGGAAGTTTATGGTCCTGAATCATCTGGAAAAACTACACTAGCTCTACACGCTGCTGCAGAAGTTCAGAAAAAAGGTGGGACTGTAGTTTTTATTGATGCAGAACACGCACTTGATGTTTCATATGCAAAGAAACTTGGGGTTGATACCAGTAAACTTTTAGTAAGTCAGCCTGACTGCGGCGAGCAAGCCTTAGAGATCTGTGAAACACTTTTGACATCGGCATCAGTAGATCTAATTGTGATAGATTCTGTTGCGGCACTTGTTCCAAGGGCCGAGATTGATGGTGAAATGGGCGATCAACAGCCGGGTCTTCAAGCACGTTTGATGAGTAAGGCTCTTAGGAAGCTAACAGCTCTATCTGCGAGAGTTGGCTGCTCAATTTTATTTATTAACCAGATAAGAATGAAGATTGGAGTTATGTTTGGATCTCCAGAAACAACTACTGGCGGTAATGCTCTAAAATTCTATGCATCTGTCAGAATGGATGTACGAAGAATCGGATCAATTAAGGATTCTGTTGATGTTACAGGCAATAGAGTGAGAGTTAAGGTTGTGAAAAACAAGGTAGCACCTCCATTTAGAGAAGCAGAGTTTGATGTGATCTTCAATGAAGGAATAAGCAGGATCGGAGAAGTTGTAGATATTGGGGTAGATAAAGGGATTATTGATAAAGCAGGTGCCTGGTTCTCATTCAAGGGAGAACGGCTTGGCCAGGGTCGAGAGGGTGCCAAGACATTTCTAAAAGAGAATCCCGATGTAAGAGCAGAAATTGAGAGATTAATCTTTGAAACTGTTGGTGTAGGAAAGACTGAAGAGACAGCCCCTGCTACTGAAGAAAAAAAGATAAAGCCTAAAAAAGCAAAGGAAGAGGCTGAACTAGCTGCAGGAGTTGTGTAACACATAGATCGTTATATATCATAACGAGTTTATATGCTTGGGCTCTTACAACTCGCAACTGACGCTCCGATTGCTAGGAAGGATCCTAGTCAATGGCAAAAATTCAAAACTGAGTACAAACTGGATCTAGAGCCAGGAATTGAATTTTTACTCGACCCTAAGATTCAGCTAACACTGAACCGATTACAGGGTGAAGTAAAAATGCTTCCATGTAAAATTGGGATAGAGATCAGTCCATTCGAAAATATTTTTCTACCAAGATCCTGCAAGGATAAGCGTCGACTTCTTGCTGCCATTAGGCAGTTTACAGGTTCAAAAAAGGAGGAAACTGCCCTTGAAGCTTCTGGCAAACTCCAACTAAACATTAGTGAAAATTCGGGGAAATTTACACTCGATCAAGAGACAGTCAGAATCGTCAGGAATCTTGAAGAAAGTCCTGGGAATAATCCTGAAATCAGCTGAAAACTTACTGCCTGCTTTATTGATTCTGATTTTAGAAAACTGAATAAATCTTCCACTTCAAGGCTCCACCAAGAGCAGCAGCAGGCCTTGGATGATCTGACTAAAACTGTTTCAAGTGGAATTGAAGCGATTGATCGCTTTTTCGCTAATAATTCTACTACATCTCTGGAACTTATAACGTCAGTTCTGCGGGTTGGAGGAAGCTTATTAGAGCTTCAAGCAAGACTTAATCTATTTAAAGAATCAATTCGATTCACAAGACAATGCGCAACATCGATCGCTTTTGAATATAATAATCAAGTATAAGCTTGTAATGGTAGCCTCATTCACAATGAGCGCTTCTAACTTCTAACGCTTCCTTCATCCACTCTTTCATCCTTTTAGAGCGACTGACTGGATCAGGATGGGTAGAGAGTAGTTCGGGAGGCCTTGAGCCGGTGCTGCTCATTCTTTCCCAAAGCTTTGGCGCTTCTTCTGGATTAAAACATGCTCTAGCCATATAGATTAACCCCATATAGTCTGCTTCACTTTCATGATCTCTAGAAAATGGAAGTGTCATCCCAAAATGAGTTCCTGCGCCAATAGCAGCCAAGATTAATCTTTGATGTTGAGGTTCAAGTTCTCCAACCGAAACAGAAGCAGCTAGCGATCCCCACTGTATTAGTTTATTTTGGGTCATTCTTTCAGCTCCATGTCTTGCAACAGCATGAGCCATTTCATGGCCAAGTATTGTTGCTAACCCATCTTCATTTTTAGCGATCGGCAGAATCCCAGTGTATACGGCAATCTTCCCTCCTGGAAGCGCAAATGCGTTAGCTTCCTCAGATCTGATAACCGAAACTTCCCACTCAAAATCTCGTTCAGTTACCACTGGAATAAGACGATCTATGACTCTTTTTACAAACTCAACATCGGAACCATTTCTTAAAACATCCGATTCTCGAAGAATCTGTCTGTATGAACTTATCCCAAGAGCAAGCTCCTGACTCATCGAGACATCTACAAACTGCGCTCTACCTGTTAACGGTACAGTTTCCTGATTTAGGTTGTAATAAACTACAGCGAACAAACCAAAGACAATTAATGGCCAGACCCGTATTCTTCTTCGCGATTCATAGTTTCTTCGCCCAAATCGCATCTACGATCCTTGAGCTTGCTGAGCTTCTTCGTGATAGTACGAGTAGTAGTATCGATTGTAATAGTAATAATCACCACCAAGAATATTCACATCGTTCAATACTACTCCTAAGATCTGAGATCCGACTGAAGAAAGTCTCTTTTTAGCATCAAACACTACTTTTTTAGGCGTTGCACCGCCTTTGACTACCAACACCACACCATCAACAATTCTAGAAAGAATTACAGAATCGGTAACTGGCAAGACTGGAGGACAATCTATTAAAACATAATCGAAATGCTCACTTAGTGAATTCAATAACGAGCTCATCTCCTCGGAACCTAAAAGCTCAGCAGGATTTGGGGGTACCCTTCCACTGGATATAATTGAGACTCTTTTTAGTACATCAGTTCTTAGAACATCATCCAGTTTTGCCTGACCAGTTAATAGCTCAACAAGGCCTTTACCACTATTCTCCCCTTCAAGAGTTTTTAATACATTCGGACGCCTTAGATCAGCATCTATTAAAGCTACTCTTCCACCAGAACTAGCTAGACATGCAGCCAGATTAAGAGCAGTTGTTGTTTTTCCCTCCCCCGACTGAGCAGATGTGATCAAAATAGTCCTTGGGGCTTCACCAGCTTGTGATAATAAAATCCCTGTTCTTATTGTTCTATAAGCCTCAGATGCTAGCGATTTAGGATCTTTCAAAAATACAACATCTTTTTTTAATGCAGGTAAATTACTTTCTTCTTCAGATTTTTCTAGGCTAAAGGATGGAATCACCCCCAACGAAGGTAGTCGGAGGAATTGTGTAAGCTCTTCAGGGGTCTTAACAGTATTATCTATATAAGAAAGCAGGAAGGCCGAAGCCACTGCAACTACAACCCCTAAAATAAGTCCAATGGCTACGAATAAAGTTTTTCTTGGATAGGACGGACTTAACGGTGATAGGGCATAATCAACTACTGAAATATTTGAAGCATTGCTTTCTACTGAAACAGAAAGTTCTTTTATCTGCTTTAGAATAGAGTCCAGAAGTTCTCTTGATGTTTCAAGCTCTCTGTTTAGAATATTATATTGAACCGTACTACGAGATAGTTCGAAAGCCTGGCTCTTTTGAAGCTCAAGCTCTTCTTTTAACTGTGCTTCTTCACTCCTTGCAGCCTCCATCTTTGCCTTAAGACCAGTTATAATTTGTCCCTGTTGGCCGTCGATGGAATTTTTTAGTCCTGCTATCTGACTAGATAATTGTTTCATTCTTGGATACTCGCCGGTAAATTTTTCTCCAAGCTGTCTATACTCGGCCTCTAATCGACCTAGCTCAGTTCTTAAGCTCTGAGTGGATTGATCTTCAACCCCTGACTTCCCTGCTTCATGACCTGCAAGTGCCTCTTCATATGTTTTTTCTGCTACTATTCTTTTTGCAGTAGCATCAGTAAGTAACTGATTTAATCTAGATAATTTTTGAGCGGTGATATTCTCATCCTTATTAAGAGCAACTATCGAATTGTCTTCGGCATACTGAGCCATTTCCCGCTCAAGAGAGGCGACTTTATTTCTAAGCTCCCCAGCTTGAGTTTTCAAATACTGAATACCTCTGGATTGTTGCTCAACTCTTGAATCCCTAGTCCATTCTATAAATGAGTCAACGTGAGCATTTGCTATAGTAGCAGCTAAACTTGGATCTTTTAGAGTTACCTGAATATCAACCAGCGAGGTTCTTCTTACCGGGTTAATTTTAACTGAATCTAGGTATTTTTTTATTATTCTTTCATCAAGCTCTGCTTTATCTTCGCCAAAGACTTTAAAAAACTGCTCATCTTGAAGAATTCTAGCTACAAGACTTCTTGATTCAAGCTCTCTGACTTGGGTCTCCATAAAATTTGATTCTCTAGTTCTTTGCTGAAGTATGTCCTCAACCTGAGCTGAGGGCAGAACAGGATCATAGGAGCCGATCCGCAACCTTGCAGTTGCTGTATAAAGTGGAGTTCTAGTAAATGCAATTATCAAAGAAACAACAAGGAATCCAAGGACTATAGCGACAAGAAGCTTTCTATACTTTACAAGTATCCTCCAGTACTCTCGAAGCTCAACATCCGAGGCGGTTGAATGCTCCTCGAAACCGATTTGTGGTGGGAGATTTCTTACAACTGCTGGTAGCTCTGACACCGATAAATATTAACCTAAATTAAACCATGTTTCTAGGTATAAACCAGTAAGACTCGTCACTTAGCTACGTTAACCGTTCCACCTACACCAAAGTTGAGGATTCCTGTGATTGTTTTATATGTATCTTCCCCAAGACGCCTACTACCATGTGTTGGAACTCTGATCACATCTCCAGATCTAACTCGAATATCAGTTTGTGCTCCGTAAGCTATCTGCTTGAGATCTACAATAAATCTAAGTGGTTCCGACTCTCCAACATCCCTAATGAGCTCAACCTCTTCAATATCAGCACTGTATGTAATTCCACCGGCAGAAGCCAAAGCACCTAAAAGGGTCATCTGTCTTGAAACATCATAAGGGCCAGGTTTTTCAATCTCACCTTCAATCATAACCTTCCCTCCTTCAGGAACAACAACCATATCACCAGGTCTCATCGGGATCTCAACTGGAATACCACCCCCCGTACCAAGCACCTTATCAATTGGAATCTCAATTCCAGATTGTGTGTTAGGATTCACTGTGCCTGTTAGAGCTAATCTAGCTCGTGCTTCAGCATTATTCAGATCACCTAATCCTGAAAGCTCGCCAGGAACTATCAAAATATGAGAACCAGCTTTATCACCAACACCACCAGCCTCAGCAAGGAGCTCAAGGATACTATTTGAGCTTTTTCTTAGTGGATAACTTCCAGGCTTAGATACTGCCCCAACAACTGCAACCTTCTGACTGCCATAAGAAGCAACTGAAAGTGAAACTTGTGGATTTCTCACAAAAGCACTTAATTTTCTTGTAAGCTCAGCTAGTAGCTCTGATTCTGACTTTCCAACTACCTGAACCATCCCTACTAAAGGAAGCTCAATCTCACCTGTCTGCCTCACAGGCATCTCTAGATTCAATTCAGGAACATCAAATACTGAGATTCTTATCGAATCTCCAGGGCCAATTCTATATGAAGCATCTCCTGATCCTGAGCCTGATCTTTGTTTAATAAGATTGATCAATCTATTGATCTGGTCATCCTGATATGCGTTGAATCTTGCATTATCCTCTTCAATTGATCTAATTGGAAGATTCTTACTCTCTGCCTGTTTAATTACTGTAGATCTTGATTCTATCACTGCTCTGGTAGCGCAAGCTGAAAGGAATAATAAGAGTAAAAAATATCGCATCAAATGAAAACTATCGTCTAGAACTGGTGAAGAATCAAGGTATGAAGTCGAGAAGAACAATCGAAATACTTGGGGGTCAGGCGACTTGGGGGTCAGGCCGGAAGGCCTGACCAGGCAGCTGCTAGCATTTGCCTAGTCAGGCCTCCAAGGGGTAACCCCTTATCTAACTACCCTCTTCCGCATATCGGAAATTTTCTAAGCTCATCATCTCAAAGCAATATCCAATAAAGCTTTTTCTCCTGACACCTTTATATCCATCACATCCAAAGAACTGCAAAGTAGGATCGTCCTTAAATCCTATTTCTCCTCGGGTAAAATAAGAAGAAAATTCACCACTACGAATTTTAGAGATTGCTGATTCAGGATCAGGATCTACAACGATAGATACGTAATGATACTTGCCCTTGATCTTACCTCTTAAATCAACACTCTTACCTGGTCTAATCTTTGTAATATAAAATGCCCCTGCTCCAATGGGGTGTGTACCAGTAAAAAAGTTCTCCTTTAACAGCCCCTTAGGTACAATGTGGCAGTCTGAGATCTTTTTAGAATCCCCAGTTACTTCGACGATTCCACTGTCAGCTTCATAAAATCTGGCTGTCACGGGCACCCCACACTGCTTTAGTGACTCAAAAACATCGCTAAGACCAATACGAGTAGAATTTGAGAATGTTGCATCGGGTGCCACCAGGAAAGCCCAATGGTTAGGTCTCACCTCTAGCTCACTAACCAATCTAGGTACAGGCTCACCATTTAACAAAAGAGCACTTTGAGTTGCACTAAGCACGGCTAAGGAACATGGAGAGTTGTCCTTGTAGTCAGTACAAAATGAGTCAACGCCTATCGTTATAGTCTCAGCGAAGCATATAGTAGAGATTAACAAGGTTAAGATCTTCATTGCTCTACCTTTGTGAAGATCCTTCCAGCTAAAAGAGTAGAGGCTGGATTAAGTCTCTCATCTTGAACATAAATCTTTCCATACCTTACACTATCAGGTAGAGAAAAAATTACCCAAGTTCTCCCAGCAAAACTTGCTACTTTAGGTTTATCTTTGAATCCAGTTTCTGCCCAATTTTCATTATCATTACTGACAAAAAATTTAATCGATTCAAATCTAGGTATTTTTCCTCTGATCTCTAGCTCTAGATACTCAGAAGAGGCAGGAATAAAAAAGCCAAAAGCGACAGGCTCAGCTCCGAATGTAAGTCTGATGGGAGAGCCCCACTTAATTATCTGATTTCTAAAAGCTGAAGATTCTGGATCTACCAGCCCAAACTCACTTGGAGCCTCTTTTAGAGAGGATCTAAGGTCTACGTATCTGTGATTATTCCATGAGTTACTGTCCCTGAAGATCCTGGAAGCGACCCTATCGACTTCTACTCTGAGATCCCCTGCAACTCCTTGCGAATACACAGCAGACAGATGAGCCTCAGCTATCTCAGTTGGATAGTCGCTTAGGGTTTTAATGGCTGCAAAAAGGATCTTATCTGCACTTTCTCTAACACTTGGGTATCTTGATTCCTTTAATATTGGTCTCCAGGTAACTGCTTGAGGAAATTTAGTAGGAAATACAGCCTGAACTGCTTCTTTTGAGCGGATCATAGAGATAATTCGCTCTATCCGCACTTTAGAAAATCCTCTATCAAAAGATAACACCCGTGCTAGAAGCTTATATGCTTCATCCTGCTCGCCCCTCTCGAAATAGAGCGAGGCTGACGCAAGGAGAACATCAAAATCAAGTGGATAGGTGGAAAGAGCAGTTTCTAGGGCTTTTATTGGATCCCCTGCTACAAACTCTAGATTGCAGCTTTCATGAACGAGTGGTTTTAAGTTAGCCCACGCGGTTAAGTAGCGCGCACTCCATGGCTTTTGATTTAACGCCTTACCAGTATATGAAAGAGCCTCGCAGTAGTCACGATTTTGTATAGCCTCTCCTGCTAAGCTTGCAAACTCACGCCCATCTTCTTGATGTGGAACAAGCTTCACTAGTAAGAAAGTTATACTTATAAAGAGAGCTAATTTCACACTCACCAGACCTCGATTATTAAATTCCCCTTGTTAGCCTCTTCGATTGTTGTTTGAGGTTCTAACATCAAAGATCTCTCAGCCTCAATCACAACTCCCCTAGCCTTTGCTTTTAGAAGTTGTTTTATTGTGTCGGGTCCAATCGACGGAAGATCGACTCTCAAGTCCTGCATTGGCTTTGACATTTTAATTAGAATTGACCCTGGAATTTCTAGCTTTTCTACACGTTCTATCATAGAGGCAGTTCCTTCTACTGCCTCGACAGCAACAACTGTTTTATTTGCAACCATTACTGCCTGGCCGATATCAAGCTCGCCAAGCTTTTTTGCAGCATTAATTCCAATTACTATACTTTCTCTATCTTCAGTTGAAAATGCTTGAGCTGTGCATACCCCTTTTGAAGGAACATAATTAGGTAGAACTTCTCTGATATGTCCTATCTCAAAGCCCTGTTCTTGAAAGAATCTACATACTCCACTCAATATTGAATCGTCGTGGTTAGTTTTAACTCTTAGTAAAATTTTTATTGCATGAATGTCTGGGAAAAATGATGTGAATATTCGTGCTCGTTTTATTCCTCCAGCAAAATAGATTCTTCTTACATGATTACGCTTAAACCACCTTGATATTTTTCCTAATTGTCCTGCTTTAATCCAGGAGACCTTTGAAGCTACTTTTTCAATCTCCTTATCAGTATCACTCAGATGTGCAGCAACAATACTTTCTTGGCCGCTGATGTTTATAGCCTTAGCACAATCAATCGGAAGAACGCCCCCACCTGCGATTATCCCAATAGGACTCATCTTGAGATAATGCCACGCTCTGAAGATTCGATGAAGCCTAAGAATCTCTCAATATACTCATTTGAGGGTATTTCATCTCTTACAAGTTTCATCTTTGATTCTAAAGTACCTGTTCCAAAAAAGATCTTCCTATAAACTTTTTTTAGCTCACCAAAATCAAGCCCAGCTCGTTTTAAACCAATCTCATTTAACCCTATAGCTCTAGCCCTGTCTCCGTGGACAAGACAGTACGGGGGAACATCTTTAGTTACCATGCTTCCACCTGCTAACAGACTAAGGTCTCCAACTCTACAAAATTGATGTACTGCACTTAGCCCGCCAAGAATGGCTCGATTTCCGATAACAACGTGACCACCTAGAGCCACACAGTTTGCAAAAACGTTATCGTCCCCAATTTGGGAATCATGGCCAACATGGCTACTCACCATAAATAGATTTCTAGATCCAACACGAGTTACCATTCCGCCACCTTCCGTCCCAGGTTGGATGGTGACATATTCCCGAATTAAATTATTATCTCCTATTTCCAGTCTGCTTGGCTCGCCTTTATACTTAAGATCCTGGGGAGCTGACCCTATAGAAGCAAACTGAAATATTTTGTTATTTCGGCCCAGTGTTGTATTTCCTTCAAGAACAACATGAGGGCCTATAACGGTTCCTTCGCCTATCTCAACACCTTTTTTTATGATCGAATATGCTCCAACAGTTACAGTTGGATGGATATTTGTTTCTGGGTCTATGATTGCAGTCGAATGGATCACTATTAGCCTGCCATAGCCATAATTTCGCCCTGAGCCACAACCTCGCCCTCCACTGTGGCATTACCATCTATGAACCAGAAGTTTCCACGGCGCTTTATAAACTTCATCTCAACTCTAAGTGTATCTCCAGGTACTACCATCCGCTTCCACTTAACGTTATCTGCACCAACTAAATATAAAATTTTGCCAGATCCAGGTCCTTCGCTACTTTTTAAAGCTAAAATTGCCCCTGCTTGAGCCATTGCTTCAAGTACCAAAACTCCAGGCATCACTGGTTTTCCAGGGAAGTGCCCTGCAAAGAAGGGTTCGTTAATTGTTACTGCTTTTTCACAGACTATTCTTTCTCCTTCCTGAAACTCAGTGACACGATCTACCATGAGAAATGGAGGTCGGTGCGGTATGATCTCCTGAACCTGATTTACATCAAATACAACTTTGTCCATTATCCATTCATCTCCTTGGTAACTTTATCAGTTATATCAAATTCGCTATTAACCCAAACAACAAACAACTTGTTTTTTTCAACAACAAGCTCATAACCCTCACGTTCCGCAACCTTTTTTGTGGCTTCTGCTATCTTTGAATAAAGAAGTTCAAGCTCCGATTCCTGCTTACGAGAATACTGCTCTCGGTCAGCTTTTGCTTCCTTTCGAAGTTCCATCTCCTTTTTAACTAAGGTTTCAGCCTTCTCCTTAGCAGCTGCAGGAGACAAAGCTGCTCGTTGCTTTTCAAAGGCACTCACGTCATTTTCAAAAGCTTTTGCTTTTTTCTCAAAATTGGCTTCTCTTGTTTTTACTTCCTTTTCCAGGGAGGCTTTCGATTTTTTACCTAAGTCGCTTTGGTCAATGACTTTCTGTACGTCTACAACGTAGATCTCCTTAACTTCAGATAGCGCTATAGAGGGAATCAATAGAAAAAAAGCAATGGCTTTACGCATTAAGGAATCTCCTAAAAAAGTACCTCTTACTTATACCAGAAGAAGTTTTTTTGCTCAAAATTGGCTGAATTACCTTAAGATTCTAATAGTTGATATATAGTACAATGTGCTGAAATCTGATCTTGAAGTAGCTACAATTCGCGCTTTAGGCTCTCCTGAAAACGTTGAACGGACTTTTAAAACAATCCCTATCGAAACAGGGCGGGTATTTGGAGAGAGCTTACCACCTAAGGTAAAAAGTCTATTCTTATTAGAATATTTATGTTCAATCGGAGCTCTCAAGAACTGCTCCGTACCCCACTTTGTTGCCGTATCACCCGAACTCACCAGACGCTATAGGCCAAAACAGATGTCTTGGGAGAAGGTGATGAAACACTTTGAGCTGCAAGAGGGTCACAACTTAGAGATACAGAAATTTATAGAGAAAAACGTACTTCCAATATTTAAGGATCATATAATTGTACGCTCTGCTAGTGAAATAGAAGGCTCAATTTCCGGTGCTGCGCCTGGTATATTTTTCTCGGGTCCTCCCAGAGAGAAAGACACAAGACTGCTTGCCAGTGACGTAGTCAAAGTAATCAGATCGGGCTATGAGCCATCCTCAATCGCATACCATAGACTTAAAGGGTTACCGGTAGAGCCTCCAGGCATACTTTTTCAAGAAGGACTTAAACATCACAACTTTGGAGTTGCACACTCAGTTAATCCACAGGTTATTAATATTATCATCACTAAAACAGAGGATGATGAGTTGGCAAATGACAGATACTCAGTAGGATACTCAGATATAGAGCAATCTGGACTTTCTGACCAACTTAAAGCAATTGCTCAAGTTGTAAGAGCTCTCTCAGATAACGGTAAAATTGCCATCGAAGTCGAGTTTGGATTTGACTCAACAGTCAAGCTTCTTCAGCATAGATTTATAAACTTCCCGGAAGAGAGAAGGCTTAGAACTGAAGAGATGAGTGAAATTGCAGCCACTACAGACTCACCTGTCCCAGGCTCAGTTACCTTTGAACATATTATCATCGTACCGGAAATTTCCGACCGATCAAACTTATCAACCATGAGCCATGCAAAGGAGCAGTTATTTTTTGCAACTGAGCAATTAAGAGGGCTACCTTATGCAGTTTCAGTCCCCCCTAAAGTGATCACCCATCTCGACTCGGGATACCACTCGTTTAGGCAATTTTTATTTGGAGCTGATGTTATTATCGAGCGACATCAAAAAGGTGCTCATACTAACTTCGGAGGATCTGCAGGGGCTCACTGGGAAAGAATGTTAGCAGAGAATGGCCAGCTATTTATGGTTATTCATCCGGAAGAGCTCGAGTACTTTGAATACTATATTAATGATAATGGGGAAAATCTTCCAATAGAAGAACTCCAAATAGAAGGTTTTCTTGAGCTAATGTTTGATGGGCCTTATCACGGTTCAAAGGATCAACGGCATAGTGGAGATCAAGTTAGGATCTTAAAAATTCCACCACTAGTTGCAATATCAAATCCTGATAAAACAGGGAGCATTATGGGGTTTACAAAATTAGAGTTGCCTACGCATCTTGGGTAATTAAAGTTACTGTTATCCACAATATAAACTGCGGATAAACCTTTACACTTTGTGTACTTAGTGGTCTTTGTGGTTAATAAAGAAGTACCTGAGCTATGGAAGCACTTTTTTGATAATCCTGAAGTGAGTCTTTCAGATCCTATTCATTTTATTTTGAACCACAGAGAACTCAAAGACCACAGAGAAGGAACCTTTTCCCTTTGTGTTATTGTGGTTAATTAAATTAATGCTGGAACTGCCTAAACACTATTACATAGACTGGTATCGATAAAGCGCCTAGCACTCCTCAAATCTCAAAACGGCGCTCCAAAGGTAAACATCGTCTGCATATTTGAATCTCCCTCTTCCTTATCCATTGGAAATCCAAACTCGAGCCTTATTGGTCCAAGTGGAGAGCTCCACCTAATGCCAGTGCCGTAAGCTTTTCTTAGATCACCAAAATCCATCGATTGATTATCATCGAAAGCATCTCCTATATCAAAGAAGATTAACCCCCTAATCCCAGCTGACTCGGCAAGTGGAAAAATCAACTCTGTATTGTTTACAAAATGCTTACTACCTCCATACTCACTGTCACCAACTTTTGGCCCCATAGATCTGCTTTCATATCCTCGAACAGAATTTATTCCACCTGGGAAAAATCTCTTATAGAGTGGAAAAAAATCTTCTCCTTCGCCGTACTTATCAGGAGCAACTCCATAATCAAAGCGTGTACGGTTTGAAAACACCAATGACCCTGCACCTAGCTTAAAAAGCGGGTGATAAAGAACATTTCTGACTGTAAATAATCCAAAATCATAGTCCCCACCTAGACCAGCCTGTTCGTAGGCTAAAACCTGCTGAGATCCTTCAGTAGGATTAAGAGGATTATTGATCGTATTTCTGGTTAAAGTAGGCGTAACGCTTGATGCTTTAGATTTTCCTTTCGAGTCCTGAATTAATGGAGCTGCTGTATCATCCACATCATCAATATCAATACCTGCATAGTCATATCGGACAGAGAAATCGATATCCTCAAAAACTTCTCCTAAAACTCTATCTAGTGGGTAACCTGCAGAAACCCCTCCACCTGTTGTATGCCTATCAAAGTCATCGAATCTTCTGGTTGTTCTATAACCCTCAATTCCTAATGCCCAATAAGTATCCAGAAATCGGCGATCTCTAACTCTAGCTAGAAAATTATTAGCCTCAGTCCCTATATCAGCATTAAGATCTATCGATCTTCCCTGTCCAAACAGATTGTTTTCAGTAACTCTTGCATTGAACAAGAGACCATCAGCACTTGAGTAACCTACTCCAGCACTAAATGTTCCTGTTTGTCCTTCCTGTACAACTACATTTAAATTAGCCTTGTTATCAACACCAGGAATAGCCTCAGGAGAGATTGTTACATCATTAAAATAACCGGTTCTAGTTAGTAGCTCCTTGGACCTTCTGACTTTCGAGCCAGAATAATTCTCAGTTTCCTGAATCTCCATCTCTCTTCTAACAACATGATCGTATGTCTTTTTGTTTCCGGAGATATTTATTTTATCAACAGATACCGGTTTCCCCTTGGCTATATTGAAAGTTACATCAACAGTTTTCAGTGAAGAATTTATAGCTGTATTTGGTATTACGTTGGCAAATGCATACCCCTCGTCCCCAAATTTTTCGGCTATCTTAAAGCTATCTGCCCTTAGTTTTGAGGCATTGAAGGTTTCACCTTCTACCAACTCGATCCCATCTAAAGGATCTCCAGATGTAAGCGAATCTCCAGATGTATTTACATTCCCGACATTAAACCTCTCCCCCTCTGTAATATCAAAGATCAATGCGAGCCCGTCATCCCTCTTCTCAACGATTCCATCGCTAACTGATCCTTCAACAAAACCATTATCTAAAAGATATTGCCTTAAGATCGCCTGATCAGCTTCAAGAAGTTTTTTATTTACACGTCCCGTCCCAATAGCCCAAGATTTCCACCATGAGTACTCCTTAGTTTGCATAGCATCATATAGATCTTCTGGATCAATCTGACTAAGCCCCCTGAACTCGATCTTTCTTAGTTTTATCTTATCGCCTTCGGTTACTTTAAAAGTAACATCAACTTGATTGTCACCAACTGGGACGATCGAGGCTGCCACTTTGGCATCGTAAAATCCTTTCTGTTGATAGAATGTAACTCCATTTTTTCTGAGGGTATCTACCTTATACCTATCTAAAAATCGATTACTTCCAAAGGAGAAGATCGAGGTAAGATCACCGGTTGAAACTTCCGAGTTCCCCTCAACATATATTTTCCGAACAAGTGGTTTTTCCGTAACATTAAAAATTAGTGTGCTTCCTTTTCTCTCCACAACAACCGTATCAAAGAAGCCTGTCTGATAGATCGCTTTAACAGCTTCTTTAATATCTGAATCAGATAGGGGGGGCTTTTTAACCTGTAAAAGGATCGCCTCTGTATCAATCCGGCTATTACCAACAACTGAAACCGAATCAAATCTTTCGGCAAACACAGCTGTTGCTATAATCAAAATAATAAATACTATTCTCATATCTCTCTAAGCTCCCCGCCAAATTTCATCTCGTACAACTGGTCACATTGTCGTGCAAGTTCTGGATTATGCGTTACCATAATAAGCAAAGCTCCGGACTCGCTGCAAACTTCCTTAAGAAGCTGCATCACTAACTTAGCGTTACCAGAGTCTAAGTTCCCTGTTGGCTCATCAGCAAGGAGTAGTTTTGGGTTTGTTACTAGTGCCCTGGCCAAAGAAACTCGTTGCTGCTCCCCTCCTGATAGTTGAGGGGTTGAGGCTTCAGATCTTACCCCCACACGGTCTAACAGAGTCTTTGCTCTTTTGAGGGCAAGTTCTGGCTCAATTCCAGCAATTAAAAGGGGCATAGCCACATTTTCAAGACTTGAAAATTCAGGGAGAAGATTATGAGACTGGAATATAAATCCGATATTCTGTCCCCGAAAAGCTGCTCTCTCTTTAATACCATGTATCTTTTGATCATCAAACAAAATCTCACCTGTCGATGGTGAGTCTAAAAGACCAAGAAGTTGAAGTAATGTTGATTTACCGACACCACTTTGACCCATGATAGAGAAAGATCTACCAGAAGCAAAAATTACAGAAAGATCTGATATAACTGAAAGGCTTCCTCCTTCAAATACTTTTGAAACATTCCTTAGTTCTACCCTCATATCCTACCTACGGCCACCCGCAAATCCATAATTCGGTGGTTATATCTATTGTTCTTTGAAACCACGAAGAACACTAAGAACAAAAAGATTTTAAATAACTTCGTGCTCTTTGTGTTCTCTGTGGTACAAGTGAAAATATTCTTAAAAATTGGAGCACAGTGTGTGATATCACGCATCCTAACCTCGTAGCACCAATGAAGGTTCCAGACTTGCAGCTCGCCTTGCAGGATAAATAGTAGCAAGGGCACATATTAGAAACGAGCATAGCCCTACCAATAAAAAATTTATTGGTTTTATATAAATCGGAAGTGCCGAGATTCCAAAAATCCTTTCATCAAGTGGGAACCCATACGTCCTTAACCCTAAACAGAGACCATAACCTAAGAGAAGTCCAAAAACAGTTCCAAGTCCACCAATGATAATACCCATCATTTTGAAGATATTTGATATCTGCGAAGGGGAAGACCCAAGTGTCATAAGGACTGCAATATCCTTCTTCTTCTCTAAAACAATCATCACCAATGTGCTTATTATCGAAAAGCTGGCCATTATCACGATCAACAATAAAACAAGAAAATAAACTCTTTTTTCAAGCTTCATTGCATCCCAAAGAGCCCTGTTAGATTCGGTCCAATCTTCAACAGATAGATCTGTCTCTCCAAGAGACTTTTTGATCAATGCTGACACAATTGGTGCATCTTCAAGCTTTTCTACTTGAACATCAAAACCATAGATTGCGTCTCCTTCCTTGAAAAGATTCTGAGCATTTTTAAGTTCAACAAACGCTACAGCGCTTTCATACTCTGATAATCCTTCATAAATTCCTGAAACAACAAAACGTTTAAAGGAAGGCACTAGTCCAAAAGGGCTAGATGAGACATTTGGGGAGAGGAGCGTTACGATATCTCCTTCTCTAGTCTTTAACCTTGACGCCAAAGCTCGACCTAAAACTACTCCACTCAGCTTCTCTGAACCTTCAAAAATGTTATCTTTTTGTCTTAGTAATTTTTTCTTTAAATGCGCTGCCGAATATGAGTCCGGCTTAAGCCCTCGTAGAAGAACACCCTGAGAGGCAAAAGAGGATCTTACTAGTGCTTGATGATATGAGTAAGGAGAAACCGCGATCACTCCATCTACTCGTTCTATTTTTTCTTGCAAGTTTTGCCATTCAATTATCCTGCCAAGCTCACTTTTAATCCCTATGTGAGAAGTCTCTCCTATAATTCTCGCCCTTAATTCCTTCTCAAATCCAGTCATTACAGACATTACAGTTGTTAGTACAGCAACACCAAGTGCGACCCCTATAACTGATATAACTGCAATGATAGTTATGAACGCCTCGGAGCGTTTTGCCCAAAGATATCTTAACGCTACAAATCTACTAAACGACATCTGGTTTCAGCTGAGGGAAAAGAACTACATCTCTTATGTTTGTTGAATTGGTAAATAACATTACTAGCCTGTCGATCCCGATCCCTTCACCGGCAGTTGGTGGAAGGCCTACTTCAAGTGCCCTTATAAAATCCTCATCCATATCATGAGCCTCTTCGTCTCCTGCATCTTTTCGTCTAGCCTGTTCTTCAAACCTCTCTCTTTGATCTTCTGCATCATTCAACTCAGAGAAAGCATTAGCCATCTCCATTCCAGCAACGATTAGCTCAAATCGATCAGTAATCAGAGGATCGTTTTCAGTTTTTCTTGCAAGTGGGCTAATTGAAAATGGATGATGAGTAATAAAGGTTGGGTTTATTAATTTTGGTTCTACTAAAGCTCCCCAAAGTGCTTCCAAACATCTTCCCCAATCGCCTTTTTCCTCAAGGTGAATCTTATTTCTAGCAGCAGCCTCATGAAGCACTTTAATATCTCTTAAATTGCCGTCAACGCCACCTATCTCTCGCACAGAGTCTTCCATAGAGATTCTCTTCCAAGGTGGAGAAAGATCAACTTCCAGCTCACCATAAGTTAACTTTCTACTACTAAGAACCTCGTCAGCTAACTTCAAGAAAAGCTTTTCTGTTAAGATCATAAGATCTTCGAAGGTCGCATAGGCTTGATAAAACTCAAGCATTGTAAACTCAGGATTATGCTTTCTTGAGATACCTTCATTCCTAAAATTTCGGCCAATTTCAAACACCCGCTCAAGGCCTCCAACGACAAGTTTTTTTAATGGAAGCTCAAGAGCAACACGCAAGTACATATCCGTTCCAAGTGCATTATGATGAGTTTTAAAAGGTTTAGCTGATGCGCCAGCAGGCACATAATGAAGAACTGGTGTTTCGACTTCCAAGAATTGATGCTGAACTAAAAACTCCCTTACCTTTTGAACTATTTCACTTCGCTTTTTAAAATTTTCTCTAACCTCAGGATTGGAGATTAAATCTAAATATCTGTATCGATACCTAGCCTCTACATCTGAAAGCCCGTGCCACTTTTCAGGAAGAGGAACAAGAGCTTTTACAAGCAGCTTCCACGATTTTAGATGGATCGTTCTCTCCCCTGTTTTTGTTATGAAAATTGTACCGGTTCCGGAAATTATATCACCAAGATCTGATTCGCATAGATCATCATAATCAGAAAGCTCATCCTTTCTTCCATAAAGCTGAATCTTTGCCTTTGAATCTAAAATATGAATAAAAGAAGCTTTGCCCATGACCCGTTTCTGAGTAACCCGTCCACATACTGTGAATTCTTCCCCTTCTTTTATTTCTACCGTCTGAAAAGAATCACCAAGAATTGTTGGTTTAATCTGGTTCGGGAATGAGAATCCATTCTCTCTTAGAGCTTTAAGTTTTTGAAATCTAAGAACTTCTTGTTCAGGGCGCATAAGCTCCCATACTAGCTCAAGGCTTTTCTAAACGAAACTCGGGGTGTGAGTATTTCGAATACCCTGCCCATAGAGGGTCTTCCACCTTAATTTTAAGAGCTAAAAGCGACATTTTAGGAGTAACCTTTGGAGCTTCGCTTAGCCAGGTTTGAGAAACTACCTGCATCCGATTGCCATAATCATCTGGCAACGGTGAAATCAGGAGGGTCGCGCTACTTCCATCTCTATTTACTATTTCAACAAACTCTTCTGTCGCTTTTAAAATTCTCTGGCCATCTTCTTGTTTACCCTGACTTATTAAAAATTCACCTGATTCTCTTAGATGCAAAACCAATAGACCAACCCTTGCAGGTCTACCTAGAAGGCTATCTATTTTTGAGAGCGCCTCATAGGAAGCATAAAGAGCTTCAACTCCTCCCTGATTCGCAGGCTCACTAGCAATCGGGGCACCATTAATAGCTTCTCTTCTTCCATTGCCTTCAACTATGGTGCGCTGTTCTAGAAACTCTGCCTGTTTCCAATCATTATTAGCTAGATGTAGTCCAGTTCCCCCTACACCTAAGAGTAGAAGGGCTAGGGAACAATCTCTAAACTTATTATTCTCATGCATAAGGGCTTGAAGATAATTCTTATTTCATAGTTAAGCTACTTTCGATCCCATCAAGCCTGCTATCCACTTAAATTCGTCACTATGCTCTAAGAAAATCTTAACAACCATTGTTAAAGGTATTGATAAAAGCATTCCGGCTGGCCCCCAAACAAAACCCCAGAATAGTAATGATAAAAATACAACTAATGGAGAAAGTCCTAGCCTATGTCCAAATAAGACAGGCTCAAAGAAATTGCTTATTCCAACATTTATCACAATATAACCTATTGTGAGAGCTAGTGTGGTTCCCAAATCTTGAGTTATTAAGCAGAGAACTATTGCTGGTATCGATGCCACAATCGATCCGATCACAGGTATAAAATTGAATAAAAATGCTATGAGGCCCCATAAAATTGCAAAATCAATTCCAAAAAGTAGTACCCACAAATATACAAAAGTCCCAGTCAACGCTGAGGTAAATGACTTGATTGCTAAATATTTTTGAACATCTCCTGCAATCTCGCCAAGGCTTTCAACATCTATCGCTACCGCTAGCGCAGACTGAATTTTTTTTCTGAGCGCTGAGGCTTCAAAGAGCATAAACACCATCAAGATTAAAACAAGAAGTATTGACTTAAACCATGTTACTAGGTTCCCTGCTGCTTTTCCTGCCCATGCAAATACTGTGGATGTCTCGAGCGAACTTCGCACATCATCGGCAGAGAGCCTTAAATCAAAATCCTGTAGATAGTGATTTATAGAATGAACTAAAGTTATAAAACGTTCTCTATACTCGGGAAGTGCTACTAAAAATGAATCCAATGAGCGAGATAAAAGATATCCAATTCCGAACAATATTCCTAAGAAAAAAACTGTAACTAAAAGCACAGCAATAAAAAGCGGTGTCCCCTTCTTCTCCATAAACTGCATAGGTCCTGCGCCTAATATGGCTAAAAATAAAGCGAACAAAAATGGAACCAGAATTGATTGGGCAGTTTGTAGCCCTGCAATCACAATAATTAAAGCAGCAACAGATATAAGAAGCCTTGCTCCAAGAAACTCTGGCTTGATTGCATTCATATCATATGATTTTGCACTACAAATTCTAAAAGAGATAGGCACAGTTACTTTATCAAATGTGGCTGAGCTTTAGGTATAGAAGGATTTAGTCCAAACGAAGAATTTTCTTTTTCGGCGCGTTTAATCTTCCACCAAACCTGAGCTCAGGGTTCAATTAAGATAATCCTTAAACACCTCATAAGCTATCTGAGAAGCTCTAGCATCCGCTGTTTGAGGACTTACAACGATCACAGCAACAGCGATTTTCGGATTATCAATCGGCGCTGCACCTATAAACCAGTTATTAAGCCCTTTCGGATTACTACCAGATAGGGTTCCGGTTTTTCCAGAAACACGGAAAGGTAATCGTCTTTTAGCTCCTGTTGTAAAAGCACGCCTTGAAGTTCCAGTTAGAGTGGTAGACTCCATCATCTCTAAAACCGCTTTTGCAGTGGGTTGATTCAGCATTCTTTGAATCCCCGCTGGTTTATTAGTAAAGATTGTATGGCCGTTTGGACTGAGCACTGAATCAACTAATGATGCCTTAGGTAAAACTCCTCCATTAGCAATCCCGGATATAAGCGCCGCGGCATGTACTGGACTTATATAAACATCCCCAAACCCTGCTGCTGTTCTCCCAAGTCCATATGGATCGGAGGGGATATAAGCTGAGCTTACAGGTAAGACAGTTTCAAATTGAAGTGGGCTATTAAATCCAAATCGTTTTGCATACTCCTGCAAACTCCCGCTTGATAGATGATTGAGGGCAATTCGGGCAAATACTGGATTACATGATTTACCAATGGCCTCTGCAACCGTCATTTTCATCTTATCCTTCTTAGGATCCGGCAATACATTTGTTTTATTTAAAAGATATGTTCCACCCCTGTAGGGGATAACTGTTTGAGCCTGAACCTTTCCATACTCTACTGCTGCGGCTGCTGTTACAATTTTAAACAGCGAAGCTGCCGGGAATCCTGCATGAGTAAGAATATTATCTAGAGAGATCGATTTTCCGGACATGGCAAGAATTCTTCCTGACTTTGGTTCCATCGCAACGATAGCGATATGAGGAGCTACAGCTTTTGTAACAAGATTAACTACTTTTTTCTGCAATGTTGGATCGATCGAATAGAAAATAAAATCCTCTTGCCTTGTAAGTCCTGTAACCTTCCCCTGATATACAGCAGAGAAATGAGGGAAGCTGTCAAAGGTCACACCCCCTGCGGAAATTCTAGCCCTCACAGGCTCTAGGTGATTTGAGCTGGAAGGGATCACCTTCGCAGGAGGCAAAGGAGGAGGCTTTTTAATGACCTTCTTTTTGACTGGAGCCTTCTTTTTAGCTGTTTTAACTACCTTTTTCTGCTGGGCAGCAAGCGACGAGCCGGAGAAACCTACTAAAATAAAACATATGCAGAGAATTAAATTCCTCATTTCCCTATAAAAAATCCTTAAACAGTAAAATAAAGGTATTAGCCCCTATTGGACAACCCAGGTAATGATAAGATTATAGAAAATTCTTAAGAGATTTGTGGAACAAAACGACTATTCGAAGTATAACTCTCTGTTATGAGTTTCTGGAAAGTCCCGCCAACAGAAGAGAAGCAAGCTGAACCAACGAGCAAACCTTCGCAATCACATGAGTCGCCCCTGGAGGTCTACGGCAAGGTAAAGTCCATGTTTGGCCCCGGTACTTCGATTCAGGGCAAACTCAGCTTTGAAACCAGTGTACGCATTGATGGAAGTCTTTCTGGGGAAGTTACCTCCACTCAGGCTCTTCTTGTTGGAAAGAGTGGCAGAATAGAGGCTGCGATAGACACAAGAGTTCTTGCAGTCGAAGGAGTGGTTAAGGGCCCAGTTTCTGCTAAGGAGAAGATCGAAATTTTTCCTGGTGGCGCAATTGAAGGAGATATCAACTGCCCGATACTTATTATCCACGAAGGTAGCTCATTTGATGGCAAATGTAGCATGCCTGGTGGGAAGTAACCCCCTGCGCGAATGAGTATTGAGCTTTTTAACATGACTTTGAGGACTGGTTAAACCAGTCCAGACAGGTCCCTCATTCTATGGTCAAACCCTAATCAGGCGCCGAATAGATCTGACAATTCTCTCCCAAAACTGCCTTCACCTCTTTAAGTAAGTCCTGCCTATCCTTTGGAATCCCGATCCAATCATGTGTTGCAACATCTGGATTCCAGGCAAGTGTATAGCCTTTAGATAGAATCTGAATCATTACATCCTGTGAAGTAGTATTCTGATGCTGGAGCTGCTGCTCTTCGATCTCAATGAAAATAATAGGCTTACACCGCTCAATAGTTTGCTGTGCGCCTTTTAGAACAACGAGCTCACATCCCTGAACATCGATCTTTAAAAATGATAGTTTTTGAAAAGCTAGGGAATCTATCGTTCGCATCGTGACAACATCACCACCTACTCCAACACATGCATTCATTATGTTTACATCAGGCTCATTATAATCAATTGGAACCATTGAAATTGTAGCTCCATCAACATGCCCTACTGCACACTGGAATGGATAAATATTAGAGAGTCTATTTAAGATCGCGTTACCACAAAGCTGCTGAAATGTTATCCTTAATGGCTCAAAGGCAAAGACAGCCCCACTATCTCCAACAGCACGCCCCAAGATTATAGAGTGATAGCCGATATTTGCACCCACATCCACAGTTATATCACCTGGCTTAACAACTCTTTCTACAAAATCTGCAAAGTAAGGCTCCCATCTCTCACCCCTCATCAGGTGTTGTCCCAGAGTGTCATTCTCAAAAACTAGGAATCTTCCATCCTGATTCTCTACAAAAGAGGTCTTCAGCATACTTTAAGACTAGTACGGATATATAAGTATGACTAGAAAAAAACTATCCGGAACAGAGTAATGTGTTCTCAAGAAGATATTGAATGGTCATTGGTCCTACCCCACCTGGAACAGGAGTTATAGCTCCAGCTATTTTCTTAACTCCATTAAAATCCACATCTCCATGTAGTACGCCGTTTTCATCTCGATTTATACCGACATCGATTACTATTGCTCCAGGCTTTATAAAGTCGCTCTTTATTAGTTCCTTAACACCTACGGCCGCTACCAATATATCAGCTGTCCTACATACAGATCTGAGATCTTTAGTCTTAGAATGTGCCATAGTCACAGTAGCGTTTCGTTCCTGAAGCATTAGAGCCATAGGTTTTCCAACTAAGATGGATCTTCCAACTACAACAGCATTTAGCCCAGTAAGATCTTTTTTGGGGACCTCATACTTAAACTCCCCCCCTGCTAATAAGTGAAAGCTTAGATCAATAAGATGAAGGGATCCTGCTGGAGTGCAAGGTTTTAATTTAGTGTTACCTCTTAAAAGATACCCCTGATTTATTGGATGTAGACAATCAGCATCTTTATTTGGGTCAATTAATTCTATCAATTTTTCACTTTGTAGGCCTTTTGGAAGGGGAAGCTGAAGAAGAATTCCATGTATATCCTTATTAGAATTGAACTTTTCAATCGCGGAAGCGACCTGCTCAAAGGTAGAATTAGCGGGTAGTTTTTGATCAAATGTATTCCAGCCAACCCTTTTTGCAGCTTTTTCTTTATTGGCAACATAGACTTTCGAAGCTGGATTATCTCCAACTAAAATTACCCCTAGCCCAAGGCTTACTTTCTTGTTTTTTAATGAGGTCTCGCCTAAAGCAGCCAACTCTTTACCAGAAACTATCACAGCCATGCCCTAACTCTAGCCAAGCCAATCGAAAAAGACTAATCTTTTGCCCCTATGATAGTAGGAGTTCCAAGAGAAAGAAAAACAAGAGAGAAAAGAGTAGCAATTACACCTGACGGAGTAGGTGAGATTACAAGACGTGGGCATACGGTTCTAATTGAAACCTGCGCTGGTGATGGCAGTTCATACAGCGATGCCGAGTTTCTCTCCGCTGGGGCAAAGATCGTTCCCACATTAGCAGATGTCTGGAGCGCAGACCTTGTTGTCAAAGTTAAGGAACCTGCTCCCGAAGAGTATGATTTAATGCGTGAAGGTCAGATAGTCTTTGATTATCTCCATCTTGCCAGCATGCCTGAGTTAACAAAGATCATGCTCGACAAGAAGATCACTGGAATCGCTTATGAGCTTGTTCAGTTTCCTGATGGAAGACTTCCTCTTTTAGAGCCGATGAGTGAAGTAGCTGGAAAACTGGCCGTACTAAATGGAGCAAACTTTCTACTTTCTCAAAATGGTGGTCGTGGAGAGTTGTTAGGCGGAACTATAGGGGTTCCTCCTGTTAAAGTAGTAGTGATTGGAGGTGGCGTTGCAGGTAGAGCAGCAGTTCAGATGGCCGTAGGACTTGGCGCTTCTGTAACTGTCTTGGACAGAAGATATGAAAGACTTGAATATCTTTATAGAGATTATAAGAGTCTAATAAGAACTGTTCACTCATCAAGGGGAACACTTGAAAGAGAACTTGAAGATGCAAGTATAGTAATTGGAGCAGTTTTGATCCCAGGGGCTGCTGCACCAAAAATTATTACTAAGGAGATGATGAAGCTAGTTAACCGTGGTGGAGTATTTGTCGATATCAGTATCGATCAGGGTGGTTGCGCTGAAACCAGTGTCTTAACCTCTCTAGACTCTCCCGTTAAAGATATCGACGGAGTGCTACATTATGGCGTTCCAAATATGCCGGCTCAAACTCCAAGAACTTCAACCAAAGCACTAACTGCTGCAACCCTCCCCTATATTGTGGATCTTGCATCAGGTGGTCTTTCAGCTCTGGATAAAGATCCACTTCTTAGAGGAGCTCTAAATGTACATAGAGGACTACTAACTAATGAAGCAGTTTCTGAAGCAACCGGGTTCCCTTACCATTCTCCAGAGAGGGCGCTAGGTTAAGGTAAATGTCTGATTTTATTAGATTTTAAGTAATTAATGTACATTAAAACTTAATTTCTGATACACTATAATGGTTACAAAAATGGAGCCTCCGTCTTACCTGTTCCTAGTTTTAATAGGTCTTTTTCTTTTAAATGCTGTCTTCGTAGCCATCGAATCGGCCATTGTAAGAGCTCATGCAGCTATAATTCGAGATCAGAAACATCTTTGGGGTTCAAAGTCTGCACTTTATCTTTTAAAAAAAGGTGGCCTTAGCTTATCCTCAACTCAACTTGGAATTACAACAACAACCGTTTTTGTTGGTTGGCTTGGACTCAGATTTACTGAATCCTTAATTGATCTTTTCGCTTTGTCTACATTACTTGAAAAGGGAGTAACGATATTCATCGCTGCTGGAGTTTTAATTGGAGCTCACGTTGTTATCGGTGAACTTCTGGGGAAAGCTGTTGCCGTAAGACACCCTGAAGCAACTCTTAGAGCGCTCGCCCCTTTTATGATTGGATTTATGAGGCTTGCTCAGCCACTAATTTTTTTGATTCATGTTTCCGGCAATGCCTTAACTAAACTACTTGGAATGAAACACCCGAGCCCTTTTGGAAGGATTGGCTCAAGTGGCGAACTTGCTGCTTTAATCTCTCAAAGCTCTGAAGAAGGGGTTCTTGATGAAGAAGAAAAAGAGATGCTTCATGGAATCATTGGGTTTTCAGAGACTGTTGCGCGTGAAGTTATGACCCCAAGAACAGACTTAGTAACTGTTCCTGTAACTGCTAGCAAAGAAGAATCACTGGCAATCGTTGCGAAAGCAGGTTTATCACGATTTCCTGTTACCGGAGAGAATGTTGATCAGATTGAAGGAATTTTACTAGCCAGAGATCTACTTGCTGCTATTGCATCCTCAAAACCATTTTCTCTCAAAGAATTAATTAGGGATGCTTACTTTATACCTGGAACCAAACCTATCGATGATCTTCTAAGTGAATTTAAGAATCGTAAAATCCACATGGCTATTGTTTTGGATGAGCATGGTGGAGTTGACGGAGTAGTAACTCTTGAGGACTTAATAGAAGAGATTGTAGGTGAAATCTACGATGAATCTGATATCCCAGAAGAAGAGATGGTCGTAACTGCTGAAGGTGATACTCTTGTAGATGCTGGAGTTCATATTGCTGACATTAATAGTGAGTTTTCTTTAAATATTCCTGAAGGCGACTATGACACTTTAGGAGGTTTCATATTCTCTACATTAGGTAGAATCCCCTCTGAAGGCGACTCGCTTCTATTAACAAACCAGGGTCTACCAATTGTGAAAAACAGCTCATACGAATCCAGTAAAGAAGAGGAAGACGATCTTAGTGATTTTGACACTCCCGTTGTTGAGCTTAAAGTTGAAGAGGTAGATGGGAACCGAATTGAGAAAATTCGTATCATTCGAAAATCTCCACAAGAAGACACCCCCGATGAGCTTGCTGCCTAGAAACTTGTGCTAATTCCCTTTACGATTTAATTTCATATTAATACCTTAAGTTTAGTTGGAGAAATTCTATAATGAGAATAGTTCTAATTCTGATATCTACTCTTCTTATATTTAAAACTTCAGAAGCTGAGCCAAAAACTCACCGAGTCTTAGCATATTACAATCTACAATTCGTTCCAAAACACATAAAGGTCAAGGTAGGCGACACAGTTGAATGGTTATGGATATCTGAGGGTCATCCAATTAAATCCGGCAAGGATGGAAAGCATGATGGAGTTTTTGCAACTTCAAGCGACCGCGCAGATTTTCCTGCAGGCACCAAGTTTAGAGTAAAGTTTTCCAAGAAGATGCTTAGAAAGCATCCTAAAAAACGTAACCGATACCACTACTATTGCCTGCCCCACTGGCATCATGGAATGGTGGGAAGTGTAAAAGTTAAAAGGTAACCTGTACCCAATAACTTTCTTATAAAATTAGCTTACCTCTAACCTGTTGAAGGCTTATTTTATCTTAATATATTCAGCAAGTTATAAACTTTTTCCACAATTCTTAATCCAAAACAAAGTTTTCTGCATCTTATGTTTTAAGAGACACCCTTATTTTAAGGAGAACTTTGGGGGACATATGAGAGCTGTTATTGACGTTACTAAGGAAGAGATTAAAGACACATCAGCCGGAAGAGTACTGCTTACCTCGTCTGATTTTACTCCAGCAGAAACAAATACTGGGGTAACAGTATACGGTGGAGAAAATCTCTCCCCAGAAACTATCTTTGAACAGATTATTTCTAGCGGCACTGAGATAAAGGCAATTGAGATCCCAAAATCTCTCGTATCTTCACTTGCTGGGAGCGAGGCGCAAGAGATTTTATACTCCGCACTTTTTGCAGCAATTAGCTCAGGAGAAGAAATTACAATTAATCCAATGAGAACAAACTCGCTCTCGAATGAATCAAAGTCAAAAATTATAAAAAGAGCTGTTGAGTTAATCCCGATTGAAGAGTTGTGCCCAAATCACCCATGGTCAACTCACGGGGAGGAGTCTTTAGCTGCTGCCTATCACACAATCAGTGCTAACTTGATTAAGCTAGACGACTATGAAGGCGCACTTGAAGCGCTTTCCGTAAGCGACAGATTCGAGGACAGTCCAAGATCTCTTGCTCTTAGAGGCGTTATCGCTAAACAAAGAGGAGAAACTTTAGCAGCAGTTGCTAATATGGTTTCAAGTCTACAGCAATATGAAAAGAGAAAGGCTGATACTGAAAGTCACTATCTAACTTTTGCACCAAAAAGCTTTGAAGACATCAATTCTGAGCTTAAAGAAGGGCTTGATGCTCTGAATAGAAAAGAGAATGAGGCAGCACTAACTCATTTTGCAAAAGCAGTGTTTCAGTTCGATGGATTCTACAAGAATCAAGGGATTGATAAGATAAATTAAAAAAACTTGGGGGTCAGGCCGGGAGGCCTGACCAGACAAATGCTTGCAG
>DDRT01000010.1 GCA_002343185.1 Deltaproteobacteria bacterium UBA2409
AAGCGATGTTTTGACGTAGTACCAGTGAAATATTCTAAAAAATTAGAGCTAGGTGTTTCAATATAGCAAACATAGCTGAATTTTGAGTAAGGAAGGATTTAGGGCAAAAGTAGCAGTATTTTTCCTCGTTGCGTTTTGGCTTTGCCAAGCCTACGCTCGCCCTGATATGCTCCTCGAGTTTTGAGCTTGAAAAGCAATTCGCGCAGGGTTTATTATGTCTGAGTTATTAGAGTACCTAAAAGCTTGCCCCTATAATCTTGATTTTAAATTAGAGCTAAATGTAAATGGAGAGACAGCCAAGTTCGGTCTTAAAGAACCTGGAGTAGTTATAGGGATGTCTCACGATGACCTTGAGGCACTCTTAAGATCTAAAACCACTCTTAGTGCTCTTAGAGATGAGGAGAGACTTGAGTTCAAAGGCGACCCAAGTTTTGTGCTGTTGGTTCATCGTTTTTTTGAAGGAATTAAACTTCCTAACTGACCAGCATGATCTAAAATGGCATGAGGATTTTCTTTTTGAAGAATATGATCTTTTATCCTTCCAGTTCTTACAGCTATTACCCCACCAGTATTTACCTCATGCGCAGATTTTAAATCAGATGGGTTGTCACCAACCATAAAACTTTCTTGGGGTAGGGCTAGTGCATGTTCGCAGCAAAGAAGGATCTGTCTTCGCTTGTCTCTCCAGTTGGAAGAGGAATCCTCTCTTGCTGTTACTATATCAATCCACTTTAGAAGTCCTAAGTTTCTTAGCTCGCTTTTAAGGTTATTTAAGTCTTGAGCTCGAGCAGTGGCTATGGCCAGTTTTATGTTGCTTGTAAGCAGCTCATCAAAAACAGGGAGAACTCCATCAATAAGTCCCTGAGGGGGTCTTTCTGCTAGTTTTAACTTCCCCCAGAACTCCTCTTCCTTCTCTCCTCGAAGCTCACCGAAGAAATCAAATAAAGTGTCATGATAGAAATGATCTTCAAACTGAGCTCTGCTCATATGAGCAAGTCCCATATCCTCTAAAATCCTTTCTGCCTGCTCGAACATAAAATCATGCCCGTACTCAATAAGGGTTCCATCCAGGTCAAATATTACTAATTTTGGTTCAAATGGCATGAATAATTTAATTTAAAATTTCGTCTATATATGATAGAGGAAGGCTTATGAAACGACAAATATTGATACTTTTTCTATTGTGCGGAGTTGCATTTGCGAATGACAAGGAGATAGTTGATGGCTTAGGGGCAAAGATCTCTGAGATGCATGTTGGCGGACATCAGGTCACTATCGATAGCAGATTTGGTAAAGTTACCTTAAAGGGTACTGTATCATCTGATGAAGCAAAGCAGAGGATTGAAGAAGTAGCCTGGAAGTACCCCGGAGTACATGAAGTTAAATCTAAAATAGAGGTACTAGGTGGTAGGGCATCAATGGTGAGCTGTCCAACGCTCCCTGAACTTCATGAAAAGGGTGATATTAAAGTTTTTTGTGAAGGAGAGTTGGTTGAAGTTACAGGCTCTGTGTCAACGAAAGAAGAAAAAGATAAAGTAATAAAAAGTGTTGAGACTCAGATGCCATCTATGAAATTAATAGACACAGTAAAAATATTAAGACCTGAGTCTGATGAAGCAGTTTTTGCTGCACTTTCTCTTGCCTTAAAAAGGGAAAGACATGATCTCTCAGGGCTCACTTATAGAGTGAGTGATGGAATAGCAACTTTTGAGGGAGAAGTCTCAAATCATAGAGTAATCGATGCCATATTAGCCACAGCTTTGATGGTTGATGGGGTTAAGGATATTAGGAGTGAAGTTAGGGTTAGGTAATCAGTTTTAAAGCTGATGAGAAAACACAGAGTTCTCAGAGTTTCACAGAGTAGTTACTCTGCGTAACTCTGAGAACTCTGCATTAAAAGTATTCAACATTTTAAGGCCCTATTTTTTCAATATCGCTTCTTGAAATCTGGCCAAAGGATCGATCTCATAAATAGTTAATGTTATCTCATTAAAAAATATAGTTTCATCAACGATTGTGATAGATGCACTTAATCTTTTTTGCTCTAAAACCTCAATCTCGCTAATTGAGTAGATAAAGAGATCTTTGATCCACTTAGTGTCCTCTAACCCAAGGGATCCAAAAAAGTTAGCTTCGTGATTGAAAAAACAGATAGCCATAGAGACAGTTTTATGATGTCGATGATAATAAGCTACCTCCTTTGGCTTTAGTGGATCGACAAACAACACAAAGTCATCTGAATAAGCCGATGGGGTTTCAGGTTCTAGTAATCCTTTTCCAAATTTAAGAGTTTTTCTGAAGCTATAGCAGAATGCAATCGAGCGATTAAAAAGAGATTGATAGCTCTCTAATGGAGATTTTGGTGTTTTTATAAAAATCTTCTCTGCGATTCCTCGCTCTGGGATAGATAGATCATAATCGAATGAAAAGAATTCAACACCACTCACAAACCTATACTTATCACGTTGTTAGGAATATTTCTCAATTTTGACCAAAAAATCTTTTTAGAAAAAATTCCTTAAGCAAGCCCGGAAGAATACCGATTCCTCTGTAGGGATTTTCTTGGAAGTAAAAGCTTCCCTACGCTGGATGCGTTAAATTATAAGGGTTTTTCTTAGAGGTTTATGCGTTTAGCGCTTGTTTTATTGATCTTAGTTCAGTTTTCTTGGGCTAGGGAGCTAAAAGTTAGGTTAAATCAGGTAACATTAACTGCTGTAACATTAAGTAAAAAAGCTCCAATATCTACAAGAACGATAGCCTGTCTTAAGAAACGTACCGCTGGTGATGCTAGAATTAAAGGAAGTAGAGCCAGATTCACCAGTTTTAAAGATCAAAGAATAGCTCTTACTGCTCAGCTAGGAAGAGCTAGTCCAAAGCAAAGAAAATCAATACAAAAGAAGCTTTCATTGGCTACTAAGCTAGAGCGATTAGGAAAAAAAGCCTGTAAAACAGCTACTGCTCCATTAACAGACAATCCAACAAATAAAAAACAAGAATTCCATAGCCTGGCAAGATATAAGGGAACTTTTGGCCCAATTGAAGCTAAGATCCTGTATAATCGATTCGGTTTTGGTGGAACTCAAAGTCAGATAAATGATGCTGTTGCAAGTGGTCTTGAAGCAACAGTAAATAAACTCCTTACTCCTGTTTCTGAACCTGCATTAGAAAATCAGATATCAGATATGACCTGTGATACATGGTTGATTGATGACCCGGACGCAGGAAGTTCTAATAGAACCTGTGACCCAACTCTGGTTAACGATTTTAGTACAACAGGATTTAGACAGGGTGTAATTCACAGATTCGTACACTCTCAGAATCCTTTCTTCCAAAAGTTTGCATTTTTCCTGATGGATGAAAGGCTTGCTACTTCGTACCGAGTACTCGACTCATGTGAAAGGCACGCCCTTAAGAGCTACCTTAATATAGTTTATCAGGCTGCATATTCAGGGAACTACTTGCAGTATATGAGGGGTCTTAACAATGACCATTTAATGCATTTTAAGTGGCTTGATGGAGGAACAAATCGTGGTGGGATAGGAAATAGTCCAAACGAAAACTGGGCAAGAGAATTCTGGGAGTTAGGAACTGTAGGTCCTACTGGTCTTGATGGAAAACCGGTTTATTCTGACTTAGATGTTGCTCAAGCTGCATTAGCATTTACGGGTTGGGATATTACCGGGCAAACAATAAATGGTGAATGGACTTGCTTGGCAGGATTTGTTCCCCTTTTACATACATCTGGACCAAAGAGAGTTTTTGCTGGAACACCTTATCAGGCTATTGTTTCAAGTGCGGAAGATCTTCTTCAGGCAACTTTTAGACACCCAAGAACAGCTGAACATCTTGCCGAAGATATATGGAAGGAATTTATTAATCCTTTTGCAACTCCTGCTGAGATCTTAGAGCTTGCAGCTATTATAAGAGCTCATAACTATAATCTTATTCCTGTAATGAAGCAGGTGATGATGTCAAAAGCAGTCTTTGCTCAGAAATCAAGAGGGTCACTTTTAAAACATCCAATTGAGCTTTTTATTGGGCTGGTAAAGACCACGGGGTTTCCTTTCTATTATAGATCTTATAATTCCCTTCTAAACAGATTAGAGCAGAAAGCTTTCGATCCTGATACGGTTTTTGGGTGGGATGTTAGATATTTAGCAGGTGAGCAGTTACAGGTTGAGTGGTGGAAGGTAATAATCGATTATTTTATTAATCGAGACATCGAAGAGCTCTTTGAAGAGTATAATTTTAGTTATTATGATCGATTTATTAGGACTCTTTATAATCAAGGCCAGGGCACTTCAGAGTCAGTAATTCAAAGAGTTACTCAAGAGTTTGGATTAGAGTTGAACGCTGCTCAGCTTGGTCAGTTAAATCAATTGATGAACTACTATCTGACTACTTCGGGTTGCCCTAGTCAGTGTGGCGGACTTTCGTACAGACTAGTTAGGGATCAATTTGATTCACATCCAGAGTCTGACGAGTCTGGGTTTGAGTGGAACGGCCAAAGAAAAATCAGAAGTTTGATAGCTGCGATTACAGAACTTCCAGAATATAGGGTTAAGTGATTATGAAAAGTAGAAGGGACTTTTTAAAGGTAATGACTGCAGGAACCTGCGGAGCTTTAGCACATCAGATTCTTAATCCAGGGTTCGCTGCTTATGCTGACCCACTTGGAGCACTAAATAATAATAGAGTTTTTGTTCTAATAAATTTTTCTGGTGGTGTTTCATATAATATAGCACCTCCATATGTTGGAGCTTATAGGGACAGGAATCCTACTATAAGTTACGGTGCTGGGGACTCTTTGTACCTTAACTCAACCCAAGGGCTTCACCCATCGTTGACCGCTCTCCACTCAGTTTGGGGAGAGGGAAAACTTGCAGTATTAAACTTAATAGGTGCAGGCGAAGATCAGAGCAGATCTCACGATGAAGCTACAAAGCAGTGGCATACTGGAAGAAGTATTGTTTCAGGGGTTTCAGAAGGTTGGGGAGCAAGGCTAACCTCTCAGCTTCAGTCATCTTTAGGAGGTGTCTCTCTTTCTGGTTCAAATGATCTAATTCGTGGTGGAACTAACCCTCCAAGAGCAGTTGGGAACCTAAGCTCACTTGGAGAAAGTCCGATCTTTTGGAGTAATGACTCAACTGAGTTCTTAAAAATGACTAGAACAAATATTGTTCAAGCCTCAAGTCACCCTAGTAATCCAAGCTATGATTACGCAAAAGAGTCCCTTTTAAAATTTCAAGCAAGTGCCGAGCTTTTAAGATCTTATGCAAACCTGAGCTTGCCAGTCACCTTTCCAAACACTGGACTTGGTAACAGACTAAGAGATGCAGCAAGACTTATAGTTGCAGGGCCAACCATTGGACTTAGGTTTATATACGTTGAGTTTGGTGGCTTTGATACGCATGCAGGGGAGAGAGCAGCTCTGACTTCTAGGCTTAATGAATACAATGGTGCTATGAGCTCTTTTATTCAGTGCTTGAAATCTCTTAATCGTTGGAATGACATAGTAATTGCTGGGATGTCTGAGTTTTCAAGAACCATGGAAAATAGCAGTCAGGGGACTGATCATGGCGCTGCAGGGCCGATGTTTGTACTTGGTGGAAGAGTAAAAGGTGGCCAGAAAACTCCAGCACCTACAGCTACTGATGTAGGAAACTACCAATACATTCAGAACTCTCATGGTACTTTTGCTCAAGTCTATGCTGAAGTATTATCTGAATTTATGGGATTAAATGCTCAAAGTGTATTTAATGGTGATATAGTAGCAAGTCCTTATTTTGATGTTATATGAAGTTTTTAGGACTACTCTTATTAGCATCACTAGGATATGCCCAAAGTCTAATTCAAACAGAGATAGTTCATAAAGGAAGAGTTGTAAGTATATACTGCCTTGGGAGTATACCTGGCACAGCCAAGGGGGACTTGCTGGTTTTTACCTCATTTAAAAAACAGATTAAAAGACTTCTAAGTAAGCCTCTTACTCCAAAAATAGAAAAGAAGATAAAAAAACTTAAAGCTTACAAAAAACTTGGCACACCTGCTTGCGAGAATATAAACCGAGATTCAGGCAACTTTGATCTTAATGGAAATGCAACTATCGCTGGGAAAACTCTGTTTGGAATTCCGCTCCACTTAGAGGCTAATATAACCCAAGGAAGAGCAGTTTATGAAACCTATTGTGTAGGATGTCATGTTGAAAGGACAAATTATACTTTCCCTGTAGTAAGAGAAGCTATAAAACAATCTCCAATGCTATATGATGAATCGCAGATTCCGGATCAAACACTGGCTCACTTAATTGCATATTTCAATAGATTTAGATTATGAAGTTTTTGCTGGTTCTTTTCTTAGTCAGTAACTCTTTTGCATTTGATGTTAGCTTTCAGGGTGGGATCCTATCAGTTGTGGTCGATAATCTTAATTCTAAATGTAAGGTCTCACTTTTTGCAGGCGATAAAATAGGTAAAGTCAATATCGGAGGAGGTAAACCGGTTGCAGGAACATTCTCAAAAAGCATTTCAGCTGTTGAAGCAGCGCAAGATGGTATCTCAGTATTTATTGAAGCAAAAATAAACTGTGGCAGTACATCCACTAAGAGAAAAAGGATCGATGTTGGAGGTGGAGTGCTTTCAAAGAGAGATTTTTTAATAAGACTAAGAGGTAAAGTTCTAGAGGAGTCAATTTTCCTTGATGAAGTTTACTCTGGCTTTGAACAACCAGTAGACCTTCAAAGTTTTGGATCGACCCTCTTCGTAGTAGAGCAAACAGGTAAGATTAAAAGAATTAAAAACGGAGAGGTTTCTGTTTTCTTAGATATATCTGATAAGTTATCCCTTGGAGGCGAAAGAGGACTTTTAGGATTAGCGCTTCACCCTAACTTTAAAGAGAATAGATATATTTTTGTTAACTATACAAGAAAATCTGATGGAGCTACGGTAATCTCACGATTTCGCGGCAACAGGGAGAAAAAGCTTCTTACAGTTTCTCAACCGTACGCTAATCATAATGGTGGGGGTTTGGCTTTTGGCCCAGATGGATATCTTTACATTGCACTTGGTGATGGAGGCTTTAGAGGAGATCCACATGGACATGGACAAAACAAAAAATCTCTTCTTGGAAAGATTCTTAGAATCAATGTAGACACAAACAAGAAATATCTTATCCCAAACTCAAATCCATTTGCAGGTAATAAGCGAGGTTTAAAGGAAGAGATCTATGCTTATGGTTTGCGAAACCCCTGGAAGATTAGCTTCAATGGTAATGATCTTTTTGCAGGAGATGTTGGTCAAAGAACTAGAGAGGAAATTAACATTATTAAACGTGGTAAGAATTACGGCTGGAAAATCAGAGAGGGCACAACCTGCTACGATGCTGATACTTGCGAGACTCAGGGCTTAGAAGATCCTATCTATGAGTATGGAAGAGATGTAGGCCGCTCGGTGACAGGCGGATATGTGGCTAAGGACTACTTTAAGCTAAAGGGTGTATATGTGTTCGGGGATTTCGTTACAGGGCAGCTTTTTGGGCTTGAGAAGATCTTAGGTGAATGGCGTGGATTTGAGATATCAGACACAGACTATTTTATATCATCGTTTGGCCGTGGCTCTAAGGGCGAGCTTTACATGCTAGACTACTATGGCGGTAGTGTGTTCCGGGTTGTGGAGAGGTGAATGTTCTAAGGGGTCAGGCCGGGAAGGCCTGACCAGCTTAATTCTTGACTGGTCAGGCCTTCCCGGCCTGACCCCCAAGTTACCCATTTCTCTGCTGCCAGATCTTATTAAAATATGGTTAAATACAAGATTATATGACATTAAAATCACTTACAGCCCTTGGCACTAGCGTTTGGTACGACAATCTTTCTCGTGATGTTCTTAACTCAGGAGAATTAAAATCTATCATCGATGGGGGAGTTTTAGGATTAACAAGTAATCCTACGATCTTTAAAAAAGCTATAGCAGATTCATCTGACTATGACTCTGATATCAAAGATCTTGGGAAAAATATCACTGATCCAGAGAAGCTCACTTTTGAGCTTATGCTGGAAGATGTAGGTCGAGCTGCTGATCTGTTACGCCCTATCTATGACAGAACAGGAGGTCAGGATGGATTAGCTTCGATTGAGCTATCTCCATTTCTTGCAAATGATACCCAAAACAGCATCTCTCAAGGGAGAAATATTTGGAAAACACTAAATAGGCCGAATATAATGATTAAAGTCCCAGCTACAGACGCTGGACTTCCTGTTGTTACAACGCTTATCTCGGAAGGGATAAATGTTAATGTGACTCTTATCTTCTCAAAAACGGTTTATGAAAGGGTTATAGATGCTTACCTCAAAGGTGTTGAAAAAAATCCAAATCCAAGTGGTGTAAGATCGGTAGCAAGCTTTTTTGTTTCAAGGGTTGATTCTATTGTATCAAAAGAGAAAGAAGCCGCTGAGTTTGATGGCAAAATCGGAATTGACAACTCAAAGGTTGCTTATCAGAGTTACTTAAGATTTTTTAATAGCTCAAGGTTCAGAAATATTAAAGGTGCAAATCCTCAAAGGCCTCTTTGGGCAAGTACTGGAACAAAAGATCCAAAATACGATCCCCTTTTATACGTAAAAGCTCTTGCAGGGCCAAATTGTGTAAACACAGTGCCACCCCAAACACTTGGAGCAATTCAAAAAACTGATTTTAATTATACAAATCAGCTTACAGAGAGCGTTGGTGAGTCTGAAAACAGACTTTTAGAGCTATCACGAAGAGGAATTCCTTTTGAGGCATTATTATTTCAACTTCAAGTTGAAGGTGTTAAATCATTTGCTGATTCGTTTAGCGATCTCTTAGCAGCTGTAAAAACAAAAAGAGAGGCACTTTGTGGGTAATCCGTTTGTAGAAGGAAGAGTGCTTTCTCCTCCATCTACGATATTAGTTATTTTCGGTGCATCTGGAGACCTAACAGGTAGAAAGCTAGTTCCAGGTTGTTACAATCTTTTTAAAGATGGGTATCTTCCTGAGAGTTTTTCAATTGTTGGTGTATCAAGAACTCCCCTTTCTGATGAGGCTTTTAGAGAAAAGCTAAAGGATGGAGTAACAAAATATTCAAGATCGGGAATTGATGAGGAATGGTGGAAGCAGTTTTCTTCAAGAATCTTTTATCAGCCGTTAGATGCTACAAAAGAAGCAGATTTTATAGCCTTAAGGGAGAGACTACAGCGTATTGGAGGTGATACAATACCGAATTATCTTTACTATCTTGCAGTATCACCAAGTCTATTTGGAGAAATTGCAGGAAAGTTAAAAGGTGCAGATCTGATTGAAACCCCTGGAGGGGTAAGAGAAACCAGGCTCATTGTAGAAAAACCTTTTGGATACGATCTTGAAACTGCACAAAATCTAGCCTCAAGCCTTTATCAAAGCGCAAAAGAAGAGCAGCTTTATCGGATAGATCATTACCTAGGAAAAGAGACAGTTCAAAACATCTTGGTTTTTAGATTTGCTAATGGACTTTTCGAGCCTATTTGGAACCGAAAATATGTAGATCATATTCAGATCAGTGTTGCTGAAGATATAGGAGTGGAAAATAGAGGTGATTATTTCGATAAAGCAGGAATTGTCAGAGATTTCGTTCAGAATCACGTATTTCAGATGTTATCACTCTTATGTATAGAACCCCCGAATAGCCTTAGTGATGCTGAAGGTATAAGAAATGAAAAGGTAAAAGTTTTAAAAAGTATTAAGCGCCTCACCCCAGGCTTAGTTCAAAAGCATATTGTCAGAGCTCAATATGGTAAGGGACTTATCAAAGGTTTGGATGTTCCTGCCTACAGAGATGAAAAAGGTGTAGCTAAAGACAGCACCACAGAAACATATATAGCAATGTCACTTGAAATAGATAACTGGAGATGGAGTGGTGTTCCTATATTTTTGAGAGTTGGAAAAAGGCTTTCAAAGCGAATTAGCGAGATCTCGGTTCATTTTAAACAGGCTCCCTTATCTCTCTTTCGAGGTAGGCAGGTTGAGAGTCTAGAGCAGAATGTTTTAAGAATTCAGGTACAGCCAAAAGAGGGGATCTCTTTAAGGGTTAATTCTAAACCTCCAGGGCCCAGAATGAGAGTAGAACCGGTTGAAATGGATTTTTCCTATCATTCATCCTTTGGAATAGCGAGTCCAGAAGCATACGAAAGACTACTTCTTGATGCCATGAGAGGAGAAGCAACACTTTTTACAAGACAAGATGAAATCGAAGAAGCTTGGAAAATTCTTGAACCAGTTTTTGATAGTTTTGAAGAGCTTCCCCTTTACTTTTATGAAGCAGGAAGTTGGGGACCTAAAGAAGCAGCAGAGCTTCTAAAACCTTATGGAGTTCGATGGGCTAGGCTATGAAAGAGGCTTTGGATAAGCTTGCCTCAATCGAGGGGCAAGAGTCTTGGGTTCTTCCGACAAGAAATGTTATCGGATTCGGCTCAGAGGAAGAGGTATTTGATGCTCTAATCTCTGTAAGACCTATTAGGTTTATTAAAGTATCAGAAGGAGCCGAGTTGTCGTACTCGGTGGTAGAGAGATGTCACAAGATTGGAACAGAAGTGATCTGCTCTGAATATGTAACAATAATAGGGCCATGGCATAAGGTTTCACTTAGCGTGAGGGCACTTTTATTTCCAGGCAAAAAAACATGGGGAATTACTTTAGATAAGAATATAACAGGTGGATTTTTTGATGAGATAGCACCCCTATGTGACACATTAATTTTTGATTCTGAGCTCACCAAAGATGTTCCAGCTGGTGCTGTAATAGATCTAAATTGGATGAGACTTGCGCCAATAAGAGAGGAGTTACGATACCTTACTGATATGGCAATTTCCCATGATAAAAACTCGAAAATTATAGGTGTTAAGGTCTATGACTCAGCGCCATCAAGCTGGCTTATGGCTGGGTGGATCTGCAATAAACTAAAAGTTGAACCAGAGTCAGGTAAGAAAGTAGCTAATGGAGTTTCGGTAAAAAGTAAGGAGTTTACCCTTGATTTAGTTGAGTCTAATGATACTCGGATTCTGCTTGAATTTAAGGGGAAAGATGCGAAAATCGGACAGTTAACTGTCGGTGAGGGGCTTATAACCCTAGAATACTCGCATGAGGCAAGAAAACGAGTATATTTAAAGCGCTCGCGAAAAGAGCTTTGTTTGGAGTATGATGCTTTCGGGGCACCTACCGGTAGCTATAATGAAAGTGTAAAACTAGGTCGTGAGATACTAGAATATGCAAGTTGAAGTTGTTGAAGGAAGATTTTTTGGTGCTGCTGTAGCAGATGAGATAGTTAGTCTTGCAGGTCAAGTCGAGAGAGAGAAAATAGCAATCGCGCTATCAGGTGGAAGCACCCCTGCTGAAGTTTACCGAAACCTTGTTGTTGAACCAAGGGTTAGCGAAATGCCCTGGGATAAAACTGTATTTTTCCTTGGGGATGAAAGATGGGTTCCGATAACAGATTCTCAGAGTAATTTTTTTATGGCTCAAGATACGTTCCTTGAGCAGGTTCCAAAGACTAAAGCATTCCCTGTTGTTGGTCGCACAGCTGAGGAAGCAGCGACTGAATATGAAAAGCTTATAAAAACTCACCTCGGTGAGAATCCTGTCTTTAATATTGTGCTTCTTGGACTTGGTGATGATGGTCATACGGCATCACTTTTCCCGAATTCTCCACTATTAAAGGAAGACTCAACCCGTCTTGTAGCTTCTTGCACTCATCCTGAGTCTGGACAAAAAAGAATTACCTTTATGCCAAGACTAATTCAGTCTGCAGAACGAATTTTAGTTCTAGTTAAGGGAAAAAATAAGGCTAAAATTCTATCTTCAGCTCTTACTCGAGGTAATACACTTCCTATATCAATTCTAGATAAAGCCAAAGGTAAAATCACTTACTTTGTCGATACCGAGGCAGCAGCCGAGCTATGATAAGATTAGAGTTGTCTGATCAGATCTCTAAATTTAGAGATGAGTTTAAAGCTTGGATAAAGCACAATCAACCTCAGAAAGTATCTAGAGGATCCAGTCTTGAAGCATTCATCGAAGTAGGAAAATCCTGGCAAAAGAAACTAAGCGAAGGAAGATTTATCGGAGTTCATTGGCCCGAAGAGTTTGGTGGGCGTGGGCTCTCTTTGGTTGAAGAAGCTGTAATTCAAGAAGAGCTGGTAGCTGCATCAGCACCACAGATTTTAGGATTATTTGGTCTAACCATGGTTGGGCCAGTTCTGATTCAACATGGAACACCAGAGCAAAAATCAAAGTATCTTAAAAAAATTCTCTCAGGTGATGAGATCTGGTGCCAAGGGTTTTCAGAACCAAATGCGGGGAGTGATCTAGCGAATATAAAAACGACTGCTGAAAAAGTAGATGGTGGTTTTTTGGTTACTGGTCAGAAAGTCTGGACAAGTTTTGCACAGGTTGCTGATCACTGCTTTTTAATTGCAAGAACTTCTAGCACAGGGAAAAAGCATGAAGGACTAACTTATCTACTAGTACCTATGTCAACAAAAGGTATTGAAGTAAGACCTCTTAAACAGATCTCAGGTGAAGATGAATTCAATGAAGTTTTTTTTGATAAGGTATTTGTACCTGAAGAAAATGTAGTAGGCTCAGTTGGAAATGGATGGAAGATCGCAATTTCAACACTAATGTACGAGAGGGTTGTTTTAACCTTTTCAAGACACATTCAAAGTGAAGTAGCCTTAAGAGAGATGTTACAAGATAGGAAATCTGAGTTTGACAGCAAACTAGCTCTAACAGTTGCCACAACCTGTGCTGTAAGAGCATTGGCATATTCACATCTTTTAGAGTACGTAGAAGGAAAAGTTCCTGGTCCTGAAGGATCGATGGATAAACTATTTTGGTCTGAAAGTTTTCAGGAGATCTCAAAACTTGCTCTTGCTATTGAAGGAGGCTCGCTCAGCGAAGAAGATAGCCCTGCAATGTTGAGATATTTGTATTCAAGAGGAAGAACAATCGCTGCTGGAACATCTGAGATTCAGAGAGGGATTATTGCAGAAAGAGTATTAGGATTACCTAGAGTATGAAAAAGTTATTAGTTATATTTTTAATAGTTGGAGCCGGAGCATATTTTTATTTTAATAAAAAAGCAGAGACTAAAGTTATTGAATCAAAAATTTCTCCAGATGTATCAGCAGTAGTTGATGTTCAGCCGGAAAACCTAATACCTGCTATTAAACAAGCCTTTGAATATAAAAACAGCCTTACTCAAACTCCTTTTTGGAAGCGTGTGTTTGGAGATGCGCCGGTTTTAGAGATACCTGAGATTGTTTATAAGATCTCACATATTGAAGTTTTAGCTAAAGGTAAAACTGGTCTTATTTCGATCAAAACTCGTGCTGGTGATGAGCTAAAAAAGCACTTCGAGGATAAAATTATTAAAGGTCTTCCCAATCTAGAAATTAGAAAAGTTGATGACAATAATTTCACTTTTAAAATTGACGAATCAATCCTAGGGTCTATAGCTTTCAAACAAGAAGAAGTTTTGGTTTTATTAAATACCAACTTAAGAGAAGGCTTTTACACTACTGAGGAAGGGTTTAGTAAGCTAAAAAAAGATCCTGACTCTTTTGTTAATTTTTATATAGATTACTCTAAACTTGAGGATCTAGATAAAATGTTAGGGTCCACGCCTGGTATCAGGTATGCAAGTGGCAACATCAAGGCAGGCTCCGGTCTTAAATGGCAGCAATGTACTGGCTATGAGGAAACATTCGCCTCTGTCTATCGGGGTATTTCAAACTCTAAATCTGAAAGCTTTTCGAAGTCTATTAATTCTAACACGATGTTAGGTTTTGGTATTTCGCGGGGATATCTAGCCCTCATTCCGTATATAATAAGAACAGGGGTTAGTGAGGAGGGGATGGCTCAGATTCTAAAAGACCCTGACGCAAAAGAAGCGTACGCAATTTTTGAGGAATATGAAGCCCTAATTAGAGAGTTTCCATTTGAGGAGCTCAATATTTTCGCTCAAAAGAATGAAGGACCTATGCCTTCAGTTGTGATTCACTTAGCAGGAGCAAAAGAAGGAGCTGAGGGATATTTGGCTAAGGTAGCTCGAAAACTTTCTCTTGATTTAGTTAAAGATGAGAATGGTAGAGATTCCCTTAGCTATGTTCGAGAATTTCCTATACTTGCACGCTATCTTGATGATGGTTCAATTCTAATCTCTCAGGGTGAAGATTTAGCTTCGGGTGATGAGATTAGTTATTTTAAAAACTCAATATTTTCATTCTATTTAAACACTCCTCCTGTATTAGAAGCTGCAAGTCCATTTAGAATGATCTATTCGATGCAAAACCCCAAGGAATTTGATGAGATAGCGGAGAAGATTAAATTCAAGGTTGGATCTAGCACTCTTCCTGTACCAGGAGATCCTGGTGAGATCTGTTTTGTTTCAGATTTCAATATTTTATGAGATTTGCCATATTACTTTTCTTTGCCTCTGTTTCCATCTCTGAAACAGTGAGGATTGAAAGAAGTCACGATGGCAGAATTACAGCACTTTTAACCCCAATAATTGAGCTACAAAATAGCGATGGTATAAAAGTTGATCTTATTGGAGCAGTTCATGTTGGAGACAAGGAATATTATAGTCATCTAGAGGAGAGATTTAAGAGTTATGATGTGCTTTTATATGAGCTAATAACCACTGATTCTGATGTTAGACCATCAAAAGGTTCAGATGATAAATTAAAGAATGTCTTAGGATTACATTATCAACTTGATTCTATTAACTATTTTGCCCCTAACTTTGTTCATGCTGATCTGACAAAAAATGAATTTAGTGACTCAATGAAGGAGCGGGGTGAAACATTTTTGAATATGTTTCTTAAAATGATGCTCAACATAGAGCAGGATGATCAGCTTGGATTTAAACTATTTTTGTCTCTTTTTAGTCCAAATAAAGAGCTTTTAAGAAAAAGAGTCTTAGCAGAGCAGTTAGCTTCAAGTGATAAGCTTCTATCTATGTTTGTTGAGGATGAAGGATCTACGATTCTTACTGTAAGAAACGATAGAGCAATTAAGGTTCTCAATGATCAAATTAAAAAAGGTAAGCGAAATTTAGGAATTTTTTATGGGGCTGCTCATCTGCCGGACTTATATAAAAAACTATCAAAAAACTTCTCTGAAACTGGATTAGTTTGGGTCAAGGCATGGAATCTTAAAAGTTAGTTCTTTCATTAAATATACCAAACGCAGCTTTGGTTTTGAGTATAGAAGGATTTAGTGCAAACGAAGTAGGGTTTAGTTTTAAACCATCAGGAGATTAGCTCAGCCACTTCCTCATATGGTACGGAATCATAAAGTGCTGAATTTTCCCCATAAAAACATGCCCAATCTCTGTCCCCATAACTAAAGTGCCACCATTCTGCATTAAACGGAGCAAAACCTTGAGTCATCATTGCTTCGCGTAGAAAAAGTCTGTTGCCTCTCTCTAATGGAGTAACACAGTCGGAAAGTGGATAGTACCGTTTTGGATCGACCTCCTCACCAAAAGCTGTTGGTGATGTTCCTAATTGGGTAGGAGATTCACCCTCATAAAGCATACAATCAACTGCACCTCCAGTCGGATGGCCTGCAAAATTTGGATCAGCTATACATTCATTTGTTTTTGAATACAGCTCATCATCTGAAATACCAGGATATTTAGATCTATACTCTTCAAGCTTTTGATTGAAACTTAAAGCTTGTACATCCGGATGTCTGTAGCCGTAAACTACACAAAGATTTAGACTAGGGCGTCTTTCTTTAATCCATCTAGCAGCTCGAATAAGTCTTAGAGCAACATCGCTTCTTACTATTATTCGATCGCCAACGTAAGGCTTCATCTTCTCTGAGACTGGTTTGCATAGAACTTCATCGGTTAGGTCTTGAAGTACTACAATTGGATCGTCATTTTCTTGAATCTTTTTATTTGCAATATCGCTAACTCTAACGATGTATTCATTCCAAAAAAGTGAGGGAGTCACCAGATCACCTGCACTGGATACTTAGATATTAATGAGTCCGGGGATAATATAGGCATACTGCGACTAATTGATTGTGCGATAATTAGACGATCGAATGGATCCTTGTGAAGTTCTGGAAGCTTCAACAGAGCACCCAGGTCTGACTCTCTTATTTCAACTGAAGAAATTCCGAGTCTATTTCTTCTCGACTTGATATATTTGTCAGTGGGCTCGGGAAGATTTAGAGTCTTAGCAGTTTTAATAATCAATTCCCATGCAGATGCAGCACTTAAAAAAAGATTGTTATTTGGATCTTTAACGATCTTTAAAGCATCCTCTGATAAGCTCTCAGGGGAGTTGCACATCCAAAGGAATGTGCACGTATCAAGAAGAAGGTTCATAGAAACTATCGATTATATCTTTAGGGAGTGGGTCGAAGAATCCAGGTTTAATCTCAACTTTACCTCTGTCAAATCCTAAAATCCGTTCTTTTTTTGAGCTCTTAGTATAAAGGACAATCTCCCCAATTGGCTCGTTTCGATTGCAGATTATTAAAGGTTCTCCGGGTGCCAATTTTGCTAGATAATCTGATAGTTTAGCCTTTAATTCTGCTATGTTGACCTTTAACATAGTCATCATTATAGTCATGTTATAGCCCCGTAGTCAAGTGCAAGTTATACAGGTAAAGCTAAGTTGTTTTCCAATCAAGCTTAAGCCCTGGATTATCCTCAACCGTTAATCTTCGCTTATCGTAAACCTCTACCATCTGAATTGAGGCATGCCTTGAGAATGCTTGAACGAGTCTATGAGGAATTCCATCTGTTAAAAGCTTTGTTATTGCAGTTGCCCGTGCTGAGTGAGGAGATTTTGTACTGCCTGCACCTACTAGTAAGCAATATCTTTTAAAAAGCCTCCAGATTGCAGTGTGAGAAATAGGCTCATCAGAAGGCCTGGATCTATCCTTTCCTAGGTAGCTTATAAAAAGATAATCACCATCAAGTGCACCTTGTTTTTTTCTATCCTTAATCCAATCTTTTAGTACTAATCCTGCCCATTCGGGGATTGCTTGTTCAGAATCTTTTTTTGCCTTAGTAGATCTTAGATATAAATACGTATTTCCACTTTGAGATCTTCTTACATCTCCGATTCTAAGATTTGCAACTTCGCTTCTTCTAAGACCAGCTCCAAAAAGAAGAGATAATATCGCCCGATCTCTTCTTCCAACTTCTGTAGTAACATCAGGAGAAGCTAAGATTTCTTGAACAAGGGCAAAATCTACCATCTCAGTAGGCCTTTTTCTTCCTGCATCTTTAGGTGGAGGAGGGGCACGATCGGAGTCAAATGGGTTTTCTTTAATTCCAAGACCTGCTGAGACTAATACTCGATACATTCTTCTTAGGGCTGCACACTTTTTCCATATCGTGGCATTACTTTGTGTGTTTTCTGTCCCATCTTTTTTCCTGGCTTTAAACCGTTCTTTTTGAAGAGCTTTTGAGGTTGAACTCTTTAGTCTTGGATTTATCCCTGGTCTTTTTTTAAGCCATTCTTGAAACGCTATTGCATGGAGATGGGTAATTTTTAGTAGTGCTTTTGATGATGCGCTACTTCCTGGCTCAACATTTAGATATAAACAGAACTCTTTTAATATTCCTATGTATGTCTCCTTAGTTTTAGGGCTCTTTGATGCTAAAAAAGCACCTAAATGTAGCCACACAGGTGATGAAGAGTTACTGGTAATCAGATCCACTACCTATAGAGTAAAGATAAAAGAGGGTTTTCAAAAGGTGCTTATTTTTAGAGGACTAATGAATTAAAAAGCATTAGACCCTGCTGATCGTTAAGGTTGTTGGACAATAATAAGAAAGAGGTTGAATCCATAGAATCTCTATACTTGATTAATAAACCCTGCGTTCATTCGGTTTTGAGTTTGAAATGATCGAGTCTCAATGAGCATAGCAGGATTAGGTTAGGTTTGGTGTAGCATTAACACACTTAAAAGACATTGCATTGCTAGCGCTAAATCCTTCTACACTCAATACTGAACTGCGTTTATTTTATTACTTTATTAGTTGACTAAATAAAAAATTACCGTATAGTTAAAAATATGATGTTTTTCATTTATACATCTAATCATTTCCATCATGGCGTATAGCGCCATCAATATTTTTTAATCCCAAAATTTATTTATTTTTAAACCTTCTACAAGGGTCTTAAACCATGGAGATTTTATGTTTGATGAATTGCGAGATCTATCGCAGATAAGGAACGTGTATGTTGAGCTTGAGCCTGATGGGCTGATAGCTCTAGAGGATTTAGCAAAAGAATATGAGGTTAAGTTTTCGAACTTAGGAAAATTACAAAGACCAATATTGGCTGAGTTCTATTATAATAACCGAGATAAAGAAAAATACAGGGAAATATTATGGGAAAAAGTGCGGAGGAGCGGTGGGACTCCAGTAGCAAGATATAATGCCGAGTACTCACTGGAGCTTGATATTCCAAAGGAGCTTCTTCCCTTCTATAAGTACTACACGCCAAGACCTGCTAGTATAGTGGGAATCATCGAGCGTGCTAGATCTGAGGCAGGTCTAATAATCGATGTAGGTTGTGGTAACGGACAACTCTTAAATGAGATAGCCAGAGACTTTGACGCTTCAAGATTACTTGGAATAGACATTTCACCCGAATCGAAAGCTCTACTTTCATGTAATGGATTAACTGGTACTCTTCCCGAGCTGTTTCTAGATGAGATTCAACCAGAATCAGCTGAGGTTATATTTTTAAGTTATTTCGTAGATAGAGATTCTAATCAAAAAGGGACTTTTGATGCCGCAAGAAGTGTACTCAAACCAGGGGGAGCTCTGGTTCTTGAAGGACTTTTTCCTGTTAACCCTTATGACTCTCACGGTACTTTGTATGCAGATCGAAACACACTAACCTGTGGAAAATCTGCATTTGATGATGTTCGCCTTGTAGTCAAATACCTCGATATTCAGCTTCAGGAGATAACGATAGGAGAACGTTTAGTTTATAGCTTAGATGGCTTTGAAATTTTGCCATCAGTATTTTTAATATTTAAGAAGGAAAAATTATGAAAGCTTGGTTGCCAGTTTCATATTCTAGTGCTGTTAAGGATAAGCCTATCTCGGTCAAACTTTTAGGGGAGCACTTAGTTATTTGGAGAGATAAAGGATCAGTTAGATGTTTATTGGATCTATGCATTCACAGAGGTGTAGCTCTCTCTTTAGGGAGTATATGTGATGGGAATATTGTTTGCCCTTATCACGGATGGAGATATAGAGGTGACGGTAAGTGTACTCTAATCCCTCAACTTGAAGATCAGTGTAAGATTCCACCTAAAGCAAAAATCAAAAGTTATAAAGTTCAGGAAAAGTTTGGAATTGTATGGGTTGCAGTTGATGAGCCCCTCTATGATCTTCCTGATATACCTGAATTTAGTGATAGCTCATGGAGGGCTGTTGAAACTGGCCCTTTTCCCTGGAAGGCAAACAGTGCAAGACAAGTTGAGAATTTTACAGATTTCGCACACTTTCCATTTGTTCACCCAGAGCTACTTGGTGATCCAGAAAGGCCATTTGTTCCTCCCCATACGGTAACTAGGAAAGATAATATTCTTTACTATGAAATTATAAGGCCGGAGGCCTCTAATACAGAGGAGTTCCCAATTTTTGGAAATCCTAACCAGGAAAAGCCTATGAGGCATAACAGGTATCAACTTATATTGCCTTATACAATTTTTTTAAGAGTCGGTTGGCCAGGGTCTTCAAATGGAATGATATATTTTTTCACCTCGCAGCCAGTGAGTGAGAATGAATGTATTGGATACTGTGTCATACTTAAAAACTATGGTGAGGATTATTCAGAGACTTTAAAGAAATTTGAAGATCTAATCTTTAGTCAGGATCAGATTATTGTAGAGTCACAACGTCCTGAGCAGGTTCCATACGACCTATCAGAAGAGCTGCACTTAAAGTTTGATGCTGTTGCTGTAGCTTATAGAAAAGCGATGGGGGAGAGCTATTGATAAACCCAAACCCCAAAAGTTTCGTCATGTAAGCTTTCTTCATCTAGGGTAGCGTTTGGAATAAGAAGTGTTTTTCCTTTGAAGTTGAAAGTAACTCCTTCTGAGCTATTAACAAGTGTGGCTCGTTTATCGAACCCTTCCTCTGCCATAAAGACTACTCTTATCGCCTCTCGGTTGTTGGCTCTTGATGCCCATAGGTAAAACGGCTCTCCGTAGGGTTGAAAAGAGGGGGACACAGCAGTTCTTTTGCCGTTTATATAAACATAAGCATCTTTTGATACCGATCGATCAGAGTAGCCAATAGCTCGGTTAATTATCTGCATCCATCTTAGGGCTCGCTCGGCCATGGGTTTTGATACTTGGGTAGCATAGTCTGATGGTGTGTATAGATTTAGGTACTCAGAATTTTGAGCTGCTAAGATCCAATATTCAGCCATTAATCCTGGTGTAATTCCGTGCCTTGCACTTGGTGGGCCATAGTAGTTATAGAAAGCACTTGCTTCGTGATTAATAAACTCAGGTTCTGTTACAAAGTGATTTGTTCTTAAGGGAGTTGCAGATGAAGTTGAATTGACTCTATTAAGATTTCTACTAAAAGTATGATGAGGAGTGTAGTATTCAGTCTCTGTTCTGGCATTTAATACTTTTGGCACTGGGGGATTTGATAAAATCTCACCTTCAGGTGTTGAGAGTCTCCAGTAGTGGAGTGCGTATAACGGGAAAGAAGGCATGTAGTTTATCATTCTTGTTCCTGTTGAACCCCATGTTCTAAAGTCTTTGTAGTCGTGGTTGCCGTTAGGAACTAAATCTGTTCTTAGTGTGTCGTTATAGTTTGATATAGGTAAGTCATTAAATACTCCTCTTATAGTGTCACCTAATGCATATGATATGGCGTCTGCTCTTTTTTGAATCATTAAAGCATCCCATCTAAGCCGCTTTTCTTCGGGAAGATTATGAAAGTTTGTTATGTCAGCTTCTGTAAAATCTAATTCTCTAAGCAGAGCTGATGTTCTTGGATCTAAAAGAAGCTTTGCATGCTCACCTTCAAAGAAGACATTAATTGAGTCGTAATCATTTGCGACGGACTCAAAATCAATCGCCACTAAATGAAGTTCCAGATCTCCGATACCTGCTTTTATTTCCTGTAAAATAGGGGTTAAGTTGGTGCGTACCCTTTTAGCCCATTCATCGTAGACAGGGAATCTATGGGCTGCCCCACCAGGTTTTGTAATAGGATTACCACTTGAGTCTCTAAGTATGTCTAGATTTGCGCCACCACAGCCAACCTTTAATGCAACAGTTAGGCCTCTGAATTTTTCCAACTTTAATCCTGCAATTACATTGCTCGTTAGCCAAGAGCCATGCTTCTCTCCAGTTACACAGTTTAGTTGAATGTTAAACGCTTTGTGGATTGCGTCTTGGTTGATTGTTTTTAAGTGTTCCTTGTACCAACCATTAGTAGCAAATAATCTAACCGGACTAAGAGAGACAGCAGTTTTTTCGGGTTTTAGTAGTACATCCCTTGCATCACTAGCAGCTAGCGATTCTATAAATCCTAACTTATTGGAGTCGAAACTATCTCTAAGCTGATTGTACCGATCTCTTGCACCCATTAGTGATGCTCCTCTGAACTTTGTAAGTAGTCCACCAGAATTAAGCAGTGGATCTTGTTGTAGATTGAGCGATCTATGAGTCATTTTATGAAATACTTCTTCAAAGGTCAGGTCTGCCGGCGGAGGAGGGCTTACTGACAATATATCACTACCATTTCTTGCAGCTCTAAGAATCAAGGTAAACTCGTCACTAACGTAGTCCCCCTGAAATATTCTGAATTTGAGATTATCATCAAGCTCTTTATCTCCATATACAATTAGTGGATCGGTTGATTTTATTTCATAGTTAGATGGATAGGAGGTAATAGAAATCGAGTATGGGTCATTTGAAATAAGTTCTAAGTTGAGTGGAACTTCAAATTCAAATCTTGGAGGGATTGTTACGATCTGAGTAAGCGATCTAAGGCAGGATACTTTGATTTTTATTTTTTTTGGTGTTTTAACTTTCTTTTTAAACTGAGTGCAGCCGTTCGATCTGTAGATAACTCTTACTTGGCCAGTTACTTTTTTAAAAGTGCGATTTTTGTTGATATTAACTGTTCGCTTAAAATCTTTAGCACGTACAGTAATTTTCCCTGGTTTAGGAGCAGTGACTTTAAGTTGCGCAGATGCACCAAATGCCACTAGTAAAGTGATAATGAAAAACCTAAACATTTAAAACCCTTATCCCTAAATCTGGTTATATTAGGCGTTTGATTCAGGTAAGTTAGGTATATGCTTGAGTGTCATTATCATCAGCTAGAACCCATAGTATTGCGTCCGTATCTACTTGAATTAATTGAGTATTCTTAACGCGCTGTAAGATAAGAGTTGAAATAGAATAGAACATTAAGTGAGTATAGTTCTTAAATATTTAGTATTTTATTAGCTCTTATCAGAACCAAGTAGCTCAGCTTGAGCGGCTGCAATTTCACTTGGGTCTTCAACCAACCTACTAATAAGTTGTTTTCTTTTTAGAACATTGAGTGCGACTTGAACTGAGACTTCATCTGGAAATTGATGTGAGTAATCACTCAGACGATGAATAAGTTCGGCATTATCCATAGGTAGCGCAAGTATAATCTGAAGAATTTTTGCATCTGTTTTTTTCGATGTTGCTGAAATAGCTACTAAAGCACGTTTGAATGTTTCTAAGCCCTCGTTCTCTACTTTTAATAATTTGCAAACACAGTCTTGTAGATATCGATTCCATAAAAACCTAAATGGATTTGAGCCCGATTCTTCGATCTCATGAACTAAAGCTAAAATTACATTATCTTTCTCCTTAGATGTAAGTAGTTGATATGCTCCAGAAGTTGGATTGCTCTGACTCCAACGAGTAGCTCGGAAAATCTCAAGCGGATCTGTTCTTAATTGAGTATAATGATGCTGCAAAGTTTCTCGCCTTCTCCTCAGTAAAACCTCTTCTTTGAGCCTTTCAAGAAGAGCTATGAGTGGACCTACTGACTCTTTAGTAATTTGAAGTGCGTGGATGATTTCAGCAGATTCATAGTCATTAAGCGCTTCAAGTACCTTTTTGATCTCTTTATTTGGTTCTAGTCTAAGTTGTTTATGATTTTTTGATTCTAGCCCAGCTCTAATTGCTTGTGCTAGTTCAACATCGTTAGAGTTTTCTTGGTTACCTATCCTCCCTTTTAATTCCTTTAACATCTTAAGTTCATTAAATAGCTTAGGCCATTGTGTACAATGATAATCAGAACTTGAGTTTCTAAGGTTACGTGCTGATTCTAACTCTATATCTTGGATAAGATCTAAGATTACTTTTCTTTTTAGAGTAAAGTTTTGATCAATTCTATCTAGAGCTCTATGGTTTTCTAGTAGTAGTACGCCAACTGGAGCTAAAGCATTTGCTAAGGCTTCAAGTTTTTGCTCCAGTGGGAGGGGGGCAACTTCTTTAATTTCTCTGATCAGCGTGTCTATGGCACCGATGTTTGGTATGTCTGGAAGGTGTTCAAGGGAGAAGTCCAGATCTAACTTCAAAAGATCATGTAGAGTTTCTGGATTAAACTTTTTTAATAATTGGCTCAAAAGCTCAGGAGCTCCAGAGAGTCTAGCTTGGATCTGGGCTGTATCTACCGCAGCTTCTTCTGCATTCTCGAATTCTCTAAACTCCTGGCTGCTCACCAAACGATGTTATAGAAAAATGTGCGTTATGTCATTGTTACCTCCTGATTTGTTTGGCTTTCTATGATAGACAGCAATAAAAAATGGTTCTTGTAATAAGAGTATAGTCATAGTATATTATAGTAATGGCTAAAACTAAAAAAATCCAAGTTCCTGTTTCTCCAGAAGATGAGCAGGCGATTAGAGCTGCAGCAAAGCTCTATAAGATATCAGCTGCAGAATGGATGAGAAGAATCGCCTTAAAGGCGGCTCAAAGCGATCTTGCTCTAGGTAAGAAGGTAAGCCCGGATGAAGCCTTAGAGGAAATTTTTCGAATGGAGCTTCCAGTTAACGATCTTGAAACTATGATAGAAGAGGGGATCACTGGGAGACTAAAGTGATCTTTATAGATTCGAATATTTTTATGTATGCGGCTGGTTCTCCCACCGCGCATCGAAAACCATGCCAAGAGTTTTTAAAAAAGTTAATCAATTCCGGAAGTGCAGCTCAATACTTTACATCGGTTGAAGTGTTACAAGAAATATTACACAGATACAGATCGATCAGTCTTGCAGATGAAGCCTACTCCTTATTGGATAACATATTGCAGCTAGGAATCACCATTCTTCCAATAGAAATTGAAGATATTATGTTAGCTCGAAAACTCCTTGAGGATCTTAACAATCTTCCTACTAGAGATGGAATCCATGCTGCTGTAGCGATCAGAAAAAATATCTCTGTTATTGCAAGCTTTGATAAGAACTTTGACCAGATCTCCGGAATAAGGAGATTTGAGCCTTCTTAGATTCATCTGCTAAGTCTGATTTTTTAACCTGGCCTATATGAAATAGGATCATACTAATTCCGTAACCGTGACCTTGGGCGTGAGCTGATTTTTAAGGTCACGCCTATGCTCACGGTCAAGGAATCTGACCATCGTTTAAGGTATATTAACCCACAACATCTGAGCAGCTCTGTTAGAGCCGTTTCCAGTATCAGCACCAGCAGCAGTGATAGTAATCTGATGATTTCCTGGAGCTAAACCATTTCTTATCCTGCATGCTGTAAGATCTACAGTTAATGAAATTGTATTATTTCCAATCGTTGTAGAATCAGTTGCACTTGATGGCTCATAGTCATCTGCACTATCAACTAGTGGCCACAAAAGTGCACCATCACTAGATTTAAAGCTTCCACCTGTTCCTTGAGATGGATTCTCGGTTAAAGTGGATGATAGTGCCTCATATAGTTCGCCACATGAGTATTCTCCTGAATTGTTATTTATCATCACTCCATAATTTAGATGCCCAAAATCCCTATAATCACCACTTTCAAGTGGTTGAACAGAAAGTCTTTGAAGTCTCCAAATATTGAGCCTTAGTTTTCCAGAGAATCCTCCAACGTTAGGAACTGCTATTGCAGATCCTGGATTCATGCCGGGACCACTTGTATTAGAATAATCAACCAGCACATCGTTACTAGCATCATTATCAGTCGTATTAAATGCTCTTAATGCTGGAACTGTTACGAAGTAGGGAGGAAGTGTAAGAGCTCTTCTAGCTACAACATTTCCTGAAGCGTTTAAAAAATCTACTCTGTATGAATCTCCAGGTCTAAACTGATTTGTTCCTACTCTTGGTTGAACAGCTCCTGCCCAAACAACACCGCCACCGCCTAGTTGAAGATTTTCCAAGCTATACGGCGAGCCACTTGCTGTAAGATCAGACCAAAGGGAGCCTTTTATTGAGTTGTCTCCTTCGCTAAAACCTGAATAAACGGCAGTTCCAGCTGATGTAGGGTCGCAGTAAGTGAGCCCTTCACCACAAACAACTCTTCCTCCTGTAATAGTAGTTGCAAGATCTGCATTTGGGCCATCGGTTGGAAAGTTAAAAAAGAAAGCAATGCTAAAAAGGTTTTCACCGCCGATTACAGCGTCTATATCGTTTTGATCAAGAGCGCCGTTTATGTGCCAATTTAGTGTATTGTTTAAGTTTAAAAATAGGGTAGTGAAGGGAAGGGCAGTACCAGAATCTCTGTCAGCATCAAGGTTAGCATCTGCAATATCAATTATTCCATCACCATCGGCATCAACATCATAAGCGTCTGGTACTGAATCATTATCAGAATCTTGAGCTCCTCCAGAAGTAGCACTAGCAAAGTTTTGAGATGAAGGTGCGTTCAATCCAAGATTAGTAATTTCTGAGATTGATACTGATCCCTTACTTGTAAAAATCTTGCCTTTGACCTTTGTTGCTACATAAGAGTCTCCGGTAGCCCTTGGTTTTAGTTTGATAGTAAATTTATCAAGATCGTTGTTATTTGAGTCTTTAGGTGAGCCAGAGAGTCTAAATCTCAGCTTTCCGCCTTGCACTTTTCCTACAGTGCCAACATACTGACCACCACTAAAAGCTGAGATCGAAGAGTTCTTAAGTCTCTTTTTAGAAACTTTGAATTTAATTTTTGTGCTTCCTGATCCAGGAATTATTCGGCCTTTATTGTCTACTAGGTCTACATCATCAATATTGCTGTTTTTAAGATCCACAGTAACCGTGAGATTCTGTGCAAAAACGTTGATTGAGAGAATTAGTATAATGATAGATCGCATTAAGGCCTCCATAGCTAGACACACTGATATCGGATCTTCTTGAGAATATCTTTACCGGATTGATTATGACTATAAAAGTGCTGAATTTTTCGAAAAGCAGCTCGAAAGATTATACTCCAAAGCCGAGCTTTCTTTTGATGAACGCCTTAGGAAGCTCCTTTGGTTTGGCATTGATCAATTCACGAATGCTGTTAAAAACTACCCTAAATTGAGCATTGTATTTCTTCTCCAAGGTTTCAATCTTCTGAGCTAGATCGCTATGAGAGATCATAAGTTCTCGTAGCTTAACAAATGTCCGCATTATCGCCATATTGACCTGAATAGCCCTTGGGCTGTTCAGCACACTTGAGAGCATTGCTATCCCTTCTTGAGTAAAGGCGAACGGCAGATATTTTGAATGTCTACCTTTCCCTCTACTCTCTAAGGTCACAATTTGTGACCTTAGAGACTTCCACTCTTCCTGCGTCAACTGAAACATAAAATCCGACGGAAACCTGTCTATATTTCTTCGAACTGCTTGAAGAAGTACCTTCGGAGCTACCTCATAAAGTGAGGCAAGATCTGATGACAGCATCACTTTTCTATCTCGAATATAGTAAATAGTTCTTTCAAGCTGCGATTGGCTTATACTCATATTGTTATATTCGGTAAAATCGACAAAAAGTTTCCGCTCTTATAGGAAGGGAAGAGAGTAGCTATCAAATCATCTCATAGGCCGTGTTGCGTTCAAAATCATTATATCTTAGATCGATCTAAAGTGGGTGCGAACAAAAGTTGTTCCGGATCTGACATAGAATTACCTTATAGATACTAATTATTGTTCAGGGTATTATCCTCTGATTTTGATGCTAATCAACTTAGAGGATATTGGCGATATGGCTCAACTCTTTCCTTTGACTAGCTTCTGATTTAGCGGGACAATTCTCACCATAAACGTCGCCCTTCTGAAGGAATTGTATGGAGAAGCTTTATGGATAGTGAGTTTGATAAAGGCCAGCTAAGCCCAGACGAACTTTATCGCTTGGCTGTAAGTTTAGGAGTTCGTAAGTATACAGCTGAAATGTTGCGTCTTACAGGAGATATCTCTAAGCCATTAGATCCCGAAGAAGCATTTAAAGGGTTTCTTGAAAGATTGCTAGAATCTGATCCTATTGTGAAAGAACTTTTGGCTCATTGTCGAGCATCGGGCAAGGTCATAATGTGCTCCAATGATTGGAAACATGAATATACTGAGCAAAAGAGAGCTGGATTTTATGGTGGAATTACGATTCCAGTCCGTAAAACTAATTATAGATTTATTGCTTTAACTGGATCTGGGTATAGGGTATGTGAAACGATACTAGATCCAACTTATCGTATGGCTCTACCAGGAGGAATTGACCAAACTCCTCCAGATGCTTCCATTATACCTATTTTCTCGAAACTTAATTCTTCTCATCTTGGAGCTGCATTAAAGGCAGGTACTAATCCCGAACGAGTTATTGAGTTGTTATATACCTATGCAAACAAACTCTGCCCTCCAGATAATACTTAAATCTACTAAGCTCTTGCACCTTTGAAGTCTTTTATTTGACTACCCTCTGAATAGGGGAGAAACTTGAGGCTTAGAAGTTCTACTTTTTAGATTTATATGGATCCAGCACGCGAAGAAGATAACCCAGAATGGAGGCTACTTTCATCAAATAGAGATCGACTTGGAATCTCATCAGAACTTTCTGTTGCATATCTTTTTCGTGAAATTGATATTTTATTAAATGCGGGTGTAAGTCTTGAAGCTTCTCTTAAAGCACTACAAGAGATTGAAATAAACCCATCTGTTGCTCTTTTTCTTGCGGATGCTCATCAGGCGGCCGAAGAGGGGCAGGATATTGTAGAAGCTGTGAAGACTCACAGATCTATTTTTGGTTCATTAATCTGTGGGATGATTGAAAGCACCTTAAGAACAGACTCTCCCTATGATCTTAGTGAAATCATACACATGATCTCCGAAAGCCCTAGGTGCATAGATCTAAGAAATAGAGATCCAATAAATAGAGTCCCCAAAGCTCAAAAAGACTTTTTTTACTACCTGCAGGCCATTTATTCATGTGAAATTCCTAATCAGGACGTTTTCAGTGACTTGGCTACAAAGTGTGAAGAGCCTTATGCTACAATTGCAAAAGATCTAGCAGGTTCAATATATACGAATTCACTTCTAGAAGTATTGCAAAAGCATAGTGACACCTTTGATGCCGTGACATTTCTTCTTCTTAGATGTGGAGAGGAAACTATTAAGTCTGAATTAGATTCTATCGAAGAAAGACACCCAGGTGGCCAGCAGTTTTTAATCCAGCAGATTCTAGAACGTCCTTAAACACTAGAGTAACAGTATTATTATGATATAATTCATAAGTTAATGGAGGTCGAATGCATTCAGAGGAAGAAATAGCTGACGCAGCTTATGATCTTGCACAACAGCACTGCTGCATTGATAAATGGGTACACGAAGCTCATCTAAATGGAGAGATAGGTGACCCTGTTCGTTACAGAATAGCTGTTGAGCTAGATGGTTACAAACCGGGAGAACGTTCTCAATTTGAATCCTTACGTCCTAATGCACAGGTAGATCTTTACGCATGCGCTGAAGAAGCGATCGAATGGGCGATTAAAAACAAGATTGGGTTTTCTGAACAGGGGACTCTTGATCGATTTCGTCAGAATTATCTGATTTTACAGTATCCAACCGTTGAAAAGACTGATGATGATCCACTTAATATTCCGAAACCTGAACGGAGTATTTGGGATACTTTAAGAACGAGCGATTCTAGGTCATTAAAAGATGTGATGAGGCAGATTACTAGCGACTCTACTGAGGATGAAATTTAGTTAAGTACTTTTTATGAACACAGCAATTTTTTACGGCTCACCTCGAGATGATGAAGAGCTAATGGTTAGTTTTCGACCAAGCACTCTGGCTCGCAGAGCCGCCCAACGCCAATTTGATGCATATAATAGGGGTGATATCGATGCTTTTGCGGCTGCATATTCAGACGATGTAGTATTTATAGATAAAGAAACTGAGCAAGTTTTATGCTCAGGGAAAGCTGAGCTTATAGAAAAATATGGAAAATTATTCGCTGAGAATCCATCTTTGCGTTGTGAGTTAATAAGCCGAACCTCGACTGGGTCTTTTGTATATGATGAAGAGAGGGTAACTGGCCATCCGATAGGGAAAATCGTTCATGCTATGGCTACTTATCATGTAAATGATGAAGGGCTTATAGATAGAGTGTGGATTACAAAGGAGATTGAAGAAGCGATTTAATCGTTTAATTCCAAGACAGAGAGCCTTAGGGGGTCTATCTTCCTGCACTAGTTTTCTAGTTCTAGTGCAGCATCGAAGATGCTGCGCTAGGACGTTTATTCTAGTGCAGCATCGAAGATGCTGCGCTAGGACGTTTATTCTAGTGCAGCATCGAAGATGCTGTACTAGGGCGTTTATTCTAGTAAGGTCAGGCTAAAGCCAGACCAGGCATGTAACTTTTTAACGCTAACCCCAAATATCCCAACCAACTATAAGAGATGACTTTTTGGTTTCTCTTAGTTCGTCAAATTTATGGGAATTATTTTTTATGAAGTTGTGGCATCTATGGAAGACATTGAATATACGATCTATCAAATCGCCATTTCCGTTCCATAGAAAAATGGACACGTCAGTAATAGCTTGTACTAATCCAGCATTAGTAAAGGATTCAACCTTTTTAATAGGCAAAATCCGCCCATCGGATACAACCTCCAGAGAATCAAGCTGAAGAGCAACTATATGATGAACGATCTGCCTGGCTATAGAGTCTCCGCCTCTCATTCTAATGGCAAGATAGTTAAAAGTATCATTTTGAGCCTTACTCCAATCCTTGGCATTTTTAGTAGCTAATTTTGGATAGTTAATATCTAGCCCATTTAACTTCAGAGATAGGTTCAGCCATTCAATATTTTGTACCCACAAGTTGGGTAAATATGACTTTATATTGTAAGGCTCCCTAGTTTCACCTAATGCCGGTCTTGTTAAGTCACTTTCCGTTTTAGTCTCAACTGGAGCCTTTTGGTGAGATAGTTTTAGCCTTTTAACTTTAGGCTTAAGTCTTTTTTCAAGCTTGCTAAGATCTACATGTTTACCGATCTGAGCATGAAGCCCATAAACAAATCTATCTCTTAAGTTTTTTGGTAATTTTTGTATTATATCATCCCAATTTTTGTGAGCTAATAGAGCTCTATATGTTGGATCGCCCAAGATACTCCTTACAAATTTTGGATTAACCTGCTCTCCAGGTTCAAGTAATCTAAGTAGCTTTGTTAAATTCTTAATAGCATCATCAACAGTTGGCACCAATTTTTTGGCCTGATAACTTTGTTTTTGTCTCTCGCTAAGCCCGTCTTTTTGATATCTAACAGCTAATTCAGGAGGAAGTAACGCTTGAATTGCCTCCCAGTCAACACTAGCTTTATTAACTCTAAATACATTTATGATTAGCCTGTGGAGAGGAACATCTCGGTCTTTTATCCAGTTAGCATTAAAGCTGGAAGGGTTCTCGTTCCTCAAAAGCTCTTCAAGCTCAGAAATTGCTCTCTTTCTCCCCTCTTTTACATAGCCAGCTCTTCTAAGCTGAAGTAACTTATCGCTGCCTTCTGGAGCAAATCTATCTACATACTTTGTATCAAGAAACTTAAATACTTCCTCCCATAAGATATTTGATCCCCCTTTTCCTTCTTTAGGTTTTCCAAAGTGAATAATTAAACTTGCATGTAAAGCTCTATCATTCTTAAGTATCCAGTTAGAATTCCAAAATTCAGGGTCTATTTTTTCAAGAAGTGATATTAGCCCTGCTTGAACCTCTTCTTTTGTTGGATATAGGTGGCGACCTCTTCTGCTATAGGGTTTTTTGGCTAAATCTCGCATGATTGACGAAATTATACCGAATTTGAATTCTTAAGCATTTAGTAGCGGAAATTATCAGTTTAGTTCAAGCCGCCCTGCTACAACATTAAGAAATCCTAAGTTATCATGAAGGATAGAGACTTCCTGCCTAGCCTCAGCCGGTTTTACCGTGATAAGTGGCCTTGAATCATCAACTAGACCAATTCTGTAAAACACCTCCATATCAAGGTGGCGATCGCTTCTTGGTTCAACCTTAACTTTATTAACTTGAGATATATATCCTTCCGCAGGGAGTTCAGCTTGCGCCTCTCTGCAAAGAATATTTAGAATTAAACTACCATTTCCTACTACATACGGAATGGTTGGAAAGCTTAGACTATAAAAATGACCGATAAGCTCATCAAAGCCATTTCTATCGATCATGACATTCGGATTTGAAATAAATCCCTCTTCCCTTTCAAATATAAGAACGCTTGAGCTTCTTAGAGTTTCATACGAGATCCCTGTCTCCTCTCTTAACTCCAAACCAAATCCTTTTGGTTTGAAGTCAAATTCTCTATCAGCTCTATGAGCCTTTGGATGAAAGATTACTGGTACTAAGCTACGGGTTCCAAGTGAAAAGTTAACTCCGAAAACATCGACCCTACCGTTATTAGCTATTTGTACAATAGGAACAACATTATCGACTCCAATGTCATGTAGTCCTAAGATGTTGGGTCTTACAAAATTAGCAAGAACAGATTCCCTGGTGTCGCGATCAGGCCTATCTACCGGCTCTAGTCCCTTTTCTTTGCAGTAAGAATAAAACAAATGGCTTCCTGATGAGCGAGCTGGCTCGAGCATGGTAGATTAATTCTAAACTATTATTAATAGCTAAAAAAGTATAAAAGAAAGCCTAGGCTTCATCTCGTTTCAACAAAGTCAGCGCCAAAGCTGGTTGCTGATTAGCTTGAGCAAGCACAGATGCTGCTGCACTTTGCATGATTGATTTCCTTACAAGCTCTGCACTTTCTGATGCGACATCAACATCTCTAATCCTACTTTCAGCAGCTGCAAATTGCTCAGATGAGTTTGAAAGTAGTGATGAGGCAACGTTCAATCTTGATTGAAAGGCCCCAATCACACCTCTTTGCATTGAGATTCGGTCACCAAGAAATTTAAACTGCGATAGAGCTTGTTTGGCATCAGCCATTGTTTGAAGTGAAAAATTTAGAATTGGGTTAATCCCGTCTTTGGTTGCGCTCGTTCTAACATTTGTAGACTGCCCTGACTGACTCATTGCAAAATCCAAAACACCATCATTATTAAAGTCCCCTATTTCAATGTCTGCAGTTGCTGTAACTCCGCTAAAAGAGAAACCTGATGAGCTCCTAAGTGATCCGTTCGAGTTACCTAATAGTATCGATGCGCTCCCTACAGTAGTACTAGCTGCAACATCATTTACTCCATCTCCATCAAAATCACCAATCTTGATCCTATTTACGTTAATACCAGCAGAATAGTTTGAATTAGCTCCAAAAGTTCCATTTCCATTTCCTAATGCCACAACGATATTAGAACCTGAGGCTGAAACTATATCGAGAATTCCATCACCATTCATATCAACTAGCTTTGCTGTATTTGCACCAATACTAAGGTCCGTAGCTGACTGATTCTCATATCTATAATCGCTGGTTCCAAGAACTAGTTTTTGGTTAGCTGTGTTACTGAATAATAGATCTAAGAGACCATCTCCATTTACATCACCAACCTGGATATCTGTTACACCAGCGATACCACCAAATTGCATTCCCTGCTCTGCTGCAAAAGTTCCGTTTCCATTGCCGAGTAAATATGCAGATTTTGTCATTACTCCACTTGCAAAACCTAAAAGTAGATCTTCTTTTCCGTCTTGGTTTATATCAGCAACAGTAATTGAACTTATACTCGTTCCTGAAGTAAATCTGGTAGTAACAGTTCCAAATGTTCCATCACCGTTATTAATCCTAATTCCAAGAAGTCCAGACCCTCCTGATGTACCACCTGCTGCTACGTCTAAAACTCCATCTCCATTAAAGTCTCCTAAAGCTACCGAACTTTGAGTTGTAGAGCCCATACTGTATGTTGTTTCAGTTGCAAATGTTCCATCCCCATTACCGAATCTTACTGCTATCCCTGTTGTTGTTAGGTTCACTAAATCGGCTAATCCATCTCCATTTAAGTCCCCTGAAACAACACGAGAGCCACCAGAGTTTGCTCCGACACTTGCCGCTGCATTAAGTGTTCCATTCCATTTTGCACCACCAAGTCTAGAGAATATACTTCCATCTGTTCCGTATCCGCCCTGAAGGCGTAGACCCTGTAGTGAACCATCAAAGAGTCCTAATCCATTAAATGAAGCACTTTGAGTAATCCTAAAAAATTCATCTGCAAGTGCTTGCGCTTCAGCATCAAGAGACTTTCTCTGTTGAAGTCCAAAAGTTCCACTTGAGGCTTGAGCAGCAAGCTCTCTCAATCTTGTTACTATCGTTGATGCATTATTTAGGGTTGAGTCGGCTATATTAAGTGCACTTAGTCCATCGTTTAAGTTTCTCACTCCCTGCGAATAAACTCTTCTATCAACATTCAAAGAAGTATGTACAGCAAGACCTGCTGCATCATCACTAGCTTTATTGATTCTGAATCCTGATGAGAGTCTTTCAAAGGTTTGACTAAGAGATGTTGAGTTCTCAGCGAGCCTTCGTATGGCCCTTAAACTTGAGATGTTACTACCGAAACTCATACTTCCTTTTAATCAGATCCAAAGTGCTCTAGATCTGTGACATCTTGTCACTTATCTAAATCGTCTATATCTAAAATCAGGTTTATGTTCTGAGGCTAATATCTTTGAATTATTCCAATTTTTTTTGAGTTTTTTTCTTAATATGCTGGATAATACTTGCAGCACTGCTTAAAAAATAAGGCAGAATTAATGAATTTGAAATCTACAGTCTGAAAAAACACACAAATAGACAAAGCGGCAGTCAGGAAACTTGGGGGTCACCCCTGGGAGGCCTGACCAGTCCTGTCCTTGCCTGGTCAGGCCTCCCAGGGGTGACCCCCAAGTAACAGGGAGAAATCAGATCACCTCTTCCGTGCTGATACCGTCCCTTATAACCTCTCTTGGCTTAACACCATCCATAGGACCTACGATTCCGTCCCTTTCCATCTGCTCGATTATTCTTGCAGCACGGTTATAGCCAATTCTAAAAACTCTTTGAACCATTGAAGTTGAAGCCTGACCTTTTTCCAAGACCAGTTCTACGGCTTTGTCATAAAGCTCATCATACTCGTTTCCACCTTCATAGCCTGAGCTAACGGAATCTTCTTCTTCCAATGCTTTTTCTACTGCTCCTATAATTCTTTCATCATATGCAGGAGGCCCATTTTTCTTTACAGCCTCTATTACATTCTTTACTTCTGTGTCAGTTACAAATGCACCATGAATTCTTCTTGGTGCCCCACCTCCAGGTTGCAAGAAAAGCATATCCCCACGTCCAAGAAGTTTTTCAGCACCCATCGAATCAAGAATAGTTCTTGAGTCTATTCTGCTTGCTACTCTAAAAGATAATCTTGCAGGGAAATTTGCCTTAATTAATCCAGTAATTACATCAACAGATGGTCTTTGAGTTGCAACTATCAAATGTATTCCCGCAGCTCTTGCTTTTTGAGCAAGTCTTGTAATTAATTCTTCTATATCCCGGCCAACTGTAAGCATAAGGTCAGCTAGCTCATCTATCACAATTACCAACTTTGAAAGTGGCTCTAAAGTTTCTTGTATACTTCCATCTTCAGCTTTCTTAAGAACAGCCCCAGAGCTCCCAGCAACAAGTGCGTTATATCCATCAATATTTCTAACCCCATGCTTTTGCATCATGCGGTAACGTCTGTCCATCTCCTTTGCTGCCCAGTCTAGTACTGCCCTGGCTTGCTTAGGATTAGTAACAACAGGGACTCTTAGATGGGGAACGCCTTCATATACTGAGAGCTCTAAAATTTTAGGATCAATCAGGATTAGCCCAAGCTCTGCAGGTGAAGCTCTATAAAGTAGTGATAACAAGACAGTATTAATACAAACTGATTTTCCAGTTCCAGTAGCACCAGCAATAAGCAAATGTGGCATTGATGCAATATCCGCACAGATTGGATCCCCATAAGCATCCTTTCCTAGCCCTATTGTTAGAGATGAAGAAGAATTTCTCATCAACTCACTCTCGAGTAATGTTCTTAGCCTTACTATGTCTCTGGTTCTATTTGGAACTTCAATTCCAACGGTTCCTTTTCTAGGAATAGGCGCTACTATTCTTAAGCTCTGAGCCTTTAAGCTCATAGAGAGATCATCTTGCAACGCTGCGATCTTTCCAACCTTGATCCCTGGAGCGGGCTCAAACTCGAACATTGTAACAACAGGACCTGGATGAACTTCTGTAATTCTTCCAGCAATATTGAAATCCCTGAGTTTTCCCTCAATTAATCTTGAGATCCTTATTAGCTCCTCTTCACTTTCAGTATGAACTTCATCGCTACCTTCAGTTAGAAGTTCATATGGAGGTGGTGTATAATCAGTCGATCTTACTATTTGTGAACTAAGAGGCTCTTTCTTCTTTGGGGGAGGTTTTTTAACAACAATGTGAGTTGCAGGTTCTGGGTCAAGATTTTTAAACTCTTTTGTCCTTCTTTTTGGAGTTGGTAGACTCTCCTCGATCTCCTTTTCCCATACTGGATCTTGAAGCTTGCTCTTACTGAACCGAAAAACAGTTCTAAGAGCCACGAAACTTTCGCTTAGAAACCATCCTAAAAATCTTCCAGATTCTAAAATAGCCTTTTTTATCGATGAAAACCCAAAATCTGTTGCCCTAAAAGCACTAATAAACGCAACCACTAGTGAGATTAGGACCAATCCCGTTACTCCGACTAGCTCAACTAAAAATCCTCCAACTAGTTTTCCAAAATCACCGCCAGCCCCTTTAAGAGAGAGAAAAATGGATAATCCTAATGTAGTAGGTATCAGCCAAAGGGATCGTTTGAACCCGGCAAATATTTTTGCTCTTATGTGCTCAATCCCTAAAAATAAAATCCCAAAAGCTAATATATAGGCTGACAGTCCGACGCTCTCCTTGAAAAAAGCAGCAGCGCTGTATCCAAACTCACCTAGGAAACTTCTAGCCCCACCTAGTGGATTAAAATCGACAAGTAAAAAGGCTGCTAAGAGATAAACGCCTAGACAGCTAAAAACAACCCCTCTAAATTTAGAAAATTTGATTGGAGCTGGACTTTCAATCTTTTTTACAGCTGCTCCACGTCTCTTTTTAGTGCGTCTTCCCATAACCTACTTCAAAAAAGCCTTCATCCTTTGAGCCCCAAGTTCTTGGGAAACTTTTTCAAAACCTAAATCAAGAAGCTCCCTTGCGGAGCTAAAACCTTCCTCAGCTTTTAGATCTTTCGAAAGGAGATTCTCACTTATAGCGCCTTGTGAGTTAGAATATCCACTGCTCCATACAATCTTCCCGCTATCAACAAGCTGGATGCTGAATCTTACAACAGCTGGCGAGGTGGCACCTACCTGAGAGCCAACTCTGTCTTGAAATTCAGTCACTGTAATGTTTGCCTGAACATTGGACTCTGGAACAATCGTAACACCAGCATTGGATGTGAATTTTTCGGTAAATAGCTTCTCTATCTCTGAACTACCAATTCCAAAAGGAGAGTTGATAGATCCTAGTGAGATTTTATTTATCCTCCGAAGTGAGTCTCTCTCGGACGATGTTTGAACCGGTGATGGCTCAGACTCGCTAATGAGTTTGGCAGGCTTACAGGCAGTAAAGATAATTAGGGTAAGTAATATATATTTCACGGGAGAATGATACCAGTGACTCCTTCAGCCTTACAATGTATAATATGCTATACGCAGGTGAGTTTTTGAGTATAGGAGGATGTAGGGCGGAGAGTTTCGCGCTATTGCATTTTATCCTAGAACTTAAGTAACTTAAGGGGTACGAGGTACATTAATATGGGCAAAAGAGCCGCTGAAAAGATCGCAGATTCGTTAGCTATGCTGTTAGAGGGGTATAACGAATTAAAAGAAAATCTAAAAGAAGAGCTATCCGTGGTAAGCGAGGACGAAGACGAAGAGATTGAAGATCAAGATGTTGATGCAGCAATGGTCACAGAAGTTAAGGCTGCAATAGAGACAGCCCTCGAATCTGAAGACTATTCACCAGAGCTTTTAGGTTCAGCTATTGCTGTGATGACAGAAGCCCTTGAAGAGATAGATCCAACTGTTTTTGAATCTTCCGAAGACGAGGACGAAAAGGAAGAAGAGACTGACGAGTATGATGACGAAGATGATGAAGACATCGATTACGAAGAAGACGATGACGATCTAGAGGAATACGAAGAAGAAGACGAGTGAAGCATATAGCGCTTCTTTCAGTAATAATTCTTGCTTTGCTCCTGATAGCAGCCGAGCGTTTTAACTGGCCAATATTAGTGGCATTTGCAGAGGCTGGGTTAGTTGGTGCTCTCGCTGATTGGTTTGCTGTAGTTGCTCTTTTTAGAAGACCCCTTGGACTCCCAATTCCTCACACAGGAATTATATCAAGACAGAAAGATAGAATTGGACGATCTTTGGGGGTTTTTCTTTCTAGTACATTTCTTACTGAAGGAGCTCTTAGGCGGATTGTTTATGAGACAAGTTTAGTACCTACAATTCTTAATTATATATCTTCCTTCAATCTTTCAGGGATTAGGGTTTCTGAGCAATTTAAGCGGGCGCTTCTAGAAAGAGGACTAGGAGCTGTTTCTGAGTGGTTAGGAAGAACTAATATAGCAATATCACTTCCCTGGTATATACCTGGATTTTTAGCTCCATATATTAATGAGCAGCTAATTATAAGAGCAAGAAGTCTGGTTGAAGAGGTTAGACAGAATGAGTCTCACCCTTTAAAACATGAACTGCTTGCTATTATCGATGAAGCGATAGAAAGATTTATTGATGGTCAATTCAACGAAACCTTCTCAAGATATTTAGAAGAAAACCAAGAATATGTAATGCTTTTAATCTCCCAGTTTTTAATTAGACTTGCGCCGTCTTTACAAGAAACACTCCCAGAACTTTCAGAGCATGTTTTTAGGGAGATGGATACAAAACAGCTTGTTCGTGAACTAGAAAATACGGTTGAACAAGATCTACAATGGATAAGACTTAATGGTGCTCTAGTTGGCGGGATTATTGGAGTGGTCCTTTATGGGATTAGGAGTTTTTAGATCTTCTTTTTCAATTAATATAAAACACAGAGGACCCAGTGTTTCACAGAGTAATTACTCTGCGTAACTCTGTGCACTCTGCGTTTCTTAAGGTATTACGCAATACATCGCGG
>DDRT01000017.1 GCA_002343185.1 Deltaproteobacteria bacterium UBA2409
GATGTCGGCTCATCACATCCTGGGGCTGCAGTCGGTCCCAAGGGTATGGCTGTTCGCCATTTAAAGTGGTACGCGAGCTGGGTTTAGAACGTCGTAAGACAGTTCGGTCCCTATCTGCCGTGGTCGTAGGATATTTGAGAGGAGTTGCTCCTAGTACGAGAGGGCCGGAGTGAACGAATCTATGGTGTACCTGTTGTCATGCCAATGGCACCGCAGGGTAGCTAAATTCGGAATAGATAACCGCTGAAAGCATCTAAGTGGGAAGCTAGCCTCAAGATAAGATATCCCTTCCGTAAGGACTAAAGACACGTTGAAGACTACAACGTTGATAGGCTGGAGGTGTAAGCACAGTAATGTGTTCAGCTGACCAGTACTAATTTGTCGTGAGACTTAGATTTTTTTATTATTGCTGTTTTTCTGCTTCGTCTTCTAGCGAAGACGACAGATATCCAGTTCGTCTGGAATGCATTCGGTAATATTGATTTGGTCTACGTTTTTGCTTCATCCGCTAGCGCGGATGACAGAATTTCTGCTTCAGCAGCTTGCGCTGTTGACAGGATAAACAAGTAAATCGCAAAATGTTTCTCTTCTATCGATATGGGATCTTGGGGGTCAGGCCGGAAGGCCTGACCAGACAAATGCTTGCAGATGCCTGACCCCCCCAAGAAAAACTGAAGTGGCAATCACTTTGAAGGAGAGAGCATTTAATTTTTGTTCTGTCCTTCCTGGTGATTATAGGAGAAGGGCCACACTCGTTCCCATACCGAACACGGTCGTTAAGCCTTCTCGCGCCGATGATACTGGGATCTCCCGGGAAAGTAGGTCGTCGCTGGGTTTTTTAGCCTTATAGGCCCTTAAGGGACTTATAAGGCTTTTTTATTTTTTCTATGTAGAGTGACCTACTTTCCCGGGAGTGAGTACTTCGTGGTAAGATTGAATCAATGCAGCAGCTCTTGCCATTGATAGATGCTCTAAATAAAGCAGGTGTTAAATACGTTGTCGTTGGGGGACTGGCTGTAATATTTCATGGCCATCCAAGATTAACTACAGATATTGATCTTATATTTGGCTTAGATAAAGAAAATGCATTGAAGGCCATAAGAACCCTAACTGGTCTCGGCTATAAGGCAAAAATCCCTGTCAATCCGGAAGATTTTGCTGATGAGGATGTAAGAAAAGGTTGGATTTCTCAGAAAGGGCTAGTCGTTTTTTCAATGTATAATCCGACTGATGTCCTTACTATCATTGATATATTTGTTGAAGAACCTATACCATTTGAATCTATGATGAAGGACTCTGTTTTAAAAGAGGTTGACGGAGTGGAAATTCGTTTGGCAAGTATCGAGCATCTAATCCATATGAAAGAAAAGGCTGGCCGCCCCAAGGATTTAGATGACATTAAAGTTCTTAAAATTATAAAGGGACAATGAAAGACTCAGAGCCAAAATTCCCAAATGGCTGGGCCGAGCATGAAAAAGAGCAGATCCTATTTATAGCTAAAAACTCGACCCCTACAGAGCGATATAAATGGTTGCTGAATGCGTTAGAGCTTCAAAGAAAAATTCACGACATCAAACAACTCGAAAAACTCAAGTAACTGGGGGGAAGCTCCTAAACTAACTCCAGGAGAGATCGTTCATTGGCTTGAAAGCTATAGAGCGCTCAAGATCGAAATTTGGACTAAAAAGCCAGAGTTAAGGAAAAAGTGGGAGAAGTTAAACGAGTAACTTAATACGTGCCTGCGCCTTCTCCAACTGGCTCGGTAGAAGTTTTCTCAATGCAGGTGCCTTCACTGCAGCCGCAACTATGAAACCAATATAAGTCCCCACGTAACTCACTACAGCTTGAGCTACAATGACACTTTGATCCGCCTTTCTGACCTTTGTAGCAACCACCTGCGCATTTTTCTGGACGGCATCCACTATCACACATTGGGTTCTTTCTGGCACTTCCAGGACAAGAGCAACTAAGTGAAGGTTCCGCAATTGGCGCACAGTAGCAGTATCCACCGGTCGATCTAGGCCCCCACGTACATTTCCCCTCGCCACCATAAACACTTTTGCAGATTCCACCACACTGCTTTTGCCCAAGCTTGGCACATTCAATGAATGCTGGCTCAGTCGGTACTGAGACACTAGTTTCAGCGGTCGCAAAAACAGAAATGATAAGGATCAGTAATATCTTCATAGGGCTCCAATATCATAAAAGCAGGGGGGGGGGAAGAAAAATATTAGCGAGCTAGTTAGTTGTGAGTCTCTAATAGAATTTAGACTAGCACCCTCCAGGATTTTGAGCCGAAGGCGAAAAATCCTCTTTGAGGATTCGCCCTATACGCCAACCGCGCCAGCGGTTGGGTAAGAAACAAAGAGACTAACTTGCTAATGATGGCGTAGTTCTTAGCTGATAGAGACCTGAATAGGCTAGACAGGGCGAGCACCGCGCCAGCAGTTGGGTAGGTAACAAAAAATACAATATAAATAATTATGGCGTAGTTCCTAGTTGACAGAGTCCTGAATAGGCAATGGTGGTGAGCAGTTCGAATCCTTACGGGATTCCCACTGTTTGACGTTGTCAAACAGTGCGCACCCTCCAGGATTCGAACCTGGGACCCACTGCTTAGAAGGCAGTTGCTCTATCCATCTGAGCTAAGGGTGCATGTGAATTTCGTAGTTTATATTTAATAGGAGTATTTTGTAAATCTCACTACCTGAAAACCCAATTTTTGAGCCTGTATAACTTCCGTCGGTGGATTCGGGCATCTAATATCTAAGGTATCACCTTTGTCGAGTACTCTAATCTCATGCGGGTGTTCGCTAACAGCTTTCGCGATTTTTGCAACCTCATGCACAAACCCAGCAACCCATCTTGTATGTTGACCAAGTCTGGAAAGCCTTTCAGGTGCTTGATCGAGGTCTTCTCCCTTTAGACCTGATACAATTCCTTCTTGAAAGAGCCTTGGTATGCCAGGCGCTCTATTTGCTGAGAAGTAATCAACAACCAAGGGATTACCGTATGCACTTATTATTGATGCTATATGGATAGCTGTTGCTCTTTCAGCGTTTGTTGCAACAGTATCATGAGGAGTATAAAGAGCATGAGCTAGATTTCCTGCAAAAGTTCTTGCAGTTGATAAATCTATTCGCTCTAGAGAGCTAGTAAAGCGATTCATGTGCTCCACAGCCAATTCAGGAATCAGCACCTCATTAAAACTTCCCTTTCTTCTCATCTCAATTAAACCATGAACAAGTCTTGCGTCTGAAACTACAGCAGAATTTTCATTTAGTAGATCGAAAGAAGCGATAAGCACAGCAATCGAAAACAGTTTTGGTAGTGAAGATAGTTTTTTAGAATCAAGGATTCTTTGTGCTAGAATCTCAATTTCATCCTTAGACACTTGTGCATTTTTTACATAATTCTCAGAACCTTTCTTATAAGGCTTCTTAATTCCAAGCTCGACTAAATCACTTATAATTTTTCTTGCAAATTTTCCTGAAATTACAAGTGCAGTATCCCTATCGAAAGATTCAAATATATCCTTCGAATCATGATTGTCCTTTATTCTTGTTTTTATAGTATCAATAAGATTCCTAAATTCCTCTAAGTTTGTGGGCAAGTTGCAAACAACTCCCAAGTGCTCAAGGCATGCTGCATGATGCAGTATTCCATCAGAAGATTCGTTAATTTCTAAGCTTAGACCACCTGGATGAAGATGAATTACACGTTTCTTCCCCTCTAAAAGAGTTCTTGTGCTAGAAAGCTCACTCCAAACTGCTGCTTCAATTGCGATGCTTTCCGAAAGTCCGTCTAAAACCAGTGGAAAAATCCCAAGCTCTTCAAAAGCTGCAACTGCGAATTCTCCTGGATTTGTGTTTTGCATGTATCTAAGAGGAGCTGAGCCGCAAATATAATTTCTTGAAACGGGGCGCTCAGGAGAAGGGGTAAAATTTAGCCCTCTAAATTGTAAGCAAAAATCCCTAAACTCCGCTGAGGAACCAATAGAACTACCATTTGGATTTTCAGCTAAAATGCCAAGTTGATGAGAGAAGCTCTGATATGTCCAGCTGTTTCCATGTAATAGTTCAGCCTCTGAAAATCTGGCTTTCTTGCTCCCAATGTCACCAACAATTACTGAAGGCACTAATGCCATTATGCAGCCTTTAGATATCTACAAAGAGTATAGACGTAGTTTTTGTCATCAAGAATTTCATCTTTTAAAGATTCTCTTAAAATTGAATCTTCCCTAATTCTATAAAATGAGTCCCTTAATGCTGCTACTAAAGCCAATGTAGCATTTTTGTTTTTTATAAGCGATTTATGTGCAAATAAAAACATCTCACTAAGAGTGCCAGTTGATTTGTCTACCACGACGGGGCTAAGGCCGTGAGAGATCTTAGCTGCTTCATTGTAAGGAAAGAACATAATAGCTTTAAAATCTGGGTCATCTTTGGCAAGTTTTGTAGCATCCCACGGTTCATTATGAACAATTTTGCTTTTCTTAAGTTTTCCTTCTGATAGAAGCTTTTCAAAATAAAATAACGAAGTAGATGGAGTTTCTTGAAGAAAAGTAAAAGCCTTAATCTTACCCACCTGTCCAACCATTTCATCGAAGCTAAATAAGAAAGGCATCAAGGGTAGATAGTCATGCTTATTGTTTCGCAGAACATAAGAAGCAGGACCAATCCCAACTATGGCTAAATGTGGAGGCTCAGACGCCCAATCATCTCTTACAATCCGCTCAGCTACCTCGAGTGCATGAGCGTATCTGTAGTTTATATCAAAATTGATAGGATAGTTCCTGGCTGTCATCTTAAAAAGAGACTGCGCAGTCATAAGAGGTGCATTGCTTGCTACTCTTAGAGGATTGGGAAGTGAGTCAAATATCTTACTATCTGTTACAATTCCACGCTTTGAAGAAGCATAGGAGTATTCCAGCTCAGGTAAAATTAAAGATACATTTTTTCTTCCATATCGCTTGAAAGCTGGATGAAGTATTGCCCTTGAAGCTATAGAGTATGGGTCCGACATTGGATCAGTATTTTTAAATGCTAGCTCATATTGCTTTGTAAGTGCCTTTCTAAATCTGCCTGAAAGAATCAAGTTCTCTTCTTTAGAGTTGATTATGATATCTGATGGTTTAATTAGTAGATCATTTACTCTTATAGTTACATCTCCAAATCTTTTCCCTTCCGGGTTTTCTCTGATAAATAGCCTTGCTGAGGCAGATCTACCAGATGGAAGTAGCCCGAATATGTCAAGAAGCCACTGAGGTGGTTTGCCAAGTGCGTAATCTAAAGATAAACTATTAATCGAAAACTTTAGATCCTTAGAGTATCCACAAAGTAATTTAACAAGATCTTGAACAGCGCTGCTCCAAGGAAAATTTCCAAAATCGCCGGAACTTCTCCCTCGAATTGATTTAACAGTCTCCCCAGTGAACGGCGAGGTAAACTCAAATCGAACAAGTTCGTTGTTTTCTAGAAAAAGTTTTATCACGACTCTAAAGGTTATTAAGTAATTTCAGATACCTGTGTCTTCTTCTGGTTTTATTTCTGGAACGAATCAAAGCTTAAAAATCAGGACTCCTTTAGTTTAGTCGGAAAGGAGAATATGTATGAAAAATCCGTTAGTTCTCAGTGGTTTAGCTACTGTATCTTTAGCGCAGGCAAGCTTGCCTTCCGTCCCAGAGGAGCGGGAGCCCCCGCAGATCACCCATCAAATTAGGCTCAAATCTCTAAGGTCAGGGCAGTATAGCTTTACTCTAAGAGATGGAGATCTTCGTGTAACTGGAATTTTAGATGAGTATAGCGGCTTTAATCTTAAGTTTAGAGATTTAAGGATTACCTATGGAAACGGACTAGATAGAAACAGGATAAGCCTAGCCTGGGAGAAGGACGCGGATAATTTTTTTGGTGTTAGTGAAACAGTGCTTAGAGGTTCTAAGCAAAGATCATTCTTTACGGGCCTTGGAGATAATAATCTAAGACTAGAAGCTACTCTTTCTGATGATCAGTGGCGAGCACGAGCCTTAGTGGGTCGACAAATTAGTATTGGAGGAGGTCAGAATAATGATCTAAATCTAGGCAATCTTTCATTTCAAAATAGAAACATTTGGATTTCATCAGATTTTGGAGAAAGGCGACCTACTGAACTCAGAGTCGTAGTTGGAAAAATTGATAACACGAGATCTGATTTAGTTTATGGAACAACTAATCGTGGTAGAAATGAGATATCAACTGCTCAAGATCCAACAATTAGATTTACCACAAATGACTACGAAGTGGATGAGCCAAACTTCCAATTAGGGAGAAGTATGCCTTTTAGATTTCTTGGTGAAAAGGCTGGAAGTCTTGCTTTTGATGGTAGAGCTTTTACATCGGGAAGATTTGATGCCTCCTTAGGAATTAGATTGAGCAACAAGAGTTATGGAATTTTAGGAGTAGAGAGAAGGTTAGGAGAGGGGATTACCTGGAATGGAGAGTATGGAGTGAGCCCAAATAAAGATCTTGAAATTCGATTCAGAATTGAAAGAGGTGGTAGACAACTTGGCGCCTTGGTTTCTGTGAGGTTCTAATGTTTCCCGATATGTCGAATCCCTCGCTTACGGTCAAAGTTGAACTGCGGCTTGGGTTTATACCGGAGAGTATGAAGTTTCGAACGCTGCAAAACTTTTTGTAATTTGATAAACAGGGCGGCCAAATGCCGCCCCTAAAAGTAATTTACTCTTTTTTACAACCTGAACAGTCGCATTTATCTCCGCACTCGCATTTGCCTTCACATTTGCAGTCGCCATCTTTGCATGCTTCGCACTTGCAAGAGTCACCACATTTACAATGGTCATCAGCAAAAGCATAAGGTGCAGCGAGTAATAGGGATAATAATAAAAGTCTCATAAAAATTTTCCTTTAAAAAATAAAAAAATACAAAAATAACAATTCAATTAACTTAAGCAGGAGGGCCTGTAGGGTTCTTGCCGAGTAGATAATAAGATATCTGCCTTATGAAAGGTTCTTTCCCTGCTGGTAAAAAATAGAAATCAGAGGAGAATTCAGGGGTAAAATCGAAGTGGGAACTGATAATTGGTGTATGAGATTCAACAACTGGAGCCGAATCAGGCTTTGATATTACACAACACTCACAGGAGTCATCACAGCAGGATTTTGGGGTGCACTGACACTGACTAGCATAAAGTAGGGCGACCAGTAGTGAAGCAATCCAGTGCATTAACGATTATTATATCTTAGTTCAATATCTTAGCACCAGAAAAGAACACTCGCTCTAAAAGTGAGTAAAATCAAAGCTAATAAGCATCTTTAGACTCTGTGGAAAGGCTTTCGATAAATGAAAATGTAGAGCCGATAGTTATTGGCGATTTCCCTCAAACTGTCTCAGTTAACTCTGAGGAATCGCTTGTAGATAAGATATTTATAATCGCCTCTGCTCTAAGATGCAGAACTCTTCCATGTACCCTTAAAAAAATTGATAAAAATAGAGATCTACTTACAAGGCCACTAATTGCATATCTAACAGAAAATGGTTACGAAGAAGATGATTCAGGAAATCTTTTTAAACTGATTGATACGAATGATGGGATTCAAAAAGTAGCCATAATTATGCGACTACCTGTTGGTTCTGTTGCTCCATGGGGAGTTGCGTTTTTCCCTTCAGGCTCAGGTTATGAAGAGGCTGAGAAAGATCTAAGAGCCGCTGTTGATAGTGCATATGATAAGGTAATAGTTTTAGCAAAAAGTATATTTATACAGGTTGATTTTTTAAAAGAGCAGTTAAAAATTCCTGCCTTAGCTCTACATGACTCAGTAATTCACTATGAGGATGCTATAGACTTTGTAAGACTAAATAGGCCACTTGCTAAAGAGATCGTAGGCAATTTCGGAATATTACATCCGGTGATGTTCAGCTAAAACGAGGACGTAAGAGTACTTTTTTTTAAAATGAAACGCGAAGTTCGCAGAGTAGGACTCTGTGAAACTCTGCGAACTCTGTGTTAAATCCACCTTTATCTACTCTGTGAAACTCTGCGAACTCTGTGTTAAAAAAAGATAATAGTCCATCACTCCATAGTGGACAACGCTCTTAAAACTGTATCTTCACATCCTGAGTTTCAGCTTTTGGAATCTCAAGTAATGTTCTGGCTGTGAATCCTAAAATTGCTGCAAAAAATACCTCAGGGATGCTCTGTATCCTTGTATTATATAAAGTTACAGCTTCATTGAAAAATTCTCTTCTATCAGCAATAGATTCTTCCAGGACAGAAATTCTATTTTGAAGATCTAAAAAATTCTGATTAGCTTTTAAGTCTGGATAGTTTTCAGCTACTGCAAAAAGAGATTTCAGTCCCGCAGTCACCATATTTTCAGCACCAGCTTTTTCTTCAGTAGAATTAGAATTTAAAAACTTTGTTCTTGCGTTTACGATATTTTCTAAAAGAGTCCTTTCATGGGTCATGTACCCTTTGCAAGTATCGATTAGCTTTGGTAGCTCATCAAATCTTTGTTTTAGTATTACCTCGATATTGGCAAAAGCTTTATCGATATTATTTCTAAGAGCGATTAGGTTATTGTAGGTGCCTACAGCAGCTAAAATAATTCCAAGCGTAATAAACCCGAATATTGCAAGTCCTATCCAAATCATATGTCAACGAGATTAAAACGAGTTAGTAATATAAGTAAACAAATAATTGCTAATATTGGTCCACCGACTATTTTTAGAAATGACCACCACCCAAGATGAGATAAAAGCTCCTTTTCACTCCGATCAGAGATTATAAAAAAGCTGTCTTTTGAATATGTGACTACTAAGTTCTCCTGATTGACCTCAGATCCGGTTCCATTTCGTTTAACATCCCCAAGAACATATACAGGGTCATCTTCTAGTATATAGATTTCATGAGCTCTAAGGTTATTTCCCAAAACAGGAACACCAAGTCTATAAAGAGCAGCCCTAAAAGCCTCATCACCACTCATGAAGGTATGAAGCTTGAACTGCTCATCCTCGTGAGCTACAAGTGTTGCACCAGAGGGGAGAACTAAAATTCTTCCAGTCTGATCCTCAACAAAAAATGGCTCTGCTGACTTTCCAGTTTGGATCCTCACCCATCGCGATGATTTACCGGATTTTCTGTATTCTTCAATTTCATAGTAGTAGTAAAGGCAGGGAGTTTCAGAGATAGGGGATAGAATAGTCCCGTGATTTGGTTTTGCTCTTCCAAAAAATTCACAAAGTCCTACCGCTGCAGATCGGATCTTTGAAGTTGGGGTTCGAGATACCGCTCTTCTCTTCTCCCATTTTTTAAATCCGGAGAAAAATAATCCCACTCCAATACCTAATCCAATTAGTGCACCGATTGTGGGATCTTTATCGCTCAAAAATTCTCCATTGACCAAAAATTACACGCAAGATTAGTCTAGAACTACATTTCCGGTTTTGGGTAGTTCTAATTGGGGAAAGCTGCTTAGCGTAAAAGGGAGGACTCACGTCCTTTTGCTATGTGGTTTTCACGGGGGGTTAAGGAGGCCCCAAGATGGATATGGCATGTAAGCATAACCCGCGTCACAACAAGGCTCATCGTGGTCCTGCAAAGGACAAGTCTCGTCAGCATCGGGGAGGACGGAAGCTGATCGCTGCTATGGAGGGTACGGGTTTAACCTACCGGGATATTCTCCGCGCCGCAAAGGCTAACGCTTAAAGCTTATCGAGCGCCTGCTTTCCATCAAGGGGTCTCCCTCTAAGGTTTGCAGGCGCTCGTAGCTTTTCCCAATTAGAGTTATATTATGCGACCCATGAGAAATTTTTTGATGATTATTTTAGACGGTATTGGAATAAACCCCAAAATTGAAGGGAATGCTGTAGCACTTGCAAATACTCCAAACCTAGACCGGTTGATGAGTGAATATCCAAACTCAACCCTCATAACCCATAGTGAAAGAGTAGGTTTGCCAGAAGGTCAGATGGGTAACTCTGAAGTAGGGCACTTAAATATTGGAGCAGGAAGAGTTATTGAGCAATGGCTAGTAAGGATAAATAGAGAGCTAAGAGAAAAGAATTTTGTAAATAATACTGAATGGAAGGAATTCTTAAGTAAAGGAAAAAGAATACATCTAATCGGTCTTGTAAGTGATGGTGGAGTTCATTCAAGCGCTGAGCATTTAAAATCATTACTAAATATTATTCCCAAAGATAAAGAGCTTTTGATTCATGCTATTACAGATGGCCGGGACACATCGCCGACCTCAGGGCTGCCATTAATCAAGAGCTTGAAGCTACCTGACAACGCAAAACTTGTTTCAATCATCGGTCGATACTATGCAATGGATCGAGATACTAGATGGGAGAGAACAAAAATTGCATATGATGCAATAGTTAATAAAGGTAATTCAAAAGATTTAATTAGTGCTTTTCAAGCCTCATATGATGGAGGTGTTACTGATGAGTTTATAAAGCCGATCGTTGCTGCTGATTATGATGGAGTAAAAGATGGAGATTTGGTTTTATACTGGAACTACCGTGAAGATAGAATGAGACAGATAGTTAAAGTGCTATCAGTTGGAAGTTTCGACTTTACTCCATTTAAAGATCGAACTCTTTGCTTTACTGATTATGATGTAACTTTTAATTTACCTGTATTGTTTCATCAAAAAGGAATTAAAAACACACTAGGAGAGGTGATCTCTAATGTAGGGCTAAGCCAACTCCGGGTTGCAGAAACCGAGAAATATCCTCATGTGACTTATTTTTTAAATGGAGGCGAAGAAGTTCCATTTAAAGGGGAAGATAGAGTTTTGATTCCAAGCCCTAGAGATGTTCCAACTTATGACAAAAAACCAGAGATGAGCGCCTATGAGGTAACAGATGCCGTAATCGAAGGGCTTAAAAAATATGATCTAGTTGTAGTTAACTTTGCTAATGGAGATATGGTTGGTCACACTGGAGATCTAAGTGCCGCAATTAAAGCAGTAGAGACAGTTGATCAATGTCTTGGGAGAATTTTAGAACAACTTGGTGATAGGGAAGCTCTTATATTTGCTGATCATGGAAACTGCGAGGTAATGATCGAAAATGGAAAACCTCACACCGCCCACACGACTAACCCAGTGCCAGTTATTTTAGTTACAAAAGAGAAGTTAACCCTAAGAGATGGTGGAGCTTTATGTGACATTGCACCAACCGTTCTTAAGCGTATGGGTATTGCTGTTCCAAATGAGATGACAGGGGAGAGTTTGGTGTAGCGCGTACTCCCAACTCTGTGCAACTCTGCGTCCTCTGCGTTTCTTGAACACAGCGTTACGCAGAGTGGATAATAGTGGATTCAACACAGAGGTCACAGGGTTACACAGAGTGAATCCAATTTCTAAAAATCTGCTCACCTACCGGAGTTAGAACCGATTCAGGATGAAACTGAATTCCTAAAGTTGATTGATCTTCATTTCTAATTCCCATTATTAACCCATCGTTACTTTTAGCAGTGATCGCCAAAGGCGACTCCGATACATACCAGGAGTGATATCTACCTGCCTTAAATGATTTTATGCCCTTAAATAGGCAACACTCTGAGTCTAGCACCTCAACATCAACACTCTCTCCATGAATTGGAGTTTGAAGCTGATTTAATTTTCCTCCAAAATAGGATCCAATAAGCTGATGACCAAGGCAGATACCAAGTATCCTGTTACCCTTATCAAAAATTCTCTCAAGTTTAGGGTAATCTGAAGGTAGTCCAGGCCCTGGGCTTACGATAACGTTTGAATTCTCAATCTGATCAAACTCTGAATATCCTACAACTTTGACGGAGGTGCACCCTGCATAGACTAGGACCTGCTTTATGTTATGGGTAAAAGAGTCAAAATTATCAATTATAATTACCTGCAAAGTGTTATTAGTTTAGGATAAAATGAACTACACTGCGAGTGTGAGGGAGACTTTAAATAAGCTTTGGGCTAGTAAAATACCATGCGTATTTTGTTTAGATTTCGAGTTAGAAAAGCCCTTTGTTTCTACCGATTTTAAGGGATTTTTGTTTGATTTTAAGGGAAGCTCAAAGCCTCTTAGTGTAAGAATGTTAGAGAAAACACCTCCAACATTCGAAGAATATAAACAAGGCTATGACTTAGTTTTTAAAGAGATAGGTTATGGAAATAGTTTTCTGGTCAATTTTACCGCTCGAACTAAGATAAAGTTATCAACATCCCTTGAAGATCTATACTACTCAGCGAAAGCCCCTTATAAATTCTACAAGGAGAATGAATTTCTCTTTTTTTCACCAGAAACATTTATAAAAATTGAAAAAGGAAGAATTTCTAGCTTCCCTATGAAGGGAACTATAGATGCCAGCATAGAGAACGCTGAGGAAAAGATCCTTTCTGATAGAAAAGAGAGTGCAGAGCATGCAACTATAGTAGATCTGATCAGAAATGATCTTGCTATTGTTGCAGACAATGTGCGGGTTGATAGTTATAGATATCTGAGTCGAATTAAAACCGAAAGAAATGAATTAATTCAGGTGAGCTCTGAAGTTTCTGGTGATCTAAAAAAAGAGCTCGGATTAGGGGATATTTTATATAGTCTTCTTCCAGCAGGCTCTATTAGCGGAGCTCCTAAAAAAAAGACAATTGAGATTATTAAAGAAGCAGAAAGTGATAAGAGAGGTTATTTTACTGGAGTGTGTGGATATTTTGATGGGGAAAGTGTTGATTCCTGCGTAATGATTCGGTTTATTGAACAGCTAAGTGACGGGACTCTGCTATATAGAAGTGGAGGAGGGATTACAATTAATAGTGATCCAAAATTAGAGTATCAGGAGATGATCGATAAAGTTTATGTCCCAACTGTTTGAGTCCATAAGATGCTATAATGGCAAACTGGAAAATTTAAAGCTACACCTTTTAAGGATGAACCGTTCGAGTTTGGCTATCTTTGGAAGAGAAGGAGAATTCTCACTTGAAATCTCTCCCCCAAGTATTGGTCTATTTAAATGTAGAGTTGTTTATGACATGGAGGTAAGAGAGATCGAATTTTTACCATATGTAGCTAATAGAATTGAGACTCTAAAAGTAGTCTATGATGACACTTTGGAATATGAATTTAAGTTTACTAATAGAGCCAAGTTAGATCTACTTTACCAGAGTAAAGGATCAGCAGATGATATTTTAATAGTTAAAGATGGAAGAGTAACTGACACCTCATACGGGAATATAGTTTTTTTTGATGGAGAGGCTTGGATTACTCCTAATAAACCTCTACTAAAAGGAGTATACAGAGAGAAGCTTTTAGAGGAAGGTCTGGTATACGAGCAGGATGTGAAAGTTAGCGATCTTGGAAATTATCAGAAATTCTCAGTTATTAATTCAATGAGAAGGTTTGATTATCAGTCTGGTGTGAAACTTGTCTAGGGCTAGGTTGAGAGATCCAGACCAGGCAAAAAAATATGTCTGGTCTGGCTTTAGCCCGACCTTAATGTAGGTCGTGTTGCCCTGTTTATTGCTTCGTCCGCTAGCGCGGACAACAGATCGCGACCAGGCAAATTCAAGTTACGGCGTCGATAGCTCTGGTCTTGGAGCATCAGTTGATAGGTCACTAAATGATTCTGTTTCAGGTGAGAGCCTAACAAGTCGCTCTAAGTGCTCAAGAGCAGCTCTCGATTCTCCTCGCTTAAGACAAACAGATGCCTGATAAAGGCTACTAAGAGTATGAACTGGAACGGGAAGCGTTCCATCAAATGAAGCAAGCGATTTAGCCTCTTTCTCTGCTTCAACAAGCATCCCCATTCCAACATATAGCCTTGTTAGCTCAAGTGATGCTGCTCCTTTGTCGCTTTTTTGAACCGCATCTTTTGCTCTTTTTGCAGCAGCAATCGCGCGATCAGGATCCTCTCTCCATAAGTCAATTATTTCTCTAAAGTCGGCAAGAGTTTTTGTTCGTTCGGCTATTTCTGAAAGATAATGAGCAGCATTTTTTAGATCGCCAGCTTCTTTATATCTTTCAGCAAGTTCTTCTCTAGCAAAGATTGAGTTCGGATAGCTCTTAAGGTGATTTTTTAGAAGTTTATAATCTTCTTCGCTTTCAGTGAGAGATGCTCTAAGTTCAGCTTCAGCTAACTCGGTCTCATTAATCTCTGAGCCACCAAGATCGTAGTATCGATCCAGATATTCTCGCGCATCGCCTAGCTTTCCAAGTGATAGAGCAAGCTCATAGGCCATTTTAGCAGCCTTCTTATTTGGATGGTGGTACATGATTATTGCTAAGTTATCGAGAGCAGCTGTTTCATTTCCAAGATCAAGGTTTAGTTCAGTTGCATAAAAGAGGATCTCTGTATTAGTTGGAAATGAAGATCTCGCAGTATCGATATATTTAAGTTTCTCTTCCGGGTCTTCAATTAGTTTTGCTAGCTCAAGGCTAGCAAGGGCAGATAGGTCTTGTTGTGAAGATCTTGATAAAAACCTCTCCCACAGATTTTGTGCTTTCCCCATCTCACCAGATGCAACATAGTTTCTTGCTTCAACCAATAATTCAAAAAACTTTTGCTTCAAAGAGTCTGCTTTTTTAAGTGCTCTTTCTCTAAAGTAAGCCTTAATCCCAAAAGCAAGTGTTCCTAGGAATGAAACAAACATCCCAGAAACAAAAACTCCTAAAATTATGACTCCAGTATAAGTGGTGATGAACCAGGTTTTAGTAAGATATATAGTATGCTTTTCAGGGTTTAGAACTACTACGTAGATCGTAGCTCCAAGGAGCATTAATCCTGCTAAAAAGCGATTTACCTTTTTCAGCATATCCCAGAGACTAACTCGGATTTTAGAAAGGTGAAAGCACCGTAAGGCGCTAAGCAGCAGCGGGTAGTAAAGAAACCCTTTTTGCTTTAGCCCAAAGCCCTTCTAGATCGTAGTACTCTCTAAGTGGTTCGTAAAAAATATGCACCAGAACTTCGCCTAAGTCTAAAAGCACCCATTGGCCATTTTCGAGCCCTTCAACAGACATAGGCTCAAGTCCTATACTCGAAAGGTCGTGCAGAACTCGGTTACAGATACCCTGTGCTTGTCTATCAGATCGTGCTGAAACGATAACAAAGTGGCTCGCCAGATCTGAGATCTTTGACAGATCCAGAATCGTTATGTCCTTTCCTTTTGCCTCGGAACAGGAATGAGCAACGCAAGCAACAATATCTTCAACCATTATTAATTTCTCCAAAAATGTAAGAACTAAAAAAGCGGGGTAAAATCCAGTGGGGTAGGTAAACTTGAAAATTTAATCTAGAGCAGCTAGGAAGCCGGTTTAAGGTCAAATTCGTCCTCCGGCTGATGTGAATGTCAATAAAATCAAAAAACCCTTATCCGTAAAGTTTTTTCTCCTTACACTATTAGATTATCAAAACCTTGGAATTGATACAATTTAGTTTTTTTCGTACTTCAATATTCAACTAAGTTGTCTATCCTTTAGCCTTTGCAGGGGGGAAAAAGTGTTAATATTTATGGTATTTAGCGAAATAAGCTAAGCGTTATCGGCAAAACTACCAATTTGTTTACTCATCTGAAATGATCATTCTCTGAAGGGCAAATTTGAGCTCGGAAAGACCTACTCCTGTAACACTCGATATAAAAAATACCCCCCCTCCAAGGGCTCTCGCTACAGAGTCTTTGTCGAAATCCTCTGGGGCAGAATCGATCTTTGTGACTACAGTAATCTTTGGTCTAAGGCTTAATTCATGTGAAAACTGAGCAAGCTCATACTCTATGGCCTCAAGAGTTTTCCTTGGAGCACCAGCTTCTATATCAGAAACTATGTCGTGAACATCAACAAGATGAGCAAGCACCTTTGTTCTTTCAACATGTTTTAAGAACTGAATTCCAAGCCCTTTCCCCTCCGAGGCTCCTGGTATAAGTCCAGGAATATCTGCTATCACAAACGATTTTCCTTCACTAAGTGAGACGACTCCAAGGTTTGGAGTGAGAGTTGTAAATGGATAATCTGCAATTTTTGGTTTAGCAGCAGTTAGACGCGAAATAAGTGTTGATTTTCCAGCATTAGGAAGTCCTATAAGCCCAACATGGGCAACAAGTTTTAGGGATAGATCAAAGGTTCCTTCTTCTCCCTCTTCTCCTGGCTGAGCATGTTCAGGAGCTCTGTTAGTTGGGCTTTTAAAAAAGTTATTTCCCTTTCCGCCTCTTCCACCTTTAGCAAGTATAAATTCGGAAGTTGGAGTATCAAGATCGCAGATTAACTCACCATCTTTGAAAACTTGTGTGCCTTGGGGAAGTGGAATAACAAGGTCTTCTCCATCTCGACCAGTTTTATTGCTGGTTCCCCCTTTTTCGCCATTTTCTGCAATCCATCTTGGTTGATACTTTAGATCTAAGAGAGTTAATTTTCCGGTATCTACTTTAAGGATAACTGATCCACCCTTTCCACCATCACCACCATCTGGACCCCCAAGGGGAATAAATTTCTCACGCCTAAAATGACTTAAGCCTGCACCGCCTTTTCCAGCTTTTACAAATATGGTTGCCTCATCGAGGAACTTCATAGGACACCTCGAAACGAGCTATATATGCTTAGTTGACAGGTACTACTGAAACAGTGCGCTTTTCACCCGAGCGAAATTCTACTCTTCCCTCAGTGAGTGCAAATAAGGTGAAATCTCTTCCAGTTCCAACGTTTTTACCAGCATGATAGGAGCTTCCACGTTGACGTACTAAGATACTTCCAGCTGACACAACCTCGCCACCAGATGCTTTAAGGCCTAGTCTTTTTCCTCTACTGTCTCTTCCGTTTCTTGTGCTTCCGCCTGCTTTCTTATGTGCCATGAGAGATCCTTTAAACTGAAATTGATTCGATAACTACTCTTGTCAGATTTTGTCTATGACCCTTTTTATTTGTGTAGCCTTTGTGGTTACGCTTAAAAACGATCACCTTATCATCGCGAAGTTGTCTGACAACTTTACCAACTACTTTTGCTCCGCTAACAATCGGAGTGCCCACTGTTTTAGTTTCACCTTGAGAGACAAAAAGCACATCGTTAAAAACAACTTCTGAATTTTGACCAAGCTCAAGCTTTGGAACATTAATCTCCGTTCCTTTTGACACCGAAAATTGAGCCCCTCCGGTTCTTATAACCGCGTAATCATTAGACATAAAATCACCTTTATTAAGAGCTGGGAAGTATAGAGTAAAATACACCTTGAATCAATAAGTTACAAAACCCTATGAAAAGCAGGGTAGTTTTATATTAGCTTTAGGGTTCAGTAACTGTTATATTTGAGAGTTCAGGCATGGAGCGTATAGCAGTCATAGATGACGATGATTCAATTAGATTAAGCGTCGTTAATAATTTAGGGCTGGAAGGCTATGAGGTTGTAACTGCCTCAAACGGAGAAGAGGGGGTAACCCTAATAGAGGAAAAGCAGCCAAACCTAATCGTTCTTGATGTAATGATGCCTAAAAAAGATGGGCTTCAGGTTTGTAAGGAGATCCGAGGAAAGGGGATATCAACCCCGCTGATTCTTTTAACAGCAAGAAGTGCTGAAGTTGATAAAGTGCTTGGATTAGAGCTTGGAGCAGATGATTATCTTGCAAAACCTTTTGGGATGCTTGAGCTAGTAGCAAGGATAAAGGCACTTCTAAGACGTCACCAGAAAACTCTTGAGGTAGAGTCCGTAGAATTTTCTGATGTAATTGTAGATTTCAAGGCTTATAAGGCAGAGAGAAATCATGCAGCCTTAGAACTTTCAGCTCGCGAGTATCGACTTTTAAAATATCTTGTTTCTAAGAAAGGAAACGTTGTAACCCGTGATGAGCTTCTTGATGAAGTGTGGGGTTATAATTCATATCCATCAACAAGAACTGTTGATAATCATATCGCAAGACTAAGACAAAAAATTGAACACAACGTAGAAGACCCAAAACACATCGTCACTGTCCATGGTGTTGGGTATAAGTTTGTGGCTTAGCTGTATTTCCCGCTCGGCGCTCGAGCCCAGGGAACCTCTTCGGTTCCCGACTTCGCTGATCGCTCGTCTCCCTCCCGCCGAGTTAGATTTCCGATTGTGCATGTCTTTTTGATTAATAAACCGAGATGTATTAGCCTTCCGCATACTTTTAGGCAGGTAATTCATGAAATTTTTGTTTGTTCTATTTTTGTTAGTATATAACGCAAGAGCACTTGATATCGAGGTTGATTCCTCCAGTGATGGAACTCTCGCTGCTCTAAACGGAAATGGAACTTGCAGCTTACGTGAAGCAATTGCGAACGCAAACAATAACAACAATGGATACTCTGACTGCGACCCAGGCTCAGGAGCCGACAGAATAATTTTTAATGGCGTGTCTAATATTACCTTAGTAGATGAGATCTTCGTTACGACTGATATAAAAATAGAAGGCCCAGTAGTCATCTCTGGTGGTAATAGCACTCGGATTTTTAATGTTGCGGGGAGTAGTGCTGTTTTACGACTTGATGAAGTAACGCTTCAAAATGGTTTTACCACAGGAGCTGGAGGGGCGATCACTCAGGGCACTAATTCTCTGATTGATTGTAAGGAGTCAGTTTTTAAGAACAACGTTGCTCAAGGAAATGGTGGAGCAGTTTTTAGTAGTGGAACTTTTGATATCGATGCATGTAGCTTCGAGAACAACCAGGCTGGAAACGATGGAGGTGCCATTTATAAGAATGCAGGATTTCCTCTTACAATTAATGGCTCCAACTTTGCCGAGAATAAAGCGGGAACTGATCCAGCTAGTCAAACAGACGGAGGAGTAGGCGGTGCAATCTACCACACATCTTTTACAGTAAATATAACTGGAAGCAGATTTAATAAAAACACAGCTAGAAGTGGTCAGAGTGCAAATTCAGGTGGTGGGGCGATTCATAATTCTAGCGGTACCATGAATATTACAGCATCAGTTTTTGCTGGAAATTCAGTTAGTGGAGATAGTTGGCATGGTGGAGCGATCTTTAATGCAGTATCGGGATTGCTATCTCTTAATTTTTCACACTTAGGGACTACACCGATTCCGCTACCAGCTCCATTTAATACCCTGACAGATCCTAATACCGCAACAGGGGTTGAATCACTCGGTGGAGCTGTTTATACAGCCGGATCTGCATTGATAGTAGGCACGTCATTCCTAGAGAATACCAGTGCCTTTGGTGGTGGAGCCTTTGCAAATACCAGCACTGGTGACGATGTCACGATTGCCAACTCTTCTTTTGGTGGAAATATAGCCACCAACCAAGGAGGTGCAATTTATCATCTAAGAGATGATTCTTTGTTGTCTATTATCAACACCACAATAGTTGATAACGTAGCATTAGAAGGTGGAGGAATTTACAACGAGGGAGATGGAGATAATGCTGGTGGCACCTTAAATGATGAAATATTACTTCAAAACGTAATATTATCTGCAAATACAGCATCTATTGGAGCTAATTGTGGTGGTGGAACGGCATCTGAAGAGAGTGTTAACAGCGTTTCGTATCCATTCGGATGTCCAGCAGCCGTAACTTCAAATGAAGATCCAAAAGTAGGAGCACCAGAGTTAACTTTTAGTATTCCAAATATAGTGACTTATGCTAGCTCTCTAGGAGCTGGAAGTTCGGCACTTGGAGCGGGAGATAATTCTATTTGCGTAGCACCTCCAGTTTTAAGCGTTGATCAGCGTGCATTTCCTAGACCACAGGGGGATCCAGATTGTGATGTTGGCTCATACGAATCAGCTAATCCGGGTGCTACTAATACGCCAACTCCAACGAATACACCTACTCAGACAAACACCCCTGAGCCAACTGCAACTTTCACAGCAACACCGGAATCGTCTGCAACTCCAACGTATACCCCTGAGCCTACCGCAACATATACCCCAACAATTGCTGGACCTACCCCCACATACACACCAACCTCTGAACCGACTGCAACGTTTACTCCCACCGCGGTAGTGCCAACGCCGACGAATACCCCTGAACCTACAGCAACATTTACTCCGACAGTTGCTGGACCGACACCTACATTCACAGCGACACCGGAACCTTCAGTATCTGCTACGCCAACAAACACTCCTGAGCCTACTGCAACATCTACCCCAACAGTTGCGGGCCCTACACCTACTTACACAGCCACTCCTGACCCTACGGTGACATTCACTCCAACAGCGGCAGGTCCAACAGGTACTCCTACTGCTACCCCAACCATAGTAATCGATTGCGCAGGAGTAGTTGGAGGAAATTCTGTGTTGGATCGCTGTGGAGTTTGCAATGGTGATGGAAAGAGTTGTTTAGGATGCACAACTACGGTGAACACAAAGAGTCAGCTTGGAATAGATAGCCGAGCTGCTTCTCAGCGGGATATAATCTTAAAACTACTCGTAAGGTACAAAAGGCTAGGCGGTAATAAAGCAGAGAACTTAGCTGCTAAAGCTAACTCTTTATATAAATCAGCCTGGACTTTTGCGTGGACCCTGCCTGAAGTTTCAGTTGAGTGTACTTCAACTCAGTTTTGTACATCTGTAGATAACTCAGAATTTAAAAGCGGTTATGAGTCAACAATTCATGGTTTAACAAGAATGGTAAAAAGAATATCTAAACTTGTTGATAAGAAAGCTGGCGCGCAAGTTACAGGACGCTTTACAAAAAAGGCAGAGAGAAATCGCAAAGCAGCGCTTGCTCTGTTGAAAGGAATTCCTTCTAGTACTTCGAGCTGTTCGTAGAATTATTAAATTCTATTAACATATTCAAAGAGGGTAGTGCTCATGAAAATCTCCACATTATTAATCGCCATACCAGCTTTTTTTATTTGGAAGTGGATATTTAGTAGACAATTCAAGACCCAAAGAGCAAAGGTTATAGCAGCATTAGTAATGGCTGTTTTTACCGTTCCAGCAGTTCATGTGTTTTTAATAATTAAGCAGATAGTATCTGATTGTTCCTATGGTCGGGTTAAGTTCGATAAAGCTATATGGATCTCAGATGCAGAAAACAGATATTTAATGGCTAATGATCTTATCGATTCTGGTATGTTGATTGGTAAAACGAAATTTGAAGTTAAGGAGATTTTAGGGGAAGGCACTGAGCGAAACTGGGATAATAAAGATCTGCTAGAATATTATCTGGGAGTTATCCCATGCCCTTTTGCTATGGATCCTTACATTTTATCTGTGGAGTTTAAAGACCAAAGAGTTGTAGAAGTCGTTCAATTTGAAGGTTAAATCGCCCGTACGAATCAGGTTTGTGAATGCTTGGGGGTCAGGCCGGAAGGCCTGACCAGGCAGCTGCTAGCATTTGACTGGTCAGGCCTTCCGGCCTGACCCCCAAGCAAACTAGGTTGAACTTAGAAAATCTTTCGACCAGATTAATGTTCTAAGAACCGAAATATCCAGAACCTGAACTCTATTAGTTTTTGAATCACCTGATACGATCACAAAATTTCCTTGAGATGGCATGAACTCAAGCATCAAACTAAAGCAGTGCCCACATGGAACTGACCGTGGTTCGGTGTTAAGTGCTATTCCAATTAGTGGATTATCTTTACCTAAGAGACCCTCACTCACCATTCTTGTTATGCTTGTTCTCTCTGCGCAGATTGTACCTCCAAAGGAGGCATCCTCAACATTTGTTCCAAAACGATACTCACCATTTTTTGAAAGTGCTGCTGCTCCAACCTCATAATTGCTGTAGGGGTGGTGCCCTGGAACCGATTGCTTAGCTGCCAAAAGCCATGAGTTGATGTCTACACCAGGGAGATATCCCGATAGAAGAGCCTCAGGATTTGAAAGATTATCTTGGTTTTGTACCCAAATTGATTTCATAAAGCCTTGAAAATACTCGATGTTTCTATAAATGTACTAAATTTGTAAAAAAAATGCACCGAAAATGTAACGTCCCCCATCTTACCCATATGAGTGATTTTGGGGGTCATATGTTAAGGGAGCAGTTAGTGGAGATCACATGTAACGATATAGAGGAGCTGTACGGAGACTATAGAGAGGGAGATCTCTCTAAGTATGAGGCTACTTTAGTTTCTTCACATATTGAGCAATGTGAAGAGTGCCAGGCGTTTGTAGATACCTATGAGCTAGTCATAGCTGTCGCAAAAACTTTGCAGGCTCCACCAAGACTCCCAGATGGATTTAAAGAACGGCTACGAAAAGGGCTGAATGAAAGGCTTGGTATATCGCTTAGCGAAGCTTAAATACTCGTGCGGCTCGAACTTGATGATATAAAAGGTGCTTATCTAAAAACCAGGCAGTTTCGCTTCTGTTGCAAAGTCCTAAGATCGGATGTTTGAGTATCGCACAGTCATTATCTTCTTCTAAAAATGAGAAAAGCCTAGGTCTAATTTCGGCCCACTCATCAAACAATGCCTCAAGAGTTTTTTTGCCGGTTGGTATAACTTTTTCAGTTGGAACTGGTACTTTAATTCCAAAAGTCATAACTCCACCGACCATGTAAAACATAAACTTTTCTTTTAAAGAGTGTTTTGAAGCACCAAGGTTTTTAGCGCTTAGAATTTCGCGCTCTACAATTACTAGATGTTCTATAACTGAAGCATAAGACCACTCATCTTGCCCTGGGGAGTTATAAAGATGTTCCGCTTTGACTTTCTTTACATTTTCCTTAAACCAGTATCTTTTATGCTCTAATGAGCGAAACCTCTCTTCCACAGGCTGAGATTACCCATATTTCTTTGACATAAGTAAGACTTTTTATTTTACTTAATTTATACTGGGGCATGGCAACTTATTTAGTCGATGGATCAGGGTATATTTTCCGTGCTTTTTACGCTGTAGCCCCCCTTACCACGAAAAGTGGTTTGCATACTAATGCTCTTTTTGGCTTCACCAAAATGCTTCTTAAGCTTATCCGTGAAAAGAAAAATGAAAAAATCGTAGTTGTATTCGATGCAGGAAGAACTACATTTAGAAATGATCTATATGATAAATATAAGGCCAATAGAAGCGAGGCGCCACAAGAGTTAATTGAGCAGTTTCCTTACTTTAGAAAGATAGCCAGTGCTCTTGGTTTATGCGTTTTAGAGTCACCAGGGTTTGAGGCAGATGACGTAATTGCAACTTTGGCTCAAAAAGTGGAGAGCCCAGTCATTGTATCAGGCGATAAAGACCTAATGCAGCTCGTTAATGAGCGAACCTACATAGTTGATCCGATGAAGGATAAAGAGATCCGCGAGCCAGAAGTAATTGAAAAGTTTGGAGTGCCACCAGATAAAGTCGTAGAAGTTTTGGCACTCACAGGGGATACATCAGATAATATTCCTGGTGTTAAAGGAATTGGTCCAAAAACCGCGAGTGACCTGGTGCTTCGATATGGTGGGGCTTTAGAGATTCTAGAAAATGTCCAAAGAATTGAGAATGATAAAGAGATTAGGAGTCGTACAAAGGTCGCTGAGAACTTAAGAGCGCACGCTGAGGATCTAAAAATTAGCAGGATTCTTGTAGAGGTAAAAAAAGATGCCCCTGTAATAATAAATGGAAAAGCTCTTGGCGAACTATCTAAAGATGAACTAAGCGAAGCATTTTCCGTAAAGGAGCCAGGGGGCGATCTGCTTGATCTTGCAGCTGAGCTTGAATTTCAGTCGCTTCTTGGTGAGAGGGTAAAGGCTGCTGGAGCTAAGGTCGAGGTAAAGACCGTAAGACTATCAGATTTTGAATCATTTAAAAGTGAACTCTTAGGATCTAAAATCTTTTCCTTTGATTTTGAGACAACTTCCTTAAATACCCTTGAAGCAAAAATTGTTGGGGCATCTTTCGCTACTAAAGACAAAACTTATTATGTGCCTGTGGGACATAAAAACGGCTCAGCTCAGATTGAGCTTGACACTCTGCTTTCTTTTCTCTCCCAGCTTTTTATAGATAGAACTGCGATAGCACATAATGCAAAGTATGATCTTGGAATATTAGCTAATCATAATCTTCATCCTAAAAATAAGATCGTTGACACCATGATAGGAGCCTATCTTATTAATCCTGATGAAAGATCATTTTCACTCGATGTTTGTGCAGATCGATATCTAGGAACAACGACTGGCTCTTACGAAGAGGTTGTTGGTGAAAAGGCAGATTTTTCAGAGGTTGAGATCGAAGATGCAGCGACCTATGCAGGTACTGACGCAAGGGTAGCTTATGATCTTTGGACTATAATCTCAGAAAAAATTAAGGAGCTTAAACTAGAAAGGGTTTTTGATGAGATCGAAATGCCATTGGTTCCAATTTTAAGTGAAATGGAGAGAACTGGGGTACTAGTTGATATAGAGTTTTTAGATCGATTAAATAGAGAATTTTCTTTAGAGCTCGAATCAATTGAAAAGACTGTTTATGAGCTAGCAGGAGGTTCATTCAATATGAACTCACCAAAACAGCTTTCGAAGGTGCTTTTTGAAGATCTTGGACTCCCTACAAAAGGGCTTAAAAAAACAAAAACAGGGATCTCTACTGATTCATCAGTTTTGGAAATTTTAGCGGAAGTTCATGAACTTCCTGCATCAATTCTAAGATATAGAACTCTCTATAAACTAAAGACCACCTACTTAGAAGCTCTCCCAAAGTCTGTATCTCCAATTACGGGTAGGATTCATACAACCTTCCATCAAACAGTTACAGGCACTGGAAGGCTCTCAAGTTCAGATCCAAATCTGCAAAACATTCCAATTCAAAGCCCAGAAGGGAGAAGGATAAGAGAAGGATTTATTGCTCCATCAGGATGTGTTCTTTTATCCGCTGACTACTCACAGATTGAGCTTCGAGTGCTTGCTCATTTATCAGAAGATGAAGCTTTAATCGAAGCTTTTAGAAAAGGGGAGGATATTCATGCCCAAACAGCAAAAGAGATATTAGGGATCTCGCGCACTCCGAGCTCTGAAGAAAGAAGGCTTGGGAAAACAATGAATTTTGGAATTATCTATGGAATGAGTGCATTTAGACTTGGTAAGGAGCTTGGAATACCTGTTGGTGAGGCTCAAAGCTATATTAATTCATACTTTGATAGATTCTCTGGGGTTAAGAAGCTCTTTGATTCATTACTTGAGCAGGCTGAAAAAGAGAACCGTGTAAGTACGATGTTTGGTAGGATAAGAGTGCTATCTTCAGTTGAAGAAAGGGATAAGGGGTTTTTGCAAAGAGTTGCAATGAATGCTCCGATTCAAGGCTCTGCTGCTGATCTCATAAAGATCGCTATGAAAAAAGTAAGAGATCGAATCAATAAGGATCAACTGCCTGCTAGGCTAATATTACAAATTCATGACGAACTTGTGCTCGAAGCAAAAGAATCCGAAGCTTCTAAAGTTGGAGAGTTTGTAACCCTAGAGATGGAAAATGCCGCTGAACTTTTAGTTCCTCTTGTAGCCTCGGTTGGTATTGGTAAAAACTGGAATATGGCACATGGGTAAGCTTGCCGTCGTTCCCCAAGATCTGGTTAGTAATGCTCAAAATGGTGACCAGGATGCCTTCAGACTGCTCACTGAGCCTCATCTTGAGACTCTTTTGCGCTCAATTTACCGCATAGTTGGAAGAGAAGAAGATGCCCAAGATATTCTTCAGGAGACACTTGTAAGAGCCTTCTTAAGTATTGGAAATTTCAAGGGAAATTCATCATTCAAAACCTGGCTTTTTAGAATTTCTTATAATCTCTCAATTGATTTTGTAAGAAAAAACAAAAGAAATATAGAAGATTTGAATGAAACCGCCTTGAATCTCGTCAAATCAGAAGATAGTCCTGAAAAGGTAATAGAAGCTCGCTCCGAACTGGCGCAGGTTTCTTTAGGATTAAAGCGACTTTCTCCAGAACACAGGGAGGCGCTTTTGCTAAGAGAGGTAGATGGATTATCTTATGAAGAGATAGCCGAAGTAACAGGGGTATCTCAAGGAACGGTAATGAGTAGATTATTTTACGCACGAGAGCAGCTTTTAGGATTCATGGGCAAATGATAGGACGAATCCTTCAAAGATGCTCAGATGGCGAAGCTTCAAAACTTGAGAAAGCTCTTGTAAAAATTTGGTATCCTAAGTCAATTGACTCATCGGAAACTCTTTCAAAGCTTATCTGTGAATGTTCTAAGGAATCAATTAAGCCAAAAGCTGATCTATTTACACACGTATCAGCTAGAATTGAGCAAGAAAAATATCGAGAGAAATTCAGCTATCCTCAAACTGTCGAGGTTGCCAAGCCTCATCTTCCTTGGGCGTTTGTAGGAGCAACTTGTGCTTTGCTTTTAGTTGCGTTTTCAGTAAGAACCGATAATGAGCTATTAATAAAGCCTACCACTGCACTTGCAGGTTCCCAAGCTCTAAACGTTGATTGGGTCAGGAGTGCAGGTAAGGTAAACATAATAAAGTCACAAGATGCCCCAATTTTATGGGTTACTAAGCGAAAAGTTCCAACTCCTAATGTTTCTGATCTAGTAAGTATCGAGAAAGCCTTTCCCTCTGGGGCATTTCCGCAGTAGTTTAGAGGGATGCGACTATTAAGCCTATTATTGTTAGTAAGCACGCTCTTTGCAGATCAGGAGACAGTCGTGAGGGTACGTTCTGTTTCTGCTCTCTCTGGCGAGGGAGAGTTTTCTATAGACCAGTCAATACAAGATCTATCTGGGCAGTTAAAACAACTTCCATTTAAAACGTTTAGGTTAGCTGAAGAACGAACTGGTCGATTTACCATGAAATCGAAAGGTACATTAAAATTTGCATCAGGAGACAAGATTCAGCTAAGACCTCTTTATAAGGATGACGGAAGGGTTTGCCTATGGTTTAGGTGGACAGATGGTTCAGGAATGCAGGTTCTAGACACTAGACTTCATCTTGAGCCAGGGACGAGTATATTAGCTGGGACTGAATCTAGTGATGATAAGGCGCTTGTGTTAGCAGTGGGAGTTGAGAAATGAGTACAATTGTAGAGTTAGATGGCGATGAGATGGCACGGATTATGTGGAAGTGGATCAAAGAATCCCTTGTGCTTCCATTTGTTGATGTAAAGATCGAATACTACGATCTCTCAATAGAGAACCGTGATAAAACTGATGATCAGGTAACAAAAGACGCTGCAAATGCGATAAAAAAGTATGGTGTCGGGGTTAAATGCGCAACTATCACCCCTGATGAGGGAAGAGTTAAAGAATTCAACCTTAAAAAGATGTGGAAGTCTCCAAATGGAACAATTAGAAACATTCTAAATGGCACAGTATTTCGTGAGCCAATAATCTGTAAAAATGTTCCAAGACTAGTAACTTCATGGAATAAACCGATTACGGTTGCAAGACATGCCTTTGCGGATCAGTATCAGGCAGTTGATAAAAGATTTACTGAGCCAGGAACTTTAAAATTGACGTTTGTTCCTGATAGTGGTGGGGAAACATTAACTTTAGAAGTAGCAAAGTTTAAAGCTGGTGTAGGCTTAGCGATGTACAATACTGACGAATCGATAAGAAGCTTTGCAAGAAGTGTCTTTCAGTACGCCCTAACAAGTAGGGTTTCAGTATTTTTCTCGACAAAAAATACGATTCTAAAGGCCTACGATGGAACATTCATGCAGATATTTGCTGAAGTATTTAAAGAATACGAATCACAGTTTAAGGAGAAAGGATTAACCTACGAGCATCGTCTTATAGACGATATGGTTGCTTATGCCCTTAAATCTGAAGGTGGATTCCTGTGGGCTCTAAAAAATTATGATGGTGACGTTCAGAGTGATTCGATCGCACAAGGGTTTGGTTCTTTGGGATTAATGACATCAATTTTGATGACAGAGGATGGAAAGACCATTGAAGCAGAAGCTGCGCATGGAACTGTAACTAGGCATTATCGCGCGTATCAGAAGGGTGAAAAAACTTCGACAAATCCTATAGCATCAATTTTTGCATGGAGTAGGGGACTTCACTTTAGAGGTGTTTTTGATGGCAATGATAAGCTTTGCCAGTTTGCAGCAAAACTTGAAAAAGCCTGTATTGAAACAGTTGAAGCGGGAGTGATGACTAAAGACTTAGCACTTTGTGTTGGTAATAATGCAAAATGGGTTACTACAGAGGAGTATATTTCCGCAGTTAAAGAGCGACTTTCTTAAGAAGCGTAAGTATCTTGGGTCGGCCTATCTATGCCTGGTCAGGTTTTCAACCTGACCTATATTTAGGTCAGTCTAAAGACTGACCAGACATAAATTCTCTTAGGGGTGACCTCCAAATATTCAATCACCTACCAGTCAAACTAAAAGGCAGAGAGGATTTTTCTTTAGTGAATTTTTTTCCATCTCCTCGCTGATATGATGGAAGCATATCTTTATTGCAAAATCTATTATTTCTATTTTCAGCTTTACTGCAATCAGCATAGATACCAGTTGCATCTTCTAGAAAGTAAGCAAGGCCAAGTCTTGAATATAGGCCAAAGAAAGAGTCCTTAAAAATTACAGTCAGAAAAAGAACAAAAAGAATGGATACCAGGAACCCTCCAATGACGTGAGTATAGTTTTCCTTGATCCACGTGTTCACACCTTCAATATCGACAGAAATACGAAAAATCTTGAGATGGAGCTAAGATATTGAAACTATTGGGAGAATATTGTGGCATAAATTTTGTTTAAGTAATTTAAAGTAATCAGTGCTCATAAAGCTTTCATACAGATTAAACCTACGGTAGAAGAACTGTGTTATATGTTTGAAAAACGCTTCTGGTTTGCATCTGACCCATTTGGAGAAAGTCTCCTGATTATTTCTCCTGAGACAGAGAATTCAACTAACTATGAGATCGAATTCAAAGATTCAGAAGGAAGAGTAATTAACAATGTCAAAGCAACTGTTGAACCGAGATCTACTGTGTGCTTTGAGCTTGATCCATTTTTAGGTGGCTTAGGATTTGAATCAGGTATTCGCCATGGAACCCTCACCGTTAGAGGTGATCATGAAAGTGGAATTTTGGTCCGCCTTGGAAGTAAAGATCAGATCTCAATGCTTGGTGAGCTATCAGTAATTCGTGGGGAGAATAGTGGATTCTTTCCACTTAGACTTTCAAGTGAACGGTCTCATCTATTGGTAGCAGTCAATCTATCCGAAAATCCAGTAAGTATTAAGGGAAGACTCTTCATCGATAGCAGAAGTCCTGATGCTTCATTTGACATTCCACCATTCGCAAGTAGATGTCTTTCAATTGAGTCTGCCTTTAAGGAAGTTTTAGAATCTCATGCTGGGCTAGGACATTTGCGATTCTTAGTAAAAGGAAGATCAAATGTCGGATTCCTAGTAATTGAAAGCTTAGTTTCGATGGATGAGGAAGAATCAACTACTGTGTGGGGAAGCTAAGATGGATAGAAGAATCACATGGGTAGGATTTGGAATGGAGAGTGCTCTTACGAAAACAGCAGTGCATTTCTTTGGATGCTCAACTGGTGTGTCCGCGCCGTACCCTGCTCAAGTCATACTAACAAGATTTCAAAAAGAGCCTCAAGCAGTTGCTCTTGATGGGGTAAGGTTAAATCAACCTGGTGGGATAATGCTTGAGTCAGCTTTCCCTGGCGAGGTTGCTCTTTGTGGGGTGGCACTTGAGCTGTCAACTAATCAAACAAGAGAGTCATTGGCTGAGTCACAATGTTTTTTTGAACTTCAATCAAGAGTCGATGTCGTCAGGTACCGGCCTACTAAAGTTGGTGCAGCTCCTAGAAATGGAGTTTTGATTCGGGACTCTAAGATTTCAAGCTCTGTAATAGTAATTAATCCAACCGAGCAGTCTCAAAGCTGCACTTGGAAATGTGGAGAACAGGCAATAACACTTGATCCTTTAGCCCCATGGGAAGTTAAAGAGATACAGATCCAGGATGATTGGTACGCAAAAGTTGGAAAAGAAGTTACTGGCCCAAGAGGAGTTATATATTCGATGATTCTCTCAGTTTCTGATCCTAGTTCTTTGATTGGGTACATAATCCATCGTGATTCAGCTGTGAGAAAACCTGTCTCAGTGAGGCCACTATGAAGATATTGACTTTTGCCCCATATGGACGTTTCTCAAATGAAGCAGGCTTGATACATCTTTTTGGGAGATATATCTCTGGTAAATCTACAGTAACTAATCTTATTGATAATGGAGTTTTTTCAGTTAGCGATAGAGATGAGGAGGTAGGTTGGAGACGAAAAGTTTCAACCTGTGCAGAATGGACATGGGAGCAGATACAGATGGCTCAATGGGCAGGGGTAAATATCCAAGAACTCTCAGCCTGTATAATGCCAAACTTTTTAAATGATTCTTCTGAGGGTCTAGTTGAGGAAGCAAAAGAAACATTTTCAAGAAGATATGGAGCATTTGATTCGAATCATAGAGGTCATCAGCAATTTGCAAGAAGATTGAATGGCTCAGTTATCAGACTTAAAGCTGGATTGGATCGTTATCTATCACAAAATAGACCTGATCTAGTTCTTTGCGCCGGGGGACATGACTTTCAAAGTAGAACAATGCTTGGAGTTTGTGCTTCCTTGAGAGTTCCATCAAGTTTATTTTCATTTAGTTTCGAGCATAGAGGTATAAGAGTACTTAGTTCAGAAAAGAAAGAGTTTTTATCCTGTGCACTTGTTGTTCCTGATGTAAGAGAATTTAGATCTGACATTGATTCGTGGTCTCCAGAAGTTAAAGAGATCTTAGGTGAAATCGCTCAGTTTCTTGGAGTAGTTGTTTGAAGATTGATTCTTGGGTCTGGGGTAATGAAAAAGTTATCTGGGGCTACGACACCTCACATAAATATACCCTCAAGGTTCTTGAACCAAAGGTCGGAAGAGCAGGCTGCCTTAGTTTACAGTATCATCTAGAAAAAAGTGAAACTTGGATCGGTTTTAGAGGAAAATCTTGGGCACTTGCAGTTGTTGGAGAAGAGGTTGCAACAACCATCCTGGAACCAGGCTCAGTATTGCCTCTTCCAGTAGGTACTATTCATAGGCTTATGGGTGTAACGGGTGATTGCCAGATAATAGAACCCTCGACACCCGATAGGCATGCTGCAGATAAATCAGTTACTAAGGATGTCATAAGACTCCACTGTGTTTTAGGTCGGGAGGTAGAGCCAGCAAGAACAGCTGAGGAAGAGCAGATTATAAAACGCTGTATTGATCTTACAGAGGAAGCTATATCTTTTATCGAGTCAGGTAGGTTGCCTAACTGCTATAATGCAGAAGCACTTAAGCTACTTGGAGCATCTTCACTATAATGGTAACCGTTCAAGGGGTCGAATTGTATAATTTCTTTCGAGCATCAGTCGATATTCAGGGTATGTTTTCGGTAATTCTTTGTGGTCAAAGCCTAATCAGCTTTGTTTATTTTTTGAACGGTTACTTGTTTTCACCCCCGCAGAGTTTTTGGCATTTTCACTTGCGTGAAAATCGCAACTCCGCAAATCGACCCCTGAGGGGTTGGAATAGAATCTCAGGTGGTTTGAGATCCGATATTTTGGTACTTAAACGGTAAGCTCTAATGAATTGGCTATCTCATTTTATCGGAAACGTTTCAAAAGCGTCTCACTCAACTATCGAAATGCTTTGCATGGAGACTGTTCCAAGAGTTGGTGATTATGTTTGTGCAGAATACGAAGGTGCCGGAGTTGTTGGAAGGGTTTCAGAAGTTATTCTTAATAGAGACTCAGGAGAAAGTATAGCAAAGGCTAATCTATTTTCATCAGTTGAGTTTGATCCAGCAGTTGTTCACTCAGGAGTTCTTCATACTCCTTCAATTGGTGACAGAGTTTTTTTTGCTACAACCGAACTTATTCGTGCAGTAGCAGAGCTAGGATCTAATGAGCATGATCAGGTTTCTTTGGATCTTTGTAAGCTATTCGGATATGACATCCCTCTTTCATTCTCTCCAGAAAGACTTTTTGGAAGACACTTAGCAATAGTTGGAACAACAGGAGGGGGAAAAAGTTGGAGTGTGGCCCGCCTTGTTGAAGAATGTGCAAAGTATCAGGGTAAGGTAATTTTATTTGATCCTTCAGGTGAGTATTCAACTTTAAAAAAAGGGGTTTCCCATGTCTCTTTGGGAGTTGGCGAGGTCGAGCCTCATATAACCCCAGTAAGTTTACCATACTGGGAATTAACAGAAGGGGATCTTTTTACAATTTTTCGCCCAAGTGGAGAAGCGCAGGCTCCAAAACTTCGTGCAGCAATTAAAAGTTTAAAACTAGCTAAGCTTGAGCCAAACCTAGCACCAGGCGGAATTATTTTAAAAGCTCACAGAGATAAAAAAGAATTTAATGAAGCCTATGGTAGGCACATAGCTATTATAGAAGGTCAAGGAGCAAACTTTGATGTAAGAAAGCTTGCAGCTCAAATTCATAATGAGTGTGTGAATCCACAGAGCAGCCCAGTGGAGCCAAATATTTGGGGTGGACCAAATGGAGTAGATCAATCCTTGTGTGCAACTCTAATAAGCAGGGTAGAAGATATTGTTTCTAATCCTCAGCTAGCACCGATCTTTAGACCTGAAAAAGATCAACATTCACTCTTAGCTGTAATTGATGCATTTATAAAAGAACCAAGAAAGCAGGTCTTATGCGTTTCCCTAGAACATCTTTCATTTGCTTATGGTGTTAGAGAGACCGTGATGAATGCTCTTGGAAGAAGACTTCTTGATAGGGCAAGAAAAAACTACATGGTCACAAAACCAACATTAGTAATTGTTGATGAGGCGCATCAGTTTATTAATTCCGGGAGCGCTGATGATCTAAATTCATTTTCTCTAAATTCTTTCTCACTAATTGCGAAAGAGGGAAGAAAATATGGACTTACCGCTTGTCTTGCCACTCAAAGACCACGCGATATACCTGAAAGTGTACTTAGTCAGATGGGAACCATAATAATTCATAGATTAACTAGCGAAAACGACGTATCCCTTGTAGAAAAAGCATCTGGAAGTGCCTCTTTAGATTCTATAGCAAATGTAGCAACATTTTCTCCAGGTGAAGGGATAGTAATTGGCTCTGATTTTCCTGTACCACTTTTGATTCAGATGCTACCACCTAGTTCAAGGCCAGTTTCCCGTGGCTCTAACTACCAAGAGTACTGGAAGGGTAGTAGTAGGGTAGTTTCTGTTTAAAGTAAGTATACCCTGAATAGGGTTTAAACGCAGAGGACGCAGAGTTTCGCAGGGCATTGAGCTCTGTGTAACTCTGAGTACTCTGTGTTCAAAAACAAAAGTGTTTCTTTGACCCCACAAGCTTCTATATTCAATGATCTCCAGTGTGTGGTATATACCACTCCTTAGGGTGCCCAAAGTAGCAATATTTATAGTTACATTTAACAACGAGTCTGATTTACCCCGACTTTTAAGTTCACTAAATAACCTTAATTACAAAGATTGCGAAGTTCTTTTCTGTGATAATGCATCAACCGATAAATCAGTCTCAATTATAGAGAGCTTTGGATATAAAGTTATTAAAAATAGAGAAAATCTATGGTTTGCTGAGGCAAATAACCAACTGCAAAAAAACAATCCCGGGTATGATTATATATTTCTCTTGAACCCAGATACTGAGATTGACCGAGATTGTATAGATAACATTATTGAATTAATGGAATCTGATACAGAGATCGGAATCTCTCAACCATTAATTCTAAGACTTTCAGATAAAAATAAAATCAACACCAAGGGAAATAAACTTCACTTTGGAGGCTTTGGTTATGTTAGTGGGGATGGAAGTAGTGAGATTCCATCATCAATAACAGAAATTGGATATGCAAGTGGAGCAGCGCTATGTCTAAGGGCATCAGCAATGAACAGTGAAATTTTTAGAGGGCACTTTAAAGCATATCATGAAGATCTTGATCTTTCATGGAGAGTAAAGCTTGCTGGATATAAAGTTGTACTTTGTCCAAGTGCCAAGGTATTTCATAAATATAACTTTACAAAGGGAAGTTATAAGTGGTTTTTGATGGAGCTCAATAGATATAAGGTGTTACTCACCAATTATTCTGTATGCTCTTTATTTTTATTGTCTCCTTATCTCGTTTTTGTTGAACTTGTCGTAATACTACAAAGCCTAAAAGAGGGGTGGATAATTCAAAAACTAAAAACTTACTTTAAGCTACTTTGTGAGCTTCCAAATCTCTGGGTTGAACGCACAAAAATTCAGTCAGATAGGGTAGTAGGGGATCATGCTATTGTGCTTAGTATGACTGATAGGATTATTTTTCCAGGTGAAGAGCCGAGCGCTCCTCTCAAACTGTTTAACCTGATAAGTAAAGCTTACTATTGTCTTTTTGTCAGAGCTCTTTCTTTCCTATCGCCAAAGTTTGAGCTCCAAAAAATCTCCAAAGAAATGGAAGCTTCAGATAAAGTTTAACTAGGATATCTCCAAAAGTATGCACTAGGCTCCCACCTGTTGACTTTGCTGTATAGGGCAAAAACCTTGGGATTAGCTTAGTGACTTTAAATCCGCAGATCTCAAGAGCCTCAACTAAGCTATGTTCAGTGAGGGCAACATGATGATCAATATAATCCCAGTATGCTGCTCCTGCGTACCTTACATTAGGCTGAAGAACAATGACTTGTCCTCCAGGGTTAAGAATTTTGTAGCACTCAGCTAGAACATCAAGAACCATTTTTTTAGAGTTCATATGCTCTAGGAAATTGCTCATAAAAACACAGTCTACCTTAGAATTCATATGTAAAGAGAGCTCATGAGCAGGAGCCTGAATAACCTCAATTCCTTCTCCTTTTAGCTCAAGAACATGAGGACTTAGATCTGCAGCAATCTTTTTTTTAACCTTGATATTCCGAATAAATTTTCCGTCACCAGCTCCAAGATCCAAAAGTACAGCGTTTTCAGGAATGAATTTTTGAAAAAAACCATCACAAAGAATCTTCCATGTTTTCTCTCTCACAATATCTTCATGCTCGGCAAACCGTGTGCGGTATATCGTGTCTTCTTTTCCTACCCCAATTCCTTCCATAAGCACCAATAGTAAGCTTGGATAAATCTTCAATCAAGTAGCAGATCTTTTCTTGTGTCTATGTTTAGATATGTGGTGTTTGTCACTCTTATTTGGGTTCTTACTACTTTTTGTTGGATTCAGACGTTCTGATGACTTTGCTGCTGCTTTAGTGCGCGGCTCAATTTTGCATATAGTTTGCGCGATTATTTACTATATCTTAGAGGCTCCTCTTTGGATTGCACTTTCTCCATTAGTACTTAGTCTTTTTTTTGTTCGGCTAAATAGAGGGTTGGTTACTACCGCTTTAGCTGTAATTATGATCTATCTTACATTTAGTCATCTTTTCCTTTCGAAAGTAAAGAGCACAGATGATTTTGAGATCGCAAGAGCTGTAAGTATCTATCCAGTACCTGATCATGTGCTTCAATGGTATGTCTCTGATAATTTCTATAAAAAACTACCTCTAGAGACGGGATTTAACCCCGATAAAAAGCAGCTATGGAGTGTAGGCGATCGACCGATATTCTTAGGACTTTTAAATGCTTGGATTGGAAAAATTCTTGAGCATTCAAAAGAGCAATATTTTTTAAGGATAATTTTTTTAAGCTCACTACTATGGGTTTTTATTAATCAATTTCTAATAGGTGAGCTTGGAATCAAAAATAAAGTCCCAAGGATTCTGATTCTTCTAACTCTTTTAACTAGCCCATTTTTTATAACAAACACCATCTATACCTGGCCTAAACTTGCTTCAATGACTTATATCTTTGCAGCTTTAACACTCTTTAGGGTAAATCCAATATTAGGAGGGATTTCTGCTGCTTTGGCAGTACTTTGTCATTCAGGAGGGCAGTTTGGAGTGTTGTTTATTATACTGTGGTTTCTAAAAGATCTCCTTAAGGAAAGAAGAATTTATAAGTTTCTTGTAGCATTTTTTCTAGTAACTATTCCTCATAACATTTATCTAAAAGAAAACTCTAATCAAACTGGACTTTATCACAGGGTGATTCTTTGTAGAGAAGGGTCTTACGCTTTTCCTACACCAGTAATTACATTAAAAGAGGCATGCTTAAAGTACTATCAAAAAGTTGGACTTAGCGGAGTCATAAAGGATCGAATCGAAAGTTTTAAGAAAGCCTTTTTTGATGGCTACAAAAGGGCACCACATCTTATAAGAAATGTTTTCGATAGGTCAGTTTTAAGAGAATGGTATATATCGATCCTTTCCTATCCAAGCTTCTCTTATGGGATCTTTAGTTTATTTATAGGAGTATTTTTTTGCTTTTTTAAAGAGGTAAGATTAATTGCATTAGGTTTTTCTCTTTTAGGATTATTTTCTGCACTTCTTGCAGAATCCTCAGTCATGGTTGCCCATGGTATTCCTTATATAATACAGACAACTATATCGCTTGGAGTTTTGTTTTTACTCTATAGAATTAGACCTATTTTTTATCTCTATTGTGCACTTTCAATTGCTCTAAATTTAGGAATTTCAAGCTTCGTGCCTCAGCTTTGGGGTGGAGCTATAAGCCCGTTTCTGATTCTTCTTGGATCTAGTGTTTTATTATCGATGGATTGGGAGTCAGCAAGCCTGATTGTGTGCAAGCGTTTATCTAAGTGATTGCGTTAATTTTATTTAACCACTAAGAACACGAAGGGCTAAGCTCGTGCTCTGTGGTCTTTGTGTTCTCTGTGGTTCAAAAGGTATTACGCAATACATCGCGG
>DDRT01000021.1 GCA_002343185.1 Deltaproteobacteria bacterium UBA2409
TCCGCGATGTATTGCGTAATACCTAATTGAACCACAGAGAACACAAAGACCACCAAGGAATTAGCGCCTTTCTATTTCCTATCCTCCAAAACCATAGCCAAAACTTTTAAACAATCAGTAACTGTGAAAATCCCAGTGACATCGCCATCAGAGTTTCCAACTAGAGCGCAGTCTTCTTTTTTCTCTGCCATTACTTTAGCAGCTTTTGCTAAAGACTCATTTTCTTGAAAAATTAAAGGCTCGGTCTGAGCAATCTCGCCAACATTTGGGCAATAACTCAGGGAGTCGCAAACTGCTTTACTAACTCGCGCTGAAGTTAATGAAACGATCCCGATCAGCTCTCCATCCTTTTCGATTGGAAGATGTCGAATTCCTCTTAATTCCATTGTACTTATCGCTTCATCAACTGAAGCGTCAGCTTGAATTTTATAGGGGCAGGAGGTCATGACTGACTTAATATCTAACTTCATTAGATTCATTATCACTGAATATCCTAGTAAGTGGAATAATCTTTTTAGGGGCATAAAAATACTCTATAAGAGTCATAGATGCTAAAGATTGAGGGTATTAATAAGAGATTTGGCTCTAATGAAGCCTGCAAGGGTATTAATCTTGAGGTAAGAAAAGGGGAATGCTTCTATCTGCTTGGTCCAAGCGGGTGTGGTAAGTCAACACTTCTTTCCATGATAGCTGGCCATCTGAGCCCTGATTCAGGAGATATTATTTTAGAAGGCCATTCTCTTTTGAACATGCCTCCTAATAAAAGACCGATACACACTATTTTTCAAAGTTATGCACTTTTCCCCCATCTTACTGTTTTTGAAAACGTCGCGTTTAGTTTGAGAATTAAGGGTGTAGTTGATCTGGAAGAGCGAGTTTTAAAAAAGCTAGATCTTGTATCACTTTTAGAGTTCAAGGATAGATATCCAGAAGAACTAAGTGGTGGGCAGCAACAAAGGGTTGCTATAGCAAGAGCAATAATAGATGAGCCATCACTTTTGCTTCTTGATGAACCCTTTGGTGCCCTTGATACAAAACTTAGAAAAGAGATGCAGCTTGAACTAAAGGCTCTTCAACGGTCATTGGGGATGACTTTTATCTGCGTTACTCATGACCAAGAGGAGGCTTTGAGTCTAGCTGACAGGCTTGCAGTAATGAACAGCGGATCGATCGAGCAACTTGGTACTCCTGAAAATGTTTACGACTCACCAGCAACAAGATTTGTAGCTTCATTCATAGGCGAATCAAACATTCTTGATGGTAAAGTGGAAGGGGATAAAATATTACTTTCAAATTCTATTTCGGTACCTATAACAAAAAAGTTTCAATCCGGTGAAATCAGAGGGGTTGTAATAAGACCTGAGTGGTTTGAACTAAATGACGGTGTGTCAGTATTTTCTTTGACTGGAGAAGTTATTTCTAGATTGTTCCAAGGAGCTTCTATTCTTTATCTAATTAAAACTGAGCTTGGGAAGATAAAGGTGCTAGTCCCAGTGGACGATGATCTTTCTCCAAGGCAGATAGGTGATTCTGTGGTAGTTCGCTGCACAAGTGGATCCTTTGAGGTAGTGTGAAGAAGATTGTACAAGGCTGGTATATTTTATTTCTTCTAATACCAATTTTGCTTGTAGTTTTTTGTAGTTTTTTAACTAAAGGCTCGCCGATAGATTTTAGTTTCTCACTAGAGGGATATAAGAGAACTTTACACTATGGATTCCCTTTTCTCCGATCTTTAGGCTACGCCACTGTGGTGTCATTCTTATGTCTTTTAATAGGCTTTCCTACTGCTGTAGTGATCGTTAGTTCAAAAAAATGGAGAGCTATGCTCCTTTTTTTAGTGATATTACCATTCTGGACGAATTTTTTGGTCAGAATATACGGATGGAAGATTATTTTAAGGCAGCTTGATCTACTTGGGACTCCCTGGGCAGTAATAATCGGACTTACATATATATATCTTCCTTTTATGATTCTGCCACTTTATTCAAGTCTAGAGCGATTTGATAGTCGAATATACTTTGCGGCACGGGATCTTGGTGCTTCAGGATTGCAGTCAATAATTAAAGTGGTTCTGCCATGTATATCTCCTGGAGTGAGAGTTGGACTTCTTTTTGTATTTATACTCACATTTGGAGATTTTGTAGTGAACGATCTTTTGGGAGGTGCAAAGAATGCTATGATTGGATCAAGTATTCGCGATGCATATCTGCTATCACGAAACTGGCCACTTGGAGCAAGTCTAACAGTTGTATCGACACTTTTATTGCTGTGTGTTTTTTGGATAGGTAGAAAGTGGCGAAGCTCTGGTACATAAAACTTATAGGCTATTTTGCCCTGTTGTTTCTTTATCTGCCGATCGCTGTAGTTATTGTAATGAGCTTCAATTCAGGTAGGAGGGAGTGGGAAGGGTTTTCATTGATCTGGTATCAGAGGCTAGCTAGTAACACGATGTTAGCTGATGCATTAATAAATTCTTTGAAGGTTGGACTTATCTCCACAGTATTTTCAACGATTCTTGGAGTGATTGTTGCATACTATTTAATCAGGACGAGGGTGTCGAAGTTTTTTAAAATGCTTGTGTCTTTGCCTTTATATATTCCAGATATAGTTCTAGGCTTATCAAGCCTATCGCTTTTTGTGTTAATATCTTTTCCTTTATCAATTTGGTCTATTACCTTAGCTCATATAACCTTCTGTTCAGCATTTGTTGCTCTCGTTGTGTCAAGTAAGCTTGCACTTTTGGATAAAAAAGTTGAACTTGCAGCAAAAGATTTGGGAGCTACTGATAGGCAAACTATAATAGGTGTAGTTTTACCTCAGCTAAAAGGTGCTATTATTGCGGCTGCTCTTTTAAGCTTTACACTTTCCTTTGATGATTACGTCGTTGCTTCATTCACTGGAGGGCCTGGCTCAACCACCCTTCCAGTAAGGATATATTCTCTAGTTAAGTTTGGGGTAACCCCTGAAATTAATGCGCTCTCAACGATTTTATTCATTGCAGCTATATCGATAGCCCTGATAGTCGCAAGGGTAGACTCGAAGGCATTTACACGATAAAAATCATCTTTATGAGAATACTATTCATTACAATTTTAATATTCGTTTTGGGATGCAAAACCGACTCGAAAAAAGAGCTAAGAATCTATAATTGGGCGAACTATATAGGTGAGAGCACGATTAAAGATTTCGAAAGTGAGTTTGGCTACAAGGTTACTTACGATAATTTTTCCAGTAATGAAGAATTGCTTGCAAAGCTTCAGGCAGGCGCTTCAGGCTACGACGTAATAGTTCCAAGCGATTACATGGTCGACATTATGAGAGAGGAAAATTTACTAGCTCCTCTTGATAAGGCCAAAATTCCAAATTTTAAAAATATCTCTGAAGAATATCTTAATAAGCCTTTCGATCCGGAAAGTAAGTTTTGTGCCCCATATCACTGGGGAACAGTGGGTTTAGGAATTAATACTGAACATGTAAAAGAAGAGGTAACTTCCTGGAGTATTCTTTGGGATCCTAAGTATAAGGGCAAGATATCAATTCTTGACGATCCGAGAAGCGGGTTCATTCCAGCTTTAACACTTGCTGGACATTCAATTAATTCAACAGATAAAGGTCAGATCGATCATGCCAAAAGGGAGATGCTAAAGCAGAAAGAGCTCGTATTTGCGTATACCTCAGATCAGTATATCGACATGCTTGGAGCTGGAGATATCTGGATTGCCCAAGGATATTCAGGAGATATATTGCAGGCAAAAAAGGAGAACCCTTCAATAGAACTGATTCTTCCTAAGGAAGGCTCTGAGATTGCACTAGACCTTCTTTGTGTGCCTCTAAAGGCCCCTAATAAAGATGGAGCATTCGAATTTATTAATTACATCCTGAGAGCTGAAGTAGCAGCATCTATTGCAAACGAGATCCGCTATGCAACTCCAAATAAGGCAGCTAAAGATTTTCTTGATGAAAATCTTGTTAATGATAAAAATGCTTATCCTGATGATTTAAGCTCACTAACTTTCCTTACCGATATAGGTGAGGCTCAGGAGATCTACGACACTGCGTGGCTTGAAGTTAAGGGTGGGTAGGCTTGTGTATTGTGTTGCTAAAAAGTCAAATGGAATTATTGTTAGTGGATCTCTCTCTCAAACTTCCCCTTTTGTTGTAAATGACTTTGCTATTGATAAGCGAGAAGAGATTGAAGAGATAGTAGTAAAACTCAGTGTAGATAATCCTAGTGATGAATATAAAAAAGTAAGATCTGAGCTTATATTTGGACTATTTAATGAAGGGATATTTAGAAGCGTTAATGAGAATGAGCGTCAAGTTTTAATCGACTCATTTTTATTTTTACCAAACAAATATCTTTCTTCCGATGGATACTTTTATTCTGATAATCCAAGTGCAATCGATAAGTTTCCAAGTTTAATGTCAGTAAGAAAGGAGAGACTTTTGACTGATGGAAACAGGATTATCCCATCTGCAATGATTAGAAACGGTACATATGTTGGAAGATCTAACATATTTATGTTTCATGCTGCAGTGAATCTTGGAGTGTATATAGGAGATGGAAATCTAATTGATTCCCATGCTTCCTTAGGGAGTGCTGCTCAAATTGGAAATGAAAACAAAATTGGTTCATTTGTTAGTTTGGAAGGTGTTTTAAGTCCTGCAAATGCAAAGCCCGTTATGATTGGTAATAGAAATTTCTTAGGATCATTTGTCAGGATTGGTACCGGTATAGTATTAGGCGATGATAACTTTATAGGTAGTGGTGTTAATCTTTCATTAGGAACTAAGCTAAAAGATATCAGGGCTAAAGGAGAGTACCTCTCTGTCTCTGATATCACACCACTTTCGAAATTAGCGATTCTTCCAAATAACGCTAAGCGAGAAGTTGAGGGAGTTGAGGTTCTACCAGGTGAATATATCCTGATGGATAATAAGGAAGAATTTCGGGCCAGATTTGAGGGTGATTCAAGGATAAAGGGCGTTAACGTTCCAAGAGTATAGTAATCAAAAAGGTATTATAAAATTAAAACGCTGAGTTCGCAGAGTTACACGGAGGACTACTCTGTGTAGCTCTGCGAACTCTGCGTTCAAATAAAGTCAAAAATCTCGCCAAGGTATTTTAGGCTGAAGGATATTGATAAAATTACAACAAAGCCCCCAAAATTCACACTGCAGCAGCTGCTAAGGGAAGAAGCATTGATAGGCGTTTTGCAATCTGACTTGGTAGTAATCCTTCTGCTTCATATTGCTCATTTTGTGAAGCGTGAGGAACAAAATGATCTCCTACGCCAAAACGAATAACATTTTTGGATATTCCGCAGTCGTTAAGAGCTTCAACCACCATTCCACCAAAGCCACCAATCAAGCTATGATCTTCTATAGTAGCTATGACATTGTGTTTAAGTGCCAGATCTCTTATTAGCTGAATATCCAAAGGCTTAACAAATCTTGCATTTACTACTGTCGGATTTACCCCATAGTTTTTATTTATGATTGATCCAGCCATGATTCCATTTTGAACCATAGGTCCAAGACAGATTAGAAGAATCTCTTCACCATGAACAACAATCTCTCCTTTGCCAATATCAAGCGGCGATAAAACTGAATCGAGAGCTACCCCTAAGCCAGATCCTCTAGGATATCTAATAGCAGTAGGTCCTTCATGGGAAACTCCCGTAGCAACCATTGCCTGAAGTTCATTTTCATCTTTTGGAGACATTATCACCATGTTGGGGAGAGATTTAAGGAAAGCGACATCAAAAAGTCCCTGATGAGTCTCGCCATCATTTCCTACAAGCCCAGATCTATCCATAGCAAAGCAAACTGGCAGATTTTGAACGCACACATCGTGCACTACCTGATCGAATCCGCGTTGAAGAAAGGTTGAATAAATAGCGCAAATAGGACGTTTGCCTTCCGTAGCTAATCCTGCTGCAAATGTTACAGCATGCTGCTCGCAGATTCCTACGTCGAAAAATTGATCTGGCAACTCTTTTTGAAACTTATCAAGTCCTGTACCGCCTGGCATTGCAGCTGTGATAGCAATTACGTCTTTATTATTCTTAGCAAGTGCGATTGCAGCTTTCGAAAAAATTGATGTGTAAGAAGGAGCTCCGCTTGAGCTTTGATGAAATTTGGCTTTTTCAGGATTAAAAGGTGTTACCCCATGCCAAGTAATTGGATCTTCTTCGGCAGGATCGTAACCTTTTCCTTTTACTGTTACTGCGTGAATTACAACTGGCCCATCCTGGTTTTTTGCATTTTCGAGTGCAGGGATAAGATCTTCTAGATCGTGCCCATCGATTGGGCCTATATAACGAAAACCAAGTGCCTCAAAGAGCATAGCAGGTGTTGCGAGGAACCCTTGGGTTGCTTCTTCTGCTCGATCTATCGCTTTGTAAATGATCTCTGGTACGAATCCTTTTTGATGTAAAGATTTAAATCTCTTTCTTGCTTCGGTTGAGAACTTCGAGGTTACTGCTCTTGAAAATGCCCAAGAAAGAGCGCCAACGTTTTCTGAGATTGACATCTCGTTATCGTTAATCACTACCACGAAACCTTTTAGGTTTAATGATCCAGCATGGTTTAGTGCTTCAAATGCCATACCAGCTGTGATTGAACCATCGCCAATTACTGCTACTACATTCTTTTCTGGGCAGGCTACTTTCATTCCAACGGCTGCCGAAATGCTGGTTCCTGCATGTCCAGCACCAAAAGTATCAAACTCACTTTCTTCTCTTTTTAAAAAGCCTGATATTCCGTCTTTCTTTCTAATTGTTGGCAGTTGCTCTCTTCTTCCAGTCAACATCTTATGGATGTAACCTTGGTGTCCAGTGTCCCAGACAATTCTGTCGTTTGGCGTATCGAAAACTTTGTGTAGTGCCACAGTAATTTCTGTTGCGCCAAGGCTTGAGGCAAAATGTCCTCCGGATTCCGAAACAGACTGGATTAACTCTTCTCGCAGCTCCTTACATAATTCTTTTAGTGATTCAGTAGAACGAGTTCTTAAATCCAGGGGAGAGTGGATAGAGTCCAAAAGTTTACCCATCGGTGGATAATACACTTATTGAGTAGCTATTCCAATGTTGAGAGGACTCAGTATCCCCTAGCAAAATGAACACGCCTATTTTTAGCGTGCGCAAGCTCACTAAATCCTGGATCTAATGGTATTTCAGCGCCATAGCTAATGGTAGTTAACCTGCTTCTCTCAATGCCATAAGCTATTAGCATATCGAATACGGCTTGAGCCCTTCTGTTGCCGAGGGCCATATTGTATTCCTTGGTGCCTCGAACGTCGCAGTGACCCTCCAGGGATAACTTCATGCTTGGATTCTGTTTTAGAACTTGCACATTATACTCTACATCTTGCCTGCCTCTGTCGTTTACAGTCGAAGAGTCATAATCAAAGTATATATTTCTAAAAAGACCGGTTTCTCCTTCAGCAAATGGAATATTACCGTCCCCGAATCGTGCATTTTGAGCAGCAAGATCAGCTTCTGAAAGGCCAGTGCTGTCCTTGTCGCTTGATGAACATCCAACGAACAAAAGTGCTAGAATTAAAAAACTTACTATTTTTCGCATAAATCTCCTTGTGACATTAGTATTTCTATCGGTCTGGAGAAAAATCGGCAATAGCAATCTCGAAACTTCGAGCGTTTTTTCTTGAAAAGTTGTAACTTTGTCATCGTGGAAAAGCTATCAGATTTTATCGCATTTAAGAGTATAAGCGCCGATCCTAAGTTTGAGTCCGAGTGTACAGACTGTGCAATCTGGTTATCTGATTATCTTCAGGGGTTTGGAGTAAAAACAGAGCTGATTCCAACCCCGACGGGAAAGCCAGTTGTTTATGGGAGGATCGGGTCAGGAGATACCAAGACTTTAATCTATGGTCATTACGACGTTCAGCCACCTGAACCGATTGAGCTTTGGAAAACAGATCCCTTCGTGCTTACCGAAAGAGAAGGACGGGTTTATGGTAGGGGGGCTCAGGATAATAAGGGACAGCTTTGGTATGTAATTCAGGCAGTTAAGGCAAGAGCTGATTCTCTTAAAGAAGAGGTGATTTTTTTAATAGAAGGGGAGGAGGAGTCAGGGAGCGTAGGACTCTCTCAGATACTTTCAAGTATAAAAGGTAAAATTAAAGCAGATACGTTGCTTGTTTGCGATACCGGAACTATTGATGAAAGAGTTGGAGCTCTGACAATGGGGCTTAGAGGGATCTGTCATCTTGAAGTACAGATAATTGGCCCATCAAAAGATCTACATTCAGGTGTTCATGGGGGCGTAGCGCCAAACCCAAGTTTAGCGCTTGTTAAGATGTTAGGGACTTTGCACGACGAGAACGGTCGAATCGGGATCCCTGGATTCTATGATTCAGTTAAAGAGCCTTTAAAAGAGGAGCTAGCACTAGCTGAAAAGTTCCCTATCACTGAGGCTATGTATCATGGCTTAACAGGAGTGATGCCTTTTGGTGGAGAAAAAGGAAAAAGTATCGCCCTTAGAAGGGGGTTTTTACCTACGATAGAGATTAACGGCCTAAGGAGTGGTCATATTGATGAAGGTTCAAAAACAATTATTCCATCTACAGCTAATGCTAAGCTTTCAATAAGATTGGCGTATGATCAGGACCCTAAAGAGACGTTAGAGCTTGTAACTAATTTCCTGAAACTTCAAACTCCATTAGGACTTACATTTAAAATCATCGACTCCTGTGCAGCTGGACGTGCGTTAAGAGTACCTATTAGTTCTCCTGCTGTAGCACGAGCAAAGAATGCTCTAATCAAATCAACAGGTGTTGAGCCACTATATATTTGGGAAGGAGCAAGTATCCCGGTTTTAGTATCATTAACAGAAGTTTCTGGAGCAGTTCCTGTATTAGTTGGATTTGGTCTTGAAGAGGATTCAATCCATGCACCAAATGAGTCATTCAAGATCACTCAGTGGGATAAGGGATATAAGTTTGCGTTAGAGTTTTTTGGTTAGTTTGAGATTGTAAGATTAAAAGTTCTTGAATGTATTTAAAACGCAGAGTTCGCAGAGTTGCACAGAGGTAGTCTCTCTGTGTAACTCTGCGAACTCTGCGTTGAAGAATGAAATTTTGGAATTTGCCCGTTACTTGTATCTAATTTAACTATGCACAACTTTCGGTGGTTGTGGCATCGATTCTAAAAACACTCCCCAGCATGAGCTACTTCTACACCATGCGAATCTGCAAAACAGATATTTGAATATGTTTTTCCATCAACACCGCAAACTGGATCATAAACGAATATACAGGCCTGACTCTTTTTTTGTTCTTTGATTAATTCGCGAAGGAGAAACAATTGGCTCTTTAAATGCTTGCATTGAACCTTTATCTGTTGGCCTTTAAGTTTTCCCTTACACTCAGATCTAAATTCTTTTCTTAACTCTTTATGTAGTTTTTTATAGTTAACATCAGCAACAGATATCGTGCTTAAAACTAAAATCGCGGCTATTAGTTGTTTCATATCATCTAATCCTCTAAAAGGTTACCTTTGCTTCTAGCTTTTATTGTGCCAGTTACTTATCTAGTGTTTTCAGAGTGTTACTCTTGGCTCCTTGACCTAACTGTCTGAATTCTCTACAATATGGTCTTTCTTTTTTGGACAAACAATGAAATCAGAAGGACATCCAACATACTATCCAGAGGCTAAAGTTAACTGCTCAGGCTGTGGAGCTACTTTTACCACTGGCTCAACCAGCGAAGAGATAAGAGTCACTATCTGCTCAAACTGCCATCCTTTTTACACCGGTAAAGAGAAGCTCGTAGACACAGAAGGTCGTGTAGATAGATTTAAACGAAAATACGGCAAAAAGTAATTGCGAGTGTCATTTATACCAAACGCAGGTGAGTTTTGAGTATAGAAAGATTTAGGGCAAACGAAGCAATGTTTTTTACGGCGCGTTTTGGCTACGCCAAACCGCGCTCGCCCTGCTATGCTCATACATTTTTGAGCTTTTTAAGCTAAAAAATGATTCGCGCAGCGTTTATATTCTTACTATCTTTAGTCGCATGCGAGAGGGAGGGACGCTCCCCCGGACTTTTACCACCAAAGGTCGAGCTTGAATATCTTTCTGGAGCAAAAGTCTCACTAAGAGATTTTAAAGGGAAAATCGTACTAGTTAACTTTTGGGCTACCTGGTGTCCGCCCTGTATTGCAGAGATGCCAAGTTTACAGGCACTTCAAGATTCGCTTGGTAGTGAAAATTTCGTTGTAGTCGGTATAGCAACTCAGGATGAGAAAAAAGATGTAGAGGAATTTCTTAAAAGCTCTAAGATATCATTCCCGATTTTACTCGATTTCTACGGGGAACTATCCAGAAAGTTTGAAGTTGCAGGATATCCAGAGACATTTCTCTTGGATAGGGATGGTCGCTTTTTGATGTTCCCAGACCCTAAAAATGGAGCACTTGTCCTAAAAGTGGCCGGTGAAAGGGACTGGCTTAAGGCTGACTTCGTAAAATATACCCAGCAATAACTAGTTTTTGCCTTCGGCTAAAATGCTAGGCTCTGCCGCTTAGGGTATGCGATATTTTCTGTCTCGTTTTCTGGCGAAAACGACGCTTCCTCTAAACTATTGTTTTAATGAGTAATTTTCCCTGAAGCAGTATAAGGCTATCTCTCGATAAGAGGGGTAATGTCTAGGAGTAGTGTAGATAAAAGAAATCAAGACCAAGCTCAAACATCTTTAAAGGATGTTCAGACCAGGTTTAACCCTGAGCTTTTAAAACCTGAGCCAAAGAAAACTGTTCCTCCCCAACCAGTTAGGACAAAGGCACCTAAGGATCCAAACAAAAAAATTACTCAAAAAAAGCATGAAGAGAAAAAGCATATTCATGGAGAGCCAGAAACAAATAGAGAAGAAACAAGAAACTTCTTAAATGGAATTAGAAATGGTCAGATTCTAAATGTTAAGAATGCTCAAAAAGGCACTAACAATGCAGCTGGTCAGGCAGACGAGTTGGAGGAGTACTATCAGGAAAAGCAAACTCTAGAAGGGTTAAGTCTCGCTGAAGCTCTTGAAGCGCGAGCAAAGGCGGCTCAAAGCTTGGCTGAATCTTTAGAGGTTGATGAACCAGAGTTTCACTTGCGAGATGTTACTCCAGAAAATGGATATGCCTCAGATATGCGTTCAGCAAGTTCATTTGCGATGCTTGATGAGAGTCCACAGCTAAGGTTAATGCTCGGAGAAGTCATCGATGTTTCTACCTACATTCAGGATAGACTAAGACGTGGTGAGCCTGTTGGTCTTGATTCAAGCGAAGTTGCTCAGATATTCAATCTTGCTAATGTAAAGAAAAAAAGAAAACGAGGACTTGCTGAAGAAGAAGATGTTGATACCTTACTTTTAGTTCAGTACCTACCTATAATTTACGATGCGATTACAAGAATTATTCAAAAAGGGCTTGATGAGCAGGCGATCTCTAAGATGGAGTCATTAAAGGGAGAGATAGCAGAGCTGGTAAGGCAGGCCTCCGATCCAAGTTCTCCGTTACATGATATGTTTAAAGATGTTAAGCTAACCTTAGAGGATCGAGAGATGATCCCTTGGGAAGATGCAGCATAGATGAAAGAACCTACATTCGAGCAGATTTTTAAGATCGAGATTGAAGGTTGGTGTTACGGCCTTGCAAACTATCCAGGTGAAGTTTTTCCAGGGCTTTTGCACAGAATAATAAAAGAACTTGGACCCTCTTTTGTGAAGGCTCTCGAGAGCGAACTTGCCTTTGACATTTTGGATATCTCTATGAAGCTCTCAAAGGCTGCTAAATACCTTATAGATGAGCGAGAGATATGTTTTAGTATCCTTGCTTTTTTTCCTCCACCTGAACGGTTCTCTGAGGGAGCACAGTTTGCTATGAGCCGTGTAATAGACCAGGTAGAACAGGCCTATGGGGGAGCCCTGGATAAGCTAGAGCAAAAGTGGAAGCTAGAAAGAAAGGCACTCTCTTCAGATTGAGCTAGGGTCTGACGTTTTTTAGGGGCTTTACAATATTTGTTTGATTCCGTAGCCTTAAACTCTATGCTGTTTTTTGAGATAATTGCCTTCCTATTTGCTTCATCAGCAGTACTCTGGTTTATCTTTTCTTGAGATTTTCACTTCTACTTTTTAGTATTTTTATAGTACTCGTTCCTGCTACAAGGTATGTGCCTGTTAATAGCTCAACTGAGGCCAGGGAGCTTTCAGTCGCCTGGGAGATCTCAGAAACAGGAAACTGGCTTACCCCTTCAAGAAACGGGGTAACCGTCTCAAAGCCACCATTGTACCATTGGATTTTGGCTGCCAGTGGTTTTGAGATCACCCCAGGCCTTGGAAGATCTCTGAATGTATTGGCTGCCTTAGGAATACTTCTCTTACTTTATTTGTATCAGTCAAAAAATATTAGTTTGACAGCGCTAATCTTGTTTTCAACTCACGGATTTTTGAATTCTGCGATGGATGCAAGAGTAGATATGACTGCTGCTTTCTTTGTAACAGCCTCGATTGTAGCTATCGTAAAGTCAAAAAAATTCCTTGCTCCGTTAGCTATAGGTTTGTCAATCTTAGCAAAAGGCCCTGTAAGTTTTATTCTCTCAGTTGCGGGTGGTTTTTTTTTAGGGGGGCAGAAAATTATCTTAACTGCTCTTTTTGGACTTATCATTGGGAGCCTCTGGTACGGCACACTTTTAATTTATGGGGAATCCTCAACTCTTGAAAGGCAGATAATTTTCGAAAATCTACAAAGATTCTTCGGAGGGGCAGATGTGAATAGTGAGCCCTGGTATTATTATATAAAAGATCTTGCTCGCAAGGCATTCCCGTGGAGTTTTGTCCTTTTAATTTCATTTTTAAAACCGTTTGGCGTTTCTACTAGAGAGAGAAATTTCTTTTTGTTCGGACTTTTGTTTTTTTCCGTAGCATCAGGGAAGAGATTTAGCTACTTGGTTCCGCTGTTTCCATGGTTTGCATTGTACCTCTCAAATTATCTAACTGAAGGCTGGAGAAGGCTCTCAGATTTAAGCAAGAGCAGAATTATAAAACTCTCAGAGGTATTGTTCGTTGCTGGAGTAACAATACTTATCGTGAGTGTTCCTGCTATTGAACTTTTCTCCCTTCCTCTAAGTTTAGACTCTCCTTCAGTACATATAGCTTTTGTTTGGCTTGAGTCAGTTCGATATAAAATTGGAGCTTCGGTTTTATTGGGTGTTCTTAGTAGCTACTTATTAAGAAGTGATAAAATAGGAAGATTTTTGCCTATAGCAATTTCATTTTGGATACTTTTTGCTTGGAGCGCTGAAGGGGTCAAGGGGGCTATAAAGGATTTCGATAGAGCAGCAGTTGAGATCAATAAGATAGTTGGTAGTGAACCTTTAGTGGTTGTTAAAGAAAAGCAAGATGAATTATTCGATCCTATTATTTTTAATTTAAAAAGAAGAGTAACTGTCTCTCAGAAGATCGCCTCTGGATTTATTCTTTCAAGAGAGCCTGTTTGTGATGTTTTGGGTGTTTTTGAGCAGATTGCAGATAAGGAAAAATTGCGCACTGATAGAAGGATTTATCTGTCTAAGTGTGATTAGATTTTTAATAGTTTGAGTATTATGAGTGTGTATAATTATAGTTCTATAAAGACCACAGAGAATTAACCATATCCCTTCGTGTTCTTGGTGGTCTTCGTGGTTAATAAAAAATGCTAAAACTTCAGAAGCACTTATCGATGACCTTGAAATGAATTATTCAGATTCTAAGCATATATAATTGAACCACAGAGAACACAAAGACCACGGAGAAGGAATTATCTTGTCTGTCTTATTGCCTCATATAAAACGATCGAAACACAATTACTAAGATTCAAGCTTCTTACAGTATTAGGCTCAATTGGAATTTTTAAGATTACATCGCACCTTGAGGCGGCCTCGCTGTCTATTCCTGATACCTCACCACCAAAAAGTAAGATATCACTTGGTTCGAAATTAAAGTCAAAATAATCTTTTTCGCCAGTTGTTTCTATCCCGATAATTCTTTTATCTTTGTTAGCTTCTAAAAAATTATCCCAGGAACTATGTTCCACAAGATCGACAAGATGCCAGTAATCTAGCCCAGCTCGCTTAACATTCTTCTCTGTGATTTCAAATGGTGTAGGACCTATAACGTGAAGTTTGGTTTTAGTGCCGGCACAGGTTCTTGCTATGCTTCCTGTATTTTGTGGAATCTGGGGTCTTAATAGGGCTATCTCCATCGACTGTTACCTTATGACATGGTAGAAATCAAATCTATGCTTAACGGTGAGCTTATTTATAGAGAAGACCTTACAAGGGAGTTGATAATAATCCGAGTTAAACCAGATGCTGGTGTTGCAGATTTTATACCTGGCCAATATCTAGCAATCGGTCTTCCTGGAAGTGCAGTTAGAGTAGACTGGGCAAATCCAGAAGTTGAAGCCCCGGCACCTGATAAAATTATAAAAAGAGCTTATTCCGTAGCCTCTCCACCGTCGGAAAAGGGGTATTACGAGTTTTATATCTCTTTACTAGCTGATGGCATTTTTACATCAAGACTGGCAGCTTTAAAAGTTGGTGATAGACTCTTTATTGCCCCAAAAGTAACAGGAACATTTACATTGACTGATGTTCCAAAAGAAAAAAGTTTAATATTGGTCAGTACTGGTACCGGGCTTGCCCCATATATTTCAATGATGAAGGATCCGGTCACAAAAGACCGAGATCTTACGATAGTTCATGGCGTAAGAAAGTTATCTGATCTTGCTTATCAGGATGAGATCAAGAGATTTTCCAATGTAAAGTACCAACCATTTGTTAGTAGAGAAGATAATCTACCATCCTGGTGCAATAAGGGACGTGTTAGTGCCTATTTTATGGATCTTTCTCCGGAACAGGGGCACGTTTTTATGTGTGGAAATCCCGATATGATTGAAGAAGGGGAGAAGGTTCTATGCTCTAGAGGTTTTACTGTACATTCAAGAAAGACCCCTGGGAATCTTCATGTTGAAAAATATTGGTGAGCTTGCCCAAGAGCTTGGGATTGTGCTTTTAGGGGTTAGTGAACCTAAGCATTTAAAGAAAGAAAAAAGTAAACTCAAAATTTGGCTTGATAGTAAGTATCAAGGAGAGATGTCTTATCTAGAAAAGCCAAATCTGTGCGACCCAGAATTTCTTCTACCAGAAGTAAAATCTATCATATCTTTTGCAGTACCTTATAAAAAGAGAGAGCGTATCTATAGGAAGGGATATGGACAGGTAGCATGTTACGCATTTGGAGAAGATTACCATCTTGCTCTTCCTAGGATCGCTAAAAAGTTGGTTGAGGGGCTTGATGGAAAATATAAGGTTTATTCTGATGCCGTAGCTTTGCTTGAAAGACCGCTAGCTAGGAATGCCGGACTAGGATTCATTGGTAAGAATACCTTGTTAATACGACCAGGTGTTGGTTCTTACTTTTTGCTTGGTGAGATCTTAACTGACCAGGAGATAGAGCCAACAACTAATATATTCAAAGGATGTGGTGCTTGCTCAAGATGTTTAAGGAGCTGTCCAACAGGTGCCATTGTAGAGCCCTATTCAATTGATGCACGAAAATGTATCTCATATCTAACGATAGAGAAGGGAGGTTTTTTGTCAGTTGAGGAACGCTCTATGATTGGAGAATGGGTTTTCGGATGCGATATATGCCAGGAGGTTTGTCCGTTCAATCATGGAGTAGGAGACGAAGAGGCATCTATTAAGTTGGAAGAGATATTGTCTATCAGATCTAACAGAGAATTCGATAATAAGTTCGGCCACACTTCATTTAGTAGAGCAAGGAGATCAGGGTTACTAAGAAATGCGATCTATGTTGCTGTTAATCAGGAGTTTGAAGAAATATTGCCCATTGTGGAATTGCTTGCCGAATCTGATGAAAGTCCTATAGTAAGGCTGTCTGCCATCTGGGCAGCAAAAAAATTCAGGTCAAAACATTGCTTTTTAGAGAAGGCTTTAAGAGATGAAAAAATTAGTTCTTTTGTTGATGCTAGCGGGTTGCTCGAATCTTAAAGAGATAGATCCTCCAACACTTGATTCAGTTTCTGTTAGTGGAGTCGAACCTAAAATAATTACTGTTTCTGAAGTTTCAGATGAGAGGGAGTCTAGGGCTCTTGTATCTGGAGGGGAGGATCAAGAGGTTAAGGAGATAGTTCGCCTTTTTGTTGAGGACTCTTTGTCTTCTTCCGGAGTAAGTAGAGGATTTGGAGAGGGAGAAAAGCTGATTCTTAAGCTTAAATCGTGGGAAGCTAATCTTTCGGAAAAAGATCTCATGAAGAGAATTAACTCAGAAGCAAAAATTGAAGTTAGTTCTCCAAAATATAGAGGTACATATTCTGCGACCTCAGAATATCTTCATCCGCTTCCTGATGATAATGATATTAAACGAGAGCTAAGAGAAGTTCTTGGTGCAGCAGTTAGAGAGTTTATAAGGGAGATAGGGAAGTTTTAGGATTGGAAGTGATAGAATTTAGAAATTATTATATAGACAGCGTGAAGTAACGCTGAATAATCAGTTCACAGTTCACAGTTCACAG
>DDRT01000002.1:0-11469 GCA_002343185.1 Deltaproteobacteria bacterium UBA2409
AAGCGATGTTTTGACGTAGTACCATTATATGCTTAGGATCTGAATAACTCATTTCAAGGTTATTAATATGTGCTTCCTTAGCTTCCAGCTTTTTCAAATTAACCACAAAGACCACTAAGAATACAAAGGGGAAAGGTTCATTCTTTGTGTTCTCTATAGTTCAAAATTAACTACTTCGCCTATACCCAACCAAAAAACTAACATCTGAAGTCATCTCGCCTGAGCCAGGATTTTCTTTTACAGTAAAAAACACTTTGCCAGAATGAAGCTTATAATTAAGTTCAAAATCTAAATATGAAATTACAGTTGGAACATACCCCATTTTTCTATATGGGGGAGTTGAAATGGTCCCCCCAAAAGCTCCACCAAGATTTTCATAGATCTCGAAATTCCACTTTAGATCACTTTCAAAGTGAAAATCCTTAAACAAAACTTCACCAACATTCGCATCAGAGTAATATATGACACCAACTCCACCTGAAAATTGCTCCCAGTCTCTCTGATATCTGATCCCGATATCAGGCGAGCTAGGGCTATCATTATTTGTTGAGAGAGGAATACTTACGCCAAATACTAAATTTTCTTTCTCTATAAAAACTCTTGGAGCTTCAAAAAAACCTCCGCTATTCTTGAGTTCAAACGGGACACCATCAGTTCTAAACCCGCGTATTTGATACCTACCTTTTCTCTCTCCCTCTCTTCCGCTCTCAGGTAGATTGAAAAAATCGTGCCATCCGTGGATTGCTCCATCCATAAAGCCAGAACCCGTGTATCCAGCAGAGAATCTTGCCTTAATCGCCCAATCATCAATTTCAAAAAATTTAAACGTCTCTGCCACCCTCCATCTCTCTTCATCAATTACGTACAATTCTTTTTCAAGATAAGTACTGGTTCCAGCAACAGAAAGCTCCTGGTCTTTAAAGCTAAGCCTTTCTGAAACTAGTGGAAAATCAGCAAGAACTGTTATTGAAATGAATAAAATTCCTAAAAAATAGTGCACTTAAGATCTGTCAATTTAGTCTACTTTTGCGATATATCTCAAGGACTAATGAGCGAAAAGAAGACCCCCACTACGGTTAATCTCCTCCCAGATTCAACAATCCTTATGCAGGCAAGGCTCTCGGCTGGCGATCACAGAACTCTTAAAATAAGAGATCTTGCAAACTTACTCCTTCATGACCCAGTTTTGACGATGGAATTCATCCAAAGTGCTAATTCTGCTGTTTATGGAGGTGCTCCAGTTTTAGACCTCGAAGGTGCTCTAGGCAGGATAGGAAGTGAAAAGTTAGTAAGGGAGCTTCGCGATTTAGGATTAGCAGAAACTGAAATTGACGATGATGTAGCCGAAGCTTTTGAGTTTCTAAGATATAACGCAAGAAGGACATCTATTATTGCTCTAATCTTAGCCTCAGCCTTAAGACCACCAATGGCAAACCAGGTGAGGATTTCAGCACTGCTATCTGAAACAGGTCACATGGCTGCCCTACTTTACCTTGGAAAAACATACACCTCAGTGCTTAAGGAGCATGGGCGTGCCAAGCTGCCTTTTCGATTAGAGAAAGATCATAAAGTTAAACTGGACGATCTAAGGGTTAAATATCTACGAGCTAGAGGTGTTCCTGAAAGGCTTATAATTCCTTATGACCTTGATATGGATCTAAAAGGCTCTTCTGAAGTTGATCTGCGCGCACTAGTAAACTCTAGTATAGAGCTGGTTGATGCCTATTCAAACGAGAAATTACACAACTACAATCCAGATAAACCCCTACCAGCAAAGAGCAATTTAAGACTTTTAGGAGTCACTCCTTTTCATATGGAGAGAATCTATAAAACTGTCGGTGAGTATCTTAAGAAAATTACTGTTGAGGAAGAACCGGAAGGTGCAAGTGTGTTCCTCCAAACAGTTGAAGAAGATAGCACCGTAAGTCTCGATGAGGGTGGAAAGAATGAGATGAAAGTTCCAACCTATCCAACTGTAATTGTAAAACCAAAGAGTCAGGCTAAACTTCAACCACTTTGCGATCTTTGCGAAGAAGAGAAAGACAATCAGGCTTTAAAATCAAAATCTGCCAAGCTGCTAAATTCATTTTTTGATAGGGTAGCCTTTGTAAAAGTCCCTGCCGAAGGGGATGAAGCAGAGGTAGAGTTCACCTCGGGCTTTAGTGAAGACACTCCTAAAAAGCTGATAATTAAAGATCCTCTGTCTCCATTTAAGTTATTTAGACTTAAAATTAAGTCATTCGACTCAAAATCAGCCAAGCCAGCTGCTCCTTTCGGAGTTTCTTCCTTCGCTGTAGGCCCAGTAGCTCTTCTTCCAGGGGGTGAAAAGCTAGTTCTTTATGCAGATAAGAAGAACGGAATGACTTTGGACTCAAGGGGAGTATTTAGGCTTTCTATGAGCCTTTTAGCCTCTAGACTAAAGTAGATTAGCGTTCTATTTTTAGTTATCTTGAGCGGAATGCAGGTCGAATGGAGAGCTCCACAATTTAGGGCATCTGAGCTGGAAGCATTACTAAGTTCTATTCCTGAAGACTCCATAGGTCACAGGTTAAAACTGGATTCTGCATCAAAACCAGGGGTGGTTCTTGCAATAAAACTTTCAAAACCTGAATTTCTGGAAACACCTAACAGAAGTCTCAATGGGCTTGCGAAGCTTTCGACCATAGAACTAATTCAACGAACTCCGAATCATGAGCTTCTAATCCTGGACGATCCTTCCTTAGCGGACACCTATATTGACGAAGCTCTAAAGGTTCCTATCGGTGATCCGATCTTCTCAGAAACTGCTGCTAAGCTAAAAGCATGTCTTGGAAGCAGGAATAAGAAGGATTTTTTTAGAAGAGAGCTAGAACTAAATGAAAACTTCTCCTCCGAAATTGATGTTCTAGAGAGACTAAAAGCTCTTGAACTACTTTGCACTTGCGAATCAACAAAGAGTCCCGGAGCAGCACTAGCAGAGCTCTACTATATGAATAAATTCGAGGGTGATGAAAAATTAAATCCTGAAATCTTACAAACTATCCCACTATTAAGCCTCGAGGAACAAAAGGCATTTGTAAGACAGCTTTTTTTACAGGAAACTGACGATTATACCTCTAACAAACGTCTTAGTAATTTTGAAGATGCGATTGAATCCTTAATCAGTTCAGGCGTTGAAGTTTACAATTTCGTTCCGTGGCTAGATGCGAACCGATTTACAAGAGCCACTCAGAAGTATCTTGGGGTACTTCTACTTGAGGATCAGGCTAACGGAATAAAGGAGCTTGAGAGAGCAAAAGAAGTCTTCATTATGGGCAATTCTAGCTTTGTGAACTTAGTGGAAGGATTATGGTACATCGACCAGGCGAGAGAGATCCCGGCCGAAGAATGTCTTTCCTTTCTAAGAGAACTTCAGTCGGATCCAAAAAGGTTATGCCAAGAATTAGAGCTACTTATAGATCAACCAGAAATAACAAGAGTTTTGATGTCACGTGGATTAGTAGGACTGCTACTTCCAGTAATGAGAAATGTGGAATCACCTGTAATAAGACTATTTTGTTCAAGTCGAGAGGTCGCTGCTTCAACTTGTGAAAGCCTTCTTTCAATAATTGGAATAAAGGCTCGGTCTGGAGAAGATTTTACATATGAAAGAAGAGTTATCTTAGAAGTTTGGAAACATGCAGAATGGGATTCACACTCCTCAGAGGGCTTGAAGATGGCTCTTAAAGATCTTTTAGAAAGCAGATCTAATGAGGCTGTTGCAGATTTTATAAAGAAAGACATTTCGATGTTATTGTTTAGATCCTGCATAAATTCTTTATCAGGGATCTCATTTGGGCAAGCAAATATACAGGGGCTAATTGGTGAGAGTCCTGAAGAAACTTTCAGACATAGAACCTTTCTATTATCCACAATGAATAGTGCCTCAAGGGTTCCCCCAAACGAACCTGTCTCTTACTTTCAGATAATATATCGCTCACTCACATATCGGTGCCTAGAGGATCCTATAGAGTTCAATCCAGAAAAACTTTTAGAAATTGTAAGAAAGAGCGATGATTACTCCACTCAATCATTACTTGCTATTGGTCATATCTGTGTCAGCTACTTGAGTGCAGGCTTACGTAGAAACCCAGAGCAAGATTCTCGTTGTCTTAACGGGGTACTAACGCTGTTAGAAGCCTTAAACTACGACGAAGCATCTCTAATTCTTAGATATACCAATTTATTAGATCTCCTTGAGAGCTCATTGGCTATAGCGCAACTTGAAGGGGCTTCAGAACTGATCGATCCTATTACTAACCGCTTATCAAGAATAGTTAGTCTACATCAGCGAAATGAAAACGAAAGATTCCTCATTGAAGACGACGGTGCATAGAGAAAAGTATAGGCACTAAGATTCCCCACTCTATTGAACAAAATAGAATCGCTGCTGTAATTCCACTTGGAAAATCTAATGCACCTATTCCGTACGCAGCGTAAAGACTTAAAGAGCCACCAATTGACCCAAACAAGACTTGCAAAACTTTTTTATTATGAAGCCAGGCTAAACTTAATGAGAATGTTGTAGCAAAAACACCCCACATTAATGCCATCCAAGATGGATAAACACCTAAATAGAACTTCGTAGAAGGAAAACTGATTAGTCCAAGAGCTACAGGCATTGAATCGATAATACTACCAAGTATGATCGAAAAAAATAAAAATCGGATCTCAAACTTCTTTAAAAAAATTAAGATGAAAAAAATCTGAAGCCCTATAGCATAAATCTCTAGCTGACCATCTCTCATCCAATAGACAACCAAAAACCATACTATATAAAATAATATCGCTTGAGCTATCGCCTTAGAAGCACTACTGACCACGCTGCAAGTATTCCTTCTGCAATATAAAAATTTAACCCTGAGCCGATATCAGTACCTACCTGAGCAATAGCTATCGTTCTAAAAACAAATATCCCTAAGTAAAAACAGGCACCAAAAATCACTCCTGCCCTACTTAAAGTTGGATGAAGAGCAGATAGAAGAAAAAACACCCCTACTCCAAACTCTAAACCGCCATAGACTGCAACATACTCTGCAAAACCCTGATTCCCTGGCAAACTAAACCCTACTGCCTCAGCAGTCCAAAATGGTGCTATAGCGCACCAGATACCAAAGATAAGATATAAAGCTGAGTTTATATAAAGATAGGACTTCATAACTGTATTCAGTATCAGTCATGAGTAGCTAAACAGGAAGGGGTTTGGTTAGCTTCTGATTTTTTATTATAATCAGGCTTTTAGGAGATTATTCTGGAGATCTTAACCCTCGATCGGGTAAATCATGCTGCGAACTTAGTAAATCATACGATTACACCTGTATACCAACTACCAGGGGGAGTTCTTATTAAAGATGAGGGCGAAAATAAAACAGGCTCATTCAAGGAGCACGGGGCAGACAATGCTATATTAGATCTCACTGAGCTTGGCCGACGCAAAGGTGTTGTTGCCTCATCCTCAGGAAACTTCGCTACAGCACTTTCAAGGGCATGCTCACTTTTAGGAGTACCAGTTGATATAGTAGTCCCAGAAGGTACTCCAGAGGTAAAAGTCGCTAAAATTGAAAATTATGGCGCAACGGTTCACTACTCTGAGCCAAGCGAAGCTGGAAGAAAGGCAAAAGTCTTAGAGATTCAAAATGGACTTGGAAGAGTTCCGATTCACTCAAGTCACCAGGTTCCTGTAATAGAAGGGCAGGCTACCTTAGGGATAGAAATTCTAGAGCAGTTAAGAGATGTTGGAACTATAGTGTTACCAACAAGTGGAGGAGGCCTACTTGCAGGAGTTGCTTTTGCTGTAAAACAGCTTAACCCACAGGTTAAAATTGTAGGGGTTGAGCCAGAGACATCGAACGATACTTACCTCTCCTTACAATCTGGTGAAATTACTCCAGTCATACCAAATAAAAGTATCGCTGAGGGATTATTAACTACAGTAGGCGAAATTAACTTTGAATTAATAAAACAATTTGTAGATGAGTTTGTAACAGTATCTGAACAAGAAATAGCCTGGACTACTATAAGACTAAAAAGGCTTGGCTTTAAAACCGAAACCTCTGGCGCTGTTTCCCTTGCAGCATGTTTATTTTCAAAATTTGCCCCTCATGGAAGAGTTTTAGCTCTTCTTACTGGTGGCAACATTGATGAGTCAAAATACGAGAAACTAGAGGAAATGACGGGAAGTTTTTTTCCTGATAAACTCCTCTAGGTGTATAAAGATGTTCCTCAAAGCCCCAAATTTCCTGAGATTGAAAACAAAATCTTAGCCTTTTGGCGGGAAAACAAGATCTTTGAAAAAACTCTATCAAAGCCTGGAAAGGCTGAATTTGTATTTTATGATGGTCCCCCATTTGCCAACGGCCTTCCTCACTATGGTCACCTTTTAACTGGGTATGCAAAAGATCTGATCCCAAGGTTTCAGACTATGAAGGGGAAAAAGGTCGAAAGACGTTTTGGCTGGGATTGCCATGGATTACCAGCAGAGATGGAGGCCGAAAAGGAGCTTAAAGTTTCTGGCCACAAAGCGATTGAGGAATACGGAATTGAAAAGTTTAACGACTACTGTCGAACTTCGGTACTGAGGTACACGAAAGAGTGGGAACGATATGTTACTCGCCAAGGTCGCTGGGTTTCATTTGAAAATGACTATAAAACGATGGATCTCCCATACATGGAGAGTGTTTTGTGGGCATTCTCCGAATTATATAAAAAGGGGCTAGTATATGAAGGGTATAAAGTTCTCCCCTACTCTTGGGCCTGCGAAACACCACTATCAAACTTTGAAATAAGGCTCGACAATGCAACAAGAGAGAGGCAAGACCCTGCAATAACAGTTGCTTTTAAATCTGACGATCTCAATATACTAGCCTGGACAACAACACCATGGACATTACCCTCTAACTTAGCACTGGCTGTCGGACGGGAGATCGACTACGCAGTTGTAGAGCTAAATTCAAAGAAATATCTATTAGCTGAGGCTGCTTTAGCCAGATATGAGGCTGAACTAAAAGGGGCAGTACCTTTAAAAACAATTAAAGGGGAAGAACTTATTGGAAGATCCTACGAGCCACTTTTTCCATATTTTCAAGACGCAAAAAATTCCTTCAAGGTTCTTGCTGGCGATTTTGTTGGAACAGAAGATGGAACAGGAATCGTTCATTGTGCTCCAGGATTCGGGGAGGAAGATCAGAAAGTCTGCGAAGCAAATGGTATTGGCATAGTTGTTCCAGTTGATCAAAGCGGAAAATTTACAGCTTTAGTCCCAGATTACGAAGGCCAACTTGTCTTTGATGCTAATAAAAACATAATCAAAGATCTCAAAGCAAAAGGTGTTGTCTTGCGCCATGAAACCTATCTTCACAATTACCCTCACTGCTGGAGAACCGACACACCCATAATTTATATGGCTCTGAACTCCTGGTACGTGAAAGTTACTGAGTTTAAAGACAGAATGGTCGAGTTAAATCAAAAAATTAACTGGATCCCTCAACATGTTAAAGATGGAAGTTTCGGAAAATGGCTTCAAAATGCCCGCGACTGGTCAATAAGTAGGAATAGATTCTGGGGGACTCCGATCCCTATCTGGAGAAGTGATGATCCAAAATATCCACGTATTGATGTTTATGGATCTATCTCTGATATTGAAAAGGATTTTAATGTTAAGATCGCTGATCTTCACAAACCTTTTATCGACACACTGACAAGACCAAATCCTGATGATCCAACTGGAAAATCTTTAATGAGGCGAGTTCCAGAAGTTTTTGATTGCTGGTTCGAATCAGGCTCGATGCCTTTCGCTCAGGTTCATTACCCTTTTGAAAACAAAGAATGGTTCGAAAAACATTTCCCTGCTGACTACATCGTTGAATATGTAGCCCAAACAAGAGGGTGGTTTTATACCTTAATGGTTCTATCAACAGCGCTTTTTGATTGCCCTCCATTCAAGAATTGCATGTGCCATGGAGTAGTGCTTGACGAAAATGGTCAGAAGCTTTCAAAGAGACTTAGAAACTATCCTGACCCTGAAGAAGTTTTTGAAACCATAGGAAGTGATGCTCTAAGATGGTTTCTGATCTCTAGTCCTGTTCTTCGTGGTGGAGATCTTTTAATCGATAAAAAAGGAAAAGGCATCTCTGAGATCGTTAGAACTATTCTTAATCCTATATGGAATAGCTATTACTTTTTCACTCTATACGCCAATACTGATGGAATAAGAGGTGAAATTATAAAGGATAGTCCTTATGTAATTGACAAATATATCCTTTCAAAACTTTCAGAGCTGATTAAATCCACAGATAAAGCACTAAGTAGCTACGAGCTTACTGAGGCAACAGATGGAGTACTAAAGTTTATCGATGCTTTAAATAACTGGTACATTAGACGATCAAGAGAGAGATTTTGGAAGACTGAAAAGGACGAAGATAAACAAGCAGCCTACAACACTCTCTATACAGTACTTGTAAATTTAACCAAGGTAACTGCACCACTTCTGCCTTTTTTATCTGAGGAGATCTTTAAAGAATTAACCGGTTTAGAGTCTGTTCACCTTGAAGAATTTCCAACCCCCTCCACTATCGACCAAGATCTGATCGATGCGATGGATCAGATACGAGAGATCTGCTCTGCTGGATTATCACTTAGAGAAAAATTTGACCTAAGAACAAGATTACCACTCAATTCTCTTACCTTTGCATCAAAAAAATCAGTTTCAATCAAACCCTATCTGAATCTGATCAAGGAGGAGCTAAATGTTAAGGAGATAATACTTCTTGATTCTGTTGAGGCGGTGGCTGACTACAAGCTTGAGCTAAAATCGAGGCAGCTTGGACCAAAATTAGGTGCCGAGTTCAAAAATGTACTTGCTGCTGCGAAGACAGGCTCATGGACCAAAAACCAAGATGGAACAGTTACTGTTCTTGGAAAAATAATCGAGGCTGACGATTTCTCACTTGCACTTACCCCTAAAATTGAAGGTGCCTGCGCACTACAAGATGCAGTTGTATATTTAGATACAAAGATTACTCCAGAGCTTGAAGCCGAAGGATATACAAGAGACTTGGTTCGATTCATTCAGCAAGCAAGAAAAGATGCTGGGCTCCATGTCTCAGATTACATCGATCTTGCCGTTTCAAGCGAGCAGTTTAGCCCTTTTAGGGACTACATTAAGGAGCAGGTTTTAGCTCGAGAATTAAGATTTGGCAGCAATAATGAGCTTGGATATAGCCGTGAGGTTCAGATTGGAGAGTCAAAAGTTCTTTTCTCTTTATCTAAAGTGACATAATCCATATTCTTTAGTACAACTTTCCTTATGCGAGCTGTTCTTGAAAGCTTAGACGGCGGGGTAATGCTTATAAGGCTTGGAGACCCCAGTGAAAAAGTTGTCACTTTTACCCCTGAAAGACTTCAATCACTAAGAGAGATCATAGAGAAATTAAAATCTAAACCTCCGGCAGGAGTTGTAATAACTGGGCCATCTTTGGAGATGTTCACTGTTGGTGCAGATATATCTCTAATTCAAGAGGTAACTGATCCTAAAATTGGTGAATCTTTGGCAAAAGAAGGACAGGCAGTTTTTGCTGAAATTGAAAGGCTTCCATTTAAAACTGTAGCTGCCATTAGTGGCCCATGCGTCGGAGGAGGCTTTGAGCTCGCTCTTGCTTGCGATTTCAGGCTACTTAGTGACTCACCTTCCAGCACTGTTGGTCTTCCAGAAGTAAAACTTGGAATTATTCCAGGATTCGGAGGAACAGTGAGACTCCCTAAATTAATTGGAATTCCAAAAGCTTTAGATCTAATTCTTGCTGGTAAAACAGTAAGACCAAAAAAAGCTCTGGCACTTGGATTAGTTGATGAGGTAATCCCAAGTCATGCTCTTATTGAAAGAGCAAGAAGTGTAGCAGCCGGAAGCTTGAGACTTAGAAGAAAATCGATCGGAATTAAAGATTCCATTCTTTCTGGAATGCTAAAGGGTGTCGTTAGAAGTTCTGCTAAAGCTTCTGTTTTAAAACAAACTAAAGGCTTTTATCCTGCACCATTAAAAGCTCTTGAAAGTGTTTTTGCTGCAAACTATGAGACTGAAGCAAAGCTCCTAGGAGAAGCGATAGTAACCCCTGAAAGTAAAGCTTTAACTCATGTTTTTTTTCTTACTGAACTTTCTAAAAGCCTAGGAAAAGGTGCAAAAAAACATTTAGACAACATGTCAGCCTCCGTCATCGGTGCCGGAGTTATGGGCGCTGGGATTGCAAGTATCCTTGCTGCCTCAGAGATACCAGTAACCTTAAAAGATACAGCTGAGGCTGCTTTAACAAAAGCAAGAGCCCAAGTTAGAGGTTTTGCCGATTCACTCACTTATCTTTCTCCATCTGAAAGGAATGTTCTTGTTTCGAGGGTTAACTGCACAACTCAAGATCCTCCAATTGGGGTTGGAATTGTAATAGAAGCTATTGTTGAAAACATGGCAGTAAAAAAGAAAGTTTTATCTGAACTTGCCTCCAAACTTGGAGATGAAGCCATAATTGCTTCCAACACATCTTCACTATCAATTTCTGAAATGGCTAAAGAGATCCCTAATCCTGCAAGAGTAATTGGAATGCATTTCTTTAATCCAGTTCCAAAAATGCCTCTTGTTGAAATAGTAATGGGAGAAAAAACTTCTGATAAAACCATAGCACTTGTTGCTGGTCTATCAGTTAAACTTGGGAAGTTCCCAATCGTAGTGAAGGATGTTCCTGGATTTTTAGTAAATAGAATCTTAACGCCTTATTTGAACGAAGCAGCATTCCTAATTCAAGAAGGATATAAGATTGAAGACATAGATAAGGCTGCAACTGATTTTGGACTCCCGATGGGGCCAGTCAGATTACTAGATGAAGTAGGTCTTGATGTTGCCTCACATGTATCTGAAATTATGGTTAAAGGTTATGGCTCTAGAATGGAGGCTCCAGCTCTAGCAGCAAAACTTGCAGCAACTGGTGCTTTGGGTAAAAAAAGCGGTGTCGGTTTCTACGATTTCTCGACTAAAAAACCAAGACGCGATCTGTATTCTGTTTTAGCACTTCCTAAGGAAAAGCAAGGCTCAAGTGATATTCAGGATAGATTAATTTTATCTCTTTTAAATGAAGCTATACTTTGTCTTGATGAAGGTGTTGCTGGTGCCCCAGGGCCAGAAGCAGCAAAACAGATAGATCTTGGATCAGTTATGGGGTTTGGTTTTCCTCCTTTTAGAGGTGGCATTCTTTACTGGGCTCAAAAAACTGGGATTGGAAAGTTACTAGAAAAAGCGTTAGAGCTTGAAAAAAAATATGGTGCCAGGTTTAAACCAAAGTTTAAGGCTGAAAGAGTTTTTTATTAATAAAAATATTATAATAGGGGGTCAGGCCGGGCAATGCCACTTACATTCAATTCTAAATTATCAGTGCTTGATAACTGATTTTTGAACACAGAGTGCTCAGAGTT
>DDRT01000002.1:11741-18696 GCA_002343185.1 Deltaproteobacteria bacterium UBA2409
AGGTAAGTGACATTGGTCAGGCCTTCCGGCCTGACCCCCAAGTGCCAAAAAAACTAGCATTTCTGCTCTGCAACACACAAACCAAACCCCCAACAAGACATGAAACCAGATTTAATACCATATCCCTTGGATCGCACACCCTCCATGGCAAGATCCACTGAAACAGCTCATCTCCAACGCTTATACCTGAGATCCAAAGGAATTTGTAATTAACTCTATTTAAAAAAACGAAATATCCGAAAGACCCAAATAAAAATATATGTATTAGCTCTTCAGGAACTAAAAATGGATAAAGTAGAGCCAATAGACCACCAAAAGCTATACTTGCACTTAGTCCGAGCAGTCGATAACTAAAAAATAACCCTCCAAACAATACAAATAATAAAAATAGCTCTCTTCCAAGAACTCCTCTTCCAAGATCCCATGCCTGTCTACCAAGTAGAGAAAACAAGAAGATCACTGAAATGATTGTGTAGATCTTGCTCATAAAGATATTTTAATATCTCCACTTTCGAATGTTTTAAAAATTTTTGTCCCGTTTTTTTCCCATCTCTTAAGAACAAGGTCGTCCGGGTATCCCCTTAGGTTATTTTTGTTAACAGAAACAATGCCGAGTCTTGCGCGTACTGATTTTACGAAACTAACACTTGAGGCATATGTAGAGCCATGATGGCCAATCTGAATCACTTCACACTCGAAGCCACCAATCTTATTTTCTGCTTTTTTAAGGGCATCAGACATTAAAACTGCGCATTTATTATTGTAGCTGATCTTTAATACCAGTGAATTTTCATTCCAGTCCACTGCGAGACTACCTGGAGAAAGAACTTCAATTAGGCCCTTCCCGACCTTCAAAAAATCACCTTTTTTTAGTTTTTTATATTTTTCTCTTCGAAACTCTTCTTTGAACCATCTATAAGGCTCATCAATTTTTGTTATTTTTTCTCCGTTATCAAACCTGAATTTTGGATTAAGTTCATCTAAGATCTGAAACACTCCACCAATATGATCTTGATGAGGGTGGGTAATTATAAGCGCTTGAAGTTTGCCACCTGTTAGCTTTTTAACTTTTCTTACCAAAACAGGGGCAGTTGCAGGATTGCCAGTGTCTACCAGAATATGGCTTGAACCTTGGGAGATTAAGGTTGCTGCACCTTCTCCCACATCAAAAAAAGTTAGATTTAATTCTGCCTGCACTAAACTCACTAAGAATAGAACCAAAAGCACGTGGTACATTACCACGTGAGCCCTTCTTCTGAAAGTTCTCTACTTAGCGACTCTGACTTCGCTCTCTACAGAACGTGGACGTCTTCGAACAATTTTTCTCCTATCCATCGTTCTTCTAACAACTCGAGGAGCTTCTTCATTTTCAAAATCTGGTCTTGCAAGAATTATATCATCTGCTTTCATCTGACCTGAAATCTCAGAGTGTAGCGCTTCAAGGGCTCGTCTTTTCACTCTTGAAATATGACATCGGCTATAGCCAAGGTTCCTAGCGATATCTATCATCTGAACCTCTTCAGCAAATAACTGTGATAGAACCGATTTCTCTAATTCATCCAGCTTTTCAAATGACTTCTGACTAAGCGCTATCATCTCCTGTTTATAGAGAGCTTCTTCTGGGGAAGGAGTTTCTTCACTTGTAAGGGCATCAGCAATATCCATTGCATTTGCCTTCTCATCTTCTAAAGCACTAATTGCATCAAGTTCAACTAGTGGCAGATTAGAGGATTGAACAGCATAAGTTATAGCTCTAATAAGATTTCCTCTAAGATGATAAAAGAGGAAGGTCATAAAACTTGCACCACGTTCCGGATTAAATCTACTTGCTGCCTCACAAAGAGATAGATCAACTAGGCTATCAACCTCTTGAATGTCGAGACGTGAGCGCCACTTACGAAGAATTGATCTTGCAAGTTTTCTAGCCTTGCCTCGGTAGCGTATTACATACTCCTCACGTAGTGAGTCTGTGATGATTTCTTTCTTTTTTGCGGCTCCCATATTTTTCCTTTTATGTCGTAATTTCAGCTAGTTATCCTAGAAGAATCACATTCCGTACCCGCATATCGTGTCTAAAATAGGTTCTGTTTCAGATTTTTTGCTATCCTGAATGAGAAACTTTGCCGATAATTCGTAGAGACCATGGAAGATTCTAATGATTTCGAGTGTTTACCTAGAGAAGAAGCCGATGCTTTAGTACTAGAGCATAGAGGTTGGGCTGAAAGCATAGCCAGATCAGTTGCAAGAGCATGGAACCTAGACTGGGAGCTTGATGGGCTAGATGGAGCTGCAATGGAGGCTCTAATATTTTGCGCCAGAAGGTTTCAACCCAAAAGAGGGGTTCCATTCAAAGGCTACGCCAGAAAACGCATACACGAGGCCTCTACTGAGGTTGCACGCAAGTGTAAAAGCTGGCACCGAGGTCTTGGTGTTTCCTCTCCTGATGAGCAGCGTTCAAGAGAGATTTCGGCTGACTTGCTTGAGATCTTCCCGGAAGTTCGGGTCGGAGAATTGGATGATTCAAATGCTAGATCAGCAATACGACAGATGTTAGTTGGAGCAAGCTTACTAGCTGTTAAGCAGGGAATGGAAGCAGCACAGCCTGACGAATTTCTCGACTATAAGAGAATGATTGAAAACGTGGCGTCTCTTGAACCAATCCATCAATTAATAATCTGGAAAGTATACTGGGAAGGTGTATCTTTAAGATCACTAGCCGAAGAATGGCACACAGACGGACTAAATGTAATTAGAGAACATAAAACAGTGATCGAATACCTCCATAAAGATATGTCACTTAAAAAAGATTTTCTTAACAAACCAAAGGTAAGGCCTGGACTTAGAGCAAAAGCAAAAGAGATTCGAACTGGGCCATTTACTGAGCTATTGTTAGGGAGGGAGCACAGATGACAAAAGATGATAAAATAAAAGGTATCTCTAAAACAAAAGCAGTTGATCAAATCACTAAAGTTGATGAAGTCAGTAAAGTTGCGGGAATAAAAGGCGCAGACAAAATCGCCCTTAGGCGAGCAACTACAATTATGACATCAGCAGAACGAGAGAAGTTTTTTAAGATGATAGAAGAAGAGGCTGACAAGCTTGCAGATGAAGGTTTAATACCAAAGAAAGAAAAAAATGTAGTATCTAAAGCTGTTAAGATGGCGATCGATTCAGGTATTATCGACGACGATGAATAGACTTTCAGAAATTGCCTTAAAGTATGACACCGACAAAGGACCGAATTGTCATAATTACACCCCTGTATATCATCAGTACTTTTACCCAATACGAAATGAGGTAAGAAATTTTCTTGAGATTGGCGTACTAAATGGAGCATCTCTTCAGATGTGGGAGGAGTATTTTCCAAATGCAAGGATTTGGGGATTTGACTGGAACACAACGTTTGTCCCAGATCCAAATTCGCGAATTTCGATAATACACGGGGATCAGGGGAAAAAAGAGGATCTAGAGAGATTAAAAGCCGAAATTAAAGAACCATTGGATATTATAATCGACGATGGCGGTCATCATATGCATCAACAGATCCTGACTTTTCATGAGCTTTTCCCTACAGTCTCACCGGGTGGGTATTTTGTTATTGAAGACCTTCATACGTCCTACAGTACAGCCTATGGAGCAATCCCAGGTAAACTTACTGCAGTTGATCTAACTAAGAATTTAATAGATGAAGTACAGCTAAATGGTAGATCCTTCATTGGAGATCCGATTAAATCCATTGAAGAAATAGGCTCTGGAACATTAAGTTTCTACGAGAAATTTATTGACTCGATACATATCCATAAAAGCCTCGCTATCTTCTCAAGACGTGGTGTTTACGAGTAAGTTAAAAGATTAGGGTACTTTGGTGGTCAGGCAACTTGGGGGTCAGGCCGGAAGGCCTGACCCCCAAGTAAAATCATCTCCATCCATCTATTCCTACCCTTCTAACAATTTTTCCTACTCTCCTTTCTCTGAAGCAAAGCACTCTCTTAATCAGATTAATACTTATATGGGTTCATTTTCCCTTTCCTTTAAGGGTCTTTTGCTGCATCTTCAAACTCTCTTCGACGAGACTGGAGGAGAAGCATGCCTAAAGTTTCTAGACTCCTTAGAGGGAGTAAGTCCAGAAAAAAGAAGGGCCTTTCTAACTGCTTGCACAAAAGTTTTAGTGGCTCTAAAGGAATCAAAAGAGAAATCCCCCTTCGAGGATAGTGAAGAAAAGTTAATAGAAACTCTGTGTAATGAGATCTTAGAAGAGATTAGAAAGCCTGAACTTAGCGTAATACCTGGTGGCTCTAGGCCAAAAACAGCAAGACGAGGGAAACTAATACCTATACTTAACTAGAATATAGTGCTCGTTCATTTTCAAACTGAACCTTTGCATCATCTATTAATTTATTTAGTTGAGCCTCTTCGATCTTTAGTAAGGTAGAAATTCTTTTTACAAGCGGGTTTTGATCTGGATATCCATCTGGTGACCCAATCTTAGAGGTGTGTGCAAGCGCATCAGCAAGTTGAACTACAGCAATCTGTTTTTCGACATCTGAATCAACTGTCTCAACGGGATCTCTATAATGTAGAATTACCTGACAGGTTTCACCAGGAAAGTTCCATTTCTTTGCTACCAGAGCTCCAATTAACGGATGGGCAAATCCTAAGATCTGTTGCTCAGCTGATACGTAATCTACCTTTGTTGCCTCAATCTGCTTAATCACCTTAGAGTAAAGTTCACTAGTAGTTTTCTGTGAAATTAAAACTATCTGACCAAGAGTGTGGAGTAATGAAAGTAGAAAAACCTCTTCATGCCATCTCACTTTAATCAGGTTTGCCACTTTTGAAGCTACCATTGCAGAGAACATAGAATTCTCCCAGATAAGCTGCTCTAACTTACTCTGTCCGCTTGTCATCTGCCTTAGTGTGGCAGCAACCACTACACCTTTAAGTGCTTTAAGTCCTATTAACATTATAGCTTGATTTAGAGTTGTAATTTCTCTCTGCCTGGCAAACATTGCAGAGTTTGCGATCTTCAAAACTCTTGCGGCCAAAGCAGCATCTGTAGTCAATACTTTAGCCAGCTCTGGGGCTGAGCAAGAGGGATCTTCAACGAGTCTTAGTGCCTTTTGAGCAACGTGGGACATCGGTGGTAGATCACTCACCCAAGCCACAATCTCTCGCCAATCTTTACCTTCTGCTAATCTGCCACTAAATTCTTCTGGAGGCTGCGTCATACTCTGTTTTCTTATCGACCTTAAGACTACAAAACATTAAGGAATCTTAAAAGCCAATAATTTCAACTGCTTATCAATAACTATGTTTTATTATATCTTTAAAATCTGATTCTTCTGCGAAAAATTATCATCAAAGTATTTAGGAGATTAAACTCTCTGCCGACTATTCCTCTTGGACACATTACGGGAGATTTTATGAGCAACGAATTTGATACGGAGATTCTAGGAGATAAGGGATATATCAAGGTTAATGGTGACCTAGATTCTGAGCCATCCGGTGAAGCCCTAAGACAGGCGTTTAATGTTCTTTTTGATAAAGGACAGCGCACCATAGTACTAGATCTTTCAGGTGTTCAAATAATTAATTCTTACGGCATTGGGAAGGTTCTTACCTGCTATAAGAGGCTTAAATCAGAGAATGGGGTACTTATGGTTAAACCCCTTCAAGGTTTTGTGAAAGAAACCTTTGAGCTTCTTATGCTTGATAAGCTACTCCCTACTGACGAGTAAGGAGGGGAAAGATGTGGGTTCGATCTTAATTCTTGGAGACCAGCAGTTCTTAGAGAGTGATTGGGTCGATGAAATAAGTGCGGGGGAAGGTCGAGTAACGCTTGCATCTTCTCTCGATCAAACAAGATCAGATACATTTGATATTATCTTCACAAATCTAAGCCTTCCGACTGAGCCACTTAGTTCTTTAGGAGAGCTTTCTAAAAGAGATTCCGTACTTGTAGTAGCAGAGAAACATCTTAACATAGTTGAGCTTGTAAAAGGTGGTGCTCACTATGTTCTCTCCGGAAATATTGAACCACAGGACGCAAAATGGGTTTTAGAATCCGCTCTAAGAATCAAGCGTAAAAAACAATTTCCTCAGCCAGGAACACTTAAAAGTAGATTTGATTTTAACGCATCAGCTCAACCAACAGGTCCTTATCATTTAGCTCTCTTAGATTCACTTGAGGGGATTAAACAGATCACAAGAGAAGAGAAGATGAAGCTACTTCTTGCCTATCAAGAGGTGATTACCAATGCAATTGATCATGGGTGCCTTGAGTTAGATTCTAGACTAAAAGAATTTCTTAATTTCGAAGGTGTAGATGCTTTTTCAGTTGAAAAAAAACGAAGACTTGCCGACCCTTACTTTGGAGACAGACGAGTGTTTGTGGAAGCATCCTTTTCAGAAGGAACCTTCTCTTTGGTAGTAGAAGATGAAGGTCGGGGATTTTTGCCAAACATATATTTAAAGCTTGAACCGGATAGAGTTTACGGAAGAGGCTTAGAGCTACTCCAATGTGTAATGGACGAGGTTATTTTCCATAACCACGGCAGAAAAGTTGAGTTAACGAAACGTTATGGCGCTAAAATTTAGATTACGCGGGCTTTGTGAAACCTTAATTGAACAGGTTCACTGCCCAAGATGTGGAGTGAGTAGCGCAGATGGCGAATCAGTTACAACAGATCTCTCACGAGTCACCTTTGAGGGTATAGTCGTTGTCTGTAAATGCAGAAATTGTACTGAAGTATTTGTTCCAGAAAGACAAAGAATGGGCGTAGTTAATAGAAAAAAACTACATGAAGCTGTTGAAAAAGATGCGAAAGATACAGGGGAACCTGTTTTCGCTCAGGCAAGAGATGTAAAATTTCATGTTGAACAGCTTAATGCAAGTAAGAGAGATGAATTGCATTAGGGGGTTATAATACTTAGCCGTGAAGCCGTGAAGCCGTGA
>DDRT01000002.1:18936-19097 GCA_002343185.1 Deltaproteobacteria bacterium UBA2409
CCGTGAAGCCGTGAAGCCGTGAAGAATTATAAAAAATTTCCTAATCTCTTATCTTCGTCAATATAAATATCTATTGTTTTTTCAATTCTGCTTACAGCACTCAGCTTACGGCACTCAGCTATCAGCGTTACCGCTTCACAGATTATAAAAAGTGGGGCTTA
>DDRT01000018.1 GCA_002343185.1 Deltaproteobacteria bacterium UBA2409
GCTCACAGCTTCACAGCTCACGGCTTCACAGCTTTAATGCAAAACAGATCAGTAGTTAGAACATAATCATCTATGCTAAGTTCTACCTGATGAAACTTACCGGTATCTGTAATCCATTAGTCGATATTTTAATTAGAATCTCGGAAGAAGAATTTAAAGCCTTAGATCTTGAGAAGGCAACGATGAGGCTGGTTGAAAAGGAAGAGCAAGAACGCCTTCTTTCTAAGATCTCACTCTCTGGAGCTACTGTTTGCTCTGGTGGTTCGGTCGCTAATTCTGTAGTCGCTTATGGGCAGCTTGGGGGAGATGGAGCTATTATCGGAACAGTCGGAGAGGATCCTTTTGGCAGCACATTTATCTCAGATATAGAAAAGTTTAATGTAAAACTTGGAACAAAACTACTTAAGGGTGTTCCAACCGGCACCTGTTTATCTATAATTACTCCTGATTCTGAGCGCACATTGAGAACTTTCCTAGGCGCATCTCAGAATTTATCACCTGAGTTTGTACACAGCGAAGTAATCGGCTCAGCTGATTGGCTTTTTGTAGAAGGATTTCCTTTGTTAAATGGAGAGAGTGGTAGAGCAGCGGTCAGAGAAGCTGTTGATATCGCTTTAGATGCAAGAACAAAGATCGCTGTAACCTGCTCTGAGCCCATAGTTGTTTCTCTTGCAAGGGAGGATCTTCTGTATGCTATGGAAAAAAGTGATCTTCTGTTTGCTAACGAAGAGGAAGCAAAAGCTATATCTAACAAAAGCTCAATTGAAGATGCCTTTAAAGAGCTATCGGGGAACTTTAAAGGTGTTGTTGTTACTGCCGGAGCACGGGGAGCATTTGTGTCTTATGATAGTTTCACTGGGTTAGTCGATGGATGGAAGGCTTCGCCAGTGGACTTAACTGGAGCAGGGGATATGTTTGCTGCGGGGTTTCTTTATGGAGTGACACATGGGGTTTCACCTGAAAAAAGTGCGAGAAACGCTTCATTTTTAGCAAAAACGATTATTGAGCAGATCGGTGCTAGATATCATGGTAATCTAAAAGAGCTATGGGATCGGATCTAAAAGTTCTTAAAACTTTAGAGAAAGACGGTCATAAGATCATCCTCTCTGCTGACCCTGAAGGATTAAAGCTTTTTTTAGGGATTGAAAAAGGAGAAGGTGCGCTCGATCCCGAAATAGTTTCAAAGGAGATACTTGCCGCCTACCCTAAAGCTCCTGTCGATCTTGATGTAATAAATGACATTGTTAAGCAAACAAATCTTGGAAAACAGGAAATAAGGAGAATCGCAAAAGGAAAAGAGCCAACTGATGGGACTGATGGGAAGTTGCTTCTCTTGGCAAAACCACTCTCGACTGTAAGAGATCCTAGCGATGGAGCTGAAGGGATGAAGGAACTTCACCTGTTTGATAATATCGAGCCTGAGAGAATCATTGCTAGAATCTATCATCCGAAAAAAGGTGAAGAGGGGATGTCGGCCATCGGAGCACCCATAAAGGCAAAAGAGGGTAAGCCTTGCAATGTTACTCTAGGTGATGGGTTAACGACCAAGGCAGTAGAAGGTTACGATGAGGTAAGATCCTCAACATCAGGATATTTAGAGAAAAAAGGGGATGCTATCTCAATTAAAGAGGAGCTTATAGTAAACGGCGATGTGGATTTTAGTATCGGAAATATACGTTTTATCAATCGAATTCGCGTAAAGGGTAATGTTGGTACTGGCTTTACCGTAAGAGCCGAAGGAGATCTTCAGGTAGATGGTTCCTTAGGAGCTCAGTCAAAATTAGAATCTGTTTCTGGTTCTGTTACTGTTAAGGGATTTTGTGTAAATGCAGAGATTAGAGCAAAAGAGGATATCTCAGTTTCAACATTGCAGGAATGCGTTCTTCAAAGCTCAAGAATTAAGCTTCAAAAATCTGCGATTCAATGTGAGCTTCGAGCTGCGACAGGAGTATATGCAGACTCGGCATCGGTTGTAGCCGGAAAAGTTTTAAGTGCTCATGGAATTAATGTTAAAGAAGCTGGGAATGATGTTGGAGTTAAGACAGAATTTTTAATTTTACCGGCTTCGGAGATCTCAAAGAGTTTTGATGATCTTCAAAATAGAATCGTTCAGCATGAACAGGCTGCCGCATTACTAAAGGCTCATCTGGGGCCATATGCACTAAAGCCAAACCTGATAGATTCTCTAGGTGAGATGCATAGAGGTAAGATGAAAGCTTTGTACGAAAAGTACTCTCAGGTTGAGAAGAGCAGGATATCTCTTATTGCTGAAAAGAATAAACTAGACGAAGGAAGTGAGATGGATAAAGAAGCAAGAATATCGATCTTAGGGCAATGGTTTTCTGGAGCAGTTTTTGGTTTTGGTGAAAAAAGATTAAATGTAACCGAGGGTGGTAGGGGACCAAAAAGTTTTGCTTTAATAGAAGAGGAAATTACTCTTGGAGAATCAAAACCATTAGTTTTTGAGGAGAAGAAAAAATGAGCGATCAGTTAGTTACATCACTACTTAAAAATGCATGTGATGAGTCGATAGGAGTAGTAGACTCAAGGTTTCTCTGTCAAAGTATTGGAATATTAGATCCAAAGCCTCCGCTTTCTGTTAAACCTGAAACTCCACTAAGCGAAGCTGTTAAGGTGATGCAAATAAAGAAAGTAGGTTGCCTTTGTATACTCGATGGTAAGGAGAATCTTTTGGGAATTTTCACTGAACGAGACGTATTAAAATTTTTTGCCTCTGAAGATAAGCCAGTTTCCTCACTTATGACCGGTAACGTTATGACAGCTACTATGGATGCCCCGATAGCTTATGCCCTTAACTTAATGTCACATGGTGGCTTTAGACATCTACCCATCGTTGATGATGCTGGTGCCTGTGTAGGGATAATCTCCGTAAAGGATATAGTGGATTATATCGCTGGCAGGATGACAGAGGCTCTTTTAGGGTAGTTATTCACCCCCGATTTGCTCCAGAGCTCTAACTCTGTGTAACTCTGAGGCCTCTGTGTTCAAAAATAGATCGAGAAAGCTTTGCCGTAAATTCTATGTAACACCCTGAAAAATCTATACATAACACTATAGAAGGGCTTTTTTTGGTTAGAAACACGGTTAAGGCTATAATTTAGGGTGAACTATGACTAGCTCAATTAAGAACTTCTTTTTAAGTCTGGGACTATTAATCCTGGTCGTATCTTTATTTTTTATTCCAGAAATACTTGGTCTATATAGATCTCTAAGTGGTGGAGAGAAAAAAGTTGTTGTTGAGCGTGCCCCAGAAATTATTGAGCCTGTTAGAAAAGCGAGCAGAGTAGAAGGGAATGACCTTGATAAGATTTTAGCACTTTTATCTTCAGGCTATTTGGAAAATCCTAGTGGCATGAAGGCAAGTATGGATCCAAAAAACTTAGATCCAAAAATGCTGGACTCGTTAGGAGAGCCTAGATTAACTTGGGCAAATATAAGAACTCCAGCTATGAAACAGGCTCTGTCAAATGCTCAAAAAGAAGCCCGTGCTATAAACGTAGAGCTTGATGATAGATTTCAAAAATCAAAATTTGCGCTTCTTACTTTCTCGAATGGTGTTGCTTGGCTTCAAAAAGCCGAACCTTCGGCAACTTCTCCTGAAAAAGCATTGGCTTACATCGAGCAGTTAGATCTTGATGTAACAAAGGCTCTTATTGAGGAGCAGGCTGAACGCTCTGAGTATGTTAGATGGTCAAGGGTAAGCTTAGGCCCTCTATTATCAGGAAGTAGGGCAGCGAGGGAAAAAATGAAATTACTTATCCCTTATAGGCCAGGTGTAACTATTGTTGCTGCAAACCTTAGACGACCAGGTCCCAAGGATTACTATCGTTATGTTAGCAAAGGAAGAAATATTCCCACATCAATCAGGATTTCAGGTTTTGTGATGGGTAAAGATACAGATCAACTTGTTCTTTACAGAAACGGTCTTAGAATATCCAAGATATCACTTAAGAAAAAAGTAGATGATGAAGGGAAGAGAACTTTTAAATTCTCTGCTAATCGAGGTGAGGGAATTTATACCGTAAGAGCAGTTGATAAGTTTGGATCAGTTGCAGACTACCATTATCTCTTCTTCCCAAGAGCAGACCAGTTTCCAAGAAGATCAGATCGTTCGGTAGCTTTACCTTTTAGATCAGTTATAGATGTTAAGAATTTTTCTTTAAGAGAGATAGATCCGAGGCTTAATAGATTCTTCTTATTAACTGCTGCGTTACCAGAAGGGGTACAAGAAACAGGGTTTAATCGCTTCTAACTTGCTAGAGCTTTTAATGCTGTGTATGTTTATGTCCTATGCCATATATCCCATACGTTATTGAGCAAACCGGAAAAGGTGAGAGGAGCTATGATATTTACTCAAGGCTTCTAAAGGAAAGAATTATATTCCTTGGAAGTGAGGTAGATGACGTAGTTTCTAATCTCATAGTTGCCCAGCTTTTATTTCTTGAATCTGAGGATCCTGAGAAAGATATCTTTCTTTATATTAACAGTCCTGGAGGCTCAATTAGTGCCGGCTTAGCAATTTATGACACTATGCAATACGTAAAGCCTAATGTAGCGACTGTAGTCGTCGGTCAGGCTGCAAGTATGGGGGCATTGCTCCTAGCAGGTGGTGCAAAAGGCAAACGGTTTTCCTTACCACGAGCTAGAATAATGATTCACCAACCACTAGGTGGTTTTAAGGGTCAAGCCTCTGATATTGAGATTCAGGCAAGAGAAATGTCTAGAGTTAAAGCTGAAGTGAACAAAATACTATCTCATCACACCGGTAAACCGATCTCTGAAGTCGAAAAGGACTGCGATAGGGATTATTTTATGAGCGCAGAACAGGCTAAAGAATACGGAATAATAGACGAAATTTACGAGCGTAGGTAACCTTAGGTTTCTTCTGGCTTAACTGATTCTTTGAGGGTATGATTTAGGTAATGGCGATTAAGGGAACTGGAAAACCTACATTAGTCTGTTCTTTCTGTAATAGAAGTCAGGAAGAGGTAAGGAAATTAATAGCTGGTCCTTCCGTTTATATCTGCGATGAATGTATTGAACTTTGTAACGATATTATCGCCGAGGAAGTAGAACAGGATGAGCTCACTCATCGATCATCAAAAGTTCCAAGACCTAAAGAGATAAAGCATTTTTTAGATCAATATGTAATTGGTCAAGAGCAGGCAAAAAAAGTACTTTCGGTTGCAGTTCACAATCATTACAAAAGAATTGAATCAGCTAAATCTACAGGAGATGTAGAGATAGCAAAGTCAAATATCTTATTACTGGGACCTACAGGAACTGGAAAAACTCTTCTTGCTCAAACTTTAGCGAGGATCCTTCAAGTTCCGTTTACAATAACTGATGCTACAAGCCTTACAGAGGCCGGTTATGTTGGAGAAGATGTTGAGAATATAATTCTAAACCTTCTTCAAGCTTCAGATTATGATGTTGAAAGAGCTCAACGGGGAATAGTTTACATCGATGAGATAGATAAGATCTCAAGAAAATCTGAGAATCCTTCTATAACCCGCGATGTGTCAGGAGAGGGGGTTCAGCAGGCTCTTTTAAAGATGCTTGAAGGAACCGTTGCTAGCGTTCCTCCTAAGGGTGGTAGAAAGCACCCACAGCAAGAGTTTTTACAGGTAGATACCAGAAATATTCTTTTCATTTGCGGTGGAGCTTTCGTTGGCTTAGATGACATAATTAGGCAAAGAGTAGGTCAAAAGCGACTTGGTTTTGGTTCAGAAAAGGCAAGAGATTCTGATGATGCCCGTAAAAAAGAGAAAGATGCGCTCATGGCTCAGGTTCAACCTGAAGATCTGCTAAAGTTTGGTCTTATTCCGGAGTTTATTGGAAGATTACCACTGATTGCTACCCTTGATGGATTAGATATTGAGGCTTTAGTAAGGATCTTAACTGAACCAAAGAATGCACTCGTTAAGCAGTATAGAAAACTTTTTGAGTTGGAGAATGTTCAGCTAAGAATTCCAGAAGATGCGATTAGAGCTATCGCTGAAAAAGCAATAGAGAGAAAATCAGGTGCAAGAGGGCTTAGAGCAATAATGGAACAGATCATGCTTGATGTTATGTTTGAAGTTCCTTCGGATCCAAGCATCAAGGAAGTAGTTATAAGTGCAGAAACCGTTAAGAATAACGAAAGACCACTTGTAGTCTATGAAAGTCAGGCTGAGTCGGCGTAGGGAGAGTGGGGCGGTAGTTAAGTCAATCTTGATATTGACTCGTTGAAATAATTCTGGAAAATCAGCTCACAGCTCACAGCTCACAG
>DDRT01000007.1:0-31728 GCA_002343185.1 Deltaproteobacteria bacterium UBA2409
GCTTCACAGCTCACAGCTTCACAGTTCACAGCAACCACGCACCACGGCCTCAAACAACCTCTCATATTTCTCAGTCACACTATCCCATGAATAAAACTGTTTGGCTCTATTTTTTGCTTTTTCCTGATAATTATCAGGGATTGATAAAAGTCTCTCACCTAATTCATCAAAGCTTTGATAATAGATCCCGCAATCAAGAAGAACTTCTCTGTGCTCAGGTACATCATTAGCAATAATTCTTTTTCCGAAACCCATAGCTTCTACTAAAGCCGGATGAGTTCCTCCAACTTCTGTTGCTTGAATATATGTGTGAGCACCAAGCATTAAAGCCTCGTAAGCCGCCCCAAATTGATAACCGGTGAAGATAACTCTTGAATCTGCCTCATTTTTTACCTGTTGTATGTAATTTGTTGCATAGGGAGCATCTCCAACCATAACAAGAGGCATCTCTGTTTTTACCTTACTATAAGCTTGCACAACGCCTAGTGGATTATTTTCTGGTTCAAATCTACTAACATACAAAATATATCCATCTTTCTTTATGTTAAACTTTTCTAACACTGAAAAATCAGGAGATGGGTTCTCTCTGTACCCATAAGGGATAATTTCACATTTTTTATCAAATTTTTCTTTGTAGTAGTCCGCAATTACATCTGCGTCAGCAACTATTTTATCAGCAAATAAAACGGATGCATATTCTCCGAGTCGATACCAAAGTTTACCTAGTGCATTCCACTTAGATCTTTTTCTCTCAATCCCATCAACGTTAATGACTTTTTTAGTATTTGATAAGATCCAGGCAAACGGACTATTAGCTGCATTACATATTAGCGCAACATCGAAGTTTCGATTTCTTGCATCAAGATTGCTTGTAATGGCATGAATTGGAGTTTCAAGATATTTTTGAAAGATCGTCCCGGTCTTAATCTGCTTTATTGATCCAACTTGTTCTTCAGTTTTATTAAAAAATGAACTTCTTCCATAGACATATACGTCATGCCCTCTGGTTACTAGTCTTCTTGATAGCTCATCAGCAAAGGTTTCAAAACCACCGTACCTACCTGGAATACCTCTTGTTCCTAAAATTGCAATCTTCACCTAAGCGATCCTCAATATATGATCAGCAACATTCGAGGCAAAGTCACCACCTTCTAGAAGTTTTCTAATTTCACGAAAATCAGAGATCATCTGCTGAGTATCACTTTTTAGTAGTTTTTGTATTTCGCTTGCTATTACTTCCGGAGTTGCATCGTCCTGAATGAATTCTTTTATGGTGCCAGGTTTTAGAATATTTACTATCGAGTATTGCTTAATTGTAAGCATAAGTCTTCCAACTAGCTCTGAGAGTCTTGATGTTTTGTAAACCATAACAAAAGGCAGCTCAGAGAGAGCAGCTTGAAGATTGCTTGTCCCAGATTTAATAAGACCAACGTCGGCAGCTTTTAGCAGACCAACTGAATCATCTGTTTCTAACCAGCCTTTCGGTAAATATTTTAATGCCTTAGTTTTTGCAACTACAGGTATCACCCCGTCAAGTCTCTTTACAACGTCTTCAAAAAGAGAAATATGAGACTTTATCTCCTGTCCTCGACTGCCAGGAAAAAGTGCTAGTATCTTTCCTGATTCAGGTAATCCTAACTCTCTTCGGAGTTTTATCTTATCATTAGTAGGTGTAATTTCAGAAACTAAGGGGTGACCTAAAAATTTAGCCTCAGCCATATCCCAGATCTTTTCTTCAAAAGGAAAAAGCAGTGCTGCACCATTTAGAATTTTTCTTAGAGTCTTTAAACGACCTTTTCTCCAAACCCAGACCTGAGGTGGAATGATATAATAAGTTTTAATCCCCAATTTGTGTGCATACTTTGCAAGGAGAGTATTAAACTCTGCATAATCAACAAGAACTAAAATATCAGGCTTGGATGACTTGATGTGCTCTTTCATCAAATAAAGATTCTTCAGGTGAACACGGAGAGTCTTTATTACCTCAGAGATTCCCATGACTGAGGCACCTTTTTCTAGATCTACAACCAACTCCATTCCAAGTGTGGCTAGCCTTGAGCCACCCATCCCTGAGAGTGATGTAATGCTGGTTTTGGCCTTTAGGGCCTTAAGTACTTTTAGGGCATGCTCTTCACCAGAACGCTCACCAACACTAAAAACCACCCTCATATACGAAATTTTCCTATAATTTTAGAAGGTTACATCATTCTACCTGAAGCAACCTGCCTCCAGAACTAGACCATATCACTAGAGGGGTCGCGAGATCTCTACTTATGGTAGAATAAAGGGCATAAATGCTTCAATCTCTTGAGCTTTTAATATTGCAGGGAATTTTATGGGTTTACTCCCATGGCCCACTGATGGGGCTACTGATCTTTGGTGTACCTGCTGTATGGCTGATGGTGATTCAGTTCTTTAAGCAGGGGAAGAATGTCATACCCGGCTTAGTTGCTATCCCTCTTGCTGGGGCTCTCTTTTATCACTTAATCCCAAAACTAAAAGGTAATGCCATCACATATTTCAATACTTTAGTGATGGAGATGACCACTCCGGATCCAAACAAAAGTCCGATCCCACTTTTAGAATTTTTTTACGGATATTTTATTGCCCCGTATCAATATCGTTCGATGTTTGAAGAGGTATTTGGGACTTTTCTTCTTGCTTATATTGGTTCCATAATTTTTCACTCTTACCAGGGCTATAAACGAACAGGAATCATTTTTGGTGAGATGAATCTTGGAGGTATCTTTAAGAAGATTCAGCCAAGACCAAAAAGATCGGAAACTAACGAGCTTGGATCGGCGGATTTAGCAAAAACAGAAGCCATAGCCAGGTGGACAAAACATTCCTCAGATCCTGAGACTGATACTGCTCTTTATGTAACAGATTTAAGAGGTAGCGAAGGACTTGCTTATAGACAGTCTAAAATAATTCTACCAAGAGAAGAGCGTAATAGACATGTTCTGATAGTAGCAAAGACAGGGGGAGGTAAAACAACCAAGTTAATCCTTCCACTCCTTTATAATGACTGCTTGTCTAAACAACGCTCTACTATTGTAGTCGACTCAAAGCCAGAGATGTGGCAAAAGCTTGCAAGTATGACCCGGAAATATAATCCGGAGAAGAATATAATTTTATTCAATCCATTAGATATTTACCGTTCGTTAAGTTGGAACATCCTGGCAAAAGTTGAAGATGACACGGATTGTAAGCTAATTGCAGATACAATTATCAAAGCCACAGATGTGCCTGGAGCTAGAAATGACAGCCCATTCTTCAGAAACAATGCTCTTTCAATATTAAATGCTATAATGGTTGGGCTTCTTGAGGATAGAAAAGAGGGCAAAGACGAACTCTCTATGCCAAGAGTTCATCAGATCGTTCATAGCGGAAATAAAGGTCTAGCGGATTGGCTCGAGTCCCATCCAAGTGCATTGAGATTTACCAAGGCCTTCGTTGAATTAGTTAGATCGGGATCTCAGAACGCAGATACTATTGTGTCTGAGTTAGCGATGAGAGTGAATGCATGGGATATTAAAACTGTTCAGTCAACAACCTGGCAGAATGAGATCGATCTTGAGGAAATAATAACTAAGCCAACTTTATTCATTGTAGAGTTTAGAGAATCAGAACTTGAAATGTTAAGACCTCTAGCTAACGTAATAGTAGTAGAGCTGTTACGCTTTCTTACTAAGTACGCAGAGAAGCAACCCGGCACTAAGCTTCCAAGGCCTGTAAGTTTAGTTATAGATGAGTTTGCAAGTGCTATAGGAAGATTGCCTGAGATTCATGTTAAGCTAAACACGCTTCGATCGAGGAATATAAGTATCGTAGCAGCAATTCAATCAACATCTCAGATTAAAGCTAACTACGAAACTCATGCTGAATCTGTAATTGCTGGATTTAGCACAAAGATCTTTATGCCTCCGTTGGATATGCCTGATGCGGAAATGGCATCAAAAGATACGGGGCAGATGACTATTCGCTTTAGAACTGAATCGAGCGGAACTAACAGAAAAATTATCGAGTGGTTTGCGAGTAGAAACATAAACTCACAAGAGCAGGTACAGCAGAGAGCAGTGCTAACTCCTGATGAGATTGGAAGACCGGCTGACGATATATGCACTTTCTTTATGCCAAATACCCCGGTGTTTCAGGGGCATTTGATCCCATTCTTCAAGATCCCCGAAATGCTCAAGCGGATCACTGACTCAGAAAAAGCACCTGAGTTGAAACTTAGAGATGAGCCAATAAAACTAGATGCGAAACTGCTCGAAGTTTCAGCATCAGGAGGTGGGGGTGGATCTGTAAGCTCTGGTGGATTGCCTCCAGGAATAACTAATACAAGGGGATGGAGCGAAGAGAAGATAGTAAATCTGCTCAATGATACAAAGAAAAAACTTGATTGGGATAATACAACTGGAAGTGCCAGAAAGTGGTGGGAAGCATTTGAGAATGAAAATAAACACCGAATGGGGCTTGTTCTTAGGCTTGCTGAAGAGTTAGCTACTAGAAAAGCAACTGTCACAGAATTCTTTTTAGCCTATGTTTACAGTAACACGGATAATATTCAGGCTAACCTGCATTATTTAGATTATACAAGACTGAAGAAAGAAGAAGAGAAGAAGCGTAGAGAAGCAGCCGCGAAAGCTAAGGCTGCGTAGATGCTCTTTTATATCTGGTCAGACTTCAGGCTGACCTTATAAGGTCGTGTTAAAACACGACCAGGCAAATGCTAGCGTATGTCTGGCCGGCAAGATTCAGTTACAAGTGATCCTTGGCTTTTGAATTAGCTCCTGAAATTCATTTGAAAATCTGTTGAAGCTGTACATCTTAGTGAATTCTTCTCTAGTTTCTGGGAAAAGAGAATAAAGGGATGCAGCTAGTTTGTATCGTAGGTTTGGGTCTTTTGCTGAATTAAACTGATCATATAGTGCAACTTTTAGTTCAGATGTGGGTGAAGCAAGTTGACCTACCATGTCAATTATTGATGATCCACTCTCTCTTAAGAGTCTAATTATAGAAGCACTTTGAACTTGAGGATTGAGACAGGCAGTTATAGATGGGTTATTTCTAATAGTAGATAAAATAAATGGGAATTCAGATTCAGTTGGTTGTAAAAAGCGTAATAAGGCGATCTTTACTAATTCATCGGGCTCATTATGAAAAACTTCAAGTGCTAAGTCGCTAAATTCCTGAGGATCTGTGATTTTCCTTAAGACTGTTAATTTAGTGGCAGAAGATAGATTTTTCAATTGACTTCTAAATAACTCACGACGCATCTCAATTGGTAGAAGTTTCAATGGTATAAACTCTGCTGAGCTAAATGAATTGAGCTCTTTCTCTTGAAGAGGGGCAAAAGTGTAAATAAGCTCGTAGTCAAGACAGTGATGTTGTTTCTTAATGAGATATTCTCTAATTGAACTATTAAAGCAACGATCTGTTACCTCTCTTAGCACTGAGCAGCTAAGATCTGGTAAGTTAGTAAGGCAAACCTCGCCGTATAATGTGCGATAGAGAGACGCGTACGGGTTCTTATTACCCTGAAGAATTGGGAGTAGCTCAGATTTAAATTTTGAAAGAAGTGCAACATCTTTTTCGCTCGCAAGTAGAGGAATGAATAGCTGTGGAAATTTTAGCTTAGGAAGATTGGAGATAAAATTATACTTTGTATCTTTAGATATTTCCTGAGCGATCTCAGATCTGGAAAGATTGGATGTCAATTTATTGAACTGACCACCGGAGGAATTTCGCATGTGGTTTAAAGCCTTTGATCTGAGCCTTTTATCTCCTGTCTTTTCGTATAAAAGTGCTGCAAGCTCGTCAGAAAGTTTAATTGCAGCTGGAACGAACCTATAAAAAGGCTGTTTTCCTACTAAAAGGTATCGTTTTAATGCTAGTTCTTTAAGATCTTCAGGTGAATTCTTGTCGAATATTATATTATCCAAAAACATCTGATCTTCCGAATTAGCGAGGCATATGAACCTTTTTAAAATTGAAGATGTGAAGTTTTGAGCGTTTTTTGTTAGTAGATAATTTCCGACAGCTATCGATGATTGGCACACTGATTTTTCAAGGACGAACTGCCAGACATCATCAGCCGACATAGTAATTAACTGGAATAGCAGCTCCGGTTCAAGGGGGTGATTAGATAAAAGTTCGGCTGCTTGATATCTTATAAGAAAGCTTGAGTCGTAAGTTAGTGAAACAAAATATTCATTATCCTTGAGCTTAGGGCATCCTGTAAATAGATCCAGATTTCTCTTTTTTTGTTTCGTAGGGTCAAGAGTTCTATTTTCACAGAGTGGATCAACTTTATTAATAAGCTCAAGGATTTTAACACCATCATTTCGATAAAAACCTCGTACCAACTGTGGAAGGGGAGAAAGAGGCTCAAGTATGAGAGCGGGGAGAGACCCTTTAGATTCTAACTGATCTATCAACCTATCTATTATGTCAGGAGGTAAGGATGGGACTGGAGACAGTCTGCGAAGTAGATTCTCAAAGCCACTTTGTGTTTCAAAGGATTGAGTATCGTCAGTAACGATCTCAATAAGATCTGGAATTAATACATATGATTCAGGGGCAAGTTCAGGAATTATAGCCTTTGCGCATTGCAGACCCTTGTCACCAAGACTAGAGAGTACTAGACCTTGAACTGCATCAAGTGAGGGGGTTGGTTGAGCAGTGAATAAGTTTTTGATTATTTGTACTAGCTCAACTCTCTCATTTTGCTTTAGTAGCCTTACTCTTTCTAGATCGCACTCTTTAAAAAGTATGTCACTGAGTTGGGCGAAGGCGGTTGTTGTTATCAGTATTATTGTGGCTAAGTAGGGCATATTAACCTCCACTCGCCATCTCCAGTAAGCTCGATCACTGTGCCATGAAATTCATATAATGATTGCCTTACTCCTACGCTGACCCAAAAAACTGACTCTGAGCACAACTTTTCGTAGAATTTCTTTTCAGCGTGGAGGTCGATTGCTGTTGTTGCCTCATCCAAGAATGCAAATTTAGGCTTCTTAAGAAATAACCTCGCCCAGGCTAGTCTTTGAAGCTCTCCAGTAGATAACAATCTGGGCCAGTCACGCTCTATGTCTAAGCCTCCAGCCCTTTTAGCAGATTCTGCTAACCCAACAAATCTAATCATCTGCCAGAGTTCTTCAGTCGTTGGGAAGCAATTACCAAGTGAGTATTGAAGTTGAGATCGTAAAGTCCCTGCTGAGGCGTAAGGTTTTTGAGGAAGAAATAATGATTCTTGAGGATTTGGCCTTATGACGGTTCCCTCGCCAGAGCTCCAAATTCCCGCAAATGTTCTTAAGATTGAACTTTTCCCGCATCCACTTGGGCCTGTTATAAGTAACCCTCCATGATCAATCTTTACTGACACCTCTTTTAGTAGAAGTTGATCTCGCTTTGGTGTGTAGATAGTAACCTTGTTAAGCTCTATAGAATCTCCATCCTGAAACTGAATCTCGTCACCAGCCCCTCGTTTTGAAAGCTCCTCTATCGCTTCGGAGAAGGTTCCTAAACGGGAAATTACAGCAGCGAAAGCACTAATCCCTGCAAAGTGAGTTACTATTAGTGATAATGCACCTAAAACCTGCCCAAATGCTCCTTGCGCCTGGGTGACTACCCCGAACTCCACCTCACCAGACATATATCTTGGAGCAACAATTACAGTTGGAACAATTATAAGTAGATAGTTATAGCTGTGTGTAAAAAACCCCAAATTCCGGTTCCAGTTTATTATACTCAGTAAATTTTTAAGGGCATCGCGAAGCCTTTGCCTTGTTCTTAATAGTTCTTTTTTTTCCGATCCATAAAAGGCAATTGATTCAGCATTTTCACGTAGATTGATTAACTTGTAACGATAGTTAGCCTCTTTCATTAATTGGAGCATGTTAAGGTGAATCAATGGACGGCCGAGTAGATATGTAATCAGAGACCCGATTCCAGCGTAAGCAATTGCAGCTATAGGTAGCCAGGGATCAATCGTCCAAAGAATACCGAAAAAGGCAATAAGCGCTATAAGTGAGTTGAATATAATTAAGGAGAATGAAACACATTGAACCGAAAAGCTTCTAATGTCCTCTTCTAGCCTTTGATCTGGGTTATCAACACCAGCATAGGAGAGCATCGAGTAATAAGCTCTGTTTGATAGATACCGTCTTAGGAAATAAATGCTAAGCCATCTTCTCCATTTTAGAGCAAAACGTTCTTCTGTGTACCTATAAAGGACTGCTACAGGGACTGCGCATCCTATAGCAAGCAGGTAGCGGCCAAGCTCTGAGAGGAACCTATTTTCATCCCTAACAGATAGAGCAGTCATGACATAGCTCATAAGATAGCTCATGACTACATTGATTCCTGCTATGGCTAGAGCAAACAGAGCAAGCAGGGCTAAAAGCCCAAACATTTGAAGTCTAATTTCAGAGAAAAAAATTGGTAAAACCAGGTTTTTTAGCCTTCTCCAGGTGGTTTTATCGAACCTTGCAGTGCTCATTTTAAGCTCACAGAGTCTCTGTTTTTTTAAATAAAATCAAGGAGATAAGCACCGGTCGGTAAAGATTTGAAAAACTTTAGTAAAATTTAGCCACGGATCATAATAATTTTTCAAGTTCAAGACGACCTAAGCAAGCAGGTGAGAAGGTTTCACCTAGTAAGTGTTCACCTAGCAGGTGTTCACAGACATGGATTGTTTATGAAGCTTGGAGCAAATACATCATCATTGAGGGCGCAGACAAATCTTGCGAACGCAACCTCAAAGCTTGCTTCTACCTTTGAAAGATTATCCTCAGGTTTACGAATAAATAGGCCATCAGATGATGCTGCAGGTTTAGCAATCGCAGAGTCGCTAAGAGCAGATGCAAGAATCGCTTCTGTAGCTATTAGAAACGCAAACGATGGTGTCTCCATGATCTCCATCACAGATGCTGCTTTAGAATCAGTTGGATCTATTCTTATAAGAATGGCGGAATTAGCAGAGCAAAGCGCAAATGGAACTTATTCGACAAGTCAAAGATCAGCATTAGCTACAGAGTTTTTGGCTTTAGGTTCTGAGGTAGAAAGAATTGCTACAACAACTGAATATAACGATATAAAACTTCTATCAAATTCACAGTCTATTACTTTACAGGTTGGATTAAATGGGAATTCATCAAGCCAGATAAGAATTCAAAGTGTAATAGGGACTCTTTTTGGGATAGGGCTTGCATCAAACGGTTCAAGTTCTCTTACATATTCAATTCAGGCTAACTCAGATGCTGCATCAATAAGCGCAGCTAGAAATGCTATTGATGCGGTAGGTTCTGCCATTTCCCAAGTTTCAATTTTGCGAGGTGTAGTAGGTGGTGCTGAAAGTAGGCTAAGTGTTGCAATCTCCAATCTTCAAGTAGCCAGGGAGAATTTCGTTGCAGCAGAAAGTCGAATTAGAGATGTTGATGTAGCTTCTGAAGCAGCTGAGATGGTTAGACTTCAAATACTTCAACAGGCAGGCACTGCTGTTTTAGCACAAGCTAATATGCAACCCGAGCTTGTGCTTAAGCTCTTAGGATCCGGCTCTTAAGTCGCAGACTGGAGTTTTCAGAACAGAATCAAGATGCCCCATGACTTTGGTAGTTGCCTCAGCTTTTGTAATTGCGCCGTTTCTATCAATATCTAGTCCACTATTTTGTGAATAAACCGCTCCACCTTTTTGAGCTATCTCGGTATTATCTGTAGAGGTTATAAATTTTGGCATAAACACTGCCATATAAAGATCGCTTAGCTCGAGTATTTTTCCAGAAAATGGTGAAAGATAACGCTCAACGAAGGAAAGCTGCTCAGTTGCAGTCATCTTTGCAAGCTCTTCAGTTGAGGTTCCAAGGGAAGTAGCTGTATTTGGCATGAACTGGATCAGTCCAGTTGCTTTGCCATTTACTGAGTTTCTTATCATTGGCGAAAACGTCCCTCCTGTTTCAAAGCTCATTACGGCAAGAAGATTCTCAGGGGTAGTTCCTAAGTTTTCAGAGATTCTTACAACTTCATTATAAAAATTAGGTTCAAAGCATGGCTTCATAATAACTTCCTATGTTCCAGGTCAGGACATCAATGTGCCTTGTCAGGTTTTTTAACCTAACCTTTTCAGTTCAATCGGATTTAAATTTAAGAAGTTTCCTCAAGAACCCATTTTTTTAAAGAGGTGCTTAGGGGAAGAGATGGATCGCCAAAAAACTTCGATTGTAGCTCTGTTGATACTCTTAAAGATTCATATAAAGGTATAAGGTTTTTTGTTGAGATAGGGGAGGAGAGGCCAAAGAATTTAATACTATCCCCGATAGCTCCTACACTTGAAAAGAGCAATTTGGGAGATCTGATAGTTTTTACTCCCATGATATCAGTAACTTCGCGAATTGTGAGCTCATCAGGATTAGCTACATGGACTGTCCCTAAAGGCTCCTTAATTACACTTTGAACAAGATAGTTGGATAGAGAATCAACATCAATTAGTGCACGTATCGCATCATCTTTAAGAGGAATTGGCATATTTCTTAATTTAAGAAGTGTCTTTAAGTTTCCCTTGCAGCCTTTTCCAAAAACAGAAGGAGCTCTTAAAATTGTATTGTGTTTGGGGAAGATGTCTCTTACTGCTTCTTCTCCGTAGTATTTACTTATGGTGTATGGAGTATCGGGTTCAGGGGTGTCTGTTTCTCTGAGTGGAATGTCACTTGCTCTTCTAACCGAGCCGATAGAGCCAAGATATATAAATTTATTCACCCCATTCTTTTTCCCTTGGGCAGCTAGATTTCTAGTTCCTTCGAAGTTTATCTCATAGAATTCTTTATCGGATTGGTTTTTTCCATGAGCAAAAGCTGCAAGATGGACGATAGTATCAACACCTTCCAGGGCGCGATTCCAGTCAGTCTTTGAGTCTATCTGTCCGACGATCTCAGTTGGTGGTTCACCAGATCTACCAGCTATTTTAAGATCTATTGCGTGTGAATAAAGAGCTCTTAGGGTTCGACTTCCTATAAAACCAGAGGCGCCTGTTATTAGAACTTTCACAAGGGATAACTATAACGTAAAAAGAGCCCGTTTTCACGGGCTCTTAAGCCTTATGTCTCCCGTGGCGGATTCCCGCCCCAAGTTCCTCCGCCCCGGTTCACATGGGCGTCAAATAAACACCACTACTGCCCCCCTCGCGGGGGGAAACCGGTTTACTGGAGGAGGCTGATCGCCAAACTCGGCTGCTGGTTCGCCTGCGCAAGTATGGCAGCACCGGCCTGCTGTAATATACTGAGTCGTGTTAACTCAGCTGCTTCAGAAGCTACATCCACGTCGCGGATTCGGCTTTCTGCTGCTGCAAAGTTTTCACGTGCTACTGATAGGTTGTTAATCGCAACCCGTAGTCTTGACTCAGCCGCTCCCAAGTTACCTCGGGTTTGCGATAGAGATCCGATAGCACCTGTGATCGCATCTAGTGCTGCACGAGAAGCAGATTGACCTGCTTCAATTGACGCACCTGATATTGAGTAGGTTAGTACTGAGCTTCCGCTTCCAGCTAGTCCAAGAGCCTGTAAGGTTCCTTGAACGTTAGTGATCTGGATCTGAGATACTGAACCTGAGTTGAAACCAACTTGTAGTGTAATTGAAGAACCTCCCGAAAGAAGTTTTACACCGTTAAATGTTGTAGTTTCAGCAATACGTTCGATCTCTGAACCAAGTGCGGAGAACTCGTTTTGAAGTGCCGATCTTTGTTGTGTACTAAACACCCCGTTTGCTGATTGCTCAGAGAGCTCAGCTAGACGGGTTAGAACGCTCGAGATCTGTGCAAGTGCACCGTCAGCAATTGCTACAACAGATATACCGTCGTTAGCATTTCTGATCGCTACTCCAGCGATTCTTTGGTCAGCACGTAAAGAGTCAGCAATCGCAAGTCCTGCTGCGTCGTCACTAGCTTTGTTAATTCTTTGACCGGATGATAACCGCTCAAAGGTGTCTTGCAGAGAACTTGTAGCGATACCTAAGCGTCGCTGTGCCTGCAAGGATGCAATGTTATTTCCAATTGTTATAGCCATTTATTCCTCCTTGAATACAACCCGAGCGCAAATCCGTCCTTGAACTTACGCGCTAAACGCTTCCAGGCTCGGGGCCACCTAGAACCGGTACTGCTTGTTGCGGCTTGGCTTTATATGTACGACTTTGGGCAAAGACCGCTTGAATAACCTCTGAAGTTTGATATCGGGAAGGGGGTAAAAATACTTAAGGGTTTTTTTAGTAGAGGTATAACGGATAGTTGTGAAGCTTTTGAGGCAGGGGTACAATGAAGGGTAAGGAGTTATTTTTATGAGAATTTCCCTTTTAGTTTTATCACTCATCGTAGTTGGTTGTGGGAGCAGAAACCTCTCAGGACGTGAAACTGGAGCTTTGACCGGAGCTGCCATCGGAACCGGGCTTGGTGCAATTGTAGGAAACCAGACAGGAAACCAGGGTGCTGCAATGGCGATTGGGGGTGGAGCAGGGCTTCTAACTGGCGGCTTAATTGGTAACGAGATGGATAAACAGGAAGATCTTACCTATGAGCAGGAGGAGCGAATAAGAAGAAATGAAGAAGAGCTCAGAAGGCAACGACGGGAAATGGAGATGATGCGTGGTAGAGAAGGTCGCTACTACGATGATCGTGGATATGATTATCGTCATGATTATCGTGACGATAGGTATGATTATAGATACGATGATAGACGGTATTAGACAAATTCTAGGGGTCTGGTAGGTGGGAGAATAACAGTTCACCGATTCTCTGTTCTCCGATAGCCTTTGGACAATTTTTGAAAACTCTGAACTGATTACCGTCTATCTATTTCCGTGAGCCGTTGGCAAAGCAGAGTACTGAAATCAGAATATTGAAAAATCTGAACATTATCTGCGAATCCTTACCCCTTTCTCTTGATAACTTCTGTTGCAGTTGCAACAACCGATGCAATGTCGGTCATATTTGAAGGGATAATCATACTAGTAGACGCCTTTGCTAAATTGCCGAATTCCCCAATGTATTGCTCAGCAACTCTTAGTTGCATAGCTTCAAATCCGCCACTTGCATTGATTGCAGTAGCAACGGACCGAATACCATCAGCAGTAGCATTTGCAACTGCAAGTATGGCCTCAGCCTGACCTTGAGCCTCATTGATCTGTAATGTCTTATTAGCTTCAGATTCTTTAATTACCCTCTGCTTTTCCCCTTCAGCGTGGTTTATTTTAGAATCTCTTTCTCCTTCTGATGTAAGAATTGCCGCACGTTTTTCCCTTTCAGCTCTCATCTGCTTTTCCATAGCAGATAAAACATCATGTGGAGGGGTGATATTTTTAATTTCATAACGAAGCACTTTTACCCCCCAAGGTTCACTTGCCTTATCAAGTTCAGCAACAACAGAGCTATTAATATGAGAACGTTCCTCGAAGGTTCTATCAAGGTCGATCTTACCGATCTCGCTTCTTAGTGTAGTTTGGGCAAGCTGGGATAATCCAAAAAGATAATCACTGATACCATATGAGGCCAATTTTGGATCAACTATTTTTAAGTATAAAACCCCATCTACTCCAACCTGTACGTTATCTTTTGTGATACAGATCTGTTCAGGTATGTCGTATGCAACCTCCTTTAGGGAGTGTCTGTAAGTTATCTGATCAAAGAATGGGATCAGTAAATGAAATCCAGCACCTAGAGTAGCTCGATATGACCCAAGTCTTTCCATAACGTAAGCTGATTGTTGTGGAACAACAATTGCAGTTTTAAAAATTACTACAAGTATAAATATTACGAGAACTATTGCTATTACCAAAGTGCCTGTCATTTTTTCACCATTAATTTTAATCCATCTATTCCTGTGACTGTGCATTCTTTGCTGATCGGTTCCGTTCCAACATTCTTTGCTTCCCAGGTGCTACCTCGTGATTCTACTTTTCCACTCTCTCCAGGTGCTATTTCACCAATCGCTGAAGCGGAGGTTCCAACCAGTGAGTCGATATCGATTTTTGGACCTTTACCTATAAGGTACTTTCTAAAAAGACCCATTCCTATCAAGGATAATAATCCAAAAGTCCAAAGTTGAACCTCAAGGGACATTTCAAGGGATAGGATCAAAAGAAGAGATACAAGCCCTGCTCCTAATGCAAAAAAGAACACAAAAAACCCTCCGGTTAGAGTCTCTAAACCAAGAAGTATAAGTGCTACTGACCCCCAAACCCACCAAGGCATAGTGGGTTTAATACTGCTATCTGGTTGAAAAAGAAAGAGATTATTTTATTTAATCTTTATGAAACAATTCTGCATAAATTTCGTATATCCTAGGGGTGATGAGAGTCGACTGGACAGATCTTAGCCTTATAGCCCTAGCGGCTTTAATAACAGTTAAGGTCGGTATTCCGACTTATAAAGACTGGGTTATATCAAGAGAAGAAGCTAGTATAACAACTCGTCTCAATCACCTTTCTTCCACGCTTGAGACCTTTGAAGGTGATAGGGTTTATTTTCAGTCCAATGGTGATGAGAGTTTTGGGGTCTTAAGGCTCCCTGGAACTATCGAACTTGGATTTGGTTCTATTAAGGGCGAATTTGTTGAGGGCGAGATCATCGAGATCGATGATGATAGAAGACTTGTTATGCTGAGGGGTAAATGAGAATTGCATTAGGATACTGGTTTGGCGACGTTTCAATAGTAAGGCTCACACTTTGGGCCGCGCTGTCTGTTTATACCTTTGGTTTACTTTCTTTTAGATTATTGGTTGATACGCCTGTGCTTGAAACGTCAATGTCTAGAAGTAGACTGCTTTCTCAAAAATTAACCAGAGAGCTGCCTGTTTACGAAATGTTAAAGGATATATCCTCTGACCCTAAACAGATGAGAAAAGATATTGAAAAAGTTCTCTCTTTGACTGGATTTTCTCATCTGGTTCTTGAAACTCTGGTAACAGAGGATGGAAGGATTATCGTCAGAGAAAGTAGAACTCGAAGGACGAGTTACTAAGAGCAACAGATAACGCAGAGTACGCGGAGTTGCGCAGAGTAGTTACTCTGTGAAACTCTGAGTCCTCTGCGTTGACTAATATTTGAAATTATACTTTCCTGTACTTAAGCCTATTAGTGTAGTGTGTAAATCTAAAACGGGTTACTCACCCTTCGATAGCCCATCGATAATTCCATCAATATACTCTTCATCAAGATGATGATACTTATCTAAAAAATCTATAGCAGTTGTTAGATCTTTATTCTTAACATACCACTCAGCAATAAGTCGTAGTTTGTCTACAATTAAAGCATTATCAACCCCTTCCTTTATTCCAAGTAAGATTCTCGCTTCGGCTTCTTCAGGTTTATTAAGTTTTAGTAGGGACTCTACAACGACTAGGTGATAAAATGATGGATTCTCCCAACTTGGTCTATCCTTAGTATTTTGACGCTCTTCTCGATGTTTATCATAAAGAAGAACTGCCTCTGCATAATTATTTTCTTCAAAGGCAAGTTCAGCTTTGTTTAGAAGTGATTCATGAGCGCAGGAAGTCAATATAATCGTGATAAGAAAGCCTCGTGCCATCATTTTTTGTTCTCCATCTTTGATGAAACCATACCCATTGCTCAGGTGAGATTCTAATCTGCTCCTCAAGCTGCTGGTTAAACTTAGATAGTATATCCTCTGGAGTATTTCCAGAAAGTTCTTTCGTGGTAATTATAAACTTTTTTTTATCTCTTCTTATAAAGGCACTTATTATTGGAATATTCAAAGAGAGAGCCATTCTCACCACAGTTACTGGAGTAGAGGCCTCTTCATTAAAAAATTTCACAGGGATACTTTTTACTCTAGTATCCTGATCAATTACTGCAGCTACTACATTACCCTCTAAAAGAATCTCCTCGATCTCCTGAGCGCCACCTTTACCAACCCTCCAGATAGTCTTGATACCATGCTTATTTCTTAACCATTCAAGTATCCATTGAAACCTTCTAGCTGGTCTTCCTATCGCATACAGAGGAGCTCCTCTTCTAACGGCATAAGCTCCTAAGAGATCCCATGCTCCATAGTGGGCGGTTAGAGCCAATATTCCTTTACCCTTGCTTAAAAGTTTAAGAGCCTCATCGAGATCAGGAGCTATAAAAGCCTCATCCGCAGGGCATTTAAAAAGTGTTTCGAAGATTAATTGCCCTATGTGGGCAAATACCAGTGGTGTAATATCTTCTCGGTTTATAAACTTCTTAAGTTGTAATGAGCATATTAACCTAGATTTCGTGGGTATAAGGCCAAAAATATACCCTAAAGCGTACCCCAATAAGCCAAAGGTAGATCTAGCTAGCAGCACGACGAGGCTCTGAGAATTGAACCTGAGACATTATTTCGTTTGTAATAGCCTTAGAGGATAGCTTGAACATTCTTGGTTCGATCTCTGCAAGCCAGTTCCAAACACTAAAATCGAGGGAGTGAGATGCTTCAACTTTAAGAACCCTTGGTAAGTCTGTTTTTATAACCTTCTCATGAGGAGCACTTATCTCTTCTATCAGTTTTTCTCCTTTTCTAAGACCAATAAACTTGATCGGGATATCGCGTCTACCATGTAGTGCAAGCATTCTCTTAGCAACTTCTAATACCTTCAATCGCTCGCCCATATCTAATAAGAAAAGATCTCCCTTACCTCCAGCGCCAGCGGCAGAAAGTATAAGATGTACAGCTTCAGGGATGGACATAAAGTATCTCTCTACATCTGGATGGGTGACTGTAATTGGCCCACCAGCTCGAATTTGATCCCTAAAAATTGGTATTACACTTCCGGCACTATTAATTACATTTCCAAATCGAACTATTGAAGTAGCAAATGGAAACTCGCTTTCTCTGACTAACCATTCTCCTAGAAGTTTAGTAGCTCCCATGACGTTTTCTGGGCTTACAGCTTTGTCAGTAGAGATCATTACGAAGTTTTTAACACTTCCACACTCAACGCAGGCTTTAAGTAGATTTCTAGTACCTAATAAATTATTAGCAATGGCTGCATGTGGATTATCTTCTAATAGAGGTACATGCTTATAGGCAGCTGCATGAAAGATTACCTCTGGCTCATGTTTTTTAAGAACTAAAGAAAGAGAATCATAGCTAGAGACTGATGTAAGTTCAGACTCTATAGGGTATGATGAAAGCTCTCGCGAGATTGAGAAAAGGTTGTACTCACTTGAGTCCAGCAAAATCAACTTCGAAGGGGAGAACTCCGCAATCTGTCTACAAAGCTCACTACCTATAGATCCACCTGCTCCAGTTACAAGTACAACGCGTTCTCTTAGAAGGGTGGAGACAGGACCTGAATCTGGAAGCACCGTATCGCAATTAAGAGCCTTCTCGATTGATAGCGGGGCGGTAAGATCTGAGATGCATGCTATATCAGCAAATTGCTGAAGATGTTTAACTTGAACTCTTAGTTGATTACAAACTCTTTCAATATCAGCCAGTATCTCTTTCCCTAATGAGGGGATACCAACTAATACTGAGCTCACCGTTGGTCTAGTTTCAAGGTGAAACTGCAGGTCTGAAAGTTTTCCTAGGACAGGAACCCCAAATACGCTACCACCTGAATGTCTTGGATGATCGTCAAGAACTAGCACAGGTTTTAGTCCAAATCTGATCTGACTAAGAAGATACTTAACTAACATATGTCCAGTATCTCCAGCTCCTAAAACTATAACTTCTGCTGCTTCACTTGGAGCTTTTACTGCTCTTTCTCGCGATACTCGTAGGAATCCTCTTAGAGCAACATTAAAAAATAAAGCCAAGACTAGTTCTATTATGAGTATACTTCTTGGAAAGCCTTGAATTGGTAGAAGAAAGGCGATAGCACCAAAAGCTACACTGCTTGCTGTATGAGATTTGAAGATTTTAATACCATCTTCTAAGGAGAAATATCTCCACATCGATTTATTTAGACCCCAGTACCATGCACCAAGAAGTCTTAAGAATAGAAGAATTGGGAGAGCAGGTATTATTCTTTCTGATATTTCTGCCCAGTTGCCATCAAATCGTAAAGCTAGGGCTAGAAAATAGCTAACAAATGACACGCATAGAGTAAGTGTGAGCTTCATTGAAGATTAAGCTTAACAGGAACTAAAGTAAAACGTCTATCTAGTTTAGCGTGTTCTTAAGAGCTTTATTGAGCCATTTTTGATATGCTTTTGGTGAGTTTAGTCTAGGCTCAGTTCCGCAGTTGGGGATAAATCTGCCAACAAGATCGGTCTGATGAACTACAGTGCCTCCACAGATTAGATTTGCGCCGACAAATAGAACCGACCTTTCTCTGACATCTCCATCAGGCCCACCCTCGCGAACCCTTCTAGTTAGAGGGCCTTTAATTACAAGTCTGTTCTTTGAAGCGATGAGATCTTTTGGTCCACCAAGACGTCTTTCATTTGTAAATGATCCATCTCGGTATTGAATCTTTGAAAATAACCTAACTTTACAATCTCCATTAAAACCTGAAGGTCTGAAATAACGAATCCTAATTCGCTGACCTGGCGCGACTCTAAAGAAAATATTAGGTTCAGTTGTTGATCTAATAACTGCTGATGAGGAGCATTGTTCTGCTACTAAGAAAGAGCTAAGTAGTAAAAGGGCAAATAGATATCTCATAAAAAAACTTCCTTAATTCATTCTACTTAATACATCAATCTCTTCTTCGTTCAAACATTCTCTTGCAAAGTCTGCTGATGAATCGCCAGCTGAACTGCCTGCGGTTGAAGGTGTCTGAGAAGACGCGTCCCCACTACCTGAGCCGCCTTCAAGGGATAGATTTTCTGTGGAGTTAATTGAATTTTCTCCACCAGAGCTTCCACTAAAAGATACAACCCCTGCCAGTGCTCCGGCGCCGGTAATACCTGCTAGCAGAAGATTGTCATCTGAGTTGGTGGTATATGAGATCGACTGTATTTTCTCAGAGCAGAAACTCCAATCACCAGCCGATAGACTACTAAATATAGCAACGCCATCTTTAATTTGCGCAGTTAGGGTCTCTCCATTTTTAGATTTTGCAGTAAGCTGTTCATCATTAGGGCTAACTAACTTAAGGGTGACTGTAAAACTATCCTCAATGTTACTGACTGTTCTTCTGATCTCATTAGAGCAGTCACGCAGTATTAACTCAGACTCGGCAAATGCAAACGTTGCCAGTAGAGTTATGGAGGACAATAGGAGTGATTTCATATATTTGGATGATGCCAAGGAAACGTGTTATTTGTAAAGCCAGTATATGGATTGCTGCGTGACAGGGTTTTAGAATGGAGAAGATCGGAGTCATAGGACTAGGATATGTGGGTCTACCAGTTGCCCTTGAGTTCTCTTTGGCTGGGTTTGAGGTTGTTGGATTTGATCTAAATCAAAAAAAGGTTGAGAAATTAAATAAAAAGATAGATCCAATTAAGGAGGGTCTTGATAACCAGATTAGAGAATGTAGAGCAATATTCACTACTAACCGAGAGCAGTTATCAGGGTGCACTACATATATTGTCTGTGTCCCGACACCTGTTGATGAGAATAAAAACCCAGATCTTTCTCCCCTACATGGAGCCTGCACTACTATAGGTTCAGTTCTAAAGAAGGGCGATCTTGTAGTCATTGAATCAACAGTATACCCAGGGGTAACAGAAGAGTTTTGCGGAAAATTATTGTCAGAAGTTTCAGGCCTAAAACCCTCGGTTGACTTCTCATTGGGATACTCTCCTGAGAGGATGAATCCTGGTGATCCAAAAAGAAGACTTCCTGATATAGTAAAAGTAGTAGCAGGTGATAGTAAGGAGTCACTAAAGAGGGTAGAGGATCTTTACTCAAAGATCATAAGAGCCGGGGTTTTCGCTGCCAAAAGTATTAAAGTGGCAGAGGCTGCAAAAGTTATCGAAAACACACAACGAGATCTTAATATTGCTTTAATGAATGAGCTATCGATCATATTTGATAGGGTTGGGATTCCAACTAGGGATGTCCTTGAAGCTGCAAAAACAAAATGGAATTTTTTGCCTTTTGTTCCAGGATTAGTTGGAGGGCACTGTATTGGGGTAGATCCATATTATCTTACGACTTTAGCTGAGGGGCTTGGTTATCACCCAGAGATTATTCTTGCTGGAAGAAGAATAAATGATCGAATGGGCTCTTGGATCGGTCAGAAAGTTGTTAAACTACTAATCAAAAGTGATATTGCTCCAAAAGGTGCTGAGATTGGAATTTTAGGGGTTACGTTCAAAGAGAATGTTGCGGATCTCAGAAATTCTAAAGTTATTGACGTTGTAAAAGAGTTAAGTGAATTTGGTGCTAATGTTTCTGTTTGGGATCCTCATGTAACAAACGATGAGGCTAAATATGAGTACGGAATAGAAATATCCAAACCCGATCGAGAGTTTGATTGTCTAGTAATAGCAGTTTCTCATAATGAATTTAGAAATCCAGATTTTATTAAACGTTATGTCAAAAGTGGTGGAATTATTGTTGATCTAAAGGGAATCTTCGAGCCTGATATGTTTCCAGATCAAGTATACTGGGCATTATGACAAGATCTTTAGTCACTGGTTCAGCAGGATTTATTGGCTCTCATCTTTGTGAAAGGCTTTTGAGGGAAGGTCATGAGGTATTAGGGGTTGATAATTTTATCACGGGTAAACCCGAAAATATAATCAAAGGAGTTAGATTTGTTGAGGGTGATATAAACGATTTTACATTGATGAAAAGACTTACAAATGGGGTCGATTTTGTTTTTCATCAGGCAGCTTTGGGTTCAGTCCCAAGATCTTTTAAATTTCCTCAAGATACTAATAGGGCAAACGTCTCTGGTTTTTTGAGTGTTCTAGAAGCTTCTCTTTCGGCCAATGTTAGATCTTTTGTTTATGCATCATCTTCTTCTGTTTATGGGGATAGTAAGATTAGCCCTAAAAAAGAGGGAGAGGAGGGAGCTCTACTTTCTCCTTATGCAATTTCAAAAAGAGCTGATGAGCTTTATGCATCTGTATTAGGTGAGCGGGTAGAGACCAGTATTATTGGTCTTAGATATTTTAATGTATTTGGCTCAAGGCAGGATCCAGAAGGTCCCTATGCTGCAGTAATTCCTAAGTGGATTAAATCAATCAGGCAGGGTGAGACTTGTGTTATTAATGGAGATGGAAATATCTCCAGAGATTTTTGTTTTATCTCTAATGTAGTAGATGCAAATCTACTTGCTGCAAAAAGTAGTGTAGATAAGCCTGAAGTCCTTAACATTGCCTGTGGTGCAAGCACTACGCTTTTTGAACTTTTTGAGATGATCGCCTCTGCACTCGGAAAGAACGGGTTAAAGCCTGAGCTTGGTCCACCAAGAGAAGGAGATATTCAGTTTTCATTAGCGGATATTTCAAAAGCTAGATCTGTTATCGGATATAACCCATCGGTTGATGTGGCGGAGGGGATTAAGCTTACTTGTGGGTAGTGGGGGTATTAGCTTCAGAGCTTGCCTGGTCTGGTTTTCTTGTCCTCCGAAGCTTCCTACTCTGCTAAAGCTACGAAGGACAAGTTAGCGAAGGGGGAAGACCTATATGAAATAAAATCACACTAATTCCGTAACCGTGAACTTAGGCTTGAGCGTGAGCCAATTTCAAGGTCAAGCCTAAGGTCATGGTCAAGGATTCATGCCATTGCCGGTGAAAATTACTATGAACTTGGCGATATCACTGTTTTGTCGTCATCATCATCTGTTAGCTCAACAATTCCAACTGTTGCTCCACCAGCGATTGCAACTCCTGCTAGTGCAGGCAGTATGGTAATTCCAGTTGAGCCACCAGAAATTGCTACTGTAGTGAATGTTAGACCCATTTCGCTTGAAGAAACTATGTAAGTGCCAGGAAGAAGATTTTGAAACAGAGCTACACCATTTTCAGCGGTAGTCTGAATTATTTCACCTGTTGCCTCGTTAGTAATCGTGACTATTGCTCCTTCAGCTGCTTCGCCCGTCTCATTTAAAACTGAGAATTCAATAGATCCAAACTGGCTTGAAATGTTCTCCTCTGCTCGTACAAAACCACTTGTATCTTTAACTGTTATAGTCCCGCCTTCAGCAAGGATGAGGGATGGGATTATGAGCAAAAGTAGTGCACGCATTGTTCTAATTAGATGTCGTCAAGTCTAACATGGCTTCTTAATGATGATTTATTATCTGAGAATAAAAACGGTGAAATGTCCAAGAAATTGATATTAACCAGATCTTTTTCGTAAAACAGCGTTTCCAATAATTACGCTTATTGAGGCGATTCCAATCCAACTTATTGCTGGTATCCTTAGTGGAAAGTCGAAGGTCGAACTTAATAGGAACGATATGACCGCAAGCTCAGGGAATATGGTTTTCCCCTTAAATAGAAAGCTATCTTTATATACCCTAATAAAAAAGAAGGTTGTAATTAAAGAACCTATCAAGCCAGTTTCGATTATGAGCTGCAAGGTATCCGAATGAAGGTACTCAGGTCTAAGTCCTACAAAGGTTGAAGAAGCAACCGAGAAGAACCTCTCTTCCCATAATCCAAGACCTACCCCAAAAATTGGAGATCCATAGAGTAATGGCAGGCTCTCTTTGATCATAAGCCATCTAAGATCGTCAACTGCAGCGATTAGTCCATAAACAAGTCTTGCTTCTAATATCTCCTTTTGTTCGTACAGTGCCCCGACAGTTGCAAGGGCAAATATCATTGCTAACCAAAGAGAAAAACTTTTCAGTCTCGCCCCAGTCGAAAAAGAGAAATGAATAACGCCAATCAAAGATAGAATTGATAATGGAACTACTACTCCTCTTGATAGACTTGCAAGTATCGTGACTGAAAGTAAAGAAGCCTTAGAAGCAATTATAAGCAATGAAGGAAGTAGTGGTGATGCAAGATATATTGAAAGTTTCGATGAGTGAGATTTAAGTAGGTCCTTAGACACTGATTCTTTTAGTTTAGTTAACTTCAAAAAGAACTCTTCTAGTACAAAAAAGAATGGAAAGATCAAAAATGCACCAAGATGGTTTGGGTTTACAAAAGGCCATCTGGCACGATTACTTGCTGCAACTGTTGAAGGTTCAAATATCCAAAACAAACGTCCTGTATCGTTAAGCCAGTGACTAAGAGCTATTAAGGATACAATGATTCCCGAATAAATGATGTACGCTTTTAGTTTCAAAAAATTATCAGTTCGAGCTAGAATAAAAAAAAGAACTGCAGCTATAGAAAATGAAAATATTGCAGATTCCATCTGAACTTGGTTTGGAACCCCAAGAGAGATTCCTTCAATCGGAAGTGGTTGTTTGAATATCATTCCCCAACAAAATTGAAGAGATCCATAAAGAGCAATCGATAGGCACCAGAGTCCTAAGGTTTGTATTGGTGGAAAAAGAGGTGCTTTTTTGATGGAGTAAATTCCAGAAAAGATTATTAAGGCTGAAAATGAAAGCCATGCAGGAGTATGTACTGATCCGAAAAAAAGTGGAGATAGGATAATTAATATAGGCACTAAAGGCATTTTAGAAGCTCCTTAACTTTTAATTCCAGATCGGCAATTGTTCCATTATTTTCTAAACTAAAATCTGCTCTTTTTATCTTTTCTTCAATAGGAAGTTGAGCTTTTAGTCTTTTATGAACTTCTTGAGGGGGAAGTGAAGAGCGTTGAATAATATTATCCTCTGAGGCGTATACTGCTACTGATTTCGAGATTTCTGGGTACGATTGTTTGGACTCAAACAAAAGTGGAACAAGGTAGAAGATTAGATCTCCGCTATGAGAATTATAGATTCTGAGCCAGTCATCCCTAATTATAGGATGAAGAATAGCCTCAAGTTTCTCTCTGGATTTCGTATCGTTAAAGACAATCTGAGCTAGTTTTTTCCGATCAAGTTCGCCTGATGGGAGTAAGATAGATTCGCCAAATATAGTTACAATATCCTTGAGGCCTTTTGAGCCGATGGTTACAGCTTCTCTTGCCAAAGTATCGGAGTCTACAACCTCATAACCAAGATTCTTTAAAATATCTCCGACTTTAGATTTCCCACATCCAAATCCACCGGTAATGGCGATAGCGCGTTTCATTTTCACTACTAAGTTACACGCCCTTAGATTATAGAGGCAAGATATGGTAATATGTTCTAGGTGGATATTTATCGGAAGTTTTTGGACAAAAAAAGAGCAGCACTTGGCAAGCGTGGGTTCTTAATCGACTGTTCCATGATAAATCCTGATCTGTCACCGCCAGCAGCTGCGCTGCGTGAGCTCTCAAAATATGCCAGCGTCTCCTCAAGTCATCGCTATACCGTGGCCCGTGGTATACAGGAGCTACGCGAGTCGTTCGCTGATTACTATTCTGATAGACTTGGAGTAAATTTGGATTCTGAATCTCAGATCTGTGTGACAAGCGGCACGAAAGATGCCCTTTTTCATTTCTTAAGTGCAGTTTGCGTTACTGGGGACACAGTTGGAGTCATTGCCCCAGTATATCCGATGTATAGACAGGTTGCTCTTAGCCTTGGACTTCAGATAGTTGAAGCATCTAGTTTGGAGGAGTTGTCTAATGTTCGGGCTGTTGTGCTTAATTCTCCTCAAAACCCTACAGGATCAATCTTAAATCCTGATGAAGTACAATCGTGGGCATATGCGAATAAGATTTCAATATTTCATGATGCAGTTTACGTTGATATGGTTGTTGGGGCTCGAAGTTTTCTTGAGCAACCATTAGTTCCAACTGTTGAATCGTTCTCCCTGTCTAAATCGTTTTCTGTTCCTGGGTGGAGAATAGGTTGTGTGGCTGGTGACCCAGATTTGATTGATCGTATCGCTACAAGAAGATCCAGACTTGATTATGGGGTATTCTTTCCCATTCAAAAAGCTGCAAGTTATCTTTTGTCTAGTGAGTCTGCTTTCCCGAGAGAGCTGGCTTTAAGATATAAACATCGAGGTAAGCTGTTCAGCCAGAATAGCTCTGGGCTTCCTTTTGTATGGATGAAGAAACCTATTGGTATGGCTGACTATTTACTCGACACATTTGGAATCGCAGTACTGCCAGGGGCAACCTTTTCAAAAGACTTTGAACAGTATATTCGTATTGCACTAGTCTTAAGTGATGAGATGCTTTTAAGAGTGGTGGATTCAATGAAGCAGTTTGAGGAGAGTCATGAGATTTCTATTTAGTTTGTTTTTACTTTGCTCCTTAGTTATCGCAGATGAGCAGTGCAAGAATGCAGCTAAACTTATTCAAGAAGGGGTGAAACTTTCAGACTCAAGTGATGGTGAGATAGGAAAGTATAGAGAGGCAGCAGAACTTTGCCCATCTATGCCGGAAGCATTTTATAATCTTGGTGTAGTTTTGGGAGCTAAAGGAGATCACTCTGGTGCTTTAGAGCAATTTAAAAAAGCGATCGCAATCAAACCTGCCGGTGCATATTTAATTGGCGCTGGAAGGGCTGCTATAGAGGTTGGGGAGGATGCAGTTAGTTTTTTTGAAAAGGCTACTGAATTTGAGGCTGTTGCATCCTCAGCTTATGAAGGTTTAGCAATCGCATATGAGAAAAAAGGAGAGATCTCAAAGGCAATTGAAGTGCTAGAAAAGGGATTAGCTCATAATAGTAGTAGCCAATCGACCAGATATAATTTATCAGTGATGCTTATTCGTGCTGAGCGCAATGAAGAAGCAAAGCGGGTTTTGCTGGATCTTTTGCAGCAGGATCCTAACCATCCTTTAGCAAATTTCCAGTTAGGGTTAATTCAATGGGCAGAAGGTGGTCATGTGGATCTGGCTTTAGATAAGATATCTCAGGCGGCGAGACTTGCCCCTAAGAATGCAGAGATTCAGAGGGTTTTTGCCGGTATTCTAAAAGAGATTGGTGACCTTGAGCGAGCAGAGCTTGCATTGCGAAGAGCATTAATTGCAGAACCAAATGATATCGAAGCAAGAGTTTTGCTGGGGCTGGTTTTGGTTGACAAAAAGCAGGAAGCGCTTGCAGAAGAGGTTTTATTGCAGGCTGTTTCGCAGAATTTAACCCATTCAAATGCATTTGCTGCCTTGGCAAGAGCCCAGGTCGAGCTTGGAAAGTACGGTGCGGCAGAGGAAAATTTTAAAAAAGCTCTTAGTATAGATCCAAATAATGTATCGGCTATAAATGATCTTGGTGTACTCTATAAGAGGCAGGGCTATCCTGAGAAGGCTCAAAGCCAGTTTAAGGCCGCTTTAGCGCTAGACCCAAAATTCTCAGTAGCTCAAAAAAATTTGGAAGATTAGAGGGCTAGTAGGGGGCAGGCCGGGGAGAATCTGCCTGGTCAGGTTTTCAATCTGACCTAAGTTTTAAGGACTGGTTAAAACCAGTCCAGACATTAAAGATCCTGCCGGCCTGTCCCATAGCATGTACTATATTCATACTTTTTGAATAGTTATGGGTATTTCAGCCCAGCTAAACTTTTGTTCTAAAGAAATTAGGTAGTCTAGTAATGGGTACTCCTGTAAAATAGGGTAATCATGACCCCTTCGCCTCTTCGACTTGTTAGACCAGTATCCGTTACTGAAGCGATAGAGGAGGCGGGTGAAGTAGTTCATTCTCTTTGCACAACATTTTCTTCTAATTCCATTCTTACTCCATCCCTTGCTAAGTATCTGATAGGTAGATTTTCAAAAGAAGAATCAAAGGTTTTAGATCTATGGACCGACTTTGGAGTCGTTCCGGTTGTTGCTCATGTTGAAAAGAGAGTAGCTCTATCAAACTCTATACATAAATTATTTTCTTTAATCACAGATGCTCTTATTAACCCTGTAGATCTAGCAAATGTCGCTCTAAAAACTCAAACTATACCTTTGAAAAAGCCAGTTTCAGTTGAGAGATACACGAAACACTTTAGACCATTTTTTGATCTAAACACATTTAGAGAGCTTGAAAATCTAAGAGTTGAATTAGCAAAGGATAATGATAAAACTGCGCGGTTCGCTCAGATCCTGGCCATGGCAATTCTACACGGCCCCTCAGCTGGATACCTTTCGTCTCCCTGTTCAAGTTTGGGAGTTAGTGATTTTGAATCTCAAGAGCGAGAGAATATTAAGCGACGTGCTGGCCCAGAGTATAGAGCTGTCTCTCCAAGGATTTTAAAGCGTGCAGCAGCCTCTCTTTCTGATGGCCTTCCTTTAATTCCGCGAAGGACTCAAAGCTTTCAAAAAGTAACATACTCGGATCCAAGAAATTTGATATCATTTGAGTCTGGTTCTGTAGATCTGGTAGTTACCGAGCTTAGGGAGCAACTCAGTTTTACTCCTAACTCTCAGTGGTTAAGGTGCTGGTTCTCTGGAGTTCCATTGAACGAAAGCGCCTTGAAAGGCTGTGCTGAGGATTCAGTTAATTTTTGGGGTGACATACTGCATGAGGCTGCTCGAGTTACGGCTTTAGGTGGTAGATTCATCGGCATTCTTCGCTCAGATCAGCTCCAGTTTGAAGAGGCGATAAAGCAGATTATTGAAAGAGATAGATTCTGGTACTTAGAAAATCGAATTCAGTTTTTTGGTAAAAAGGTAAAAGTCGGAAGTACTAGAAGTTCAGTTGATGCAGTAGCATTAATTTTACGCAGAGACTAACTCGCTCTAATTTTTACTCCAAAACATTCTAGATTCACCAGTAATATTGCTAATGATTAATCTGTATGTATATCCATGTTTCGTTGATGAAATAGTTAAAGGATTATTTGATTCAATCCTAAATGTTTTCATAATCTCTTTAAATGGTTCTGATTTAGCAAGACTTAAAAATACCTCAGATAAATCATCAGGATTCACGATCTGACTTCTAAGCTCGTTCATCGCTAACTCCATCTGAACAAAATCAGAAATTTCTGATTCTTTCTTTTTAAAATCCTGCATTGGGACTGTTTGATATGGGTATGAAACTAAGAGACCCGTAGTGTATCTGGCAACTAGACAGTTTGACATATTCTGCCAATCTGTAATTGTTCCCTGAATTGGTACAATGGCTGACCTTGTACTTATGACCTGCCCATCTTTGTAGATACAGAAATCCCCCAGACCACCAATTGCAAATCCAGAATAATTTTTCCAGCTATTTTTTGGTTCTTCAGAAGGGAAAAGCGCACCTGTTTTTAGATTAATTTCAGAGTATTTAGGTGGGGAATCTGTTCTTAAGCCTTCAATCATTAATATATTTCCATTTGGAAGTACCTGTCTTGGAATCATATCTCCCTTATGTGTAGCTAAAACAGTTCTTCCATCTTTATCTATAGCGCCAAAGTAACTAGAGGTGTTTTCTTGGTTAGAGAATACGGCGCCATGATTTGGTGAGATGAAAATATCTGTTTTTCGATTATGATAGGTGAATTCAGTTGGAACGATAGATCCGTTTACTTTTAAGATATATATATGCGAATCTAACCCCTGTCCTCCAAGGATTTCCCTGTTAGCTGCAATCAGTATTGTGTCATTAGAGATCCAGTCAAGCTCGTAAACTCCAAAAGTTTCTGCTGAAGCGATTGGAAGCGGAGCAGTCTTTTTTGATGTGATAGTTCTGATAGTTTTTAAGTTTTTGTCAGTTATATTTATCGATAAGGTAGATGTTGTAGGACCTTTTATGTCAGGGTCATTTTCAAGGCTTAGGTATGCAATTCTTGAGCGGTCTGGTGAGACTGAGAATTTAATAACATTTGAGGCAACAGCTCTTGGTGAAGACACGTAGGTGACCTCAGTGGGAGTCACTACTAAATTATCCAATTGGATCGGATTTTGTTGAGTTGTATAAATTGCGGCCATTGCTAACAGGTTCATATTGAGCATTATACTAATTAAAATTGTGCTAATCGACCTTCTAGGTCATTTTCTGCTAGAGTAATCCCTTATGCGTTGGTTTTTATTGGCGATATTGTTTAGCTGTTCGAATCCCCCGTCAGATATTCCTGAAGTAGTACCTGGTGCTAATTTTCTTGATAAGGGGAGATACCTAGTAACAACATTAGGACACTGCGGAGCCTGTCACGGGGAGAATCTCTCAGGAGGACTTGCCTTTGAGGACTCTTTTGGCGAATCATTTGGTTCAAATCTTACAATACTTCATCAAAGAACAGTAAAGGAGATAGTTTCTTCTTTAAGGGAAAGTAAAAATCCAGAGGCACATAGAGGCTTTGAATGGATGAGTGATGGCGATGCAATCGCAATTGCAACATACCTAAGATCATTATACCCGATTCAAAATGATATTCCTGCCAGAGATATTGATTTTTTCACGAGAAATACAAAAGGTTTCCTAACTAGCTCAAAGAACGTAAGAGGTGCTGTTCCAGATGTTCCATCTTCAGAGAAAGGGAAATATTTAGTTAATAGTGTCGCTCGATGTTCTGAATGTCACTCAGGATCTACAAGTTTATTCGGCTCAGTAGAGTATATGGGAGGCGGAAAAGAATTAAAGAAAGGAGATCAGATCCATATTGCTCCAGCTCTAAACGATTACTCCAAATTAGAGCTAGTTGCTTATCTAAGAACTGGAACTACTCCAGATGGGAGAAAGTCAATTTTTTGTCCAACTGACTTTTTTAAAAGATCAGATAAGTCAGATTTAGAACTCATTGCAGGTTACATTGAAGGTCTTAGGAATTGAAACAAGCTGCGATGAAACAGCAGCAAGTGTAGTTTCGCGAGTTGATGGAAAAGTAGTAGTACATAGCTTTAGCTTGTCTTCCCAAAGAGCACTTCATGAAAAATATGGAGGAGTAGTTCCGGAACTTGCAGCTAGAGAGCATCTTAAAAATCTTCCAATCGTTGTTGGGGAGGCAATTTTAGATGATATAGATGGTATAGCTGTTACTGCGGGGCCAGGTCTCAAGGGCTGCCTTATGATAGGTAGTGATTTTGCAAGAGGGCTTGGAGCTGGCTTTAGGCTGCCTGTTTATAGAGTTAATCATATAGAGGCTCATATGCTTTCATGTTTTTTAGAGCATGATGTTGAATTTCCATATATTTCATTGGTCGTTTCAGGGGGACATACAGAGATTCATTTAGTCAAAGCCGTAGGGGTATATGAACTATTCAGTAAAACATCTGATGACGCAGCAGGCGAGGCTTTTGATAAAAGTGCAGTTTTGCTCGGGTGCCCCGGGGGATTAGAGCTTTCAGAGTTGGCTGACACTGTTACTACTTCCCCACATTCACTCCCGATTGGTAACAAAGGAAAAGATGAATTTAGTTTTTCAGGCCTTAAGACAGCAGCATCCCTTCTTATTAAAAAAGTTCAAAATGATAAAGCCAACGTAGCCTACGCTATTCAAGAAGCAATAGTTGGGGCTTTGCTCGAAAAGACGCAGCGTGCGGTGAAGCGATTCGGACTTGATAGAGTTGTTGTTGCTGGAGGGGTATCTGCAAATAGAAGACTTAGAGAAGTATTTGGTCATAAGTTTCAAAGTTATTTCGTCTCACCTAAGTATTGTACAGATAACGCGGCAATGATTTCGCTTTGCGCAATCTTACGGCACGGGATCTTTGACGACAAGCTTACCTATGAAGTTTTTCCAAGGTGGCCTCTTTGATAACCGTTCAAGGAATTGAAATTTGTTTAGTTTGTCTTCTCTTTAGTGCTTATCAACGAGAATTTAGGCGACTCTCGCGGTCAAAGCCTGATCGGCTTTGACAGTTTTTTGAACGGTTACATGTTATCACCCCCACAGTGTCTTTGGCATTTTCACTTGCGTGAAAATCGCAACTCCGAAACTCGACCCCTGAGGGGTTGTATGTATACAATCTTGGATGGTTTGCTAGCTTATGATCTGGTATTGCAAGGATAACTGCTTTGATAAAAAATAAACTTAAAAGTCTAAATGTAAGACCGCAAAAATCAAAGGGGCAGAATTTTCTCTATGATTTAGAAGCTATTAGATCAATAGTTAGTTTTGGTGAACCCACGGCTGATGATAAAATAGTTGAGATTGGCCCAGGGCTCGGTGCGTTAACAGCTGAACTTTTAAATGTTGTCCACGATATCACGGTCATTGAGATCGAAGAAGAATTTTGTAATGAACTAAAAGTAAAGTTTGGTGAAAGAGTAAAAATAATAAATCAGGATGTAACAAATGTTGACATTCCTGGGGAGGATATTCTTCTTTATGGCAATCTTCCCTACTCAAGATCTTCTGATATTATTCAATGGGTCATAAAGCTTAAAAATATTAAAAGAGCAGTTTTTTTACTTCAAAAAGAGTTTTCTGAACGTATTGCTGCTTCACCTGGCACTAAGGCTTACGGGAGTCTTACTGTAGCGGTATCTCTTTGGTGTAAGGCCACCTTGGGGCCAATTGTTACTGGAGATAAATTTCATCCAAAAGCTAATGTTAGGTCACAGGTTCTGAGACTAGATTTCTTTAAAGAACCAAAAGTTTCTTTTACTCCCAATTTTGAACGTGTTGTGAGAGGCTCATTTAACCAAAGGCGAAAAAAACTTTTTAATTCACTTCTCTCTTCAGGTTTCTTAAGAGAGGAAATTGAACATGCTTTAAAATTTTCAGGCATTGACGGAGGAAGAAGAGCTGAAACACTCACTACTGAGGAGTTTGGGAGATTGGCGGAAGGTTTTGCTAAATAATAGCGATTGGCTGTCAGGCTCTGTCGGGGGTCAGGCCGGGAGGCCCAATGCCACTTACATTCAATTCTAAATTATCAGTGCTTGATAACTGATTTTTGAACACAGAGTGCTCAGAGTTATCCAAAACAAACTACTCTG
>DDRT01000007.1:31875-36450 GCA_002343185.1 Deltaproteobacteria bacterium UBA2409
TACCAAATTAAATTAACCACTTACACAATGAAGGTAAGTGGCATTGGCCGGGAGGCCTGACCAGACAAATGCTAGCGTCTGCCTGGTCAGGCCTCCCGGCCTGACCCCAAACAGCCTGACCCTAAGATTTATCTACTACAACAATTCTCAGGACAAACATCATGCCATGGAGGGAGCTCGCCGATTGCATCTTTATTTATTCTTAACCCCATTCTCTCTTCTACTAAATCAGCTATCATTGAAACAAATAGGGGATGGGTTCCAACAGACTTTGCGCGAGCAAAATTAATTCCTAAATTTGAAGCTTTTTCTTTTGCTTCTTCATCAAGGTCGAACATTATCTCCATATGATCAGAAACAAAGCCGATAGGTACTACTACAACTGAACTGGTTCCCAAGCTCTTCTCTTCCTCTAAAACGTCCAAAATATCTGGCTCAAGCCATGGGATATGCGAAGGACCACTTCGACTTTGATAGCAAAGTCTAAACTCATTTCCTTCAGCTATTAGCTTAGATGCTTCGTTAAGTTGAAGTTCATAATTTGATCCTTTTGCCATAGATAATGGCACACTGTGAGCAGTAAAGATTAACTTAGAATTCGGAGTATAAACTTCAAGGACTCTCTCTCTCATGGCTTCAATGAACTTAGGATGGTTAAATCCAAATCTTAACTTTGAAACAGAGATAGTAGGTGCAGCTTCGGCTATTGCATCCGATATATTTTCTCGATACTGCCTGCATCCGGAATAGCAACTAAACATGGATGTAAAAAATGCAAGAGCGTTAGATTTTCCCTCCTGCTTCATACTGGTTAGAGCATCTTTGATATAAGGCTTCCAGTTTCTATTTCCAAAGTAGATAGGAAGATCGAGTCCGCGATCGTTCAGTTCGGCATGAAGACAGTCAATAAGAGCGAGATTTTGTTCATTAATGGGACTCTTCCCGCCAAAATGATAATAATGCTCTGCTACTTCAAGTAGCCTTTCTTTAGGTACGTTTCTTCCCTTGGTTACATTCTCTAAAAAAGGCATTACATCTTCTTTTGAATTAGGTCCCCCAAAAGAAACAACTAGCAGTGAATCAAACATGGTGATCAGAATACGAAACTTTCTAGTGATTAGCCAATTAGTTTCATTCCCGGAATATATTTAGTCTGTACAGTTAAATTGCTTGGGGTTTCATATAGGGGCCTTATCTCCTGAGTGGCTGGTACATATACAGCTTTAGCGTTTAATATTCTAGCTATTCGCTCACTCTCTCTATCATAAGCTGCTTGATTTATTGGAGCATCAATGGGTAGTTCGTATCCTATCACTCTAAAATTATTATTAGGGATCAAGCATTCTGCTAAGAGTGCTACTCGTACAGTGTGAGATGGGGATGTAGCGATTAGTAAATTTTCTTTCGGTTTAAGGAATCGATTTAGTGCAACTAGTTCTTCTGCGGTATTGGTCGGAGGGCAGTATGCTGTAATATCTACTGAATCTAAATGGGGTTTGATGTAAGATTGTAGAGTTCTTCCATGACAAGGCTCATTTTCGTTATTTCTATGATCGCCCAAAGTTACTACTGATACTGATTTTCCCTCACTTAGAAGCTGATTTGACAGTGCAATAGTCAGATCTGCTCTAAGTTTTGCAACCTCAGTTAATCTACCACCTTCGGCATTTTTTGAGCCTAAACAAGCTACTAATACTTCTGTCATGATTCGAAAATGTAGACTACTAAGTCTAGCCTAGCTAATCAAATATGGTATTCTGACCAGTTATGATTGAACTTCATCAAGGTGATCCATTTAATCTAAGGAATCTTAATGACTGGCGCACTCTTCTCAATATGTCTGTTAGAGACTTTCTAAAGGAAGCTAATGATAGGGTGCCGTTTTCAAAAAAGCCTATCAGTGATTTTCGAGAGATAGATTATAGAGACTGCATTACTGCTCATAATATCTTTGTTGTTTCAGAGTTATGTGTAACCACAGAAGTTAATAACGATCCTCCGAAACTTTATCTTCCTAATGAAGATAGAATTGGAAGTTTAGTTAGATGCTCAAAGGCAAGATTTGATAGAAAAGAAGAGCTAGCTCATGCCTTAGTATTACGTCTTAGAAACGCAGGATTTCCTTTTGGTGAAGACGTTCCGCGGGAGCTGATACCAGAGCTTAGATTGAAGTTTAATAATTGATCTATAATTTTCTATTGTCATTGTAAGGAACAAAATTTTGAAGTCCAGATCAAAAAATTGGAGCGGGTAGTGGGTATGTTGCGAGCATAAACATAGCACTATTGCCACCAAGTTGCATTTAATGATAGTAATCAAATCATGAAAAAGCTAGTGATTATTTTGTTCTTAATCCCACAATGTTTTGCAGAAGAGATAATAATAACTGCAAACCCACTAAACCCATCACTTCTTGAAAGTGGAGATGCAGTATCAATTCTAAAAAAAGATGAGATTATTAATAACTCAACTCTTGGAGAGGCTATTGATCATCTGCCTGGTGTTAGAAGTTCATATTTTGGACCAGGATCAAGTAGACCTGTAATTCGGGGATTTGCCGGAGAAAGAGTAAGGGTTTTAAAAAATGGAGTAGGAACTGGAGACTTATCTAGTATTAGTGAAGATCATCAGGTTGTAGCCGATCCCCTGCAAGCCCAGTCAATAGAAGTATTACGTGGTCCAGAAACACTTCTTTATGGAAATAATGCAATAGGTGGAGCAGTAAATGTTATTGATGAATCTATACTTGAAACAAGAGTAGGGGAACCGATCAAAGGAGAAGGACTCTTTCAATTAGGAGATAGCGCTGATGAGGAGCGATCCTTTGGACTTGGCTTAAAAGGAGAAGCAGGATCTATTAACTGGAATGTCTCAGGATTTTATAGAGACACAAAGGATATCGAAATCCCTGGATATTCTGAATCAGAAAGACTTCATGAACTTGAAGGACATGAGTCAAGAGAGGAGGAAGCTAAAGGAGTTCTTGAAAATAGTGATACCAAATCTTCAGGGTATACAATCGGTACCTCTCATATATGGGATAAAGGTTTTTTAGGTGTAGCATTTTCAGAGTACAGATCAAAATACGGAATCCCTGGAGGTCATGCACATGAGGAAGAAGGGCATCATGAAGAGGAGGATCGCCATGAGGATGAACACGACGAGGATCCTCATGTCTTTAATAAGATTTCAGGCCAAGAGGATGAAGCACTTCCAAGAATAGATCTTAACCAGTACAGAGTTGATCTGAGAGGTCGTTTTGATGAGGTATCTAAAGATATAGAAAGTATAAAAGTTAAGGGTGGATTATCTTATTACACTCACGATGAGATTGAAGGAGATGAAATAGCAACTACCTATGATAATGACAGTGCAGAGGTAAGAATTGACCTAGTGCATAAGTTTTTTGATAAAGGTAGGGGGATTTTTGGAGTGCAAGGGTCGACTGAGGATTTTAGTGCTATAGGTGAGGAGTCATTTGTCGAGCCAACTTATAGCTATTCAACGGCGATTTTTGGCTTTCAAGAATTTTCAATCAACGATTCACTTAAATACAACCTTGGAGGAAGGCTTGAGTATGTAAATCGTGATGCACTAGCCCAGGGAACTAAAGATTTTATTCCAATTAGTGTATCGACTGGCCCACTTTGGAGTTTCACTGAGGATTATGTAGCTGGCTTAAGCTTTGCATACACACAAAGAGCTCCTTCAACAATAGAGCTTTATTCAGATGGCGCACATTTAGCCAGAGGGATCTATGAGATAGGAAATCTGAATCTTGATAAGGAGGCTTCTTGGGGTTTCGATCTCTCAGTTAAGAAAAAAGAGGGGATAGTAACAGGTGGAGTGACTCCATTTGTTCAGATCTTCACTGATTATATTAATCTTGCTGGAACCGATGAGGAGGAAGATGGTCTTCAGGTTGCAAGATATGAAAACGTTGAAGCTGAGTTCTATGGATTTGAAACAGAAGCAGCGCTTCACTTTGATAGATTTTTTGATCTAAAAGGTCATGAGTTAGCACTTGAAGGGCAGGTTGATTATGTTCGAGCAAAAGATAGAGACTCTGATAATTATCTTCCAAGAACACCACCACTAAGGACAATTACAAGGCTGCGATATGGACAGGATCGATTTAATGCCTTTGTTGAAGGGGTTTTTGTTAATTCACAAAATGATGTAGCTCCGTTTGAGATTGAAACTGATGGATATAATCTGCTCAATCTTCAAGCTGAAGTTAAGATTGAAGAAGGGCTATCTGTTTTTGCTAGAGGAAATAATCTTACAGATGAAGAAGCAAGAATTCACACTTCATTTTTAAAAGATGTAGCACCTCTTAGAGGTAGAGCATTTTTAGTTGGATTGAGAGGGGAGTTTTAGATTATTGGGGTCAGGGCTCACGCACACTATCATATATAAAAGGGGCAGTAAGCCCCACTTTTTATAATCTGTGAAGCGGTAACGCTGATAGCTGAGTGCTCTAAGCAGAATTGAAAAAACAATAGATATTTATATTGACGAAGATGAGAGATTAGGAAATTTTTTATAATCCTTCACAGCTCACTCTTATATATA
>DDRT01000012.1:0-38712 GCA_002343185.1 Deltaproteobacteria bacterium UBA2409
CCATAGCCAATTCCTCCTTGAACTTCGCTACTGCTCTTCACAGTAGAACTTCCTTGTCAGCAAAAAGAACGTGGTAGGTTTTGCGCTATCACTAGGTAGAAAGACCATCCATCTACCTTCTTCGTTGCCCCAAATATGCTAACGGCAAAGGACTAAAGAAACTGGAGCACGAAAGTTAAAAGCTTGAAAAAATGGTGATATTTCTTAGTGAATTATGTGGTTCTTTGAAAAGTAACAGAAGCAACTTAACTAGCTAGTCCGATACTCGGATGAAGGTTGTTGTGAGTAGGTTCTTGTTAATTTTTATTATATTATCCAATAGTTACAGCGATCCCCTGCCTGCATCATCTGTTCTAGACTCCATCGGAGTTAACCTAGTCACCCATGACCCGGCATATTATCAAAACTATCATCTTGTAGCTGGTCTGCTGAATGAATTGGGCATCAAGCATGTAAGATTGCCAGCATTGGGTGAAGATCCTAGGCCACAAGGTAGTGGTCCGTACAATTGGCATATAGCCTTGGAAAACTATTCAAGGTTCTTAAAATCAGTATCTGATAGTGGTGTTTATATAAATCTTATACCAGAACCCTCTCCAGGAAATTGGCACAAAGAAAATACGGGCCAGACAAATCTCTTGAAGCCTAATGATAGTCAGATTGAATTCTTCGTAAACAAGGTGAATGTATTAAAATTTGGGGGCGCCATTAGCGCCGAGGGCAAGACTGCTTACCTTGAACCTGCATCAAGAATTATTTCTATTGAAATGCCAAACGAAAGGGACAGCTACATTAGCTTGTCTGATCCTGTTAAAGCCTCATGTCAGGATGGCAAAACTTTTGGTGCAGTGAATCGTTGTGATAAGTATCGCATACAAAATATTCGTAGTTATAGCGAACAATTGATATCATCTATAAAGGCACACCCAAAATTGAGAGATCTTCAGATTCTTGCTCCAACCCTGGTTTGGCTGAAGCAAATTAATACTCCCATAGAAAATCAACGAGAGTTCGGAAATATCTATAGAATGCCTCCTAATCAAGATGAGCGTGTCTTAGATCTAGAACTATATGGAGATACTAGCGCCTTGGATTATCTTCGCCCCATGCTTGAACGCACAGATCAGATGACACATAACCACTACTGTGAGTACTCAAATGCTATTCCAGGTGATACAAACGATGATCGTTGTAGAAGATGGGTTAATGCTCATAAAGAAGCAACCTCAAAGCCACTTACTATTACAGAGACCGGATATTTTACCAGAGCCTATCCAGGTCCAACTCCAGGGGTCACCCCAACACCTCCTCCTGAATACGACAGAAAAAGTGTTCTTACTGAGGAACTTCAGGGGATCTATCTGATTGCATCAATTTTGGATTTCATAAGAGATCAGGCAGCTAGGATCTATATATACAAGTTGATGGATGGCATTTCTGGAGGTGGTTCAGAGAGAAGAAGAAGTTATGGGTTGTATCATACTGACGGAAGGCCTAAGCCAGCAGCAAATTTACTAAAGAGCTTTATCCAGCTAATAAATGACGAAGAAGATATAACCAAAACCCAGTCACCTTTGAATGTTTCTGTCTCCTGTAATGGTTGTGACCCAAGATTTTTAGAGATACAAAGAAAAAATGGTGTCAGATATGTTTTCGTTTGGAAAAGATTATCTTCTATCCCTGTCTTTGCTGAAGATCCTTCAAAATATGCTCCAATCACAAATGAGATTACGCTTAATTTAGATAGGTCAATGACGGTTAGACATTTTTATCTGGGATCATCTCCTGGTAATGAAGCCCCTGCGACAAGTAGCGCAAAGGGCGAGCTAACAGATATTCCACTTGTATTTGAATTAACGGAAGTTGAAGAAGCACCACCAACACCTACTTCGACGCCTTCATCATCACCAACTCCAACTGCTACTCCCTCAGACTCTGATCGAAGAAATTTTAACAATAAAGAGTCAGTTAAATTTATTAGTGCTAGATGTAGAGCATTAAGATGTAAATTCAAGATTAGATCTAACTATTCTAGACTTTCAGATTTCGTACAAATCAAAAGGGGCAATAATGTTCAAATTCGAAAGCTGAATAGACATAAAGGGTTTCAGGCAAGATTCTCAACCCAAGTGCGAAAAACTTTTATTCTGGACTTTGGCGCTGAATTTTTTAAGCAATCAGTACAAATAAAAGTGCAAAAAAACGGCAAAAAACGAGTCAAAATCAAGTCTCTATTTTATTGAAATTTCTGTTTTAAGACGTTGAAAATACTCGTATTATCGGGGCAATGCATCACTTTTTATTTAATGCACTAACTTCATAATTTCTCAAGTCAGCTAATTAGTTGTCGACCAGAGATACTGCACGGATGCGTATATCGTTAGGGAATAACATATCGAGCCTAATGGCTCAAAGACAGCTATCACAGTCGAGCGATCGGCTTGGTGATGTGTTTGCTCGACTATCTTCCGGACAAAGAATAAATCGCGCTTCGGATGATGCAGCAGGGCTTTCGATCGCTGAAAATTTAAACGCAAGTGCAAGAGTTTACTCAAGAGGAATTTTAAATATCAATGATGCAGTTTCTGCTCTTTCAATAGCTGATGGTGCACTTACTCAACTGTCTTCGGTTGTAACAAGACAGCTTGAGCTAGCATCACAAGCTTCAAACGGCTCTTACAGCTACAGACAAAGAATATCTCTAAACAACGAAGCTCAAGCCTTAAGAAATGAATTTAATCGAATCATAGAATCAACCTCCTTTAACGGAATAGCAGCCTTCGGGGATGATGCAAGATCGATGAGAATACAATTCGGGTTCGGAAGTAATGAATCCATACTCGTGGGCACCGGCACAGAACTGAGAAGAAATGTTGGCACTGGAGTGTTCACTGCTGGAAGCCAATATGTTACTGCTGGACTTCCCGCTGATGTATCTCTGGCTGACTTAAACGGAGATGGGTTCCTTGACATGGTCAGTTCAGGAAAAGACTTAGGAAATGGAGTAAATGTAAGGCTTGGTAATGGTGATGGTACATTTGGAGCCAATACCAATCTCAACTCAATCGCTCAAGGCACTAGAAGCGTAGCAACTGCTGATGTCAATGGTGACGGCATCATGGATATCGTTGCTAGCGGAGTATATGAGGGTAGAATTTATGTGTATGTCGGAAATGGCAATGGTACATTTCAGGCAGGCACATCTTTCAACACTGGTTTAACTCCTGACATTGGATACATGCAAATAGGAGACTTTAATGGTGATGGAAGATCTGATGTAGTTGTTGCTGAGCGTGACAATGGAAGAATTTCAGTACTATTTGCAAATGCTAATGGAACATTTGGAGCTGCAACAACTTACTCAACTGGTGGAAACTTTTCAACTAACACTCCAATTACCGTCGGAGATATAAATGGGGATGGATCTCTTGATATCGCAATCGGAGGAGCTGGAAACTATATATCAGTTTTCCTAAATAACGGTAGTGGAAGTATGTCTAATATTGTATCCGTATACAGCCCTAACAACGGGAATTCGATCGCCCTTGGAGATTACAATCAAGATGGCATTCTAGATATCGTAACCTCTGGTGGTGCCGGACAAACCTTTTTCATGGCTGGTAATGGAAATGGAACCTTTGGAACAGCACAAAATACAGGGGCAAATTACATCACTAATTCACTAAAGTCTGTTGATATAGATGGAGATGGCTTCTTGGATATTGTTGGAAATATTTATTCATCCGATACACTGGTCGTATCGCTTGGCAATGGAAACGGAACATTTAGAGCTGCACAAACTGTCGCTACCCAAGATGGCCCAGCTTCTTTTGCTTACGGCGATCTAAATGGTGATGGTGTGCTGGAACTCGTTTTAGGATCAAACGCAACATTTGCAGGGGTGAGAGTTTTCTCCCAAGGTGTTACAACCTCCAATACTCAAGAAGCTTTCGACCTAAAAACAATGACCGATGCAAGAGCAGCGCTTGAGACACTAAGAGATACCCTATCTAGAGTTACGAATGAGCGTGGAGCAATCGGTGCTTATCTTTCAAGACTCTCAATTGCATCACAAAATCTAATGGTAACTAGGGAGAATTATACTGCTGCAAGAAGCAGAATCATCGATGATGACGTTGCGGTCTCTGCTGCAGAGCTTACAAGACTAACTATCTTGCAACAAGTTGCAAGCTCGGTCGTCGCTCAAGCAAACATTCAGCCTCAAATAGCACTTAAACTTTTAAGGGATTCTAAATGAAGTTTGTAAATCCTTTCAAAAGATCTAACGAAGAAGCCATAACTACTCCTGTTCCTTCTGGAGAGGTAAATAGGTCCTGGACAAAGGCTAAAGGTGATGACTCGATAGTCTGTAGATTTGACCATAATGGACATGGTTATGTTTTCAAGCTCCCAAGGACTAATAGAACAGATCAAGAAATTGAATTAGAAAAGGAGCTTGCAAGAAAAGTTGGAGCTCCAACTACCTTTGGTGAGGTCGAAACCAAGGATGGTAGTCGTTATCCAGCTTCACTCTCTCACCAGGTTCTTCTTGTTGATGAGATTAGCTATAAAGCTTCAAAAAACTCACAGATACCGGAAGATGAAAAAGTGGAGATTATCACTAAAATAATGACAGAAAAGGTAAAAGCTTTTCTCTATACACTTCAAATGGGGATACTTGCTGACTTCGATCATATAAATGTTGGAATAGGAGAAGTAAGAACAGGATCTAATAATCCAGAGGCAGCAGTTTATTTAGTTGATTTTGCTGGAGCTATAAAAATTGGAAACTCAAAGGATTTTATAAGAGCATTAAAAAGCTTAACAGATTCAGAAAAACTTGAGTTTAAAAATTCTTTCTCGCCTGAGCGGCGATTCATGACTCACTCGCCATTTTGTATTTACTTAACAATTAAACAGCAGGATCTGGATTTTGCTGACTCGTTACAACTCCCTCCTGAATCAAAAGAAATAATCAAAAAAGCAATAGAAGCTGCATACAAAATGTATGAGGAAATGATCAAAAAAGGTCGAAAGCTACCTCTTCCAAAAGCCGCTCTAACAGAGAAGACCTTAACCTTAGATCCTTTGGACTACTACCAAATCTCTGAAAAAGTGCAGCAATCATTACCTCAGTTTGATATTAAAACCTTATCTTTTGACTAGCTACATGATAAAGATCTTTCATGGTTTTTTTATCACTAGTTAGTGGATTTATTTTTCTTACATATGGTGCTCATCTCTTAATTAAAGGTGCTTCAAAACTTGCTTACTCATTTGGGGTCTCCCATTTAGTGGTTGGCTTAACAGTTGTAGCTTTTGGTACTAGCCTGCCCGAGCTTGCTGTAAGCGTAAAAGCAGCATGGGTGGGTCAATCAGATATAGCGTTAGGAAACGTCGTCGGAAGCAATATTCTTAACGTTCTGTTTATCTTGGGGGTGTCTTCTCTAATCCTTCCTCTCATAGTTGCGAAACAGCTAATCAAGTTTGATGTGCCTGTAATGATAGGGCTGTCATTGTTGGTATATGTTTTAGGTATTGATGGAAGTATAAGCAGAATTGAAGGACTCCTATTAAGTACTTCTTTAATTATATACTGTTGGATTCTCCTTAAACTTGGAAATACTGGTAATACAATTATAAAAGGAGAGTCACCTCTACTGAAAAGTGCTTTGTTTGTAGTAATCGGACTTTTTATGCTTGTGACTGGAGCAAAACTTTTAGTATCAAGCTCTGTCTCGATTGCTCAAAGTTTTGGAGTAAGCGAACTTGTTATTGGATTAACCCTTGTCGCATTTGGAACCTCACTACCGGAAGTTGTGACATCTATTATAGCAAGTATCAAAGGAGAAAGGGATATTGCCGTAGGTAACATAATTGGAAGCAATATTTTCAATATCCTTGCTGTTTTGGGAATATCCTCAGCAGTAAGAGAAGTATCAGTCTCGAAATCTGCGTTGTATTTTGACATTCCTATAATGATTGGAGTTGCATTGGCATGTTTTCCCATATTTTTTTCAGGAGTTATCTCTAGAATATACGGCTGTTCCCTACTTTTCTATTACTTCGCATACACTACTTATCTCCTATTGAATGCCAAGCAACATCATTTTTTGGATGAATTTACTTCTATAATGCTATATTTAGTTATTCCCCTAACAGTCTTGGGGTTGACACTCTCTCTTCTACATACTCTCAGAACGACTCATCTCCAAAAGCGATCTTAAACTTAAGCTGTGCCTCTAAATGAGGTAAATTTTCGGGGCTTTTAGTTAGCAAGAGTCTATCCGGATAACCAGGGGCTATAGACAATAGCCGAACAATTTTACCTTCAACAACGAAATAAACCCTAAAAGCTCCACATCCTATCCAATACTTATCTTCAGCGCGATAGATCCTTCTAGTTTTGTGTGGACTTGGGTCAATGGAAAGAATTCTTATAGCCTCATCCATGAAATTGATCTCAAAAGTATTCTTTAACCACTCTGATTGATCTTTAACGAGTGGAGATAGTTCTACAGAAAATTGTTTATCTTCCTTAACACTACTTACCCATCCTGAGCTTGCAATAGGATATGAATCGACTTCTGGAATGTATGGTTTAATATCAAGAACCGGAGTTTCATCTAATAGATCTGATGATCCTATAAAGAGTCTTCGACCTCTTACTTCAAAAAGCCTTACAGCGGTTAAACCAATGGGATTGGGTCTATTGGGAGACCTTGTTGCAAAAACCCCTCTCTTAAACTTCTCGCCTCTTGGTGGAAGAACTTTTGGTTTCCATCCATTACTTTTGTGAAAAAGCCATATAACCCAGATATGAGAAAATCCTGCTAGATCACTAAGAGCCATTTCAAAGTTATGACCACCAACAAGCTCAATTACCCCACCCTCCCCATCACGACTAGGCTGATAGGGAGCGTCAAATTTTAGCTTCATACTGGTTCTGGCAAATCCAATAGGTTCCATTATGACGAAACAATATCCTAACCCACACGATTGTACATACAGTGAGATCTTTTATTTACCCTTACTGTTGTATCTGTGGGCGGTTTACTAGAAGAGGCCTTCTTTGCCTTAATTGCTCGCCTCCAAAACCGTTAGATCCGAAAAATAGGTGTACTTACTGTTTTGACGATACCAGTGATTGTGTTCAGTGTGTCAAACTAAAGCCGAAGTTCGAATCTTTTCGATTTTTGTATGATTTTCAGGATGTAAAGCATATAATCAGGTTTTTAAAGTTTAATCCTAGCTCTGCTGTTGCGAAAATCTTAGGTAACGAACTTAAGATTATTGCAAAGAATATTCCACGAGATTTTGACTATATAGTACCAGCCCCGATCTCAAACGCTTCTCTGTTTGAAAGAGGTTTTAATCAGAGTTATATTTTAGCTTCAAAAATTTCAAAAACTCTAAATGTTCCCCTTTTAAATCCACTTTCAAAGCTTTCACCTCCACAAAGCCTCTTACCTCCAGAGAAAAGAGTATCGCCTAAGATAGTCTCAAAGATTGCCCTTGATGAAGACACACATGTTCTCCTTGTAGATGATGTTCTAACAACTGGAGGTACAGCACTTGCCTCATTAAATGCTCTTGGCTGCAAAGCATCACTCCTTGTTCTTTCTAGTGCTTCAAAAAATTTTCCATTTTTATTAAGAGCAGTGTAGGTAACCGTTTAAGGTTTTGGGATTTATAGCGTATTTCGGGGCTATAGTGGGTGAAGACTAGGTTTTCAGGTGATTCTGGTGGTCAAAGCCTGATCGGCTTTGTAAGTATTTAAACGGTTACGTGTTTTCACCCCCGATTTGCTCCGCAAATCGACCCCTTAGGGGTTTGTAGAAACCTCAAGTAGTTTGCGAGCTTTTATATGGTACCTTTACCGGTATAGACTGCACTAAATGAAGCCGTCGAAAAGTTTTGAAAATCTTCTAGAGATTGTACGAATTCTGCGTGACCCTGATAAAGGGTGCCCCTGGGATAAGGAGCAAACTCATAAATCTCTAACGCCCTACATAATCGAAGAAGCACACGAGATGGTTGAGGCTATCGAAACTAATGAGAGCGAGCTTCCTAAAGAGCTAGGAGACGTTCTTTTGCAAGTTCTTCTTCATAGCCAAATAGGGAAAGATGAAGGAAAATTTTCTTTTGAGGATGTAGTCTTTAAATTATCCGAAAAATTAATAGTGAGACATCCTCACGTTTTTGGTGACACAAAAGCCGAAACCTCAAAAAAAGTTCTAGAGAACTGGGAGCAGATTAAACAAAAAGAACTAAAGACTAATGAAAGTATTCTTGATGGGGTTCCTAAAAGAATGCCTGCACTTCTTCGTGCTCAAAGAACAGGAGAAAAAGCAGCACGAGTAGGTTTTGAGTGGGACACCTTAGATGAAATTAAAAATAAGGTTTTTGAGGAAATAAACGAGTTTCTTGAAATTGACCCAAACGATAAAGAAAGACTTGAAGATGAGTTTGGAGATATTTATTTTGCCCTTACTCAACTCTCAAGAAGGCTAAATCTAGACTCAGAGAAAGCACTTCATCGGGCGACTGATAAGTTTACCAGGCGATTTCAGGAACTTGAAAGAAGAGCCAAAAAGCCACTTACAGATTTTACTCTGGGAGAACTAGACTTAATCTGGGAAGATATAAAGAAAGATGAGAAGGGATCTCTTTAAACTTTTTCTTATTACAATCTTATCTATACTCACATACATCTATACTTCAAATAGCCTTGCGCTATCTGTTTTTATTATCTCCCTATGGATTACAGAAGCTCTTCCACTTCCAGTAACAGCACTTCTTGTGCCTATCCTAGCTTCTCTTTTAGGAATACTAACCCCAGAGAAAGCTGCTTCTTCTTTTGGAAATGACATTATATTTCTGTTTATTGGGGTATTCTTTATCTCAAAAGCTGCCTCATCAAGTGGACTTACACAGAGATTAGCTAATTCTCTTTTAAAACTACCAACTAATAGCACCCCTCTCTTTACCTTTATGCTTCTACTAAGCACCTGGGCTATGAGCATGTTCTTCTCAAATACTGCAACGGTTGCTCTTATGCTTCCAATAATTTTGGGGGTATCAAACGAATTTAAGGATGAAAATCTCACAAAAAGACTTCTAATCGGCTCCTCTTTTGCTGCGTCATTTGGAGGAATGGCAACTCCTGTTGGAACCCCTCCTAATGCAATAGCAGTAGGATTTCTAGAATCTAAAGGTATAGCTATAAATTTTTTAGACTGGGTCTTGGTAGGACTTCCATTTTCACTACTGATGTTCATTATTTCTTATATGATTTTATCAGCAATTTTTCCTTTAAAAGCTGAAACCTGTTTAATTAAAAAGCAGAAAGTTGATATGCCACCAGTCAAATTTGAAGAGAAGGTTGCTATTTTCTCACTGTTGATAGCTCTTACATTATGGCTATTTCCATCTTTCACAAACTTAAAAGTACCACTTGGCGCTGCAGCAATTTTGGCCGTGATCCCATTGTTTCTATCTGGGACGCTATCTTGGGAGAAGGCAAAAGAGATTGATTGGGGAACAGTTATATTATTTGGTGGTGGATTAACATTAGGTTCAGTTATTGAAGTAAGTGGGATAACTGAGAATTTGAATCTTGCTTTCGATAACAAATTTGTATTGTTAGCTGTAATAGTTGGGGTATGTATTCTCCTATCCGAGGTCGGATCTAATACTGCCTCTGCGGCGATTCTCATTCCTCTTTTTTACTCTATCGCTCCAGATAGTACGATATTAATCGCTCTAGCATGTAGTTTTGGATTTATGCTTCCAGTTTCAACTCCTCCAAACGCAATTATTTACGGAACAGGTCAGGTGTCATTGAGAACTATGCTCAAAACTGGTGTTATTATAGACCTTCTTGGAATATTAATCCTTGCTACTTACTTCTATTTTTTAACGGTTACAGTCTAAAACTTCCTGAAGAATTGTACGATTTAACTACTTAAGAAATAGCCCTGATCTATTATTTAATGGGGGGAGAGGAGGAGCTTTTATCATTTGTATAAGTTTGTTGATCTTAAGCCACCGCTAAATTTCTGCGACCATCTGGTGTTACTTCTGAGATGCCTTCTATGATGGTTCCTATGACTGCTTCAAGCTGATCACTTGCTTTAACTTGAAGCGATACGCCTACTGTGTTGGAAACATTCGCTGCTTTTAGTTCCTTTGATATACTTAGAGCGTCCGATATCTCCATAATAAAATTGTCGGTTCATATTCTGCTAATCTTTAAAGATAAATAATAAGAAAATCTATGAGAATATCTTACCAGCTAGATATCTAGCGTCTAGGGCAGCTGCTACACCATTTTCACTGGGATAAACCCAATTGCTTTTTAGCCTGTGGGACGACTACTTACCGTAACCGTCCTCAAGATCTAGAAATTCAATCAATTAAAGAGATCGCTTATTGCACGCAGTTAGTGAGGAGAAATTGGGGGCGAGGCTTCGATAGATTTTGTTAAAGCATCTTTTAACTCAGCAGTTGATTTTGAGTTAGTATCAATACCTAAATGCTTTGCAACTCTCTCATATATCTCTGGATTGTTAGCGAGCTTAGATTGCTCAAGAATCCCTAAAACAATTTTTAACCCAAATTCAGGCTTTTCTAAGAGACCAGTTATAAATCTTATTTGCTTATAATCAGGATAAAAAACATCAATTTTTCTAGGATCTTTCTCAGTCCTAGATGGTAGCTGATTGAAAAACTCAGAGCAAAGTGAAATTTTGACGTCTTCAGTAGAGATTGCGGCAATCTTAAAAATAGTTTTCATTCGTATTAACCCTGCATCATGAAAGGGTTGAAATTTTATTGACGGATCGGAGAATCCAGATTTTTTAACATATTCTAATATAGCTCTAAGCATTAACGTGTATTTTTCCTCAGGAGTGAAAGGGTGATTTTCTCTTCTTGCATCAGATCTTTCCCTCATAATGATTTGAACTTTATCTAGATAAGAACTCTGTATAGTACCAAGGAGAAAATCAGCAATTTTCTTGCTAATTGGCAGGTCTGTTGGAATTCTAGGGAGGAGTTCTAATAAATTCTCAAATTTTCTCTCATCCCACGAAGAAATTGAATAACCTTCGTTATTAATATCTTTTGCTACATTAAGAAATGCCTCTGCAATTTCTTCCATAGAAAACTGATCTAAGTGATGGTCTAGGAAGAAAAACAAAATAGTTTCTGGATTATGTGAATCACGAACTTCTTTAAGTATATGTTCTAAAATTTCATCTCTGTGATCATGAATTTCAACACGTGCACCACTTAAATTATTATCAAATATACTTAAATCAAAAGTATTAGCAATTTGAAGAATAGTGGAAAAGTAAGGTTTCCCTACAGAGCTTAGGGCCATATGAAGTAATGCTTTTGGACAATTTCTTCCAACCTCCAAAACTCTTTGTCTTAGTGCCCTATATGTTAGTCCAGTTCCATCAGGAATAACCCTGTCTGCAATATGACTAATATAAATTGGAATGATTAAATTATTTAAATGGTCTAAATTTTTTTGCTTTCTGTTATAAGTAGCTGGAATTAGATTTAGCTCTATAAGCCGATCGATAACTTTATCCCTTTCTAATAGGTTCAAAGACTTTAGGTCTTCAAGTGACCTTTCAAAAACGGCCTCATGAGAAAGTACATTAACAGGAAAATTACATTCCCTAACTAATTCATTAAGTACCGTTCTGATATCATATTCTGATGCTCCAAATACCCTAAAAACTGAAATGCGATTTTTAGGAGGAAGAAGAGGAGAAATTTTACTTTTACTACTATCGAAGTTCTTAACAGCACTACAAAAATCATTAAAAGTTTCTGGACGCTCTCCTTTAAATAACGGGTCATTAACTTTAAGATAGCTTAAATTTATATGCCCAAGTTCAAGTGCAGAAGCACAGTAACTTTCAATAATTGTTGAGGAAGTAGGGCAATAATCCCACGCTACTGCTAAAAGATTAAGAATCCTTCTTTTTGAATCAGGGGTCTTATCTTCTAACTTTTGAGCAGCTATAGAAAGTAAAAGCCCTCCTCCAAAAATATCTTCTTCTATTAAATCTGATGCAAATCTTTTTAAGTCTTCAAGGGAGAGATCTATACTCGCTACGAGATCTAAGGGTGCAGAATAGATCTCTTCAATTGAAGTTTTTAAACTAGTAGTCACTTCATGTAGTGCCCTAATTGCAGATATACGAGTGGCTTCTGGAAGAGTTGCGTCGCAGAATCTTTCATATAGCTTTGCAAATACCCATAATTTATCTTCTTTTGATAGTTTAAATAACTCATCAATCCTATCTGTTCTATGATTGTAGATTAACTCTAAAGTAGCTCTAGCTGCTTTTGATCCATCTGAGCCTTTAGTTTCTGCTAAAAGTGAGGTGACCCATTTCATTTCCTCTGCTCTTTTTATGATAAGTTCAGTTGTAGCTAAAATATCATGATCTAAAACTAAGCCCCGTTCTTTTAGGATTGTGAATCCTTCTTCAATCTGGCCTAAGCTTATTGATTTACAAACAAGGGTAATTCCAAGAAGATTTGCGGCTTCACTTTGATATACTACCTCACTTCCTTGACATGATAGAGATGCAAGTCTTAGCAGGCCTGCTAATGCGTCACTTCCTGGATCCCTTTGATAATCAAGGAAAAAACTAATTGCTAGTTCATCTCGTCCCCAGTCAAAAGAAGTTAAGAGTGAAGGAGTAAAAATAATTGAAGCTGCTCTTTGGTCTTCAGGAAGTTCTCCAATTACTGAATTAGAATTAGTAGTTAGCCTTTTAAGAAATTCAGTCCGTTCACCTGTTAAACTGATATCAACTAAGCCTATAGGGTCTTGTAATAGCTCAGAAAGGGCTTGAATCTCTTCAGAATCTTCTAATGTCTGGTCCATGATTTGATTAGCCTTAAAAGATACCATAAAACTATGTTTTAAATCATATTTGCCTAAAAAAATTGGGCTTAATAGGTATTTTTTTGTGGCGGAATTAGAATTTAGACCTTCAACACAAATAGGGGAGAGTCCCCCATCGCTATCAAAAGTGCTTGTGCGCACTGAAAGTGTCGTGACTGCGGATCTAGTTACATTAGATGCTTCTAAAAGGACTTCTGCATCAACCTGTTTTGAAAGAGTATTATCTGTAGATAGACCAAAAATTCTTGCAGAAGATACTGTCAGATTTCTTGAGGTAGAAACATTACTTGAGCACTTACCAACGCCTCAGACTACATCTGGAAGAAGTGCTCTTTATAATTCATTAACAAATCCAACAAATAATTTTGAGGTTATCGTAGATAGAAGAGATGCAATTAGATACTTAAACGAGAACCCCGAAGTTAGATCTAAGTTTGAATCTGTAGTTAAAGCGCTAGGAATCTTAATAGAAACTAGCCTTGAAATTGAGGAATATGGTCTTGAGCGTTTAGTTGCTAAGTTAATTGGGATTAGAAGTAGAGCTGAAAAAGTATTTGTAACAGTTACTAATCTTCCAGACGTTAACGAGTGTCCATTACTATTAGGTATCAAGGAAGAATTAGAAGCTTTTATTGATAGCCCTGCGTTTCAAGATCTATTAAATCCTATTGGCTATTCAAAGAACAAGTTTTATCCGCAATCTGAATTTGGCAACCTAAAAAAAATTAAAGTTTTAAATAATCAAGATTCAGTTCAAGATATATTCAGAAATACTCGAGTCCTTAACTACTACTTTGGAGCGATGATGGGAGCTGGATTTATTGGAATCGGTATCTGTGAGGAGGGTATCAAAAATTCACATCTTGGTGGGTACTTTATAGGGCTCTTTTGTGCCTCTTTGTTCGGTTTTATGGCAAATGAATGCTATCAAATGCCTAAACGAAGTAAGCTGTTTGATAACTTAGACACGTTTATTAGGGATCAAGATCCATCATTTATATTATCTGGTAAATTTGAAAGAATAACTTCTACATTTGGTTTATTAGATGAACTTTGCTCTCAATCATGGGCGAAAGGGAATTTTCTAGAGCTAGTTGATGAAGAGAATCACTCAATAAAACTTAAAAATGCTAGAAATCCTCAGTTAGAATATTCTGGAGAAAACCCTGTTCCAATTGATATTGAGTTAGATAGTGGAACACCTTTAGCAATCACTGGTCCAAAAGCTTGTGGGAAGACTGGAGCCATTAAAACCATTCTTCAGATTCAGTTACTAACACAAGCAGGATTTAAGGCTCCGGCAGAAGAGGGAAGAGTTTGTGTTGCAGATTATATTGTAATGGATGCATTTGAAGTTTCAACATTAGCTGATGGAACTTCAAGCGCTCAAAAAGCTCTCGAATCGCATGGAAGAATTTTCAATTCAATAGGCCCAGAGAGAGCAATAGCTTTCTTTGATGAACTAGGGCAAGGTGCTTCCGATATTGAGGTAGCCCCTCTAATTAGGGATGATTACTTGCCATTTTTACGGGACAACAATGTTACATCAATCTTAGTTCTTCATAACAATGACTTTGTGACTGAACTAGTAGGTATGGGATTGGTAAAACCAGTCTGCGTTAAAGAAGCAAAGGGGAAACCTACTTACACACTTTATGAAGGAGTTTCAGACCAAAGTAATTACTTAGAACTTGCTAGACGCTCCGGAGTTTCAGGAGAGAATCTCAGAGCTATAACAAGAAGAAATCAGGAAGCTCGAGAACGCAAAAAAAGATTGCAAGACGATAATAGCCTATAGAGGGGCTACTTAAGTTTTATACACATTTTTTGAATGGCTAATTTCGAATCTAGCCAATGATCATTAGCCTAAACGCTTGGACTCCGACCTCTTTCCAGATCCAAATAAGTAAAATGATTCACTCTTAATAAGAATCAGTAAAAAACCTTGGATTCTGTGCTATGTCAGCAGCACTAATGTGCGGAAGGAATCTAAGCTCTCCATTGCCAGCAGTGAAAGACTTCATTGAAATTTCAGTAAGTGATTGAGGAACTCCGATTCCAAATCCTTGGAATAAAAATTGTTCAGGTAAGTCATCTCTAGTAACTCCTAAACATCCTGCAATCTCTTCTAGTGCATCTCCCATACGATAGCCCTCGTATCCTTCATGAACCACTTCCCAAAGGGGCCTGTCAAATAACAATTCTCCTATTTCCCTAAAAAATTCTGGATCTGTTTTCCATACTGGAAAGGCTTCTGGAGGAAATTTTAAAAATAGTTTTCTATTAGAGTGAACATCTTTGATAATCGGTAAGTCAGTACTTGTAATATCATCAAAGGCAAACACTACTGATCTATTCGAGTTAACAAACCAGGAAAACGCAGAATCTCTATCTTTTTCTCCTACTTCAACAACATACGGAGCATCTTCAAACCTCTTTTCAAGTATATAAAGATTTCGACCTGTAACATTTACAAATGTTAAAAGAGACAGTGGAAGATCCTGTATTCTATCTAAGAGAAAGGCTTCTCCACCCTCTTGCTCAAGTAACTCCTCAAGGAAGTCACTTGGTAGTATCATTTCGTCGTCCCTTCTTGCCCTAACTAAAGCCTCTGCGCCAACAAGTCTAAAATTTGGAGCAACAATTGGCTGATACAAGAATTCAATTTGAAAATCTCCTCTCTTGAGGTGAACAACGTCTGGATCAATCATTTATTCATTATAGAGTTGATTTAATCTTAATCAACGTGTGTGTTTACTATCCATTATAAGCTAGGTTTCCATGCGTTACAGGCTCCAGCCCAAACTGAATACAATCTGGATCAAGGCTAATTTCCGTAAACCTTCCGTATTGAGTAAGAATATCCGCGTGATAAGATCTTAGTAAATTCTATGTTATTTAGTACAGTTAGTGACTCTACTCGTTTGCCTTCATCTTTAAAACTTTCTGATCTGGATACCTTAGAGGTCTTGGGTATTGTATTCAAACGAAGAATTAATGATGGTTTTAATATTCAAGTTTTTACACCGCAAAATGGTGAATCTCTATGCCCCTCGTTCAATCCTCAAGATCTGGGAATCCTTAATACAATTAAATTTAATATTGCTCCAAACAAATCTCAGTGGAGGGGATTTAAGATAGTATCTCTTCAAGAAGCAATTCAGAGAAAAATTAAGGGAAGTATTCAATGTGTTAGCGATGAATTATCTCAGCTCATAGCAGATCTCTCTCATCTTTATACAAGAATATTCGATGCTGAAAGGGTTGAAGTAAACCTATTCTCCACAAAGCCTCAAGGCAGACCTGAAAACTACCCAGGTGAAGGGATTCATTACGATAACCGTAGGAACCGTATCTATGTTGCTTTTGGACCAGGAATGGAGTGGGTAAAAAAAGAAGAAATTAATCCAGAAGCATTGAAAATCCAGTCTAAGGGCAGAGATCCAGATTCGATGTTCTTAACCAAAACCCCGGAATACTATCATGTGAATTCAGGTGAAATTGTTATTTTTGACGGAACAAATGTCCCTCATCGTACGCCGTTTTGTGATCAACAAAGAGCAGTTTTGATAATAGACAGATCCAGCTAAGTAATATTTAGTTTATTTTACTAGAGAAGAATCCCCCGCCCCCTCCAGATAGAAGCAGTCGTGGAGTATTTTTCTTGGCACAGGGTTTATCTACCTATTCCAGTCTAAAACCCCTTTCCGCCATTCGTAGACTAATCCCACGCCGAGGATAAACATAAAGAATGCCATGTGCCAAAAACCACTCCATCCTAACTCTCTAAGTGTTACTGCCCACGGGTATGTAAATATCACCTCCACATCGAAGAGAATAAAGAGCAAGCAAACAAGATAGAACCGAACATTAAATCTACTGTTCTGTACTGAACCAGTTGAAACGGAGCCACACTCAAAAGGAAGATCCTTAGTAGAGGTTTTGTTTTTAGGTCCTAAAAAGGAAGCTAATAGAAGCATAGTAATTAAAAACCCTGCTCCTGCAATGGTAAGCGCTAAAACACCTGCGTAAGGACTAAGCTCCACAGCAATTACGATATAAAAAATATCAAATTTCTGCTACTACTCTATAGTAATGCTCTTCTCCCCTCCCTCGATTGACTCCTGGCTTCCAAAAATAAGAGAGGCCTTGAACAATGCTGCCCCTGCAATGTTTCTTATAGACCAGGATTTGATTGTAAAACGGTGCAAAGCCTTAAAAGAGCTACTACCAGGAGCCAGGCATTCTTTTGCTATTAAAGCTCTACCTCTTCCTAAAATTCTAGAACAAATCGTTAATTCAGGGTTTCTCCTTGAAGCAGCATCAAGTGGAGAAATAGCACTAGCAGGAGAGGCTGATATTTTATTTGACGCTCCTGTAAAAACAAGAGATGACATAGAACTAGCTCTCAAAAAAAACGCAATAATCAGTGCTGACTCTTATTCTGAGCTAGAAATGATCTCCTCAAAAGCTCTTCTTAGAGTTAATCCAAATGTAGGAAGTGGAGCAATAGCATACACCAGCACTGCAACCGTCGATTCTAAGTTTGGAGTTCCGATCGATGACTCAGTAGCCAAGGCGTTTAAGAAATATTCCTTCCTAAAGGGACTTCATTATCATGTTGGCTCTCAAGGAATTGGAGTCCCTTTGCTTATAGAAGCAGCAAAAAAAGTGAGCGAACTTGCTAAAAGTATTATAGAAGTTAGATACATCAACATTGGAGGTGGACTACCTGTTAGCTATAAACGCAGCGAATCAAAAGAAGCACACTTAGAATACTTTCCTGTTATCAAAAATATTTTTGGCAAGTATCTAGATAGTGGTAATTTATTTACTGAGCTTGGAAGATATATCGCAGCTCATGCTGGAGTGTTGGTTGCTAGAGTAATAAAAGTAAAAGGATCTATCGCATATATCACCGTCGGAGCCGATGGATTTGTAAGAGAAGCTTACAGGCCGAGTGATTGGTATCACGACATATTCATTCTTAGTCCTGATGGATCTTTAAAGAATTCAACCCCAACTCCTCAAACAATTGCTGGTCCACTTTGTTTTTCTGGAGACCTTCTTTGCACAAATAGAGAGCTTCCAAAGATTGAAGTTGGAGATTTTGTGGTGGTGGCCGATGTTGGTGCTTATACCTTCTCAATGTGGTCAAGGTATAACTCAAGACCTATGCCCGGCATTTATGGTGTAGATGGGGCTTTACTCAAAAAACCGGAGACCTCGGAAGATATTCTTCGATTCTGGAGTTGAGCCCCTGAATGAAAAAAATTTTGAAACACAGAGGTCTCAGAGTTTTCGAGAGAGTAGCTACTCTGTGTAATTCTGCGAACTCAGTGTTAAAAAGTACCTCCCATATACTGCCTACACTCCAATTCATGGTTTTCCAAAGATTTAACTTTACTTAGCTAAGTTTGCGATTAAATCAAATATTGTTTATTTTTAGCTAGTTACCCCAATCTAGATCGATCTTCTAAGAGATTTTCTTAGTGATTTCAGAGCCTTAGAGGTGAAAAACTCTCATTTCTCTGATACATAGATGTACTTTGAGGGGATAAGTGGTGGGTGGAACACCCCTGAAATGTATGACTGAGTCCGCGAAGAAGAAAAAAGTTTTTGATGGAAGGTATGAAATCCTCGGCATCGTTGGCCGTGGGAGAAAGAGTGTCGTCTATCGCGCGAAAAATATCGTAGATGGCGGCCCAGAAGTTGCTCTAAAAGTTTTAATCTCCGATCCGAAGGATGTAACAACAACAAGAGACAAGCTTAGAAAAGAAGCACTTGCTATGGTGTCAAGTCATCATAAGTATGTTGTTCGACTTGATGACTTCCACTCTGTTGGAGATCTTTCTTATCTATCGATGGAGTTTGCCCCAGAATCTGACTTAAGAAAATTCACAGACAAAAAAGGTGGAAAATTAGACGAGGAATTAGCTAAACGATTTCTTACACAAGCAGCAAAAGCTCTAGATTACATTCACAGTGTTGGAATTATTCATAGAGATATTAAGCCCGACAACATTCTTGTAATGAATGATCAGGAGATCAGAATCGGAGATTTTGGACTAGCACTACTGCCGGGCGATTCGCAATCACCAGATGAATATCAAAATGCAGTTGGTACAATGGATTACATGGCACCTGAACTTCTTGAAGGCAGGCCATGTTCTATAAGATCAGATTTATATGCTCTTGGAATCACTTTTATTGAGCTTATTACGGGTAAACAGCCTTTTGCTAATGCCCCTATGAGTAAGCAGGACGAGATTAGAAAAGAACTTCCGAAAATTACAGGAATTTCAGAATCTCTTAAGGACGTGATTCTAGCTTTGGTTCAGTATGAACCCACAGATAGACCAAAAAATGCAAAAGAATTGATAGCAGGAATTTCAGATCCATCCACTTTGAAAAAACCTGAAACTCCAAAGGAAGAAGTTGCTACCATTAAAGAGGAAGCTCCTATTGCCAAAGAAGAGGCAGCTCAAGAGAAAAAAATTGAGCCTACTCCCCCAATCAAACAACCAGTAGAACAGATGGATATAGCCGAAACCCAGGTTATACAGCTAATTCCAGAAGTTAAGGAACAAAAAAAATCTTCAAAACCACGCGAGCAGTTAGTTACTCCAGGATTAAGCTTTAGACTTCTATCCAGAATTTTTGTTGGACTTGCGATGTTTTTACTTGGTCTTAAAGTTTTAAGTGCTTTATTTGTTGTTCAAGAACCTGCTCCTTCAAATGTTGATATAGTTCAATCTGAAATCGATCTAAGGACTGCTTCTTCAGATGGAGTAATAGATTTAGCGCGTCTCCCCTCCGGGCGATATCAGGGGGAGTTAACTGGGATTCATCCAGCCCTCGACTCAGCCCCAATATATCTCATCTCTGATTTAGAAAATGGAAACCTGATTGTCACTGTCGGGATAGAAGGGTGGAAGCCTAAGGTATTCAACACCATCGGAACTGAACTCAAAAGCTTAACTCTTTCAGGTGGTGGAATCTTGATTGAACTCGATAGGCTGATCACGAATGATAGTGTGCGAATTATTGGAGCTACAAGAAATAGGTCACTCAATAAAACTGGAACAATTTTCTTTGAGGCTAAGCAATGAACTCGTTTAACACTGTCTGGTCTGACTTTCTTGTCCTACGTAGCCTTGGCGAAGTAGGAAGCCTGACCTTAATCCTGATTTTGCTTTGTCCGCTGGCGCGGACAATAGTGAAGGACTGGTTAAAACCAGTCCAGGCAAATATTTTAGCTGCCTTGATAATTACGGGATCTGCCTCTGCTCAAAGTCTGAGCCATTCTCCTATATCTGCCTCTGCTCTCCCTGATGCTGGTCGAGGCATGGTGCTAGCAGTACAAGTTACAGGGTCAAGAAGTCCAGACCTTGATGTAAGAGCATTAGTTTTTAGAGATGGAATTCCACTCGACGTAAAACTTAGAGCAAAAACATTCGATAAATCTGACAAAATCGTTTATTCAGCAACTATTCCTGCGCCTAAAACTTCACTAACTTACACATTTGCATTATCAAAAGAATCAGAAGTAATTAAAACAGTAGAGTACAGAATCATAAGAGACTGTGAAAATGAATTAAAATTAGCCTCTTGGAATGGTGTTCCGGCTGAGCCTTCAAGAGAAGAAGGAATGCTTCCTGTATTAGCTCAATCTCGTGCACTAGAACGTGACATAGAGCAATATGAATTTGTACTTAAACAGATCCTTGCATTAAAAGAGGCCTTTACAAAATGAGATACCTTATCCTTAGCCTTATGATTGTTTCAGCTTCAGTTGCAGAGACTGTATCAATCCCTTTAAGGGATGGTTACGTTCCTGTTTCAGGATACGGTTTAGTCATTACAGATGAAGGAATTAAACTTACCTCCTCTTCCCCAGTAAGCATTGATAGCGCCAACAATGCAGTACTCTCTCTTAATCTTCCTGAAGGCTCCAAAAATTTTGCTGGTATTATTTCAGACGTAAATCAAAATGTAGTATCATCTCCACTTAAAAGCACAGGTAAAGCAGTGCTTCCCCTTTGTAAGGTGCAGATCGATCAAAGCAGTGCTGCTGGCAATCAAACTGCCCTACTTCAGTCATTGATTCAGATTAGGGTCGAAAAGCGTGATCTTTTAAAGAAGCGCGTCTTAGAAACCCTAGACCCTTCTCTTTTGGAAAAACTAAATAAGTTAGAGGAAGCCTTTGGGCTAGCTCCCGATACACCCCTTACTGCTGAACTTGATCCTTACACATTATCAGAAAGACTATCTCTTTTGGCTGTTGTTCTTGGAAATTTGGAAGAGCAAAGGCAATAAGATTATACTGAATTCGGTGAATCGTTTAGAGCGGCTGAAAAGATCATTATCCTCTGTTCATCATTCTTTCACATACTACGAGCGTGGAGAATCGATCTATTCACTTATTGAAAAGAATATCCCAGGTGCACATCATGAAGGGATATATGTGAATGGCAGATCTATAAAGTTTGATTTCTCCCCAATTAGTCCTGTTAAAATAGAGTACTTTGAAAAGAAGGAACCTGAATTTGATATAAATTTATCTCCCGATCATATTATATATCAGGATCAATTTATAATTATTATCTATAAACCTAAAGGATTAAGCACACTTCCAACTAGAGAAAAAAAATCTGTAAACCTAAAGCATAAAATTGAAACTATCTTAGGCCATTCGGTACATCTTCCGAGCAGACTTGATACTTCTACTGAAGGGCTAGTTGTTTTAAGCAAAAATGAAGAGTCCCATAATGCACTTCAGAATCTATTTGTTGAGCGTAAGATAACTAAGAAATATCTATTTGAAACAGCAAGTCAGATCACTTGGCAAGAAAAAAGTGTCTTACTTCCAATAGTGAAAGACTCACTTCATCCAATTTTAAGAACAGTTTCAAGATACGGCACCAAGCCTGCTAGAACAGATTTTACAAAACTAGAGATCAATAACAGAAATTTCGTTCTCGCCCGACCACTAACCGGAAGAACTCATCAAATACGGGTTCATGCTATGGCAAGTGGCATTCCAATTATTGGAGATAATTTTTACGAAGGTGAATTCTGTGAAAACGGACTAAGACTTATCTCTTATTCTGTTTCATTTCCACATCCAGTCACTGATGAGCCAGTTACGATATTTGCCCCATCAAAGTTTTGGCCAAAATGGGCTACTCTTCCCCTGGAGCAGTTAAAAGAGGAGGGCTAGGCGGAGCAGCGCCACCACTTTCAGCTGGAAGTCCCTGCAAGATCTCCCCTATTAAAACTTTTCCAGAGGGCTTTTGAATTGTTGGCTCTGGTTCGCTAATTACTTGAAGCTCTGGCTTAATATCTTGGACGACCCTTCCTTCATGAAATAAAACTTCACCCTTATCATAAAGCCATTTTGCTTTCCTTGAAGTTTCCATCTCTATTTTTTCATTCGGTTCGCCAAGCCTGGTTAAAACCTGCTCTTTTGTCATACCTTCAATAACTTCAAGTCCATTTGGGGCTAATAATAATAAAGAGGCTAAAAACAGAAGCATCTGGTGAATCCTACCAAATCCAGTCCCATTGTGATATTACCCGAAATTATGGAAGAAAGAGATTTAATCGTACTTGGTTCAGGTCCTGGTGGCTATGTTGCAGCAATTCGAGCGTCGCAGTTAGGAAGAAAGGTTTCAATTATTGAGAAGGAATCTTTAGGTGGTGTCTGTTTAAACTGGGGCTGTATCCCTTCAAAGGCACTATTAAGATCCGCTCAGCTTTTTCATGACATGAAAAGAGCTTCTGACTTTGGGTTCTCAGGTGTTGAACCAAAAATTGAGTTTCCGAAAATTATAGATAGATCCAGAGATGTTGCAGGAAAACTTTCTGGTGGGGTCTCATACCTTATGAAAAAAAATAAGGTTGAGGTTATTTCTGGAACTGGAAGTATAAGAAAAGGAAAATCAGTTTCAGTTAAAGATTCAAGTGGGAAGGAATCAAGCTATTCATTTAAGGATATAATTATCGCAACAGGCGCAAGAGCCCGAGCAATTCCAGGGGTAGAAGTTGATGGTGATGTAATTCATACATACAGAACCGCTTTAGAATATAAGCGCCAACCTGAAAAATTACTGGTGATTGGGGCAGGTGCAATCGGAATGGAGTTTGCTTACTTTTTTCACACATTAGGGACAAAAGTTACTGTAGTTGAGATGTTTGATCAGATTCTTCCGGTAGAAGATGAGGAGATAGCAAAAACTTTAGAGAAACATTATCAAAAAAATGGAATGGAGATAATTACAGGTGCTGCCGTTTCAAATATTGTTAAAAAAGGAAAAAAAGTTACTGCTTCCATTAAGTCTAAAGACAAAGAGATAGAGTGGGATGGGGATTGCCTGTTAATGGCAGTTGGAGTTTCGCCTAATACTGAAAACATTGGACTTGAGGAAGTTGGAATAACTACAAACAAGGGATTTATAAAAGTTGACGAGTTTTTAAGAACCAATATACCGAATCACTTTGCAATTGGAGATGTAACTGGCGCTCCAATGCTTGCACACAAGGCAAGCCACGAGGGGTTAGTAGCTGCCGAAGCTGCATGTGGCAAACTAAACCATCCGATGAAACATGATAATATACCTGGCTGCACTTACTGCCAACCACAGGTTGCCTCTGTTGGAATGACTGAAAAAACCTTAAAAGAGAAAGGCATTAAGTATAAAGTCGGGAAAATTCCTTTTTCAGCAATCGGAAAAGCTATAGCGATTGGAGAGCCAGAAGGTTTCATTAAAGTTCTAATTGATGAAAAAGTTGGAGAGGTTCTAGGAGTTCATATTCTACATGCTGAAGCTACAGAGCTAATAGCCGAAGCTGTAGCAATCAGAACTCATGAAGGAATTGCTGGAAGTGTGCTTGATACGATTCATCCACATCCAACACTTTCTGAATCAGTAGCAGAGGCAATGGCACTGGCACTTGGAAGACCGATTAATTTTTAAATTCTTAGGTAGGATCTCCTATCAGGATGCCCTGGTTGTTCAAGAAAACGAGCGAAAGAATATTGGGGATGCCCTTGGTACAGTTTTTTTTCTTGAGCATGATCCTGTAATCACTTACGGAAAAAGTAAAGGAAGAGAAAATCTTCTGTCTGAGTCTGATATAGAGATCGTCGAGACAGCCCGTGGTGGAGACATTACATATCACGGTCCTGGTCAATTAGTGTGCTATCCAGTTATTAATCTAAAAAAACTTAAAACTGATGTTCACTGGTATATAAGAACCCTTGAGAAGATAATTATTGAATATCTTTCAACCATGAACATAGAAGGCTTCCAAATTGAAGGGAAAACCGGGGTTTGGGTTAATAGGGGTCTGACTCCTAAAAAAATAGCCTCTATTGGTGTTCATTTTAGCAGATGGGTCTCTATCCACGGATTTTCATTAAATTTACAAAAACTACCCCCTTTTGGATTTGAACTTATAAACCCCTGTGGCTTTAAAAGTGATAGTATTGTGTGGCTCGAAAATTTCACTGAAGTTCCTGATTTAATCTCTGCTTCTGGCACTTTGTTTACTATAATAGATAGAAAATTTTCTATGACTAGGACTGGTTAAAACCAGTCCAGGCAGAGACTCTTGCCTCTAATACCACTAGAGGGTAGTAATTATGCCCACGGTATGAGCAAAGTTACCCCTATAAGAAAGGATAAGTTTAGCTTCTCTAAAGAACAGGCAAAAACCCTTTTAACTACTATGCTTCGAGGGCGTTTATGTGACCTGAAGGCTATCGTTCTTTATAAACAGAATAAGTGTCACTTTCAGATAGGCTGTGCTGGTCATGAGGCTATACAGGCAGCTGCTGCGTTAGTTTTTAATCCCAAGAAGGACTGGTTTTATCCATATTACCGGGAAATGGCTCTTGTTGCAGGGCTCGGAATGACAGATCGCGAGCTTATGCTGAATGCCATGAATCGTGAAGCAGACCCAAACTCTCACGGTAGGCAGATGCCGATGCACTACGGACATAAAGGACTGAATATCGTAAATCAAAGCTCTCCAACCGGAACCCAGTTTTTACAGGCTGTTGGATGCGCTTTAGCATCGCGAAAACTAGGGCTAGATGAGGTAGTGTATGTATCGGCTGGTGAGGGAACCTGCAGTCAGGGTGATTTTCATGAGGCTCTAAACTGGGCATCAAGAGAAAAGTTAAGAGTTGTTTTTTGCATTCAAAACAATGAGTTTGCAATATCGGTTCCGATTAGTGAGCAACTTGGAGCAAAAAGTGTCTATGATATGACAGCAGGATATCAGAATCTAAAAAGATTCTCTGTCGATGGAAGTTCTGTGAGTGCGTGCTATAGCGCAATGCTAGAAGCCTATGATTATGAAGGTCCAAGTCTTGTCGAAGCTAATGTGGTTAGACTTCAAAGTCATTCAATATCTGACGATCAGCTAAAATATCGATCTAAAGAAGAGATTGAGGCAGAAAAATCGCGTGATCCTATTGAGCTCTTTAAAAAAGAACTTGTAGTAAGTGGCCTTTTTTCAACTGAAGAACTTATCGATCTTGAAGCAACCTTGAAAAAGGAAGTAGACCAAGCTGCAGAATGGGCCGAGGATCAAGCTGAATGTAATCCTGAAGATATTGAAGAGAATGTATACGTTCTGCCTGATAGTTCACTTACCTGCAATGAAGTTCCTCCGACAGGAGAAGAAACCTATCTGGTTGATGCGATTAATCATGCACTTGATGAAGAATTAAATAGAGATAAACACACATTTATTTTTGGGCAAGATGTTGCTCATGGAAAAGGTGGTGTATTTACTGTTACTGCAGGGCTTACTGCAAAACACGGAAATGATCGAGTTTTTAATGCTCCACTTGCTGAAAGCTCAATTGTAGGTGTTGCAGTTGGAATGGCTACTAGGGGTTTAAAGCCAATAGCTGAGATTCAATTTGGTGATTACTGCTGGACTGCAATGATGCAGATAAGGAATGAACTTGCGATGATGTATTATAGATCGGGTGGTGATTTTTCTTGCCCGGCCGTAATTAGAATCCCTGTTGGTGGCTACATAAGAGGTGGCTGTTATCATTCTCAAAATATTGAAGCCACATTTGCACATTTTCCAGGACTGTTTATCGTTTATCCATCAAATTCTACTGACGCAAAAGGTTTATTAAAAGCTGCTATCAGATCAAAGAATCCAGTTTTGTTCTTGGAGCATAAAGGTCTTTATAGGCAGGTTTATGCAAAAGGAAAAGAAGGTGGAGTTGATGATCTGATCCCATTGGGCAAAGCAAAAATAGTTCGGGAAGGATCAGATCTTACAATCGTAACCTATGGAGCTCTGGTTCAAAAAAGCTTGCTTGTTGCTAAAGAACTTGAAAAAGAAGGAAAGCAGGTTGAAGTAATAGATCTTCGCTCAATTGTTCCACTAGATGAAGAGACTATACTAAAGAGTGTCTCAAAGACTAACCGAGTTTTAATTGCTCATGAAGACACTCTTTTTATGGGATTTGGAGCAGAAATAGCAGCACTGATTTCTGAAAAAGCATTCACTAAGCTCGATGCCCCTATAAAGAGGATCGGCATGAAGAATGTCGCTGCCGTTCCCCATTCTCCAATTCTAGAAACAGCGGTTCTACCCCAAACTGAAGGGCTACTAGAGGCTGCATCTCAGCTTTTAAAGTTTTAAAGAGCCTTTGGTAAGGAGCTTAGCATCTTACTCCCTGTTGAATCCTATGATAAACTATAAGGTCTTATGAGTATAGAAATGGTAATGCCACAGATGGGCGAATCAATTGCGGAAGCAACCATCTCAAAGTGGTTAGTGAAAGTTGGTGATAAAGTTGAAAAGGATCAGACTATTCTAGAAATTTCTACCGACAAAGTAGACTCTGAGATCCCTGCTCCATCCGCCGGTATTGTAACTGAGATTAAATTTAGTGAAGGTGCAGTTGTGCCTGTGAAACAGGTCATTGCCATAATTGATCCTTCTGGCAAAGCCGAAGTCAAAAAAGTTGAGGCTGCTCCTTCAGCAAACGGAAAAGCTGAAATTAAAGTTGAGGATTCTTCTTCAGACTCAAAAATTCTTACTCCACTTGTTAAGGAGTTAGCTTCTCAACATGGAGTTCCACTTTCTGACTTGGAAAAGCTTCAAGGCTCTGGGCAAGGTGGAAGAGTCACAAAAGAAGACTTTATGGCTTATCTAAAACAAAAAGAAAGTAAGCCAACTGCTCCTCAAACCCCAGCCCCAACTCAATCCAAACCAATGGTAATAGATGAAAGCGATGCAACGATTATCCCAATGGATAATATGCGAGCAGCTATAGCCGACCATATGGTTCGATCAAAACACACAAGCCCTCATGTGTATTCAATACAAGAGGTAGATGTTTCAAAGGTTTCCGCATGGAGAGCAAAATATAAAAAAGAGTTCAATGAGAAAGAAGGCTTCTCTTTGAGCTTTACTCCTTTTTTCCTTGAGGCTGCGGTTAAAGGATTACAGAAATTTCCATTAATTAACTCCTCTGTTGATGGGCGAAGAATAATTCAGAAAAAGCATATAAATTTAGGTTGTGCTGTAGCTCTAGGAAACTCAGGACTTATTGTTCCTGTAATTAAAAGAGCAGAAGAGCGAAACCTAGTCGGGCTCGCTAGAGGACTAAATGACCTAGCACTCAGGGCAAGAAACAAAAAACTTTCTCCTGATGATGTTGCTGGTGGAACGTTCACCGTTACTAATCCAGGAGTGTTCGGAACACTAATTGGAACTCCAATTATCAACCAACCTCAGGTAGCAATACTATGCCTGGGTGCTATTTCTAAACGTCCTGTCGTTATTAACGACATGATCGGAATAAGAGAGATGTGCTTTTTGACCCTTTCTTATGATCACAGAATAATTGATGGAAGTTTAGGCGGTCAGTACCTGGCATTTATTCGTGAGTACCTAGAAAACTGGGATATGGATAGAGCTCTGTACTAGTGAGAGTAATTGGAGGAAAAGTTAGGGGTAGAACTCTCTTATCTGTTCCTGGTGACTCAACTAGACCAATCTTAGACAGAGCAAAGCAAACACTCTTCGATGTTTTAAGACCATCACTTGAAGGTACTACCTGGTTAGACCTTTTTGCAGGAACAGGAAGTGTAGGGATTGAGGCTCTCTCTCAAGGTGCTGAATCTTGCATCTTTGTTGATGTAGATAAGAAAGCCACAGAAGTTATAAAAGAAAATCTAAAAAGATGTAATTTTAAAGATCCTGTTAGACATCAGGATGCTTTTACCTATTTAAGGAATACTAGAAATAAATTCGATATAATTTATGTGGCCCCTCCTCAATATAAAAGTCTCTGGGTTAGGGCACTGCAAGATATATCTGAAAGACCAAACCTTCTAAATGATAGAGGTCGGGTCATAGTTCAGATTGACCCAAAAGAGGATGATGATATTGAATTCAAATCTCTTAAAAGAGTTCGTGAGAAAAAGATTGGAAATACACTGCTTATCTTCTATGAGGCAGAGAACCATTAGATCATTATGTCCCATCAGGTTTTATTTTATGTCTGGTCAGGTTTTTAACCTGACCTTTTCTATAGGACTGGTTTCCTACTCCGCTAAAGCTTCGAAGGACAAGAAAACCAGTCCAGACAAGATCAATTATTGTGCCTACTCAGTCTAAAGCCTTAAGCTTTCTTTGGTTTTCCCAAAACATTAACGAGCCACTGTATTAGAGATGCACTTTGCTCATTGTTTCTTGAGGCAACTTCAACCATATCTGGTGCAGTAAGAAAATCATTGTGTCTTGAGTCACAACTTGGAATATGTGCTGTTTCAAGCATGTACTGAGCTTCAGGTGATTGATGATTTATTAGCCTCCAAAATGCATATCTTCCACATGCCGAAGTAAAGTTACAGGATAGTGCAAAGTATCCTCGCTCTACATTTGAGATATGATCAATTACAAAATCACTCCCAAAATCTAGCAAAAATGCCCCTTCAAATATGGTTCTCCAGGCCTTTTTTGCTCTAAAAAGGCTCACCTCGTCAGCGTATAGGCCATTTAAGGATACAAGCTCTGAATTAAAGCTAACCCCCATTGGGAGCTTTTCTGTAGTAAAATCAATAGCTTCTAGTGTTTCTTCGCTTCTCATCACCGATTATATTGTGTATCGGCTAGCCAAAGGCTTCACTTAATATTAAACTGCGATTTTCGGTTACGTTACCCCAATTCTTCTCGAGGAAGGGTACGAATCAACTAAACATTTATTAATAGCTTATTAAGCTCACAGGAAACATTTATGCGAAGAAATAAAAATTATGGTCGAAAAGATAACAATAGACGTGGCAGAGGGCGCCCTCATCACAGAGGACGAAGAAACCCAACTCAGGCTGCTGAGAGTGGAAATTTAAGGGAAAGAATAGCTGTTGAAAGTGGTCACTTAGTTATGATCGATCAGTTCATGCTCGCAAATCAGCAGTTTATCTCCTCGATTCAAGAGGTAATAGATGAAGATCCTTCAAAGAAAGATGAAATTGTAAGAAAGTTCGGTGGTGATGTTGTTGATTTAGATCCTGGCACTTATAGAATTGCAAGAGACCCATTTAAATTTACGATTGTCGTTCATCCAGAAGAAACAGAATTTGATCAGGAAACCTTAGATAAAGAATCAAGTTCTGCAGAAGGTACTGTCTACGTTGACACACGTTGCCTTGCGATGATCGACAGAGAACTCTTAGATGACTCAGAGCTCCTAGTAAAATACCAGGAGCTTTGGTTTGCAGGACAGGATAAGGCTTGCAGAGATCTAATACGAGATAATGGTGGTGCAGTAAGATATGGCTTTAATCGTCATGGCGATGAGCTCGGTGTTCATAAACTTGATGATTGTGTATGTCTTTGGCCAGATGTGGCTTAAGCTACATATTAAGCTTTTGATATCATAACCTTACTGTGGAAATCCTCCCCGAATTTCATAGTAGGGCAACAGATACCAGAAGTAGACCTTCTCTTTGGAACCTTGACAATAAATATTTGGTCGCATTCATTGAGGCCTGGGGGCTTGGTGGCTACGACCATGCAAATCCAATATGCTCTTTAAATTTCAGCAATCCTCTTCGTTTATCAGGGGTAGATTCAAAAGCATTTGATTTACTAGCTGAAATAACCAAAGATCGCTGTGACACATCAACAAAGGGAGAACGAAGAACCTACGAAAATTTCTTAAGAAAAGTTTTGGGTGAAGGTGTAGAGATTCAGGTAGTATCAAATGAGAGATGGGATGTTCTTTTGGGGACTTCAGGTGGCACTTCACCAATTCCATATTCGATATTTAAAGGTGAAAATAAAAAGCCTAAGCTTCTTGTTAAAGATTCCTGCTTCAACCTGCCAAATAGAGAACTGAGAGAAGCTGGGCTTAAAATATTAATTAGTCACATTGCAAGTGACCTAGTGGATGTTGGAGCTAGAGCTCGTTCCAATATATTCAGGCATGACCCATGGAAAGCCAACTTAAACGAAATTCTTAAAGACTGGTCTACTGGTGCTTCATTTCCTCCAATATCACAAGTGGAGCCTTCCAAAGTTGAAACACCCTCAAAAAAAATATGGAAGCAGCCTGGAATTCCGGTAAAAGATTTAATCAGACTATGTCAGATAAGGATAGAACAGGAAGGATACGACTCACATGTATCTGAAGCAGCTACAATTTTTTATCTAGCAGATGAATCCCGTATAGATCTTCCCCAGTCAACAGCCAGGTCTCTTGCACTAGCCTGTGAGAAACTTAGGGCTCAGGAATTTTTTATTCCGATTCCAAGTGAGTGCGTATATCCAAACCGCATTGGAATGAACATAAGGGACAAATTTCGTGACGATCTAGCTCTAATCGCGGAAGAATATGAGGTAGACCCAGCTGAGCTATTATTTCTCCATATCACTCTTCTGCGCTCAGAGCTTCGAGCTTATGAACTTACAGGTGAGATTCTACCAAGTCTTCCATCGCTCGAGGCCATCGAGCTAAGAGAATTAGCATTTCTAACTTTAGTTGATCAGTCTTTAACAAGAAAGCTCCACCATGAAGCCTTTAGATCTCTAAAACCTTCTGAATATATAGAAACATGTATGGCAGTTAGAGATGGTCTCTTAATGACCCAAACTGAGGCTGATATTTTTCTGAAGGTATTCCTCGGAGAACTATTGGGTCGATTAAATAATCTAGACTCAGATTGTACGATTGAGGCTAAAGGAAACGAAAAGCGCTATGCATCATGCTTTAGAAAAATTCTTAGAGATAGTGATTCCGGCTCGCCGACTCGAGAATCAATACAATCACAGGAAGATTTGATTAGAGGAATGCTAATTGTAAATCATGATGACAGTGAAATCTTATCACTAGTAATGGAACACATCAGAGACTCTATACCAGATCTAGTGAAGGGTACTAGCTGCAAGACACGAATTGAAAGCGAGCATGGGACAATTGGGGCAATAAATTTAAAACTGATAGTTCCTCATCCTACAGGTACTGGAGATCTTACATTAGAAATACAGGCTATGACGCAGAGCTTCTACGATGAGAAGTACAATAGAGGAGCAGCCCATAAACCAATTCATGAGATGGATCACCAATCCCCTGGGCAAATTGGCAGACAATCTAGCCATTCTGTATATAAACATGGCAAATGGTCTGAGGCAGCAATCGCGGTTTTTCACGATATTCCTAGATCAAGTGTTCCAAGACAGGAGTATTTGGTTACTGAACCATTACTATTAGGAAATTCAAGGGATGAGAGAGTTAGGGAGTATCTTAAAAAAGCGAGGCGATTTACTCATGTTAGGACTGTAAATGCTTCTGATTCACTGCTTAAGTCGAATAATTTAGGCGAAATTCTAAAAATAAGGGCTGGGGGTAATATAGCCGATCTTTACTTTGCAATGGCACCAGTTTTAGATTGCTCATTAGAAGCCTTCGGGGTTTCTAAGAAAGGAGAAAAAGAAATTCTCCCTCTAAATTATAAACTTTCTCCATTTGAAACTTACATAATACATCCAGCAACCTATATTTATCACTCAAAAGATGAAGTTAAAGAGGCATTAGATGAGACAACTTCACTTATTGGCTTATTAAAATCTGCTCCAGAATCTCATTTAAAATTTAGAGAGACCAAAAATAGAGCTGAGGCCAGATTAAAGGAATATGGTCTTGATGGTAAAGAGCATCAAATCGCTGAACGACTGGGAATATTTAAGAAGGGCAGCAAAAGAATTCCTAATGACTTTTATTTAGCAGTAATCGCAACCTATCCAGAACGAGAGAACCGACAACATCTAGAGGGTAAGCCTGGAGAACTTATTTTAGGCAAGCAGTATCTTGAAGCCCTATCTTTAACAATTTTTTCGCCAATTACTGCTCAAAGGATGAAGGATAAGATCCAAGTCGAATCAGATGAGCCTATCGGGTTAGATGAGATTTTAAAGATCTTAGAATTTGCCAAAGCTAAGCAATTATCCCTTGTTGACGCAAGTGAACTCACTGAACAAGATGGGGTTTTCTTTGGAAGTCTTCAATTTAGAGGGCAAGATCTTGAGTCAAAACTGAGAGATTTAGCTGAGGAGGCTAGAAAGATATCCAGACCCAGATCTTCAACAATTTATGTAGGCCATACCTCTGCAGAGGTCAAATTTAAATTAATCGACAAACCAGGTGAACTTCATAAAATTCTATCTCATTTAAAGAATGAAAAATGTTTTGAAGAATCCTTTTTAACATTTCGTGGTGCCAAAGTGGTTGATGATAATATAGTACTTTTACTTGGGTACTCATCCAGTTATGGACTGCGAGAACGCCAGGATGATCTAGAGCTTAGGCTCAGAACGCTTGCTAGAGAATTAACAAACTACCTTGCTAATGAGTTCAAGAAAGATTCTGAGGCTAGTATAAAAATCCTTGATACAGGAAAAGAGATATTTGTTAACACCCAATTAATTGAAAACTGATTTAAGCAGTTGCCATAAATTTCTGGCCTGCTATTACTACAAAGTTTTTTAAAGTGTAACATTGATTGAAACAAAATTTGTTCGTAAGCTGAGCTTATGTTTCGCCCACTAGCCCTTGCTGCTGCTTTAGCTCCGATGTCATTAGCTGATGCTCCGATTATAGATAGTTTAAGACCTGAATTTCTCCCAAGTGTCCTTGAGGATCCAAGACTACATCACAAACTTGGATTTTCCAGAAGGGTATCTATTGACTCAACGGAGGTGTCACCGAGGGGAGATCTCCCCATCTCCGGCAGCTTTAAATATATGAGTGTATGGAACCTTTCAGATAATAAAAGTGCGATTGTAGGGACGCTCTCTGATGGGAATAATGCTCTACCAGCAGTATTTGTTGTCAATAAAAATGATCCCCTAGCACAGGATTTTAAACAAAATGTTTACGTTCTTGGCAACTTTGATCTTTGCCATCTAGATCCTGTTTTGCGCCCTTTTTTGCCTGACTCTTTGCTTAAGGCATTTAAGGGTCATGACTTTTTCCTGGCTTCAACACCTTCCTTAACTAATACACCTATTGCAACAATCTTAAGCGAACCTAAGTAGTTTTTCAGGCGTTCCAACATCAGCCCAAAATCTTTCTCCAATATCAACCCCTACTACTCTTTTCCCAGCATTAGCTGCTCTTAAAAAAGCATCAATAGTTGAGCCTGGAGATTCTAGGAACCTAAAAATCTCATCTGACAGAACCTGTACCCCACAAAATCCATATCGGTTCCCAGTGACTCCATCATTACTCCATCCAGTAAGCTGCATTGAGTCATCGAACAATAATGCGCGTTTTGTCTCTCGTTTCATTACTGCTAAGGTTGCAAGATTTCTATTTTTTTGATGATCTTTATAAAGAGCTAAAAGATCGATTTCACTAAGAACATCTGCATTATGTAGAAAAAAATCTCCTTTAAGATAATCTTTTGCATTTAAGAGTCCCCCACCTGTTCCGAGTAACTCCTTTTCATATAAAACAACCGCGTCAATTTTTAGCCCATCAATATAAGCTTTTACTTTATCTCCAAAGTGATGTGAGTTAATAACAAAGCTTGTAACTCCAGCCTCTTTTAGTCTATCAATTACATGCTTAATTAAGGGCTTACCTTTTACCTCAACTAGGCATTTAGGCTTATCTTTAGTTATTTCACCAAGCCTTGAACCAACTCCTGCTGCAAGAATCATCGCCCTCATGAGAGCCCTAGGTAAGGAAGTTGGGTGTGGTTTACTTCAGCTTTATAACCCTTATCTTCTAGATATTTAGATAGTCTTTCAGAAAAGTATACACTTCTATGCTGTCCTCCAGTACATCCAAAACTAACCATCAGACTTGAAAATCCTCTTGCCTGGTAGTTTGCAGCTGTCATTTCAACCATTCTTCTAACACTTTCAAAGAACTCTTCAACATCTGCCTTTCCATCTAAAAACTCCCTAACTTCTGAGCCAGTTCCAGTTAAGTTTTTAAATTCCAAACGGCGCCCTGGGTTTGGGATTGCTCTACAATCAAATACAAAACCTCCCCCATTCCCTGAGGGATCTTCCGGAACCTTTCCATTTCGATATGAAAAACTGCTTATATGAACTACTAGTGGTTTATTCATCTTCTCCTCAAAAAGCGTTCCTTTTTTGAAACGTTCAACTATCTCTTCACAGATTCTTAATAACTGATCAGGAAGCTCAGCCTGCTTAATACAACTCTCAAGATTCTCTATCGCTGGAGGGATACTTTGCTTAAAATAATCCTTTCCGCCTTTTAATCCCAAAGCTCCATATGTACCCAAAACTTGGGCTATTCTTAAAAATAAAATTTTTGGGAATGATTCTGGATATATCTCATATCCTTTCTTTCTAGCTTCAGAAGCATAGAAATCAAAAAGTTCCCACTTTTTACTGAATGGAAGCTTTGCTTTCGCCTGATAAAGAAAACTTGCGACATCATAAAGCGGGGGGCCAATTCTTCCACCTTGAAAGTCAATATAATAAAGCTCTCCTTCATTTATCATTATATTTCTGGCTTGAAAGTCCCTGTACATAAAAACTGATGATTCAGGTTGAGGTATTGAACCAGCAAAATCATGAAACACATCATCTAGTTTAGGCACCGTGATATTAGTTTGACTTAAGAATTCTCTAGCAAAATACTGAAGATCTAAAACCATGGAGGCTACAGAAAATTCCCTGAATGGGTAGGCATCTTCAAAGTTAATAAACTTTCCACACTCAAACTGAATTTTTAATAGATCTTTCAGAGCTTTTTGATAAACCTCTGTAGCTTTATCTGAAAAATCTTCTCCACGGTTTTTCTCAAGCCAATCAAATAAAGTGACATCTCCTAGATCTGTTACAAGATATGAATCTAAACTTTTGGCTAATCCAAGAACCTGTGGAACATTTATCCCACAATCAGAAAATGTCTCGGAGAAACTGACAAACGCTTTAGTTTCAAGCGGGTTTGGTGAGATTACTCCTATTGCAGAACGTCCAGCAGCATAAACTCGGTACATTCTTCTGGTTGAAGCATGTGCCGGAATGGGAGAAAGCCTGGTAATCTCAACCCCAAGAAATTCTTGCACTAATTTGGTTAGAATTTCTTTATCATCAGCCACAAAACAAATCTAACATATTGATTTCGCTTAGAAAATATTAAGTCTGCTGCGTTTTTCCGTATTCAAGCATCTAAATCATGTGGCCAGACGTGAATTATCCTCTACGGAGAAGGCAGCTCTTACCCTTTTAACTCTTGGTAAAGAGACCGCCTCAAGTGTAATCCAACACCTTAACGAAAATGAGGTGAAGAGGATCAGCCGTGCCTTTCTATCTGTTTCAGAGCTTGATCGTGAAACGCAGCTCGAAATAGCCAAAGAATTTAGAAACATGATGAAGTCTGGTGAGACCGTTCTAATTGACGGACGGGAATTTGCCAAAGATGTAATTTCTGGCGCCTTTGGGGAGCAAGAGGGAGAAGGACTTCTTGAGTATATTACCGGATCAAGAAAAGAGCCTATCTCCGCGATTGTTGCTGATATTCCTGAGAAGATTATTACAGCTTTTGTTAGTGCAGAGCACCCTCAAACAGTTGCATTCCTGATGACAAAAATGAATCCGGATCAAGCTGCAATGATCCTTCAAACTCTTAATGAAGAAGCACAAACAGATGTGCTACTTAGAATTGCAAATTTAAACAACGTTAAAGCTGATGTAATTGATGAAGTAAGAGAGGTTCTTAGAACTCAACTTCGTGGTAGTGGTCTTTCGGATGAAGAGCAGATCGGTGGTCCTAAATCAGCTGCCAATATTCTTAACTTCTTTGAAAGGACAAATGAAGAAAGGGTTCTTACGGAAATTGAAGAGATGTATCCAGATCTTGCTGAACAGATCCGTAACCTCATGTTTACTTTCGAAGATGTCAAGAAAATCGACGATAAGGGTATTCAAACCATTCTTAAAGAAGTTCCGAGAGATCAACTTGTACTATCCCTTAAAACTGCTTCACAAGAGCTCAGGGATCTACTATTTAGAAACGTCTCTCAACGTGCTGCCCAGATGATACAGGATGATCTTGGCGCATTAGGTCCAGTAAAAGTTAAAGATGTCGAAAAAGCCCAGCAGGGAATAGTTGATATCGTCCGAAGACTTGAAGCAGAGGGTAAGATCGCCACTGGTGGTGGTGCGGATGAAGCTTTTGTGTAGAATTACTTGCCTGGTCAGGCCTCCTGGCCTGACCCCCAAGAAAAAAATACAAGCTCTTTTAACCAGACTTCCCTCCCACACGACATAATCAAAACTTTATGTTAAACCCAAAGATGTGATTGAGGCAGTTAATTTAGGAAAATCTTTCAAAATTCATAAAAAGGACCCTGGCTTTTGGGGATCGGTTAAATCGCTATTTTTTAGAAAATGGGAGCTAAAAGAAGCACTTAAAACAGTGTCATTTAAGATTAATGAGGGTGAATTAGTTGGACTTGTTGGTGCAAACGGTGCAGGAAAAACCACAATTGTTAAACTTCTTGCAGGAATTATTCATCCATCAACAGGAACAGCCAGTGTTCTAGGGTTTAAACCATGGGAGAGAAAAAACGAGTTTAGAAAACAGATAGGCCTTTTGATGGGACAAAAAGCACAGCTTTGGTGGGATCTTACCGGCGCTGATTGTTTCTTACTTCTTAGAGAGATCTATCAGTTAGATTCTAAACTTTATAAAGATAATCTTTCAGAACTTGTAGAAACTCTAAACGTTAGTTCACTTTTAGACATTCAGATTAGAAGGCTTTCTCTAGGCGAAAGAATGAAGATGGAGCTTATTGCTTCTCTTCTTCATAGGCCGAAAGTTTTATTTTTAGATGAGCCAACTCTTGGGCTGGATCTAACTGCTCAACGTGCTATTAGAAAATTTCTACTCGATTATGTAGCAAAGTATAAGCCAGCTGTATTACTAACCTCTCATTATATGCAAGATATTGAAGAGCTTTGCGATAGAATAATAATAATCCGGGAGGGGAGTTTTGTTTATGATGGGCCTCTTTCAGCGGTTCTTTCTACCTATGCTCCTGATAAATTAATCTCTCTAACCTCAAAAGATCCTTCGTCTCTTCAGCAAAAATTAAGCGCCTGTGCATATAAACTTGACTCAACAGAAACTGGTGCAAAAATTCATGTGCCTAGAACACAAGTAAATTCATTTCTTGCCTCAGTACTTCCTCAAATTGATGTAGATGACATAACAATTGAAGAAGAGGAGATAGGCTCAATCATAGAATCGATTATGACTAAAGGTCTTCATGCTGCTTAGTGCTATCGGAATTGAAATGAAGAAACGTGCTGCATATGTAGCAAGTTTTTGGCTAAAAATGATAGTTCCACCAGCTGCGCAGATTTTTGTTGCATATTTTCTTTGGAGTGCAATTTACGAGACACAAAACGTTACTGAGATCGGTGGTATAAACTTTTCTCAGATGATCTTCTACTATGTGCTAGTCTCATGTGTTTATCAGATGACAAGACCAGATATGGGTATGATTCTACGAGAGATATATGAAGGTTCTCTTACTAAGTTTCTCATTTACCCAACCTCATTTTTTGCTTTCAAATTTGCTGCTCACCTAGCACATATGATTCTAATATTTCTTCAACTGCTAGTGGCTGTTGGGATCTATCTATTTTTCTTTGACTTATCGACTCCTATAAGCGCTGTTAACATCGGTCTAGGACTAATATCTTTAGTTATTGCTGGATTTTTATTTTTTATAATGATGGCCTCTTTAGAGCTCTTAAGTTTTTGGTTTGAAAGTGCCTGGGCACTTTGTATCATGCTTGATTTTGTAATTGGGCTTTTTGGTGGAAGGATTCTTCCTTTGGAGCTTTTTCCTGTTTGGCTAAAAGATGTCAATGAGTATCTTCCATTTAGATATCTTGTTTCTTTTCCTGTAGAGGTTATTCAAGGAACCCTGTCTAGTCAGGCTTTAATCTTTGGCTTTGGAATCTCTTTATTCTGGTGTTTTGTTATCACTCTAATTGCCCATGCTGTTTGGGATAGAGGGTCATATCAATACACTGGGACTGGGATGTGAGGTTTGCTAGTTCTTTTGACTCGGGGGTCAGGCTTCCCGCGGGGGCCAATGCCACTTACATTCAATTCTAAATTATCAGTGCTTGAGAACTAATTTTTGAACACAGAGTGCTCAGAGTTTCACAGAGTTATCCAAAACAAACTACTCTGCGTAACTCTGAGACCTCTGCGTCCTTAAGTTTTA
>DDRT01000012.1:38779-92423 GCA_002343185.1 Deltaproteobacteria bacterium UBA2409
AAAACAAACTACTCTGCGTAACTCTGAGACCTCTGCGTCCTTAAGTTTTATCAAATTAAATTAACCACTTACGCCATGAAGGTAAGTGACATTGCCCGGGGGGGGCCGAAGTAGCTTTCAATCTTTGTTATATGATCTAAGACTAGTAGGAACTATTCGATTACTAGACAAAATACTCAGATTTTTTGCTACTCCTAGTTCAGCTCTTACAGCCAATGCTAAGACACCTGTGTACTCTGGAAGATCCAAAGCTCCATTAAATGCATTATGAATCCTCATGACTCGGTCAAGAACATTATCAATCTTTCCTACTACATCTTCTTTACAAAGATGTGGGGCTACATCCATCTGAAAAATGGAGGCATGGTTTCCACTCCTAATAGCAAATTGCAAATCAAGACAGTAAGCACCATTTTCCGATTCATAGACACCTACAAAATATTCACGATCAGCAGTAGGAATTTTTCTTTTTCCTATCATTGATGAAAATAGTTCACTTCTGCCCTGTTTTGGTTCAAGCTCTGTATCTCCAAAACATGACTCTGGTGTACTAAGATAAGCCTTCACTAAATCTCTTTGTGCTTGGGGTGACCTGCTTAACTCTGCCATACAATTCTAGTTATCCCTAAACTCCTAAATCATGTGCCCTAAGAACTAAGCTTTAAAACTGCTAGAAATGCTTCTTGGGTGATTGAAACACTGCCCACCTGTTTCATCCGTTTTTTACCCTCTTTTTGCTTCTCTAAAAGCTTTCTTTTTCTAGTAATATCACCACCATAGCATTTTGCTGTAACATTCTTTCTTAGAGCTTTAACTGTTGATCTTGCAATTACTTTATTTCCAATCGCTGCTTGAACTGCAATGTCAAACATCTGCCTATCGAGTAAATCCTTCAACTTTTCAGTTAGCTCTCGGCCTTTCGTAAATGCTCTATCTCGGTGAACTATGATACTAAGTGCATCAACATTCTCTCCATTAAGTTTAATATCAAGTTTAACTAAATTTTCTGGTTTATATCCTTTAAGTTCATAATCAAAGGACGCATAACCTTTAGTTAAGCTTTTTAATTTATCATGAAAATCTAAGACTATTTCGTTTAGTGGAATTTCATAAACTACCATTGCACGCTCTGGGCCATGAAATTGAAGGGACTCTTGAATGCCTCTTTTTTCTTCACAAAGTTTTAGAACATTACCTACAAACTCTTTTGGGGTATGGATTGTGGCAGTCACTATAGGTTCTTCAATGATCTCAAAACTCTCAGGTAATTTAGTTGGGTTATCAACTTCTACAATCTTACCTTCTTCTGTATGGACTCTAAAGACAACTGTTGGAGCAGTAGTTATTAGTGATAATTCAAATTCACGCTCAAGTCTTTCTTGAATTATCTCCATATGAAGGAGACCTAAATATCCACACCTAAATCCAAATCCTAATGCTGCTGATGTTTCTGGCTCAAAAGTAAATGAGGCATCATTAAGACTTAGCTTCTCAAGTGCTGCTCTAAGAGCCTGATAGTCATCAGCATCTACAGGGAAAAGCCCTCCAAAAACCATAGGCTTTACCTCTTTAAAACCTGGTAGTGGCAAGGTGTTTGAATTTGAAGCTAATGTATCTCCAATCTTTACATCACGTAAGTTTTTTATCGATGCGGCAACGTAACCAACCTCTCCGCTTCTTAGTTCCTTAACTTCAACTGGAAATGGATTAAAGACACCAAGCTTATAAACCTCATACTCACCCCCGGTGGCAAGAAGCCTAATCTTATCTCCTGGCTTTAATACCCCATCAAAAACCCTGACCTGAACAACCGCTCCAAGATAAGCGTCAAACCATGAGTCATAAACTAAGGCTCTAAGAGAGCCGTTCTCCTCCCCCCTTGTAGGTGGAGGTACTTTTTTTATTATCGCCTCAAGAACATCCTCAATACCAAGTCCTGTCTTAGCTGAGATTAGACATGCCTCACTTGTATCTAATCCGATAATACTTTCTATCTCTTCTTTAACGCGATCAGGTTGTGCTGTTGGAAGATCGATCTTATTAATTACTGGCAAGATCTCAAGATTGTTCTCAATAGCCACATAAACATTAGCTAATGTTTGAGCCTCAACGCCTTGGGATGCATCAACAACCAAAAGTGCACCTTCACACGCTGCTAAACTTCTTGAAACTTCATAATGAAAATCCACATGGCCCGGTGTATCAATCAGATTTAACTGATAAATTTCCCCATCTTTAGCTTTATAGCTCAGCCTTACTGTTTGAGCCTTAATGGTGATGCCCCTTTCTCTCTCAAGATCTAGCTTATCCAAGAATTGTGCCTGAAGCTCTCTTTTCTCAAGTGCCCCAGTAAACTCTAAAATACGATCCGCTAGGGTAGATTTCCCGTGATCAATATGGGCAATAATGCTGAAATTTCGAATTTTGGTTCTCACCTAGGAACAAAACCTTCCTCGCCAAGTTTGAGTCTGCTATCAAAATCCTCAATTGTTCTCTTTAGCCCTTCCTCAACAGAAACTTTTGGTGTCCAGCCAAGTTTTTCTTTAGCTAATGAAATGTCAGGTCTTCTCCTGGTTGGATCATCCTTAGGTAGTGGTTTTTTAACTATTTGGGATTTACTTCCAGTCATAGTTTTGATCTTCTCAGCTAACTCAAGGATAGTCATCTCAGTTGGATTACCTAAGTTTACTGGCCCATAGAAATTATCAATGTCCATTGTTGCAACGATCCCTGCAACTAGATCGTCAGCGTAGCAAAATGATCTTGTCTGAGATCCATCACCGTAGATTGTGAGTGGCTCACCTGTAAGAGCTTGAACTATAAAGTTAGAAACTACCCTTCCGTCATTAAAGAGCATTCGCGGACCATATGTATTGAATATTCGGATAATTTTTGCGTCTAATTTATGTTCAGTCTGATAGTTATAGGTCAAAGTTTCAGCGACTCTTTTTCCTTCATCGTAACATGACCTTGGCCCAACTGGATTAACGTTACCCCAATAATCCTCTTTTTGTGGGTGTTCTTTTGGGTCACCATAAACTTCAGATGTTGATGCCAAAAGAAATTTAGCTTTTACTCTTTTTGAAAGACCCAACATGTTTAGAGTTCCAGTTACGTTGGTCTTTATAGTTTTCACTGGATTATACTGATAGTGAATTGGAGAGGCTGGACAAGCAAGATGATAGACCTCATCAACTTCTAACAATATTGGCTCGACAACATCATGCCTTATGACCTCAAAATTAGAATTGCCTAAATGATGCTCAATATTTTCTCTTTTACCTGTAAAATAATTATCTAGGACAATTACTCGATCTCCTCTCCTTAAAAGATAATCTGTCAGGTGAGAACCTATAAACCCAGCACCACCAGTAACTAAAATTGTTTTCATTAAACCCTTGGTCTCCCAACACTATAATACGAATAGCCTAGCTCTTTCATTTTTTGCAGATCATACAAGTTTCGACCATCAAATATTACCTTACCTTTCATTAGTGAGCCAATCTTATCAAAATTGGGTCTTCTGTAAGTATTCCATTCAGTACAGATTATAAGAGCATCAACCCCCTCTAATGCTTCATATTGATTCTTAACAAATGTAACTTTTAGTTCAGGGTAATTTGAAGCAAAAGTATCTTTCGCTTCCGGATCGTGAACTCTAAAAGTAGCACCTCTATCTTGAAGCTCTTTTATTATGACTGCAGAAGGTGCTTCTCTAACATCGTCTGTTTGTGGCTTAAACGACAGTCCCCAAACTCCAAAAGATCGACCCTTTAGATCTTCACCAAAATGAGAAGCTACTTTGAATGCAATAGTTCGTTTTTGGTACTGGTTAACCTCTTCAGTTGCTCGTCCAATTTTGAGCTCTACCCCATAGTCTTTTGCGGTTCGTACTAATGCTTGAACATCTTTAGGGAAACAAGAGCCTCCATAACCAATCCCTGGATATAAAAATCGCATTCCGATTCGATCATCAGTACCCATTCCTACTCTAACAGAGTTCACATCTGCACCTACTTTTTCGCAAAGATTTGCTATTTCATTCATAAAAGAAACTCTAGCAGCAAGCATTGCGTTAGCAGCATATTTAGTCATCTCAGCTGAGACTACATCCATAACTAAAATTGGATGATTGTTTCTAACAAAAGGCTCATACAATTCACGCATGACACTCTCAGCTTCCTTAGAATTTACACCAACAACAACCCTATCAGGGCGCATAAAATCATCAATTGCTGTACCTTCTTTTAAAAACTCAGGATTGCTAATGACATCAACTGGGTACTTTGAAATTGAAGTGATCGCGTCCTTAACTTTTTTACCAGTACCAACTGGAACAGTAGATTTTGTAACAACGAATTTTTTATCATTCATCGACTCACCGATAGCTCTAGCAACTGCTAAGACATGAGTTAGGTCAGCTGAGCCATCCTCATCCTGAGGAGTTCCAACCGCAATAAAAATTACCGCTGACTCCTGAACTGCGGATTTTAAGTCACTGGTAAAAGATAGCTGACTGCTTTCAACGTTTCTTAAAACTATATCTGAAAGACCAGGTTCAAAAATTGGAATTATCCCCTTCTTTAATCCTTCAATCTTTTTCTGATCTTTATCTACACAGATAACCTCATGCCCAGTATCAGCAAAACAGGCTCCTGCAACGAGCCCTACATAGCCAGTTCCTACAATTGTTAGTTTCATACGGTGCTAGTTATAGCTAAAAATCAGGGTAAAATCGAATCTGCCTGCCTGGTCTGGCTTTAGCCTGACCTTAGCAATAAACCTTCAGCCAACCCAGGCTGGACACTAGCCTCAAAAGACAAAACGGCTTTTGTCCCTTTACCTTTTTCTGATGAAAACTCTAAGGTTCCGCGATTTCTTTGCACAAGCTGTTTAGTTCCATAGATTCCAACTCCCAGACCTTCTGCTTTTTCCTTTGCAAACCTAGCACCTTTTTCTCCTAATATTAGAAGCTCCTCATTTGTCATGCCACATCCAGTATCTTCCACAACAACTTGACTAAAGCCTTTCACTTCCAAAACTGAAACCTTAATATGACCACTATCTGTGTATTTTACTGAGTTACTTAAGAGATTAGTTAAAATTCTTCTTAAGTGTCTTTTATCAACAAATACAGGTAGATCTGATAGAAACTCCTCTTCAATCTTTACTCCTTTAAGTGAACTTATAGGTCTGAACATGGGAAGCACCTCTTTAACTGCCTCTGAAAGATAAACCGATTCACTCTTTGATTCCTCTGGATTAACTTCATCACGAGTTAAATCAAGTAGTGTTTCAACTACTGACTGTGCTACATCGCAAGATCTAACTCCCGCTTCAACTATCTCGCCATCTCCAAGAGAACTCAAAACAAGTCTGAGAGTATGTAGTGGAGATCTAAGGTCATGAGAAACATTCTGGACCAGATCTTTAGCAAAAGTTGTTTCTCGTTTCAGTTCTGAAACAGACTCTGATAGTTCTCTGAGCTGCTCTAAAACTCCTAAGTCTTTTTCAAGAGTTTGGGCTGTTCTTGTAAATCCATCAGGGAGCTTTGAATCGCTTTCAGCAAAAACACATATTATACCTAAGTTTCCTACTCGCTCTGACGCTCCAAACTTATATCCCATGGACAATATTCCTCCCCATGAAAGTTTGTCTTCAATGGATCCTCTAAAAAAGCAGCTTTTATCACCCGATTGGAAAAATGGAATAAAGGACTGCTTAATTGTTTCACTAAAGGGAGCAAACCTTGTGTGGCTAAGACCAAAGATTCCGGAATTAATAAAAATACAAACGGGCACCCCTCCCCATCTTGACGACAGTAATAATGTGGCCTCATTGAGTGTTTGCTCATGTATCACCTTTCTATCTGAATCAATTAAAGATGTCCCAAGATTAGATCTTCGCTCAGATATACGTCTATTTAAAATTATTGAATCTACGATCTCTGATGCTAAGGGAGTGATAGTTCTAAGTCCTAGTCCACTAGAAATTGCACTTCTTATCTGAAAAAGATCCCAAACTAGCACAACGATGCAGATTGAAAGTAGTAAAATTATCATGCTGCCCTCTCAACATGATGTATCAGAACCCTGGGGTCACATCTTTTGCTTAAAACTACAGATGCACCGGCTTTAAGAAGTTCAAGCTCTTTTGATTCATCACTTGTTAGAATAATAACTTTTTGAATCTTATCTTTAACTTCTCTTAAAAGATCTAAGCCAAACATACCTGGCATATGAAGATCTGTGATCAAAAGAGAAGGAGTGCTTAACTCTAGCTCTTTTATTACTTCTTTAGGATCAGAGAAAGTTTTTAGACTAATCCCACTTCTTTGAAAGAGCTTAACTACAATTGAGCTAAAAAGGGGATCGTCATCTACAAACCAAACTTCGGCCGATCTTGGAAATGGGATAACTTTTCCACCCCATGAAAGTTTGTAGCAGGATTTTTGTCTTTCCACGCTAACACTAGTTTCTCCAAATTGGAGTAGCTCTCTCGTTTCAAGCAAGTCAATTACTTCACCTAATACAGCAGCTGAAATATCACCTTCTGCTGTTTTACCTGAAGGAAGTGAGAAGAAATACTTGCCATCTTCTATGAATACCCTAGTGACACCATACTCAGAAGCTTCACTGACTATCATCTCCAGTGCTTTTGGTGCCCTTGATCTATATCGATTTTCTGCTGATTTAACGGCAGTCGATAGTGCCTCAAAGGAGGTTAAAATAAATCGCCCCTTAAGTTCTTTGCACAGCTCAGGACAAACCCCTATAACAGAATCACTAAATGGAATAGCTGCCATTCTCCAAACTTCCCTTATTGGAATACTTAATGAACTTACTTCAAAGGATGGGATTGAAGTTGTAAATGACACTCCTAACTTTTTAGCAACATCTTCTAAAACTACTTCAATCGGCTTACCAACTGATCTACATACTAAATCGAGATGCGTTTTAGGATCTTCTGGTAAAAAGTTACAAACTTTAGCCCCATAAAGTTTTCTAAGAGCAGAGAGAGTGTTTTTTGGTCTAAAAAATATCATTTAAAACTCCCTGCACCGCTCATTCCCTGATTTGCTTCTCTCGCCACACCAACTATCTGAATGGCAGGAGGAGTAAGAAAACAGATCATTAGCCCCAAAAACATTACTAGTAGTGGCATGGTAGCTTTCACAGGAAGTTTTGCGATTCTCTCTTCAATATTTTCTTGAAACTGAAGCTGAGCTGAATCACTTAGTTCTCTTAGAGGAGTAATTATCTCTCCGCCTTCCTTATACGCTAACCCTAGGTGAACAAATGCATGTCTTAATGATGTACCTTCTGCTTGAACAGAGACTTCCTCAAGACTTTGATCAAACCTAACTCCACTTTCTGTAAGATCGATAACCCTTCTAAATAGAAATGTTGTAGGATCTCTTTTATCTCCTACCTGCTCTTCAAGCTCTACTAAGCCTTTTAGGGCAGGCACGAGATCTAACCCAGCTTCAACACTCATCACTATTCTCTCCATAGCCAGTGGAAGGTAAAACTCGATTCGTTCTTTGAATTTTGTTCCTGCTCTTTGAATTAATCTCCCTCTTATTAGAACACCAACAGCAAAGCCCAAAACCGCTAAGATTAAAGCTCCTTCGAGTGATTCAAATCCGAAAGCTGCTCTACCTATGAGCAAAAATCCTGGAATTATAAATGGTAAAAGTTTTAAGGTTCTTCTAAATCTTTTTTGCTCTGCTTTATCAGTAATACCAACCTTTTCTAATTCAGGGTCTCTACCCTCCTTCTTTTCAAGTGCTGATTCATCTTCTTTGAGATCTAATAGAACCTCTTCCGCCTTTCTTCGTGACGAATATAGTGCTCCAAAACCAATTATTGATAAAATAGCTATTACAAGAATATTCATAGCTTTTGCCTCGACATTGAAAGCATCCAAAAGAAGCCAAATACTACTAATCCTGCACCGATAACTATTACAGTGCCCCCAACAGGATGATCGAATGCTGCAGTAAGGTCATCTGGAGCTGTAATGAACTGCATAACAGGAACAAATAATGCACACCCTGCAACCCCAAATGAGGAAAGCTTTTGCATTGCAACTGCGGAGGCAATTTTTCTTCTAAATGACTGTCTTTGACGGGTAGTTTTAACCAATCTTTCTAGACAAGGCGCAAGACTAGATCCCTGTTTCCTGGAAAGCAAAAAGCCCGTTCGAAAGAGCGCTACATCTGGATGTGGTATCGACGCAGCAAAAAGTCCTATTGCATCATCTTCTGTTTTTCCTTCCTCTACTGCCTTTACTACTTTTGCAATCTCTGAGCGAACCACCGAATCGCTTGGAAATAATGCAACAGAATGTTCTAGTGCAAGCAATGGATCATGACCTGTTCTAACAGCAGATCTTAACGATAGTAAGAAAGCTGGATAATCTTTTTCAAAAGCAAGTGCTCTTTTGAATCCAGCACTTTTAAGAAAAATAAATCCTAATCCAATAATCAAAAGCCCAAGGACAATTCCAACATCCAGACCAATTAATAACCCTAAAGAAAGTGATACGGTTAATCCAACAGCGCAAAGCTTTAAAAATTTTATGCGGTTATCTTTTGAAAGTCCTGCCTGATCAAAAGCATTTTTTAAAAACTGCACATCCGAGAGATCCCTCCTTCTTCTTTTTGTTACTCCAAGAAGCTTTCTGGTTCTAACTATCTCCCTATTTGAAAGTATTGCACTAAGCATGACGTCCTAAACCCAAAGTTTGAGGCAATGAGCTAAGCACTACAGGATTATCACCACTTTCTAGTTGGTCTCTAAATCCACTTGCTCTTGTTACTACCTTCCAATCCCCATTTTGATATCTAAAAATCTCTCGATATCTCATCACTCCGTCAGCAACTGCGCCAAGCTCTCTCACTTCCAAAATCTTACGTTTTTGTTCATTTTTACATATCCCAATATGAACAACACACTGAACTGCATTTGCTACTTGCTCTTTTAACAGTCTTTCTTCTACTCCTCTTTGAGCACGCCCTAAGAATAGCTCAAGTCTTGCAATAGCCTCTGCAGCACTTCTTCCGTGGATAGTTGAAAGTCCCGGATGACCGGATGCGCAAACATCTATAAATGCCTCTGATGCCTCCGCATCTCTTATCTCTCCAAAAATAATTCTGTTCATCGCCATTCTCATACCACCACGTATACACTCAGATGGGGCAACCTTACCTGCCCCGTCTGTGTTGGCTTCTCTGGTTCTCATGTATCTTACATGAGGGTGATGGAGCTTGATTTCTGGGGTATCTTCTATCACTAAAATTGATTCATCTGTTGGAATACTGTTACCTAAAGCTCTAGCAAGAGTCGTTTTCCCAGTACCAACCTCTCCTGCAATTAATACTGTCTGACCTGATTCAACAAGTTTTGCCAAATATGCAAATATTTCTTTTGGCGCTAGTTCAACTTTTTTAAGATCCTCGAGTGAAACACTACTAAACCGATTTAGTCTGATTGTTAAATATGGGCCGCCTTCAGCTAAGCATGGGTGAACAGCATGAACTCTAGCACTCCCAACCATTCCATCTGCTATTGGTTTTTTTGTTGAATATGAACAACCTGATCTTTGAAGGAGTCTTTCAACATAAGACTCATACTCCTCTTGGTTAGCAAATCTAAGATCAGTTCTATAGTTTCTTCGTCCTTGCTGAACGGTTATATGATCCAAAGATCTTACAATAATATCTGAAACCCGATCATCATCTACTAAACCTTGCAGAAGACCAAATGGCTTTTCATCTTTTTCAAGAAGAACTAAAATTTCATCGCGCTCGAAATTTGTTAGCTCTATTCCAAGCTTTTCAGAGGATCTTGCTATTAGCTGAATCCATGACTCATCAGTACCAGCTGCTAATTCACGTCTTACTTCTAAAAGTATCTGTGAAAGAATCGGTGAAAGAACTCCAGGTGCAGATACTGGAAAGTACTTATCCTGTGCCTCTCCTACCCCTTCATAATCGAGAAGAGCTACACTTGGACGTTTCACTACTCACCCGCTACTAAAAATCCATCAGGCTTAGTTTCTGCAACGATCCACTTTCCATCAGAGAGTGCATATGATCTAGAACCTCCTTCGTGTCCCTGAACTGACACGAAACCTGAAACTGTAGCTTCCTTACGGGTCTTATTAAGATTAGCTGCTGTAAAGGTTCGTGAGCTCCATGATTCTTCATCCTGACTGCTCCTTAGAGCAAAGGCGATACGTCCAAGTGGGATTGCAGTATTAATTGCAAGACACTGCTCTTGAGTAACAAGAACAGTTACAGTGCTCGGAACTCTTGGTCCACCCTCTTGCATCTCCTCAACAGAACGCTCTGCAGATAAAATCTTAACCCTCTCTGCAACCACAGTAGTTTTGTCTTCTTGAACAAGTAGAACATCCACAACCGATCCAGGGGCAGCCCATCCTTCAACAGCTATTGTTGCGTCTACCTTTATTGTCATTGCTCTCATGCCAGGAGGGATCTTTTCCTCAACAGCATTTAAAGAAACCGATCCAGATGGTCTTAAGTTGGCTGAAAAAATAGGCAGCTGCGCTGGGAGTGGAACAGAGTTCTCATAGCCCGAAAGTAGTGCTGCTTCTATGATTGCACCGTCAGGCACCTGATGGCGAGGATATGAGACTAGCTCAACATCTACCTTTGATAGATCTGTTCCAGCAGGAACTGGCTCTCGCGGGACAGGAACCTGTATTGAGTCAAACTCTTCGACAATTACAGGGTTTAAGCTTGCCCTTTCCACTTGAGGTTCTTTTAAAATAAACGCTGCTAGTACGAGACTAACTCCTATTATTCCAACCTTAAGAATTTCGTTTCCACGAGGTCTTCTTAATTTTTTTGTTGTTCTCTGCGCCATAAAGGTGTCCTGACAGTGCAACCAGATGCACTAAGTTTTAGTTCTCTGAATCAAATGAGAGTAAGATCAACCAGAATGATCTGCGTTTCTTACAATATTACCTTCCTCTGTCGCCCAGTCAGCAATACCTTCGAGATACTCTTGCATCCCTACACCGAACGCTCTCATACCAACCCATGTGATGGTTATGATGATGGCTGCTACTGCACAGTACTCTAACGTTGAAAGTCCTCTTTGTTTTCTTTTCATACTACTCCTATCTAAGTTTAACCCCGGATACGAGCCTCTCTGCTGGCTCACTGGGAGCAGGAAGTTGCTTCACTCCAAATGAAAGCGTCTTCCTTACTGGAACATCATTTCCTTCAGCACCAAACACTCGTCCGAGATCTAAAAATGCGCGTCTTACAGATCTTTTTCCGCGCGACATCATAGTAGAGCCTGACCCTGGCCAAACCCGGCCACTTGAACACTCAGGTATACTTATAAAAGGCAGATCCTCTAAATTAGTAGCCTCTAGCAATTCTTGCTTTAAAATCTTAGATGGTAATCCTGAATCTACACTTCCATTTTCAACAACAACTATATGGCTATCAGGAGAGAGTTCCGATAGTCCTTTATTCATCCTTTCTACTGAAGCAAATAAAACAGCTGGATCTCTGTTAACAACAAACACTACACCATCAGCTACCCTGTAAAGAGATCTTCTTAAAATTCCTCGTGCATGTCCTGTATCGACTATTACATAATCGAACGTCGAATCTAGTACCTCTAAGACCAACAAAAATAATCTTGAAAATGGATTTCTGCTCTCATACATCTCATCTCCATCGGGCGGAGCAGTTAAAATTGAAAGCCTGTCATCATCAGCCCAAACTTGAGTTATCGAATTAAGCACTGTGTCTTCGACTATAGGCTGCGCTTGGGATAGTAGAAGGCTAAGGTTTTCGTTTACAAAAGGTTTAGCTTGAAGAAATCTGCTCAGATCTTGCGTTTCAGGATCTAAGTCAACTAAGCAAACTCGTTTACCTGAATCGACCAGCATCTCTGCAAGCCCCGCAGACACAGAGGTAACCCCAACTCCTCCTTTACCTCCATCAACTAGGATAAGAGTACCACTTTTTAACTTTGAGCCATTTCTGGAAAGAAGAATTACTTTCCTAAAGAATTCTAACTGAGTGGTTTGCAAAGATACCACCTCGTCAGCACCGAATCTTGCTAGTTGTTCAATAAATGAAAGGTTGTCTAACGCTGGTGGAACACGGGCGATAATCGCTGAGGAGGGGAATATTTTTTTTAGCTTTGCTATTTCACTTACTTCTCGTCCAACTATCTCTTCACCCACCAAAATTATGTGAGGTGGCGAGTTAAACCTAACCTCTTCTAGTGATAAGCTTTTTAGAGATATTCTTGGGCTCTGTGGATCTTTAAGGTACTGGGTTATAAGATCAACTATCTTGGTTCTTCCCTCAGCACTCCTTTCAACGATATACAGAGAAATCATATAGTCCTAATCGATAGATCTAGAAAAAAGTTTCCTATCACAGAGAGAGAGATTATAGTAATTCTGGATGTTAACGAAGCCTTGAGCAGAACAAAGTTTGAGATAGAGCCAAAGATTACAATAAGAAGTTCGATTTTTTCGAGAAAAAAAACTGTCACAGTTAAACATATTATCAAAGATGATAGATCGGCTATATATTTGATATTAAAGACTTTTCTTGAAAAAAATGCTCTAAAATCCAAAGGCAAATTACTCGATTGTTCAGGATCTCTCACCCCTCCTCATGAACTAATTCTGATTCATGGGGAGGCTTTTAATACCCCATTTTTTACTAGAATAGTCACTCCATTTTTAGAGTTTGAAGGATTTAGTCATATTGTTTATGAAACTAACATTACTAGTTCTCATCCAGAGGAGCTTTCACTTAACGAGCTTCCAATTTCACTTGGGGTTAAACTTAATTCATTAAAGATTGAGCAGACATTTTTTAGACCTCGCTTTTCAAGGATATTTGGTAAAAGTGCTGACCCAGTTGGATCTTTAAAGATCCAATCATCGGAAAATATCACTTCAATTGAAACAATCTGGACTGCTCATGAAAATGCAAAAGAAAAAGCGTTGGATTTGATAAGCAGTTATATGTCTGATCAGTTTGTACTAAGATCAGGTTAAAACCTGACCAGGCATATTTTATTACTGCCTGGTCTGGCTTCAGCCTGACCTAAAGCTAAGGTCTGATTGCCCTATCGTTACTTCTAAAAAACTACCCAATCAACTGAGCTCTATAAAGACACGCTAAAGTTTTTCCATCTACTATTTCATTATCACGAGCTAACTTTGAAATCTGATTAAGACTTAGCGGGCATATCTCTATTAGTTCATCCTCATCAAGGGTTCCCTTAGCTTCACTTAATCCTTCAGCTAAAAAAAGATGTTGTACTTCATCACAAAACCCTGGAGCTGGATAAAGTGTGCCGAGAGATCTCCAAGACTGTGCTTTATAGTTCACCTCTTCTTGTAACTCTCGTTTTGCACAAAAAAGGGGATCCTCCTTAAGATTCAATGTTCCAGCAGGAAGCTCGAAGATAACCCTCCTTATTGAGTGTCTATACTGTCTAATCATAATGACAGTGTTATTATCCAGTTTAGGCAGAATAACCACAGCTCCTGGATGCTCCAAGGTTAAATGCGTAGATTCTTTGCCCGAAGGAAGCAAAATTTTCTCTTCAGTTACCTTAAAACTCTTTACAGAGCAGATCTCTCTTTTATCTATTGATTTAAACACCTGTGAAAGTTTACAGATAGGGTCAGGCTATGTACAGGCTACTCATTATTCCACTTCTCGTAGGTTTTTGGTTTCGCTACCCAATGGTCGAACGCGAGATGCCCTATTTCTACAATGAAGACGAAGCCCATCACTTTAACCGAGTTGCTAACATGGTTAAGTCTGGTTCCTTCAATCCAGAGTATTTTCATAAACCATCACTTCATTTTTACTTAAGAATGCCCGTGCTAGCAGCATCTTTTTTATGGAATGTAAGAGAAGGTCATATAAAAACTCTCGATGAGCTCAGAACAACTGATAATTTCGGTGTTGCAAAGTATGCATTTACAGCATCACACCCCGGCATAGTTAAATGGAACCGAATGCTCTCATTACTTTTATCTCTTGGAATGATCGCTGCCTCGGTTATAGCTGTTACCTTAATTTTTCCTAAAGCTCACAGTGTATTTCCAATCGGAGCTGGCCTTTTAGTTGCCTTGTCGCCTCCATTAATAAGAGAGTCAGCAATGATAGGTGTAGATCCAGTTTTTTCTTTTTTTACACTACTAGCCTCTCTCTTATGTTTAATTTCCCTCAAAAACAGTAAATATCTTTTCTGGGCTGCCATATCTGCAGGGCTTGCTGTGTCGTCAAAGTATAATGCGCTGCCAATCATTTTTGTTCCAGTTTTGACGTCGATTTTCTTGGGTACATATAAAAAAGCATTACTTCTACTAGCACTTTCCTTAGCCGCATTCATTCTTGGAAGCCCGTATATTTTTGCTGAGCTTCCATTGTTTTTGAATCAATTTGCCTATGAGATCTGGCATTACAAGATAGCAGGTCACGTTGGAAATGAAGGGACTCCTGGCATCTCACAGGCTCTTTTTTATCTAAAGTGGCTTAGGGGTGATGCCTTATTTATTACTGGATTAGTTCTTGCCCTTATTGGTCTTATTAAAATTAATCGATCTCTTTTTGTCTGGCTTTCATTTCCAGCTCTTTTCTTTCTTCTTATGATCGATCAGAAAGTAAACTTCACTCGAAATATGAGTGTAATCATTCCCTATCTTTGTGTTTTAGTTGGAGCTGGAGGTTATTACATTTATGAACGTTTAAAGTTCAAGATTGTATTAATATCCTTTATCCCGATTATTTTGATCCTTCCATTAACTGAAGCCTTTATTCTACGAAGCGCGAAGGTTGAAGATACTAGAGATCAGGTGGAGTTTTTTCTAAAAGAGTCTTTAAAGCTCAATAAACGAGTATTTATCGCAGGTGAACTACAACTTGCGCCTCATATCTACAAGCACCCTCAGGTCAAAGTTTTTAAACAAGAGGGTTCTACCCTTGAGGGACTAATACAAGATGGAGCTGAGGTGGTAGTATTTTTTAATCCGGCTCCAACTATTGATCTTGAGTTGGTTGAACCGATAATACAGCTTGCTGGGCTTTTAGGACCTCAAAGGGTTGTAAAAAACCCTTCGCTCTCAATTTACAAAGTTCGTAAATAGAATCAATTTCATGTAAACTCATCCCCATGATTATTATAACCGGTGCTGCTGGTTTTATTGGAAGCTGTTTCGTTAAAGCCTTAAATGAAGATGGCATCACAGATCTACTTTTAGTTGATGAGTTTGGGTCAAGTGATAGGTGGAAGAACCTATTAGGTAAGCGATACCTTTCATTTCTTCATAAAGATGACTTTTTAGATCAAGTTAAAAAAGACAAGCTTCCTCATACGATTACTGCAATCGTTCATCTTGGCGCATGCAGTTCTACACTCGAACGAGATGTCGATTATCTTTACAGAAACAACTATCTCTACTCAAAAACGCTTTGTGAGTTTGCACTTGAGCGCGGTATTCAATTTATCTATGCAAGCTCGGCCGCTACTTATGGCGATGGAGCACTTGGATACTCAGATGAACATTCGTTAATCCCAAATCTAAAACCTCTAAATCCTTATGGGTTTAGTAAGCAGCTATTTGATCTATGGGCTTATGAGAACAATCTACTTGATAAAATTACAGGACTTAAGTTTTTTAATGTTTATGGCCCTAACGAGTATCATAAGGGTGACATGAGAAGTGTCGTTCTTAAATCTTTTGAGCAGATTAAGCGTGAAGGCTCTGTCAAACTTTTTAAATCTTATAAAGCTGAATATTCACACGGCGAGCAAAAAAGAGATTTTCTATATGTAAAAGATTGCTGCTCTGTTATGAGTTTTTTGCTTAAGAATCCAAGCCTATCCGGAATATTTAACATTGGCTCCGGAAAAGCAGAGAGCTGGAATACTTTAGTTAATTCTGTATTTGATTCTTTAGGTGAACCAGTCCAGATTGAGTATATCGAGATGCCTGAATCGATAAGAGAGCAATATCAGTATTTCACAGAAGCACCACTAGGTAAGCTCAAAAATGCTGGATATAAAGGCAATTTTAGAAGTATAAAAGATGGCGCTAAAGATTATGTCTTAAACTATCTGGTGTTTCAAAATGGAATTTGGTGATAAGCCTTTTGAATTTAAAAGAACCAATATTTTAATCCAAACCGAAAGATTGTTACTTCGCCCTATTTCTCTTTCTGACGCTAAGGTAATTTTTAAAACTTTCACCTCGAGCGTTGCAAGGCACATGACCCCAAAGCCTGCTCAGAACATATCTGAAACAGAAGAATTTATAAGAAATGCTATAAATGCATTCGAAGAAGGACGAGACATTCAGCTAGTTATTGAAAAGGCCTCTGAATTTTTAGGTTTAATAGGACTTCACTCAAGAAAAGGTCATAAAACTCCCGAAATTGGGCTTTGGCTTAAAGAAGAAGCTTGGGGATTTGGATATGGCTATGAGTCTGTTTTAGCTATTATTGATTGGGCTAGAAATAATATTTACTTAGATGAATTTGTCTATCCAGTTGATAAGAAAAATGAAAGGAGTAAGCGTATCCCTTTAAGGTTAGGGGCTAAACTTATATCTGAGTATAAAGGGCAAAGGGGATGGGCTGAAGATCTTGAGATTGAGGAGTATCGATTTAGATGATTAGTTCGAATCTTGAAAATCTTTCATCTATTTCATTTTCAAGAAGCAGTGGGCCAGGTGGACAAAATGTTAATAAGCGATCAACAAAAGCCACTCTATCTATTAATCCTAATCAGATACCTGGAGCTGACCAAGCTTTTTTAGAAAGATTAAAAATGATCGCTTCAAAAAAAGGTTACTTAAAAGACAACGGCGATATCCAGATAACCTCTCAAGAAGCTAGAACACAGGATGGAAATAGAAAAAGGGTATTAGCTAAATTAAATAAGTTGATTCTACTTGCAGAAAAAGCACCAAAGATACGACTAAAAACAAAGCCTACAAAGGCTTCTATTGAAAAAAGGCTTTCTAGTAAAAAACATCATGGAGAGAAAAAAGCTGCAAGGAGAGCCGCGCAAGATGATTAACGAATCAGAGCTAATAATTACACAAAGTGGCAGAATCTATCACTTAGATCTTTTGCCAGAAGAAGTAGCTGACTCGATTTTAATAGTTGGGGACCCTGACAGATCAACTCATATATCAAAATCATTTTTTGAAAAAACTCTGTTTTCAAGATCTCATCGTGGATTAATCACAAATACTGGTACTGTTAATGGAAAAAACATAACTGTAACCACATCCGGAATGGGAACTCCGTCACTTGAGATCGTCTTAAATGAGCTAGCGGCTTTAAAATTTATTGACTTAAAAACTAGAAGAAAAAATGAAACCTTTAAGCCCTTCGATATCATTAGAGTTGGAACATCAGGTGGATTAAGAGAGGAGACTGAGCTTGGCACTCTCATTATTTCTGATTATGCAATCGGCTTAGATAACACTGGCTTTTTCTACAAACGAAATGAGAATCCATATACAAAACTTGAAGGTGAGCTTGAGAAGTTTCTCGGAATAAAGCCATATATTTCAAGATTTAATAAAGATGTTATCCAAGCTCTCGAAGAATCCTGCAAAGAGCTTGGGGTTCCATATAAGATTGGTGCAACAGCTAGTAACTCTGGTTTCTTTGCTAATCAAGGGCGTGAACTATTACTTGAACCAAGTATTGCTGAAATTGATCAAAAACTTAGTAAATTTGGGGCATTAAATATTGAAAACATGGAGATGGAGGCTAGCTTTTTAGCATATTTTTCATCCCTTCTTCCAATAAGATCGGGATGTATCTGTGTTGCTATTGCAAACAGAGCTAAGAACACTTTTGCTAAAGATCCTACAAAACTCGTTGAAGCTGCTTCGAAGGTAGCAATTAGGGCGCTCGAAAGACTTGGTTAGAGTTAACTGGGGATCAGGCATGATCCCTGCCTGGTCAGGCTTCAGCCTGACCTTAACTTTTAAGGTCAGGTTAAATCCAGACCAGACATAGATCTACATAATCAAAACAAAATCTTAACAGCATCATGCACTCGTTTAGCCTTGGCTCTTGCATCAGTCAGATCGACTCCTCGTGCAAGTGCAACACCAAGACGCCTTTTCCCGTCAATCTCAGGCTTTCCGAATAATCTTATTCCAGTGTCAGGCTCCTTTAATGCATGATCAATACCTTCGAACCTTATATCCTTACTATTCCCTTCTCCAAGAATAGCTACAGAAGCACTAGCTCCAAGTAAAGATACTTTAGGAATTGGAAGACCAAGTATAGCTCTTGCATGAAGTGCAAACTCACTTAACTCCTGTGAAATTAAAGTGACTAACCCTGTATCATGTGGCCTTGGAGACACTTCACTAAAATAAACATCATCATCTTTAATAAAAAGCTCAACACCAAATACTCCAAAACCTCCAAGAGCATCTGTAATTTTTACAGCGATACCTTCCGATCTTTCTCGGGCAATTTTACTCATTGGATGTGGCTGCCAAGATTCCCTGTAATCTCCATCTATTTGAATGTGTCCGATTGGTTCACAAAAGCTTGTTCCATCACTATGTCTTACGGTTAAGAGTGTTATTTCATAATCAAATGGAATAAACCCTTCAATAATTACTCTCCCTCCACCAGTACGCCCACCTTCCTGCGCATATTTCCATGCCTTAAGAACATCTTCCTTTTTACGAACAACACTTTGCCCCTTACCAGATGAGCTCATTATAGGCTTTACAACACAGGGCAAACCAATTGCTTCAACTGCTGCTTCAAAGTCAACAATATTATCAGCGAACCTGTATGGAGATGTTTTTATTGAAAGTTCCTCAGAAGCAAGCCTTCTGATTCCTTCTCTATTCATTGTTAGATTAGTAGCTCTTGCATTGGGTATAACCTTGTAGCCATCCTTTTCAAGCTCCAAGAGAGCCGATGTTGCGATCGCCTCAATTTCAGGAACAATAAGGCTTGGGTCTTCATTTTTTATGACCCTTGTAAGCTCTTCAGGATCAAGCATGTTAATTACATGAGACCTATGAGCAACCTGCATAGCAGGTGCACCTTGATACCTATCGACTGCTATAACTTCAACTCCAAATCGTTGAAGTTCGATGACAACTTCTTTTCCAAGTTCACCAGCTCCAAGGAGAAGAACTTTTTTAGCTCCACTTTTTAAGGGCGTTCCAATACTAACCATTACTCAGGTTATACTTTTTATTATCTCTTGAGTCACTAATTGAGGGTCATCTGATTCAGTGATAGGTCTTCCTACTACGATATACTTAGCCCCCCCATCTTTTGCTTCTTTTGGGGTCATTACCCGTCTTTGGTCATCTGAAGTGTCTCTTGAAAGCCTGATGCCTGGTGTAAGAAAGTAGACTTTTTTTAGTCCCTTTTTAAGGAGTTCTAGTTCTAAAGGAGAGCACACGATTCCATGAGCTCCTGCACTTTCAGCAAGCTTTCCAAGTTCTAAAACTTTATCTTTAGTGTTACTAACCCCATAAACAGCACTTGTTTCTTCAGGAGAAAATGAAGTTAAAATTGTGACTGCCAGAATCTCAGCGCCGCTAGAGTTTCTTACAGCCTCTTCGATCATTCGAGGCCCGCCACTAGCATGGACAGTTATTAAAGAAACTCCTGTATCTGCGAGTTTTTTTACACTGTTTTTGACTGTATTTGGGATATCATGAAGCTTTGGATCTGCAAAAACTTTTCCGTACTTTCTAAGCTCCTTAATGATAGAAAAGCCTTCCTCTAACAGGAGATCGTTTACTTTAAAACCCCAAACCTGATCACTTAGTTTAGATGCAAGCTCTACTGCTGATTTTTTATCTATTCCATCCAGAGCTATAATCAGTTCCACCGCTCTACCTTATGTTGATCCATCAGCCTTATTAATTCCATGTTTATCTCTTTCACAATAGAGGGTCCTTTGTAAACAAGTCCTGTATATAACTCTACACAACTTGCACCTGCTCTTAGTAGCTGAAAAACTTTATCTCCAGAATCTATTCCACCAACAGCGATTATAGGTTTATCTCTGCTTATAATACTTCTTACAAACTCAACTCTAGTGGGCAGTTTTTTAAAAAGTGGCACGCCACTAAGTCCGCCTTTTCCAATTGAACCAACATAAACTGGATCTTCAGTAAGATCCTCTCGTTTTGAGCTTGTATTTGATAGCACATAACCATTTATATCTTTTGACTCGCAAACTGAAATGTTTTCTTTTAGAACACCTTCATCAAGATCTGGAGCGAATTTAATAAGTAAGGGGATTTTTGATCTGTTTAATCTAGATAAAAGAGCTTCCAGTGAAGCAGGATTTTCGAATGTTTTCCCATCTTCTGTATTTGGACAGCTAACATTTAAGATGTGGAATCCTCCTACTTCTTTAACAACCTCATAAGCTGAAATAAAATCTTCCTGCGCTTCTTCGCCAATCAATTCGGCATCATTAGTTTTTGCAATGTTGATACCAAAAGGAATCTGACTAATTTTTTTCAGCCTGTTCAAAATAGCAGAGGCACCTTCGTTATTTAATCCCAATCGATTTATCAGAGCCTCATCCCTAGGGAGTCTAAAAAGTCTTGGTTTTGGATTACCTTGTGATGGTCTGAACGTTACAGAGCCAACCTCCATAAACCCAAAACCTAATGCAGACATTAAGGAGCTAAGCTTCCCGTTTTTATCGAACCCTGCTGCAAGCCCTACCGGGTTTTTTAGTTCAAGATCAAAAAGTTTTGTTTTGAGCCTTTCATTTTCATACTGAAACAGATTTCTAATTATACCTGCACTTAAATTTCCAAGTGAACATGAGATATGGTGAATTGTTTCAGGGTCTATTTTGAAGAGTAATGGCTTTAATAAATCGTACAGCCTCACCTACCCATGCCCCAGGTAAAAGGACTTTTCTGCCATTCTTCAAGAGTTTTTAAGTTTTCTTTAGAAACGTAACCGGTTTCGATCGCAGCCGTTAAGAGATCTTGATAGGTGAGGGCAGAATAAATTTTAGCCCCAACTGAATCAAACTTATCGGTTGCTTCTTTAAATCCGTATGAAAATATCCCTAAAACTGTACTACACTTTGCACCAGCCTCTCTTACAACAGGAACTGCTTTTGCAGCACTTCCACCGGTTGAGATTACATCTTCGACTAGTACGACCTCCATTCCGGGTTCTATTTTGCCTTCTATCTGTTTTTGAAGGCCATGTTTTTTTGGTTCGTCTCTTACGTAGATTAACGGTAAAAACAGAGCATCAGCTAAACTTGCTGCCCAAGGAAGACCTGCTGTTGGAACACCCCCGATGCAATCAGCTTTAATATTGTTAACTTGTAGAAGTTTAACTAACTCCGAAACAACAAGTTTTCTAATAGCAGGATCTGAAAGGAGCAGTCGATTATCATTATAGATCGGCATCTTGTAGCCAGAAGCCCAAGTATAGGGATTATCTGGTGAGAATGTTACCGCATTCAACTTTAAGGCGTGTTTGGCTAGCTCCACTTGAGTTAGTAGTGTAACACACCTGATTTATGATCTTCAAACTTTTCGCTTAGCAAGGTTTAAAAGTTTATGAAACAGTTTTAAAACATACATACAACCAACAGACACCACAGTGGCTGAAACCGCTAGCTCGACATATCCAAAGCCAACAGCCATTCCAATTCCAGCGGTACACCAAATTAAAGTAGCAGTAGTAAGCCCAGTAATACCGTTCTCTGATCTAAAGATTGTCCCAGCACCGAGAAATCCTATTCCTGTTACCACCTGTGCAGCTATTCTTGAAGGGTCTCCATGAAGAATTCCTGAAACAGAGGCAACAGAAATTATCGAAAGTATGCAGCTGCCTAGCGAAATTAAGGCAAAGGTCCTTAAACTTGGATCTTTACCTGAAAGCTCTCTTTCTAAACCGATTAATGCTCCTAGCGCCGCAGAAATTACTAGTTGAGGCCCATAAGGGTTCCAAAATTCTTCTATACTCATCACGCTTGTATACTAAACCCAGATCTGTTTTGAGTATAGAAGGAATTAGTACATACGAAGCAATGTCTTATACGGCGTGTTTTGGCTTCGCCAAACCCACGCTCGCCCTGCTTTGCTCATTAAATTTTGAGCTTTTCAATCTCAAAACCAAATGAGCGCAGGGTTTATGCTGCTAAAGAAAAACTGAAGAAAGAGAGAAAATATTGAGCTGTATTTAATCTATCCTTTGAAAAGGTCAGTCTTCCTCCTTCGCTAAAGCTATGGAGGACAAGAAAGCCAGACCAGGCACTTTTTTACCTACCCCTTTTCCTTCTATTTTTCTTCTTCTTTCTTCTAAGAACATTTGGTCTAGGCTTAGGGAGAAGATATGGGGTACAAAGCTCTTCTTCTTTTGCTTGAAATTCTAAGTTTTTTATCAGAACTGCGGGCGAGATCGTACTTACAGGTATAAAGCCTGATTCTGCGCCACAAAAACTATTATCTAGCTCAGGTGAATCTCCAACGGCTATAACGTTATTCAAGGCTTGGAGAGGTGTTCCTACAAGATTAACTCCTCTTACTACCTCTTCTGTACCATCTGGATATATTAAAGTCGCATATGAAATCTCTCCGCTAAATGCTTGAAAATCATAGCTCGATGTATCGGTCTCACCTCCTGAGGTTTCGTAAATTATTAAACCATGAGGGGCTTTTTGCTTTTCTATCTCTCTAAGCAAAAGTGACTTTAACTCCTTCATAGAAAGTCCACGTCTAGTGGTAATCTGTAAAACTCCCATTCTTGAGATCGGTCTTTGATTACTTGAATTCCTTGAATGACCATTTGGGGCAAAATTTCTTTTTGAAAGAGCTGATCTACTGGATAAAAATCCTTTCAATACTCCTCCTTCTACAAGCAGTGTATCTTTTGCCTGTACACCTTCATCATCATAGTCGTAAGAGCCAAGACATTTATTTCCTTTCCAGGTTTTTAGTTTAGGATTATCCCTTATTGTTACATCAACATTAAGAACCTTCTTTCCTAATTGACCCTTAAACGTTTGACCTTCTCCTTGAGAAAGCAGTCTATCCCCTTCAAGTCTGTGACCAATTGCTTCATGAAATAAAAGGCCTGCAGGACCGGGATATAGGAGGACAGGCCCAGAAAACGAATGAATTTTTTTTGCATGTGAAAGCTCCATTAGCTTTTCATACTTCTCCCATAGCATCTTTTTTAACTGCCTTAGGTTTGGAAGTTCTTTTTGTGATCTTACATTTAGCACTAACTCCTGCTCAATGTTTGAACCTTCATCGCTAAGTTTTTTAAAGCTGGCATAAAGTGTAAAAACCTGAACATGTTGAACTACTATTCTATTCTCGGTGCTAACAAAGATCTTGCTCTCTTGTTCTGAATTAAAGGAGACGATGTCAGCGAAGATACCAGGAAGTTCGCTCATCCATTCAGAGGCTTTCTTGCAGAATGTTGACCACCTATTTATATCTACCTTTTCCGCTGTTTCAAATTTAATCGACTTTAAAGGTTTTAGTGGGGTAAAATTCGGAAGATGCCTATTCTCATCAACTGTTGAGATCCTTCGTGCTTGTTTATGTTGATACTCTGTAACTGCCTCACGAAATCTAACTTCAGTTAATCTCCATAGAGCAGTGGTTAGGCCGTAAAGATTACCATCGTCAATTGGAACAGTAGAGTGATCATACGATTCTAGCTCTTCTTCCGAGGCCTCTGATAATCCACCATTTGTAGTCTGGTCTCGTTTATAGGAGCCAACCCTAATATCACAGTAAACATTCCTGTTTTGGTCTACCCGCTTCTCATAGGTTGACCCCCCGGAGGCAGAGGTATATGCGGTCTCTGAGTCACGCAAAAGGAATGACGCATAGTAGGGAGAGGGGAACCTAGCAATCTTCATCCTAAGGGCACGCTTAGCACTGCTCTTAAGAACCGGAATAATCTTTTCTATTGAGGAAGGTGCTAACATATATACTCTCTCTTCAGGATAAAGAGTAAGATGATCCATGACAACTTTTAGTATTTTGTGGAAAATGCTGGTAAACTGTTGAAATAATTCATTTAGTTTCTCATCTCAGAGAGTTGCGTAGACAAAATAAATAAATGTTTGATGAATTTTTTTCACTGACAAAATTTGTAAGTTATTGATTTTACTATATATTCAATGATCACGGCTGGTTAGCTAACCAATTGAAATCATTGATCTTTTATGAGTGCTGTTTTGGACCGCAATTTTCGCAGTCCACTACGAGATGTTCGTAAGCCTGACGTCCTCTGCCCAAAAACTCAGCTAACCCGTAGGCTTCAAGCTCTGATGGCCCGCTGAAAAAGACCTTCGTTAAATCAGTCTTCGAGTAGTAAACTTTTATCCCTTTTGCAGCTACTGGGCTTTGATTCTTTACTAAAACCTTGCCTCCTTCCTGAAGCACAACCGTTAGTTCAGCAATTGTGCACTCATCTATAAACTGTTGAGGTGAGTCTTTAAACCCATCTAAACAAACAACTGAGCCATCTGTATCCTTATCACTACAGTTTATCCCTCCATGAGCTCTACAAGTCTCTGGATACGTTTTTTTAAAGTCTGAATATGGAAGTATCTCACCATCAGGAGTGATGATTCTTGATTGAGAGAAAAAGATACTAATAAAGATCAAGCAGGAATAAAGCATATGCAAAAGCTAAGTATGGTCCAAAAGGAATTGGCTTTCCAAAATCTCGCTTCATAAGAAGCAGCCCCAATACACCTCCTACTGTTCCTAGTACTGATCCTACAAACAGAGTAAATACAACACCATGTATACCACTCCAAGCTCCTATCGCACCAAGAAGCTTAACATCCCCTAATCCTAAACCTTCTCTCTTTCTAATTTTGAAATATGACCATGCGATGAACCAAAGACCGCCACCACCAGCTAAAAGACCAAGCAAGCTATCCTCTATTCCAAATACAAAAGGCTCCTCTGTTATTGGGTAATATGTCTGAATTATCCCGAACAGCACTCCTAGTATCATTCCAGGATAAGTAAATAAGTTAGGGATTATATAGTAATCGTAATCAATAAAAGTGATAACGATCAGAATACATAACCAGATAAAGACTAAGGCTGCAGTTGCAGATAACCCGTAGTAATGGACAGAAAAATAAGCGCTCAAGGCTGTCAATAATTCAACTAGTGGATATCGAATAGGAATAAACGTCTTACACCCTGAGCAACGACCTCGTAAAAAAACCCAAGAAAAGAATGGAATATTCTCATACCAGGATAGTTGCTTTTTACAGAATGGACAAAGCGATCTTGGTGGGTCAGTAATGGTAAGAGTTTGATTTTTTACATGTTCTGGAAGCGCCTCAAGCTCTTCTGGCTCAAGCCAGGAATTAAGTCTTGATAGAGGAACCCTATGAATACAGGCTGTAAGAAAGCTTCCGATTAGAAGACCAAATAATGTAACTAAGATCAGCACATCACACTATTTCATCAAAATTTAAAATGAAGCAATAACAAAACCCTGCGCGAATCAGATTTGAGCTTTTAAAGCTCAAATCTGTATGAGCATAGCTGGACTAGCGCGGGTTTGGCGTAGCCAAAACACGCCGTAAAAGAGATTGCTTCGTTAGCCCTAAATCCATCTATGCTCAAAACCGAAGCTGCATTTGGTATCATCAAACAAGGTCAAAGATTGTGGTTTTCTCTAGCTTTTTTGATACAAAATCTCTTACCTCCTTAAACACTCTTAACGTTTTTGGCTCAGCTTCAAGTGGGCCTGGCTCATAAAAGTATACACTTACTGCGCTTGTTGGAGCTAAGGGGCCATCAAACGCTCTAACTACTTCAGCCAAGGAGATCTTGTTGGCCGGTCTCTTCAACTTAAATCCCCCATTAGGGCCACGCACTGAGGTGACAAGTTGCTTTAACCGGAGTTCTCTTAATATCTGCTGTAAAAACTTGAATGGTATATCGCATTCCTTTGAAATCGATTCAGTTTGGGATTCGCCCTCTCTAGCTAAGTGAATTAATGCCAAGATAGCGTATTCTGTCTTATGAGTGAGCTTCATACATATTCTTGACAAAGTTGGTAGACTTTATCATATACTCCTAGTCATGGGACGGTTTTCCATTTCAACGGCTTTAGAATCCGACGATCCTGAGTGTAGCAACCCGTTTGATGAAGAAACACTGCTAAATCTCTTAAAAACTGCCCCACCCAAATTAGATACCTACAGTAAATTCATATCATTCGGCAAGGATAGATACCAAAGAAATAGAGTGTTCAAAAATCAGTTTATCGAGATCCTTGTTATGTGTTGGGCAAAGGGGCAATGCTCCCCTATTCATAACCATTCTGGATCCTGGTGTGGCATAAGAGTTCTATCTGGTGTTGCTAATGAGATAAGGTTTGCTGAGGGGTTTTTCTCACTTCTTCCAGTCTCTCAACAATCCTTTGAGCCTGGATCAATAACAGTGGCACGAGACGATGATATTCACTGTGTTGCGAATTTTAATGATGCACCATTAGTGACGTTACATTGTTATGCTCCACCTCTAGAAAACATGGAGATTTTTCAGGTGAAAAGTGTTTGATATTGCTATCATTGGTGGTGGTTTTAGTGGAACAGCGCTTCTTTGCCATTTACCAAAAAATCTATCTGTCGCAATACTTGAGCCAGGAAAATTTGGTCGTGGCTTAGCCTATGGTGTTAACTCTCCCTATGTGATTCTGAATGTCCCAGCCTCCAGGATGAGTCTTTATCAAAATGATCCAGATAGTTTTTTGAAGTGGCTCGATTCTCGTAATGTAACTGATACCTCATTTGTCTCAAGAAAACTTTATGGTGAGTATCTAAGTGACCAACTTTCAAATAGAACATTTGAACTGTTTAAAGAGACAGCCTACTTACTTGAGAAAAAAACTTTTGGGTTTTTGATCAATAATTACATCAAGGCTAAGCATGTGGTTATTGCAACCGGAAATTCTGAAAATACTATTATAAAAGGAGAAAACATTATACCAATTTCAAGGCTCTTAGATGGTGAAAAAATTGACCTCTCTGTAAAAAGAATATCAATTATTGGCTCTAGTCTGAGCGCGCATGATGCAATTATAGAACTTAGATCTAGAGGTTTTATCGGTGAGCTTCTAATAATCTCAAGGCATGGGCTTACTCCAAAAATTCATCCACCTACATTTAAACACTCTGATCCAACTGAGATTACCTTCAGCTCTCTATTAGAGTGTATTAAATACATAAGGAAGGAATCTAAGAGAACATCTGACTGGATTCAAGTACTAGACTCGTTTAGAGTGATTACACCTCTAATTTGGCAGAGATTTTCTCTAAAAGAGAAGGAGTATTTTCTTAAGCGCGTAAAAACTTACTGGGACATCCACAGACACAGAATTCCTCCAATTAATCATAAGTTTAAGATAAAAAAAGGGACTGTAATCAACAGTAGTCATGAGCACGGAAAGGTAAAAATTCACCTCAAATCGGGAGAGGAGATTTTGAGTGAATATGTAGTCGACGCAAGTGGAATCTCATGGGAAGAGAAGAATCCCTTTATTGTGGGACTTTTTAAATCAGGAATCGCAAAACCGTCATTCAAACTTGGAGGAATCGTAACCGACAAACTAGGTAGAGTAATTGATAATATGGGCTCAAATCATTTGAATCTTTTCGCGCTAGGACCAGTAAGACGAGGAGACCTATTAGAAACTACTGCTGTTAGAGAAATTCGCGAGCAGGCTTTTAACCTCGCCAATTTCTTCGATCAGCATTATCAAATGCACTCTCACTCTCTCCAAGAAAGAATTTAATAGTTCCTCCAACTCCTCTTTCTCTGCTCGTACCACCAATAACAAGGTCAGGAGTGCCATCTGTGTTAATATCAGTGACAACAATATTACTAAACCCCGAAACCCCGGTTGAAAGGGTATCTATTGTTTGACCAGTATCCCCGTCGATTATCTCTACAAACTTTGAGGCTGGAATTAGCACCACTGGTGAATCACCTTCAAGAATTAATGGTGATTGAAACGCCACAGGTTTATGATCTAAGCCCTTTTCCCAAAGAACCTCAGGAGATCCATTCTTCAATGTATAGGCAACGACCCTACCCTCACTTCCGGTAGAAACCCATGACACTATGTCCTTAACCCCATCATTATTGATGTCACCTATAGCAGGAGTACTTGCAGAGCATCTAGCAACAGGCAAGGTATGAAGAACTTGACCTGTATTTACACTTACAACTTTTACCCAAGCACCCTTATTCTTGAAATAACAACCACTCCCGATAATTACTTCACTACCTTCTGAGGTCGGATCAACATCAGCTATAACTGGGCTGGAAAAGAGAACTTGATCCAAATAAACCATATCCAACACTCTAACTGAGTTTCGATCTGGAAATCCGACAATACTTTTTGACGCTAAGGGGTCGATAAAGAAAATATTCCCTCCATTTTTTGTCTTCAGCCCATCATTTCGTGAAATATCACTTCCAATAACAACTGTTTTTCGCGGCGCTGTATCGATCATAGTTGGTGATGACCAAACTGTGTCAGCTGTATGAACTGCAAGATTTACCTTTCCAAGATGATTTAGGACATAAACGAATCTGCTCCAGCTTCCTACCACTACTTCTTGAAAACCATCATTATCAAGATCTGAAATTAAAGGAGTGCTTACAACTGAGTTTCTATAGATCCATACTTTTTTATTTTTACCCCATCTCTTTATTCTAAAGTTCCAGGCTACCTCTCCAGTATCACCGTGTATCGCGACTACTCCGCCTTCACAGCCTTTTCCATTAAATCCACCATATCCTAAAACTACCTGCTGTCTACCATCTCCTGACAAGGAACCAATTGCTGGGGTCGAATAAACTCTGTCTGACTTCGAAGTTTCACTGCAATCGATCCTAGGTATTTTTGTTTTCCAAAGAGTTTCTCCATTAGATGAAACTGCTACGACTGTTCCAGCTGGAGTAGCCATCACAGCATCCATAATGCCATCATTATTTAAGTCAGCAGCAGCAGGACTTCCCCATCCAGCTAGTCCTCCTGCTTTAGGTGAAACAGCCTCAAATTCCTCAAATGTTATGGCTAGCACCGTTATAGGAAAAAATACTAGTAATACGAAAAACTGCACATACTAGATATCGTCCTAATGTCAGAGCACTTTATATTTCGGGGCTTTTAGTTCGTGTAAAAAATGTTAATAGGCCAATCCTTAAGGTACTATTACCGATGTATACTTAATGAGATGTATATATTTGCCATTTTTTAAACATACAAGAACACAGAGAACATTATTCCCTTCGTGTTCTTTGTGTTCTCTGTGGTTCAAAATAAAATGATTAGGATCTGAATGACTCATTTCAAGGTCATCGATAAGTGTTTCTGTAACTTCGGCACTTCTTTATTAACCACGAAGACCACCAAGAACACTAAGGTGAAAGGTTCATTCTCTGAGGTAACTAAGAAAATTTGATAATATTAGAGATCTGACCCTCAAGTTATCATGCTGCTTTTAAAAACTCATTAAACAAAGGTGATGCAAGGTAATACTCTCTTAGTGCATCAAGAATCTCTCGATTCTCACCACTTTCTGACTTTCTTAAACTCTCAAGCTCCATAAATAACTCTGTTGCAGTTTTATGAATTTTTGGATTATCAGCTCCAAGATTCATGCCTCCACCATATCTATACTTTGCGTAATCAGGAAGATTTTTTTGAACAAAAGGATCGTCCTCTTGGAGATTAGCAAGTCTCCACCTACCCCAAAGTCTCTTTGTATTATCTGAAATAATGGATCTTGGTTCTTTTCCCTGAATTAAATCACCAAGTGCAATAATTTCTTCATTTCTAACTTTATAAATAAAAACCTCGATATCACCCTTTGGTTCTGTGAAAAAATTATCCAGTGAAACGCCCTTGTAAGCCTCTTCAAGAGCGCTCATAAAATCTAAGCTCAAAGCTTCAGGCTCTTCTGTTCCTAGAAAGAAATCACCCTTTTGTTTGTTAAAATACGATACCGCCTCTCTTTTGTTTTCTACCTCTTTAAACTTATTAAGATCCACCCACAGTGCACTGTTCAAGTTTTCATCAAGTAGACAAAATGGTTTTTCAACTAACCCATCAACTTTTGACACTACTTCGTATTTAGAAAGTATTGGTGGCTCATAACTAGAAAATGTTCTTACATCTAGCCCGAATTCCTTAAAAATATATTTAGCCAGATCTATTGAAAGATCCACATCTGCTTTTGCCTCGTGTGATTGCACTCCCTTTAAGAGTCCAAAAGTTTGAGTAACATTTTCGAGCGTACAAACTAACTTATCGTCTTTTGTTAGTGCCTTTCTAACTTCGGCGTTCTTTGAACATATGTATCTTACTGCATGAAGGAGATCTCTTCTTTTTAGTCTTGTTAAAGGAGGAATGAAACCATTTCTGTTTAGTGTGGTTTTTAAAAAATCAAAATCAAATTTATTAGAGTTATACCCAATAAGTGAAGCACCTTCTTTTGATTCAGCACATAAAAATGACCAGATAGCTTTTGAAGCCTCATATTCAGAGTACTGAGTATCTCTGGTTAAAATATTTACTTTATTAGCAAGTATCGCCCCAGGCTCAGGTAGTTGAAGCCTGGTTAGAGCTACATCTCCTTTAAGGGTTTTTATAGGCTCAAACTCTTCATCAACAAGTGTAAAACAAAAATTAAGTATCTGTCCTACAAATGAGATAGAAGTAGTTTCTAGATCGAAAAAGATTGATTTTTGTGACATAAAAAAAAGAAGCCCCTTCCGGGGCTTCCTAGCTTACCTATCTACTTCTTTTTTGCTCGCTCTTTCTTCGGTCTTGAGTTTCCGTAACTTCCCTTAAATCTTTTACCTTTTTTAGATCTTGAATCTCCTTTTCCCATAGTCCTCCTTAAGGGTCATAGTTTTCACTGTTTTGCCCTCTTTTTCAATGCCTTAGCTCTAAGCCTTGCAAGTCTAAGTTTCATCTCCTCACCTATTGTTGCTGCACCAGACATTGAGAATAAACAACTTAACTTGGCATTTCTTGCATTCTTTATAAGTTTTTTTACTTTTTTACCTTTAATATCTAGGCCACCATAAAAATACCCCTCATCAAGATCGATTGATCCAGAACCTGAAAATGTTTGTTTATTTACCTTAAGAGAGCAGCTAACCTGCACAGTTCCTGTTTCAGATGGATATACCTCACCGCCAAATAATGCTCTTACCTTTCCATTTTGATAAACTCTTGCTCCAAATTCATCCAAATAAATCTCTCCGTCCTCTTCATCAATTGGAGTGCCCTCTTCTGGTGGAAAATCTGGTGCACCATCTACACATTCTGAGACTGCATTAAAAGCATTGATTCTTCTTCCAGTTGTAGTTTTTCCACTTAAAGAAGATAAAGAATCCCCTGTATTGATGATACAACCTCTAAGCTGTGACCCGGTAAGGGATGTATTTGCGGCTTTTACAAGAGCTGCAAGTCCTGCAACATGTGGCGCTGCCATTGAGGTTCCAGAATAAGAAGCATAACTACCTGTATGTAAGGTTGAGTAGATTCCAACCCCTGGCGCCCCAACATGCACAGTAGATGCTCCATAGTTTGAAAAACTTGCAAGTCCATCGCTTGAAGTCGTTGCTGCAACGGTAATCGACGTAGAAAACTGATAGTTAGCTGGATAAAAAGGGAGTGAATCATTATTAGTTGCACTATTTCCAGCTGCAAATACAAGAACAATCCCGGCATCAGAAGCGGCCTGAAGGGCATCTCTAAATGGCGAATAATCTGCACCCTGTGCGCCAAGTGAAAAGTTCATCACATGAGCACCTTGCTCTCTTGCATAATCAGTTCCAGCAGCAACACTAGCTAAAGATCCACTACCACTAGATCCAAGAACCTTGACTCCGATAAGAGACACATTCCAGTTAACGCCAGCAACTCCTACGCCGTTATTTCCAGTGGCACCAATAGTTCCTGCTACATGTGTTCCATGACCATTATCATCAGCAAAGTTTGAATTATTACTATAAAAATTATACCCAGTGGTAGAATCCGGAATGTCACTATGTGAGCTTGAAATTCCAGTGTCTAAGACTGCAACTTTGATCTGACTACTTCCAGTTGTTATATCCCAAGCTGAAGGAGCTTCAATTTTTGTCATACCCCAAAGACTGCTTAACATTGGATCTGATGAAGTTTGCACAAGTTCTAGCACTGCATTTGGAGCACAGGAAATAAGTTTTCCAAGCCGTAAGTTTTTACGCTCATAATCTTTTGATTTTTTAAGAATAGTAAAATCTATTTTCTTTTTGCCGCGAGATAGTCCTCCTTTAACTGTAAAAACTCTGATCTTAGAAGATAACTGCTCACCTTTGGATCTATCTATTGCGAATGTCCTTGTTCCTCTAATCTTCTCTCCAGCCTTTGCTCGGCACACTATTTGGTTTTCAAGATACTCCTGAGTAAACCCACTACCAGCAATAAAAAGTAAGACTACTAAAAACCGCATTAAGATAAACCATCGTGCTAGTTCTTAGATCTTTTAATAAAATGGGGCTTTTTATTAGGTTGTATGGTGTATAGACAGTGATTACGAAATTCACTTAACTGAATTAAATTTATCAACTACCTCAAATACTTAAAGCCTTAGGAAAATCTAGCTTTAGAGTTTGTGTCGAAATATAGTTTTTAATTTCGGTAATTTTTATACTTTTTTAAACACAGAGTTCGCAGAGTTTCTCAGAGTATTTTTTAATGCTTGAAAGCAGAGGTCGCAGAGTATTTAAACCTTACTTTTTCCTCTGTTCCCGGCTATCAATTTTGCAGGTTGTATTAATGCCTCCTCTTACATTGTAGTGAGTTTCGATAATTAAATACTTTGGATCCTTTAAGAACTTCAAAAGATCAGCAAATATGGTTGCTGTGATTTCTTCCTGTGATAGTCCGATATTTCTCCAGGAGATGAGGTAGTATTTTAGACTTTTTAATTCTAGATAACGGGAACCAGGAATGTACTCAATTCTTAGAGTTCCATAATCAGGAAGCCCTGAAAACGGGCATTGAGCTGAAAACTCATTAGTTTCATAAACAACAACCTGACTTTCCTTAAACTTATATGGGATTGTATCGACTGATTTTGCACGTGTTTCTGGAGACCTAAACAGCTCAACTTGGCCCTCTGGCTTAATGCCATATTTCGCCATGTACTTAAGGGACGCTTCAGTATTTTTAACAGTATCCTGATAAAGCTTTTTTAGCTTATTTTTCATCGCGGGATTTTAGCATAGGTTTAGATTGGAATGACAGGCCCATCACATATAGTTTTAGCTCTTGCTTCCTCTGTTGCACTTTCTAGAGCTACAGGGTTTGTTCCATCACCAGTTGAAATACTTATACTTTGTGTTGGTGCTCTCCTTCCTGATATTGATGGGGATGGTGTGATAACAAGACCAGGAACTATTCTAAAGAATTTTCTGGGAAGAACACTCTCTCAGTTACTCGATGCAATCGTTGCTCCATTTGCCTTAATTATTAGACTATTATTTGGGCATAGGGGAGTTACTCATGCACTGATTGTGCCAGGTATTCTATTCTTTGTTGAACTATCAGTAGGAGTTTCCCACTGGCTTTCATTTGGCTACCTAACTCACATTCTTGGAGACTTTCTAACGCCAAAAGGGGTTCCGCTTTTTAGCCCGTTCGTAAAATATAGCTTTTCACTAAAGGTTTTTAAAACAGGATCTATTCTTGAATGGATTATCGTATCTGTATTGTTTTTGTACATGATAGTTTTTGGTATCGAGCTTCTACCAGAAAATGCGAGAGATGTTTTCTATAACCTTAAAAAGTGACCTGTACTTGGTGGTCAGGTGGGGGTAGATTAAGAATTTGTCTGGACCAGTCCTATGTGCTCAGGTCAGGTTAAAAACCTGACCAGGCATATATTTACAACCTCTCCGCCAAGAAATTAATCATCAAAAATCCACTACTGGATCCGCTACATGATTTACATAGTTCGTGTAGATATTAAGTGTTGTTGCTGCAATTACCTCAAATATCTCACCCTTTGTAAGCCCTGAAGCTAGTGCATGCTCGACGCCATTTTTACCAATATGACCCTGTTTTTCTAAGATCTCTTTTGTAAGAGCTAAAATTGCTGATTCTCTTGGTGAGGTTCCTTCTCCAAGTTTGCTCTTTTCTATCTGCTCCTCAGTTAACCCAACCATTTTTCCAATTGCTGTATGTGCCTTAACACAGTATCCACATGAATTTTTTGTTCCTACAAAAAGAGCAATCTGCTCTTGCTCTTTTTTATTTATAGCGGCTCCACTGAGCGCTCCGCTAAATTGCAAGTAAACCTCAAGAGCTGCTGGGCTATGAGCCATGGTTCCGAGCATATTTGGAACTTTTCCCATTTTCTTTTTTACCATCTCAAGGAGCTCTTTTCCTTTTGGTGAAAGCTCATTTTCTGTTGCCACATTTATGTTAGTCATATGTTATTTATCCTCCTAAAAATTCATCCAAGCATTTAATACCATCTTTGAATCTAGTTTTATCATTAAACGCTCTTGAGCAGAGAAGAAGTCCCTGTAATGAGCAAGCGATAAATCTGCTTGCTGACTGAAGATTAATTGTCTTTGCCAGCTCACCTGCTTTTTTGCTTTCTGTTAAAGTTTTTTGAATCCAAAGCTCAAGATCTGACAGAAATCGCTTAACTTCCCCTTGAACTTTTTCACTTTGAGAGCTCACCTCTGCTGCCAACATTCCACAAAGGCAAACTCTCTCGGGGAGGTAGGCTTCAAGAAAGTCTATAAATCTAAACAGTCTTGCCTTTGGGGATAATTCTCTTAGTTCCAGCTGTTCAAGCGTTTCCTTTAACTCCTCTCTATATGCCTCAAGTAATGCGACAGAGAGATCTTCCTTTTGTGGGAAATAGTAGTGAATGGAAGAGGTCTTAATTCCTATTTTATTTGCTAAGTCTCCAAAGCTAAACCCATTGATCCCTACCTCCTGACATAGGTTCGTTGCTTCTTTGATTATAGATTCTTTCGTGCTCATACCTATCTACTAGTAGATAGATATCAATAATCTACTTACTAGTCAATCTTTTTTATTGATTTGTTTTTTGCAATATATTCAAGTTGTTACGCTAATTATTACAAGTCATAGTTTCTAAAGCGAGCTTTTATTGATAATTTCGTAATCATGCGACCTATTAAATTTGAGGATAACCATAAAATAGCCTCCATTATAAGGGAGGTCATGACAGAGTATGGGGCAACTAAGAAGGGATTTGCAATTCATGACCCCTCTGTAGACTCCATGTTTGAGGAATACCAAGCCCCAAGATCGCTTTACCTAGTAATCACTAACAAAGATGGCGAAGTAGTTGGTGGAGGTGGAATAGCACAGCTAAAAGGAGCTAATAGCGATATTTGCGAACTTCAAAAAATGTACTTTTTAAAGGAAGCTAGAGGAAAGGGGCAAGGCAGTGAACTTTTATCTAATCTCCTAGAACAAGCAAGGACACTGGGCTATAAAACCTGCTACCTTGAAACCACAAACTCTATGAAGGAGGCAAGGATTCTCTACGAAAAATTTGGCTTTAAAAAGCGATCTTCACCTCTTGGTTGCACTGGTCACAATGCATGTGAAGATTGGTTTGAGCTACAGTTATCATAAACTAGTACTAAATGTGCTTTTAGTATTTTCTCTAAATTTCCACCCCAAACATCCTCTCAGCGACTCGATCACCTTAACAAATGCAGTAACTTACATGAAAAATCATCCAATTTCTTAGACTTTCATAGTAAGTTTTTTTAATAAAAAACACGCCAATTTCTTAATATTTTCCTGAACCAAGTCGAGGAGTTCAGATGAGTAGTTACTATCTCCTTTGAGAGACAGTTGAGGTTTTAGATGTTAAAGGTTTTATTCAGTTTAATATTGGTCTCTATTTCCCTTGCTCAAACCAAGGTTCAAATTCAAGTAATAAAAAATGGTCAATTAAAAAACAAAAAAGTTCCAATACTTTGTGGTTTGAATTCAAAGAATAAAGCCGTGCCATTTGTCAAAGTAGGTCGTAATTACATTCTAGCAACAAAAAGAGCTAAACAACTTAAAAAGCAACTCAGCAGGGTTACAGGTTCTAAACTAGCAAAAGTTGAATCTGAGCTATTCAAAGTATCTCAAATAGCAAAGAAAGGTCCAAAAGCCTGCAAAAAATCAAGATCTCTCTTTTCAGTTGTTAGCAGCTCTTACGAAGTTTCAGATACCGACACACTAACTCTTGATCTTAGAACTTTAAACTATGACCTTCCAGAAAATTCAGAATTCGAACTATCAAATAACGTTGATTATATTTCTCAAATTGGCTCAACACTTATTATCACTCCAAGCTTAAGCTCAGAGAGTGCTAGTGTTAGATATAAGGCTAAAATTGGAGAACTTAGTTCAAATGAAGGAGTGTTAGATTTTTCACTAGTCGCAGGTGACGAATTCTCTGGTCGAGCTAACTCACTTAACCCCTATAGAGATCAGGTTACATCCAATGAAGCCCGTCATTTGCTCTCAAAAATCGGATTCGGTGGAGAAAAAGCACTAGTTGATAGCATTGTAGCAAATGGTCTATCAGCATCAGTAGATAAACTAATAAGTGAGTGTAGCTTATCCAATAATCAATTTAAGGTGATCGATAATCAGGCAAAAGCACTTGAGGCTCCATTACTTGATGTTGCAAGAGTTCAAATTGGTGGGGTTTGGTACAGAGCAAACGACTATAAAGTCTCAACTGGTCTTTCAAAAAGAACATATCTCTTACATCATTTTAGAAATGGAAGTCCTCTTTGTGGAGCGATGTTTACATTCTTTTACAATCATTTTTCGACTAGTATGGGCGATTATCTTGGCAACATGCATCAAGCAAATGCAGCCGATTCATTCATTGACCTAATAATGAGCCATATGGTTGGAAGGTACGACATTCTTGTTTCAAAAATGCATGCTGACCCTTTAATGATCAGATGGTTAAATAACGCGGCTAATACCCATTTTGCTCCCAATGAAAACTATGGACGTGAGCTGATGGAGCTCTTCATGCTTGGAGTAACTAATGTCGTATCAGGGGAGAGAAATTATCTTGAATCAGATGTTCGCCCAATGACTAGAGCAGTTTCTGGATTTGTAAGGCATGAGCCAAGAACTCCCCTTATCGGATACAGTGATACTGGCTCTCAGTATAGCTTTGACCTTTGGCCTCGCTACACAAGATTCGATCTTACCCGTTGGATGGCTAATCCTAACGATCCAGATCAGATAACATTATTTTCAGGCAAACCTTACTCAATGACCGCCCCGTTCATAGCAAATTCTTGGGTAAATCTAGGTACAGATTTTAATCATGACACATTAACTCCAGCTGTTCTTTACAATCATCCTGGAGCCCCAGTTTATCTTGGAGCAAAACTTATCGGTAGGTTTATATCCCCTGAAGCTTCAAAGCCGATGATTCAAGAATTCTCAGATTTCATACTTCAAAATGGATACGACTTAAAACCAATTCTTAAAAAGCTTTTAACATCGGAAGCGATGTTTAGTAATGATAACAGGCATAACTCCGTAAAAAGTCCAATTGAGTTTGTAATGTCTACAATTAGATCCTTAGATCTTCCGCTCTCAAATACAAGAGCAAATGGTGGAAACAGAAACAATGACCTCTATAAGCTTGTATTTGAAAGAGCAGCATCTGCTGGTCAGAATCTACTTTATTATCCTTCTGTATTCGGTGTAATGGAGAGAGGAGTAGTCAGGAATGGTAGTATTGTTGATGGTGCAGACTGGATCAGTGCTCCAAAACTTTTAATGAGAGAACGTGCTATTACCGCTTACTTTAATGATCTCAATCTGTATGTAACTAATGGAGACTATGCATGGTCTAGCTTATTTTCGAAGATATCTAACCCAGCTGACCCAAAGAATGTTGTAAATTACATCGCTGACGCTTTAGCTATTACATTAACAGATCAGGAAAGAAATGCTGTTGTAGAGTTTATGACTTCGGTTAAACTAGGTACCAATGAAAGTCCTCAAGCTTACACCTGGAAAGTTAATGACCCAGGGTACGTAAACCTAAAAATGCCAACTGTAGTTTTAATGATTGCTATGACAAGGGAGGGAAATCTAGCATGAAAAGAAGAGATTTTCTAAGGTATACTGCTGCCGGTGTTGCAGGAAGTATGTTCGGTCAAAGCACATATCTTGCTGCAGATGGATTGGATAAAAATATCTGTATTATATACCTTAGAGGTGGTCTTGATGGGCTCTACAGCTTTCCACTCCATTCAGGGGATGCTTTCACTGAACTTGCAAATAGAAGACCAAACATTCATGTACAACCAATAAATATAATGATTCCATCTGCCATTGCCAACGCGACTCAAAGAGTTGGGCTGCATAGAAATTGGAAGAGACTAGTAGATCATGTTGGGAATAATATAAGAATTATAACAAAGTGTGGAGCACTTCCTTTTGGAGAGAACCCAAATAAGTCTCACTTTGAATGTCAAAAGATCTCCCTATCTGGAAATTTAAATCTTGCTGCTGCCAAAGGCTTAGTCGGACAGGCACATAATTATCACGGCTTGAGGCTCTTTAATACAATTGGAATCGGCGGAAATCCTGAAGAAGAACTTGATTCACCTTCTATATTAAATCTTGCTGGATTTGGTGAATACGTACGACTGGGTCAGACTGGAAATAACTACGCCTGCACTGAGTACAATAAAACCTTAACTGCAACAAATAACATGCTCCATGCACGTGATGTAATGTCACAGCTTGATTCTTTAGATGGAAATGAGAAGTTTTCTACATTGTTCAGGAATGCAAAAAATGCAATGAAAAGCTCCCTTTCAGATGTGCAATCTAAAATTAATACAGTCTCCTCGACGGGAGATTACAGACGATATGACGATGCAGACGTTCCACAAAGCGTAGGGCATGCAGGAAATCTCCTAAGAGATGCATTTAAATATTTTGCTGCTCCTAGCCTTGGTGTTCAGACAAGGATCTGCCAGCTTTCGGTTGGTGGATGGGATACTCATGAGTTTCAAATCAATGCTCTTGCAACGGGACTTCAAAACTTAGCTGGAGGCTTAAGAGGGTTTGTTGAGGACTGTCAGGCAGCGGGGATATGGAACAAAACAGCAGTATTAATTGTTACAGAGTTCGGCAGAACAGTTAACGAAAACGGAGGTCAAGGAACTGACCACGGTTTTGCAAACTTTCATATGGCATTAAGCGGTGCTTTCTCTGGGAAAGTAATTGGAGATTCTTTTACGGTAAATGACTGGGGAAATACTCAGCACTATTTCCCTACTATTTCATATCTTTCAACAGTTAATGATCTATTCAAATGGGCAGGGTTACCTTTAGATAACTTAATACAAACCCCATTTACCGCACCATCAATTGGGCTCTTCAGCTAGCTTAGCCATAAAAACCTGCTATCTTTAGAGTATGCAAAGAATTGGACCAACTTCTCAACTACTACTCCGCCCATTAGAATCTTACTCACCGGTTGGCGATCCTTTACCAAAAGATTTCTTTCCTAAAGCACCAAGCGAGCACTGGGAGTTTCTAAACGACATTAGACAAAAATTCAAAGACCTAGGAAGAAATGAGGATTTCCCTTTACATCGCTCCGACTTAGGAGAAGCTAGAGCAATCTGCAGAATTGGTGGATTTGGACGATTAATATGTAGAGGTCTTGCTCCATCAGGACTTTTAAATTCAGGTGATTTTGAAAAAGATTTTCCTAGACATCTAGATACCCTGGTTGACAATGGGGAACTAACTTCTCTTATTGCCATTCATTACTGGGAAGAGAATCATGCAAGCTTTATCTATCCAATAGCAGATGAACTTTTTTGTATCTGTAGGGTCATTCCAGGGAAAGCTATTGAAGATCAAGAGCCCTCTGTGAGTTATTCCAATCTCTATAAAAGATCAAATCTTTTTGAAGATGCTATTATTAAGAACACCCCAACTTGTGATATTTGGCTCTTAGACTCATATGGCTCGCCAATTCCAGCGGGGCTTGCACAGTTTGAGATGATGCTATTTACACTAGCAAATGAAATCGGTCTTACCCCTATTGGTAACCCTGAGCTTATTAGTAATTCCCCCCATGCGCTTTTTGAGATCACTAACGGAGCCTTCGCTGAAGTAAAATTAACCGGCGATCAACTTCAAGTTTCACTTTGTAGTCTTGCGCCAAATCAGATCCAGACTATAAGATCGTTTTCAGAAAGGACTCGCTTTCTTCAAAATTATGAAAGCGACGGTTATCGCATGAGTTGGGGTATTCCATATTCTAAACCATCCATAGAATCTAATGAGATTGGGGGGCGAGGTCTTGATTTAGGCTCTCAAACAATGGTCAGAATCGCCCAAGTTATAATGAAACTAAAACAATCTAAAAAATTTGATGCTCTTTTTGATGAGGATCAATGAGAGGAGCTCTCTCTGCATCATTGGCGATAATCTCCCCAATGATAACTGCTCCTAATGAAGCAAAACTTCCTGACATGCCATTAAGCACATGGGAACATACACAAAGTAATGTAACCGGGGTGTTCGTGGATCCAACTATGATCACACTTCAAGTCTATAGAACAAGCTCCTTAAACAAGGAGGAACGCTCAAGATTGATGTATAAATCTGGCGCTATTGGGAGTATTAACTTTTCCTTCTTTGACCGTGGCACCTTAGAACCTGTAGGAACAATAGTAGGTAAGAATCCTGATGGAACACCTTACATAAGACTTGAAGCCGCAGGAACAAAAAGAAGAAAAGAGATCCTTGATTCAAGATATTGTATCGGTGTTTCACAAGATGGAACTATTCAAGTAGGACTAAGACCTGAATTTATAAAAACTCCTGAGGACAGAAAGTCTCTTCAAGAAAAATATACATCTTACGGTGAGGGTTTCTTAGGATACCCACTTGATCACCTAAAAGCCCAAGAGGCTATTAATGATAAGGATTATCGTAGAATCAGATCTCAGGTAAATTTCTGGAATACAGGTCTTGTAAATGGAAAATCTGCTTACGATGGAGTGAATGGAAGCGGAAAAATAGATCGATCTTTTGTAATCACTGGGACTCAAGACGGAAGAGAGGTAACTGTTATAGCAATTGTAAAAAGCTCTACTCTTGCAAGATCAATTTATAGTCTTAGTGAAATGTTAACTCAAAATGGTGTAGTCGGTAGCAAAGTAATAATTGGGGATGGAGGAGGATCTTCAAGTTTACTTAAACCTGGCTTTCATAGTCATACTGATGGAAGACGGCTTGCTACAATGCTTGTGATTGAAGCAAAACGTCCTCAATAGCAAGTTTTCTCTTATTCCAGTAGTAAACTGTAACATTCGGAGTACTCTCTTTGTTAAAAGTACAACTAATACTGATTGAAACAGTAGTCTTAGGAGGAAGCTCTGAGCTTTTGATAAATCTTTCACACTTGGATCCAAATTTTATATGTAGCAAAGTCGGATCTCCATCAACCGGTTTTTTTGCTTTCATCTTGAAATCTAGTTTATAGCTTCCAGCATTAAGTCTCGGTTTAAGAATTGCAATAAGGTATCCACTTTGATCTTTTGCGCAAAGTCCTTCTTCGCAAAATTTTCCTACATGACTCAAGGCTCTTCTTAAATCTATTTTAGTTTGAGGCAAAAACTTAAAAACCTTGAGCGTAGGTACTCCAAAAACCTCATTATCAGTCACAAACTCAAGATTTTCCTCTTTTAATTTTGAAGCATAAACACGCTCAAAAATTGGAGAAATTAGTAGGTAATCATCTCCATTCATTGCTGGATAAAGTGAGGTGCTTAAGTCCACTCCTTTACGCTTTTTAACTTCCAAGAACAATTCTCTATCGGCAGCTAGGGATACCGTGCCTTTGTTTTTAAGGAACTCAATCGCCTCTGAATAGCCTCCTAATGGTATGAACTCTCCTCTTTTGTATGCAGCATTTAATCCACCAGTTACTGTATTGTAATAGGACTCATAATAAGGATGCCAAGAGTAGAGAATCCATAAAGAGCCAATAATTAGAAGAAAACTATATCGCTTTAAAAGAGCGTAGTAGCCATTAGCAGAAATTATAAAGATAAACGGTAATATTGGAGCGATATATCGAACAGTTTGCTTACTTGAAATAGATATAAAACCACCCCACACAAAAATTACTGCTAAAAACGCGAGGAGAAATGGATTTTTTCTTAAGAAAAATACTCCTAAACAGAATCCTATTATTTCAATCTCTGATAGCTGAGTAAGTAAAATCTGCAAATAACCATACTTAACTGGCTCAAGAATCGCCCCATAAGCTACATGAGACATTTTAGCTATTCCAAATGCCCAAGCCCAAAATCGGATGACATTATCGAAAATTGCAGGATTTAAAGCATGAACAAACAGAATTATTGGGACGAAAGTAAGTGCCCTTAATTTCTTAATATAGAAAAAAAATATTATTAATAAAACTAAAATATACGGATTTAGAAAAACTCCAAATTCATAAATCATCTCTCCTGGCCAAAAATTAGGAACAACTCTTTTTCTGTAAGGCCCATCTTCAGTCCACATTCTTGAAAAGAGTAAAATAAAGAATACTTTTCCTAAGAGAAGTGCATAAATATCTTTTAAGCTAAATAACTTCTCTGATTTAAATATAATCTTTGCAATTAATAATGCCGGTATCAAAACGATAGCAGTTGGTTTTACTAAAATTGAAAATCCCCAAAAGATCCCTGCAAAGTACCTAAATATTTCTGATTTTGATCTAAGAAAATAAAGATATGAAAAAACACATGCTACTGAAAAAAACACTAATGTAGAATCAATATGTGCCATTTTAGAAAATGCTATAAGCTTAGGTGATAGAGCAGTGAATAATCCTGCAAGAAGCCCAACATTTGCTCCAATAAAATATCCTGCTCCAATAAGTACAAGGCACGGTAAAAATGATGAAAAAACAGCATTAGCAATTCTTGATGAAATTAGTAGATCCTCATACCCGATTTTTCTGCCGATTACCTGTCCTGCCCCCATAATTACAGCAGCAGTTAGCCCCGGATGGGTCATCTCTTTACCGGATTGTAAGAAATTGCCTTTCGATACATTTTCCACAAGATGTCTGGATCTAAATCTCCAGTGAAGCTCATCAGCTTGGGGTTCGAGACGATCGATCTGCCATAGTCGAATAGAGAGAGAGACTAGAAATAGAAGAAATAACCTCATCGATCCATTCTTAGATTAAATTTGTCTGGTCATGCAACTTGGGGTCACCCAATCTATTCAAAGACCTTTCAAAAAAATCGGGGTGAGAGGATTCTCGAGCCTTCGGCTCTCGAATCTTTTGATTTGCCCTATTTTTAAAGGTTCAAATCCTCTCACCCAATCTTTAAAAGACCTTTCAAAAAAATCGGGGTGAGAGGATTTGAACCTCCGGCCCCTAGTTCCCAAAACTAGTGCTCTAGCCAGGCTGAGCTACACCCCGATAAGGAACAAGGAAAGTCTCATATTTTCATAGTTACATGCAAGTCAGGTTCGGGGTGAGAGGATTCTCGAGCCTTCAGCTCTCGAATCTTTTGATTTGCCCCTTTATTTGCTGTTCCCTTGGAACAGCAGCCGGCCCCTAGTTCCCAAAACTAGTCTCAACAGCGCAAGCTGTTGAACCAAAAACACAGTCTCTAGCCAGGCTGAGCTACACCCCGATAAGGAACAAGGAAAGTCTCATATTTTCATAGGGAGATGCAAGTAAGCTTGGGGGTCAGGCCGGAAGGCCTGACCAGGCAGAGGCTAGCACTTGTCTGGTCAGGCCTTCCGGCCTGACCCCCATTTTGTTTCTTCGTCTGCTGGCGCAGACGACAGATCCTCCCGGCCTGACCCCCAAGTATCTAAACTCCCTATACCCCCGAAAACCCCTCTTCAAGGTCAGCTCTAAGGTCTTCTAAATCCTCTATCCCAACCGAGAGCCTAACGAATCCATCAACGATACCAAGCTTAGCCCTTGTTTCAGGAGGAATCGTAGCATGAGTCATAATAGCAGGATGCTCTATTAAACTTTCGATTCCACCTAAGCTCTCAGCCAAAGTAAAAACATGAACTCTCTCTAAGAAACGCTTAGTCTTCGATAAGTCAGCCTTCAATGTCATAGAGATCATCCCTCCAGGAAGTCTCATCTGTCTTTTTGCAAGATCAAACTGTGGGTGTGATTTATGTCCAGGATAGATCACTCGCTCAACTTTTGGATGTGTTGCGAGCCAATTTGCTAATTCTTCAGCATTATCACTGTGCCTTTTAACCCTAACTCCGAGTGTTTTAATTCCTCTGTGGGTTAAAAAACTATCAAATGGGCCTAAGATTGCGCCTGCAGCATTTTGAATAAATCCTAACCTTTCTGCCAATTCACCCTTCTCTCTAACAACAGCAACCCCACCGATAGTATCAGAATGTCCATTTAAATATTTAGTAGACGAATGCATCACAATATCAAAACCAAAAGCTAGAGGGTTTTGAATAAATGGTGAGGCAAAAGTATTGTCAGCAACCAGAATTAATCCGTGTTTTTTTCCTTGAGCTGCGACTTTCTCAAGGTCAACAAGTTTTAGCATCGGATTAGTTGGTGTTTCAATCCAAACCATCTTAGTGTTTGATTTAACATGAGGTGAAAGGTTCTCAAGATCTTCAACAGATAAGTAACTAACAGTTAGTCCAGCTGATTGTTTTTTTACCCTCTCAAATAGTCGGAAGGTTCCTCCGTATAGATCATCAATCGCAATAACATGCGAGTCTTTAGGGAGAAGCTCTAATATTGAAGAAGCAGCTGCCATACCAGAAGAAAATGCAAATCCACATTCTCCGCCCTCTAAACTTGCAATACATTTTTCTAATGCAAATCTTGTTGGGTTGTGGCTACGTCCATAGTCAAAACCTTTATGAACTCCAGGGCTTTCCTGTTTGAAAGTAGATGTTGCATAAATTGGGGTGATGACAGCCCCAGTTGTTGGATCAGGATCACTTCCATCATGAATTGCTCTTGTTTCAAACTTTTTCATCTCTCTACTTTACTACAGTGTTTTCAAGATCGCGAGTTCGAATAAAAACCTTTGATCCTGTAGCAGAAAATCTGATTTTATGGGGTTTAATCAAATGCTTAGATTTTGGTATATCCAATTTGATCAACTTTGGGGTTTGATTTAATTCTATTAAATTAGGTTCGGGGGTAAAGACTGTAATCTTAGTTGGCTTATCTGATCTAATCTCAATAGTAAGTTTTCTTTTTTTTCCTGGTGGTAGATAAAGTTCTGCTGCACTGAGTTCATGCAATCGTACCTCTGGGTCTATTTCGATTAATAAATTTCCCCGCCTTGTTTGATGTAATATCTTTACCTGATCATTTACTCTGGCAAGCTCATCCAAAAAAGTTTTAATTTTGAAGTTTTCGATGAACTGAGCATTTAACAATACATACCTAACCCCTACTAGCTGCCCAAGAGTATTAAGACTGATTTGTGAAGGGAATTTGTCGATAAACCTTCCTTTGAATTGATAGTAAGCTGGTAGCTTACTACTCCACCCACTTACCATTGGGCGACCTGAATCTAGTGTCCAAAGCATATAAGCTGTATGCCTTCTTGAATAATCAAGTCCATTAAATGGGGATCCGAACGGAAGACTAACAACTGCCCCTTTTGATTGGATCTCATCAAGTTTTTTGTAGATCTTCGGTTTTGCAGTATCAATGCTGGGGCTATAGGGTCTAGTTTTATACTCTACTCCGATGCCAACCAAAGATAAAAATATAAGTACTGTACGCATTTTTGAAATAGATATGGTCGAGAGAAGAATCAGCATGAATCCTGCCACTATTCCAAAGCGGTATGCAGCACGTAGTCCATTGTATCCTGGCAAATACGAGTAAAGATAATAATAGAGCTCTGTATGAGCCTTCTTTTCTATTATACCGAATGAAGCGAAGAAAAAGAATGTGAACAAGAAAAAAATCAAAAGAGTATATTCTTCAAGCTGTAGGTTTTTGGTCTCTGAAGATCTTTTTATATAAAGCTTAACAGTGAGAAAAACCAACAAAAACCATAAGCTGATTGAAACTACATAAGCTTTGTAAACTCCTGGCTCTAAATATTCAGCAAAGATGAGCCCTGCGAGTGTGAAAATAGTTGGAAGAAATAATCCAATCTTCGCTACTGATACAACTGCTAAAGTTGAAACTATGACCCCTACAGAAAGAAATGATCCATTCGATGCAAGTGGTCCATTCAAAAAGCCCCAAATTTTATGCTTCAAAGACATAGCCAAATAGGACTTAATAGTTGCTGAGAAATGAGTTACTAAATCAATTGACCAGGGATCGAATGCATCCCTAACTGCAAGATAAGGCTTAATGACGAATAGAAGGGCAACAATCCAAGGGATATTCATCCCGATTAAAACGAATAGATCTCTTTTTGTAATAGTTTTAAATTTCATTAAAGAATAAGCAAAAAGAATTAATCCAGCCAAAAGATATGAGATCAAAGAGTAATAGACCGTTGAGAAAAACTGGATGAATACTATGAATCCTATAGCTGTTGCAGATAATGGAGTTCGTTTTTCAGCAAATATGAGTGTAGCAAGGATAATTGCAGGAATGCCGAATGAAAACTGAAGCTGTGGATGCCCCAAATGTCCATAGATAAACGGTAAGCACATAAATGCAAAACCAGCCACAAAAGCCGGAAGTTCTTTCCGTATAATGTAACGAACAAGACAAAACGTAAGATATCCGCTGGTAACGGGAGCAAGAACCATCACAATGTTGTAAGCAAGAGAGTAATTGCCAGTTAGAAGATAAATTGGCTTTCCAATAAGGGCAGGAAGGATGAAGTTATCACTAAAAGCAAGCGAGTTTCCAAACGGGTAAAAATAATTACCATCAAAACCTGCAGATGGTAATGTTACAACTCGGTTTATGTTGTGAATAAAGTAGTATATATATGCTGCTGGGTCGCTTCTAATTCCACCTAAAAATCCTTCATTTAAAAACAGAAGAGCCGGGTAAAACATTATACCCCAGGCGATTATGAAAATTACAAATACCCTTAGTTCCCTTACCATTTGAATAGGGATCTGTAACATAAATCAAAGGAAAACTGCATCTTTAGTTATCAATTAGGTAAGTCACTTCTGCCCCAAATAGAAATATTTGCGCTGAGTAGTAGATCCATAAAAGAAGAATAACTAATGAAGCAGCGATCCCATAGGCTGAAGCGATGTTTGTATTCATTAAATAAAGCTCTAAAAAATACTTTCCAATAAATATTAGCACTGTGGTAAGAGTTCCACCTAGAAGAGCTGCTTTGTATGAAACTTTACCTGAAGGGATCCATTTAAAGATACTAGAAAATACAACTGTCGCTACAAGAAAAGAAAAAGTAAGATCAAGATACAATACTAGATTGTCGATCCCTTTAAAAAACTCAAATCTTGAAAGTGTAGAGATAGCGGCACTCAAAGATAAACTTAAAATTAATATTCCACCAAGTACAAACACAAGTAAGAAGGAGAAAAGTTTAGATCTGATATACTGAACAATTCCAGACCTAGTGGAAGGTTTGGCTCTCCAAATTAGATTCAGAGAATCTTCAAGCTGAGAAAAAACTCCGGAGGCAGCAAAGATTAGAATTACGATTCCGAAAATTGCTGCTGATGCCACCTGTGAGTTGGCACTAATAATTAGGGTCTGAACAGCTTTTGCCCCTTCTACGCCGACAAACTCTCTGATATTTGCTTCAAGCTGTCCTTGTATTGCATTTTCTCCTAACAAAAAACCAGCAATTGAAACTAAAATAACTAAAAATGGCCCTAGTGAAAAAAGACTGTAAAATGCCAAGGCTGCCCCATGAACCTGCGCTCTATCATCTATCCATTTATTGCATGCATTAATAAAAATCTTCACTCAGCCTCCAGTAGTTTACGCTGTAACGTCTCTTTCTCGAAAGCAAGTTTCGAAATCGAGCTTTTTGGAAGATCTTTTAGATAAGCAAAATAAACCTGGCTTGTTTCTAGAAAATAAGCTCCAATTGGGATAATAATTAGAGCCTCTCTTAGAAAGAGTCCAAATATAATCACACAAAGTACATACCAGGTGAGATAAATACAGGCTCCTAAAATCAACCTACTTTGTGCAGTCTCAAGCGATGACTTTGATCTTACAAGTAAAGCTGTAATCTTTCTTGGAATATAATTAAAAATAGCTGCTAAGCTTCCTAATAATCCAATTAAAGAATGCTCTAATTTGTTACCACTTTGAACAAGCTCTGGAGGGATTCCAACTTCCTCACACTTTTTAAAAAAATCTTCTAGTTCTGGGAGAAGATTTTTTTTCTTATCCTCATCTTTAAGACTTTTAGCAATTCTCTTAAGCATTGCTTGGTCATCAAAGCTGTTAGATCTTACAAATATCTTCCCTACTTTTGATAAGATAACTTCATCTTCCGTTGTACCAAGCTCAACATCAGCCTCTTTTAATCTTTTTTCAATTTCAGAAGTTAGCGTCTTAACATCGTCTTTTTCACTTACACTTATAGGATCATGATAAGTAACAGTTACATAACTTCTAAATTCTTTCGGTTCTAAGTAGGTTATAGTAACTGGTTGAATTTTTACTGGTAACCCGCTTTGAAGGGCTATCCTTGCAGCTCCAGATTTTATAGGTAATAAGGTTCTACCTTCGGTTGAGGTTCCTTCAGGAAAAATTACAAATGCTCCGCTGTTTTTTAAAACATCAATTGCTTCTTTAAAGCTTTCTTCATTTTTTTTAGTGTCCTCATTGTCGCTTCTTCTATATGCAGGAACCATGTTAAGGCTCCTGAAAAATAATCTCAGAAAATAATTAGAAAACAATGTTGATTTAGCCATGAAATGAAGTGGTCTTCTTGCTGTTGCACCAACTAAAATTGGATCAACTCCCATGTTTGGATGATTACAAGTAAAAATTACCGGAGCTCCTTTGATGGGCTCACCAAGCACAGTAATTCTTCTAAAGAATTTTTTAACAACAAAACTTAAAATTAAACTAAAAAATCTATAAATCATATAAATAAGGGGGGACTAGCCCCCCTCCGAATATTCTTACCAAGTACCTAACTCTTTATATCCTTCAACAAATTTTGCTCGAAGGATAGGAAGTTTCTTCTCTAGTATCGAGCTAATTAGAATAACAGTAATTCCTATTACTCCTAAGGTTGCCCATGAACCAAAGTCAACTCTTGTCACCACTGTTGATAACATCGACAATACTGACACTAGAAATGCTATTACTCCTCCACCTAGAAGAATCTTACTCCTTCTGACAATTGATAATAGGATGAAACCTACTGAGAAGATCAGCGAAACTCCACAACTAAGTATCATCTCATTTGAGTATGGAGAGAGAAGTGCTACAAAAAGTATTACTCCTAATCCAATATTCTCAACTTCCCTTTTTGCAAAAGTAAGTAACTGGGCGATTCCTATAACAAGAACTCCAATTATACTTCCAAATGTTATAAGAAGATTTGACTCATAAGGAATTACCCCATCAGTCAAAAGATAAGCACCTACTAAACCAATAAGCCCAGAGATAAGCTCAAATGGCTTAACTAGTAGCTCATCATTAGTGAAGAGATTCACTACAGCACTTATCACTATCCCACCAACTATGAGAACCATTCCATGAGCAATTTCTTCAAATGGATGAGCTCCAATAGTTCTAACTGCAAGTGCTACAGGTGTAATCCATAAGATTAGCTTTGCAAATTGTTCCTCTAATGTACCAGCTGATCTAAAATTCTTAGCATAAATTGCAGCTGCACAGCTTAAGATTATAAAAACTGAAACAGAACCTACATCCCTTAGCGGAATAAGTAGTGTTGAGGCTCCTAGCAAAAACAAAATACTAAGTTTTGTGTATCCTTCTCCATGTAGCACTCTAAACCCTAAAATTGCTGTTGGAATTACGACCAACATAGAAATTATTGATAACACTATTGAAGTCTCAATACTTATAGCAGGTACTATTCTCCAATAAGTTGAGTATTCAACATCTCTAATAAATAGTGCACCTAATAAAGCAAAAAAAGGTGCTATAAGACCCAAAGCTAAACCAACTGAGACTCTTCCGCCTTTTCCTTCCTTTAAACGAGTTCCACTGAATATACCAACACCCAAAAGAGCCACTATAAAGCTCAAAAAACCTCCTATAGTTAACTCTGAAATAGGAGAAGTGACCCCTTGAACAAGAGCCAAAGTAGCACTGCTCCCTATTGCAAGAACTCCAAGATATCTAAGTAACCTTGGTATGTTTGAAAAAATATTATTATCCATAAAAGCTCCTTAATTCTGCTTAATTGAATCTAAAAGTTGACTGAGTCTTTGATTTTCTTCATGTGACTCAAACTCACCTGCTAGTGTATCCTGAGCGGTATCTAAACTTGTTATAGTTTCATCCCACCTGTTAAAGATCTCCTCTAAGTCTAGTTCGGGATCTGCCAGAACCTCTGCCTTAGCGGCACGAACTTTGAAGATATTCTTTTTTTGCTCAAGAATTCTAAGTTTTTCTTCTACCTGATGAATCTCTTTCGATAACTTATCCTCATGGACTTTTTGCTGGATTGCCATCTCAAGGCCAAGCTTTGCTTTTTTCTTTAACTGTTCATGACGCTTCAAGCATTCAATCGCCTTTTCACGATCAGCAGTTGTCCTTGCTCTTTCGATCCAAAGAAGAGCTTCCTCCTCTTCGCTTTTAGCAAGCTGCTCTAGCTTAAGCCTTTCTGAATTAACATAATTAAGTCTGGCTTTCGCTTTTCCAAGATTGATTCTTGCTGTCTTTAGTGATGACTCAAGAATCGCTTCATGATTTTCAAGAGAACCGACCACTGTATCGATAGCTCCAAAAACTGTTGTTTTAATTTTTCTGATTAATCTCATTTCTTATCTCCTTTATTAATGGAGGCACATCCTGAGATATTAGAAAGTCCAGGGTAGCTTTTACTGAAACAGTATTGAGATTGCGAGGTAGCTCTTAAATTGACTGCCCCGACTATCATTACTGAAATCAGTACTAAGTTAACTAACAGTAGACTTTTAATACTCATATAACCTCCGTCTTCTACTTATAGTTATCTCAATTTCGGAGGCTTTTGTTTACAAAATTGCCGTAACGATGTTACGTATCTGAATAATTTTGAAAATTATGTGCATTATCTGTCTATAAATACTGCTGATTATGTTATATATTTCTCAACACTTTTTTGTTACATTGTAACTTATGAGATCTTTAGTCTCTGATTATGAGTTATTTTTCGGTACTGCCGCACTTTCTGCACACGCAGTTTCCCCATCTGGTTTTAGGCAAAGAGATCTTAAATTTTTTGTTGAGCTGTTTTCTAATTGGGTTGAAACCTCCTTAGAAAAGTTTTTCTTATCAACATATAACACTCAAATTGCACGATATCTCTCAAAGTTAGAAAAGGAGGGGTTTGCCCACAAAAAGGGATCAACTCCGATTTATAAACTAACCAGAGTTGGAATGAGTGAGATACTTCGTGGGTTAACCAATAAAGACTATTCATCCAATCAAGCTCACTTTTTCTTTGTATGTTTTTTTATCAAAAACTATTCTAGTCAGATAATGGATCTAATTGCTAAAGAAGGATCTATGTTTCCAAAGATCCTTCAAACTGAAATCGAAGAGTTTTTAGATCTTAAGCGCTTTTTAAAAGTACAAAGTAGTCTTCTTAATAAATCAATCGATAGACTTAAAATCAGATTAGAAGACGCAGAAAAGATCTCAATAAAAGTTAAAGAGGGTCTAAAGCAGTCAATTCCCGAGGAGGAATTACTTAATCAGATTGAATCTGAGTTTCCTTATGAACTAAATAATCAAAAGCCATTTGGTGAGCTTTTGAGGAACCTTCCTCCAAGTCAAAGAAAATGGGAACTCTTTGAGGGAGGTCGCCTAAGGGGCACAGAGCTTTTTTTACCTCTTTTGGAGCAGCTACTTTTATTTAGAAAACAGATAGATCGGCTACTTTAGATCTATCAATCAACCTCAAATCACTGATAAGACAATATAGTATGACCCGTAATGTATTGCTGGTTTTGTTCTTTGCTAATCTCGTCAATTATCTAGATCGCTTTATAATCTCGTCGATGGGTCCTGCAATTCAGAGCGACCTTGAACTTTCTAACTTTAGTTTGGGACTTTTATTTAGCGCATTTATGATAGGGTACATGATGTTGTGCCCTGTTTTTGGAATTTTGGGTGATAGAGTTGTTCGAACCAAACTAATGTCACTATCGGTACTTGCCTGGTCTGTAGCAACACTTCTCGGAGGGTTTACTAGATCTTTTGTTCCATTGTTTGTAACCAGGCTATTTGTCGGAGTCGGTGAGGCTGGGTTTAGCACAGTTGTCCCTGCATATCTAAAGGATTTTAGCGACTCTGAGAAATCTACTAATAAATATCTCTCAGTTTTTTATTTAGCAATGCCAATAGGAGCAGCTTTAGGATTTGCTCTTGGTGGATATATGGCAAAAGAGTTTTCCTGGCAAAATGGATTAGTTATTGCGAGTTTACCTGGGTTTTTACTTGCACTTTTTATCTACAAACTTCCAAAATCAGAGCCTAAGCAAAAAATAAAACCTGAAGGAAATCTCATTAAGATCGCAAAAGAGCTTTTTCTGATCAAAAATTACAGACTCTCTGTATTTGCTTACACTGCGTATACATTCACTTTAGGAGGGCTTGCTACCTGGGGTCCAAAGTTTGCTACTGCTGTTTATGAGCTTCCTATTGATAAGGTTTCACTATGGGTTGGGGTAGTTACACTTCTGAGTGCATTAGTTGGAACTCTTTTAGGAGCAAGGTTTGGAACAATTTTTGTTAAGGAAGGTGAAGCCGTTCAAGGATTAAGTAGATTCTCAGGAATTTTATCAATTGTGGCATTTATATTTTGTATGCTTTCAATTTGGATGAATGATTTTTACTGGTTTTTAGGATTTTTATTTCTTGGTGAGGTTTTTCTATTTGCTCTAACTGCGCCAATAAACACTGCAATCTTAACATCAGCTCCCGCACATTATGCTGCAAGTTGTATAGCGATAAGTACATTTTGCATTCATGTTTTAGGAGATTTTATATCTCCGCCACTTGTTGGACTCTTAGCTGATTATTTCTCATTTCAGATATCGATGAGTCTATTACCCTTGATGCTTCTAGTTGCATCGTATATTTGGCTTAGGCTTTCGGTTAGGGGTGGCTGAATTTTATAATCTCATTCCTTTGAGCAGGATCAATTTTAAATATACCTATATTTTTAGAGAGTTGTGCCCCCTACCGGTTGCTCGAATTGCCCATTGGGGGTGAAGCGGCGAGAGGGGGCAGCGTCCAATGCCACTTACATTCAATTCTAAATTATCAGTGCTTGAGAACTGATTTTTGAACACAGAGTGCTCAGAGTT
>DDRT01000012.1:92612-117767 GCA_002343185.1 Deltaproteobacteria bacterium UBA2409
TTAAGTTTTACCAAATTAAATTATCCACTTACGCCATGAAGGTAAGTGACATTGGGGAGAGCCCCTTGGACCCGAGCGCCAAGCGGGAAATATGGAGGTGGTATACGGAGATTCGAACCTCATCGAGTCAAGCGGAGGAGGCCATTCAGGACGACGGGTGTCCAGCGACATCGCTGGCCGATAATTCGAATCTTGGCGCAGCCAAGTTCGAATCGGCAGAAAAATGGAGGTGGCGAGAATCGAACTCGCGTCCGAGACGTTTCAGTAAGAATCTTCTACGCGTGTAGTCATCTTATTTAATCTTATAGTCAGTACTCGAAGCGACACGATTACTAACTACCAGCCTCTAAGATTTCGCTAAAGCCTGGAGACACAAGCTTTTTGCTAGCCCACTTAGTTTAACAACCTAGCAAAATGAGCACTCACTAAGTTGCCGGCCTTGTGCTTTTGGCAGAAGGCCTATTTTTTAAGCTGCGATTGCTACTGGAGCGTCGAAGCTTACGACATCGTCGTTTGCATTTAAGCTTTACGGCAGTTTTAAGAGGCCAACCGTACCTCTACGCGCATACTCCTACCAAATAGGCATCCCGTCGAAACCTGGACACCCCCTGAGAGATGCGCAAGCATTTCTCAGCGGGTGACCAACCATCTCAACCGCGCGAGCGGTTGAATCAACAACACTGGCACCCCCGGAAGAAAGAGAAGGCTGATAATCTTCTCATGCTTCCACGAATGTCTACATGCCGGGATGCTGTCACCTGCCTGGTCAGGCCTTCCGGCCTGACCCCCGTTTTTTTGCTTCCTCTGCTGACGCAGACGATAGATCCTTCCGGCTTGACCCCTAGACACCATTATAATCACTAAACTACCTACTTTCCACTAAATTCAGCGTCACATCTTTGTTTAGCCTTCTCATTTCTGGTAATTTTTACTGCTATGCTAGTAATTAACGAACGAATTGAAGCTGCTATAAAAGATCCAAATTGGCATGACGCTACGAATGGAAAGTTAGGAATCTATGATCTTGAAGGCTTATTGAACATGGATAGGGATGGAAACGTTACAAGTGGTGATTCCCTTATAGGTAGAGTTCCAGAAAAGCAACTAAATGAACTCTCAGATAAAATACGTGAGCAGCTTGGACAAGAAATAGCAGTATCTATTCAGGATCTCTCAGCTCTAAGCCCAGACTGGAAAAAAATCGATCCCCAAGAGCCAAACCTTCCTATTAACCACTCGGATTCTGTGAATATAGATGGATTCCAAATTGTCTTAAGAAATACAGTCAAGGTCTTTTTATATGAATCAACTCGTAATATCAGCGGCGAGGAGGTAAAAAGTATATGCCTTCAAGCTGAGAAAACACGCGGATTTGTAACAGCCGGTGAATATAAGGGTGAGCCAATTGGAAATTCAAAATTTGGTGGGCTTTTAGAGAGAATTAGAGAAGTGAAGGGTGATAGTCAGGTTCTAACTTGAGCTAGTACTCAAGTTTCAAGCATTTCACGTATGATTCGGGTCTCATTTTTTCTATTCTTTATAGATCGAATTCTACTTGCGAATGCAATCCAGAAAGTTGGCTGGGGAACGCGCTCTCTCTTTTCCAGATAATCAATATACTGGTCTTTAACTGCTGTAACTTGCTGTGCTGTTTCTGAAATCTTCTTCACACTTTCAGTTTACAACGGAAAACAGATATTTATGAATCAAAAATTAATAGATCAGAATATGTATTTGGAACTTTAGGAAAATATCTTGACTTTCTCCAAATACATGGGGGTTCGTCGACGAGAAAAACTCATTATCTCTGAGTTAATTTTACTTTCGCATTGCTCTTGCAATCTCTCTCTTTGATTCACGATCTTTGATCGAAGATCTTTTATCGGGAGCAGCTTTTCCCTTGGCCACTGCAATCTCAAGCTTTACCCAACCGTTTTTAAGGTACAAAGATAGTGGTACGATGGTCATACCTTGCTGCTCAAGTTTTTTAGATAATTTATAAATTTCTTGTTTATTTAATAGCAACTTTCTAGGCCTCACAGGATCATAGTCTTTATCATCAGTAAACTTATAGGGCTTTATATGTGCACCTATTAAAAATAGCTCTCCATTTTTTGGTCTTATATAGCTTTGCTCCAGAGCTACCTCACCTGCACGAATCGACTTAATCTCCCCCCCTGTGAGAACAAGCCCTGCTTCTAGCCTGTCTTCGATAAAATAATCGAACCTTGCTTTTCTATTTGTTACTATGACCTTGCTCACAAACCATTTTTGTTATCACATCTAACTTGCTATGGCGAATGTAGGGGATCATTTTATAGTTGGTCTATCAGGAGATAAGCTTAATAACACTGATAGAGAGGTTTTACGTTCATTAAAGCCAGTAGGATTGTTGCTACTAGCTAGAAACTTCAGTCAGTCTGATACATGGCTTGATAGTCTTCGCGGTTTGATTGAAGAATCAAGATCTCTCACCGACAGACAGGATCTACTTATAACCTTAGATCACGAAGGTGGTAGAGTTCACCGCACCCCTGCCCCAATAACTCACTTTCCATCGCCAAGAGTGTACCGAAAAAAATCAAGAGAAGTTGCTCAAGCAATGGGGGTCGAGCTTAGATCTATCGGGGTTAACGTATCATGGGCTCCACTTTGTGATATTGATTCAAATCCGAAAAATCCCATCATCGGCGAAAGATCCTTTGGAACCAACGTTGATGAAGTAGCAGGGCCTGCCTTAGAATTTATGGAAGGTCTTTTGTCTGAAGGTATAATTCCCTGTGCTAAACATTTTCCAGGTCATGGAGATACCAGCACAGATAGTCATTTAGAGCTTCCAGTAGTTGATAAAAGTTTTAATGAAATTGAGTTGCTTGAGCTACCAGCATTCAAAGCACTTTGTGATGCTCAAGTTCCAATGGTGATGACTGCTCATGTATTATTTCCAAAAATAGACCCCAAGAATCCTGCTACTCTTTCACCAACGATCCTTAAAGGAGTTTTAAGAGATTCCTGGAACTATGAAGGTGTAATTGTTTCTGATGACCTTGAAATGCTTGCAGTCTCAGAGAGATTTAAGAGAAAAGGTACTATTACTGAGGCCTTTAATGCAGGATGTGATATGTTTATTTCTGCCAGACATAATGATTCAAAACTTGTACTAAACCTTGCTGAGGAACTTGAAGGGGTTCAAGGAAAAGCGGAGTCTATTAATAGAATCTCAAGCTTAATTAAAGATTATGCTAACTCTTACCCTATTATTGAAATTGAGAAAAACATTTTAGATAGACATGCGATTTTAAATAAGAGTTTGAATGCTTAGATATCTTTCACTTTACTGGTCAATTATAAAAGTATCATTCATAAGAGCCACTGCTTTTAGATTTGATTTCTGGTGGCGTGTTGGAATGGATCTAGTTTTTTATGGAGTTTCTATAGCAGGGTTTAAACTTATATATCTTCATACTCCTCTCTTAGGAGGTTGGACTGAAGAGCAGGTTATGATCTTTATCGCAGGTTACTTTATTCTCGATGCATTACAGATGACTTTTCTTTCTCAAAATCTTTGGGAGTTTCCAAGTGATGTAAATACAGGACTTTTTGATTATACACTTGTCAGACCAGTTTCTAGCTTATTTTGGATTAGCTGCAAGGAGGTCGCGGTTAGTTCATTTGTTAATCTATTAGCAGCAGGAGGGATTTTTTTTTGGGCTTTAAGTAATTACCCTGAACCATTCGGATTTTTAGATATTCTCACTTACCTATTTTTTCTTCTTAATGGCCTCTTTATATTTTTCTGTGTGAGGATTCTATTTTCTTTACCAGTTTTTTGGCTCCATTCGCCTTATACATTTGAGCGAATTTTCTACTCACTACAACCTTTTTTAGACAGGCCACATACTATTTATTCTGGTTGGGCTAGGCTCCTTGTTCTAACTCTTCTTCCATTCGGACTTATGGCTTCTCTTCCAGCATATATTTTCTTTAATGGTCTTACACTGGAAATAATCTTCTTAACACTCTGTGTTACAGGATTTTTCGGAAGTTTTGTTTTTTGGATATGGAATAAGGCAATAAAGTCGTATTCTTCTGCTTCTTCTTGACAGCAAATGCTGTCATTTGATAGTATTTATCTATGAAGCAAAGTGTTATTACAGCTAGGGTGGATCAGAGGATAAAAAAACTTGCTGATCAAGTTTGTGCGTCTAAAGGTCTTATAATGGCAAGGTTCATTGAGGATGCAATCCTTGATAAGATTGAGGAATTAACTGATGCCTCCGAAGTCCAAAAGTTAAGACGAGAGCCAACTAGACCACTCAGTGAAATACTAAAAGAGCTCTAGTGAAGTACACAGTACATTTAACTAGAACTGCTGAGAAACAATTAAAAAAGCTCCATAAACAGATCCAAACTAAAGTTGCGGCAGTTCTTTTATCTTTACAGATCGACCCCTGGCCATACGGTTCGAAGAAATTATCCGGAATGGAATCAACATTTAGAATCAGGGTCGGTGACTATAGAGTTATTTATGAAATTCAGAAAAATGATGTCATAGTTACTGTACTAAAAATTGGAAATAGAAAAGATGTGTATAGGTAGGCTAAATTCTCCCGAGAATCCCAAAGAAACAAACCGGGAGTCAGGCCGGAAGGATCTGTCGTCTGCGTCAGCAGACGAAGCAAAAATACGGGGGTCAGGCCGGAAGGCCTGACCAGACAAATACTAGCAGCTTTAAAAGCTAAACGACTCTTTCAATCTGAACATCCTTCATAGGTGAAATTACGAGTGGCACCTTTTCTGAGACAACGGAGCTTGTATCAAGCCCAAAACTTTTCTCTTCAGATAAGCTGATCGGTTTTAGAAAATAATAAGCTCGCATCACGAAATTTTGAACTGGTGGGAGTGCGCTTTCAGCAGCTAATGTTTTTTCGAGCACTACGAATCTAAAATCGCCTGGAAGTTCATGCTTACGGAGGGATTTATATCTTGAAAGCATGTCGACCTCCCCTGATTTAGCTAAGTCTTCAACAACTTTTCTAAAAAACACATTAATTCGTGGTTCAACTCTAAATCCTAAATTGAAATCCACTCTAATCGCCTGGTTTTGAATTAGATGAGTTACTTTGTACTCAAGGCCATACGGCTCATCAAGAACATGCACATGCAAAAACCAATAAACATCAGCTCTTTTTGGTCGTTTTCTGAATATTGAATAGATTATTTTTGACTCAATAAGTTCAGGGATACTTGCACCAGTCATATACACTAGGTGAGTTGAATATTTAGCGACTGATTGATCTTCTGCGAGATCTTTTAGTTTTGGAAGATACTCACTAAAGTCGACAAACTCTGTGTACTCTCTTTTTAGCTTACTGGCGGTAAACCAGATCCACATCGCAATAGCTAAGGCGCCAGCTATAAAAAAAGTTACATACCCACCATGAGCGAACTTTAGCAGATTTGCAAAAAAGAATGCTCCATCAATTGTGTAATAAAGTGCAAGATATGATCCTACTATCCACCATGAAACTCTCTTTCTGCGTAAGTATGCTGCAAAGAGAGTCGTAGTCATAAGCATTGTTATTGTTATGGAAAGCCCATAAGCAGCCTCCATCTTTGAAGACTCCTGAAAGTAGAGCACTACTCCAATACATCCAACGCATAAAAATAAATTCATGAATGGAAGATACATTTGTCCACGAAGTTCGCTCGGATAAGAGATTTTCAGCTTTGGAAATAAATACAAACGCATTGCTTCAGCTACGAGTGTAAATGAACCTGAGATTAAAGCCTGACTCGCTATAATCGCTGCTGATGTGGCCATCATTATTCCAATCGGAACAAACCAGCGTGGCATAGCTTCAAAAAATGGATTCCTACCAGCTAAAAGTTCTCCTTCCAAACTACAAACCCAGGCAGCCTGACCAAAATAGTTGAGTAATAAAGATATCTTAACTAATCCCCATGCATATCGGATGTTCGATTTTCCACAGTGTCCTAAATCAGAATAGAGAGCCTCAGCTCCCGTGGTGCATAAAAAAACTGCTCCCAATATCCAGAGAGATTCCGGATGATGGGTGAGTAACCAATAAACGTACCAAGGATTAATAGCCGCCAGTACTTCCGGAGCATTAGAAATCTGCAAAATACCAATTACTGCTAGCATGGTGAACCAACAAAACATAATTGGTCCAAACGATTTACCTACTCGATTGGTGCCTAGGAATTGAAAGGAAAATAAAGCAACTATAATTGCTATTACAATTGGAACTGTTGGAATTTCTGGATTAACGATTCTTAGACCCTCAATTGCAGCTGAAACTGAAATCGCCGGTGTTATTAGCCCTTCAGCTAAGAGTGTTGCTCCTCCGATTAATGCAGGAAAAACGAGCCACTTTGCTCGTCTCCTAACCAAAGCAAAAAGTGAAAAAATTCCACCTTCACCCTTGTTATCTGCTTCTAATAAGAGCACTACATACTTTAATGTGGTTACCAAAGTCAGTGTCCAGAAAACTGCTGACACACCACCCATTACTAGATCTTTGTCGACCGGTGTGTTTCCTACGATCGATCTCAACACATACAGAGGAGAAGTTCCGATATCTCCAAATATTATACCCATTGAAACCAGAATTCCGGCTAATGAGGCTTTTGATAGATCGTTTTTTGACATTGAATAGTGATTTGGCACCAATTTTAAGATTGAAACAAGCCGTTTTAAGCTTATATACCAAGCGATAGAGAGTTTTGCCTTCGTCAAAACTCTCTATCGCTTGCGGTATATGATGTTTTTGGCTCGTTTTCTGGCGAAAACGACGCTTATCCCCAAACACATGAAGTTTTGGACACGGTAAAACTCCCTGTGTTTGGGTATTGCTCCCAATCTTTGACTTCCTAGGATTCTTAGGTAAACTACCGGATTTCCTGAACAATCGTGGGGTATATTATGATCAACCTGTTTCTCTTAATCTCTGTAGCTATTGGTGCTGGAGCACTTTTTCTAGCTTATCGGCTCTATAAAGACTTAGAGCGTCTTCCTGCTGGCTCTGAAAGGATGCTTGAAATATCTGATGCGATCAGAGAAGGGGCATCTTCATTTCTAAGGGAAGAAGCTCGTCATCTTATTCCTTTTATAACAATAGTATTTGTCGTGATCTCTCTTGTAATGGGACTTCACAGTAACGCTATGCATGGACTTCAAACAGGAGTTGCTTTTGTTCTTGGAGCAGGATGCTCACTTCTTTGTGGTTTTATGGGGATGAAAGCAGCAACAATTTCGAATGTACGAACCGCCTTCGCAGCATCAGAAAAGAGAGCAAGTGATGCACTCTTAATTGCGTTCAACGGTGGTGGAGTAATGGGTCTACTAGTTGGAGCTGCGGGACTCCTAGGTATGTCTGTACTCTTTTATTTCTTCGGAACACCTGAGCTTCATGAGCCAATTATCGGTTTTGGAGTTGGAGCTTCTTCAGTTGCTCTTTTTGCAAGGATTGGTGGAGGAATTTATACAAAAGCGGCAGATGTTGGTTCGGATCTAGTAGGAAAAGTTGAAGCAGGCATTCCGGAAGATGATCCTAGAAACCCTGGTGTTGTTGCAGATAACGTTGGAGACAATGTTGGGGATGTTGCAGGAATGGGGGCAGATATCTTCGAGTCTTTTGTAAGTATTACTATCGGATGTATCGCACTTGCAGCAACTTTAAACCTTAACGAACTTGCAATGATCACAAACTTTAGTGCATCAGGTTCAGCAGAAGCAATCTCCGCTTCAGCTCGCGATCACAGAATCTGGCTTATGTTTACTGCGCTATTTCAGGGAACTTTAGGGTTAATAGCTTCATATATAGCAATGTTGATGATGAAAACTTTTAAAGATGGTGAACCTGCTGCAGCACTCAAAAAAGCAACTCTTGCTTCAGTAATTATTTACTGCGTTTTATCGTTGCCATTTTTCTTTATAACCCCGGTAGATGTTCAACTTTGGGTAGCTATTGTTATAGGTGCACTTGCTGGAATTGGAATTGGATTAGTCTCAGAATATTTTACAGCTTCAAAGCCAGTATATCAGATCGTAGAAGGTTCAAAGACAGGCCCTGCTACAAATGTTATCGCTGGAATTGCGGTAGGATTTCATAGCTGTGCTGCCCCGATTGCAATTATCGTTGTAGCAACTCTTTTAGCAGCATGGGTTGGTGGAGTTTACGGTTCTGCTCTAGCCGGTGTTTCAATGCTTGCAACTGTTGCAATGACTATGACCATCGATGCTTATGGTCCTATTGCTGATAACGCTGGTGGTATATCAGAGATGTCATACTTAGGTGATGAAACTCGTGCAATAACTGACAAGTTAGATAGTATAGGGAACACAACTGCTGCAATCGGAAAAGGTTTCGCGATCGGAGCTTCTGCTCTAACTGCCCTTTCACTCTTTTACGCTTATGCTCAATTAGTAATTGAAAGAAAACCTGACGCTGACTTCTCAATTATGAACTCAATGTTGGTTATAGGAGCATTTATTGGGGCTGCAATCCCAGGGGTTATTTCAGCACTTACTATGAAGTCAGTAGGAAAAGCTGCTGGACTTATGGTTACTGAGATAAGAAGACAATTTAAGGAGATTCCAGGCCTCCTTGAAGGAAAACCAGATGCAAAACCAGATGTAGCAAAATGTGTAGAGATTAGCACACGTGCTGCACTAGCTGAGATGAGGCTTCCTGGAATTATTGCAATCTCCTCTCCAATCTTAGTTGGACTAATATTTGGACCAGAAGCACTTGGAGGGTTCTTGCTAGGAGTGACAATCGTTGGAGTTGTTCTTGGTGTTTTCATGGCAAATACAGGCGGCGCTTGGGATAATGCTAAGAAATTTATCGAGCAGGGCTTAATTCCTGGTGAAAAGAAGGGAAGCGAAGCACATAAAGCAGCCGTAGTAGGTGACACAGTGGGAGATCCATTTAAAGATACAAGCGGACCATCACTTAATATCTTAATTAAACTGGTCTCGGTTGTGGCACTACTAATAGCTCCATTAATCGCCGGATAATGTGGAAGAATCAAAGCCGTTTCGCTCTCTTGTTAAGTCCGCTTGGCAAGCTACAAAGGGCGATCGGCTTAGATTCTTCACTTTTATATTCCTATTCATAATTGCATATACGATCGAGCTTCTTATCCCGTTTCCTATAGGTTACATAATCGGGATACTCGCAAAAGAAGGCTTTACAGAAGGATCTGACGAAAAAATATTATATTGGTTAGGGATATTTGTAGCTCTAAAACTTTGCAACACCGTATTCCATCATCTTGGGCGTTACATTCAGCAGAACGTTTCTTACTCAGCCAGAATGAACACAATGGGTGGAATATTCTCAGCGATTTTAGCCTACCCACTTCGTTGGCATGTAAGACACCACTCAGGAGAATCACTTAGCAAACTTCACAGAGCTACAGGTGCAATTGATTCAACTATTGGAACTTATACCTGGCAGATCATTGAAGGCTTAACAAAAACTGGATTTGCAGTCATAGCGATCTTTGCACTTGATCTTTACGTAGCTCTGACTGTTCTTTCAATGTCTACCATTACAATCTTGATAATGGTTCTATTCAACAAAAAACTCGTTTCAAAGATTAGATTAAATAACCAATTTTATGACAGGCTAAACAGAACTGTTGTTGATTATCTCGTTAACGTTGTGACAGTAAAAACCTTAGCTCTTGAGGCATCAGCAACCAAATACTTTGAAGCTCATAAACCAGATGGAGCAAGAATTCAGCGTAAAATTGCAAAATACATGGAGTTAAAATGGGGCACAACCGGAATTGGTTACACCCTAATGATGGGATTAGCACTTCTTGTTTATTTTCAGAATAACAGAGGACTTACTACAGCTTTTGATGTCGCTTCAGTTTATGTACTGATGAACTATCTTGATAAAATTTTCCAGGCGATTGGAAGCTTTACTGGATACTACGGAGGTCTGATTGAAGCTTCTACAGCCTATGAGGATGCAGAAAGAATTCTTAAAGGATCAGTTGACTCTCAGGTAACTAAATCCCCTATTCAAGTTTCTCAGTGGAGTCATATTCATATCCATAATCTTGAGTTTCATTACGAAACCTCTGAGCTATCGGGTGTTCAAGGACTAACTTTCGATATTTATCGTGGAGATAAGATTGCCCTGGTCGGGCCCAGCGGAAGTGGAAAATCAACTTTTTTGAAGATTTTTGCAGGACTGCTCTCTCCTGATAATGCAGAGTTTATCGTTGATGGTTCTCCAGTTCCATTAGATTCTTTAACAAGACAATCCCTTTTATTACCTCAAGAGCCTGAAGTCTTTTCTGAAACGCTAAGATTCAATGTCACTCTTGATGGTGAATTCTCTGAAGCAGCAATTGAAAAAATCACAAATCTTTGCAGACTAGACCGCGTTATTGAAAAGCTTCCGAGAAAATGGGACACAGATTTGGCTGAAAAAGGGTTAAATTTATCTGTTGGGGAAAAACAAAGAGTTGGGATCGCACGCGGACTTTTAAGGGTTAAGGGTAGACAGATTTTATTGCTCGATGAACCAACTTCAAGTTTAGATCCAAAAACCGAAAAAGAGATCTTCTATGATCTAATTAAAGAATTCTCCGATCGAACTATTATCACTGCTTGCCACAGGCTTGCACTTGTTCCGCTATTTAACAGGATAATTTACATACGAGATGGCAAAGTAAAAGAGTCTGGTTCGTTTGAGGAGTTATTAAACAAAAAAGGTGAATTCTACGAAGCCTGGGAAGACTATCAGAAGAAAGTTGTCAGTGGGAAAATGTGATTGAATAAAAACGGGGGTCAGTACTCTCAATTATTGCTTCGTCGGGGGTCTGGCCTCCCGGCCTGACCCCCACTAGTCTGACCCCAAATTACTTAAGCAAAATCTCTAGCCATTACAGTCTTACGACCTGCATCTTTGGCTTTAGCTATCGCTTTTTGAAGTTCAACTTCAACTATTCTTGTTAAAGCTTCTGGAACGTCACCTGCAGTATTCATTGTAGAAACGTCTTTGATGAACTTCTTAACTTTTGAAGTTACAACTAAAACTGCTCCTGATTCTGAGCTACTTAGGTTTTCTGCTGTGTTACTCATAGGGTAAATCTCCTTTAAAGAGAGGAATCATAGGCCATAAAATCGTCTGACTCAAAGAGTTGAGGAAACTTTTTCATAAGTATCTGATTTTATTAGGAAAGATTAACAACGATATCGGTCTCCACAGAGTGGTATGGAACCCTACCCTCGATTTTTCGGTCTCCTATCTCAATTGAGCTTACACCCTGATAGACACCTGAAGGATTGTTAAATTTAAATCGATGTAATACCCCTTTAATTTTAATATGAGCTGAGAACTGTTTCCAGGAAGATGGGACAGCAGGTTCTAAACTAAATCCATCAGGATAAAACTTAATTCCCAAAATATAATGAAGCCCTGCCTGGAACAACCAGCCTGATGATCCAGTATACCAACTCCATCCGGCTCGTCCTTCATGAGGATGAACTGAGTATACATCTCCACAAAGAGCATATGGCTCACCCTGGTAGCGTTCTACTCCGTTATCAGAGTTTGTATGGGTTATTGGGTTCAGCATACACCAAAGATCAAACGCAGAGGTTCCATTTCCTAAAAGTGCTTCTGCTATTACGAGCCATGTTGCAGCGTGTGTGTACTGAGCGCCGTTTTCTCTTATCCCTGGAAGGTATCCCTTAATATAACCAGGATTGTGTCTTGTTTTATCAAACGCTGGGGTTAGAAGTTTTACGATTCTGTGCTCTCGGTCTACAAGATGCTCCCTAGCGCTTTCCATGGCTAGCCTTGCCCTTTCTTTATCTCCTGTTCCAACGATTACAGCCCAACTTTGAGCAAGTGAATCGATCTTACATTCATCGTTTGATGCACTACCAAGTGGAGTTCCATCATCGAAAAATCCTCTTCTATACCAGCTTCCATCCCATGCATGTGCTTCTACCGCTCTATTTAAGGTTTCAGCAAAGGAATTAAATTTTTGAGCATTTTCTCTATCGTCTTTTCTGTTTGAGATAGAAGCAAAGCCCCGCAAGATCGGCTGCATAAACCAACCTAACCAAACACTCTCTCCTTTACCTTCCCTCCCGACCTCGTTCATCCCATCGTTCCAATCGCCACATCCGATGAGTGGCAAATCATGGGCGCCCTTAGTCATTCCGTGATGAAGTGCCTTAACACAGTGCTCGTAGATAGTACCCTCACCAACTATCCCTGATGGAACTATATATACTTCATGTTCATGGGGCTGAAGTGTCTGGCCTCCTATAAAGGAAACTCTCTCCTCTAAAATTGAATAGTCTCCAGTAACTTCGATATATCTAAGCACTGAGTATGGTAACCACAAAAAGTCATCAGAGAATCTTGTTCTAGTACCTCTTCCTGTCGGAGGATGCCACCAGTGCTGCACATCTCCCTCAATAAATTGTCTAGAAGCATGGAGGAGAATCTGCTTTTTAACCATCTCACTGTTAAAAGGTAGGAAAGCTAAAGAATCCTGAAGTTGATCTCTAAAACCAAATGCTCCACCGCTTTGATAAAAGGCACTTCTACCTAAAATTCTGCAACTTAAAGTTTGATATAAGAGCCAGGAGTTCATAAGTGTATCGAAACCTTTATCAGGTGTTGTAACTTTTACAGGTAAACACTGCTCCTTAAAAAACTCCTTAGTAGCAGTAATTTCAGTTTCAAAAGCTCCTGGAGCCGATAGTTGAGAAACAACCCCTCTAACCATGCCGTGCTCCATCACCTCACCCATAAAGAAGCAAAAACTCTTAGTCTCCTTAGGTGGAATTCTAAGATGTACTGCTATCACCCCCCCAACATCAAACCCTGAACCAGTTTTCTTACTAAGTGTAATTGAACTTCTGACAGAACCCTCTTCTAAAACACTTGGGGTATTAAGATCTCTATTTCTTCCAACAAAATCAGCTCTACTACTTGTATAGGACACAACTTTTTCAGAGGAACTAATAAAGGCATATCTACCTGCAAATTCATTATTATAGTGATTTACAGCCCATAGAGCTTGGGCAACCTCATCAAATCCTGTATGGATAAATCTGTTTGACTCCTCTCTTATTATTCCTAAAACCCAGTCCACATATAGAAAGACCTCAAGCTCTCTAACCTTATTTGAGTCATTCGTGAGATTAATCCCCCACCATTTGACTCTTTTATCTTTTGAGATAGTTAGTGTTACTTCAGAATTGATCGATGAAGCTTTGCCGGTAAAATGCGAGTAACCTAGCCCATGAACAACAGTGCCTCCAAGAAGTTTCCAGTACTCACCAGTCTCTGAATCTCTGACGAAGATCATCTCACTTGGAGGATCGCAAACTGGATCATTGCTCCAAGTAGTTAATCTATTCTCTCTACTATTCTCAGACCATGTGTAGCCACCACCAGTTTCTGTCACTAAAAATCCAAACTCTGAGTTTGCTACCACATTTGACCATGGAAGAGGTGGTTGTCCCTCTACAACGTACTCATTTTCAAAGAATCGACCGTAAGATGTTCTAAATTCCCCTTGTGATGGTAGCGCAATTTTTTCAAGCTTAGTCTCATTTTCTGGGATAGGACTCCAGGGTTTAGGGGCTTCATCGATTTTTAATTGCAATAAAAGTCCGCCTAGGGCTCCGTTTAATACGACTCGTGCTACACTTAAAAGAAGAATCTGCTCTTGGCTTGAGATCTGATGAACTGTTCTTAAAAAGACTCCACCCTTTTTATCTAGTAATCCTGCTGAAAGACTAGATCTTACAAGGTGCTCGACTTCCTCTTGAAGATTCTGCATATATCCAGCAGGGAATTCATTAAGTATTATGAGATCAAACTGAAATCCTTTACTTCTAAGGTAGTAATGTGCCTTTAAAGCCTCTTCTACCAAATCTAAGTGAGGATGCTCGGAGATTCTTACAACACACATTGGCAGATCTCCTGAGATTCCATATCTCCATAGCGCAGATTGAGTAAGTCTATTTTTAGATAGAATATCACTCGAGATTCTTGCCTTCTCTGAGTTAAAGATTAGACAGTTTGCAAGTTTTTGATAGCTTTGTGCCTGACGAGCTGAGATCCGCTCATTTCTTAATTCTACTGAACTTTGACTCCACGACATCTCAAATGCGCGATGTATCTGATAAACATCTCTGTATTTTTGAGCCACTCTGACTACTTCTTCTTTTGAGCCTGCAACTCCTGTAATGAAGTTTACTGATTCAGATTCTCCTTCTTCTAAATCTACGCGTACCCTTAGTGAAAATATAGGATCAAGCACTACACCTTGATTCTCTTTTAGTGATCTATCTAATGAAATTGGATTATGAGCCGATCTATTTCTTCCTATAAAATCAACCTTCGAGGACTCAAAGCTAGTTCTTGCCCAAACTCTTTTCATCGCTACCTGATGGAAAAGCATAAGTGGGTGCTCATGAACGGATCTTGGCCTTCTCATAAATAAAAGAGTCTCGAGATCTTCAATATATTCTGACTTAATAAAGATCTTTTGAAAGGCCGGATGAGCAAGATCTGCTTTATGGGATGAGAGACAAACCTCCCCATAAGAAGTCACTTCAAGTCTTCGTCTTCTTGATCCTATGTTTGCTAAGGTCAATTTTCGAATCTCAACATTTTCTTCTGGAGATACCACTATCTCTAGGTATGAAAAGATGTCGTAATCCCTTCTCTTAATCTCGGCCTTATCAGGTGCAAAGACTACTTCGTAGGATGCGCTCGTTCTTGAAGTTGGTTGAAATCCTGCGCTCCAGCTCTCTCCTGTATCGAGATCTCTTATATAAATATAGATCCCATGCCTATTTATTATTGGATCTTCACGCCACCTTGTGAGCATTAGCTCTTTTTCAAATAGCAGGTATCCACTTCCAGCATTATCAATTACAGAGGTTAAGTATCCATTTGAAAGGATATGAGTTTTTGGGATAATTGTATGAGGAGTTTTCAGAATCTGTACAACTGATTCTTCTTCCTCAACTCCAGCACCTTCAAGACCCTGATATGTTGCCTCTTCTGCAGTAATAGTTGGAAGTCTTTCTGGGAATTTTTCATGTAGCAAAAGTTCACATGATTTAACTAATGGATCCCGGTGAAATCGCTCCTGCATCACTCCGTTATTAAGAACGTTATTTAGGGCAACTAGACTCATCCCCTGGTGATGTGCAAAGAAAGATTTAACTATAAAACTTTTCTCCTCTGCACTAAGTCTTGCTGCTGTATAATCAACAGATTCATAAAAGCCGAACTCACCTCTGAGTCCTTCTTTCTCTAATTCCTTCAGATTCCTTATAGCTTCCTTAGGAGCAACCATTGTTGCTAGTACTGTTGAATAGGGAGAGATAATAAGATCGTCATCTAGACCTCTTTTCATCCCTAAGCCTGGCACACCAAACGCTCGGTACTGAAAAGTTTTTTCAAAATCTACTCCACTATAAGCAGACTCTGAGATACCCCAAGGAACCCCAACTTTTCTCCCGTAAGATTTTTGAGCATCAACAATTGATCTGTAGGTCTCAGAAAGTAATGTTTCAGGAAAGTCTTTCATTACTAGAAGCGGCATCAGATACTCAAACATCGTACCGCTCCAAGACAAAAGTGCCTTACCACCAGCACTCTCTGTTAAGCTTCTACCTAAAGCAAACCAGTGTTTTTGAGGAACCTGTCCTAGTGCAACTGCTAGAAAACTTCCAAGGCGCGCTTCAGATGCAAGAAGATCATAGTAACTTTGATCTTTTCTTGCTGAGTCAACATTATAGCCAATTACAAATAATCCTTTTTCAGCATCATAAAGCATATGTAAGTTGGTGCTAGAAACTGCGTTATTAAACCAACTTTCAAGTCGCTCTATCTCACTAAATTCCTTTCCTTTTGTTCCAAATGCTCTAGCTTTTGGATCGACTATCCAGTCTTTTATGCTGAGGAAGTCCTCATCGCTCACCAAATTTAAAAGTTCTTCAAAGCTAATATCCTCTTGAATTTCATATCCTGTGATTTGTTCTAAGTGCTCTTTATGTTTCAAAGTGAGCAATGGAGCATCACGGTATTCAGAGAGTGTATTTTTTAACACCAAAAAGTGGCCGACTAAGTTTCCACTATCAACAAATGAGACATATCTTGGTGAAAGAGTACGCTTATCGTTTGTGCCATACCAATTTATGAAATGCCCATGATACTTTTCTAGTCCACTCAAAGAATCAGTAATTTTATCTAAAAGATCTATCGCCTTATTTAATGGTATGAAGCCAAGATCATAAGCAGAAGTAACACTAAGAAGTGATAGACTTATGTTTGTTGGTGATGTTCTCTCAGCAACTACAGGTTCAGGTATGATCTGCAAGTTGTCAGGTATTAGATAGTTATACTTAGGGGTTAGATGAGTTTTAAAATACTTCCATGTATCAAATGCAACCGAACGGAGATAATCTCTTTCCGATTGGGTTAATTCCTTTGTTTCACGGGTTGAAGGATTACTGAGGTGATAAGCAAAAAACGGGCTAAAGAGCCAAAGAGCTAAAACAGGATATGATACTGAGGCTGACTCTGGTTCAAATATGGAACCTAAAAATACAAAGAGTGTTGTTAAAATAAGAGCAGGTGCCATTTCACGTATGGCACTAAAAAGTGTCACTGCAATTCTTCGCTCAGCACTCGCTGCCGTTTCCCACTCGAGTAGATTTCTTTTACTAATAAATCGCCTATAAAGTGTGATTGTAACTGCACTCAAAGAGTTAAGAGCTTGGTGAGGAAGGAAAACGAATGTTAAAAAGGTTTGTCTTAGGATCTTAAATAGATCTCTCCCAACGCCTCTTACATGACTTCCCATAGCTATGTTTCTTGCGGGAATAATAAATGCCTGAGCAAGATTAGTAGCTACAGGGAAAGCAACGACCAAAAGCGCAATCCCTAACCACTTAATTGCATCTCCAGGAAAAACCCCCCATCCAAGAAGCATAAGCGCCATTAGTGAAGGAGCAACTAAACTTCTTCTTAGATTATCAAAGAGCTTCCATCTTCCTAAGGGTGAAATCGGAGTTTTATAGTAGTTCCAATTTTTATCGGGAATAAACGGAGGGATCCAAGGTAATAACTGCCAATCTCCTCTAATCCACCGATGCTGTCTTTTTGAATGAACAAAGTACTTTGAAGGAAAATCATCATAAAGCTCAATATCACTCGCCAGAGCGCACCTAGCAAAAAGGCTTTCAAATAGATCGTGACTTAAAAGTGAATTCTCAGGAACTCGGTCTCTTAATGATTCTTCAAAAGCACGAATATCATAGATCCCCTTACCTATATATGAGGCTTCCCCGAAAAAGTCCTGATAAATATCGCTGACTGATTGTGTGTATGGGTCAAGCCCTGAGTGACCTGAAAAAATCTGAGAGAATCTGCTTGTAAATGCACTTGTTAGAGATATTCCCATTCTTGGTTGAATTATTGCGTAGCCTTGCTTGACAACTCTGTTTACAAGTACTGGTCTATTTAATGGGTGTGAGATAGCGCCAATTAGTTTTTTTGCACTAAGTGGTGGAAGTTGAGAATCATTATCTAAGGTGATCACATATTTACATTGCCTTAGCTCTTCTAAGTGCTTTGGTGATATAAAAGTTGTATCATTATCTCCCAGAACCAGTCGGTTAAACTCTTCAAGCTTGCCCCGCTTTCTTTCCCATCCCATCCATTTTTGTTCAGATTCATTCCATAGACGTTTTCTAAAATAAACGAAAAATTTTGTTTTTAGACCTTCTTCATTTAAGGCTTTAACTCTTTCTTCTGCTAAAGAAATCAATCTTGAATCATACTCTTCAACTTTTGAGTCCGTGAAATCTGCAAGTAACCCGAAAATCAAATTAGAATCATCATTTCCTAATGCTCTCACATGAAGACCTTCGAGTGACTTAAGAAGTGCCTCGGTGTCTGAAATCACACATTGAACAACGACGGCTGTCTTTGATTCCTCTGGAATACTTGTATCAAGATCCAGTTTAGGTAGTAACGCAGGAGGAGTAAGCTTTGAAATTACCCATTGAACAAGATTAGTAGCTAAGTCTAGAGCAAGAACTAAAGCGATCACTCCAAGTATACAAAGTTGCCAGATAGGAATTCCATGAGAAGATGTCCAAAGACTTATTCTTGCAATCAAAAGACATGTGATCACTATTATGCTTAAGGCATAGATCTGGAAAGGATAGGCTCTAAAAAATGACCTGAGAGCCCATAATAAACTCTTGGGATAATTAAGTTCCTTTTTTAGTTCTCTTACTTTATTTCCAACAAGATAAGCTAAAACAGATTGATCTTTAGCAAGACTAAGTGCTGTTTCTGCTATTTTTAATTCACTGATCTTGCCCTGTCTTGCCAGTTTTTCAACAGCCCGCCTTGTTCTATCTCTAGTTGAGAAATCACTTCTTTGATAGATCCCCTGGAAATCTTTCCTCAAAGTTCGCTCGAGGATTGAAGCTCCCTCAACCCACTCCTGCCAATTTATAAACCCATGACCTCTTAGAGAAGCAAAGGTATTTGCTATACTAATCTGGTCTGCTGCAAGCCAGTATTGCTCTTCTCTTAGAAGCTCCTCTGGTTCTCTTTTTTGTTCTCTGATTCTTTCTTCTACCCACTGCAAGGTGAGGGATGCCCTTGAGCCTCGATCTCTTAATCTCCTGATTAAGTTCGGAGCGCCTGAAATTAAAAAATCTGGTCTTTCAACTACTTTTTTTGCAAGGATTAATAGGATCTCTGTTGAAGGTCTTTCTTCATCTCCAACAATTTCATCGATCAGTTTTTCAACAAGCGCTTTATCTTTCATTGCACTGATCATGTTTGTTGTGAGTTCAACAAGGTGCCTTAACAGAGCGAACCTGAGCATAATCGGAATCGCCCAAACTTCTCCGATATTAAGGGAGTACTGCTCTTGGTAGCCTCTGATAAATGCATCAAGTAGTGAAATATCCAAAACTGCGTCTGTGTTCGAAAGTAACTCTCGAGCCATTACGTAGACCCGCGGGTACCCTGTATCAGGCCCAGTAGTTACTTTTAAAAGTGTCCTGTCATAAGCTCTTGGAAAATGCCTACGAATATCAATTATATGCTTTTCAACGATGTGATAGTTATCTAAAAACCACTCAACTCCGGGAGTTAAACTCTCCCGCTTCTTTGATGCAGATTTGAGCTCATGGTAGTTCGATTCAAGGCTAAAACAGATCTCACTTAGATCCTTATACAGCCTACTAGTTAACTGCGTTGAGACCTCACCCTTATGAGCTTGTGCCAGGGAAGACCCTAGAAGGGTCAAACCCTCCCTGTTTATAGATTGAGGACGCTTTCGCGACATATCTAAGCGAGAGTAAATTATTGGAAAGATTACGGAAAGTACTTACCTACGAGAAACAGGTATTTTTGACTACACTACGAGATTTTACACCTCAATTACTCATCTTTCTCACTAAACAGGTCGACTAGGTATGCTTGTGAGAGGTTTTAGCGCACTGGAATTGCTAGTTGTTTTAGGTCTGGTAGCTATCCTGATGGTCATGGGAACCTTACAATTTGTCAGACTAGATAGCGCTGCAAAAAACTCAACCGCCTGGCAGATCTTTCAGGCTGATATAGCCCGTGCAAGAAGTGAGGCAGCTTCTAGAGGAACAAGAATAATAGTCAGAGCAGAAGGAGATGGATATGTAGTTGGCGAGGATGTCCCTCCATACAATGAGGATCCTGAGGAGGATAGTGTAATTTATACAAGAATATTTCCAACAGGGATAACAGCAAATTTTCCTAGTGTTTTTATATTTGATAGCAGGGGTATTCTTGTAACTGAAGCAGAAGAACCAACAGATATTACTGTTACATTTCTTAGAGGAACTGAAACTCTAGGCGAGCTAACTATTAATTCATTCGGGGGAGTACTATGAAAGGCTTTACCCTAATGGAGGTTGTCGTAGCGATTCTCATATTGGGGGTTGTTATGCTTGGTATAACACAAAGCACTCAAACCTCTTATAGAGCTTCATACAGAACCATCAGAAACTCTCAAAACCTTGCACTTGCGCAAGCAAGACTTGAGGATCTGTCTTCTCGTGATCGCTCCACTCTTACTAATGCCCTAGATGGTACCCAATCTATTGAACAGAATGGAACAACTTATGAGGTTACGACCACAATTACAGAGAATGCAGATGGTTCGGCTTTAGCTGTAGTTAATGTAACAAATTCAGCTGAACAGGCTGTTGAGCTATCGATGACCTTTGCGCCATGGGGTCTTAGATGAGAGGGGAAACTATTGTATCATTCCTGGTTGGGGTTATGATCTCAGCAGTAGCTCTTGGTGCAGCTGTTACAGGACTTACAACATTTTCAAGGGCCTCGAACGATCATAGACAGATATCTGATACTGAAGTTATTGCAAGAAAAATACTCGATCAGATGAGCTATGAAATTAGATTGACAGGTGGAGGAGTGCCCTTTCATCTGGCTGGTTTCCAAATTGGAGATACTACCTTAGGTGATTCTCCCCTTCCGATTTTAACTTCAGCTAGTGCAACTGAGGTGACATTTAAGATCAATCAAAGAGGAAGAGTTGGGATGCTATCAACTCAGTTTGATCCTTCTCTGGGAGTGAGTTTTACACTTGTGGACGTAACAGGCTTTGCAACAGGACAAGAGGTATACTTCACTTCAGTAGATCCAAGTAACCCTGATGGGCTTCATGGGGTTATTCAAAGTATTGCAGGTTCAGTCATCACTCTGGAGGCAAATCCCATTTATACAGCTGGAGCTATTTTCGCACCTGGGACAATTGTTCAGCCCGTAAGTGAAGTGACATACAGAAGCGATGAGAATGGGATCACTCGTATTGATGAACTTTCAGAGGTTGTTATGTCTCCGTCTGCCTCATTTTCTTTAACATACTTAGGAAACGATGGGACTGCTCTAGCACTTCCCATGGATGAAACAACAATACGAACAATTCTTTCTAGCATCCAAGTAATTGTAGATGTTGACAGTCTTTTACCAGTTACTGGAGGAGATGTCAGAACCGCCCAACTACAAACAAGAGTTGCATTGAGGGGGTTAAATGCGATCAGATAAAGGATATGTAGTAGTATTAGTTCTAATTGTAACAGGAGTCGCCTCACTTTTATTAATGCGAGAGCTAGTTCGATCTGGTGTTGGATCAAGAACAACTGGAGCAAGTTCAACACGAGCTCAAGCCTTTTATCAAGCTGAAAGAGGTTTCGAAGAAGCAGTTAGCTGGCTTAGAAGCAACTCAACTGCTATGGCTTTACAGTTCAATAGAATTAATTTTTATTCAAACTTTGATAGATTAAATGAACCCGCTGTGGGCTCTAATGATTCAACTGAGCTTCCATCAAGACTAAGAAGCCAAGGAGGTGCTAATGCGATTCTCCTAACTAACTCAAATGAATTAGGAACTTCTGAGTTTCCTGCAGGAATCGATGCTACATCTGGTGATCCGGTTGATCCAGAATCCATGTTTGCTGCTGCAACATTTAGCGATCAAATAGTAAAAATTACAGTAGTAGATGCTATACCAATAGATCCATCAAAAGATTATGGGGATTCACCTAACCCTAATCCTGAAACAGACTTTGCACCTGTTTATCGTATCGATTCAATGAATGCAGTTGATTCGGGTGCTCATGTTTTTGGGTTCATAAAAACACATATGTCATACAATTTTGGTATGGGTTTTTATGGAAGATATCTTTTAGAGTTATCTCAACCTTGCGATTCATATATTTCAAACAACGGGCCTTATTCTAATGCATCAAAAAGGGCAAATTGTAGTGCAGGGTCAGATGTAGAGGCCAGGGTTCATCAAAATACCGATCACTATGGTTCTCTTCAATCAAACGGAACAATAAATGAAACTAATCCTTGGGGTGGAGATGTCTGCTCAGACTTTAACGCAGGTTGCCCAAACAAAGGCGAAACCTGCGAAGGAGAAGAGTGTAATGTTCCTGGGCTTCCAACCTATAGCTCTTGGGCAACCTACTGCCCATCAAATCAGGGAAATACTACAATCGCCGCTAACCAAACAGTGAGCGTTGCTGGTAATGCCGCAAATCAAAAGTGCTGGAATAATATTACAGTAAATAACAACCGAGTTTTAACACTTAACTCAACATCATATCCTTACTTTATCGATACCTTTAATATCGCTAACAACTCGGTAGTAGCATTCAATCCAAGCCCAGCGACTGGCACTATTAATCTATATGTAAGAAAATTTGTGGGGGATAAGTTTAACGGGAATCAGATTTTTAATAATAACAATAAACCATATCAGCTTCGCATTCACTATCTTGGGACAGATCCTCTAGTACTAAATGGAAATGCTTCAATGAATGCATTTTTAGTGGCTCCTTATGCAGATGTTACTATCTCAGGGAATTTTACATTTCAAGGTGGTATAAAGGCTCAAAGACTCTATGCAACAGGTAGCGGAACACTTCGTTACGATGAGTCCGGAGATATAACCACGATCTCTGACATGAATATACAGCACTTTGGAGTTCAACAGTTTTATCGTTAGGAGAGTTAAATTATGAGAATACTATTGATTATATTAACAGCAACTTTCTGCTTCGCTACGGAGGAAGAGATGGAGCCATTAAGTCAGGAAGTGCTAGACCACTTAGCAACTCTTCCTGATAATACTGGAGCTATCTCATCAAGCGACAGTGCAGCAGAGATAATTGAAGGTGAAACCTCCACCGCATCTGGGGCATCCGAGGGTGAAATCACTCTAAGACGTACCAGTGCAGGAATAGATGTTTACAATGGCTTTATGAAGGTTGAAGCTATTGCTGAAGGTTCTGATGGTTGGGTTGGAAGAGTTACTGATAATAGCTCATCAATCGACTTTGAACCTGCAGGAAGACCGATACTAAACTGCCCAGCTCAGTCTATCTCAGACTGGTATGGCCCATGTAAAGTTGAAGAATCTTCTACTACCGAGTAGAAGTTCTGAGAATTATCGAGCCTGCAAGTGCTACTATAAGTACATGCAGGCTTGAGTAGTAAAAACCCCGCCAATTGTCAGTGGCTTCTGCCTCAATAAATAGACGTGCAAGTATAAATGCGACTAAAACTGAAATTATAAAATAAAGCTTTTTGTTCACCTCAAAGGTGTTACCTTAATAGTGCTAGTCGATCCTGAATCTCATCAGGGTTGTCCTCATAAGTTCTTAAAGTATCTTGTAGAGCTGATGGATCAAGATCTAGATTTGTAACAACCCACGCAAAACTGAATGGCTCAGTTGGTGTCAATTTTCCAAACAACCACTGTCTTGCACTTCTAACAATATGTCTTTCGCAGTGTGCAGTTCCAAAAGCATCGCAGATTGCGCGAGCTAAAACCGCTGAGAGCAGATTCCGTTCTGGTTTTACCGGTGCATGAGATTCAACTTCATCATCGCGTTCACTAGACGAAAAACCAAAATTTCCTGCTGCATTACTCATACAATTCCCTCCAATTGTGCTATGTGACTTAAACCTTCGATTTGAGAAACCTTTCTAAAACCTAAAGTTACTTTAAGTCGTATAAAGTTGGGTATTATAAAAAGCCCCACTCGGTCAAGCCCTCAAGATAAAAATAATTAATTAAGATAAATAGTTAGCCTAACGTGCAGAGTTTATATAACTCATTGATGATATAAATAAAGCTAATCTTTTCAATATGTTAAACGAGTTAAAGTGGCTCAGATTGCTTTAATACGGTTTCTAAAGTAACCTCCCGTACTCACTAAATTTTAGGAAAATGAATATTCTAGACAGGATAGTATTGTAATGGGAAAGAAACTTTTTATCAGCAATCTCGACTTTGAAGTAACTAGCGATCAGCTCAGAGAGCTTTTCTCCAAAATTGGTCCATGTGTAAGCGTTGTAGTCGCTCTTGATAAGGAATCAAAGCGCTCAAAAGGTTTTGCATTTATTGAAATGGAAAACGAAGAAGATGCTGTTAGAGCAATAGAAGAACTAAACAACGAACCTGTAAACAACCGACCTATGAAGGTGGTTGAAGACCGAGGTAAAGCTGGTCCAAGCGAGGAAAGAACAGAGCGAGTTAGATTTGAACCACTTCCTGCTATTCAAAGAACACAGCTCTTCAAGCGTTCAAAAAAACTTGATCCATTTATTGAAGACCCAACAAAAACTATTGACTACAAAGATGTTGCACTTCTTTCAAAGTATGTAAGTGAGAGGGGTAAAATTATGGGCAGACGCTATACTGGTCTTAACGCCTACAATCAAAGAAAGGTAGCTAAGGCAATAAAACGAGCTCAAAACGCAGGGCTAATGTCCTCGAAGGCGTAATGCCACTCGTTTCTATCATAGAAGACGATCCATCTTTTTATAAGCTTTTAACGAGGCGTCTAAAAGGTTTCTTTGACGATGTTAATTTTTTTCATCTAACATCTCTGACTGAAGCTAGGGCTCGAAAAGAAAAGATTCTCGAATCTCAGTTGATATTTCTTGATCAAAATTTGCCAGATGGAAGAGGTGTTTCACTCCTAGAAGAGGGCCTTTTTGAGAGCATTGCAGTAATTGCTATGAGCTCTGAAAAAACACCCGAGATGGCTGGAAGAAATGTAAAAGCAGGAGCAGCATATTTTTTAGAAAAAGATAGTATCCTTCAACCTCTTTTTGAGCCGCTTGTCTTAGGAATATTAGAAAGAAATCTACTACAGGAAAAAGCCTTATCTGCAAAGTTAGCCGAAAGCCAGCTTGAAACAGTACGAACTCTTGTATCAACCCTTAAACATGAGATTAATAATCCACTAGGAGCTGTACTTGGGGCAGCTTACATACTTGGGAATAGCGACGCTCTCTCTCAGGAACAAAAAGATGCTGTGGCACTTCTTGAAGCATCAGGAAATAGAATTAAACATGTTCTAGATGAGTTGACTAAAGCTATATCATTAGATTCAGTTACTAAGGGTCAACAGAAAGTTTTTCATGTTCCAGGCGATAAACCTTGGGAGTGAGTGGAAGATAGATCCTGACCAGTTAAATGCTAGAGTCTGTCTGGTCAGGCCTCCCGGCCTGACCCCCGTTT
>DDRT01000012.1:118000-141216 GCA_002343185.1 Deltaproteobacteria bacterium UBA2409
GATCCTCCCGGCCTGACCCCCGTTCGTTATTTTGCAAAACAATCAAAGCTTTATATACCCCACCAAGCTCCATCAACTCTTCATGAGTTCCTGACTCAACAATTCTTCCTTCAGACATTACAATAATCTTATCGCAATCTTTTACAGAGGAGAGTCTATGAGAAATAATAATAGTTGTTCCTCTTCTATTTTTAAGAAGTGAGAACATTTTACTTTCAGTCTCCACATCTACTGCTGAGGTAGATTCATCTAAAATTAAGACCGATGGTTCTCTGATTACAGCCCTTAGAAACCCTATTCTTTGCTTTTGCCCACCACTAAGTTGCCTTGGCTTTATATCGGATGGAAGAGCCTCGAGATTAAGCTTCTCTAAGCTATCCAGAATACTTGGAAAACGTTGCCCTGCCTCAATATTTTCTATCAGCGTGCCTGTGAATATCCATGGCTCTTGAGGTGCTATTACCACATCCCCTTTTGTTTTTTCGCTGTTAAAAAGCAACTCCCCACTTGTTGGCTCATAGAATCCAGCAATTACCCCAGCTAAAGATGATTTACCACAACCAGTCGCACCAACTATTCCGATTTTCGTACCAAATGGGATCTTTAAATTTATATTCTTTAACACATCTAAATTTTCTGAATACGAGAGCGAAAGATTCTTCAATTCAATGTCACAATCTTTTAGTTTTTCCCCTTCGGAATGCTTCTTGCCGCCTTCTAAGAGCTCAAACACTCTGTCGGTTCCCCCAACACACTGGAGAAGCTCAGCATAACCTGTTGCTAAAAAAGCAAAAGAAACTGCAACAATAACTCCGTACATTATAAATGCGGTAAGATCTCCTGGTGCAAGTTCCCCTGATGAAACTTTAAAAATCCCTAAAAGTACTAGTCCCGCAATGGAAACATTCATCAAAAAAGAAATACCTGCCTGGAAAAATCCGCTTATACTTGCTCTTGCAAGCCAGGTGCTTAAGACATCCTCATTTAGTGGGGTGAATTTACTAAATATAAAGTTTTTTAGATTGAGATTAGATATTACCTTATTTCCAATCAAACTTTCTTCAACAAGGCTACCTATCTCTCCCACTTTAGTTTGAGCATCTCTGGAAACCTTTCTAAGTTTTCGACCTAAAAATAAAGATGAAAAAACCAATACTGGAATAATCGCTAATACAAATACCCCTAAAAGAGGGGCGATAATAAACATCAAAACAGATCCAAAGATGACCTGAACAAGATAGCGAACTAGGACTGATAATCTTAAACTGACACCATCTTGGAGAAGCTGAAGATCTGAAGTAATTCTAGAGACTATCTCACCGTATCGCTTAGAATCGTAAAAATTTGTTGGTTTTGATAATAATGCATCAAAAACCTTCCCTCTTAAATCAAAAACAACTTTCGATCCAACAAGTGAAAAGCAGAATGATCTTACATAAAATGCTATTGCTTGAATAACAAATAAAGCGAGTAAAATGTAAATTAAACTGACTGAGTAGCCTTTATTAAGCTCCTCTTTTACTACCCACGGGATAGCAAGGTTAACCCCAGCGGCCACTAAGAGTGCAAGCATCCCAATTAAGAAAAGTCTCCAAAATGGAAGTGCAAGTTGTAAAAACCTAAATACTCCTAAGATCACAATGGTATAGTTATAGATTAGCTAACTTAAAATGTGTAGTTTCAAGGCTGCATTGACCATGAGATGATCCCTTTCATGCTATCTATCCGAGCTAAAACAGCCCCTATATCCCCCATTAGAGTTTTAATGCCACTTGTGCTCGATGCTGAAGCAAAAGGAACAGAAGTTTTAAAGTTAAATATCGGCCAGCCTGATACTGAAAGTCCCAAAAGTTATTTTAAAGCACTAAAAGATTTTGATCAAAAAGTCGTAGGATATGAGCCTGCATATGGGAACCTTGATCTAAGAAAGTCCTGGTGTAGCTTTTTCGATAAGAACTATTCTAAAAAAATTGAGCCCGCCAACATGCTTATCACCTCCGGTGCTTCAGAAGCTCTTCTCTTAGCAATCGCCTGTGTGACAGATCCTGGGGATGAGATTCTAGTTTTTGAACCGGCTTATGCAAACTACCTAGGTCTAGCTGGCATGTTAGGAGTCAAGGTTAAAGGAATTAGAACATATTCCTACGAAGGGTATCAGATTCAGGATGATTTTGAACTTCCAGACTCGATCAAAGCAATTATTATATGTAACCCGAATAATCCCACTGGCACTTTATTTTCAGACTCAAAATTAGAGATTCTTCTAACAAAGGCAAGAAGAAAAGGCATATGGGTAATTTCAGATGAATCTTACCGTGAATTAAGATTTGACGATGCTACTCCAACTACACTTCTTTCTGAAAACGTGATTGTTGTCGATAGTATTTCAAAGAGATACGGTCTTTGTGGTTCAAGGGTTGGTTGTTTAATCTCTCAATCTGATGAGCTAATTAGAACTGCTGTTGCATTTGCTTCGCAGAGGCTTGCTGTATCAACTCTTGAGCAATTTGCTGCAAAAAATGTGATAGAAAACTCATCGCTAGAAGATATTAAAAAAAGTGCCTCGATTTTTAAAAATCGAATGGAGGCTTTTTTTGAGAAACTGAAATTACCATTTGTTAGAGCAAATGGGGCATTTTATGCAATGCTTCAAATTGATGGAGGGGCTACAGAATTTGCAAAGTACCTATTAACTGAAGTTACAGGAACGACTGTATGTATCACTCCAGCAGGTGGGTTCTATTTAAACCCTCAGCACGGTGAAAATGAAGCCCGAGTGGCATTCGTTCTTGAAGAGCAAAAAATGAAAAAAGCTGCCCAAATAATCAATCAATCCTATGAGAAGTTCACCTCGCGCAAAGCCTAAAATTACTGATAGAATACGGGGAACATGAAGATCATACTAACTATACTATTTTTGAGCTTGTCTTTATCTGCCGAGGAGACTTATGACCCGATAGAGTCTTTTAACAGAAAAATATTCTGGTTCAACGAAAAAGCAGATGAGTACGTTCTTGGGCCAATTGCTAGAGGATATATAGAGTACATTCCTCAAGATGCAAGAACCAGCGTTAAACATTTTTTCTCTAACTTAAAAACTCCAATTTATTTAGGAAGCTCCCTTCTGCAGTTTAAGTTTTCGCAAGCTGGAACTCATCTGGGAAGGTTCGCGATTAATTCAACAATAGGGGTTTTGGGTCTTTTTGATGCTGCAACAGATCTTGGACTAAAACACGAAGAAGAGGATATAGGCATTGCTTTCGGATATTGGGGGATTCCAGAAGGTCCTTACCTTGTTCTTCCATTTTTAGGCCCTTCAAACTTACGAGATTTCGTAGGGTATGCAGGCGATTGGGTTTTAGATCCCCTAAATATGACAGTTGTTTACCCTAGTGTTCCAAACCACCCTACACAGGAGATAACAACTGGTCTAAGTGCTGCTCGAGTTGTATCAACAAGGGCGGGATTAGAGGAAGCAATTAAATCTGGAAAAGAAAGCTCAGTAGATTATTATCTATTTTTAAGAGAGGCTTATACTCAGTACAGAAAAGGGTTGATTTACGATGGGTTGCCCCCTGAAGAGGAAGAAGATTTCTAAATGAGTACTATCGATCGTAAATATTTGAATGCTCCTGTCATGGTAGTTGACGACCATGGAATGACACGCGATCTTGTTAGAACGATCCTTAGAGGTTTGGGATTTATTAATATTTTAACTGTTGAAAATGGTCGCGCAGCTTACAAAATGCTCGAAACCAATAATGTGAAATTAATTGTTTGCGATTGGAATATGCCAGGTGGAAGTGGAATCGAACTTTTAAGAGCTGTTAGAGAACATCCTCAATTTAAAGATGTGCCATTTTTAATGCTTACAGCTGAAGCCTACAAAGAGAGCGTTGAAGAAGCGATGAAGCAAGGTGTGAGTGATTACGTTGCAAAACCTTTTACTGCTGATGTTTTAGTTGCGAAGATAACTGGTATATTGAAATGACAAGCTTTACAGGAAAATATTTAGGTAACAAAAAAGTTGAGCTTACTCATCTTGATTCTGGTGTAACTATTAAACTTGATGCCCCTAAGGATAATCAAGGTGATGGGAGCTCTTTTTCCCCTACAGATCTATTTGCAAGTTCTCTTGGCGCCTGTCAGTTAACTGTAATGTCAATATATGCAGAAAGAACTGGGATCTCCTTAGAAGGTGCCTGGTTTAAATTAGAAAAATTTATGAGTGCAGCTCCTAGAATGGTTTCAAAGATCGTAGTTGAAATGCATCTTCCTAAGGCTTTGAATGAAACCGAGCGTCTAAAGTTAGAGCAGATAAGTAAAACATGCCCAGTTCATCATTCACTGAATGCGTCAGTACAGGTTGATGCGCGGTTTATTTATGATGTTTAAACTGGTCAAAACCAGTCCAGGCAGTTTTTCTGTCTAAATTATCCCCAAAACTCTGAGTGCTGCCAAAGAAAATACTGCTAAAAGGGCAAAGCATAAGAGAAGTGCGCCAATAGAAAGTTTTAAAGGCTCATCTCTTTTCCTGTATAGAGCTGGTTCGGAGTATTCGTTTTCTAATACACTCTTAAGTGATTCGTCCTTAATTGCTGGTTCATTTGAGTCTATCTCAACTCTTTCCATAGGTATCTCTATTATCGGCAATTTTGAATGTCTTCTTTAGAACTAAATTTGGTCATATTTAACGCCAAATTTTGAGATCTTTGAAAGTTTTAACTTCCAAATAATTTGTATAGACTCCCTAGTATGAAGCGAATAAATATCTCATCTGGCTCCCCTTTTGAGCCATTAAGAGGATACTCAAGATGTGTTGTATTAGGTGATCATTTTTATCTTTCTGGAACTACCTCAACTGATAGTAAGGGTGAAGTTGTAGGAGAAGGAGATCCATATGCTCAAACAACCTATATACTTCAGAAACTAAAAACTTTTTTAACTGAAGCAGGATTTGCTTTAACTGATGTTGTAAGAACTAGGCTTTATGTAACTAATATGACCCGCTGGGATGATTTTGCTAGAGCTCACAGAGAATTTTTTGAAAAAATCAGGCCTGCGAGTTCAATTGTTCAAGTTGCTAGACTTGTTGACCCAAGGTTGCTAATTGAACTTGAAGCTGAGGCAGTAAAGGGAACTAGCGAAGTTAAATTTATTGAGCTCAAGAAATTTTAGATTTAAAGAATTTGCCTGGACTGTTTTTAACCAGTCCATTCTAGCTGATCTTCTTATGAACAGATCGCTCTGCAACCTTAATCATCCAGAACATCAATACAAACTGTAGCACTCCAATAAATCCATACAACCAAAATGGTTTAAATTTCGTCCCAAAAAGAACAATAAATGTTGGTGATAGTGAGAAAAATATTAAAAGTACACTTGTAATCATAAAACAAAAGCTTCCCAATCCTGCTGCTATCTGAGACTGATATTCCCAAGAAAAATTTGCGAATAGACCGCCGAAACCAATCGCAAGGCTTACTACACCAATAGCAACAACTATTCCATAAACAGAGTGTAAAAGTGCGAGAAGAAAATTTGGGTTTAATGCATAAGATCCAACACCAAAAAGAAGCGCTCCTAGCGTACCAACCACCATAAACCACAGATAAAATTTGCCCCAAAGAAAGTATCTAACCGAATATGGTGCGCTCTTTAAGATCCAAAAATATCTCCCTTCAAGTGAAATAGATGGAAATACAAATCTTGCACAAACAGCAGTTAGTACAAATGCGGCCGTACAAAGTGTAAGTCCATGAAAAATTGTTTTCCATTTTAAACCAAACTCCGGCATTCCCGAGAAAATCTGAAGATTTACAAGATAAAACAACACTAAAATCGACAAAATAACAAGCTGAGTCATCTGAGATACATCTCTTGTGAGACTCACAGCTTCTCTTCTCATTGCACAAACATGTGGTCGACTTAAAAAGTTTTCTGCTGCAAGGCAAAGTTTATCAACATAAAATGAAGAGGCTGTTTTATTATCTACCCTTCCTTCTTTAGATTTGGAGTATGCTTTAAAATAAAATTTCTCAAATACTAAAAGTGTTGCTAAAAAAAGCGTTAGAGCAAGGCTTAAGCTAAAGATTAGTCCATTTAGTTTTTCACCTGTAAGAAGTGCCCCAAGCATTCCTGAAAACCAGTGTGATGGAAAATTTTCATTATGAATCAATCGGATAGAGTCAAAAAACCTTAAAATCTGCACAGTTCCTAACCCTTTCGATAAGCCTGAGCTGAGTTTAAATAATGCAAATAATAGAGCAAAGACAAAGATAAAACCTAGAATCTTAAGCCAATTTCTTGGAATGAATCTCAAAAATACGATTGAGACAAATATCCCTACTAAAGCTGGAATTATGCTGAACAAAGTTAATAGTCCAAATGACTTAAATAAAACGCTAATATCAGCGCCATAATGTCTTTGATAAGCAACTAAAAGAGGCATCATAAAAAATATAGGCATCCACGCAGTTCCTAGAAAAACTAGCAAAAATTTGCCTTTAAAATATCGAAACGCTGTAATAGGAGAAGATAGGTAGATGTCATTATCTTCTGACATAAAAAATGCCCCTAAAGATAGGGCAACACTGGACGAAAGCATTAGAAATAAAAGTGGAAAGAGGATAAATCCTAAAGTGTCTTCTGGGCCAAAATAACCTAGCTGATTAATCGCAGCTATTTGTCTTAACATCCATCTAGTTCCCAGATACAGTAAAATAATCACCACGATTGCAAATGTCCCTAAAATCACTACTTGTGACTTATGACTATCGCTGGAACTAAACTTGTTTTTTAAAGATGTTAGGTATGGTGACAAGATCTGCATCTCCCTTATTTACGCATTCACTTTCTAGAACTTTAAAAGGCGACTCGCCAGTCTTAAATGCCTTTTTGATTGGTAAAGCCACAGAATAAGTCTCATTATCTCTCTTTTGAAGCAGCACAGGCCCTCTGTAAGGTATTTCAAACTTTCTTGGTTCTCGGAGTAAAATCCTAATTGGTTTAACTCCTAAGGTTCCACCTCTAAATTTTATATCGCCAATATTCCCGCTAAAAATACTACCTCCTAGCTGACCAAGTGAGTTAAATGAAAGCTCAATCTCTAAATTTGCCTGTCCAAGCTTAGCAACATTAACAAAGCCAATTACTTTTAAACTCCAAAGCTCATCGTTTGGATGGGCAAAATCTAACCGAGCCTCACCAACACATCTATCAGTCTGAAAAATTGAGTATCGCTTACTTCCAAGAGCTATATCATTAATCATAGGAACAAAAGTTTCTAGATTACTAAAATACTGTCGCCCAAGAAGAATAGTTACTGTAAGTGATCCTACAAGAATACAAAATTTCAAGGCCTCACTTTTTTTCCTGTAACTATTAATTATAGAAGTGCCTAGCATTCACCCAATCCTATTTGTCCCTAGGAGCTAAAAGATCTTCTAAAAAAAATGCTGCTAGCTGAACTCTTCCCTCAATAGCTGCTTTCTTATAAATGGTTGCTGCCTGTTGTCTAACTGTACTCTCACTAGTTTGTCTAGCCAAAGCCAATTCTTTAAAACTAAGTCCCTTAATTAGTAAAAAAGCAACATCTTTTTCTGCTTCTGATAATCCCCAATTTTCCAGCTGCTCCTCAATAGCTTTGGTCACACCATCTGAAAGCATTGATGCCCTTTCCTGCCACTTTTTAATGTCTTCATGTGCTAGCACTAAGCTTCGCTCTAGGCGAGCAGCCCTTGATTTCCAGCTCCTTGATAGCTTGAACCAAAGATATCCAGAAGCTATCACGGAAGAAAAAATGACCATAGATTCAAACAGCGCATGAAATAAGGTAGATCCATGCAAAACATCTTCAATTACATCAAATGTTGTGAGAACAGCTACGATCAATAGAACTAACAAACCAATTAGACGCTCTTTTTGTATGTCATTGACATCCTCATCTAATCCTACAAACGTTCTATTGAATTCTTCCATCTATTTGATAATAGGAAACATTTTATCAGTTGTACATTAAGCTCATGAATTTTAGGGCTTTGTTCCTCGTCAAACCATTGAACAGTATTTAAATATAGGTGAAATAGATGGACTTTGATGTTCTAATAATTGGAGGGTCAATTGCAGGATCTTCAGCAGCTTTGGCGCTCAAGGGTTCCGGATTAAATGTCGGAATAATAGACAAAGCTGTGTTTCCCAGGCGAAAACCTTGCGGAGAAGGTCTGTCAGGGAGGGGGTTTGAGGCTCTTAGATCCTTAGGAATTTCTTCAAACGAATTGCTTTCCCTTGGACAACCATTTTACGGATTTATAATTGAGCGGAAAGGTAGAGTTAGTCATATAAATTCTCCAGATGAATTTGGACTCGGTATCTCAAGATTGGAACTTGATAGCTTCCTATTAAATCGAACGAGAGAGCATACGACATTTATCAACGACGAAGTGGAAGATGTTTCAACTTCGGGAGAAGTTTTTCTCAGATCTTCAAAATTAACTGCTAAGGTTTTAATAGTAGGAGATGGTAATGGAAAAATAACTAAAAGCTTCAATAAATTTAGTAAGAGAGGTACTCGATCAGGTGTGTCTGCATTGTTCTCAGGTACCTCTAATAAATCCATAGATAACGTTTTCATAAAAATATGCGATGAGTTCGAAATTTATGTAACCCCACTTTCAGTAAGTACTCTAAATGTAGCGGTTCTTGGAACGATTAATTCAAAAGTGAATATAAGAGATGTTCTTATCAGTGAAGAACTAAAGGAATGGCTAAATATAAGTGTAGGCTTTGATGGAAAGTTATTTTCAAGGGTCTACGGAAAAAGTGGATTATGTAATACGCGCAGAGAATGTTCCGTAGGCAGAATATTGTTTGCTGGCGATTCAGTCGAACAATTTGATCCTTTAGGGGGCATGGGGATGACTCATGCTATAATTACCGGAATTCTTTCAGGAAGAGCTGCACAAAAAATTTTGCAAACTCCTAGTGAAGAAGACAAAGTAAAAGAAACTTATAAAACTCAGCAGAATTCAATTGCTAAGCCCTTCAGAAGGCATACAAGAATATCTCAGAGGTTTGTGCAATTGGCGAGATTTTTACCTTCAAGTATTAATCTTGCAAACACGGCTGTTGGACATCATGCAGTAAAATTTATTCAAAGGGTAACTATATGAGAATGTTATTCACATTTATAGTGCTAATTTTAATCTTGGAGAATACTTTGTTGGCTCAAGAGTGGCAGATGCCATGTCACTTATCTGAAGCAAATACAAAAGTGCAATTTGAGATTGATTCAACTTGGCACAAGATCGTAGGCAAAGTTAAAGACTTTAGTGGAGATATTTGGCTTTCAAATTCACTAGATCCAAAATCTATTAGAGCAAGACTAACCTTCCCTGTTCTTGGATTTGATACTGACAATAAAAGTCGTGACCATGAGCTTAGACATGTCATGCATGTCGATGCCTTTCCTAATGTTGAATACGAACTTACTAGAGTAGATGGGATATGTTCTTTAAAAGAATTTGAACAGGCCAAATATTGTAACATTACTCTTAGTGGAAATCTCAAAATCTCAGGAGTAATGAAGGAAGTTTCGATTCCTGGCTCTATTTTGTTTGAAAATAATATCTACAAAGTTTCAGGAACTTTACCAATATCGTGGGGGGAGTACGGCGTAGAGGATCCATCTATCTTTATTGCAAAGTTAGATCCTATAGCTCAGGTAAAATTTAGCCTAGATATACCTTCTAAGGCTTTGAAGGAGGATCATGCCAAGCATACTTAGCATAGGCACGGCTTTACCAGAGTTTAACTATTCAACAAGCGACGTAGAAGACATAGGTAAAAATTGGCTCAAAAATGACGACCTTCTTCTTCAACAGTTTTCAAGATTCGTTAAATCATCAAAAGTTCAAAATAGAAGATTTGTAATTCCAAAAGAAGAAATACTAAATCTCGGTGGGCTAAGAAACAGAGCCTCCATATTTGAAGAATCAGGGGTGCTCCTTGGCGAATCGTCAATACTAGATGCTATAAGAAATTCAAACACACAGTTGTCTGATCTAGATTGTATGGTTTTCACATCCTGTAGCTGTCCTACCATTCCATCAATTGATGGGCAGTTAGTTAATCGACTAGGGCTAAATAGAAACATTACACGTGTTCCAATTTTTCAGTATGGATGCGCTGGTGGAGTTGCTGGATTGGCATTGGCTTCAAAACTTACTGAGAGCCACAATTTTGTCTGTCTAAGCAGTGTAGAAATTTGCTCAATGGTTTTTCAGCCACAAAATTTTAATCCTGCTCAGTTAGTTGGCTCTGCAATATTTGCTGATGGTAGCGCGTCAGTAATTTTATCTAAAATTGAAAAAGGTCTTACAATCCGTGCCACTCGATCATTTTTAATCCCTAATTCGAGAGAATTGATGGGTTATTCTATATTAGATGATGGATTTCATTTATTACTTGATAAGAGCCTTCCACAAAAACTAATTGAGATAGCTCCTGATATCATAGAATCATTTTTGAAAGAGAACTCTCTTGAAAGAACTGATGTTGATTATTGGTTATTTCACCCCGGCGGAATAAAGATTCTAGATTTTTTAGAAAACGCTCTGGAGATTCCATATGAAAAATGTAGATGGTCCAGAGAGACCCTATATTCGATCGGTAACGTTTCCTCAGCTACAGTTCTTTTCGTAATTAAAAGATTCTTAGAAGAAACTAAGTTAAAAAAAGGAGATAAGGTTATTCTTTTGGGGATAGGTCCTGGGCTTACAATTGAGCTTATCTTATTTGAGTGGGCTTAAAATGTATGAGTCCACCGAACGATCTTACAATGTACACCGATTATGCGCATGAATGGTGGAATGATAAGAATTCTAAGTTTAGATCTCTACAACGTATTAGCAAATTTAAGATCGAGCTTATTAATGAGTGGATTGGTGATGTATCTGGATTGAATATAGTAGATCTTGGATGTGGCGGAGGATTGATCTCCATACCACTAATAGAGATGGGAGCCAACTTAACTGGAATTGACATCAGTGATACAAGCATCAAAGTTGCTATTAAAAAATCAAAATTGGGTGGTAAATTCTTTGTTAGAAACATAAAAAACACCGAGTTACCTGACGATTCATCTGACCTGGTGATACTAGCTGATGTCTTGGATCACATAGAGGACTATCCGAAGATCCTTGAAGAAGCATCAAGAATTACAAAAAAGGGTGGATTAATATTTGTAAGCACAATTAATAGAACAATTCTCTCTAAAATTTTCGCTTTATATCTTGGGGAAGGGTTCGGCTTTATTCCAAAAGGAACCCACGACTATAAGCTATTCATAAGGCCACACGAGCTAATAAATAATGCCAAACTTTTTGGACTTAAACAGATAAAAATTCAAGGTGAATTCCCAAAAGTTTTTAGCACATTAATAGCCCATGCGATCTGTTTTCGTAAAAGCACAACTCAGGCATTAGCGTATTCAATTTTATTCCAGAAGGATATCTCGTGATTATGAGTAAAAGGCTTTTTGCTTTTGCATTAGGACTTTTTTGTCACCTCATGTTTATATCAGCCGTTGGTTTGATGAGTTGGTCTATTTTCTACGGCATGACGAAAAGTATTTATCCAATCGGAGGAGATTTAGGTCGATATTTTAACTTAGTTCTTCTAGTTCAGTTTCCTTTGTTTCATTCTATGTTACTCACTAAGAATGGGCAGTCATTCTTACGGTTACTGACTCTAAATAAATTTGGATACGATTTGAACACGACATGGTTTGCACTAATTTCCTCAGCTCAATTATTGTTTGTGTTCGTATTTTGGACTCCTTCGAGTGGTTATACCTTCTCAGCTCAAGGCATGGTTCTATTTGTCTGGGGGATGATTTATTTTGCCTCTTGGATCTTACTGGCTAAGTCTATGTACGACGCAAGTCTTCCTCTTCAGTTAGGAGCGCTAGGATGGATGGCTGTGTCAAAGGGAAAGCGCCCAAAGTACCCAGGAATGCCTATGGAAGGTACTTTCAGAGTTTGCAGACAACCTATTTACTTATCTTTTTTTCTTATCATATTAACAGCTCCTTTTTGGAGCGTGGATCATTTGATTTTATTGATACTTTGGGGTGCATACTGTTTTGTTGGCCCGATGTTTAAAGAGAAGCGATATCAAAGAATTTACGGTGATACTTTCTCAAACTACAAGGAAAAAACTCCATACATGATTCCTATAAAATAGGATAACTTTATCGAAAAAAAACCAATAAATTAAACCCTGCGCTCAAAAAAAATAATTGTGCCTTAAATATCACTTAAACATCCTTGATAGGGGAAGTTAAGGGTTCAAGCAATGCAGGGTTTATGTGTTATCTACGGCGCGGCTTAGCGAAGCCGCGCTCGCCCAGCATGCAGCCCAAATTTTTCGCTAGCACTCAAAATTCAACTGCGCTGGGTTTATATAAATATTAGGAAAGCATCAATCATTTCTCTCTAGCCCAAACTTTACTTTTCCTTGGTGGGAACGCAAGAGCAAAGTCTTCAGTAACATTAGAAAGATTAGGGTTATAAAAGGGATCATTTTCGAGATCCCATTTTTGTTGCATATAAGATATCTCCTTATTGAATCTGGAGATTTTTTCTGGTGAGTCCTCATATCCTCGGCTCACTGATTCGTGATGGATGAGTCTTGCATATGGGGTATAAATATTTCTGTATCCAAGCTCCTGCACCTTCAAACAGAGGTCTACATCATTAAAAGCAACAGCTAGGTTCACTTCATCGAATCCTCCTGTGGCTCTAAAAATTTCTGTTCTTACTAAAAGGCATGCTGCCGTAACTGCAGAAACAGAATGCCTTAATATATTTCTATTGAAGTATCCTGGGTCAGAGCCATTAAAAAACTTATGAGAATGTCCAGCAACGCCCCCAATCCCTAAAATTACTCCAGCATGTTGAATCCTACCATCTGGATATAAAAGCTTTGCTCCTACAGCTCCAGTATCTGGTCTAACTGCAAGTGAAACCATCTCAGAAAGCCAGTCTTGATCAATAACTTCGATGTCATTATTCAAAAACAATAGAAGCTCGCCTTTAGCCTCCTTTGCAGCTTTGTTATTAAGTCTTGAAAAATTAAACTCTCCCTCATCACGAATAACTTTAGGAAGAGTTTTTAAATACTCTAAAGTTTGGGGTTCAGAACTTTTATTATCGATAACTATAATTTCAAGATTTTGATAGTTCGTTTTATTCAACAGTCCATCTATACAAACTCTTAGTAATTCCTTTTTATCTTTCGTAGGAATAATCACAGAAACCAAAGGTTCAGACTTTGGATAGTCAACAACAACATGTTGATATGTAAGATCGTAACCGACCTCAACTCCTGGAAGATACTCTGATACGGCTCTTTGTTGAGACTGAAACACATATGGCTTAGCCTCAGCTGAGGAAGCAGTCGATGTAGAGATTGCTCTCCAATGGTATAAGATCTCAGGTATATGTTTTATCTGATTATGATTGAGCCCTTTTGTATATCTCAAAATCAGATCCCAATCTTGAGCACCTTCAAAGCCTTCTCTAAACCCTCCAACCTCAATGAGCTTCACTCTTCTAAATGCAGATAAGTGACAGATATAGTTCATCGAAACTAAAAGTTCAGGATCGAAGTCAGGTTTAAAAAATGGGAAAAACCGTTCTCCTTTCTCTGTAATTTTATCCTCATCAGTGTAGACAAAATGAACCTCAGGCTTTATCTCTTTAGCAATTCTATAAAGAGCATGAGGAGGTATCAGATCGTCATGATCTAGTAAAACTACCCATTCACCTTTTGAGCTGTCTAATGCATCCTGAGTTGCTAGTGATATTCCTCCATTTTTAGCTCGATTGATGATCTTAACCTTTGGATCACTTTCATTATTCAAATATTTGATCGTTTCTTCATTAGTTGATCCATCGTTAACTATGATTAGCTCCCAAGCTTTATAGAGCTGATTTTTAACGGAATCTATCGCCTCTTTTAGAAATTTAGGATCTGTATTGTAAACAGGCATTAAAACAGAGATAAGCGGCGAATCAAGCAATTTATCTCTCTTAATAAGTTCAATATCTCCTTTAGTTAAAGTATCGAACTGTTTGATCCACTCTTTATAGTTAGGGTCATAAAGCCTTAGCTTAGCTTTAATAGCAGTTATTCCGCCCTTTTTGAGAAGTTCTATGGCCTTTTTGATACTTCTTAGAGGTGACTTCTTAAACCTTTCAATAACTGCTGGATCCATTGCTTGTGTATGAAAAGCTAGTTTATCTAGAGCTACATATCAAGTTAGACTGTCGAACTATGCTCTCATGGGGTGGATATCCAAAGGTTTCCCAATCGATTGTTTCGATCTCATCCCGCTTATCAAAGCTTCCAAAAGCTCTAAGTTTGCTTCCTTATGGATTAGGTAGAAGCTATGGAGACAGCTGCCTTAATGAAGGTGGAACATTAATCCTCACAGACAGACTTAATCATTTAATTGAGTTTGACAGAGATAAGGGACTACTAACTACTGAATCAGGGGTTTCGTTTGCTGATCTTTTAAATGTGGTCGTTCCAGCAGGCTGGTTTATCCCAGTATCACCAGGTACGAAATTTGTTACAGTTGGTGGTGCAATAGCAAATGATATCCATGGAAAAAATCATCATGTAGCTGGAACATTTGGTAGGCATGTTACCTCTTTAGAGCTTTTAAGAAGCGATGGAACAAGAACAGATCTCACTCCTAATGATGACCTTTTTCGTGCAACTGTTGGAGGGTTAGGACTTACAGGGCTTATCACTAAAGCAACCTTTTCTTTGACGAAAATTCCTAGTCCTTTTGTTTTAGTTCACTCACTGCCATTTAAAGGATTAGATCGTTTTTTTGAAATTTCAGAAAACTCAAACTCTGACTACACAGTAGCATGGGTTGATTGTCTCTCTAAAACTCCAAGAGGAATTTTTATGGAGGGAGATTTTACTGAATCCTCACAAAGAGAATACAAACCCCAAAAAGAGATTATTACATTCCCATTTTATGCGCCTGGATTTTTGTTAAATAGTCTATCAATTCAGCTTTTTAATGAGATTTATTTTCAAAGAGTCCCCACTAAAGGAACAAAAAAAACTGTCTCTCTTAATCCTTTCTTTTATCCATTAGATAGTATCCACAACTGGAACAAAATGTACGGAAAGGCAGGGTTTCTTCAGTGGCAATGTGTAGTTCCAAAAGAAGGAATAGGGGAGATTTTCTCAATTTTAAGGAAAAATCGCGCAGGATCATTCTTAGCTGTACTAAAAACTTTCGGTGATGCCCAGTCTCCTGGACTATTATCTTTCCCAAGGGCTGGTGTAACATTAGCATTAGATTTTCCGATAAGAGGTCTTGAGACTTTTAAAGTTTTAGACCTTCTAGATTCTGTAGTGAGAGAACATAGAGGTGCCCTGTATCCTGCAAAAGATGCAAGAATGTCAAAAGAGATGTTTACTCTATCTTTTCCAAAATTAACTGAGTTTAAGAAGTTTATAGATCCACATTTTTCGTCATCATTTTGGAGAAGAGTATGAAAGTTTGTATATTTGGAGCCACTTCAGACATTGCTAGAGAAGTCGCAAAAAATCTTCTACCTTGTGAACTTTATCTTGCTGCCAGAAGCGAAGAGGCTTTGAATATTCTAAAGCAAGACATGCTTGCAAGGGGCGCGATAAAAGTAGTTACTACAATTTTTAATGCAGAAGATAATCCTGAAGAGGCATTAAGCTCACTTCTTGCTGAAGCTTCAGAGTTCGATATTTTGCTTATCGCTCATGGAGCTTTAGGCACTGAGAATCCTGCTAAAGTATTTAATGAAAACTGTATCTCTCAAATTTTGATAGTAGAAAAGGCAAGAAAACTAATGAAGCATGGCAAAATTGCTATAATCTCATCAGTTGCAGGAGACAGAGGAAGAAAAAAAGTTGGCCTCTATGGGGCAGCCAAAGCTGCCCTTGATTCTTATTTAAGTGCTGTTAGACAAGACGAAAAGGCACTACAAATTGTCACAATCAAACCAGGCTTTGTAAAAACGAAGATGACAGCAAAGCTTGAGGGGGGATTTTTGCCAGCAACTGCTGAGCAGGTTGGTGCTGATATAGCATCGTTTTTAAAGGGTGATGGTCTAGTGCTATATACTCCATGGTTTTGGAGATGGATTATGTTTATAATCAAAAATATTCCAGAGCGAATTTTTATGAGAATGAAATTTTAATGAGACAATATCCTGGGACTATAAGCATAGTAGTGCCTTGTTACAATGAAGAAGAGGTGCTTCCACTTTTTCACTCGAGACTAAGCGTAGTTGCTGACTCACTGAAAGCTAAACTTGAGATTATACTTGTTGATGATGGAAGTAAGGATAGAACCTGGGAGATTCTTAATGAGATAGCGCAAAAAGACAAAAGATTCAAAGTAATAAAGCTAAGTAGAAACTTTGGTCATCAGTTAGCTTTAACCTGTGGACTAGATCAAACTAAAGGTGAAGTTATAATAATATTAGATGCAGATCTTCAAGATCCTCCTGAATTAATTCCAGAGATGATATCTAAATGGCAGGAAGGTTTTGAGGTCGTCTATGGTCAACGTTCAAAAAGACATGGTGAAAGCATCCTAAAAAAACTTTTTGCTTTTATGTTTTATAGAACTATCTCAAGGATCACTAAAATTCATATACCCCAAGACACTGGTGACTTTAGACTAATCGGAAGAAAAGCTCTTAACTCTCTTTTATCCCTAAGAGAGAGGCATAGGTTTATTCGTGGAATGGTTTCTTGGGTTGGATATCCACAATGCCCACTAGTTTATGAGCGTCCTGAAAGAGCAGCAGGTGAAACAAAGTATCCTGTCCGCAAATCTCTGCTCTTAGCATTTGATGCAATAACATCATTCTCTTATGCCCCACTTAGAATTGCCTCTTATCTTGGTGCTTTTGTGTCAGGACTAGCCTTTTTATATATAGCAGTTGTAATTGCACTGTTTTTCTACGGAATAAACTTCTCAGGATATACCTCTATGATGGCATCAATTTTAATGCTTGGTGGGGTTCAGCTTATGGTTCTAGGAATAATGGGTGAGTACGTAGGGAGAATTTTTGAACAAGGTCAGGGAAGACCACTTTATCTAGTTGACGAAATTAAAGGAGAACCCCTCTGAAGGTTATAATTGTAGGCGCTGGATACACGGGGCTATCAGCAGCGTGGGATCTCAAAAAAGCAGGGTATGATGTAACTATTCTTGAGGCTGATTCATCAGTTGGTGGTCTTGCTGGAAGTTTTGAGATTTCACCTGGAATAGATCTTGAGAGATTTTATCATCACTGGTTTTCCTCTGATCATCATATTTTAGATTTTTTACGTGAACTTGATCTTGGAGATAAAATAAAAGTTCTAGAATCAAATACTGGGCTATTTTATGCAAATTCAATATTCAGACTTAGTAAACCTTTTGATCTTCTAAAATTTACCCCTTTGTCATTTATAAACAGAATACGAACTGGGTTAATGGTATTGGCTGCAAAGAGACATAACGACTATTTATCACTTGAAAATGAAACCGCTGAAAGTTGGATCAAACGTTTTGCAGGGGAAGAAAGCTACAAAGTTGTCTGGGAGCCCCTTTTAAAAGGTAAATTTGGAGTTGAAGCTCAAAATGTTTCAGCAGTTTGGTTTTGGAATAAACTAAAACTACGAGGTGGAAGTCGTGGTAAGGGTGGCAAAGAAAATCTTCTTTATTTTGATGGTGGATTTGGAGGAGCTACAAAAAGTATAAAAAATGCTCTTGAAAATGCTGGTGTAAAGATAATAACTAACACACCTGTTACTAAAATTATCTCTAAAGATGGTAAGGTTACGGGTGTAGAAACAAAAGATGGTACTTTTGATTCAAGTTGCGTTCTTGCAACACTTCCACTTCCAACTTTTTTAGATATTACACCAGAACTTCCAAAATCTTACACTGAGCCTGCAAGAGAGATCAGATTTTTAGGTAATGTCTGTCTTGTTCTTTCATTAAATAAAAGCCTCTCATCTACCTACTGGCTTAATGTCGCAGATCCAAGTTTTCCCTTTGTTGGGGTAATTGAGCATACTAATTTTGATCCGCCTTCAAATTATGGAGGAAAGCACATTGCATATCTTTCAAAATATCTTCCAACTTCTGAGCCTTTGTTTAATCTATCAGACGAGGAAACATTTAAATATTGTTTGCCTCACTTGAAGCGAATTTTCCCTGAATTTAACGAATCATGGGTTAACGGGTATAATATTTGGAGAGCGCATTACAGCCAGCCAGTGATTACAAAGCATTATTCAAAATTAATTCCCGCTGAAAAAACTCCAATAAAAGGACTTTGGCTTTCAACTATGGCTCAAGTATACCCTGAGGATCGGGGTACGTCGTACGCTGTAAGACACGGGAGGAAAGTTGCTCAAAAAATTATTCAAGGTTAAGAAATCTTGGGCGCACTAGGTTCAATAATAGCGATAATATTATATTCGTATTATCTAGTAAGGGTTTTAAGAGGAGAAACTAAACCACACCCATACTCTTGGTTAATATGGTGTTTAGTCGCTGGAATTTCAGGATTTGGGCAACTGGATGGCGGGGCAGGTTCTGGGGCTTGGGTGACTCTTACCTCAAGTTTTATGTGCTTTTTAATCTTTTTATCCTCACTAAAGTTTGGAGAGAAGAAGATTCATCTATTTGATACTGTATGTCTAATAGTATCTCTCTTAGCTATCCCGCTTTGGATTTTGACTAACACACCACTTTATTCTGTCATACTTGTTACAATAGTTGACACAGTCGGTTTTATACCAACAATTAGAAAATCATATTTCAAACCATATGAGGAAGCAGTTCTTACTTACATTGCTAGTGCACTAAAGAATATCTTAGGAATCTTAGCATTAGAAAAATATTCGCTTTTAACACTTTGTTATCCTGCGGTGTTACTAATTACATGCACTTTATTTTCAATACTTTTACTTATAAGAAGGGATGCTTTAAGGAGAGATACTCTATAAATGGTTTCGAAGAGATCTTTTCAGAAGTAACCCTCTCAATTAGGTCTTTCGGTTTAAATTCGCTCCCATATTGATAGATATTTTCTTTAAACCAGTTATTGATCTTAGAGAATTGTCCTTCGCTTACTAACAAGTCAAAATCTGAAATATCTTTTTTAATTTTCTCTAAAAGCATCCCTCCGTATATATTTCCTAGAACGTAAGTTGGGAAATATCCAAAAGCACCAGAATACCAGTGTACATCCTGAAGAACTCCTTCACGATCTGAGCTTGGCTTTAGGCCTAGATGCTTCTCATATAGTTCATTCCAAGCAGAGGGAAGATCTTGTACCGTTAGCTCCCCTTTTAAAAGTGCTAATTCAAGTAAAAACCTTATTACAATGTGAATCGAATAAGTTACTTCGTCTGCTTCAACTCGAATTAAACTCGGACTTACAAAGTTTACTTCATTATAAATATCAGAATCATTTATCCCAGTGACTCGGCTTAAAAACGAACAAAACTCCTTACTTCTGCCTATAATATTTTCATAGAATCTTGATTGCGATTCATGTACCCCTAAAGAAACCGCCTCGCCTCTTGGTAGGCCACGTTGATCGCTATTTAATCCGGCTTCGTATAGACAATGACCTGCTTCATGCAAAGTACTGAACAAAGATGAAAAGAGATTATCAGGGTCATATCTTGTTGTGATTCTATAATCACCTACCCCAATCGTTGTACAAAATGGATGTGCTGATGAATCAAGTCTGCTGGTTTCTGAGGATAGCCCTAGTTGATTTATAATTTTAGTGCAAAGTGTTTGTTGTTCTACTACAGGCATTGGAAATTTTTTCTTTGTTTGTGTGCTGCTTTTTACCTTAAAAAGTAGCTCTTTTAGGAGTGGCTCAACCCAAAATACTTCTCCTCCCCACTCATATTGATCTAACAGTGCATCGTAGGGATCTTTTTTATAGCCTCGAAGATCAGCTTCCTCTTTTGAAAGTGCAACTAGATCTTCAAGATGAGGAGCAACTAGCGAGAAGTTATTTTCTGGTTTTGCTCTTAGCCACACTTGGAATGCTAAACTAGATGCTTTACTTTTCCGTGCCACAAAGTCGATTGGTAGCTTACTGGCTTTTTCGATCTCCCTAAGAACGCCATCTCTATTTATAGGATCTGAATCATTCTCTGCTTCTTTTTTTAACTCCGGGTCTAAGAGAAGCTTATGTCTTAGAACTGCTAAGTATTCTATCTGTTTTGCACGCCATTTCCCCCCAGCTTCGGGCATATAGGTTTGCTGATCCCAATCTAGTAGCGCAGAGATCCCATCAATTAAACTAACCGCTTTTCTAAGTTTCATTATAGTAGGTCTACTTTAGCTCAACTTTTGTATCAAACACCACTGATACAGCTAAACTACCATTCTCTTTTTTAACACCCGTTACACGACTTGATGTTTGATAGGTAGAATAGAATGAAACTTCTGCTGTATCACCGTTGAGAATAATATTTGCTGTCCCGGTTCCTATAACCCTTCTCGTTTGCTTATCATCTTGTATTGAAATACGAACTGGCCCATTTGTTACAGCAGCTCCACTATCTTCAAATGTAAATTGAGTGGTTTCAAAAACTGTAGTCTCTATCCAAGGTGCTCTTGGGACTCTTCTAACAATCTCTTCAGGTGTAAGTTTTGGAGATTCATCCCCTCTAAATACAATTGAAAGTCGTTTGATTTTACCCTGCTCTTCAGTAAGATTGATCGTTACTGTTCCACCATCAACTACTAGTGCACCCTTAAGATCTCTGTTCAGAGATTTAGGCACTTTTTTCTCATTAGCAACCTTTACTGGTTTTGGTGTTTCAACAGTTTTTGATTCTGTTTCTTTATTCATGAAGTAAAAATGATTTGCTCCCCAAAGTGCCATTACCAAAACCAAGGTCATTAATAAAAGAGGAAGATGATTTTCTTTTTGAATTGGTAGCTGTTGTGCAGCTTCTTCGACTGGCTTTTCAACAACTGCTGGTTTTTCTATTTTTAATGAAACAGGAGTTTCTTCGACTTTTGGCTCTTCAATTTTTGGGGCAATAGCCTGAACTTCTTCAAGCATTGAATCTAAATCTACCTCATCACCTGTTGGGCTTACGCTTCCCTTAACAATTGGAACATCGGGTACAATATCTTCTACACCTTCAACAGTTAGATCCCAGTCATTTTTCTCTTCAACCTTCTCGATAACTTTTTGCTCAACAGGCTTCTCTGACTCATCATCAAAGCTAAAATCGATCGGCTTTAGTTTCTTCTCTGGCTCTTTATTACTTTCCTTATTGATATTTATTACAGGCTCAGATTCTTTCTCTCCAAAAGTAAACAGATCTTCCTTAACAGCTTCTTCTGATTTTGGTTCCTCTTTTATACTAATTGGATCTTGTTCCTCCTCATTGCCTAATACCTGAAGGAGGTCTTCTAGACTTTCATCTTCATTAAGCTCAATTGCTTTTTCATGTTCTGGTTTTATAGGTTCTTCTTCTTCAGAGACCTCATAAACGGGAAGCTCTTCATTTTCCTCAGAGATAGAAAAAACTTTAGGTTCTGGTTTTGATTCTTCATCATCGAGTGAAAATTCTATCTCAATATTTTGCTTCTCTCTTACTATGTAGACTCTAGCGCCTGCTGATTTTAGCTCCTCGTAGTACTCTTCAAGAGCACTTTCATCATCGGCCGTAACGATTGTGGATGGGGTCTTTTCTATAATTTCTCTTATCTCGTCTACTGAGAAATTTAGCTTAGACAGAAGGGCACTCTTAATCTTTCTAACAGTGTCAGCTTCCGAGTTTTGAGGGCCTTCATAGACTAGTTGAAACATACTTATCCGTAAGACTTGAGATGCTTTTTTTTAACCTATAGTTTCGGCAACTTTTTTCTTTGAATTCCGATAGTTAAGATATGGAGATCTTAGAAAAAAAAGCCTTATTACTACAGAAACTTAGAACAGGGTTTGAAGCTGAAGCCGACATACCGGCACTAGTTCAAGAGATTAAGAGCTGGGAAAGTGAAGGAATATCGGTTGTTTGCGAATTGCCAAGGCTTCTTTCTGAGCTTCCTGTCCCGCCTCCGTTATTGTTTCTGAGGGGTGAAATTCCTAGAAAGCCAACGATTGCGATTGTTGGAACTAGAAAGGGAGATCCACAGGCAATATCATGGACCAAGGAGACGGCTCGTGAACTTGCAAGGCAGGGTAACTGTGTAGTTAGCGGTCTTGCCTATGGAATTGATAAAGCAGCACATGAGGGAGCGTTAGCATCTGGTGAACATGGAGCAACGATAGCTGTACTAGCAGGTGGTCTTAGGACTATTTATCCAAGAGCTCATGAAAGGTTAGCGGATCGGATCTTAGATCAAGGTGGTGCACTAATATCAATTCACGAGCCTTCATTACCGCCTCTTCCTCATTATTTTCTAGAAAGAAATCAGATCATCTCTGGGTTATCGTTTGGAACACTTGTAATTCAGGCAGCTAGTAGAAGTGGATCAATTGCAACAGCTAATGCAGCGCTTGATCAAGGGCGAGAGCTTTTAACAATTCCTGGAAGTATTTTTAATCCACTATTTGAAGGAACAAACAGACTTATAAAATGTGGGGCTCATATGATTTTGAGCTTAGAGGATATTTTTGAAGCTTTACCACAGCTTAGTCGAGCAAACAAAGAAGAGGTGCAAAGAGAATATTCAAAAGATGAGGAGGATATATTAGAGATTGTAAGGCAGGAGGAAGGGATAAGTCTTAATCAATTGATTGAGAAGCTAAAACTTCCTACTTCTTCGGTTGTAAGCCTTGTTACAGATCTAGAGCTTAATAATGAGATAACGATTGATTTTAGAGACCGAATTTATTCAATAAAGAGCTAAAGATTGATTTGATCATGTGAATAAATTATTCTTATCTATCAACCACTTGGGGGTCAGGTCTTCCGGCCTGACCCCCAAGTAATTTTTTTTGGTGGCTATAGCTCCCTCCTTCGCAATTCTGCTCCGCAGAATTTGCTTCGAAGGACAAGCAGCTGCCACTAAGAATACCATGGTGGCTATAGCTCAGCTGGTAGAGCGTCGGATTGTGGTTCCGAATGTCGTGGGTTCAAGCCCCATTAGCCACCCCATT